>CAMJGD010000014.1 GCA_946405135.1 uncultured Clostridiaceae bacterium | reverse complement strand
TATAGTTTATCATTTGCTTTTCATCTTGTCAACATTTATTTTTTAATTCTTAACAGAAATCATAAATGCTTAAGACTTTTTGCAAATGCCAACGAGCTAACGCTCATTGCTTAACTATAATATCATCTAAATTAACGATCTTGAAGACAGATACTATTTATTTAATTAATATATGTATTTAATGCTTTTTCTTGCTTACTTATTCTAATAAAAGCTTAAGATGATACACTTGGAGAAGTATATCTTAATAAGTCTTAAAATGCTGTACAAAATTGCAAGTTTTAGTTAAAATTAATTATAAATAAATATTTTATTAAATTGGAGGTCTAAATGTGGAACATAAAAATAATTTTAAAATAGTTTTATCATGTTTTTTAATATTCTTAGTACCTTTTTCTTTTCTAGGATGCTCATCTAATAGCAGCAAAGTAGACACTAAAAGCAGCACATCAGAACAAAAAACAGAAACTAAAAATGTATCATCTTATGATAACAACAGCAATAGTACTATCAATATCGATGTTAAGAATCCAGTCCCCTCCACAGGAGATATATCAATAACCGCTTCATTTATATTAGAAAACAATGGACAGCCTATATTTTGTAATTGGACAAATAGTAATAAAATAAATGTACTAAAAGCTGAAAACCTAAAACAAAACATTATAGATATAACTAAATCTGATACATTAATAGATGATTCAGCACAGGCTATAGCACTTTATTCTGATTATCTATATTATATTAACGAGTCTGATAATAGCAAAATATATAAAGCTAAACCTGATGGCTCTTTAAAAGTAAAAATAAATGAAGATCCTTCCTGCAAGCTAACTCCAGCAGGAAAATATATCTTCTATATTAACAAATCAGATAACAAAATTTATAGGATTTCAGAAGATGGTAAAGATAAATTGAGATTATGTAGTGATGATGTTGGAGATTTTATCTATGCTGGTGATTGGATTTTTTACCAAAATTCCACCGATAATTGGAGACTTTATGCTATAAAATCAGACGGCAGCAGCAAAGTTAAAATTACTGATGAATCAATTTATTCTATGGCTTTATCAGCAGATGGTATTTACTTTACTAATAAGTCTGATAACGATAAATTATATAGAATTGCTCCAAATGGTACTGACAAGGTGAAAATACTAGATGACAAGGTAGAGAACATAATTATTTCAAATGAATGGATTTATTATATAAATAAATCGGATATAAGCAATCTTTATAAAGTCAAAAAAGATGGCACATCAAGAACAAAGTTATGTGATGACATAGTAGGTGATTATTCAATTCAAGGAGATTCTATCTACTATAAAAAGAAAACAGATAATAAAATCCTTATAAAGATAAAAAAATAATAAAACAGCGGCAATAATATGCCGCTGTTTTATTATTTTAAATTTTCTACTATTTCTTTAAACTTATTTCCTCTTACTTCAAAATTAGGAAACATATCGAAACTAGCACAAGCAGGTGATAGAACTATTGAGTCCCCTTGGCTTGAAATTTCTCTTCCTTTATTTACTGCTTCCTCTAGAGAATTTACAATGTATATAGGAATATTAAGTTCTTTCTCATTAATAACTTTTTCAAAAACTCCCCTTATTTTATCTTTGGTAACTCCTAAAAGTATTAGAGCTTTTATTTTATCATAGCCTTTTTCCGCCAAAGGTTCAAAAGGTATGTTTTTATCATATCCTCCAGCAATCAATATTATAGGCTTTTCAAAAACTGAAATGGTAGCTAAGGTTCTTGTAGGACTTGAACCTATGGAATCATTATAATATTTAACTCCTTGAAACTCCCTTATAAACTGGTTTCTATGCTCTACCCCCTTAAAGGATGAAAATACTTTTCTCATATTGTCTTCAGAAACTTCTTCTGCTGTAGCCATAAATGCAGCTAAATAATTTTCTACATTATGCATACCTTTAATAACCATATCATCCTTGTGACAGATTTTCTTATCATTTACATATAGAAACCCATCTTTATAATAAGCCCCTTGCTTAAGAATTCTCTTACTACTAAAAAGCTTTACTTCACCTTTAGCTTCCGAAACAAAAGAATTTGTTATTTCATTTTCTCTGTTTAATATTAATAGACCTTCCTCATTTTGATACTTAAAAATATTCTTTTTAGCATCTATATACTCTTCCATATCCTTATGAATATCTAAATGGTTAGGGCTTAAATTTGTTACTATAGATATTTCAGGAGATACTTTCATAGTCATAAGCTGAAAACTTGATAACTCTAACACAACTCTATGATCAGGTTTTATTTCTTCTATTTTTGAAAATAAAGGAGTTCCTATATTTCCTCCAACCCAAGTGGTAAATCCTTGTGTCTTTAAAAGATTATATATAATGCTAGTAGTAGTAGTTTTACCATCACTTCCTGTGACACCATAAATTTTGCATGGACAATATTTAACAAATTCCTCCATCTCTGAAGTAATGTATGCTCCTCCCTTTTTTGCTCTTAGTAAAGCTTCATTATCTATTCTCATGGAAGGTGTTTTAAATACCACTTGAAACCCTGTTAGTTTATCAAGATAATCTTCACCAAGTATAAGTTTCACACCACGTTTATTAAAATCTTCTGCTAATTCACCAAGCTTTTCTTCAGTTTTTTTATCAAAAGCAGTCACTTCTGCTCCTAAATCTAAAAGAGAATTTATAAGAGGTCTATTGCTTACACCAATACCCACTACAGCAACTTTTTTACCTTTTATATACTCCTTAAACTCCTTAAAATCTTTTTTCATAATGTATAACCTCCAACATAATGTTTACAGATAATTAAATTATAACATTTTAGCCTTTGATAATCTATAAAATAACCTGATTGTACCCCTTATATTGCTATAATATATGTATTTATGCCATAACAGTTCCATTTAAAATCTGCTGTAAACAGAAAGCGAACCCATTTAAGAGTTCGCCTAGTTATATTTTAAAATTCAACTTTTTCTTTAATATGATTTTCAAGTTCATCTATAGACATCCTAACTTGCTGCATGGTATCTCTGTCTCTCAATGTAACTGTGTTATCCTCTAAAGTATCGAAGTCTATAGTTATACAGAATGGTGTTCCTATTTCATCCTGTCTTCTATATCTCTTTCCTATACTTCCTGCTTCATCGTAATCTACATTAAAGTTCTTTCTTAGTCTATCGTAAATCTCTGTAGCCTTTTCTGAAAGTTTCTTTGTAAGTGGTAAAATAGCAGCTTTAAATGGAGCCAAAGCTGGATGAAGATGAAGCACAGTTCTCTTGTCTCCGCCTTCTAACTCTTCTTCGTCATAAGCATTACATAAAAAGGCTAATGCCATTCTATCTGCTCCTAGAGATGGCTCTATACAGTAAGGTGTATATTTTTCATTAGTTACTGGATCTAAATAATTCATATCTTCTCCAGAATGCATCGCATGTTGCTTTAAATCATAGTCAGTTCTATCAGCAACTCCCCATAATTCTCCCCATCCAAATGGGAATAAAAACTCTATATCTGAAGTAGCATTACTATAGAAAGACAATTCTTCTTGGCTGTGATCTCTTATCCTTAAATTTTCTTCTTTCATTCCTAGGTCTAATAAAAATTTAAAGCAGAAGTCTTTCCAATATTTAAACCATTCTAAATCTGTACCTGGTTTACAGAAAAATTCAAGTTCCATCTGTTCAAATTCTCTTGTTCTAAAAGTAAAATTACCAGGAGTTATTTCATTTCTAAAAGACTTACCTACTTGAGCTATTCCAAAAGGCACTTTTTTTCTTGATGTTCTTTGAACATTTTTGAAATTCACAAAAATACCTTGAGCTGTTTCAGGTCTCAAATATATTTCTGATTTAGCATCTTCAGTTACACCTTGAAAAGTTTTAAACATGAGATTAAACTTTCTTATTTCAGTAAAGTTTTTCTTTCCGCATTTTGGACATGATATATTATTTTTTTCAATGTAATCTTTGAGTTCTTCTCCAGTCCATCCATCAGCAGAAGCTACTTCTACCCCTTGTTGTACCATATGATCTTCTACTAATTTGTCTGCTCTAAATCTAGCTTTACATTCTTTGCAATCCATAAGAGGATCTGAAAAACCTCCCACATGACCTGAAGCAACCCAAACTTCACTATTCATAAGTATGGCACAATCCACACCCACATTATATGGGCTCTCCTGTACAAATTTTCTCCACCATGCTTTTTTAACATTATTTTTGAACTCAACTCCTAAGGGACCATAATCCCATGAGTTTGCCAATCCTCCATATATCTCTGATCCAGGATATACATATCCTCTTCCCTTGCATAATGCTACTATCTTATCCATGGTCTTTTCAACTGCCATAGCGATTCCTCCTTAATGTTTATTTTTGAGTAATAAAAAAAGGCCATATCCTTAAGGGACGAAATAAAAATTCCGCGGTTCCACCCTTCTTGGCATATGCCCTGCTTTCACAGTTATACTACACTCAAAAGCGCCCTTCACCTTAAATCTTTGATGATTTTCACCTGCCACCATCTCTCTAATAAAGATTTAAAGTTACTCCTCTTTGTCATTGTGCAAAGTATTTAATTATAATAATAATTTTAGCAGAATAAAAGCCTTTGTCAAGAATAAAAAACATAAAAGCTTTATTTTAGTTAAAATAAATAAGATATCTCAAAAGAGATATCTTACCATATATATTTAAGCTATTTAAGGTTTCAAAAATAAAAATGGCTCCGCGGAGAGGGCTCGAACCTCCAACCTATCGGTTAACAGCCGAGTGCTCCACCATTGAGCTACCGCGGAACGTCATCACATGTATTATTATATCAGCTTGCATTAAAAATGCAATAGTTTTTTCAAAAAAAATTTTCTATAAAACCACGACCCTCAATTGCAAAACTAAATTCTACCTCATTATACTAAAATTAGACTGACTAAAAGCCAGCCTAATCTTAGCATTATATTACTGTGGTTTCATAGTTGGGAAAAGTATTACATCTCTTATAGAATAGGAGTCTGTTAAGAACATAACTATTCTATCTATACCTATTCCAAGTCCCCCTGTTGGAGGCATACCTGTCTCTAAAGCACTCATAAACTCTTCATCTATTACATAAGCTTCGTCATCTCCAAGCTCTCTTTCCTTAGCTTGTTGATTAAACCTATCTCTTTGAACAATAGGATCATTTAATTCTGAGTATGCATTACATACTTCTCTTCCAAATATAAATCCTTCAAATCTTTCTGTATATTCAGGATTTCCTCTCTTTTTCTTTGTAAGAGGAGATATTTCAACAGGATAATCACATACAAAAGTTGGCTGTATCAAATGCTCTTCTACATATTCTTCAAACATTGCATTTAATATATCCCCTTTAGTACAATCCTTAAGTTCTTTTTTAAATTCTAGATTTTTATCTTTAGCTAACTGTCTAGCCTCTTCATCTGATTTTATTTCATTAAAATCTATACCTGAATACTCTTTAACCAAATCTACCATAGTTGCTCTTCTCCAAGGAGGAGTAAGGTCAATATCTGTACCTTGATAATTTACCTTAGTAGTTCCATTGACTTTTTCACAAGCATGAGCAACCATATTTTCCATTATTTCCATCATATCATTATAATCTGCATAAGCTTCATATAATTCTATCATAGTAAATTCAGGATTATGTCTTATATCTATTCCTTCATTTCTAAAGTTCTTGCCCATATCATATACTTTTTCAAAACCTGCCACTATACACCTTTTTAAATACAACTCAGTAGCTATCCTTAAATACATATCTATATCTAAAGCATTATGATGAGTTTCAAAGGGTCTTGCTGCAGCACCTCCTGCTATAGGTGAAAGTATAGGAGTTTCTACTTCAAGATAGCCCTTGCTATCTAAAAATTCTCTTATGCTTTTAATTATTTGAGATCTCTTTATAAAAGTATCTTTAACCTTAGGATTTGTTATTACATCTATTTCTCTCTGTCTGTATCTTAAATCTGGATCTTTTAATCCATGCCACTTTTCTGGAAGAGGTTTTAATGATTTAGATATAAGTTCATATTCTCTTACCTGAACAGTTACCTCTCCAGTTTTAGTTTTAAATATGATTCCTGTAACACTTATCCAATCTCCTAAATCAAGAGCTTTAAATTCCTTAAGTCTATCTTGACCTAATATATCTACTTTAACAAAAAGCTGCATTCTTCCATCTCTATCGTGTATATCTGCAAAACCTGCCTTACCTTGAACTCTCTTTGACATAAGTCTTCCAGCTATTTTTACTTCCTCATTTTCTAACTGATCATAGTTTTCTCTTATTTGAGAAGAAGTATGAGTTCTTTCTACCTTGTACACATCAAAAGGGTCTTTGCCTTGTTCTTGAAGCTCTTTTAGTTTTTGTCTTCTTAAAGCCTCTTGTTCATTATATTTTGCCTCAAGCTCCTTAATATTCATTTCTTCATTAGCCATTTGCATACCTCCATTAATCTCTTCTGATTCCTAATATTTCAAACTTACTTACACCGTCTGGTACAACTGCTTCCACTATTTCACCTATTTTTTTGCCCATTAAAGCACTTCCCACTGGTGACTCATTTGATATCTTAAACTCCATGGGATCAGCTTCTGCTGAACCTACTATTGTATACTCAACTTCTTCATCAAAATCATAATCTTTTACTTTAACTATAGAACCTATGGAAACTGTATCTGTAGATATTTCAGTTTCATCTACTACAGTTGCATTTTTAAGCATATTTTCAAGCTGCATTATTCTTCCTTCTACAAAAGCCTGTTCGTTTTTTGCTTCATCATATTCTGAATTTTCACTCAAATCCCCATATCCAAGAGCTATTTTTATCTTTTCAGTTATTTCTTTTCTTTTAACAGTTTTTAAATATTCTAATTCTTCTTCTAATTTCTTTACACCTTCATAAGTCATTAAATATTTTTTTGATTCACTCATTTTTTTCTCCCCTTTTAAATACTTACTGATTACAATTTATACAAATTTAATTTTTATTTATTCCTCTAAAAGTAATTTATAATACCGGGTTTTGAAACATTTAAATTATTATAAATCAGGCATAAATTATTGTCAACTGATGAATTATAGTTCTATAACTCTTTCATTGAACCGTATCTCTTCTATAAAAATACCATAATATTTTAAAACCTTTCCTATGTCTTTTTCCTTCATCTGGCCTAATATCCCTCCCAATAATTCAGGAGACATTTTAGGAATTTGTGTAATCCAAGGCACTTTAAATAGAACATCATTTACAGCCATATCAAAACTTTTTTCTGGCCTGTAAAGATTGTCAATGTACCAAGTATTTTTATGCTCATAACTATAACTTTTAGTGCTTATTATAAAATCAGCTTCATTAATAGCATAAACCTCATCAAAGGTTACTTCAGGTGATATACCATAGTTAGCTATTACAAAATCTCTTATCTTATAACAAATTTTAGGCCTTTTGGATAATAATATAATATGCCTAGAGTACTTAGAAATCTCTTTTATTATCTCATATACAATTTCCTCTGCTGCATCATCTATTAATATGCAGCTATCTTTGATACTGCTATTAGAGTTTCTTAATATTAATTGAGTACTTTTAACCACACTATAAGCAAACAGTTTTTTTTGACAATCATTAAATAAGCTATAATCAAAAATTCTTATAGCTTTAGGACTTAATATGGCTTCAGGCTCTTTTACTAACTTTCTTGTCTTTAGTATATTACCGATATAGGCATATCTATTTCTATTGTTTGGAATCCTTACATGGTATACTTTAATGCCTAAATCCTTTATATCACTTTCTCCCTTAAACTTAGTTTTAAGCCTATCCGTAACTTTAGAAAAAGCATTAAACTTGTTATAATTTTTTTTGTGATCTACTATGTTTATATCTATAACAGGTTTCATTATTTCCCCAAAATAAGTGTTTTATACCATATATCTATTCAGTTGTTCCTGTATTATTACTTTAATTGCTATCTACAAAGTACTTTTATATTCTTCTAAAACCTTTATAACTTCCAAAGAACTTTTTTCCATATTAATCTTATTTTTTATTTCTGTACAATTTTTTATTCCTTTAACATACCAAGCAATGTGTTTTCTCATCTCTCTAACCGCTTTGTCTTCATTATAATTTTCCATAGCCATTTTATAATGCTTTATGCACAAATCTAACTTTTCTCTATCACTAGGATAAGTTATAGGCTCCCCTTTAAGCTTTTGGATTATCTGCCTAAAGATCCACGGATTTCCTAAACTTCCTCTAGCCACCATTACAGCATCGCAATGAGTAATGTTTATCATAGCTTCAGCATCCTCAGGTGAAAAAATATCTCCATTTCCTATAACTGGTACAACTAGATTTTCTTTAACACACCTTATTATATCCCAATCTGCTTTACCTTCATACATTTGTTCTCTTGTTCTTCCATGGATAGTCACAGCTTTTGCTCCTGCTTCTTCCATCCTTTTAGCGAAATCCACAGCAACATTTTCATCTCTTTTAAATCCTTTCCTTATCTTTACTGTTACTGGTTTTATAGAGGCCTTTGAAACTTCTTTTACTATCTTGAAAGCTAAATCTGCATCTGTCATGAGAGCCGAACCTTCACCATTCTTTACTATTTTAGGCGCAGGGCATCCCATATTTATATCAATTATGCATATTTTTTCATCATTATTAAAATGTTCAACCACCTTTGCCATGATTAAAGGGTCATTACCAAATATCTGAACTGCTACAGGAGTTTCCTTGCTGTCTATCTTTAAAAGTTCTTTTGTATTTTCACTTCCATAAAATAAGGCTTTAGCACTTACCATTTCAGTATAAACAAGACCACATCCCATTTCCTTGCATATACATCTAAAATCTAAGTCTGTTACTCCAGCCATAGGAGCTAAAAACACATTATTCTCGAAGGTTATATTGGATATATTCATCCTTATTCCTACTCCTTATTCTTGTCATATATTATTTTTAATCCTTCTAAAGTTAAAAAAGGGTCTATTCTATCAATACAATTTGCTTCATCAAAAATAAGTTTGGCTAGACCTCCTGTAGCTACTACAAAAGGTTCTTCCTCGCCCATTTCTATCATTTCTTCTTTCATCTTTTCAACTATATACTTTACCTGTCCTGCATATCCATATATTATTCCCGACTGCATACTGTTTACTGTGTTTTTGCATATAACATTTGGAGTTTTAATCAGTTCCACCCTAGGTAGTTTGGCTGCCCTTTCAAATAATGCATCAGAAGAAATTCTTATACCTGGACATATGGTGCCTCCAATATAGTCCCCATTCTTCTTAACAGCACAAAAGGTAGTAGCAGTTCCAAAATCTATTATTATAAGAGGTTTTTTATAAATCTCATTAGCTGCTACCGCATTAACTATTCTATCCGCTCCAACCTCTTTAGGATTATCATATTTTATATTTATACCAGTTTTTATTCCAGGCCCTACTATTATAGGATTAATATTAAAGTATTTTCTAATCATATGTTCTAGAGAATACATGATATTAGGAACCACAGAGGAAATAATAACTCCTTCTACATCTGAAATCTTAAAATCGTTGTGAAAAAAAAGCTGCATAACTTCTATACCATATTCGTCAGCAGTTTTTTTAAAATCTGTAGATAATCTCCAGTCAGCCACCAACTTATCTTCATAAAGACCTAATACTATATTAGTGTTTCCAACATCTAAAAGTAATACCATAAAAAGCACCGCCTTTATAAATAATATAAAAGCAGCTTTTTAGCTGCCTTTAATACAAAATACTTAATTTAATATTTTAACATAACATAGTTTCAAATTAAACCTTACTTTTTATAAATTAACAATATAATTTTAACAGGTTATCCTTATTTGTCAAGATTTTATTATCACGCTCCGAATAATGTTAAAAGCACTCCTGCTGCTACTGCAGTGCCTATAACTCCAGCTACATTAGGTCCCATAGCATGCATAAGTAAAAAATTGCCTGGATCTTCTTGTTGTCCAACCACTTGGGAAACTCTTGCTGCCATAGGAACAGCAGAAACTCCAGCGGAACCTATAAGAGGATTTACTTTTCCTCCTGTTACTTTATACATTATCTTTCCTATTAAAACTCCTGCTGCGGTACTTATACCAAAAGCAACCATTCCTAATAACACTATCATTATAGTTTGAGGCTTTAGAAATACTTCTGCTTTAGCTGTGGCTCCTACGGTTACTCCTAAAAATATAGTAATTATATTTATCATAGCATTTTGAGCTGTATCTGAAAGCCTGTCTACTACTCCAGATTCTTTAAACAAATTACCAAGCATAAGCATACCTATAAGAGAAGATATAGATGGTAATAAAAGGGTTACTAGCACAGTTACAAGTATTGGAAATATTATCTTTTCAATCTTCTTGACCTGTCTAAGCTGACCCATCCTTACTTTTCTTTCATCTTCAGTAGTCAAAGCTTTCATTATTGGAGGCTGAATCATCGGAACTAGAGCCATATATGAATATGCGGCTACAGCAATAGGTCCCAATAATTTTGGAGCTAATTTTGTAGTAAGATATATAGCAGTTGGCCCATCTGCACCACCTATTATACCTATAGATGCGGCTTCTTGAGGAGTAAATTTCATTAAAAGAGCACATATAAAGGTAAAGAAAACTCCAAATTGAGCTCCTGCACCCATGAGTATACTTGAAGGATTAGCTATAAGCGGTCCAAAGTCCGTCATAGCACCAACCCCTAAGAATATTAAAGGTGGATATATATCCAGTTCTACTCCTTTATATAGGTAATAAAATAGTCCTCCGGCCTCTTTAGTAATTAAATGACCGTTTACCAATTCATATATTGGTTCCTTATGAAGACCCGCTAAAGGTAAATTTGTTAATAGCATTCCAAAAGCTATAGGCAATAATAGTAATGGTTCAAATTCTTTTACTATTGCAAGATATATTAAGAAACAAGACAATCCAATCATTAATATTTGCTGCCAGGTTATAGCTGAAAAACCTGATGACTCCCAAAGAGCTTTGAGAGATCCTAGAAAATTCATAGAAATTCCTTCCTTTCGTCAGTTATTGTATTACTACAAGTAAATCTCCTGTATTAACTGCAGCACCTTTAGCAACAGCTATTTGAACTATTTTGCCATCTCTAGGTGCCATTATTTCATTTTCCATTTTCATAGCTTCAAGTATAAGTAAAACATCTCCTTTTTTAACCTGACTGCCTTCATTTACATTTACTTTTAATATAGTACCTGGCATTGGGCACTGGACTTTTTCTCCTTCAGCATTTACTTGTGCTTTTGGATTTTCTTGTACAGGCTCCTCCTTTTTAGCTTCTTCTTTAACTTGTGGTTTTGTAGGAATTTCATTTTTTATTTCACTACTGGATGTAGCCACTGCGGATACCGTTGGACTAAAATCCCCTTTTACCTCTTCCACCTCTACCTCGTATTTATTTCCATTAACTGTTACATAATATTTTTTCATAATTATCCTCCTATTCCTATATAAATTAAGTAATATAACTCTATGAACTTAGTCCTGCTCTTCTCCAATTTGAGTCATTTTCACTTACTCTTTTTATATTTTTTATCCTAAATTTAGTTCCTTCTTCCTCACAATAAGCTGATAATGCTGCCATTATAGCCCCAACTATTTCCTCATCTTTTATAAGATTTTCATAATTACTGGATTGTGATAAGCTATCCTTCACCTCTAACTTTTCATGTTCATTGCTTTTTTCAATGTTCTTATCTTCTTTATTAAAGTTAGAAAATATGGAGGTTTGAATTTTTATTATAAACATTAGGACTATTAATACTGCAAATACAATAGCCATTGCAAATAATGTTATCTCTAGTCCTTCTCCTAAAAGTTGAGCCATATAAATTCCCCCTTAAATCAAAGTGCTTCCATGCTTTTTAGGATATTTTATTTCTCTTTTGCTTTGAAGCATATCTATAGTCATAAATATACGGGCTTTAGTTTCAGAAGGTATTATTATATCATCTACATATCCTTTTTTAGCCATGTTATAAGGACTTGTATATTCATCATACTTCTCATCTATTAATCTTGTTTCCATATCCTTAGGATTTTCTGCTGTTAAGATTTTATTCCTATTTAAATTCTTAATTAAGCTTTCAGGCTCACTTATGCATATAGAAGAATTAGGCCAAGCATATACCAAGTCAAAAGCTGCTTCCCTGCTTCCTAAAGTTATAAATCCAGCTCCATATGCTTTTCCAATTATAACTGCTATTTTAGGAACCACAGCTTCACTCAAAGCATAGGTCATTTTAGCTATGGAAAGTGCTAATCCTGCCTTTTCTTCTTCTATATCAGCTTCAAATCCTAAGGTATCAACCAAAGATATTATAGGTATGTTAAAACTATCACATAGCTTAACAAATCTTGTTATCTTTTCAGCAGATTGCTTGTTTATATATCCTTTGTTTAGATTACAGTCTGTAGCTACCATACCTACGGTAATTCCATTTATTTTAGAAAGAGCTGTTATTACGTTTTCAGAAAAATCCTTATGAAATTCTATCATCGATTTATTATCTGATAGAAGGTCTATTATTTCTCTAACATTCCTTACTTCTTGCTTTGATATGTCATCTAACTTTTTAATCATTATTTCATCCTCTGAAATAATGTTACTTCTTTCTGGAAGTTCTACATTATTAGAAGGTATATACTCTACTAGCTTCTTTGCCAAATCTAGAGCTTCTTTATCATCTTTAGCCGATAGTTGAGTACTGCCATTTTTTAAGCTATGGTTACTATCTGCATAGCTATTATAATCTACATATTTAGTTTTATTTTTCATAATAGCCTTAGGTGAATTTACATACAAATTACCTTTATCTTCACAGATTATTGTAAAATCATTCATAGCTGCAATTATGCCTAAAATACCACTACAAGAACCTGCTACAATGGCTATTTGTGGAACAACTCCTGACAATTTTGAAGTGTAATTTATAAGTTTGCCATAAGCTCCAAACAAAGCTCCTTCCTCTTCAAGTTTTCCACCTATAGAGTCAAAAATCTGTATTATAGGTGCTCCCATTTTTAAAGCCATGTCCATAATGTTACTTATTTTATTGCTTGAGGCTGAATCTATAGCTCCACCATTTATATTATGGTTATAAGAGCAGATATAAACCAGCCTATCTTCAATAGTTCCATATCCAGTTATCACACTAGACATTCCTTCGTCAACTAAAGTACCAATCTCTATAAATGAACCTTCATCAAGAATATATTCAATTCTTTCTCTTCCAGTCATCTTATTGGCGTCCTGAGCAACAGTTAATTCTTCACCGGCTTCAATTGAATGAATTTTTTGTTTTTTTTGAATTAATTCTTCCAACTTATCCATTAATAATCCTCCCTAAAACAGAAATAATTGCAATTAAATTTAAATATTTGCAGCCATACCTACTTAAATAAAATAAATTTAATAAAAAATTAGTGTGGTTATTGTATATAAATTTAATAAATGTTATATATTAAAATATTTATTTTTATAAAACCAATAATGGCTAATCAATTTAATAATATCATATTTTTCAAATTATGTATACCTACTTTGCAAGTTTTACTTCATTTTTCTGTATATTTATTTTTAAAGTTTCATAAATTGTAAAATAGTGTAGCTAGTCTTTAAAGACTAGCTACACTATTACACTATTTTTAAAATAATCCCACTATTTCTCCATTATCTAAAATATCCATTTTTTCTGCTGCCGGTACCTTAGGAAGCCCTGGCATAGTCATTATATCTCCTGTCAATACTACAATGAATCCAGCACCATTTGACACTCTTACCTCTTTTACATTTATGGTAAAATCTCTTGGTCTTCCAAGCAATTGAGCATTATCGGATAAAGAATATTGTGTTTTAGCTACACATATAGGTTTCTTATCTAATTCAAATTTTTCTAGTTCCTTTATTTGCTTTTCAGCCTGAGCTGAATAAGATACTCCTTTAGCGCCATATATAGTCTCAGAAATCTTAAGTATCTTATCTTTTATGGAAAGAGCACTGTCATATAACACATTAAAATCACTATTCTGATTATCTATAGTTTCCATAACAGCTTGTGCAAGGTTTTTTCCTCCGTCTCCCCCTTTTTCCCATACCTCAGCTAAAGCCACCTTTACTCCAAGACTATTACAGAAATCTTCTATATAGTCTAATTCTTCCTCCGAATCTGTAATAAATTTATTTATAGCTACTACTACAGGAACTCCAAAGCTTCTGATATTTTCTATCTGTTTTTCTAGGTTTTCAATACCTTTAGCTACAGCTTCTACATTAGGCTTATTTAAATCCTCTTTTTTAACTCCGCCATGATGCTTTAAGGCTCTTACTGTAGCAACTATAACTGCACAGCTTGGTTCTAATTCACCAAACCTGCATTTAATATCAAAAAATTTTTCTGCTCCTAAATCCGCACCAAATCCTGCCTCTGTAACTACGTAATCTCCTAGCTTTAAAGCCATTTTAGTAGCCATTAAACTATTACAGCCATGAGCTATATTAGCAAATGGTCCTCCATGAATTATAGCTGGGGTGTTTTCTAAGGTTTGTACAAGATTAGGTTTTATAGCATCCTTCATAAGTAAAGCCATAGCTCCTTCTACCTTTAAATCTTTACAATATACAGGCTCCCCATCTAAATTATATGCTACTAATATATTGCCCATCCTTTCTTTTAAATCCATCAAGTCTTTAGATAAGCATAATATAGCCATTATTTCTGAAGCTACCGTTATCATAAAGCCATCTTCTCTTACAAATCCATTTGCTTTTCCTCCAAGGCCAACTACTATATTTCTTAGTGCTCTATCATTCATATCCATTACTCTTTTAAATATAATTCTTCTAGAATCTATGTTTAAAGCATTCCCTTGATGTATATGATTATCTATAGCTGCAGATAATAAATTATTTGCAGCAGTTATAGCATGCATATCTCCTGTAAAATGCAAATTAATATCTTCCATAGGAACCACTTGAGAATATCCTCCTCCTGCAGCCCCTCCTTTTACTCCAAATACAGGTCCTAAAGAAGGTTCTCTTAATGCAATAACAGCATTTTTACCAAGGCTACATAAAGCCTGTCCGAGTCCTACTGTAACAGTAGACTTTCCTTCTCCTGCTGGAGTTGGATTTATAGCTGTAACCAGTATGAGTTTTCCATCTTTTTTATCTTTATATCTTTCTAATACGTCCAAAGATATTTTACATTTATACTTTCCATATAATTCTATGTCTTCATCTGATAGTCCAATAGATTCAGCTACCTCAGCTATAGGAAGCATTTTAGCACTTTGAGCTATTTCTATATCATTTTTCATAATTATTATACCAGCTAATAATAAAATACTGGTACTAACCTCCTCTCAATAAATATCTTCCTCTTTATATTTTTATAACTTATGCTATAAAAAAACCACATTTTTTTCAAAATGAATATCTAAATTCATTATATCACTAATATGAATTTATTATAATATATAATAGAAAAAATATTTAGACAAAAATTACTATTCTGATAAATGTAACTCTTTTATTTCTAAAACTCTCTAAAAAAAAGCTACAATAGCAAGGCTATTGTAGTTTATGCATTTTGAAATATTTCTTCAAATTCTTCAGCTTCAAGCTTTTCTTTTTCCAACAAAGCCTGAGCTACAGCATGAAGTTTACTTATATTTTCTGTTAATAGTTGCTGAGCCTTATTATAAGCATCATCTATTAACCTTTTAACTTCAGTATCTATTTTAGAACCTATCTCTTCACTAAAGTTTCTGCTTCTACCTATATCTCTTCCTAAAAATACTTCATCATGATCTGTACCAAAAGATATTGGTCCAAGTGAATCACTCATACCATATTCCATTACCATCTTTCTAGCTATATTGCTAGCTCTATCAATATCATTTTTTGCTCCTGTGCTGATATCACCTATAATAAGCTTTTCAGCTACTCTTCCACCCAATAATCCTACCATTTCATCTTCAAGTTTAGATTTTGATGTATAGGCTCTATCTTCTTGTGGTAAATGCATAGTATAGCCTCCAGCCATACCTCTTGGAATTATACTTATCTGATGAACAGGATCTGAATTAGGTAAAAGTTTCATAACCACCGCATGACCTGCCTCATGGTATGCCGTTAATTTTCTATCATGTTCACTTATTACTTTACTCTTTTTTTCAGGACCAGCTATAACCCTTGTAATAGCTTCTTCCATTTCATCCATACCAATAAATTTCTTGTTTTTTCTTACTGATAAAAGAGCTGCTTCATTAGTTAAATTTTCCAAATCCGCTCCAGTAAATCCTGGAGTTCTTTTAGCTAATATATCTAATTTTACATTTTCATTTAAAGGTTTATTTTTTACATGAACCTTTAATATTTCTTCTCTTCCCTTTACATCAGGTGTTCCTACTACTATCTGCCTATCGAATCTACCAGGTCTTAATAAGGCTGGGTCTAGTATGTCTGGCCTATTGGTAGCTGCTACCATTATTATGCCCTCATTAACTCCAAATCCATCCATTTCCACTAGCAGCTGATTTAATGTCTGTTCTCTTTCGTCATGACCTCCGCCTAATCCGGCACCTCTCTGTCTTCCAACAGCATCTATCTCATCTATAAATATTATGCAAGGAGAATTTTTCTTTGCCTGATCAAACAAATCTCTAACTCTAGATGCACCAACTCCAACAAACATTTCCACAAAGTCAGATCCTGATATGCTGAAAAATGGTACACCTGCCTCTCCTGAAATAGCTTTAGCTAGTAAAGTCTTACCTGTTCCTGGAGGTCCTACTAGTAATACTCCTTTAGGGATTCTTGCTCCAAGCTCTAAATACTTTTTAGGCTGCTTTAAAAAGTCAACTATCTCTGCCAATTCTTCTTTTTCTTCATCTGCACCAGCTACATCCTTAAAGGTAATCCTCCGCTTATCTGGTGTAGCCATTTTAGCCCTGCTCTTTCCAAAATTCATTACTCCTCTATTGCCGCCTCCACCTTGTGATTGCTGCATAAATAAAAACCAAAAAGCTAATAGCATGACTATAAGTAAGACTGTAGGTATTATTTGAACCCACGCAGGTACATTTGTTGGTGGTTCATATATTTCCTTTACTGCTCCAGTATTAGGGTATTGATTCATAAACTGGTATAGTCTTTCTGAAGGAACTATAGTAACAAAATTTGTGCCATTATTTAAAGTTCCTTCTACAGTCATTTTATCTTCTTTAACCCTAATGGTTTTTACATCCTTATCTATCCAATGCTTTTGAAATTCATTAAATGCTATTGTATTGCCGCTTTTGCCCGTTTCAACCCAAGCTAATGCTGCAAGAATCACCATTATTAATACTATAATCCAGGCCGTTGCACTTGAAAACTTCTTCATTTTAGGCCCCCCTCTCTTTTTAGTTACTATAAAATTCTATCATACCATTTTTTTTATTACAATAAGTTATAATATTAATTATTTATAAACATATTCTTTTAGTACTCCAATATAAGGAAGATTCCTATACTTTTCCGCATAATCTAAACCATAGCCTACAAGAAAAGCATCCGGAACATCAAATCCTAGGTATTTTACGTCTATATCTACTTTTCTTCTATCTGGCTTATTCAATAGGCAGGCTATCTCTACGCTGTTAGGTTTTCTTCCTTTTAAATATTCTATGAGATACTTTAGTGTTATACCTGAATCTATTATATCCTCCACTATAAGTATATCCTTTCCTTCTATATGATAATCTAAATCTTTTAAAATTCTTACAACTCCAGAGGTCTGTGTTGAGTCTCCATAACTTGATACTGCCATAAAATCCATGCAGCAATATATACTTATCTCTTTCATAAGGTCTGACATAAACATTACAGATCCTTTTAATACTCCTATAAGAATTAAATCCCTACCTGCATAATCCTCACTTATTTGTTTACCTATTTCCTTTATCTTGTTTCTTAAAGTCTCCTCATCAAAAAGTATTTCTTTAATGTCCTCTTTCATTACAAATTAACCTCACTTTCAAATTTTATCTCTAATAGTTTTTTGGTGTCTTTATCCACCTTAAATAAATCACTTACTTTATATCCCACAATCCAGCTTATATCATCGCCAAAACATAAAAGAGGTATAAGGTCTCTTTTAGACTTAGGTATCTTTAAATCTATGAATATATCTTTTATTTTTTTACTGCCCTTCATTCCTAATGGCTTAAATCTATCCCCTTCTTTTCTATTTCTTATTATAATATTATCTTTTATTTTATCATAATCAAAATATTTTACAGAATCCTTTGAATTCAAATTCATACTTTTCTTATCATATATGAGTTTTAAATACAAATTAGCTCTAAATTCCTGCAAATATAATTCTATTCCTTTTGATAATATCTCTTCTTCATAAGCCTTTAAAGGTAATTCATGAAAAATAAACTTTTTATCCTTTGTAATAAAATTGGAAGTTTTTAAATAAATATCACCATATTGATTTTCTATAGTAACACCTTTGGGTAAATTCAATAACTTGCCAGTGCCTTGACTTTGTAGATTTATAATATCATATATATGTATTTTCTCTAAATTATACAAGCTGCCATTAAAGTCATTTAAAGCTTTCCTTATAATTCTAGTTAATATAGCTTCATGCTCCTTAAAAGCTTCCTTATTTATAACAAATTCATCTT
Organism: uncultured Clostridiaceae bacterium; assembly: GCA_946405135.1. Classification (GTDB taxonomy): domain Bacteria; phylum Bacillota; class Clostridia; order Clostridiales; family Clostridiaceae; genus CAMJGD01. Next base: position 68,643 of record CAMJGD010000014.1, on the reverse strand, counting down.
TAGATACTCTGCTGCAATAGACATCATATTTTTCTAAAACCACTTTTTCTATATAGTCATTATCTTTCTCTACCAGCTTTGAAAGTCTATTTAAAGTTTCAATTATATCCTTATTAAAATTATCTTTTATATAAGGTAATAATTCTAATCTTATTTTATTCCTGGTATATACTGCTTCCATATTGGTTTTATCAATTCTAGGATTTAATTTGTTTTCTTCACAATACTTTTCTATTTCTTCTCTGGTTAGGTTAAGTATAGGCCTTATATATATATTATCCCTTACAGGTTTTATTCCTATAAGTCCTTCACTGCCAGTACCTCTTAAAATTCTCATCAAAATAGTTTCTGCCTGATCATTTGCATTATGAGCTAAAGCTATTTTGTTTAAAGAAAGTTTAATCTTAAGTTCATTAAAAAATTCATATCTAACTTCTCTGCCTGCCATTTCACTTGAAATACCTTTTTGTTCTGCAATATAATTTACATCCACTTTTTTAGTATAACACTCTATAGATAATCTTCTACATATTTCTTGTACATATTTCTCATCTTCATCTGCATCTTTTCCCCTTAAACAATGATTTACATGAGCTGCATATATACTTATATTAAGTTCTTTTTTTAAATTATTTAATATATTAATGAGACAAACTGAATCAGGTCCTCCAGATAAAGCCACCAATATCTTATCTCCAGAATTTATCATGTGGTTTTCTTTTATGTAATTTAAAACTTTTTTTTCCAAAAGCAACACTTCCCAATATCATCATGATATTTTATTATACCATAGTTTAATCTAAGTAGAAGAAATTTTATATAATCCAATTTCAGATATTTCTAATAAAAACAAAAGCGCTAAGTCCATAAGATTTTTGTAAGAACAAGATACCTTTACTCAATGCCATAGATTGTCTTACAATATCTTCAATAAACTTGACGCTTAAAACTTTATAAATTTTTTATCAATATATGCTATACACTTTTGATACTATAACTGTCATATCATCTTTAGCCTTGCTCCCATTTAAATCCACAGCTTTTTCTATTATTTCATCTGCTAGTTCCTTTGCATTATTTGACTTGCTGTCTAGAAGATATTCTGCTAACCACTCCATCTTACCTCCATCGCAGCATTCTAAAACTCCATCACTTACAGTAACTATTAAATCTCCGCTCTTTACTTTTTTTTCAGTTATATCCACATCAACCTTATCCAATACTCCAATAGGCAGGGTTTTAGACTTTACTATATCTATTTCTTTGCCTCTCTTTATAAAACTAGCCACAGCTCCCACCTTCATAAAAGTTATATCTCCTGTATATAAATCTACACTATTTAAATCTAATGTAGAAAACTTTTCATCCTCTGTAAACTTAAAATTCATTATAGAATTTACCGTATTTATAGCTGTCATCTTATCAAATCCTGCATTGGTAAATTTCTCAATAAGTTCTACTGAAGCCTTACTTTCTTCACCCGCTTGAGGTCCTGAGCCCATACCATCGCTTATTATAGTAAGATAAGTTCCATCCTTTAATTTATTAAAACTATAGCTGTCTCCATTATAAGTTTCGCCATCTTTACATTTCCTTGAAACATAGGAAGCTACATGATATTTAGGAGTTTCTTCAAAATTAACTGTGCATTGTTCTGTAGCAGGGTCTATAGAGCATCCTTCATCTCCTATACACATAACTACTCCAACACAATCATTTATTACAGGCAGTATTTCTTTAACACATTTTTGACTTCCTTTACAGGATTCTAATGAAAGTTTTATATTAAGTCTTCCTCTATTGTCATAATAACATAAAATATCACTGGTTTTTATATCATTCTTTTCTAAAGCCCTTCTAAGATGCCTTTCCGTTTCATTATTTAGTGTTATGTCAGAGTTGAAATCATCCACAATCTCTCCTATGGTACTTGCCATATTGCTTATCTGTGAAGCTAATATCTCTCTTCCCTCACTTAATCTCTTTTTCCATTTTTCATTTATTATATAGTTATTCATTATTTCTTCAGTATTTTTTATAAGAGAATTTCTTTTTACGCATTTTCTTTCTATTTCATAGGGGATGTTACTGCTATTATTCTGATAATTTTCTATAAGTTCATAAAAGCCTGTATATGTTTTATGCAATTCTCTCTTCCAACATAAGGACTTCATATCACAGTTGCTACAAACTCTATCTGCTAAATTTTCTATTAACACACTGCTTTTATCTTTCATAAGAAGATTTTCATTGTCCATAAAATTATTCAATACTTTTGACATATAATATAATACATCGGAAAAGTTATTTAATCTTTCTACAAAAACGCTTTTTATCTTTTCCATGTAGCTTTCATTTGTAATATATTGCTTTTTCTCCCAATCTAACTCCATAGAAATTCTGCTATACATTTTTTCAGGTATAGAGAAAAATACTACGGAGGCTATAATACCTTCCACTAAGTTAAAATCAATGCTTGTCCCAAGATATATTTTAACTAGTAGAAAAGACACAAGAAAAGCTATTCCACTAAACCACTTTCCAGTTTCTCTAAATATACCGGTCATAAGTCCGCATATTCCATAAACACCTATAAACTGCACCATATTATTACATGTCAGCCCTACTATTATTCCAAGTGCTACCCCTACCGCGGCTCCCGTAGAAGGTCCATTTATGTAAGCTATAATCATTACAAAAATTAGTGCTAGTAGGTTTCTTAAACTTACACCATAAAAATTTATTCCCCAAGTCCCGGAAATCATGAGAGAAAATAATATAGACATACTTATTATTTCTTCATTAGTAAATAAATGTTTGCTGCCCAATTCTTTTAGGCATGAAATAGCATAACTCATAATATAATATACTGGAACTATTGATACTATTTGTAAAAGAGAAATAGTTATATTTATGCCCAAGCTATAATGCGGAACAAAGAATCTATATGCCAGCATTTCAAAATACATTATCCCAATCAAAAATAGAAATTTTTTCTTATAGCTCCAATTTTTGTACAAACAACTAAATAAAACTATAGTAGCTACTAATATTATGTATAGGGCTATATCATCTAATTTTTTTAAAATAGATACATACCCTATAATAGCACCACAACCTACAGTTATATTGAGTTTATCTTCCTTTTGACTTATTACTGCAAGCAAAAAAGCTAATCCAAAAGGTGCCATATCATTTATGAGGATAGTTCTGCTTACAAGTAGAGCCAATAAAAAATAAATTAAAAGTTTTAATGGTGATATGGTATATTCAAACTTTTGTTCCTCCTTATTTTCTCCTGTCCTAGTATAAGTTAACAACTCTGCGCCATACTGCATTTAATATTCCCCCTATAATATAGATTTTAATAACTTGGGTTATTTGAGTAATTAAATTATAACAAAATCTATTGGAAATAATTGTCACTTAATGAGTTGTATATAATATTTTTATAGGACAGATATTTATCTATTTATAGTAATTATTTTAATAAATTAAAGCTAAATATTAAATATTATGGTTTACTATAAAAATGCTTTTACACTTTATAATAAAAATATCCACAATATATATTGATGCTTTAACTTTATCAACATATATATTGTGGATATTTTTTATATAAGCCATTTTGTACTGTTTTTTTATTAATTGTCGCTATTTAAAAAATGATGAACTTTTAAAGGGTAAAATTCTTTAATTCTACAATAACTATTTATACTATTAATTTTATAAAAATAAAGAACTTCATATTTAAATGAAGTTCTTTTCTTGGTAGCGGAAATAGGACTTGAACCTACGACACTTCGGGTATGAACCGAATGCTCTAGCCAGCTGAGCTATTCCGCCATAATTTTTAAAATAATGGTTGCGGGGGCAGGACTTGAACCTGCGACCTTCGGGTTATGAGCCCGACGAGCTACCAACTGCTCCACCCCGCGATAGTTAAAATGGTGCTGGAGACCGGAATCGAACCGGTACGGTGTTTTAAGCACCGCAGGATTTTAAGTCCTGTGCGTCTGCCAGTTCCGCCACTCCAGCATATTAAATTATGGTAGCGGAAATAGGACTTGAACCTACGACACTTCGGGTATGAACCGAATGCTCTAGCCAGCTGAGCTATTCCGCCATAATTTTTAAAATAATGGTTGCGGGGGCAGGACTTGAACCTGCGACCTTCGGGTTATGAGCCCGACGAGCTACCAACTGCTCCACCCCGCGATAGTTAAAATGGTGCTGGAGACCGGAATCGAACCGGTACGGTGTTTTAAGCACCGCAGGATTTTAAGTCCTGTGCGTCTGCCAGTTCCGCCACTCCAGCAAGTATTCAACATTTGCGCTAAACCTTAGCGACATAGATTATTATATAGTATACTTATTATATTGTCAACAAGTTTTAAAAACTTTTTTTGTGAAGGAATTTTATTGAAATAATTTTCTAAAACTTATCTTGCAAAGTGTTCGTATCTTTGCACAAATTAAAACCCTATGCAATAAAACACATAGGGACTACTAACTTATATCTAACCAAAATTCTTTTTATTATATCCTCTGCCCTTTGAATCTTGATGTTTCTTAACATCTTGAAGCTTTTCTTCGCTGTCTTTTAAAAACTTAGCCATTATATCTTCAAAATTTCCTGAAGCAGCTTTGCTCTTTTCTGAAGCCCAATCAATTTCTATAGGTCTAGAAGATTTTTTTGTAATATTAGCTTGCTTTATAGATAGGCTTATTTTACCATTTTCATCTACAGATATTACTTTTACTTTTACCTTATCATTCTCCTTCAAATGATCTCTAATATCTTTTACAAAAGTATCAGCTACTTCTGAGATATGTACTAAACCAGTTTTGCCTTCTACTTCTACAAAAGCTCCAAAATTAGTAATGTTAACTACTTTGCCTTCTAAAATGTTTCCTGCCAATAAGGTCATATTAAAAAGACTCCTCCTTAAAAATTATTAAAATTTATATAAAAATATAATAAACCTTTAAATTATTATTTTGCCTCACTATTTATTACAGGAGTCTCATTAGGCTTAACATATCCCAATCTTTCTCTTGCAAGCTTTTCCATATAGCGATCTGTTTTTGACAAGTTTACTTCATCCTGTAATTTTTGATTTTCTTTCTTTAAAGTATTTAGTCGATTTTGTTCATTTGTTACCTGTTTTTTTATTTTTTGCATTCTAATTTGCTGATTTACTACAGTATATACACTGCAAATCAGCAGCAATATGATTATAAAATTTTTCAGGGTAATCTTCTTTTTCATAACTCTCCATATCCCCTCAAGAAAAATTTTATTTAGCCCTATAGGTCTATTTTAATTTCAAATCCACTTTTATTCAAGCTATTTTTAAATTATTTTATTTTTTGCCTTTATAAAAAATTATCTTAATTGGATAAGTTATAAAATTAAATAGGATTCTTATAAATTTAATTATAGATTTAACTATGGAAGATTGAATTTTAATAAAAGCATAGCTAATAAATTTCAAATATATCAATACACCTATGGCTATGTATAAATAAACATAAAAACCCATAAAAGCATAATTTGTATAGAGTAAAAACACAAAAATTATAAGCGCACACAACGTCCAAAAAAGTAGGTCTTCTATTATTAATACAACCTTACAAGTATTAAAACCTCTAAATATCCTATAATTATCAAACAAAAGACCTGTAAGCATTCCTGCAATTAGGCTAAAAAGTATTATTTTAAACTGAATTAATAATGTCATTATCATATTATACACCTTGTACTATTTAAAGAGCTTTGATAATATGCTTTCTTTATTATCTGCCTTTTTACTATTAGTACTATATATGCAGGAATCTACTAATCCAATTATTATTGCCTCACCACTTTGAACATCTAACTTACTTATTTTAAGTTCTTGGCCTTTTATATTTAATAATCCCTGATTGGTATTTAAAGAAATCTTTTCATCATCAAAACTAAAAATTTCTATTACCCCTGTTAAAACAAGTCTTCTTCTATTCTCTAATATTAAGTTACTCTTTTTATCTTCTATTTTTATTTCTTTTTTCACTTCCATATAAGTAAACCCTCCAAATATATTTCTCTATAATATATGAGAAAGGTTTAATTTATATTACTCAACCTCTTCTGTATCCTCTTCCCCTAAAATAATTTCATACATAGATTTAGCTTCTTCTTTTTTAACATGTTCAGAAACTCCTATAATCCTAGCCTTTAGGAACTTATTTGCAAACTGTATTTCTATAGTATCTCCTTCTTTAACTTCTGTGCTTGGCTTTGCTACTTTACCATTAATAGATACTCTGCCTGTTTCACAAGCTTCTTTAGCCACAGTTCTTCTTTTTATTATTCTAGACACTTTTAAATATTTATCTAATCTCATGAACCATTACCCTCCAATAATTTGTAAATAAACTTCTAAAATTTTCTTAATAAAAAAACCCGAGATAACCCGGGCTTATAGATAGATGTTTATTTGTTTACTCTATCTTTAAATTCTTTACCAGCTTTAAATACTGGAACCTTTGTTGCAGGTATTTGTATAACTTCTTTTGTTCTTGGATTTCTTCCTTCTCTAGCAGCTCTTTCTCTAGTTTCAAAAGTTCCAAATCCTACTAACTGAACTTTTTCTCCTTTTTCTAAAGCTTCTTGTACGCTTTCTATGAATGATTTTAAAGCTACTTCTGCATCCTTTTTAGTTAGCTTACTCTTTTCTGCCATACTTGATATTAAATCTGCTTTGTTCACTTTTTCTTCCTCCTTATAATTAGGGTATAGATTAAAATTATACAATTAATTTTTGTATAATTATTTCTATATTTTCTAATAAATTTATTTTACAATATCATATTATATAACCAATCTTAATACTAGTCTACAGTTAATATTAAATTGGTGCAAAAAATATAATACAATATGGTAATCTAACAAAACTAATGGTTTTTATTGATTTTATATATTCTTCATTAATTTCAAAATTCCTGCTAATTTTAATTTTTTTCACGTATTTTTGATTTATTCCATAAATTATCCATATCTTGCAGGGTCATGTGACTCATATCTATTCCTTGTTTCAATGCTTCTTCTTCAATAAAAGAGAATCTTCTTATAAACTTATCTGTAGTTACATTTAATGCTTCTTCAGGGTCTACATCTAAAAATCTGCCTACATTAACACAAGCAAATATTAAATCTCCCATTTCTTCTAATATTTTTGCCTTATTTTTCCCTTTATATACATCTTTTACTTCATTTAATTCTTCAATAACCTTATCCATAGCATCTTCTACCTGGTCCCAATCAAAACCCACCTTCGCTGCTTTGCTTTGAACCTTATAAGCCCTTATAAGAGCAGGAAGAGTTTTAGCTATATGCCTTAATTCTTCTGTATAAGTAGCATACCCTTTCTCTTGCTTTTTTATATCCTCCCAATTCAGTAAAACCTCTTCAGAAGTTTCTACTTTTTTATTTCCAAAAACGTGAGGATGCCTATCAATCATCTTATTGCATATAGCTTCTATTATATCACTTATATTAAAACATCCCTCTTCTTTTCCTATGGCTGCATGAAATACCACTTGAAGAAGTACATCCCCCAGTTCTTCTATTATCTTATCATAATTATTTTCGTCTATTGCTTCTATTACTTCATAGCTTTCTTCAATAAGATACTTTTTTAATGAATTATGAGTTTGTTCTCTGTCCCAAGGACATCCATCTTCACTTCTTAATTTATCCATTATATTTAAAAGATCATAAAAGTCCTTATTATTATCTTCATTCTTAGGTATATATAAAGATGTTAGATAATCTATGTTTTCTTGCCTGTCTATTTCATATATAGGTATCTTTTTAATTTTCTCCTCACCTGATATACCTGCTGCTCTTATAAAATATACTTCTGTATCATCTCTATAATATTCAGATAAAATAAGCTTTACTTCAGAAGCTATGAACTTATCATATACCTGAGTTATTATGGTGCCTACCCTTTTATCTAATACTTCTTCTCTTATTTCAAAAGCGTCTATCACCTTTAGTCCTTCTACAGGGTCAATTCTTAAACTCTCCATAATGGCATCAATAAAACTTACTGCTGGAACAATTTCTACATCCACATTATTTTTTTTACATAGCCTTACCAGTATATTTACAGTTTTTTCTGCTACAAAAGGATGACCTGGTACCGCATATAGTATATCTCCCCATTCATTATGCTTTTGAAATAAATCTTCTGCTATAAAATTATAAACCTCTTCAAAACTGTCATATTTCTCATAAGCATAATCATAAGTATTGAATTCTATATTTAACTTTTTTATATACTCTACTGTGGGGTGTTTTTCTGTTCTAAAATAGATTTTAGGACTATTCCTTAAAAGCTCAACAGCTCCTAAAGTTAATGCTTCTGGTGACCCAGGACCTAATCCTATAATTTTGATCATACGTGTCTCTCCTTTATTTTTTTAAAAGTTTATCTTTTATATAGCTGTACTTAAAAATTCCCAGTAATATAATAAGAAATATATATACAATAATACCCGAAAATATAGATAGTATGCAAGAAATTCCACTACTATATTTTCCGTAAAGAAATTTATATATATATATTACCGCTATTATCATAATAGTGGAAGCATAAGCTGGTTTAATAAGAACTTGATAATAGCTGATATCTATATTTAATTTCCTTTTTAAAGCATTCATGTTAATTATAGATGAAAATATATAGGCAAATATAGTAGATATTACTGCTCCATAAATATTTATATGAGGAATAGGCACTAAAAACAAAGTTAAAATCACCTTTATTATACATCCCATAATAAGGCTTATAACAGGAAGAATGTAACTACCTGTAGACTGTAATACTGCAGTGCTTGTTTGAGATAATACTATAAAGGGTATGGATATAGATAGATACTTTAATATTTCAAAGCCTTCACCATGTCCTGGAAATATTACATTCATTATAGGAGCTGCAAGAAAAAATAAACCTGCAAAGGAAGGTAATGCTATAACCATAGATACTTTTACAGCCATTTCTATCTTATCTATTACTTCAAATTTTCTATTTAATACAAAGGCTTCAGATATTATAGGCACTATAGCAGCACATAAGGCCATAGATAAAGTCAAAGGTAAATTCACTAGCACTGAAGCTTTGCCAGTAAGTTGTCCATAAAGTATGGTGGATTCTTTATATGAAAACCCTGCCTTTAAAAGCTGTTGAGGTACTAATATAGAATCTATAAGCCCCATTACAGTTCCAGCAGTAGCCCCCAAGGACACTGGAATAGATATATATATTAAATTCCATAATATATTTTCATCCGTTTTAACTCTTATAAAATTGAATTCCCTTTTTATACCTTGATACTTAAATAGAAGATATATGCAGGCTAATATTCCACCTGCTGCTGCGCCAAAAGCAGCCCCTCCTGCTGAATATTCTATACCTTTTGGAAGCAATATATAAGCTAATCCTACCCCAAATATCACTCTTCCTATCTGCTCTACTATTTGAGATACAGCTGTAGGGCTCATATTTTGTAATCCTTGAAAAAAGCCTCTAAAAACACTTACCACAGAAATAAACATAGGTGCAATAGATATGGCTAATAATGAATAATAGGCTTTAGGATCCCATTTCAAAAAACCTATTATCTGCTTAGAAAAAAAATAGAGTATACATGTAGTTCCTAGTCCCATAAAAGACATAAGTATTAATGATTCTTTAAGAACCTTACTTACTCCTATTCTATCTCCTAAAGCATTTTTTTCTGAAACCATTTTTGATATGGCTACGGGAATTCCTGAAGATATGGCAATAAAAAACATATATAATGGATAAGACATTTGATAATATCCTACTCCTTCATCCCCTATAAGCATTATCAAAGGCCATCTAAAAAAGAGTCCTAAAAATTTGGCTATTATTCCTGATAGCCCTAATATAATTGTACCTTTTAATAAGGATTGCTTTTTCATAATAATATAATACCCCCAGAATTATATGATAAAAATAACTACTTTTATTAATTATTCTTATTTAATGCCCAAGGGTATTATTACTTATTTTTTATTTATTTGAATATTATAGATTTAATATGTCAATAATCCTAATGTTTAGGTAAACAACAAATGGCAGACTTGCTGCCACTTATTGTTCCATTTGTTTGCCTAAAAATGAGGATGCAGTTTCAGCTAGTTTTATTTGAAGCTCCCCAAACTTTTCACCTGACTGTTTGGATATAATTATAACGGCTCCAATTGCATCCCCTTCTGTTATTATAGGCGATATAACCTGTGCTGAATACTTATCTGCCACTTCTTCATCGCTGTATAGAGGAATAGGTTTTCCTCCGCCTTCCCCAAGCATTACAGTCTTTCTCTCATCTATTACTTTTTCTAATTCATTGCTTATTTTCTTTTCCAAATAATCTTTTTTGGGAGCTCCACTTATAGATATAAAAGCATCCTTATCTGATATAAGCACTATATGCCCAATAGATTGTTGTAAAGCCTCTGTATACTCTTTAGAAAAGTCACTTAATTCACCTATAGGTGAATATTTCTTTAATATCACTCCACCTTCTCTGTCAGTAAATATTTCCAGAGGATCACCTTCTCTTATTCTTAAAGTTCTTCTTATTTCTTTTGGAATTACAACTCTTCCAAGATCATCTATACGTCTTACGATTCCAGTTGCTTTCATTGCTTTCCCTCCTTAAAATAACATTTGTTAATATTTTAGTTGCATTAATATTATCTTTCCAAATATGAAATTTTATACACAAATGTAGGTTTTTATTTTGATTATCCAAAATTATTATTAATATAAAAAAACACACTAGATAATGAAATCCAGTGTATTTCTTCATACTAATAACTAAATAGTATATTAAATATTTTTATCATAAATCTTTACTTTTAATTCTTTTTTCCAATCTTCTAAAGTTTTCTTAATCAACTCGTCCTGTTTTGTTTTTGTAATCTGTGCTTTTATCTCTTCTTTTACATCTTCAAGCTTTTGAACTTTAGGTTCTTTTACTACATTTGTAGCTTTTATTATATGGTAACCAAATTTAGTTTTTACTGGAGCAGAAACCTCTCCCTCATTTAACTTCTTTGCAGCTTCCATAAAATCTTTATCATAATTTGGACTGTCATAAGGTGTAAACTCTTCAAGAACTCCACCTGTCTCTTTAGTACCATCAGTACCAAATTCTTTAGCTAGTTTAGCGAAATCTTCTTTATTATCGATTTTAGCTTTTATCTTATCAGCTTCTTCTTTTGTTTTAACTAGAATATGAGCTAACTTAGCTCCTGGCTTTTCAGTAAATAATGTAGCTTTGTTATCATTATAGAATTTTTCTATCTCTTTATCATCCACTTTTACATCTTTAATAATGTATTCCTTAACCTTTTGAGTTACTATTTGATCTTTTAAGTATCCCTTTAATACTTCCTCTGTTAACTTAGCCTGCTTAAGGGCCTCTTCAAACTTTTTATCATCATTACCATATACAGCTTTAACTTCATCATATCTCTTTTTTATTTCTTCATCCAGTTTGCTTTTTTCTGGTATAACTTTTAATTGTTCACCTTTTGATATAAAAACTTTATCTGCAATTAAAGAATCTAGCAATAATTTTTTCTGCTCATTTAAAACTTTTACAGCGTCCTGATTGTTTTCGTAATTTTCTCCATAGGTAGCTTTTATCTGATCTACTATAGGAGATATTTTTTCGTCTAGTTCTCCTCTGGTTATAGTTTCTTTACCTATTTTAGCTACAGGGCTCTTTTTTATAGCTTCTGGTGTTTTTTCTATCATTTTACAGCCTGCCATAGATACTGTAAAAATACTTATCATTATAACACTTACTAACTTTTTAATGTTTTTCAATCTTATTCCCCCGTTCTTTCTATTCTATTTATTTACATATATACATATCGATTTTATGACACGTATATATAATTATACTAAATATAATTAAAAACTTCAATTAAACTTACATTTTCTATTTTAGTGTGATCATATACTCTAATAAATCTTTAAAACTCTCTAACATCTCCTCTCTTTTTATAGTACTTAGCTTATAAGCAAATGCAGGTTTATCTCCAAACTTAAAAACTATTTTTCTGATATATTTGTCCATAAGTCCTTTAATAGTTTTTTCATTTAAACTATCTTTAGCAGCAAGCTGGAATATAACTTCATTATCCTTTTCTTTAATTTCTTCTATTTCAAGTAATTTACCCCTGCTTCTTATATAAGCAATATTCATAAGATTATATACTGGCTGAGGTATATCTGAAAATCTATCTTCAAGCTCTTCTGTTATATCCATCATATCTTCTTTGTTTTCGATAGCTGCAATCTTCTTATAAACTTCAATCTTCTGTACTTCATCTTCTATATACTTTTCAGGTATATATGCATCTACCTTTAAGTCTACAGTGGTTTCTATAGGTTCTTTCTCAATTTCTCCTTTTATAAGCTTTACGGTATCTTCAAGCATTCTGCAGTAAAGATCATAACCTACTGCTGCCATATGACCATGTTGAGCAGATCCCATCATATTACCTGCTCCTCTTATCTCTAAATCTCGCATAGCTATTTTAAATCCAGATCCAAGCTCTGTAAATTCTTTCAATGCTTTTAATCTTTTTTCCGCTACTTCTGTAAGTATTTTATCCTTTTTATAGGTAAAATAGGCATAGGCAATTCTATTTGACCTTCCAACTCTGCCTCTTAATTGATAAAGCTGCGAAAGTCCCATTTTATCTGCATTATAAACTATCATAGTATTAACATTTTGTATATCTATACCTGTTTCTATAATAGTAGTACATAGAAGAATTTCTATTTCTCCAGACATAAATCCTATCATCACATTTTCAAGTTCTCTTTCTGTCATCTGTCCATGAGCTATACCTATCTTAGCTTCTGGTATAAGATTTTCAAGATAACCTGCCATATTTTTTATATCTTCCACCCTATTATATACAAAAAATACCTGTCCTTTTCTATTTATTTCTCTCATTATAGCATCTCTTATGAGCTGATCATTATATTCAACTACATAAGTTTGTACAGGATATCTTTCTTCTGGCGGAGTTTCAATTACACTTATATCTCTTACTCCTGTCAGTGACATATGAAGAGTTCTCGGTATAGGTGTTGCACTTAAAGTTAAAACATCTATGTTTTTTTTCATACTTTTTATTTTTTCCTTATGACTAACTCCAAATCGCTGTTCTTCGTCTATAATCAGCAAACCTAAATCTTTAAATTGTACATCTTTAGATATAATCCTATGAGTACCTATTAATATATCTACATTGCCTTCCTTTACAGATTTCAAAGTTGCCTTCTGCTGTGCTGCACTTCTAAATCTGCTTATCATATCTACTTTTATAGGAAAGTCTGAAAACCTTTTTACCATATTGTTGTAGTGTTGTTCAGCAAGTATAGTAGTTGGAACTAAAAAAGCTACCTGCTTACCATCCATTACGGTTTTAAATGCAGCTCTCATAGCTACTTCTGTTTTACCATAGCCTACATCGCCACAAAGCAGTCTATCCATGGGTTTATCTGATTCCATATCTTTTTTTATTTCTTCTAGAGAAGTAATCTGATCTGGTGTTTCTTCAAAAGGAAATTCCTCTTCAAATTGTTTTTGCCACACTGTATCTTTGGAAAATCTATATCCTTTCAAAGTGCTCCTTGCTGCATATAGTTTAACCAAATCTTCAGCAATTTCATTTATAGACTTTTTTACCTTACTTTTGGCCTTTGTCCATTCACTTCCCCCAAGTTTATTTACTTTTGGAGGTTTACCTTCACCACCTATATACTTCTGTACAAGATCAAGCTGTTCTACAGGTACATAAAGCTTATCTCCTTTGTCATAACTTATATCTAAATAATCTCGTTTATGTCCCTGAACTTCTAATTGTTTTATACCTTTATAAACTCCTATACCATGGTTAACATGCACTACATAGTCCCCAGGCTTTAATTCCGCAAAGCTTTTTATCTTTGCTACACCTTTTTTATTACTAAACTTTCTTCCAGTCTTTCTCTTTGCCTCTCCAAATACTTCTTTATCTGATATAACACATATTTTAAATTCAGGATACTCAAATCCTTTTAGTTGATTTCCAAAGGTAACTACTACCTCTCCAAATTGAATATCAGATATAATATCTTTATAGCTGCTTTCTATTTCTCTTTCCCTTAAGGTGTCTACAAGCCTTTCTCCTCTAGGTCTTGTACCTGATAAAATCACTGTTTTGTATCCTTGTTCTTTTTTATTTTTTATATCTTCTATTAATAAATCTAGTTGTCCATGATAGTTGCTTGAGGTTATCTGTGAAAAATTGTAAGTTGATACAGGCTGAAGACTGTTAAAATTTTTTATAATTGAATTTATGCATATTAAACTGCTGCTTGTAAAACTATTTATTATGTCATCTTTAGGAACCAGCAGTTCTCCTTGTCTAGGCAGCACATCTCCTCTTTGTAAAAAGGATTTATAGCTTTCTTCAAACTCTAGATAAACACTATCTAGTTTGCCAAAACACCTTTGATTATCATCTATTATTATGATACTATCCCCAATATAATCAAAAAAATCTGAGGTTTTCTCAAAAAAATATGGTAAGTAACTTTCTATGGTTTCAAAACTCCATCTTTCTTTTAGACTTTCAAGATTATAATAAACTATACTTTTTATTTTTTCAATGATTTCTTTGTTATTTTTTGAATTTATTTCAAAATTATGTAAGTCATTGCTTATAGAATTATATCCCTTTGATATATTTTCCTCAGAAAGAATTATTTCTTTAGCTGGAAATATCTCAATATTATCTACTTTCTCTATGCTTCTTTGAGATTCTACATTAAAAGTTCTTATAGAATCTACTTCATCACCAAAAAGCTCTAATCTAAAGGGCATTGAGCTGGTAGGTGGATATATATCTATAATTCCACCCCTTATAGAAAATTCACCTTTTCCCTCCACTATTTCCATTCTTTCATATCCACATTGAATAAGTTTTTGTGATAAATCCTGAATATTTAAAGTATCCCCTGCTTTATATGTAAAGGTATACTCCTTAAAAAGGCTTATAGGAGTATAATAAGGTGAAAAAGCCTCTATAGATGTTACTATAATCTTTTTACCTTTATTTATCATCTCTTTTATAACTTTAAGCCTTTCCCATCTTAAATCTCCAGATATGGCATCTATATTATAAAAAACCACCTCTTTGGTGGGAAAATAGTAAACTTCTGGAACATAAAGAGATAAATCTTCATATAGGTTTTTAGCTTCTACATCACTATGGCTTATTATAAAAACTGGTTTATCTGAAGATTCATAAATTCCATTAGTTATATAACTTCGTGATGATTCAGCTATTCCATATATACCTATGGGATACCTGTCCTCTCTCATATCCTGCAGTATACTTTTGAATTTACTGCTGTCCTTTAAAGGAGCCATAAGTCCTTCAAATCTCATCTCTCATACACCGCCTTAAATCTAACATTTATCCTAGTATAAACCCATTATACCTGTTCATAGCTTCATTTATCCCATCTTTAACTATAGCTTCTACAGCATCTGATGAAATTTGTATAATCTTATTCAAATTTTCTCTTTCATCTTTACTAAATTTTCCCAATACAAAGGAAACTAATTCCTCTGTTGGCTGGCCAACACCTACCTTAATTCTAGGAAATACGTCTGTATTTAAATTATATATAATATTTTTTATCCCGTTATGTCCCCCTGCACTACCTTTATTTCTAATTCTTATTCTTCCCACATCTAAGCTAACATCATCATAAATAACTATTATATTTTCACTATTTATCTTATAAAAATCCATTATTTCTTTTACACTTTCACCGCTTAAATTCATGTATGTAAGAGGTTTTAAAAGAATAACTTTCTCATTTTCTACGAAACCTTCTCCATACATACCTTTAAATTTTGTCCTGTTTACAGGAATATTATACCTACTGGAAATAAAATCTATACAATCAAAACCCACATTATGACGAGTATGTTCATATTGCTTACCAGGATTCCCTAGTCCTACTATTAAGTACATATAACTTCCTCCATTATTATGATTTGCCTCTTTATATAATATATTAAAAAATACAAATAATAAAGAGACTTTTTAAGTCTCTTTAAAATAAAACTTTTAAATAAAAATTTATTTTTCCCCTGTCAAAGTTATATCCATTTGCATGACGTTACCCTCTCGCCATATTTTACATTTTACTACATCGCCAATCTTATGTTCTTCCATTACAGATTGAATATCTGAAAATTTTTTAATTACTTTATTGTCAAGTTCTATTATTATATCTGTAGGTCTTACTCCTGCATTGGATAAAGACTCTCCCTGAGTAACTTCCCTTACATATACACCTTCTATATCTTTATATTTATCATTAACTATGCTCTGACCTACAAATCCCAAGTGCGGTCTTTTTACTTTTCCATAACTTGTAATAGAGTCTATAATATTTTTAGCTTCATTCATGGAAATAGCTATTCCCATTCCTGTAGATGTATCCTGTTGACTAAGCTTTAAACTGTTGATTCCTATTATTTCACCAACAGAATTACACAAAGCGCCACCTGTATTATAAGAATTTATAGCAGCATCAGTTTTGAGTATTTTAAAGGTGCTTTTTTTAGATGTCTTAGGATCAATAGTTTCTACCTTTCTATTGGTAATACTTACTATTCCCACAGTTACAGCTGCTGAAATATCTTCACCTAGTGGATTTCCTATAGCTATAGCCACATCTCCTGCCTTTACAGTAGAAGAATCAGCAAATCTTGCTACTGGGAGATTTTCTGCCTCTATCTTTATAACTGCAAGATCTGAAGGTTTATCTACTCCTATCAGCTTAGCATTAATAGGTTTAGAACCGCAACTTGACAGCTTAACATATATCTTTTCTGCTTCATCTACCAATGCACAATTAGTTACTATATATCCATTTTTATCAAAGATGATACCTGAGCCAACATTTTTATTTATATCTCCACTAGAAAACCCATCAGATTTTGTGCTTACTCCAACTATGATTGAACTCAAGTCTTCTGCTACCGCATTTATATCATTTTTAGGCACACTTGAGTTTACGTTTGCACATCCTCCATCTTTGTTAGAGTAGGTTACAGAATTATTCCTATAACCCATTTGGGAATATTTCTTTTCAATTATATAAGATGCGGAAACAGCTCCAGATACCGCTGCAATAAGAACCAAAGTTACCCCTTTAAATATATATTTTAACTTCTTTTTTGTTTTGTTTTGTCTAAATTTTATTTCTCCATAGTTTCCGTAATATTCCTGGGCATCTTCACTATTTAATTTATTCTTTAATGCACTATATCTATTGAATTTATCTTGGTTTTCCATAAGGCACCCCCTATAATCATGAACATATTATACATAACTATTTTTAAATATATATGAACAAAATATGATGTTTTAATTATATTTTTATACTTACACTTTAGTAAGAGTAAATATAAATGTTACACCTTGATCTTTTAACTTATTTTCCACCCATATATCTTCTCCCAATTGTGACAATATGTTCCTAACTATAGGTAATCCTAGTCCAGTGCTCACCTTTGAAGTTCTTGACTTATCTGATTTATAAAATCTATCCCATATATGTTTTATATCTTCTGGGGGTATATTGGAGCCACTGTTATATACAGATACTAGTACTTTATCTCCCTTTGTTTTAGTATTTATCTTAATATCACCTTCATCATTTGCATATTTTATAGCATTATCTAAAAGATTTGTAATAACCTGAATAAGTCTATCTCTATCTGCTGCCACATACAAATGTTCTTCTTGAAATACTACGTCTACCTTTAGTTTCTTATCATTTATTTTGGTTTCAAATTTTATAACACACAATTTTATTATTTCATTTATATCAACTTCTGTAATTCTTAAAGAAAACTTTCCTGCTTCCATAGCAGCCAAATCCAATAAATCATTAACAAGTCTTGTTAATCTCTGTATTTCTTCATAGGCAATATTCAAATAGTAATTTTCTTTATCCTTTGGGATGACTCCATCTAATATACCGCCTATAAACCCTTTTATAGATGTTATAGGTGATCTCAATTCATGAGAAACATTAGACATGAATTCTCTTCTATTTTTTTCTACTTTTTCTAAGGATTCCGCCATAGTGTTAAAAGATTTAGCCAATTCTCCTATTTCATCATTAGAATTTATGTAAACCCTTCTTTCTACTTCACCCTTTGAAATTTTTCTGGCTGCAGCATTTATCTGAGCCAAAGGTTTGATAAGTATCTTTTGTGAGAAATAGTATATAACAATACTGGTTATTATCACTGCTAAAATAGCGCACATCCATATTATAAAATATACTCGTTTTATAGGTGCCTTTATCTGTTGTATAGGAGTATACATTACTATTACCCCTTTAAAATTGTTGCCTGAAAATATAGGTTTCATGTATATATATCCTATATTGTTAAAGACTTTATCATAAACACCTTTTTTCTCAATAGACTTTCCAAACCTTAGCTCATCCATTTCTTTAATATCCAAAGTATTAGCCATCAAGTTTTTGTATTTATAATCTGATACAGCATATACATATCCATAGTTGTCTGCAAGCAACATATCCGCATTTAAAAAGTCTCCTACATACTGCATTTCACCTTCCAGCCTATTTAAGGATGAGTTGCCTGGATCGTTTAAATGTCTTATGGCAGATTGGGCTATATGCTCACCTTGCTTATCTAATTGTTCTTTTCTTTGAGTAAAATAATAATTTTCAAACCATACAGATAATATAGTAGCTATAATTATAAAGATTACAGCTATAATTGAAGTAAAAGTTACTATCATTTTAGATACAAGGCTTTTCTTTAGCATCTACTTCACCTCGAATTTATAACCAACACCCCAAACAGTCTCTAGCTGCCAGTTCGGTCCTCCATGTAATTTTTCTCTAAGCCTTTTTACATGCACATCTACAGTTCTTGAATCTCCAGGATAGTCATATCCCCAAACTTCACATAATAATTGTTCTCTTGTAAAAACTCTATTCTTATTACTAGCTAAATAGTATAAAAGTTCAAACTCTTTAGGTGGCATCTTTATATCTTCACCTTTGTACACCACTGTATAAGAATTTACATCTATAGATAAGTCTGGGAAGTTCAACGTTTCCTTACTTCCATTATCTACATTATATCTTCTCATAACAGCCTTAATTCTAGCTATAAGCTCTTTAGGCTCAAAAGGTTTTACTATATAGTCATCTGCTCCTAGTTCTAATCCTAAAACCTTATCAAAAGTGTCTCCTTTTGCAGTTAACATTATAACAGGGGTTTCATTTTCCTTCCTTATCCACTTTAAAACATCTATTCCATCTATATGAGGCAGCATTATATCTAATAACACTAAATCCGGTTTATAATCTGTAAAAGCCTCTTGAGCTTCTTTTCCGTCATTACAAACTCTAGTATCATAACCTGAGCTTTGAAGATACATTTTTATTACTTCACATATGTTTTCATCGTCGTCAACAATTAATACTTTTCCTATACTTCCTTCCATAATCTCTTCCTCCTTTTTGAAAGCAGTTCTATATATTAATTTATCATAAATACTACAGCAAATAATACTCTTATATAAAAATGTTACAAATAATTTACTATATAAAGCTTTTATCCTATGAAGCGGGTTTGATAATCTTCCATTTATAAACGGAATCCAGCAGTAAACAATAAAAATGCTTAGCTACCGGATTTTCTTTTTTAAATATATTATCTCTATATATACTATTATTTATTAACTTGCCACTCAATATATGTATTATTCAAGTGCCTATTTTATTTTTTAAAGAAAGAAAAAAAGCTGTTACACAGCTGGCTCTCTTTAGTTAGTTGTGCAACAACCCTTAATTATGTACTATTATTCCTCAAATAATTTACTTAATGGTACATCATCATATATTCTTTTTATTGCTTCTGCAAAAATAGGAGCTACAGATAAAGAAGTAAACTTATTAAGATCATCTCTTTCTGGTAAATCAATAGTATTTAGCATAACTAGCTCTTTTATAGCAGAATTATTTATTCTTTCAAAAGCTGGTCCTGATAATACTCCATGAGTACAACAAGCATGAACTTCCTTAGCACCTAAATCTTTTAAAGCATTAGCTGCATTAGCTATAGTACCTGCTGTATCTATCATATCATCTACTAGTATAGCTTTCTTTCCCCTAACATCACCAATTATATTCATTATTTCAGATACATTAGCCTTTGGCCTTCTTTTGTCTATTATAGCCATAGGAGCATGAAGTCTGTCTGCAAACATTCTAGCTCTTGTTACGCTTCCTAGATCAGGAGATACTATTACTACATCATCATCTTCCCTAAAGCCCTTTTCCAAATAGTACTTTGCTAGTATAGGTACACCCATTAGGTGATCAAGTGGAATATTGAAATATCCCTGTATTTGGGAAGCATGCAAGTCCATAGTAAGTACTCTATCTGCTCCAGCTGTAGTTATAAGATCAGCTACTAGCTTTGCTGTTATAGGATCTCTTGACTTAGCTTTTCTATCCTGTCTTGCGTAACCATAGTAAGGTATCACCGCAGTTATTCTTCCTGCGGAAGCTCTCTTAAACGCATCCATCATTATAAGTAATTCCATTAGGTTATCATTTACTGGAGAATTAGTAGACTGTATAACAAAGACATCTGCACCTCTTACAGTCTCATTTATGTCTACAGATATTTCTCCATCACTGAAAGTTCCTACTTTAGAATTACCTACTGGTAATCCTAAAATATCTGCTATATCTTTTGCAAGTTTAGGATGTGAGTTACCAGTAAATATTTTTATATTTTTTCCATGGGTTATCATTTTTTGAAGACCTCCTTAAAACTTTAAAGTAATCATCTCTTCTCAATATATTATTTTTTTAAACCTTTTTTATCTACCCAGCCTTCTATATTAATCTGTCTAGCTCGAGCGATAGCAAGACTTCCTTCTGGCACTTCTTTAGTTATAGTAGATCCTGCTGCTATATAAGAATTATCTTTAACTTCCACAGGGGAAACAAGATTTGTGTTGCATCCTATAAAAGCATTATCTCCAATTATAGTCTTATACTTTGCCTTACCATCATAATTTACAACTACGGTTCCACAGCCAAAATTACAGCCAGTGCCCACTTCTGCATCACCTATATAAGTTAAATGAGATACCTTTGTATTATCTCCAATAGTAGACTTTTTAATTTCAACAAAATCGCCTATTCTTGCATGTTTACCAATTTTAGTTTCTGGTCTTAAATAAGCAAATGGCCCTACAGTAGTTTCTTCTCCCACATGACTCTCTAATATAACAGAGCTTTGAATAGTTACCCATTTTTCTATGATACTATCCTTTATTCTAGAATTAGGATAAAGAATACACCCTTCTTTAATAACAGTTTTTCCTTCTATAAAATTTCCTGGATATATTATGGTATCTTTTCCTATCTCTACATCTATACCAATATATGTATTGAATGGATCTATTATGGTAACACCATTTCCCATATGTTTTTCATTTATTCTTCTTTTTAATATTTGCTCTGCCTGGGCTAGTTCTTTTCTAGAATTTACCCCTATAGTCTCCTCAAATTCAGTTATTAAAGCTCCTACTTTTTTACCTTGAGCCTTTAATATGCCTATTACATCTGTAAGATAATACTCTCCCTGAGCATTATTGTTTTTAAGCTTTCCTAAACTATCTAAAAGACTTTCGATATCAAAACAATACATACCTGCATTTATCTCTTTTAATTGCAGCTCTGATTCATTACAATCCTTATGTTCTACTATTTTTTCTACCTCTTCATTTTTTCTCACAATTCTTCCATAACCTGTAGGATCCTCTATAACAGAGGTTAAAATAGTAGCATCATAGCCCTTAGCCTCATGAAAATCCATAAGTTTTTTTACAGTTTCTTCCTTTATAAGTGGAGCATCACCAGTAAATATAGCCACTAGACCTTTTTTGCCTTTTAAAAAATCTTTTGCGCACATTACTGCATGACCAGTTCCAAGCTGTTCTGATTGCAATGAATAACTTACGTTTCGTGATTTTGTTTCTTCTTTTACTTTCTCTGCGCCTCTACCTACAATTACATTTAAATCATCTAAACCTGCGGCTCTCATAGTATCAATTACATGATTCACCATTTCCTTACCGCAGACTTTGTGTAGTACCTTTGGGGTATCTGATTTCATTCTTTTGCCTTCACCAGCCGCCATTATTATAGCACATTTATACATTAATACCACCTCTTTATGGCTATTATTAAACAAATAGTGTATGCTACTTGCCTTCGAAATATAACATATATCTTAATGCCCTTTATATTATATTTTATAAAACTATTATTTTCAACATACAAATATCTTTAATGTATTTTAAGAAAATTAAAAAAATAAAAAGGAGCTTTAAAACTCCTTTTTATTTTATTCTTCTTTATCTTCTGCTAATTCTACTTCTTCATTTTTAACTTTTTCATATTCAGAAAGAATTGCATTTTGAATTTTTTCTCTTGTTTCTGTATTTATTGGGTGAGCTATGTCTTTAAACTCTCCATCTGGAGTTTTTCTACTTGGCATAGCTATAAAAAGCCCATTTTGTCCTTCGATAACCTTTATATCATGAACTACAAATTCGTTGTCGAAGGTAACTGAAACTATTGCCTTCATCTTGCCATCGGCTGCTATCTTTCTTATTCTCACGTCTGTAATTTGCATTGTAAATCCACCTCCAAGATGCTTTATAAAGTATATATTTCTCTATATATTCTCTTTTTCCTCTTTTTTTATGTAAAAAAATAAATAAATTTTTTGAAAATTTACTTATTTAAATAATTTTGAAGGTTCTAACAGCGCATCACCATTGTTATCCATACCTGAAAACTCTACAATAGAATAGTACTTATGAATAAGTTTTTTATCTACATTTATGTTATCTACCAAAACCCCTATACCTAAAAGTTTGCTGTCAAATTCTTTAAGTAAATCTATTATGCCTAATGCTGTTCCTCCTGCCTTCATAAAATCATCTATAAAAATACATGTACTGCCTTTTTTAATAGATCTTTTAGCGAGAGACATGTTCTGTATTCTTCCGCTGGAACCCGAAACATAATTTATAGTTACTGTAGGTCCTTCCGTTACCTTATTGTCTCTTCTAGCTATAACAAGCTCTACTCCCAAATTTTTAGCAACTTCAAAAGCAAGAGGTATACCTTTTGTTTCTACAGTAACCACATAATCTATAGGACAGTCAGAAAAAAAAGCTGCTAATATAATACCTGCCCTGCTTATTATTTTAGGATTATACATTAAATCTGTCATGTATATAAAATTTCCAGGTACAACCCTATTTTTATCCTTAAGCACTTCACAAAGTTCGTTAGAGAATTTTTTCTTATCTTCTGTGTTTATATCTGGTATATATTTTATCCCTCCAGCTGCACCAGATACTGTTTCTACTTTCCCTAGCTGCATCTTTTCAAAAGTTTCTCTAACAATAACTATATCTTCACTTAAGGTAGATTTAGCTGCATTCAGCCTTTCAGAAAAAAAATTTAAGCTTATAAGTTTATTTGGATTTTCATTTAAAATTTTGGTTATAGCTACCACTCTGCTATTCCTACTAAATTTCTCCACACTATCACCTACATATTTTTTGTAATATAACGAATTTTATTCAATAAATTCATCTTATTATTCATATTTTATTCTAAATCCATATTAATATCAACAATTATAGCCCTAATAATAAATATAAAAATTATTATATACTTATTTCTATATATGGTAAAATTATATTAAAATTATTAAAAGGGATGATGCAACATGAATTTTAAAGAAATCAAACAAATAAATCCAGCTCTTTTAGAGCCAGGTATGGTTTTGGCTGAAGACTTATATATAAATAGTATAATGCTTTTATCTAAGGATACCCTCCTAACAGAAAAAAATATAGAAAGAGTAAAAAATTTATATTTCACTACCCCCATATATGTGTATTCTGAATTGCAAGATTATGACTTAGAAATACTTAAAAATAAGAATTCTAGAGACTATAAGGAAATAGAAAGTAATTTTTCTAGGTTTTCAGATGCTTCTGAAACCATATTTCAGCAAATAAATTCAAATTCAAAACTGGATATAAAAGATATAAGAAACCTTTCAGAAGAAATATTAGACGAAATGAAAGATTATGGAATAATAATAAAAAATATTATAGATAGCAGAAACCCTGACTCTTACCTTTTTAGACATTCTGTAAACGTAGCCGCTTTAAGTGCTATGTTAGGTAAATGGCTACACATGTCTGACAGAGATGTAATGCTTCTTACCTATGCAGGTATACTACATGATATAGGTAAATCAAAAATACCTCCATCTATATTAAATAAAGCTGGTAAACTAACCTCCAAAGAATTTGAAATAGTAAAATCTCATACGCTAAAAGGATATGAAATAGTAAAAACTATCCCATTTATAGATCCTGTAGTAGAGATGGGAGTACTTATGCATCATGAGAGAATAGATGGTTCTGGCTATCCTTTAAAATTAACAGATGAAAGAATACATATTTATGGTAAAATCATAGCTATCGCCGATGTATTTGATGCTATGACTTCAAATAGAGCCTACAAAGGTAAAAGTTCTCCTCTAGACGTGCTTGAAACAATGAAAGAACAATCTTTTGGTAAGTTAGATGCTAAGTGCTCTGCTACATTTATAAATCATATGATGGATTATTATTTAGGGGAATTCGCCCTGCTAAATAATAATACAAAAGCAAAAATACTAAAAATGAATTTTAATTACATATCAAGACCTCTTATTGCCATAGGCGACAATTATATAGATTTAGCTAAAACTAAGGATTTATATATTGTAGATATAATTTAATTTTATGTTATTGTATTCTTTTATATGAAACTTGTATATAATTATTAGAAGGAACATTTTTATCTAAAGGAGTGAGTATATTGTCGTTTGACTTCATAAGAGACAAAAACAAAAAAGTCCATTTTATAGGTATAGGTGGCATAAGCATGAGTGGTCTTGCAGCAGTTTTAATAAAAAATGGATATAAAGTTTCAGGTTCTGATATGAAAAGTTCGAATATAATTGAAAGATTAAAATCTTCTGGTATAGATATATATATTGGCCATAATGAAGAAAATATAAAAGATGTAGATTTAGTTGTATATACTGCTGCAGTACCTCAAGATAATCCAGAACTTTTATATGCTAAAAAAAATAATATAGCTACTATGGACAGAGCTGAGT
Source organism: uncultured Clostridiaceae bacterium (assembly GCA_946405135.1). GTDB lineage: Bacteria > Bacillota > Clostridia > Clostridiales > Clostridiaceae > CAMJGD01. The sequence continues at coordinate 43,203 of CAMJGD010000014.1, read as the reverse complement.
TTTTAGGTCATATAATGAAAGGTCATAAGTATAATGTAGCGGTAACAGGTACTCATGGTAAAACGACCTCTACTTCTATGCTTTCTCATATAACCATAAAAGCAAATCTTGACCCCACTATACTTGTAGGTGCTGAACTTGATATAATAAATGGAAATTTTAGAATAGGCAGCAGTGAATATTTTGTCACAGAAGCCTGTGAATACAAAGAGTCATTCCTAAAATTTTATCCCTATATAGGTATACTATTAAATATAGATGCAGATCATCTCGATTACTATAAGGATATTAACCATATCCAAAAAGCCTTTGAAAAATTTGTAGATCTCATACCTGAAGATGGGTATGCCGTAGGCTATGGAGAAGATCAAAGAGTTGTAGAAGTCTTAAAAAATGCTAAATGCAATACCATCACTTATGGAATAGAAAAAGGAGACTTAACCGCTAAGCACATAACCTATGATGAAAAAGGATGTCCAAGTTTTCAGGTCTATGAGCAGGATACAAAACTATTTAATGTAAAACTAAATGTGCCAGGGAAACATAATATTCTTAATGCATTAAGCTCAATTGCTGTATCTTTAATACTCAATATACCTCATAAATTCATAGTAGAAGGTTTAGCTGAATTTAAGGGAGCCCATAAACGTTTTGAATTTAAGGGGAGTAAAAATGGTGTCACAGTTATAGATGACTATGCCCATCATCCTACAGAAATAAAAGCCACTTTAAATTCTGCTAAAAATTATCCTCATAATAAAATATACTGTGTATTTCAGCCTCATACTTACAGCAGAACCCTAAAATTATTTGATGAATTCATCAAAGCTTTCGATGAAGTGGATGAACTAATTTTGACAGATATTTATGCTGCTAGAGAAAAAGATAATGGTATTATAAATTCCAATATGCTAGGAGACAAGTTAAGAGAAAGAGGTATAAAATGTTTAAATGTTCAAAGCTTTGACGAAGCCACTGAATATTTAAATAAACATCTAAATAATGGAGACTTACTTTTGACCGTAGGTGCTGGCGACGTGGTAAAAGTAGGAGAAATGTTTTTAAAAGAGTAAATTCTTTATAGGATTTACTCCTTTTTTTATATTTGAAATACCTTCTGTAACATATTTTATCTATTTATTTTTCTATAACAGAGTTTTTTGTGTAAAAAATAAAATTAGGGTAAATAATATAAATGAAATAAAAAAAATATTCGAGGTGATATTTATGCGAAACTTTTTAATTGCCTCTGTTGTAAACTTAGTCATAATTTTATTAGCATTTTTTATATTTAAGTCTATAATAAGCGGCCCTACTCGACACAGGATATACGAAAAGCTAATGGATTCCTTTGCATTATTTGTAATATACATTTTCATAGGTTCTGTGGTCATAACTTCACTTACTGCTCTTGTGCTATACAAAACCAGATATATAGCCTATGTAAACATTGCAGCTCCAGCCTTGGTGTCTTTAATGGTAGGATTTGTAGCTTCCACCATTCCTACCCGCGGTGTTGGCGATAAAGAAAAAATTGAAGACACTAAAGAAAAAATTTAACTTATATAATAAAATCCTGCTTATTTTGCAAGCAGGATTTTATTATATTTATTTAACTTAATATTTTCTCATGCTATACAGATTGTTTTTTGTTAATGATATAATTATAATATGTTTTTGTACAACCTATTTAAATCTACTAAGAAAAGGTGATATATATGAAAATAGCAGTAATAAGTGATATTCATGGAAACCTATATGCTCTTAGGGAAGTGCTTCAACATATAGATGAGCAAGACGTAGATACCATAATATGCCTTGGTGATCTTGTAGGCTATGGACCTCATCCTAATGAAGTAATATCTGCCATAAGAAGAAGAGGTATATTATGCTTAAAAGGTAACTATGATGCTTCCGTAGTAGAAAATAAATTCAGCTACATACGAGAAACCAATATAAATAGTTTTTCCCTACCTTGGAATGTAGAGGAACTAGGAAATATTAACAAATATTATCTGCAGAGCCTTCCAGAAAGTCTTATGCTAAAATTCGAAGATAAAATTATTCAATTTGTTCACGGAAGTCCTAGAAAAATAAATGAATATGTATTAGAAGATGGAGATAATACTGAAGAAATAATGAAAGAGTTCTCTGGAGATATAATGGTATGTGCTCATACTCATATACCTTTTGTAAAAAAATTTGGAAACAAAATTTTAATCAATGATGGCAGTGTAGGAAAGCCTAAAATAGGAAGACCAAACTGCACCTATGCCTTAATAGAAATATACAAGGATATGCCTGTAAAAGCAGAAATAAAAGAAATAGAATATAATTATAACAAAGTGATAAAAGACATGCAGATGAAAGATTTTCCTGAAACTCTTATTTCATCCTATAAATCTGGTATAGAATTTTAGAAAATAGAAGCAGCCTTATAATAGGGCTGCTTCTACATTATCTTCATTTAACTTTATATAGTAATTTAATATATGCTCTATATTTTCAACTATGGAATCTAGTCTTATATTCATTGCCTTACTAAGCCCTAATCTAAAATCTACATCCTGCACATTTATTCCTATAAAATATCCTTTAATATTTTTTTCATATATCTTTATATATTCTATCAGTGTAAGGCTGTGATGAGATAAATCTCTATATGGATTAGAAATAAGCTCCTCCATATCTACAATATTTATATTTCCCTGAGTATTCCCAATATAAGATGCATCTAAAATAAATATAAAATCTCCATTTGATATATTATCAATAGAAAAATCTATATCTGTTTCTCCTGTAATAATTCTTAAATACTTTGATTTAAATTTTTCTCTTAATCTTTCTGCCACATAAATGGCAATTCCATCATCCCCCATGAGAATATTTCCTAAAGCTATTACCTTTATCATATTATATTGTACTCCATATCTTTAATCTGACTTCCATAAACATGGGTAGCACAAGAAATACATGGATCAAAGCTTCTCACTATTCTTCCTATTTCTATAGGAGATTCTTTGTCTTCAATTACCGTTCCTATTAGGGCTTTCTCTACAATCCCTTTACCCTTACCTAATACTTCAGGTCCCATATTCCAAACACTGGGGGTTATTATATCATAATCTTTTACAACCTTATCTTCTATATAATTTTTGTGAGTAAGAGCTCCTCTAGTAGTGTCTCTAAAAGAAACTCCTAAAGCCCTTTCAGGCACATTATAAGTAGAAAAAATTATATTTTTATTATCCTTATAATTTTCTTTAATCCTTTCTAATAAATCTTCCATTATAGAAGCTATTTTCTTAGTTTCAAGTACTCTGCTAACGAGCCTATCCATAGCAGAACTACCTCCTTTGTAATCTCCACTAAGAATCATTCTGGCTAAAGGTCCTACCTCCATACTCTCACCGTTATACCTGACAGCCTTTACAAAAGAATAAGCTCCCTCTTTTTGCCTATCTTCTACTATCTGTCCCTTTTCATCTTTATACCAAGAAAGCTCTATACTCTCATTGATATTTTTAGGGTCAAAAGGTCCTAGAGTACCATTTACCATTACAGATGGCTTTACATAAAATAATCCTTTTTCTAAATAGTCATCAAAAAGCCCCATAGATAAAAAGTTTTTCCCTGATATTCCCTTATTGAAATAATCCTTATAATATTCTGATAAAATGTAAACATCCTCTAGCATAGAATTATCTATAAAATCTTTTATAGAAGTTAGCTTCTCTTTTAAAGCTGTATACTTTTCAGCACTCATATTTTCAGTAACTCCTCCTAAATATATTCCATGATTATGAGGAGCCTTTCCCCCTAGCATTGCTAGCATTTCATGAGCTGCAGCACTATATTTTAAAGCTCCCATATAATGCTCTGACATTCTCTTTTCAATAGCTAAAGGTATTCTATAATCTTTTATATTCGCATTATGAGCTGGGTTAAATAAAGGTCCTTTTATATAGTCCGGTAAAACATAGAGATAAAAATGTCTTATATGATTTTGCAAAAATTCGCACCCATGAATAAAATCTCTCATCATTTTACCTTGATTAGTCACCTTTATATCTAAAGCATTCTCTAAAGCCAAAGCAGCTACATAAGAATGGGCTGTGGAACATATGCCACATATTCTTTCTGTAAAATATATAGCATCTAATGGGCTCCGTCCTTTTAATATAGTCTCAAATCCCCTAAACATATTTCCCACAGACTTTGCATCTACTACCTTATTATTTTCAATTACTACCTCTATTCTTAAGTATCCACTAACTCTAGTTAAAGGATCTATAACTATTTTATTACTCACATCTCTTCTCCTAAATTCAATACTTAATAAACGGTTCCATCTTATCTGGAAATCTAGAATTAGCACACCCTATACAAGGAGTATTAATGCCTATAGGCCAAGAAGCATGATCATTCCATTCTACTATTGGACAATCAGTTCTAGTTACAGGTCCCCTGCATCCTAACTTAAACATACATTCTTTATCTCCTAAAGCCTTAGCAAAAATTTTCTTTTCAAAATATCCTCTTCTGGGGCATCTATCATGGATAGTGATTCCATAAAAAATTTTAGGTCTATTTTCACTATCCAGTTCTGGTACTCCTTTGAGAATAAGATGTGCTATGGTTCCTATAACCCAATGAGGATTACAAGGGCATCCTGGCAGATTTATTACAGGTCTATCTAAAAAATTTTGCAAAGATATACCTGTGGAAGGATTAGGATATGCTCCTGTTATACCCCCATTAGAAGCACAAGTACCTACCGCAACTATATATTTTGCTTTAAGAGCAGCCTGCTTTACAGCTTCCCCAGCGCTTATATCTTTTCCTTTATAGAAAGCCATAATATTATACTTTCCCTCATCTTTAATAGAAACAGCACCCTCTACTGCTAATATAAATTCAGTATTCAAAGTATCTAAAAATCTTTCATAGGCTTTTTCCCCTGCTTCAGCCATTATGCTGTTATCATAGGTCATATTAACCATTTCTTTTAAAAAGTACCCTACTTGGGGATTTGACGCATCTAATAAAGATATTATATTTCCAGAACATCCATTGGCCTCAAGCCATATTAGATTTATTTTATTTATTTCTCCATTTTTAACCTTATCTACAGCCTTTTCAGAAATTTCCAAAGCTTTGCTTTCACATATCTTTTCACAGCTTATTTCTTTGGAACTCATGGCTTTATTACTCCTACTACTTTTAAATTATTCAATATATTTGTATTCTTATGACAATCGCCAAATTCTTTAGTGAGATCCTTTCCAGCTTTAAGTCCAAAATGACTAGCACCTCCCCAGACTGCTTCTAAAGATACATCATATACCTTACCATTTACAGCTACATAAGCTGGTCTACCTTCGCTTCCATCGTAATAACTTAACTCCTGTAGAGTAAACTCTTTATTGCTCTCTCTGTCATAATGATAAGTTTCTTTACTGCAGTCCTTATCTTTTTTCTGATCCCACATTATAAGCTCTTCTACCCTTTCTAACACATTCTTTAACAAATCAATGTATTCTTTTTTTCTAGGAGTGTACCAATTTAATGTCATAAGATATTTTAATTCATTGATTTCCCCATATTTAAAGTATAACTCTCTGTCTATATTCATTATTTTCCTCCAAGTATTCCTCTACTAAATACTTATATGAAATAAACACAAAAAATATATCAGGAGTTTTATTATATGCCTTTTCATCCTTAATTTTAAAATTTCATGGAAATAATTACAGATAAAAAATAAACAAGCTGTCTTGCTCTAAAAATTTATTGTTAAAGCAAGGCAGCTATTTTTAGCTCTGAAAAAATAAAAATGCATAATTTCTAATGTGAAAATTATTTTTCTATGCTATTATTAATATTTTCATATAAGGTTTCCCATAAATTACCTTTTAACGTATTATCAAGCTTTTCGCCATCCAATACCTCTGAAATCTTTTTACAAGTATTATATACTTCATCTATTATTTTGCGGGTTTCTTCATGAGTATAATCTTTATTATTGATGCATAGATTTAACTTATTACTTAATTGAACTACATAATAATTAGAATAATTTTTTTTACTTTTTTCATTTGTATACATACCTAAGTTACTTAGCTCCTCTTGAATCTCTACAAAATTACTATATATATATTGAACATCATCTTCACTAAAGTTATCCTTGGTTTTATTTATCCTATTGCATATATCTCTTGATCTTCTTTGCAAGTTAACATAACTTCTGTTAAAACAAGAATTTAGCACTTTCCTATAAAAGATTAATTCTTTTATGCCATAGAACATTATAAAGCTTAATCCAATAATTAAAAGTACTATTAATAACTTTTTTTTATGCACTTACAGCTCCTCCTAATTCCATATATTCATATTATATAGTATAATCACCAGAAAGTTAACTGTTTTTGCTAATTAAATTACATATTTATTAAAATTATTTATAAATAGTAAATTAAGGTTTTATATATATATATTCATTATTAATAAAACTTTATCAAAATTGTTGCATTATTTTTTTATTTGGTGTAAAATATGTGGTACTTATATAAAAAATATTTTAAATACAGTGAAGAGAAGAGTAGATCTAGGAAGTAGTTTCAGCGAGTCGGTGATGGTGCAAGACCGATATGAAGCCTATATTGAAGAACATCTCTGAGTTTCTAACCGAAATCCTCTTAGGAGAGTAGATTTAGACGGATTCAAACCGTTACAGATTGAACAGCATTAATTGTGCTGATAAAGCGGCTATGGGGTTTTATTTAAGTAACATAGCAAATTGGGTGGTACCGCGAACACAGTCTTTCGTCCCTTTATGGAGATGAAAGGCTTTTTTTAATTTTTTATAACAATTAATTTTACTTAAAATTCTATACCCAATAGTACAGATTTTGTTATCTAAATTAAAATTATGATGATCTTTGCTTTATTGTATTAAAAAAAACTTTTAAACTAATTAACTTAAAACAGTAATGGAAATAATTAATATAAATAATAAAAAAGAGGTGGAAACAAAATGGAAATAGTAGAAATTAAAAAACTTTATAGAAGTGGTGAAACTTACTTTAATCAAAAGGTTAAAGTTAATGGATGGATAAGAACATCTAGAGCTTCTAATGCTTTTGGATTTATTGAACTTAACGATGGTACATTCTTTAAAAACCTTCAAGTAGTTTTAGAAAGTGATAAACTTGAAAACTTTAAAGATGTTACAAAATTACCTATAAGCTCTTCTGTATCTGTAGAAGGTACTTTAGTTGCTACTCCAGAAGCTAAACAACCTTTTGAACTTAAAGCAGAAACTATAACAGTAGAAGGTCTTTCACATAATGATTATCCTCTTCAAAAGAAAAGACATTCTCTTGAGTATTTGAGAAGTATTGCTCACTTGAGACCAAGAAGTAATACATTTTCTGCGGTATTTAGAGTACGTTCTTTGGCTGCTTTTGCTATACATCAGTTCTTCCAAGAGAGAGGCTTTGTATACACTCACACTCCAATAGTAACTGGAAGTGACTGTGAAGGTGCTGGAGAAATGTTTAGAATAACTACCCTAGATCTAAACAACCTTCCAAGAACAGAGGAAGGAAAGATAGACTTTACTGAGGATTTCTTTGGTAAAGAAACTAACTTAACAGTTAGTGGACAGTTAGAAGGAGAAGCTTATGCTTTAGCCTTCCAAAAGATATATACTTTTGGCCCAACCTTCAGAGCTGAAAACTCAAACACTGCAAGACATGCTTCTGAGTTCTGGATGATAGAGCCTGAAATAGCCTTCGCTGATTTAAAGGATGATATGAAATTAGCTGAGGACATGTTAAAATACGTTATAAAATATGTAATGGAAAAGGCTCCTGAGGAATTAGACTTCTTCAATAGCTTTATAGATAAAGGACTTTTAGAAAGATTAACCAGTATAGTTAGCTCAGAATTTGGTCATGTAACTTATACAGAAGCTGTAGATTTGCTTCAAAAGTCTGGTAAGAAGTTTGACTATCCAGTAAAATGGGGCATAGACCTTCAAACAGAGCATGAAAGATATTTAACAGAAGAAATATTTAAAAAGCCTGTATTTGTAACAGATTATCCAAAGGAAATAAAAGCTTTCTATATGAGATTAAATGATGATGGAAAAACTGTTGCCGCTATGGACTGCTTAGTTCCTGGTGTTGGAGAAATCATAGGCGGAAGCCAGAGAGAAGAAAGACTTGATATTCTTGAAGCTAGACTTGAAGAGCTTGGCTTAAGTAAAGAAGATTACTGGTGGTATTTAGAGCTTAGAAAATTCGGTGGCACTAAACATGCTGGATTTGGTTTAGGCTTTGAAAGACTTATAATGTACATCACTGGAATGAGCAATATAAGAGACGTAATACCATTCCCAAGAACACCAAAAACAGCTGAATTCTAAAAGCATTATCAAAGAGCTATCTTCATTACTTTAGATAGCTCTTTTTTCTACCATATAATTGATATGTCCCACCATTACTACTAAGAATACTAGTAATTTTCCACCTAAATTACTAAGCCATATGCCGATATCACCTATTATTCTTGGTAATATCAGTAAAGAAAAATGTAATATAGTCTACGCTTATATAGATACATTAAAGAGTACTGATAAAATTAATAAATCAAAGAAAAACTTAGAAACATACATGAAACTTTTGGATAAATATGAAGCTGAACATAATGATCTAATTAAAAATTTTGATAATGAAGCTTCAACACTGGAATTGCCAAATTCATATAAGAGCGCTTTCCTAAATGGTTTTAGAAAATCACAAATTGAGGTTCATGATATTGTAAATGACTTTTTTAAGGTTGAAAAAGATAGTTGCTCTAAATATAACGATTTATTGAATTTTATGCTTTCTATTCAAGGGACCTACACTGTACAAGGTAACCAAATACTATTTAAAACTAATTATACGCTAAATAAATATAACGAATATATTAATGATATTCAACAACTTTCCCAAAAGGAAGCTGATATTCAAAATAGCATAAAGGAAAACCAAAAACTTAAACGTGATAAACTAATAAACCAAATTAATCTTAACAATAAATAAGATACAAGGTAAATAAGTTCAAAAAACACAAACGCCTGCAAGTAGCTATTTAAGCCACCTACAGGCGTTTTTTATTTTTCTCTTCATTTTTATAGGTTAAATTACATCAAAAAAGCTCAATTGATCTTTTTCTGGAAGTCCTTTTAAACAACCAAACTTTCTAAGTGAATCTATAGCCGAATTACCAATCTTAGCACGCTTTTTTAAATCTTCTAAAGAACTTATTGGCTTTCCTGTTTGTGTTGCTTCTTGTACTGCATTGTATATACCTTCTGCTGCTACATTTCCCATACCTGATATACTGTTTATAGGCGGTCTTAAACCATCCTCTTCTAGCAAGAATTTTGTAGCATGGGATTTATACAAGTCAATTGGAAGGAATTCAATTCCTCTCTCGTACATTTCCAAAACTAATTCTAGGTCATCATACATATCCTTATCCTTAGGTGGAGCTTGCATACCCATCATTTCAATTTCCTTCATCTTTTCTTTAACTTTATCTTTTCCAAAAATCATAAATTCTGCATCAAAGGCTTTAGCTCTGATACTGAAGTATGCTGTGTAATAGGCCTTAGGTATGTGAACCTTAAACCAAGCTATTCTAAATGCCATCATTACATAAGCTGCCGCATGAGCCTTAGGAAACATGTACTTTATCTTTTTACATGAATCTATGTACCATTCTGGAACATCATATTCCCTCATTAAGGCCTCATACTCCGGAAATTTTGGGTCCTTTAGTGCTTTTCCCTTACGGACCGTTTCCATGATCTTAAAGGCAGTATTAGGTGGCAATCCTTTTTTAATAAGATAAACCATGATATCATCTCTAGTACACACTGCCTCACTTATACTATTAATAGTTCCTGCATCAATTAAGTCCTTAGCATTTCCCAGCCATACGTCGGTACCGTGAGAAAGTCCTGATATACATATTAAATCCATAAAGGTTTTTGGCTTTGTATCCAAAAGCATTCCTCTTACAAACTTGGTACCAAACTCAGGAATTCCGAAGGTTCCTACCTTTGAATTTATCTGCTCTGGCGTTACCCCTATAGCCTTTGTGGATGAAAATATAGACATAGTCTCTTTATCATCCATAGGAATCTTTTGCGGGTCCACTCCTGTTATATCCTGTAACATTCTTATGACCGTTGGATCATCGTGCCCCAGTATATCCAGCTTCAATAAATTTTGATCAATAGAGTGATAATCAAAATGGGTTGTTATAATATCTGAAGTTGGATCATCAGCAGGATGCTGTACAGGACAGAATTCAAAAATTTCTCTTCCCTTAGGTACAACTATGATTCCACCAGGGTGCTGTCCCGAAGTTCTTTTTATACCTGTACAACCCTTTGAGATTCTAAGTATTTCTGCCTTGTTTGCTGTAAGGTTTTTTTCTTCAAAATACTTTTTCACATAACCAAAGGCTGTTTTTTCTGCTATGGTACCTATGGTTCCTGCCTTAAAGGTTGTGCCCTTTCCAAAGATAACTTCTGTATATCTATGGGCCTTTGCCTGATATTCTCCTGAGAAGTTTAAGTCTATATCTGGCTCCTTATCTCCATTGAAACCCAAGAAGGTTTCGAAAGGAATATCTATACCATCCTTAGCAAGCTGTTCTCCACAAACTGGGCATTGCTTATCTGGCAGGTCAAAGCCTATTTTAGCACCATAATCGGAAAAATCCGAGAACTTACATTTTGGGCACCTATAATGAGCTGGCAAAGCATTTACTTCCGTTATACCAGTCATATATGCCACTACAGAAGAACCAACAGAACCTCTGGAACCAACCAGATATCCATCCTCATTTGATTTCCACACTAGCTTTTGAGCAATTATATACATTACTGAGAAACCATTTTTTATGATAGAATCTAGCTCCTTCTCTAGCCTTTGCTGAACTAAATCCGGAAGGGGATCTCCATAAAGCTCATGAGCTTTTCCATAGGTGATATCCTTAATGGTCTGCTCACAGCCATCTATATGAGGTGTAGCTTTTTCTGGTGAAATTGGACTGATCTGCTCACACATATCTGCTACCTTATTTGTATTTGTAACTACCACCTCATAGGCCTTTTCCTTACCTAAATAGGAAAATTCCTTAAGCATCTCCTCCGTAGTTCTTAAATATAAGGGAGCTTGATTATCTGCATCCTTAAATCCTTGCCCTGCCTCAAGTATACGCCTGTATATCTCATCCTCAGGATCCATGAAATGAACATCTCCTGTAGCCACTACAAGCTTATTTAGCTTCTCACCAAGCTGTACAATCTTTTTATTGATTTCCTTTAGATATTCCTTATCTGGTACTTGCCCATTCCTTACTAGGTAATCATTATTTCCGAGAGGCTGGATTTCTAGATAGTCATATTCCTGTGCAATAGCTTCAATTTCATCATCAGATCTTCCAAGAAGTATTGACTGATAAAGCTCCCCTTCACTGCAGGCACTGCCAATAATCAAACCTTCTGAATATTTTTTGTACATACTTTTTAATATACGAGGTTTTTTATAGAAATAGTCTAAGCTTGAATAGGACACCAATCTATATAAGTTTTTAAGTCCCTCGTAATTCTTAGCAAATATTATTGCATGATAGGTTCTAAGCTTTTTATATTCTTCCTTTTTAGCCACTTCATCAGAACCGTATATATCTATATCCTCAAGGGTTTGAGCTCCTCTTCCCTTTAATTTTTCAAGCATTATCTTAAAGACCTTAACAGTAGTATCCACATCATCTAATGCTCTGTGAGCAACCTCTACACTTATGCCAAGGTTTTTCGCAATTCTTCCTAACTTATAAGTTTTATATTCAGGAAAGAGCTCCTGAGCTAAGGTCAAGGTATCCAAATAAGTAAAATCAAATTCGTACCCTAGAACTTTAGCATTATGCTTTAAGAAACCTATGTCAAATGCAGCATTATGGGCAACTAAAACGCTTCCCTTAATAAACTCCAACATTTTAGGGAAAACCTGGTCTATAGTCTCTGCATCCTTTACCATGTCATTGGTTATATTTGTAACCTCAATAACCTTTGCAGGAATAGGCTTTTCAGGATTTACAAAGCAACTGAACTGATCTATTACCTTTCCATCCTTATATTTCATGATTCCTATTTCAGTAATCTTTTCAGTTACTGGTGAAAATCCTGTAGTCTCCAAATCTAGTACGCAATAGGTTGTGTCAATGCTCTGCCCCTTAGAATTTGTTACCGATGGCTTTTTATCCGGTGCCAAATAAGCTTCCACTCCATATAAAACCTTCATATCTGGATTATCTCTTCCTAAAAGCTTATGTGCCTCAGGAAATGACTGCACTACACCATGGTCTGTAATTGCAATAGACTTCATGCCCCAGCTCATGGCTCTTTTAATCAAGTCCGTAGCACTGGTCATAGCATCCATCTGGCTCATCTGTGTATGCATGTGAAGCTCTACTCTCTTCACCTCTGCATTATCCTGCCTCTTAGCCTTCTTTCTACCTTCTGTTTCTACTATAGTATTAGCAATCATCTCAACTTCTCCAGAAAATTTACTGAAACCAGCATTCCCAACAAGTCTAACACCCTTAGCATTTTTGATCCTAGATAACACCTCACCATCTTCGCCTGGTTTTAAGAAGGATTTACAAGTCATGGAACTTGATCCATCATATAGGTCAAAGGAAACTAATATTTTCCCACTTTTTAATTCCTTTGCTCCTATATTAGATATTTCACCTTCTATAGATACTCTACCCTCATCCGGTGTGATGTCTGTAATTTTTATTACATTCTCCTTAATCTTAGAGCTTCTACCTAATATTAAGAATGGATCAACTTTCTTTCCACCCTTTTCTTCTTTTTTCTCTATGTCTTTTTTTGGTGACTTAGAGTTATTACTTAGGTTAGCCTTAATTTCTCTAGTAATAGACAGTATTTCCTGTTCACGGGCTTCACCTTGAAGAGCTAACTCTTCACTAGTTACATTATCTACAAAATTTATATTATAGGTGATGCCATACAAGGTCTTTATATCCTTATGAATTTTATTATCATATCCCATAGATTTTAAAAATCCTGACACCGGTGCTTTAAAATTAAAACTTACAGTGTTTGTATCTACTTCATATTCACTTTGATTTAGTAACACTCTTAACGCAGGATACTTATCTGCCACTGAAAATACAATGTTTATCACTTCTTCTTCTGTTAGCTTTTTATCCATGCCATCAATATACTTTACAGTGGTTATAGAATCTTTTAATGCAAATCTTTTTCTTATAAACCTATTGAGTTCTTCAATCTCTTTTACTCCAATATATTTATCTGAGCTTATTTGCATCTCTAAGCATTTACTTCTTTTGTTTATGGTTACCGCTTCTACAATAGCAGTATTTATATTCCCCATTGAATTATAATCACTAAAAATTTCATTTATTCTTTTCATTACATTCTTTAACCTTCTCTCTAAAATTTTTAGTACTCTACTATTATAATAGAAATAATTCCGTTTTCCCATATAAAAAGAATATATTAAATCTCCATTTCATCCCTATTAAAATTTAAAGCTTAATAGCAAAGAGAAAAAGCACTGATCCAACAATGATTAATGCTTTAACCTCTTAATAAAACAGTCTTATTTTTTAATAAATCAATGACTTCATCCATTACCAATTCTTCCGTAAGATTATCCATAGCAGAGGTAGCTTCATCTAATATTACATGGTATCAAATTGGAATTTAAGTGAGACTCCAAATTTTATATTTGGTCAGTCGAACTTACACCTACGTAATGAAATGGAGTAGGTGTTTCATTATAAATAATGATAAAAAACTTGATATATAGGCATTTATAGTATCATAAACTAAAGGAAACTCCTACTTCGCTACTCTACGTAGGAGTAAGTTCCGCTAGCTAAATCGAAGATTTAGAGCGTCACTTAAATTCCTATTTTGTATATCACTTGAAAATTATTTTTCTCTTTTATTATAACACATTTTGTTAATTCATCATTACTTATGTTACGGTATTTTTACCTACAAAAATAGCCTTAGGCAAGTCATATCAATACCTAAAGCTATAAACCTCACTTACTTATGTTACGCTTCACCGTAACTACTCTAAATGAGGTTTTTCCATTTTATTCTTGTGTATACATTCTACATAGATGAAACTCACTATTCACATGCGTTCATAGGAGTAAGTTCAATTATCAAAATCATAGATTTTGAATTTCACTTATGGTATAATTCTAAAGTACAATTTAATAGTTAATCGTGGGCTACTGGTATCACTTACCTCTTCTATGAAGGGAGGTGATACTTAATGAGTAATGACGTTTTAATGTTACTATTTACTGGTGGTTTATTTTTATTAGCACTACTAACATTTATAGTGTTACTTATAGATAAAATATCAAAAAAATAGTAGCCCCGACTCGCAATTGGATGCTACTATTTTTATTCCTATAAAATATAGTGATACCAGTTGCCTGAGCAACTAGAATTGTATATCAGTAGAGTGTTGACGCACCCTACTTTTTTTATTATCTGTATTTCTTATTTATATTATATCAAATTTTTATAAAAAATAAACCCATATAATTTTTTTCTATTTAAAAACTTTAATCTCAATAATATAAATTTGAAATTTAGTGCTTAGGTTTTATGTTCAAACCCTACATTCTAACTGACAATCACAAGGCTCCTTTTCTACATGTTCCTTATTGTATTCTTGTGCTTCCACGCATCCCATTGCATGGTAAAATGCTTGGCTCTCTACTGCTGAATGTCCTGAAATATATAGTTTCTTTGCTCCATGCTCTTTTGCCCATTCTTTCCCCTGTTGAAACAGTTCTTTTCCAATGCCTTTCCCTCGCATATCTTCTGAAACATGAATGCTAGATAAATCTAAATACTCTTTATTTTCCCCAAATAAGTTAGGTTCTACGGATATAAATCCTTTCAGCCATTTATTAGAGAATGCTCCAAGTACCATTCCTCCCGTTGCTACCGTATTTTTTAAGCAAGCAACTAATTCAGAGTATTCTTCTTCTGTCCAGTCGTCGATAAAATTAATTTCTTTGATGCACCACTTGCCATCAATTTTTCTCCAACATTTTGTTACTGTTTGATGACGCCGAAAGTGATCAAACAATTCCCGATTGATGCTTTCTGTATCTATTTTAATATATTTCATATTAACCTCCAAAACATAAATAATCTTCTTGAAAACTTTTCTATAATTGGAATTTTTATTGAGCATGTCTCCACTATAGAAGCAATACATCATTATATTCTCTTAACAAGCCAAAACATTCTATTATATTGTTCATATTCGGGATAGTAAATTTCTTCGTATTGTTTTATATCAAACTTTCTTTCAAAGAACTTTATCCATTCATCTGTTGTATTGTTCCATAAAATCAATCCATCATCAAGTAAATTATCCTTTATAACCTTTATATTCCATCCTAATATTTGTTCTGATGTTACATATGGATTCAATTTAACTAAAACCTTACCATTTTCTCCCAAAACCCTTTCCACTTCATTCATTAGAACTTCTGCATCATCAGGATACAAATTATCTATAATATTAGATAAAATCACTGCATCAACATCTGAATCATCTATATTCATCAATCTATCAATTCCACCTTGGCTAAAATAAAATTCTCCTTGCGTCATTTGCTCTGCTCTTTTTTTTGCAGCCTCAATTCCCTTTTCTGATAAATCAATTCCAATGTTAAGTTTTGTGCCATTTATAGCACATAAAAATAGCATAGTGCCATTTCCACATCCAAAATCAAGAATTTTTTTCGTACCATTACAAATCCACCTAATTCCTTTATCAAGAGTTTCATTTCCAGAGGTTAACTTTGTTGGAACTTTAGGTACTTCCTTTGAAAAAATATTATTCCATTGGTTCACACATTTATCATACCTGCTATTCATAATTATCCCCTTTAATTTTTAATCAACAAATTTGACTTTATACAACACTTACTTTATTGCAAATAAATAACAATGTGCTTTACCATCTTTAGTATATTCAGCTGGAACTGTACTTTCATAATCTACAGTAAAAGCTCTCTTTATATCTCCCAATTTTTGTTCACACCATACTTTTTCCCATGCTTTTCTTGTACATATACCTATTTCTCCATTTTCATCTTTTTCATCATATTTTTTATATAAACCTTTGCTCACCGCTATTTCCATTTCTCTAAAGAAATTAGCTGTTACAGCCATTATACTAAGGTCGTAATCCCCACTTTCATCACTAGAATAGTTACTATATTTTGAAATCGGAGATATGCCTTGTTGAAATATATGCTCACTATCAAAAAGAATTGGTAGTTTTCCACTTGTAATATCATTCCATATTTCTACTATTTTTTTATTCCCTCCTCAGAATTATTCGTTCTGATTGTTACTTCTTTTAGTTTATAAGCCATAATTTTATTCCCACTCTATAAATAATTATAAGTTTAATCATTTAATCAAATTATTTCAAATAGCATAGAGCCATAATTGGAAGATACATACTCAAGAGAGAAAGTCTTTGCCATAGTCCCTCTAATGCAATAATCGTCCCTTGATAATTCGGTTTATCG
The DNA here is from genome assembly GCA_946405135.1 of uncultured Clostridiaceae bacterium. Lineage (GTDB taxonomy): Bacteria > Bacillota > Clostridia > Clostridiales > Clostridiaceae > CAMJGD01. Next base: position 26,502 of record CAMJGD010000014.1, on the reverse strand, counting down.
GCCATTACAAATAGCGCAAAAAATGCTATTGCAAGCACAAAGCAAACCAAAGAAAAAGCTCCCAGCAACCCGTTAGAGATTTTGAAAAAATACAATCCAGCAAATAAAGGGGCAAGTGTTAAAAGTAAAAAGCCGATTACAGAACCATATCCATGTATCTTTGCTGAAAGAGTTTCAAGGCTTTTTGTTTCACCTACTGAAAAAATGCCGGATAAAATACAACCGCCTATGGCATAAATACAAATAACGGCAAAAAGCAGCATAGATATTGCACCTGATGTTTTTGCAACAGTGGGATATAACTGAAAAGCACTAATTAGAATTGTGATTCCAAATATAACCAACCAAATATTATAACCCAAATGCAAAGGTGCTTTTGAATTTCCTAAAACGCTCATTACTTGCGTCAAATGATTATAGCCTTTGTAGGTCGGTGCTAACAAAAACGGAATAATCAAATCAGCAGCTAAAAGAAAGGGCAAAAGGTTTGAAATATTACTTTTCATCATCAAACCCTCCCTTGAAATGACCTAATCCTTTTAAAATTTTTACGGCAACTTCTTTCATAACATCAGCTTTGACTACCGCTATTCCCTGTTCTTCATCACCCAGAATAAGTAAAGTATCTCCGGGGTTAATGTCGAATATATCACGTGCTTCTTTGGGGATAACAATTTGCCCCCGTTCTCCAATAAAGACTACATAGGATGTATTATTAATTGCCAACCCTTCTACAAATAGTTTATTATACCATCCTCAAGTTGAAATTCTTGTATGCTCACTTTTTCTCCTTGAAGTATACTCTCAAAGGCATCGTAATTATCTTTTAAATATGGAAATATTTCATTTATACATTTAATCTTTCTTTCACTGCAAACAAATACAATTTCTGTAATTAAAATTGCTAGATAATCATATAGATGCTCAATATATGCTACTAAATAATTACTCTCTTGTAATGCCGAATGAGCAATCTCATTGCGCACTCGATAAAGTCTTTGAATATGCCAGGAAATTGTTTTATTGTATCTCTTAATCCTACTAATAATTGATTTATTATCTTTTAATATATCTTTTAGTTCTCCCAACCTATGAACTAATAACAGATTTACTGAGCATATTTGTTGTAATTCATTATAGCTTATATCATCCCTGATTGCTTTTATTATTTCTTTTACGATATTTTGTTTAGAATCTTCCTCGAGATTTATTAATCCAGTTGATAAATTTAATTCAACTTTACATCTTAAACAATCCTCTGCAAAATTTCTTACTATCCTATAAATATATCTCTTGCATACTATAGGAGGTAGCACTTCTTTAATATGAGAAATTATATTATCATATTGACCAGTTCGCATAAACGATTCTAAAGCAATCCATAGATTCATGAACTTTTCCTCTGGATATACAGATACTAAACTGATGTTAGTATAATTAAATACACCTTTTAGTGCATTGTTAGTTAAAATTATTTCTTCATTATTTTTTGAATATACATCCATTGCATTCTCAAAAACCTTATTTGAGCTATCTAAAAATAAATACGTCTTATATAAATCATCTATTTTAAATTTCCAAATATAGAGAGTTTCATTTGTAACTACAAAGCCATCAAGATCTTTTAGCGACCATGAACTAATTTTATTATAAAAAGCTAAAATCGTTATTTTATTATTTAAACTGTTTAATGCCTTTAGTGCCGCAGCTTTTACATCTTTAGCTTGTGTTGTAAAAATCATATACTTCTTTTCTTTACTAATTGGTAACTTTCTCTTATCAACACCTTCATGTTTTAATATAATATCATCATACTCTAGTATAGGTATGTCCAACTTTCTAATAAGCTCTATTACTTCATTATCACTAGTTCCTGTTCCTTTTGAATTTAACTTTAAATTTATATATATTATAAATTCTTGTTCCCTATTAAGTTCTTCTGCAAACTTGCCCCAAACTGTATCAATATCTACATTATTATCTAATAAAAACAGTCTATTAACTAAAGTTGATGCTCCATATGGTGTCCATCCTTTGCATATACAAAGACTTGCCAATACCTTGATATGTAATTGTATCTTTTCGAAATTTAAACTCTTAATATTATCTAATAGTTCATCCATAACCAATTGTTGATACTTAGGTTCAATTAACTTAAGCCCATAGCTTATTTCCGACTTTGCACGTAAAAGTTTAGATTTTTCGTCTTTCTTAATTACATTTCCTAAATGACATTTAATTCTATTAGAAAGACTATTCATATATTTATTTACTATATCATCCTCATTAAATGTACGTAGTAATTCTAATCTACATGCCTCTACATTATCATTAGTTAAAAAAGAGCCATCCAGTGTCTTATCAATTACATCTAAGTACTCTTTCATTCCCACAATTATATTTATGATAGAATATTGGTAGGTATCTAGCGTTCTAGGTTCAAATATTTCTAACCATCTTTGTAAGAACATAATAATTCCATCTTGATTAATTCCCTTATTTCTAAAATAATCATTGTTATAATTCTTTAACATATTTTTCTCCTTATTGACATTTAAAAATATTGCTTGTATAATATTCTTAAAGATGCACATAATAAATATATAAATAATATATTATATTGAATAGGCGAGGAATATTCTTTAGTGTTGAGACTTGGTCCGCACAAAAAGAATCATCCTCTTTTTTATTTTTTTGACCAACTAAATATTCAAGCTATTTTTGATTGTTCAATTATATTTTATACTATATTTGACTATTATTCTACAGTAATTAACTTATTATATTTCATAACTGAAAAAACAGCAATAATACTTTTCAGTATAACTGCTGTTTCTATATATTGTTTATAGTATTCTCTAAAAGTATTGTCGTATGAAGCTGTTAATAAATTTTAGTAGTCCAATAAAGAGTACATAAGGTATGTTACTTCTTTTTTATTCGCAATCCAAAATATTTTTTGTATAATGAATCATCAGGATAAACATTAACATCTCCATCTTCCCATGTTGCCGCTATTAGCTCAACTACCTTACCACATTGTTCTAGTAACATTTGTTTATCAATTTCATTCTTCGACCTTATGCTATCCTCACGCATTTCCTGTTGGATTTCCTCTGGAATTTCCTCTTGCTCATAGTCATATTCATAATCATCGACTTCTTCAATATGCTCAGGATGTTTGCTTAAATACTCCTCATCAAAATAGTTCTTGCTAAACATATGCCCATGGCCTTTTATTAATTTACCTTCCCTAATTATACCCTTAAATCCATATGCCCCTCTAAATTCATAAGTATCTCCAACCTCTATTTCTCCTGTGTAAGGAGTATTATTTCTATACTCACCCTTAAAATACTTTATTTCATCGGAATTTTTATTTATGTATTCCCCATTAACTCTCTTTCCTTCTTTCCATACACCAGTAAATTGAATGGATGGTATCTTACTATCATAATATAGGCTACCTTCCCCATCATACTTTTGATTTACTATTTCTCCTTTATATTTGATATTGTTGGATTCATAGAACAATGTAGTCCTACCTGTAGTTTGTTTTCCTTCACTATCAAATCTACAGTCAAAGATTATATCATCCACTTCACTTACCTTATTAGAATAATTTCCTTCAATAATGTTATAGTTCTCATATTTAAATGTATACGACATATGCCCATTGCTACTCTCCCAATAGTCAACACCATTTCTTAACTTGCCATTAGCAAACTCACCAGTATACTTTTTGTGACCACTATTAAGTTTAACTTCAACTTCACCGCTAGGTAGTTTAGTATAATATTTAGATTCTAGCTCATTATTTATTGTGGCTTGAATTTTTCTAAACACCATAAAATACTGACTATTTAGTGTTGCTTCAATTTCTCCAGAGAAATCCATCCATAGATAGTTTAAAATTGATGGAATAAACATCTTATTTGCTAAATGCTTTATTAAATCCTCAAGTTCATCTTGTTCTCTATTTACATTCTCCCCCAAATCATGAAGCAACTGAAAACTATTATATAAATCAAATAAACAGTAAAGTTCATGTCTGTTCAGTACATTTCTTAAATTTACTACATGCTTTACCCAATCAGAACTAATGATTAATTTCTTTGTTTCCAAAAGGTTACTTTTATGCTTACTCCTAGTATATAGCATTTTAAGCATACTTATCTTAAATATTAAGTCATAATAAACAGTCAATGCACTCTCTCTTATATTTTCGCTATCTCGATTCTCTTCTTTGTCATTAATAGCTTTTGCCAAATTGTTACTCCTTACACTAGTGCGCCATAAGGCATAAGATAATAATGCAGTTAATTCAATCCCTATAACAGTGAAGTAGTAACCTAAATACTCTCCTATTTTCACTGGACTAGAAATGTCAATAATAAGTTCACCAGTATTTATTAGAATAGTTCCATATTTTATAACTATACACATTAAAAAAATTAATATAACAGGACTTATCATAACTAAAAATATATATCTTTTTTTTATACTTTTAATGCTAAATTCCTCCATACGCTAACTCCACCTTCCCCATAGCTATAACCAATACATGTATAATTGTACCATAAATATCCATAAGTCCAAACTCAATTTTAGATATTCTTTTATAAAAATTAAGTAAAAAACATTGCAAATTTAGAGCATATGCAAAGATAGATCAAAAGGATCTTAGAACCGATAAAAAAAGAGCTATGTCATACATAGCTCCAATGTTTACCTCTTGTACTTTTTTCTATTTAAACCTATAAGACAATCTGATAATAAATTCTGCAACTTTATTTCAGAATAACTTCAATATTTTTCTTATCATGAATTATAAATTTGTCCACTTTTTTTAGGTATTGCTCTCTTGTTAATTTCTGAGGAGCTAACCCTTTCTGTTTTTCTAATTCTTTAATTTTGCTATTTAATTGTTTCACATATCTCTCTTTATCAAGAAGAATTTGCTGATTGTTATTTAATTCTTCCTCTTTTTCTTTTATCTTGTTTTCTAATTCTTTAGTTTTAGCCTTAAAAATCTTTTGCGTGGTATCAGAGATATTCATAAGCATATTATCTAATAATAATTCAATTTGTCTTTGAAGTTCTTGCAACTCTTGCTCATTCTTTTTAATTGCTTTAAATATATTAACTTCGTCTATATTTGCTATATGCGCTTTTAAACGTTTTATTTGTGAGTTAATACTTATTAATCCAGTTCGTGGATATACAACAGTCCTTTGTTCCTCAATGAAATCATCAAAACTCGATTTTTTTATATTTTCAGCATCACAATAACTTTTTCCACGTAATTTTTTATGACTGCAAATATAGTAACTATGGAATTTGGGATTGGTAAGCCGTTTATCTGCTGCAAGGATAAAAGACGCTCCACACTTTCCACACTTTAGCTTACCGCTTAAATCTGTTTTGCTAATATTTTTACCCCTGTTTCCTGCTTGACATCTTGAAGCTATCGCATTTTGCACCTTATTATATAATTCTTCATCTATAATTGCTTCTATCCTGTCATTTTTCATCTCAATCCACTGATCCCGTTTATTCATCTTGTACTGATGATTACCAAACAAATTCTCGCTTCGGTAACGACCTCTAACATTGTATCCACAGTATTTCTTGTTTTTCAGCATATTAACTAAAGTATGTTGAGAAAAATACTTTCCCTTTCGATTTTTTATTCCCAGCTCTCGTAATTTGTTGGCGATAACTCGAAATCCATTTTCTAAAGCTAAATTAAATATAAGTCTTACAACTTCTGCTTCTTCTTCAATAATAGTAAGTGTATTTTTCTCTTTGTCAAAATTATATCCATACTGTGAATTATTTCTGATTTTATTTTGCTCAATTGTTCTCTTGTTTCCAAATTTCGTTGCTTCAGAGATTGTTCTAGATGTATTTTCAGAAAAAGTAAAAAGCATTTGCAACATAACCATATCGCCTTCATTTTCTGTACTTTTCCCTATATCCTCAAAGAATATAAACACACCCTTCGCCTTTAGCTCTCTTATTATATCCATAATTACGATATTTCTTGCAAAACGAGATGTATCCTTAACTATTATTTTGTGAAAAAGTGGCTCTCTATTGCTTTGTATAAATACTATTTTTTTATTAGTACTTTTTTCATCAAGTTTGTCCAATCCTGCATCATATAGCATTTTCTGAAAACCCTCTCGTCTAAAGCTTGTACCAGTACCTTTATCTTTGTATACAAGAACCACACAATTTTTATATTTATTACGAAAGTAATATTCTTGATTTTTATAACTGCTATCTTGTTCTTCTAATTCTGTACTAACTCTTACATAACAAGCTATTCTCTCTTTTTCCAAGCTAACCACCCCACACTTCCTTTGTTATTACTGTAATTGTACTTTATAGTAACGTACTCTTTTGTTGTTTACAACTCGAATAACTATGCTATAGGAAATTTAGTTATTTAGAAGAGAAAGAATTTCACGTATTAAATTTATTGAATAACTATCTGTTTCTTCCTTTAATACTTGACTTAAAATATCTATTATTTCAGACCTCGTATCCTTTATTACAAGCATACCAAAATTGTATACTTCCAACACTCCATCTGATTCCTTAATTCTTATGTTAGTCATGCTCCATCACCCCTTGTTATAGATGCCAGATCTCTGGCGTTGTAAGACCTCCTTTACCTTAAATATCTGGGTGATATAAATATCTTAGCAATAATTTTTTTTAAAGTCTAATTTTACTCAGGTATAATTTTATAGTATTACTATCTTCGCTAATTTCACACGAAAGGTACATATAAGTTATACCACTATAAATTTAAGTGATGCTTCCCCCTATGCTATGATAGTTGTCGTAGAGAATAATATGTGATATTCTCGAACAAGGAGAGATGATAATATTATGGCAAGAGAAAAGAATAGAACATATACCAAAGAAGAAAAAGAAAAAATAGTAGCAAGGTTATTTCCACCAGAGAGTATTTCACTAGGAGATCTATCCAGTGAAACAGGAATAAGTAAATCCACAATATCCACATGGAAGAAGAAAGTAATCAATGGAAATGAAAATATTAAGGCTAATAGAAACTTATCCCCAAGAGATAAATTCTTAATAGTTATGGAAGTCTATAGTCTTACTGAAATAGAGTTATCAAGATATTGTAGAGAAAAAGGATTGTATTTAGAGGACGTTAAGAAGTGGATTAATAGCTGTATGAATTCAACTGATAACAGCTCTGAAACCAATGACATTAAAGAGTTAAAGGCAAGTAAGCAAGAAGATGCAAAACGTATTAAGGCATTTGAAAAAGAACTTAATAGGAAGGAAAAGGCACTAGCTGAAGCAGCTGCTCTACTTATACTAAGAAAAAAGCTACAAGCGATCTTAGTGGAAAACGAGGACGATTTATAAGCCACTCTGATCGCAGTAAAATAGTGGAGCTAATTAAAGAGGCAAGAGAAAATGGAGCGAGGCTTTATGAGGCCTGTGCCACAGTAGGAATAAGTGCTAGAACCTACGAGAGATGGTACATAGATGGTGAAGTAGTTCAAGATAAAAGGCCAACAGCAGAAAGACCAGAGCCTTCAAATAAATTAACAGAAGAAGAATATAAGAGTGTTCTTAATGTTTTAACTCTAACAGAGTATGCGGACTTGCCGCCATCACAGGTAGTTCCAGCGCTAGCTGACAAAGGGATATATATAGCTTCAGAATCAACAATGTATAGAATACTAAGAAATGAGAAAATGCAAAGGCATAGAGGATATTCAAAACCTCCTGAAAGAAAGAAATATCCACAGACACATGTAGCAAAAGCACCAAATGAGGTTTGGACCTGGGATATAACATGGCTACCTACGGAAGTGGTAGGAATGTACTATAAACTCTATATGATTGTTGATATCTTTAGCCGTAAAATAGTTGGATGGGAAGTGTGGACAGAAGAAACTGGAGAGTTAGCGTCAATTCTTGTTGAAAAGGCTATAATGAATGAAAAAATTAAAGGGAACCCACTTATACTACACTCTGACAACGGTAGTCCAATGAAATCATACACATTAAAAGCAAAGCTTGAATCACTTGGGGTTATGTCATCATTTTCAAGGCCTAGAGTAAGTAATGATAACCCTTATTCAGAAGCTTTATTTAGAACCTTTAAGTATAGACCTGGTTATCCACAAGAAGGTTTTAAAGATATTGAAGCGTCAAGGGAATGGGTACTAGAATTTGTTGATTGGTATAATAATAAGCATTATCACAGTGGATTAAACTTTGTAACTCCAAGCTCCAGACATTCTGGACAGGCTATAAAGATAATGGAAAATAGAAAAAAGGTGTATATGGCAGCAAAGCTGCTACATCCACTAAGATTTAAGCGAGGAATTAAGAAATTTGATTTACCTGGAATGGTCTATCTGAACCCTCAAAAGGAGGGTCTTCAGGAAAATACAGGATAATTCATGGTGAGCTTTAAAGAATAAATATATAAGTATTCATGACTGAAAATTCGTAAGCGTAAAAAATTAAGTACCTAGATAGCATATCCTCCCAATTGATAAAATTAAGAAAAAGATTATTAATGGGAGGATATAATTATGTCTAGAAAATTAGATAATGCAACCTGGGAAGAATATATTAATAAATTTGATGAATGTAAGGGGACAATAACTGTTAAAGATTTTTGTATAGAAAATAAACTTACTAAAAGTCAATTTTATTATCATAAAAAAAGATTAGAGAAATCAGAAGTTGAGAATAACACACCTGTTTTTCATGCTATCTCTTTAGATAGTAAAGAAAAGACTATCAAAGAAAATACATTTGCTTTGAATGAAGTAAAAATTACAATAGGTAATGCTATAATAACTATACCTGTTAGTGAAGCTATTCTAATATCATCAATAGTAAAGGAGTTAGCTGCAAAATGTTAAATATAGATAAAGTAGAAACAGTTTATCTTGCCTGCGGCTACACGGATTTAAGGAAAAGTATTGATGGGTTAGTTATGATAGTTCAAAATCAATTCAAGCTAAATCCTTTTGAAAAAGCGTTATTTGTTTTTTGTAATAGACAAATGGACAAATTAAAAATTCTTCACTTTGACGAAGGTTTTTGGCTATATTATCACCGTTTAGAAGCGAATCGCTTCAAATGGCCTGCTACCACAGAAGAAGCATTGAAAGTAAATATAGAAGAATTACGGTGGCTTCTAAAGGGCTACGAAGTAAGAACAAAATCTAAGTTTAAACCTATAAAACAAAGTAATTATTTTTAAAAGTTTATCACTCCAAAACCGTTGAAAAACCTTTATTTTCAACGGTTTTTGTGATATAATAAATATATAAAATAAATCTAAAGAGGTAATCATGAATCACGAAATTTTAACTAATGAACTTGATGAAAATACAAAATTATTAATTGAAAAAATGGAAAAAGAATTAAACTCAAAAGATGAGGAAATAAGAAAGCTTAAAAACGAATTAAATTTCTTAAAAGCTGTTATAACAAATAAAAATAGAAAGATATTTGGAGTATCTAGTGAAAAGGCAGATGCTAATCAACTATCTTTTTTTAACGAGGCCGAAAAATATAGTGATTCAAAGGTGGAAGAACCTGCTTTAGAGGAAATTACATATAAAAGAGCTAAGAAAAATACATATACAGGAAAGAAAGATAATCTAGCAAACTTAGAAAGAGTTGTTATTGAACATAAATTAGAAGGTGCTGACCTTAACTGTAAAGAATGCGGAGAGCAATTAGTTGAAATAGGTGTAAAATCAAAAAAAGAGATAATTAAATATATTCCAGCTAAACTTATAGTTGAAGAACACGTGATTTACAGCTACGCTTGTAAATCCTGCGAAAAAGAAACCAGTGAAAGTAATATAATTTCAGCAGAAGCTCCACAAACTATTTTTTATAATAGTATGGCTTCTAATGAGTTAATTGCTCATACTCTTATACTTAAATATCAACATGCTATGCATCTTTATAGACAAGAAAGCTATTTTGATATGATGGGTGCTACTCTTTCAAGACAAACTCTATGTAACTGGACTATGTCAGCAGCGGAAGCTTTAAAACCAATATATAACCACATGAAAAAAGAATTACTAAGCAGAAATTATATTCATGCCGATGAAACTACTCTAAGAGTAATTAATGACAATGGAAAAGATTCTAAATCTCAAAAATATATGTGGTTATATATGAGCGATACTAATTCAAAGCCGGTAATTTTATATGATTATCAAAGTACCAGATCCAGCTCTTGTCCTAAGAATTTCCTAGGAGATTTCAAAGGCTTTCTCCAAACGGATGGTTATAGTGGTTATAACTCCGTTACAAAGGCTACAAGGGTGTATTGCTTAGCTCACATAAGAAGATACTTCCATAATATAATTGTATACTTAGATGAAGAAGCCCTAAAAAATTCTAGAGCAATAATAGGGTTTAATTATTGTGAGCAAATTTACAAACTTGAAAAAGAGCTTAGAGAATCCTTTTCAAGTAAGGACGATTATTATGATATTAGATTTAAAATAAGAGCTGAAAAATTAGCTCCAATTATAGATAACTTTATTGATTATGTTGAAAGAGAAATAAAAGATGCTCTTCCAAGAAGTCCGCTTGGTAAAGCACTTGATTATGCTAAAAAACATTTACCAGGATTAAAAAATGTACTACTAGATGGTTCTTTAGAAGTAGATAATAATGCAGCGGAAAGAGCTATTAAACCTTTCGTTATAGGTCGTAAAAATTTCCTTTTTGCAAACACTGCTAAAGGTGCAACTGCAAGTGGCAATATTTATAGCATTGTTGAAACTGCCAAGGCTAATAAATTAGTTGTAGAAAGGTATTTGGTTTATTTATTTGATAATCTATCAAAGATAGATGTATCCGATAGCGAAAGCTTAGATAATCTTATGCCTTGGTCTAATAAGATCCCTGAAAACATGAAAATTAAAGATAGGAAATAAATTAATCCTAGTAAAGCTTAATAAATTGCCTTACTTAGGATATTTTAATGCTATTTTTGAAGTTATTAAAGGTACTAAAAATTTGACGCTTACATTGTATTTTTAAGTACTCTATGTTTTAAGCTTTACATAAATTTTTTGATTTCATTTCAGTATAAAAAAATAAAAAATTAGAGAAGGTGTTTTTTTCTTAAAAATAAGTATTTATCATTCTGAAAATATAATAATTATAGGTAAGATTACTATTAAAAAAGCAAGGAATAAAGCTCCCACTGCTGCTGTATTATTTTTCTTTTCAATGTTATACCTTACAAAACTAATAATATAAGTTACATTCCCTAATATAAAAATTGCAGCAATGTACTTCATCTATTCATACCCTTTCATACTTTTAATTGGAGAAGTTTTTAATTGAGTACCCGTCCTCTTTATAGTGAATTTAACTTCTGTAGTAATCTTTGAACTTTGAAACTGTTTAATCCAGTTGTAGTTTTCCCATTCCTGTATCGTAGGGAATTGTCTTGCGGCAACCTTTCCAAAGCCAAATATATCTGTTTTTAGTTCCTTGCTTTTTTTCATCAGCTTATTAAGTCCGTCATTTATTTTCTTTTCAAAGGCAGCTTCAAGCACTGGTTTCAATTCAAGGCTTTCATAATTAATGCCGCTTTGTATGGCAAGTATATCTCCATCAAGCGCTGCCTTTAAATGTATAATCGGTACACCATTTTCGATATTTATATTTACTTCTGGTTTCTTTGATTGACGAATATCAAGGGCTACAGCAAAGGAAGTATTATTAGGATCTTCTATGGTGAAAAATCCCGTATTAAAATCTCCCCTTGCGATTTGCATAAGCCGTGTCTCTTCACCGTTTAGTTCTGCTATCATCTTGTCGCCATGAAACACCGCTGTTCCAAAAAACTCTATTTTATTTAAACCTGTCCTTGGGAGAGTTCCTGCGTAATATGCACCATCTGTCTTAAATCCTTCTTTCCATTTTGGGCCGCCTTCATTAAAGTTTTGAGAATTATTTACTGCTGCAAGCACAGCAATTGGCTCATGATAGGTAGACTTCAAGCTATCATAAAATTCATTTAAGGTCACATGAGGAAAGAAACCAGTTGAATCAGCTTCTTTCATCAAATTCTGCATATTTTTTGATAAAGTTGTGCCTATTGCAGGTTTTGCTGCATTTACAAACTCCATAGCTGAACCTCTTGTGACAAACACATGAAGTGATCTTCTTATCTGTCTGAATCTTATCAAAGGAGATAAAATTTCTCCCAGCTCTCCGCTTTTTGCCAAATCCTCTGAAATTACGAGAGTTTCTGTGTGCATAAAGTTTAACCTTCTTGAGAGAGAGGAATTTATCATATTGATTCCTGTAAAAAATGATGGGGCATCTATAGTAGTAGAAGTATAGCCATTTTGACTGCCGCTGCCTTGAGTTTTACTACCTGCATTACTCTCTGAATCTTCTTTTAAAGTAGGAAACTGTATGGTGAATCTCCACTTGTCAGAAACTCCTCTATCAATTCCTATAGTAAGGACATTTGTTAAATCATCTATTTCATTTGCATCGTAGCAAGAAGTAAGGGGCAATATGATTAAAAATATTAAAATGCTCAAAAATATTTTACGCATTTTCTGAGCCTCCTTTATTTCTTAATTTTGCTGATATTAAGGAGATGAGCGGAGGGATATAAAAAAACAACCCTCCATAATTCCTTAAATTTTGTACGTTTCCAAAGGTTACGTTGCTTATATCTTCTTTAGCTGCAGCAAGGGTAAAAACAATAATTGATGCCGATAAGATCACAGGCTTTGTGTCCTGTATCCTAAACATTTTACAATATACAGTTACAAATGAATAAAAAACAACTGAAACTGATAAAAGAGAACCTATACTCCATATAAAAAGAAAAATTGGTTCAATTCTTTGTAAAAATAGCCCATAATCAATTAGTGTTGCCATCTCATACATTGGAGAGGTGACTTCAGTTGCCGTATAATATGGAAATGTTAAATTAAAGGCAAGAAAACCTATAGATATAAAAAATGCTGATAGAGCAAGACTTATGTAGCCTGCTTTTTTTATATATTTATTCCCTTGAAGAGAACCTGCAAACACTCCAAGTATAATTACCTCACCATAGGCTGAACTTCTTATAATCCCGTGATACAGGGTTTTGTCTAATCCGTACCCCAATATAGGAAATAGGCGATGGATGCTATAGTTTTGCTGCCCGAGAATCAGAACAATAAAGAAACCAAGCAGCATGGCGTAGACTATAAGCTTTGAAAATCTTGCTATAACCTCTAATCCCAAGATATTTTGCGCTACTACCGCTCCGATAAATAATATTAGTATAAAAGTTGTGGGGGTTAAAGGAAGTATATAGACTTTTAATACTTCTGTAAATTCTCTTACTCTTATAACCGCTATAAGTATCATCAGCAGTGCAAGTATGGCAGAAAAGATAAATCCAAATAATCGGCCTAATGTAATTTCAAATATTTCAACAATGTCTTTGCCAGGAAACCTTTTAAGAAGAAGATATAAAAAGGAGAAGCCTATAGCTGCAACGCTTGCCGATATTAGAGTCATATACCAGCCAGCTGTGCCTACAATGCTTGCGACCATAGCAGAACTTGTATAAAACATCTTTATTGCGATTGTGGTTGTCGTAAGGCAAATAGCCTCTTGTGGGCCAAATCGCCCTTCTTTTATCATTTTTTATCATCATCCTTTTCTTTTATCCACTTTTCTGTGACCTTTCCGGTTTTATATTTATTTAGAGGATTTATATAATCTGGTCTTATATTTTGCTTATATATTGGAAGGCGTGTAATTACATCAGAATTAGATCTTGTTTTGGGTGCAAAAGGTGTAAAATAAGGCACTCCAAAAGATTTCATACCGCATGCAATACTTAATACAATAACTAATGCAACCGAAATCCCATAAAAACCTGCTACTGCCCCAAATAAAATAAATACAAACCTTAAAAGTCTCACTGAAAAATCCACTGAATAGTCTGGAATGGCAAAGCTAGATATCCCGGTTATTGCGACAATAATTATTATAATAGGACTTACAAGCTGCGCCTGCACAGCTGCCTGACCTAATATTAAAGCTCCTACAATGCCAAGGGTATTACCTATTGTTCCTGGAACACGGAGTGCACCCTCACGTATTAATTCAAAAGATACCTCTAAAAGCAGAACTTCAACTATAGTAGGGAATGGAATATTTTCTCTTGCTGTAATAAAAGAATGAAGAAGCTCTGAGGGTATCATTTCCTTGTGATATAGTATAAGCGAAAGATATAATCCCGGAAGCAGCAGTGTAGTAATTAGTGCAAACAATCTAAGGTATCTTAAAAATGAAGCAAATTGCCACTTTAAAAAGTAGTCTTCTGGAGTCTGCAGAGCTTCAAAAAAGCTCATGGGGATTATAGATGCAAAAGGCGTACCATCCGTAATGATTATTACTTTTCCATCCATAAGGCTTGCAGCTGTTTTGTCAGGGCGTTCAGTTGTCATAATCTGCGGTAAAGGTATTAAAGCATTGTCTGTTATAAGACTTTCTAACATACCGCCCCCTGATATAAAGTCTATATTAATATTTTTAAGCCTTCTTTTAACTTCTTCAATAATTGCTGGATTTGCTATGCCCTCTAGATATAATATCCCGCAATCGGTTTTGTTGGTTTTATCTATAGTCATTATCTCTGTAGTTAATCTTCTGTTTTTTATAATTTTTCTTATAAGTGTTATGTTAGTGCGCAGGTTTTCGGTAAAGCCTTCTTGTGAACCTCTTATGACCTGCTCGGTAACAGGCTGCTCTACACTTCTTTTCTCGAAGCCTCTGCTTTCAATAAGTAAACATTTATCACAGCCTTCTATAAAAAGGGCTGTAACTCCATTCAATACCTGTTCTATTATCTTTTCATACTGCTGTTCTTGTGTAACTTGATTTACAGGTAAAACGCTGTCTGCAATATAGTCAATAAGTGAGCCACCTTTAAAGCCGAAAAAATGTTCAGGAGTCATAAGTGACTTCAATATAAGATTATTTATAATATTTTTGTCCGTCATGCCATCAACATATACGATAAATGCATTAACTTTTCTTGAAATCTTGAATTCTTTTATGGCAACATCCTGATTTTTAGGTAAATTAAATTCCTTTTGAATTTTCTCTATATTTAATTTAAGATTTGTTGTCACAGTATCTTTTGCAGACTGATTTTGACTTTCAGTTTGTGTTGTTTCTGAGTCATTCCATTTATAGCAACTTGCTTGATCACCACTATTAGTTTTTATCTCCTTGTTTTGGCAGTTATTCTCACTATAAGTGCTTTTATTTTGTTTTTTAGAGCTTTCAATTTCATTAATATCTTCAACTAACTCGAAGTTTTCAACATTTTGAGATTCATTGTATGTGAGAAAATTTTTTATAGCTGTTAATACGTTCATAACACTTGTTTCACGCTCCTAATTATCAACTCATAACTATATTATTAGTTATTCATATGTATATTAAACTATAAAAAAATAATATATTTGTTAATTGATAAACCTACATTTAATTTTAAAACTAATATAAACTATTAAAAAAATCTTCTCATAAGAAATAAAGTTATATTATAAATTCATGGTCAGAAGGCGCACAATGATGCTTTTTAATCATGCTTTTTGAGCAAATTTATCTGGTATTGCATCCAATTGATAATTTCATTTTTATCTTTATTCATAGGAACAACTTGATCCAATATTTCATCAAAATAGACTTCAAAAGCTTTTACAAGTGTATGCTCTGTGATGGATAATCGAACTTCTGGTATGTATTTTGAACATTCATATGTTTCTAGCATTACAGAATTTCTTTCTTTAACAACACAGTAGAATATACTGTTTGCTATATTGGAGTTTTGAGAAATGAATGCAATATTATAATTATCATATTTTTCAAGTAAAGTTACTATGTTTTTTAAAATCTCAATAACATCTTCAAGCTCTAAATTAATTAACAATACCTTATTATATAAATAAAGGTAAAGTTTTCTGTGTTTAATTAGATTATTAATACAATCTATATGATAAATATCCGTATATTTATAGTTATATATGTTTGATAAAAATGCTTTCAATCGTCTTTTGTAGAATTTTAAAGATGTATTTATTTCATTGTTTTTAAGATTTTTTCTTTGTAGAAGTTTTATATATATATTTTCTGGAAGTAACAAAATACTTAAATCATGTTTATATAGAATTCGATTGCCTATGATATCTTCCTGGTCAGTTAGAAAATTAGAATAATCAATAAGATTATTATGTTTATAATATTTAACAAGAACGCTAGTATACTTGGGGATTAATGAGTTAAATTTATCCTTAAATATATTAACAGCAACTTTATTCCTAAAATAAAAGGCAGTTTCAATTTCGGAATGCAGATCGTTTGGCAATCCTAATAATGTTCCTGCCTCTGAAATAACAGTAAATTCTTGATATATAGAAAAAAGGTCATACTTTTTAAAATAATACGGGTGAAATTTACCAGTATTTATAAGTGGCCTCGCAAAATCAATAAAATTGACTATATTAGTGATATTGTTGCTTAATTTTAGTAAAAATAGTACACTCCAGCCATTATTTATAGCTTTAAGCACAGCATCTCTAAAGCTAATCAAGTTATTATAATAACTGGGTATAAACATATTGTCATTAAATGAAATATAGATAACATCATTATTACATTTCTTTATTGAAGTATCTTCTAATAAAGAAATACTTGCAGCTAATACATTTTTATATCCAATAACTATTTTATCTTCACTTGATAAGTTAATCGAAAAATTAGAGTCCTGCGTATTTAATAAGTCAATATTAATATTAGTATTATCATTTTGTTTAAAATAATGTTGATAATTATCAATTGATTTTAAAACTTTTTTATTACAAACTAAATGAGTCTTATTTTCATTTAATATCTTTTTTTTGCATTCTAAAGAATATCCTTGTGACTGCAATAAAATTCTCTTGATTTTTTCTTTTGGACTAATTTCAGTTTTACTATCCCCACATACCTTTAAGAAAAGCTCATCTAAATATTGTATCTGAAAAGAATTTAGAATACAGCTTGAAGTGTATTCTGAAATTTTCTCAATATAATCTGTATTATATGCAGGTATCCTTTTTTCATTAACCCACCGGTTGACAAGTGAATTATCGACATTTATGACTTTTGATAATTTGACAATACTAATATCTAAAATCGAAAGTAGAGAGCGAAGACATTCTCCAAATTTAATATTTGTAGTCATAAGCATACTCCTTCTCAAATTACTATTATTAATATAATAATTATAGTAGTTTATGTGATTCACACATAGAATAGGGGTAAAAAGTGTCATTGCCACAGCTATGACATTTTTTATAAAAAGAATTCAAAAAATAAAATTTGTTATATAATAATGGATATATATTAGTATATAACATTTAACTTAATTCAACATCCATAATAACAGTATTCACAAAAAATATTAAAATTTATCTAAAAATAGGAGTGCAATGTATGGAAAAAAAATCATGCGAAAATTATAAGGATTTGGATGTAATTGAAAAATTAAGATTTACTTTGGACAAGCATTGGGATTCAATAATTCAAAATGATATTACTAAAGAAATTTTATTGATGAGTGAGGAGTTGGATAAATTTATTATTAATTATTATCAAAAAGATACAAGTGATACTGAAATGAGATAGTTGAAAATATTTATTGCACATTTCATATAAAAGTTAGCTATAAAACGAGGGGGATACATATGCAATTTAAAAGTATTAAAGCGAAGTTATCTATAATTTTCGGAATATTGATACTGGCAATCTGTTCTGGTTTGGCTAGTATATTCTATTTTGCTTCACAAAACGCCTTGTCATCTAGTATAGATGAATCACTAGTACAGTTATCAAACGAAGCTTCAAAGGTTGTACGGGAGAGAATTAATAGTCAGCTGAATGCACTTGGAGCATTAGCTGAAAGTGAATATATTAAAAGCGATAAACTATCATTGGATGAAAAGCTGAAATTGCTAAAAAACGAAGTAAAAAGAAGCGGACATTTAAATATAATGATTGCGGAACAAAATGGCAATATGATAAACACTGAAGGTGAAAGTGCCAATATTTCGGATAGAGATTATTTTAAAAAAGCATTGTCAGGCGAAAAAAATGTATCAGATCCTATTTTAAGTAAGACTAATAGCACTATGGTAGTGTGCTATGCAGTTCCAATTAATGATGGGAATTCAGTTAAAGGTGTACTTGTAGCTACCCGTGATGCAAGTATATTAAATTCACTTACAAATGATATTAAATTCACTTACAAATGATATTAAATTTGGTAGCAGCGGAGAAGCTTTTATTATCAATAGTAGTGGTGTAACAATAACCAATAAAGATAAAAATCTAGTCATGCAAATGTACAATGTTTTTGAAGAAGTAAAAAAAGACGCTGGATTAAAGTCTTTAGCGGAATTGGAAAAGAAAATGATTGCCGGAAAAAAAGGCGTGGGTGAATATACTTACAAAGGTGTAACAAAATACGCGGGATTTTCACCAGTAGAGGGAACCAATTGGGAATTGGCTATAACAGCTCCAAAATCAGAGGTAATGTCAAAAGTAAACGAACTCATGAAAACAGTTATAATAGTATCAATAATTATTTTAGGAGTCGGTATAGTAATTACCTACTTAATAGCATCGGGTATATCAAAACCCATAAAAACAGCTTCAGAGTATCTTAAAGTTGTGGCCACAGGAGATTTTACAAAGGAAGTGCCTGCAAAACTTCTTGAAGCAAAGGATGAAACAGGAATACTTGCAGATGCAATTAATACTATGCAGACATCAATAAGAAATACGATAAAGAATGTGGTTGATGAATCATCATTTGTAAACCAGATGCTTAATAATGTTAATAGCAATATGGAGCAACTTAATAAAGGAATAGAGGAAATTTCAGCTACAACAGAAGAAATGTCTGCAGGAACAGAGCAGACAGCGTCTTCTGCTGAAGAAATGAGTGCTACTTCTACAGAGATTGAAAGAGCAGTAGAGTCTATTGCTACTAAAGCACAAGAAGGTGCTGCAGTTGTGAACAATGTAAGTAAGATGGCTGAAGAAATGAAGCAAAATGCAATAATCTCAAAAGAAAATGCTATTCAAATTTATGGAAGTACAAAAATTAGCTTGAAGGAAGCTATAGAGCAATCAAAAGGAGTAAACCAGATCAATGAATTGGCAGAAGGAATACTTTCAATAACTTCACAAACTAATTTGCTTGCTTTAAATGCAGCTATTGAGGCTGCTAGAGCAGGAGAAGCAGGTAAAGGTTTTGCAGTTGTTGCTGATGAAATTAGAAAGTTGGCAGAGGATTCTAAAAACATGGTAAACAGAATACAGGAAGTTACCAATATAATATTAGAAGCTGTGAATAACCTTTCAAGTAGTTCAGGTGAAATATTAGAGTTTATTGATAAAAAAGTATTGAGTGACTATGACACACTTGTGGAATCCAGTGAAAAATACAGTGAGAACTCATTCAGTATAGATAGTATGGTTACAGATTTTGGTGCAACTTCAGAAGAACTTTTGGCTTCAGTGCAAAATATGGTTAGAGCTATAGAAGAGGTAGCAAGTTCTGCTAATGAAGAAGCTCAAGGAGCTGCTAGCATAGCACAGGAATCAGAAGACATAATGAATAAGTCAAATGAGGTTATTAATTTATCCGAATTAGCGAAAGAGAAATCAAATATGCTTATAAAAATAGTTTCACAGTTCAAGATTTAAAGTGAAGAGGAATATGTGGCTTGAATTTAGTTGCATGCAATACATTTAAATCTTGAAGGAGGTGGTAAAAGGTGTCAGATATAAATAAGGTGCTTATGATACAAGAAGAATTAGAGAACGATATAAAAAAATTAAAGAAACAGAAAGATGAATTACAAAAGAGTGAAGAAAGATATAAGCTTATTAGTGAAGGTTCAAGTGATGGTTTGTGGGATTGGGATTTAACTAATGATACTGTACACATATCAAAAGAATGGTGCGAGAAGCTGGGGTTTGAAGAACAGGAAATTCCTGAATATTACAAAAAATGGATGAAATGTATTCACCCGAAGGATATTAAAAAAGTTACTTCTAACTTTCATAGATGCTTAAAAGAAAAAAGTCAGTTTTATATATATGAGTACAGATTAAAATTAAAAGAGGGCAAATATATATGGGTGTGTAGTAAAGGTAAACTACTATTTAATGATAAGGGAGAACCAATTAGAATAGCGGGTTCCCATACTGATATTACAGAGAAAAAAATGATGGAAAAAAAGCTGGAGCGCCTTGTATATTACGACCAACTAACTGGAACAATTATCCGTACAGCATTTATGGACAAGCTGAAAATTTCCATAGAAGAATCAAAAAAAGAGGGATTAAAGCTTTCGGTGATGTTCCTTGATGTTGATAATTTTAAGACTGTCAATGATATGTATGGACATCATATAGGTGACTTATTTTTGAAAAAAATTGCAGCAAGGATTAAGTCATGTATTAGAAATACAGACATATTATGTAGAGTTGGTGGAGATGAGTTTGCAATTTTGCTACCCAATTTGAACAGTATAAATGAAGCAGATGAAATTGCACAAAGAATCTTAGATTCGTTCAATCGCGCTTTAATTGTTAACAGACACAAACTTTCCAGTTCAATAAGTATTGGTATTGCCCTTTATCCCGATAATGGAAGGAATGGGGATTGTATATTTCTGAACTCTGGATATCTAAGACCACTTTCTTTTCTCCATCCTATAATAATTATCCTTCTTCGTTTTTGTAGCACTCCAAATGTAGATGAGTCCAATTCACGATATTCAATTTCATATCCAACGCGTTTTAAATATTTAGTTAAGTTACGCCAAGCTTCCCCACCTCTAGCGGTTAATATTCCTGGAACATTTTCAAATACGAACATTTTAGGATTATATCTACTAAGGAATCGTGCATATAGCTTATACAGTTCATTTCTCGGATCAGCCGCCATTCTCTCAGCATCTTGGGCTCTTCCTACCAATGAATATGCCTGACAAGGCGGCCCCCCAATAATAACATCTACATTTTCTATTCTATCTTCATACATAATTGCATCGACTTCTTCGAAAATATCATATATTGTTCTATCTGACATTTCCTTATTAATTACAGTTTTTAAAACATCATTTGGAACTTGTCCATATAATTGCTCTCTTGTAATATTTCCTCTAAGATAATCAAAATAAATATTTAATCTTCTTAGTTTTTTAAGATAATAATAACATGCTCTAGTCTTCAATGTTTCTGCAGCATAGGAGTTCATTTCCACATGAGCAATCGGATTGAAGCCAGTTTGCATAAAGCCTTCTGATAAACCACCTGCTCCTGCAAATAAATCTATAAAATTTAGACTATTCCTTTTCATAAATTACCTCTATGTACTATATTTTTGTTCTTATCTTCCGATTGTCCTCTGGTTTTTTTGCATCAGTAGGTATAAGCCAGAGATTTCCCTTTTTAATTGCTCCAGGGATTCTATTGTTGTTACAATAAACAGTTACCATCCGGCTTGTAATCCCCCATTTTAACCCCATCTCTTTTACAGTTAAGTATTCCATAAAATCCTCCTTATCTGCATTTACACTCATTATATTTCAACTTCTCGAAATATTCAAATTCTCGAAATTTATCTTTAAATAAGAATTAACAATTTCTAAGTAAAAAATTTCACTTATTATCATATACGCTCATACTGCTTAACAAGCTTGTAAAAAGTACTCTTGCTTAAATTTAATTTCTCCATTGCCTTTACTGCTGTAATATTATTTGATTTCCATTCATTGTAGATTTGTTCCCACTGACCAGGAAGTTTCGCTCTGGGTCTACCAAGATGTTTTCCTTTAGCTTTAGCTATTTTTATACCCTCCTGCTGCCTTTGCTTTATACTTTCTCTTTCTTGCTCTGCAACAAACGAGAGCACTTCAAGCACCAAATTTGAAACGAAATTTCCAATTAAGTCCTTATATTGAGTTGTATCTAGTAGTGGCATGTCCAATACTTTTATATCTGCTCCTATGTCCTTGGTAATTTCTTGCCATTCTTTTTTAATTTCCCTTGAATTTCTTCCGAATCTATCTATTGACTTTATATAAACTATATCACCAGATCTTAAAACTGTCTTTAAAGCTTTATATTGAGGTCTATCAAAATCTTTTCCACTTTGTTTATCTATGTAAACATCACGTTCACCTATTCCAAGCTCCAACATCTCCTGAAGTTGTCTATCAATATTCTGCTCTGAACTACTTACTCTAATGTAACCAAAGACTTTTTGCATACTGGCTAATCTCCTCCTTTTTTCAAGATAATATATATTAATCATAGCATAATAGTTTATAAAGGTCATTATATATTTAAATACGTCTTTAAAATATTTTCACAACCTTTATAGACTAAAACAATACATAAAAACCCTAATCTAAAAAGGTATACCTTTAGAAACTGAAACAAAAAAGTTGAAGTACCAGTAAAATATACCTCAACTTTAATCATTGAAAAGTAAGCTAAATTCTTTTTACTATTTACGCTATATACCTTCTTGAACTTCTCTATTCCAAGAGGATTTACAGCGACTATTAAATACAAAATAGATTTTAGTGATGTTTTAAATATTTTGTAGCTTAATCTGTGTTAAACTTTACTAGTACATGTTTTAGCCCTAACTCTTTTGCTATTAGGTATCTTATATATCCATCACATAATATATACTTTTTTCTAATAGAAACTGGTTTATCCAGTTCATTGTGCTTAAAATAGACATCTTTTATCTTATTGACTTTTTCCAAATCAGGATTTATTTCTAAGAATCTCCTAGGAATAGTTATATCTTTAATATCTATAAATTCATATTCCTGATTAGATTGAGTTTTATTTCTATGTTTCTTTTCACAAGTCATGGACAACCCGCAGCTCTTAATAAAGTCGGTTCTCGATAAATCAGTTATTATAGCGGCTATTTTATTAAGATTAGCAAGTTTAGCTTTTATAAAACTTACTAAACCAAAAACAAGACTATACCTTCCATCAGGTAGTAACCGAATAGCTACAGGCGATATTATTCTACTATTATCATAAATCTCACCTATACCCCTTCCAAAGCATATACCTTTTGCATTTAGGTGTACCGACTCAGTTAGTATAATATTTTGAATGTCTACATAATTTATACTCTTTTCGTAATACCAAGCTTTATTTCCTAGATGAGCATTATTATACTGTTCTTGAGTTATTTCGATACTCATTTTAATTCATCTCCTTATAATTTTTTGTAGTTTTATTGTTTTGAATAAAAGTATTATGAAAATGAGCTGAATATTTATATCCTATAAATTGTAGAATCTTTAAAAAGCCATCTAGTTCCCCTCCTTTCAAAAAGCAAAAAAACTCCTAACACGTTTTAAAATTGATTATCAGTGTTAGGAGTTTTCTTAATCTCCAGCAGTATTCTTCAATTTATTTAATTTTATTAATAAAGAAACCAAGTAATAATCAATTTACATCTATATTACGGTTTCCCAATAATTTTATATCCTTTCAATCAGCTATATACAAATATTATTATACCCTTTTACTATCCTTATATACATCGCTCTTACAATTTTACGAATAATCCTTATCCTCATAAAAAAATTAATTATAAAGTGCCAGATGATATTAGTTTCATTTGACTATTCTTAAGTTGGTTGAGTTCTTAAATTTACGATCATAACAAAAAAACCTACAGTTTATAATCTTTATGGATTTAATTACATATATTGCCACATACTTAAGTCACACATAGATCTATTTTAATGACATGGTAAGATATGATAAAATCTAACCCCTTATTCCAATTTAATGCATCTATTCCAATTTTGTAATGGTATATCATCTAATGTTCGGTACATTATATGGTATATGGTAATTCTACTAGAAATTAAGGAGGATACTATGGAAACAGATTTGAAAGCAACAAAAGAAGAGGATAAAAAAGAAAAGCTAAAAACAGCTAGAAGAATTTTATTGAAACTTAATGATGAAGAAAAAGAGCTAGTTGATCATGCACTTAAAGAATGTGCTAGGTGCTGGAATGATATAGTAGATATAGCAAATGAATATTATAAGGAAACGGGTAGATGGATCTACAAATATGATCTTCAAAAATTATTAAAACATAAATATGATATCCAGTACAACAGCTGTTGTGCCTTAACAATAAAATATAATACTGCAAGACTTATTGCATCTAAAATGAAAAAGCAAGGATTTAGTAAAATTAAGTATCCGTATAAATACAAGGAGTACATGACATTACCTTTAAAGAAAGATTGTATTCGTAAGGCAAAAGACGGAAACCTAAAATTATCACTTGGTGGACACAAATATTTGTTACTAAATTTTTTCATAGACAACATAAAGACAGCAGAAATTAAGAGAACATACTCAGATAAATATTATTTTTACTATACAAAAGAATATGAGTATGAGAATTGTGATAACAATTTAACGCAAAAAGCAGGTATAGATATTGGCTATAACAATTGTATAGCTTTATGTCATGAGAATGGAAATGCATTAATTATTGATAATAAACCTGCTAAATCAATTAAAAAGCGGAGAAATAAATCAAGGTTTTATTTATCGAACGCAATAAAAAAATGTACATATGGCAGTAAAAAGTATAAAAAATTACTTGCTGCAAGTGAAAATATACAAATATATTCACATAACTTTCTTACAGACTTTTATCACAAAGCTGTTAATCAAATGATTAAGTATTGCATAGATAATGGAATTGGCGAATTGGTTATTGGGGATTTAAAAAACATCAGTGATAAATCAAAAAAAAAAGAAAAGATATGTAATAAAATATGTAGAATATGGGTAAGTCAGATGGAATATGGGAGAATAATGAAATATATAGAATACAAATCAAAAGAATACGGAATAAAAGTATCAAAAGTAGCTGAATACTATACAAGCCTACAATGCCCACGTTGTAAGGTGCTTAATAAACCAGATGGCTCAAAATATAAGTGTAATTACTGTGGACTAATGGCACATAGGGATTGTGTAGGTGCATTTAATAACCTAAATAAAAAATATAAAGTTGAGTATCATGGATTTGATATTAATTTTATAGCAATAAAATAAACATTCAATGCATGGGGATGGCAACCTCCTATGTAAACTGCTTAAGCAAGGGTGTGTATCTTATGGTACATTTAATCAAGCAGGGATCCCAAGTCGTGGAAATTGCCAACTTAATCATCATAACCCTTGCTATTTTATTATAAACGGTTGATAGTTAGTCAATTAGACAACTATTAACCGCTTACCCAATGCTATTAATTAATTTTTATAATTCATAATTCTTTTCTAGAATTTGGAAAGTAGCTGGCTTACATCTTCTGCTTTATGCATCTACTTTATTTCTTATAATTGTGACTTTTTGTAGTGTTAGGATTTTCTAAATCTCTTTTAGTTTTCTAGATTCTGTTTCTCGCGAAACAAAATCTTAATCTTCAATTGCTTCCTCAGAAGAGTATGAATCTGCATCTTTGGATATGTTATATGTGTAAAGATCCATCTTTTTACGATATTTCACTATAATTTCATGTTCTGCAATCATTTCCGCCGGAAAATAGAAATATACACTTTTAATTGCTACCAACTTTCCCTTAATTTCTTTGGTTTCAAGAAAATCTCTTTTAATATTAAATTTTAGGTACTTATTCGGAAAAAGCATCGCAAACTCTTTTTCTGAATACTCTACACCGTCAATTATTATCCTTATAGCTTTTGCATTTTCCGCCTTAAGCGCTTTAGATCCATCTGAATTCCCTTTGAGCGTCTTCTCTTTCAATTCGTTTATTTTGGGTTGTTTATGTCCTTTCTTTTCATCCTTACTATTAACTTTACTCTTTATTTCTTCCTGTATCAGAAATCCGGCTGGAGCTTTTTTGTATTTACTAATCTGTATTTCTGCTTTAGTGGCTTTTTTCCTTTTATTCTTAATAATAACAATACTCTTGTTTTCAATATTTGCATTTATATTAGTATTTTCCATGCTATCATCTCCCTTCTTAAAGTATTTTATGGAATTTTATATATTTGCCTCTCAATAATTAAAATATAGAACATGATTTTTTGCAGTTTCAAGTTATTTTTTTAAATAGAAGATTTTATATATAATAAAAAAGGCGTTCTTAATATCCTTACTATCGAAAATTGGAATTAAGAAGCCGTTGATAAAAAATTGGAAATTCTAATATTTAATTGTGATCGATGTAATATTAACTTCTGAAAATTATAATATAAAATATGAATGTTTATGGCATAATAAAAATGCAGAGTACAGCTGCTTAAAAGTGCACAAATAAA
>CAMJGD010000013.1 GCA_946405135.1 uncultured Clostridiaceae bacterium | reverse complement strand
ACCTACAACCTGCTGATTACAAGTCAGCTGCTCTGCCAATTGAGCCATGCCAGCACATCAATCATTTAATTTCTTTGTTAACAAGATTTTTAATTCATATCTCGTCGACAAGGAATAGTATACAGACTAATCATCACAAATTCAAATGATAAATATAGCTTTTATAAAGAATTATCTTTTATTTTCTCTTAATACCTTTAAATTAATCCATCATAATACTCTATTTGTATTAACTATTTATCTTTTCAAACTCCTCTATATTATTTACAAATCTCTTCATTATATTTTTTATTTCTTCATAATCTTTCTTTGATAATCTTGTTTTTAGCAGTCTTAATGAATCTCTTACAGCTTTCTCATCATCATCCTGATTTATATACTCCATAAGCTTACCATAATCTATAGCAGATAATTTATTGGAAATACGAAATAGCTTTCCCTTTTCATTAATAGTAAGTTTATCAGGTATATTTTCTTTTTGAACACTAAATACAGGACATGAATTTTTATTCTTAACTTCGCTTTCCTTAATTTTATCTTCCGATACTTCTTCTTTAAGTTTATCCTCAGATACACTAGAAATAGACTCTTCTTTTAAAGGTGGTTTTTCTATATCTTTTGATTTCTTAACAATCTGTTTATCTTTTGATGATTCTTTTTGCGATTCTTTTTTATTCTCTTGGTAATTCTCATCTTTGTTATTTACTGAGTTTTCACTATCTTTATCTTTGTTATCTGAATAACTATTACTTTTTTTAGACTCTTCAGTAACTAAATTATTCTGCTCAGCTGAAATTTCTGTTTTCTCTTTATTTGTATTAAAAATAGTTTCCTTTAAAGGATAGGTGCTATAAAGCATTGTAAAAACACTTAGTCCTGTTGAAACTATGACTAAAAAACTCATTATCTTTCTATACAAAGAAATTCCTCCTCCCAAATATGATCCTATTAATAATTCTTTCATTATGAAATATTTTTATTCAGTTAATAATAAATAAATTTACTTCATATAAATTTATTGAGGAGGTGAAATTTTTTTGAATAAAATGCGAATTCACTATAATAATAAACTTGCTTACTATGAAATTGCTTATTTTTTAAAAGATTATATAAATCTTAGTACAGTTATTATATGTATAGGTACTGATAGGTGTATAGGCGACTGCCTAGGTCCTTTAGTAGGAACTATGCTAAAGGAAAAACACTTTCCTTTACCTGTATATGGCACCATATCCTCTCCTATTCATGCCCTTAATCTTGAGCAGAAAACAGAAGATATAAAATTTTTACATCCAAAATCTAATATACTTGGTATAGATGCCTGTCTAGGTGATAAAGATTCTATTGGTGAAATTCAATGTAGAGATTATCCTATACACCCAGGGAAAGGAGTAGGAAAGTGTTTACCAGATGTAGGAGAAAACTCTATAATAGGTATAGTGGATTCCTTTGAAAATTCTGAGGTGTTTACAAATAGAAGCATACGATTGAACTTGATTTTTGATATGGCAAAAGTTATAGTGGACTCATTGTTTCATTCCATATATCTTAATCATAACTATACTGAATAATAGTATGATATCAAAAAAGTAAACTCCACAAATACAAAATAATTGTAGAGTTTACTTTATATATTCTAATCAATTAATGTTACTTCACCATCTTCTATGGTTACATTATATTTGTCCAAATAATCAAGCACCATTCCAGTGCCCATAGCTACACAAGAAACTGCTTGCTCAGATATATGTACAGGAACTTTTTCCATATGTGATATAAGCTTATCTAATCCTTTTAAAAGAGATCCTCCTCCAGTCATATAAATTCCATTTTCTGCAATATCCGCAGCTAATTCTGGTGGGGTTTTTTCTAACACAGAATGTGTAGTCTCTACTATAGACATTACAGTATCATCTAATGCTTCTCTCATTTCTGAAGAAGATACTGTAACGTTTTTAGGTAATCCAGTAATAAGATCCCTTCCTCTTATATCCATATATAATTCTTCGCTTTCAAAGGCATTTCCTATATTTATCTTTAGATTTTCAGCAGTTCTTTCTCCAATCATCAATTTATGTTTTTTTCTAACATATTTTATGATGGCCTCATCGAATTTATCTCCTGCTACCTTTATAGAGGATCTTACCACTATACCTCCTAAAGATATAACTGCGATATCTGTAGTACCCCCTCCTATATCTATAACCATATTTCCACTTGGTTTCATAATATTTATTCCTGATCCTACTGCTGCTGCTAGAGGTTCTTCTATAAGATAAATCTTTTTAGCTCCTGCATGTACAGCGGCATCCTTTACAGCTCTCTTTTCCACCTCTGTAGCTTGACATGGAACACAGATCATAACCTTTGGAGCAGATATTTTTCTTTTACCACAAGCTTTCTTAATAAAATGGCTAAGCATCTTTTCAGTCATATCATAATCTGATATAACTCCATCTTTTAAAGGTCTAACTGCCACAATATTACCAGGAGTCCTGCCTATCATCTGTCTTGCTTCTTCCCCTACAGCTAAAATCTTGTTGTTGCTTTTATCTATTGCAACCACAGATGGTTCTTCTAAAATTACTCCTTTTCCTTTAATGTAAACAAGTACTGTAGCAGTCCCTAAATCAATCCCCATATCAGTCCCCATATTCCAAAACCACATCCCAAAATTCACCTCTAATTATATATTTTATCATCAAATTATAAACAATAATTACCTTTATAAATCTCTTTATTATTATACTAGGAATGTGGTTATCCTTCAATAGCCTTGTACTTCATTTTAGTAGCTTTTCCGCCCCTTATATGCCTTTCAGCCTTATTTATTTCTAAAACAGTTTTTGCTTCTTTAGCAATCACTGGGTTGATTTTAGGTAATCTTTCTGTCATATCCTTGTGTATAGTACTTTTACTCACACCAAAAACCTTTGCAGTTTTTCTTATCGTAGCTTTTGAATCTATTATATACTTGGCTACCTCTAAAACTCTTTCTTCAATGTAATCTTTCAAAATGCTACCTCCTCAATCTTCTATATTTATAAATATGCTGATTACATGTTTGAAATTACTTTAAAATTGTTTACATTCGGCTATTTTCATATATATGAAAATAGCCGAATAAATGATTAATTATCTTGAAGCTTCATATTTTATATATTTAGTTGGATCTATACCTGCGTTATCTTTTAGCACTTCAAAATGAAGATGATCTCCATATTTTTCATTGCTATAGTTTCCTGCAGTTTTACCTATCTTTCCTATCTGCTGTCCTTTTGTAATTTTTTGGTCTTTTTTTACAGAAACATTTTCATCTAAATTAGAGTAAATGGTTTTTATTCCATTTTGATGATTTATTACTATGTATTTGCCTAATTCAGTATTATCGTTGTCAATTTTTTCAACAACACCATCTGCACTAGCAACTACTTTAGTTCCTAACTGCGCCTTTATATCTATACCGGATTTAGTTCTCCAAGTACCTAAGGTTTCACAGTAAATGGTATCCTCCGTATATGATCTTCCAAGAACTCCATCTACTGGCTTTATAAACTTTGTATCTGTAGTTTTTGATACTGTGGTAATATTCTTGGAATTAGATGTAGTGCTCTTGTTTGACTCTTTTTCTTTATCTTTTTTAACCTGAAGAGCATTTTCCATATCAAGCTTTGGCTCATCTATATTCTGTGCCAATTTTTTAGGAGTATTAACTTTATTTTCTACCACTGGTGGTTTTGTTTTAAGAGTTTTACCATTTTTAGCTGTTATTACAGCTACTGTGGCTACTATGCATAGGCAAATAAATAGTATTACATAAAAGCCTTCTTTCTTAAAAAAGTTAGATGATTTGTCTTGTAATTTTTTGTCCATATGAACACCTCCATTTTTTAGTCTGTCCCGTTAAGAAAAAAAAATACATATATTTAGCAATTTTATTTCTATTTTTTTCATTTATTTTCTACATTTTTTGAATTTTGTTTAATATAAAAGCAGTGCATCCTAATAATTCCTTAAGATACACTGCTTTTATATCTAAAATTTTATAATTTTAAAGAATCTATATTTTTAATTTCTATACCTTTATAATAATGCTCCAATATTTTTTTATAACTATTACCTGACTTAGCCATAGCATTAGCCCCCCATTGGCTCATACCAAGACCATGTCCATAGCCTTTACATACTATCTCCACATTTCCCTTATTGTAATTTATTGTAAAATTAGCTGAATTAAGATTAAACAAGCTTCTGAATTTAGTACCTGATATTGTGGTTCCACCTAACTTAATTTCCCTAACAGACCCGCCTTCATTTCTGCTTAATATCTTTACTTTGTCCTTGTAGTTATTTTTAGATAAGTTAGCATCTTTATACTCATTATTAATTTTATTTATAAAATTTGAATTAGGTATAGAAACACCAGTTTTAAATTTAGGTGCTATCTCTTCTCCAGGACTATTTACTGATTTTAAATAAGGTATATTGGAAGCAAATACTTCAGAAGCATTTTCTGTTTTACCTGAACTTGTAGAAAAATAGTAAGCGCCCATTGCAATACTTCCATCATAAGTAAGTACTTCTCCTTTTGTTTTTTGTACCGACTCTAATACTTTATTCCAATATTCTTCAGAATGTTTACTCTCCCAACTCTTCATTCTGGATTCTTTAGACATAAATACTTGACAATGGGTGCTATCACATACATCTGCTCCTTGAGCATTTTTGCAATTATTAATCATTTTAGATAGAGCATAAGTTCTAGCTGCTACAGCCTGAGCTTTTAGAGCTTCTATTCCAAAACTTACTGGCATTTCTGAAGAAACAACACCTGCAACATAATCTTCTAAATCCATTTCTTCAATTTTATTTTCTTTAGTTATATAAACTTTTATTTTAGTAAAATCTTTTTTTTCCATATTAATATCTTCATTATTTAAAGTATAATTTTTTATTTTACTATTATTATCCTTAATTGATTTATCTGCTTTATTATTCCATCCGCCGAAAACTATTAAAGGCACTATTATAATAAAGCTTATAAGAAATATAAAAGCTAAAACTATTTTCTTAAAATCAAATGTATATATAGTTCCCCTCAAAATATCCCCACCTTTTCTCACTTAAAATGTTACATTTTATTTCTATAATTATACTCAATTTTAATTAGAATATTACAAAGGAATATAATATTGATTAAAAAAGAGCTTTCCCACTGACTTTAATAGTAGAATTTATCAGTGGGAAGCTCTATCATTTACTAATTTAATATACTCTTTTTATTTCTGCTCCTAATTTTCTTAATTTTTCTTCTATTTGCACATAACCTCTATCTACATGATATATATCACTTATTTCAGTAATACCTTCTGCAGATAATCCGCATAAAATCATAGCAGCGCCTGCTCTTAAATCAGTAGCTTTAACTTCAGAGCCTGTTAATCTTTTTACACCTTCTATAACTGCACTTCTTCCATCTATTTTTATATTAGCACCCATTCTTTTCATTTCAGATATGTGCATAAATCTATTTTCAAATACAGTTTCTGTTATTAAGCTTGTTCCTTCTGCTATACATAAAAGTCCCATCATTTGTGGCTGCATATCTGTGGGAAATCCCGGATAAGGCATAGTTTTTATATCTAAGGGTTTTATTTCATTTCTTCCATCTACCCAAACACTGTTTCCTTCTATCTCCATCAGTACTCCACATTCAGTAAGTTTTGCTACTATAGGCTTTAAATGTTCTTCATCTATTCCATTAATTTTTATTTTACTACCTGTTATAGCAGCTGCAACCATATATGTTCCAGCTTCAATTCTATCATATATAGGTCTATGAAGAGTTCCATTTAAATCCTTAACCCCTTTTATCTTTATAGTACCTGTACCTGCACCTTCAATTTTAGCGCCTATACCATTTAAAAAATCAGCTAAATCTTCTATTTCAGGTTCTTCGGCTGAATTCTCTATGATAGTTTCACCCTCTGCTAATACTGCTGCCATCATAATATTTTCTGTTGCCCCTACCGAAGGAAAATCAAGATATATTTTATTTCCTATAAGTTTTTTTGAAATGGCTTCTACATAGCCATGACCTAAATCAATTTTTGCTCCTAACGCATTTAATCCTTTTAAATGCAAGTCGATGGGTCTGCTTCCTATATTACAGCCTCCAGGTAAGGATAGCTTTACCCTTCCAAATCTAGATAGCATAGGTCCCATAATCAAAAAAGATGCTCGCATCTTTCTTACAAGTTCACTAGATGGTTCTGCTTGAGAAATTATAGTTCCTGTATTTATATTTATCTTACTGTGCTCCTTGTCAATAGATATGTCTGCACCTATAGATTTTAGTACATCACATATTACAAATACATCTTCAAGCATAGGTGCATTATCTATGGTACATCTATCTCCACATAATATACTAGCCGCTATAATGGGCAGTACAGAATTTTTAGCTGAACTAATATTTACCTCTCCATTTAACTTATAGCCACCTTTTACAACTATTTTTTCCATAATATCCTCCATCCTCTAATTGTTAATATGCACAGCTAATTACCGGCGTTCCAATAATCATATATGTTCCCGATTCATACTTGCATATGGCATAATTAAAATCTATATCTTGATTATTTACTGATATAGGCCTATATATGCCTGTTAGTGCAGTACCTGATATCCCACAGTTTATATTAATCTGCTTTAAATTTTTACTCCCTAGTTTATTTAAAAGTCCTTCTATAATATCAGCATAAAATTTTGTATCATCGCCTTTTAGGGCTATCTTCATGTATTGGGAATAGCTCAAATCCTTATACCTGTTTTTAAATGTACTGATTATACTATCTGCCATAGCTTTAACTTCTTCATATTCCTGTTTGTAAGGAAAGATAATATTTAATGTAAACTCTTCAGCTTGTTCTTTTATAGTTCCTTTTAAGTATTTATTTTGGAACTCTATTCCTTCACTTTCTTTATTAATTATTTCACTATATATCAATTGCTCTTTTAGCACTTTTTCTAACTCTTGATAACTCATATCTCTGTATACTTCTTTATTAAATGTTATTATAATGCCTTGTTCTAAATATTCACCTTCTGTATTGTCTAATACTTTCTGAAACAGATCAATCTGTCCCTTAAAAGGGCTACTTACATTGACTTCATAAATACTGTTAAAACAAAGAAAAACACTAGACATAATGATAAAAAGTATAAACAATACCTTTTTGTAACTCATTTTCCCCCCTACCTTCCTTCTAAAATTATTGCCTTGTTTTACTTCTAATATGCAATGAAATTAAATTAATTTTTATATTAATTTCATAATGTATAATTAGGTAGGAGATTCATATTAAATATATTATTAATATATATAAAAGAAGAAAAAGTGTGAAAACTTAAGTAAAATAAAAAATAATCGTATTAAAAAAGTCTGTATTAAAATAAAAAAATATTTTAATACAGACTAATTTTATCAATTATTACTTAATCTTAAGGTATATCTTTTAATTGTAACCTAACTAAGGCTCTCTTAAGAGCTGCTTCTGCCCTTTCCACATCCATATCTTTATCCTTATCCTTAAGCCTTTTCTCTGCCCTTTTCTTTGCATTTTCAGCTCTTTCATAGTCTATTCCCTGTGACCATTCCGCTGCATCACAAGAAAGAGTTATAGTATTGTTTTTTACATTCATAATACCATAAGATGTAAAAAGCTTTGTTTTCTTATTATTTTCTTCTATAAATTCTGTTATAGAAGGATTTAAAAAAGTAATCATATTAATATGATTGTATAAAATCTCTATTTTGCCATCTATATTTTCAGTTATTAATTTTTCTATCTGCGCTGAATAAAGCTTTTTATCAGGAGTTATTATATTTAGCGTCATATATTTAGACATCTCTAATTCTCTCCTTTATTATGCCATCAAGGTTTTTGCCTTTTCTACTGCCTCATCTATAGTCCCAACAAAAAGGAATGCTGCTTCAGGAAGATTATCATGTTTTCCTTCTAATATTTCTTTAAATCCTCTTACAGTTTCTGCTACTGGTACAAATTTTCCTTTCATACCTGTAAATTGCTCTGCTACTGTGAAAGGTTGTGATAGAAATCTTTGAATTTTTCTAGCCCTTGCTACTACCAGTTTATCTTCTTCAGACAATTCATCAATACCAAGTATAGCTATTATATCTTGCAATTCTTTATATCTTTCAAGTATATGTTTAACCTTTGTTGCTACTTCATAATGCTCTTCTCCTACTACCCTAGGATCCAATATTCTCGATGTGGAATCCAAGGGGTCTACTGCTGGATATATTCCTAGCTCTGTTATGGATCTAGATAAAACAGTAGTAGCATCTAGATGAGCAAAAGTAGTAGCTGGTGCTGGGTCTGTTAAATCATCTGCTGGAACATAAACCGCCTGTACAGAAGTAATAGAACCATGTTTTGTTGAAGTTATCCTTTCTTGCAATGCTCCCATTTCTGTGGCTAGAGTTGGCTGATAACCTACAGCACTAGGTATTCTTCCTAAAAGTGCTGAAACTTCAGATCCTGCTTGAGTAAATCTAAATATATTATCTATAAATAGAAGAACGTCTTGACCTTTATCTCTAAAATATTCAGACATGGTAAGTCCTGTAAGAGCAACTCTCATTCTTGCACCTGGTGGTTCATTCATCTGTCCAAAAACTAAGGCGGTTTTTTCTATAACACCAGATTCATTCATTTCATTATAGAGGTCATTACCTTCTCTTGTTCTCTCTCCTACACCAGTAAACACGGATAAACCTCCATGCTCTTTTGCGATATTATTTATCAATTCCTGAATTAATACTGTCTTACCTACTCCGGCACCTCCGAATAGACCTATTTTACCACCTTTTTGATAAGGTGCAATTAAATCTATTACCTTTATACCTGTTTCAAACACTTCTGGTTCTACAGATTGCTCTTGGAAACTAGGTGCAGGCCTATGTATGGGATAAACTTCATCAGCTTTTATATCACCTTTTTCATCCATAGGTTTGCCCAAAACATTAAACAATCTTCCAAGAACCTCATTTCCTACAGGTACAGATATAGGTTTACCTGTATCATAGGCTTCCATGCCTCTTGTTAATCCTTCTGTAGCTTCCATAGCTATGGCTCTAACTATATCATCTCCTATATGCTGTTCAACTTCAGCCATAACTATTCTATCTCCAACTTTTATTTCTATAGCATTATATATATTAGGAACGCCATCAGAATCATATTTTATATCTATAACAGGTCCTATTACCTGAACAACTTTTCCTATATTACCAGGCATAATTTCCCTCCTTTTCTATTTTTGAGCTTGTGCTCCTCCAACAATTTCAGATATCTCTTGTGTTATAGCACTTTGCCTTACCCTATTGTATCTAAGATTTAATTTATCTATTAAGTCATTAGCATTTTTTGTTGCACCGTCCATGGCAGCCATTCTTGAACCATGTTCACTAGTCTTTGCGTTTAACATGCAATTTAATATCTTTTCCTTAAGATATAAATATAGTGCCTTATCAAAGCATTGTTCTGCGCTTGGTTCAAAATAAGTTAATTCCGTATCATTTGAAGCTTTTTTAATCTCTATAGGAAGAAGTTTTTCCTGTACAGTAATTTGCTTTACAGGAGATATGAATTTGGAATAGGAAATATATACTTCTCCCACTTCTCCTTCTCTATATAAGGAAATTGCATGATTATATATAATTTTTGCTTCTTTTATAGTTGGTATATCTGGTATATCTACATATTCTGCAGCAGTTTTATAGCCAACTTTGTTGAAATAGAATCTTCCTTTTTGGCCAACTACCATTATTAGAAAATCCCCAGGATTTTCCTTAGTAAAATTAATAGCCGAATCTACTGCAGAAACATTGAAACCTCCACATAATCCTGTATCAGATGTAAGAACTATAAGAAGTTTTTTATGACTTTTATTTCCCTCAAGATAGACTCCTTTAGGCTCTGTTATATTGTTTAATATAGTATCTAAAGCTTCTTCTAGAGAAGAATAATATTTATCATTTATCATCAACTCTTCTCTAGTTTTTCTTAGTTTGGCGGTGGCAACAAGCCCCATGGCTTTAGTTATTTTTTTTGTATTGGTTACAGATTTTATTCTTCTCTTAATAGCAATGAGCCCAGCTCCTGCCATTTATTCCACCTCCTAAAGGACTTAATGAAATAAACTAAAACATTTTTTTAAATTCTTCTATGGCCGATTCTAATTTTGATTTTATTTCTTTAGTTAATTCCTTTTTATCTAGAATCTCTTTTCCTATATCTCTATGATGAGTATCCATAAAGTCTAAAAATTCTCTTTCAAATTTTCTTATATCTGATACTTTTATGTCCATTAGATGATTATTAACTGCAGCATATAAAATCATTATCTGCTTCTCTACAGGCATAGGTTCATATTGATCCTGTTTTAGTATTTCAATAAATCTCTTACCTTTTTCAAGTCTTCTTTTTGCTTCTTTATCAAGATCAGAACCAAATTGAGCAAAAGCTGCTAATTCTCTGTATTGAGCAAGTTCTAACCTTAATGTACCTGCTACTTGTTTCATAGCTTTAATTTGAGCATTTCCTCCAACCCTAGATACAGATATTCCCGCATTTACTGCAGGTCTTTGCCCCGCATAAAACAATTCCGATTCCAAAAATATCTGTCCATCTGTGATGGAAATTACATTAGTAGGTATATATGCGGTTACATCCCCTGCCAATGTCTCAATTATTGGCAAGGCTGTAAGGGATCCGCCTCCTAGTTTATCTGAAAGTTTTGCTGCCCTTTCCAAAAGCCTTGAATGAATGTAGAAAACATCTCCTGGGTAAGCTTCTCTTCCTGGTGGTCTTCTAAGTAATAGTGACATAGTTCTATAGGCCACCGCATGCTTTGACAAATCATCATATACTATCAAAACATCTTTCCCTTTCTGCATAAAATATTCTCCCATGCTGCATCCAGCATAAGGCGCTAAAAATTGAAGAGGCGCAGATTCTGAAGCCGTAGATGTAACAACTATGGTATAATCCATAGCTCCCATTTCAGTTAAAGTATTTACTATATGCGCAACGGTAGATTGCTTTTGACCTATAGCCACGTATATGCATATTACATCTTTACCCTTCTGATTCAAAATGGCATCTATTGCTATAGCTGTTTTACCTGTCTGTCTATCTCCTATTATAAGCTCTCTCTGACCTTTTCCTATAGGTATCATTGAATCTATAGCCTTTATTCCTGTTTGAAGAGGCTCATTTACAGATTGCCTGTCAATAACGCCAGGAGCAGGTATTTCCATAGGTCTATTACCAGCAGATTTTATAGGCCCTTTTCCATCAATAGGTATACCTAAAGAATTAACTACTCTTCCTATTAGATTTTCTCCTACAGGAACTTCTACTACTTTACCTGTTCTTTTAACTACATCTCCCTCTTTTATTCCTTCTTCTACTCCAAGCAGCACACAACCTACATTATCCTGTTCAAGATTCAATGCCATGCCATAAACTCCATTAGGAAATTCAAGCATCTCACCTTCCATGCACTCATCTAATCCATAAACTCTAGCTATTCCATCACCGATTTGTATTATAGTTCCAGAGTCTACAGTTTGTATTTTCTTTTCATATTTTTCTATTTCACTTTTAATAATTGAAGTTATCTCTTCTGGTTTTATATTCATAGCTTCACCTCTATTCTCCCTTAAGTATCAAATCTCGCATTTCGTCTAATTTAGATTTTATAGTACCATCTATAACATCATTACCAACTCTAACGTAAACTCCACCAATTATACTTTTATCTATTTCTTCTTTAAGAATAATCTTTTTATCATATTTTTTGCAAAGTTTATCTATCAATATATTTTTTTCTTCTTCTGTCAAGGGAATAACAGTTTTAATATGAGCTAATAATGTATTGTTTCTTTCAAGATGGATTTTTTCCATCTCATTTAATTTTTCTTTTAAGTAAAGTATTCTATCTTTTTCTATTAGAATCAATAAAAATGAAAGAAGTTCTTCGTCTACTTTACCTTTGAAAATTTTTATAAATGTTTGTTTCTTTCTTGTAGTGGTTATTTGTGGATGCTTTATTATCTGCAAAAGCTCTTCATTATTTTCTATCAAATCTACTATCTGCCTTAAGTCTCTAAGATATTCTTCCACTTTATCTTTTTCTTCAGCTACTTTATAAAGAGCAAGAGCATATCTTCTGTCTAAATATTCATACATACTAACTACCTACCTTAAGCAGAAAATCTTCAATAAGTTTTCTATGCTGCTTTTCATCAATAGATTCTTCTAATGCCTTTGCAGAAAGCATTACCGCTAAATCAACAACTTGATTCTTTAATTCATTTTGTGCTTTCTCTTTTTCTCTATCTACTTCAATTCTTGCTCTTCCAACTATTGACTGTGCTTCTTTGTTGGCTTCAGAAACTATCTCTTGATACAACTTTTCTGCATTCTGTTTACGAAGTTCCGTAATTTCTTTTCCCTTTTCCTTAGCCTGCTTTAAAATATTTTCATTTTCTGTTTTTAATTTCTCAGCTTCTTTCATATTTTTTTCAGCTTTATTTATATTATCTGCTATTGATTTTTCTCTTCCCTCCATTACATTAGTAACAGGTTTGAACAAAAAGTGTCTCATAGCAAAATATAGTATAATAAAATTGATTATAGCTGCAGAAACTGTATAAATGTTAATTCCCATACCTATATGCAAGCCTCCTTTCCAGGCTTAAAGTGAATAATTCTAATTTTAATTACCTTACCCTAGATTAAAATAAATTTTAACTTAAAGTAAGGCAACTAAAAAAACGCCCTGAGGCTATATATTATTTTACACCGATGAAAATTAAGAATATAGACACTAATAATCCATATATAGCTGTGGCTTCAGCAAAACCATTACCTATAATCAAAGCTGTAGTTATCTTTCCACTAGCTTCTGGCTGCCTTGATATTCCTTCTACAGCTTTTCCTGTAGCATTTCCTATACCTATTCCTGCACCTATTCCTGTTAAAACTGCTATACCAGCTCCTATAGCTGACATTGCTGATACAAATTCATGACTCATTATAAACTCCTCCTTATACATATTAATGTTCTGATATTATCTTAATATTAATCATGGTAAGCATGGTGAATATTACCATCTGTATAGCACCATCAAATATATCAAAATAGAAATGAAGAAATACTGGTGCCCCAATCTGTGCAAACCAGTTTAGCTTTCCAAGCCCATTATATACAAGCCCCATAATTACCGCTCCCGCAGTAATATTTCCAAAAAGTCTTAGGCTTAGAGATACTGGCAGCATGATTCTTTCCAATATATTCATAGGTACCATAGCTACTACTGGCTTACCAAAACCTATAAAATAATGTAATAGCCCAATCTTTTTTATAGCATATCCTTGTATAACCACAAAAGTTATAAGTGCCATAGCTAAGGTTACACTATAATCTTTAGTAGGTGGTTCAATGCCTACTAATCCTGTTAGATTCATAATTAAAAGATAAATCACTAGTGTACCAATAAAAGGTACAAATCCTTTATATTGTTCTCCCATATTTTCTTTAACTAGATTATGTATGGTCTCTACATATATTTCAGCCACATTCTGTCTCTTTCCTGGAATGATTTTTAAATTTCTAGTTAAATATAAGGAAAGAAGAACAAGCATTAATATTATTACCCATTGAATAACTATGCTCAAAGCAATATCAAAGTGCATATTCCCAATAGGTATAGAAAATAATGGTTCAACATTCTCCACCTTATTACACTTCCCTCCTAATTTTGCCCACTTAAGTTTACAGCATAGATTATAAATGCTGTGAATTGAGAAATATATCCTAGGACATAAGCTATCATATGAAATGCATTATGCTGATAAGATAAAATAATTAAAGCTATAAATGAAATTAATAAAGTTCTTACAATAAAACTTAAAATGCTTAAAAAACCCTGTGCTCTTGTTTTACTCATGAGTATATAATTAGTTATAAATCCATTTGCTAAAAAATTTAATAAAGATACAATTAAGCCTAATAAAAAAAACATTATATATTCTTTTTTTACAAAATACAACATTGTAGAAACTGTAAATAAAGCTATAATAAAGTCAATTAGAGCTATTCTTTTAAGCATATTCCTAAGATCATTTCCCATAAAAATACTCCCTTGTATATATTACTTGATAATTATATAGCTATAACTTTCATTAATAAAATTTAAAAAAAGCTCAAAAACCTTTTATTTTATTCATGTAAACCCAATTATATTAGTTTTTATGGTATTATCTCTAGCATAGTTTATGTTCATCTTGTTTTCATCATTTATAAATTTATTAAGACAGATTATTTCAATTTACTTATTATACTGAATATTTTATAAAATATATTCAATTTTTTGTTAACATTTACAAAATATAAATTAGCTCTTTTTCTGCTTTTTTAGACTTTTTTCGTCATTATGTATTAATACATTTCTTATCAATTATAAAAAAAATTGCATATTTTCACTTATACTTATTCAAAAATTTTTTTAACTTAGGATAAACCATATTACATTCTACCTTTCCTTTATATAGAGTCTGCATTTTTTAACTTATATATACAATTAGCCATAAAAAAAAGAATAGGACTTAAGTCCTATTCTTTTTATTAAATATCTTATGTTTAGGATAATTATCTTTCAACTATAACTGCTGTTCCCATGCCTCCACCTATGCAAAGAGTAGCTAAACCTTTTTTAGCATCTCTCTTTTGCATTTCATAAAGCAATGTAACTAATATTCTTGCTCCTGAAGCTCCTATTGGATGTCCTAAAGCTATAGCACCGCCATTTACATTAACTTTGCTCATATCAAACTTTAAATCTCTTGCTACAGCTAAACTCTGTGCTGCAAAAGCTTCATTTGCTTCTATTAAATCCATATCATCTATAGTAAGCCCTGATTTTTCTAGAGCTTTCTTTGTTGCAGCAAATGGGCCATATCCCATGATGGAAGGATCTACTCCTCTTGATCCATAGGAAACTATTTTTGCTAGGGGTTTTACTCCAAGTTCTTTAGCTTTTTCTCCACTCATTATTACAAGTGCTGCTGCTCCATCATTTATACCGGAAGCATTTCCTGCAGTAACTGTTCCATCTTTCTTAAATGCTGGTCTTAACTTAGCTAAAGTTTCTTTAGTAGTTCCAAATCTTGGGAATTCATCTGTGTCAAAAACTTTTGGATCTCCTTTTCTTTGTGGTATAACTACAGGAACTATCTCATCTTTAAATCTTCCTTCTTTTATAGCCTTTTCAGCTTTTTGCTGTGAAGCTGCAGAAAATTCATCCTGCTCTTCTCTTGATATCTTCCATTGTTCTGCTATATTTTCTGCAGTCATTCCCATATGATAATTATTAAAGGCATCCCATAATCCATCAGTTATCATTTCATCAACTACAGTGTTATTGCCCATTCTCTGTCCCCATCTTGCATCATTTAGAACATAAGGAGCCCTTGACATATTTTCCATTCCGCCGGCTACTATTATATCTGCATCCCCTGCAGCTATTATCTGACAAGCTAAACTTACAGCTCTTAAGCCTGAACCACAAACTTTATTTATTGTCATAGCTGGAATTTCTACTGGTAAACCTGATTT
Organism: uncultured Clostridiaceae bacterium; assembly: GCA_946405135.1. GTDB lineage: Bacteria > Bacillota > Clostridia > Clostridiales > Clostridiaceae > CAMJGD01. The sequence continues at coordinate 72,129 of CAMJGD010000013.1, read as the reverse complement.
TATTGAAGACTGTCTTGCTGGGTTTTGTCCAAGTCCTGCTTGAAGTACATTTCCCATTATAACTTCATCAACCATTTCACCTTTTAATCCTGCTCTATTTAATGCTTCTTTAATAACTGTAGCTCCTAAATCAACTGCTGATACGTCTTTTAAAGAACCACCAAAAGATCCTAAAGCTGTTCTTACTGCACTTGCAATAACTATTTCTTTCATAAAAAATACCTCCCAATTTATAGTTTATAACGATAATAAAAAACTTTGAATCATGTTTTTATTATAACTATATTTAGAATTTTTATCAATAGAAATTTGTTAAAAAAAACACAAAGTTTATATTGATTAACTGCTTTTTCGTTTTTAAATTCCTTCAAAATGTTTTAATATGGCCTTAACTATTCTTTCAGATGCATGTCCGTCACCATAAGGATTTATAGCTCTGCTCATATTTATGTATTCTTCTTTATTTGTTATTAATTTATCAGCCTCTTTACAAATATTTTCAGTTTCTGTACCTACCAGCTTTACGGTGCCTGACTCTACTGCCTCAGGTCTTTCCGTCACATCTCTAAGCACCAATACAGGTTTTCCTAGATGAGGTGCTTCCTCTTGCAGTCCGCCTGAATCTGTCATTACCATAAAACATTTATTCATTAGATTATGAGTTTCTTTTGTATCTAAAGGTGGTAAAAGATGTACTCTATCGACTTCAGATAAGTATTTGTACACAGTATCTTTTACCACTGGATTTAAATGTACTAAATATACAAGTTCCACATCTTCATGGGTGATAACTATAGATTTTAAAGCTTTACATATATTTTCTATACCCTCCCCCCAGTTTTCTCTTCTATGGGCAGTGATCATGATAACCTTTTTATTTTTATAGTCGATTTTGTTGAGCTCTTGGTTTTCAAAGGTATATCCATCCTCTACTGTGAAATTCATAGCATCTATTACAGTATTTCCAGTAACAAATATATCTTTTTCATTTATTCCTTCATTTAAAAGATTACGCCTTGAACTCTCAGTGGGAGCAAAATGTAAATCAGCTAAAGACCCTGTAAGCTTTCTATTCATTTCTTCAGGAAAAGGAAAATACTTATTAAAGGTTCTTAACCCTGCTTCCACATGACCAACCTTTATCTGCTTATAAAAAGCTGCAAGAGCCCCAGCAAATGTAGTAGTAGTATCTCCATGTACAAGTATTATATCTGGTTTCTCTTTATCAAATATTTCATCTAATCCTTCTAACACTCTATTTGTTATCCCAGTTAAGCTCTGTTTTGATTTCATTATATTAAGATCAAAGTCTGGATTTATAGAAAACAATTCCAGGACCTGATCAAGCATTTGTCTATGTTGTGCTGTAACACATACCATAGACTGAATAGATTCTTCAGCCTCTAAGGCTTTAACAAGAGGTGCCATCTTTATAGCTTCAGGCCTCGTTCCAAATATAGTCATAACTTTTATTCTATTCATTTCCAATCCTCCCAAATATAGCTGTATAAATTTTATTTCTCACTCTTAAAAAATTTATATCTCCAAGCTACTATTACAATTACTATTACAATCATGGTTAATAAAAAATAGGATCTTGGTGTACTTATTTCCATAGCAAGAATAGCTATAGCCCCTAAACATGCACTTATAAAATACATTATTAACACTACCTGCTTTTGACTTAATCCTAAATCTAAAAGTCTATGATGCAAATGTCCTCTATCTGCTTGCATTATAGGCTTGCCATTTATCTTTCTTCTTATCATAGCAAACAAGGTATCATATATAGGCAGACCTAAAGCTAGTATAGGTACAACTATAGCAAAGGTAGCCGCAGATTTTATTGCTCCTTGTATTGAAATTACAGACAAGAGGAAGCCTAAAAGTTGAGAACCTGTATCTCCCATAAATATAGAAGCAGGATTAAAATTATAAGGTAGAAATCCTAAAATCGAACCTGCTAGTATAGCTGTTAAAGAAGCAACATAGCCTTGATCAGCCATAATAGCTATAACAAAAATGGTTATGGAGGAAATAAAGCCCACACCAGCAGCTAATCCATCTAATCCATCAATAAGGTTTAATGCATTGGTTACACCTATAATCCAAAGCAAAGTAAACGGTATTGAAAATATACCTATGCTGAAAAATGAATCCCCAGTTCCAAAAGGATTAGTAATATTTTTTATATACACTCCATGGGAGATCACACAAAAAGATGCAACTAATTGGAAAATCAACTTTTGCCATGGTCTTAAGTCTTTTATATCATCTATAATCCCGCCAATAATAATAACAGTGGCTCCTAAAAGAATTCCTTTTTCCCAAAATCTTAAAGGCCCTTCTTGAAAAAAAGTTCCTGCTAAAAAAGCTATGTAAATAGCTAGACCTCCTAAAAGAGGTATTGGCTTTTTATGTATCTTTCTTGAATCTTTAGGTATGTCTAAAGCATTTATTTTAAATGCAAACTTTTTCACTAAAGGAGTTATCATTAACGAAATAAAGGCTGAAATCAAGATCAATTTTAGATTATCCATAATTTTATTCTCACTTATAATTTAATATCCAATTTTATCTGTAAGAGAATCATCATTTTCTACCCATTCCTTAACATAGGTTATAAGATATTCATCTTTTGTCTTTCTTATTATAACTTTATCTATACCTGAATTTATTATAAGTCTTTTACACATAGCACAGGAATTAGCATCGCTTACTAGATTACCTGTCTTAGCATTTTTCCCTACAAGATACAATGTGGCTCCTATCATATCTCTTCGTGAAGCACTTATAATGGCATTAGCTTCACTATGAACACTTCTGCATAATTCGTAATGTGTGCCCCTTGGAATGTTAAGACTATCTCTTATGCATTGTCCAATATCCATACAATTCTTTCTTCCTCTTGGTGCACCCGTATAGCCTGTAGATATTATCTCATCATTTTTTACTATTATAGAGCCATAATTTCTTCTAAGACAAGTTCCTCTTTCCAAAACAGTTTCAGCTATGTCAAGGTAATAGTTATTTTTGTCTCTTCTTTCCATACATTATCCCCTCAACTAACTTATTATATACAACTTAATTAGTTTAAACACCATAATTATAACTTAAAAGTTTTTTAAAGTAAACTTTCTCTAAATATGAAATAGAGAGCATTTAAGTTTTATGCTCTCTTACTTGTTAATTGCTAAAATATTATTATTGCAATTTTACTTATTATTTTGTTCCAAATAGTCTGTCACCTGCATCTCCTAGTCCTGGGACAATATATCCATTCTCATTAAGTTTCTCATCTATGGAAGCAATATATATATCTACATCTGGATGAGCATTCATTACAGCTTTAATTCCTTCTGGTGCTGCTATAAGGCACATAAGTCTTATATTTCTTGCGCCCCTTTTCTTAAGCAAGTTTATAGCATCTACTGCAGAACCTCCTGTAGCAAGCATAGGGTCTGTTACTATTACATCTCTTTCTTCAATATCCTGTGGTAACTTACAAAAATATTCCACAGGCTGTAATGTTTTTTCATCTCTATAAAGTCCTATATGTCCTACTTTTGCTGCTGGAATAAGTTTAAGCATACCATCTACCATTCCTAATCCTGCTCTTAATATTGGAACTATAGCCATTTTCTTTCCAGATAACATTTTGCATCTAGTAACACATATAGGTGTTTCTATTTCTACTTCTTCCATTTGAACATCTCTAGTTACTTCATAAGCCATAAGCATTGCTACTTCTTCTACAAGTTCCCTAAAATCTTTAGATCCTGTATTTTTATCTCTTATAAGAGCAAGTTTGTGTAATATAAGTGGATGTGCTATTTGAGTTACTTTTCCCATTAATATTCCTCCTAAGCTTTTATATTAAAATTATTTTAAATAATATGAAAACAAATTTTTATTTTGAATATTTTTTTTCTATCTCTGTTATTTTATCAATTCTCTTTTTGTGTCTCTCTCCTTCAAATTTAGAATTTAAAAATGTATCAACTATATCTAAAGCCAATCCTGTACCTACTACTCTCTGACCTATAGTTAATATATTAGCATCATTGTGTTCCCTGCATGCATGGGCACTAAAAGTATCTGAACATAATGCTGCTCTTATACCTGGAACCTTATTGGCAGCTATACCTATACCTATTCCAGTTCCACATATCAAAATACCTAAGTCAAATTCTTTTCCTGCAACTTTTTCTGCTACCTGTATAGCTATATCAGGATAATCGCAGGAATCCTCACTAAAGGTTCCAAAATCAGAAAATTCTATTCCTTTTTTTCTTAAATGATCTATAATTTCACCTTTTAATCTGAAACCACCATGATCACTTCCTATAGCTACTTTCAAAGTTAGCCACCTCCATAAATTATATTTTTTATATTGCAAAAAAGAAGATACAAGCGTCTAAAATGCTCTATCTTCTTTTAGTTTATCCAAAAGCAACTCTATGGATTTATTAAGTTCAAAAAATGTTTCTTCGTAAACAGAAATGTTGCCGCCGTAAGGGTCTATTATGTCTCCTTTTACGCCGACATACTCATTTATTGTAAATATTCTATTTTTTAGCTGTGGAAATTTTGAAGATAGAATATCCCTTATATTTGATGTCATAGTCAAAATAAGGTCTGCATTATTTAAATGTTTTTCTGTTAACTGTACTGCTTCTCTACCACTTATATCAGCACTCATTTGAGAAAGTACCACTGAAGAAGAATTTTTAGAGGCTTTACTTCCTGGCAATACAGCAATTCCTGCTGATTTTGCATTTATATTGTGTATATTGCATTTATGATTAAAAATAGCTTCAGCCATGCAACTTCTACAAGTATTACCTGTGCATACAAACAATATATTCATGAGTACCTCCTTAAACCTTAATTATATCAAAACCTGCGGATTTCTTCAGTCTATTCATTATGGCTATGCCTATACCTTTTTCTTCAAAGCTTTCTGATAATATTATATCTACAGCTTTATCATCAAAGATTCTTAACACTTCAAATAAATTCTTTGCCACATCCTCCAGGTTATTTCTGCTTCCCAAAGAAATAATTTCACCCTGGGGATAAAATTCAAAAGTTTCATCTGTAGCAATAATTCCTACTTTCTTACCGCCATCTATATAATTTTGCACCATTTCATTGATTTTTGCAATAGTTTTTTTTATATCGCCATCTATTATTTTTAATGGAGCCTTTGGAGCATAGTGTCTATACTTCATTCCTGGTGCCTTAGGCTTCAAACCCTTTTTAGGTTTCTCCATCACTGCTGGGTCTATGTAAATTCTCTCATCTATGGCTTTTAGCATCTCTAAGGTTATAGCTCCTGGTCTTAGTATACAAGGTGGGTCTACAGTGCAATCTACTATAGTAGACTCAACTCCTACTTCACTGCACTCCCCGCCTAAAATATATTCAATCTTTCCATTTAAATCTTCTATACATCTAGAAACTTCAGTAGGACTAGGCCTTCCTGAAATATTAGCAGAAGGTGCTGCTATGGGAACTTTTGAGGTTTTTATAAGTTCTCTCGCTATTGGATTTGAAGGCATCCTTATACCTACAGTTTTTAAACCAGCACTAGTTCTTTCAGGTACAATATCTGACTTTTCAAATATTAAAGTTAAAGGTCCTGGCCAAAACCTTTCCATAATACTCTCTGCAACTTCAGGAACATCTTTCACCAATTCTTTTATATCTTTTGAAGACACATGAATTATAAGCGGATTATCCTGTGGTCTCCCTTTTGCTTCAAATATTTTTTTTACTGCATTGGCATCAAGAGCATTTGCTCCTAGTCCATATACTGTTTCTGTAGGAAAAGCTACTAGTCCTCCATCCTTTATTACTTTAGCAGCCTCTTTAACAGCTTCATAATCTATTTGATTTTCTTCCATTATAGAAATCTTTGTATCCATAAATCTCCCTCCTTTGTTATCAAATTGTGCTCATAATATAGTAACCATGATTAATCCTATGGTTATACCTAACAATATAGATAAAGTATTAGTAATTCCATGCCATGTTTTATTAGATTCTGGAATAAGTTCTCCAAACACCACATACATCATTATACCCGAAGCAACAGAAAGACAAATAGATAAAGAAGACTCTGATATTCCTCCTAGAATAACACCTAAAACCGCTCCAATAGCTGTTGGCAGTGCAGTAATAAAAGCATATAGCAGTATTTTAAGCGGTCTCACTCTTGAGGCCATTAAAGGAGCCGTTACTGCTATACCTTCAGGTATATCATGAATAGCTATAATAATGCTCATTTTAAATCCTAAACTCTGGCCTGCTGCAAATCCACATCCCATAATTACTCCCTCTGGAAGATTGTGCAGCATAATTCCTAAGGCAGTAATCATTGCTACTTTAATATAAGGTTTATCTTTAGTATTTAAAGTACTTTCAATAAACATAATTATTATTATACCTGCAAAATAGTATAATATAACTTTTAAAACACTACTCTTGCCTATAGCTTCAGGAATAAGATCAAACACTACCACTGCTAACATTAAACCTGCTGCAAAACTCATTATACCACTTAAAAGTCTCTTACCAGGATTCTTTATAAAAACCCCTATAGATGCTCCTAGCATAGTTCCAACCATGGAAATTAAAGAAGACAAAATTACTACAAATAAAAATCTATTCAATAACATCACCCCTCATCTATAACATTTTATTGCTATAGATAAGGGATTATAACTAAAATTCTTTCTGTCCTCTAGCTAGCTTTATACTATCAATAGCCTCTTCAGTATATACAGCTTTAACACAATTCTTATAAATTATATCTAATAACATATATTTATAAAAGCCTCCATTTTTTATAGTCATATAATAATAGGAGTGCTCTGGATGCATTTTTTTTATCTTTTCATATTGAGAAGCAGCATATGGGTATTTTTTAAATAAATCAAGACTTACAGGTTTAAATTTTTTATTTCTAAATTTCATACTGGATATCAAAATAAGCTCTATGTCTTCTCTTGATTTTTCAGTATGTACCAAAACTACCTTGTCACATAAAACTATGTATTTCTTCCCAAAAACGCCCAGCTTGATTTTTAATCTATTATTCTGGCACTGAAATTCTAACCGTTCCCAGTTTTTTCTTCCTACCATTGCTAAAATTATCATAATTTCTATAAAAATTAAATAGCTAAGTAAAAAGAAGGTTATATTACCGTATATAAACAGCACCAGAGGCAATATTAAAAAAATAAAGCACATAGATAGCATAAATATCTTATAAGATTTTTTCTGCTTTCTTATGGCTTTATTTATATCCATTTATTCACCTCTAAAATAAATATTATAGTTCTTCAGTATTGCCCATAGCTTTCATCTTTTCAGCCTGTTCAGTTGCTATTAAAGCATCTATTACTTCATCAATATCTCCATCTAAAAATGCATCAAGTTTATATAAAGTCAATCCTATCCTATGATCTGTAACCCTTCCTTGTGGGTAATTATAAGTTCTTATTCTTTCACTTCTATCTCCAGTTCCCACCTGACTTTTTCTATCTTCTGCAATACCTGCTAGCCTTTCGGATTCAGCTTTTTCATATAGTCTAGATCTTAAAACCTTCATAGCTTTTTCTTTATTTTTAAGCTGTGATTTTTCATCCTGACAGGTAACAACCAAACCTGTAGGTAAGTGAGTTATTCTTACTGCAGAATCTGTTGTATTAACACACTGTCCACCATGCCCTGAGGATCTATATACATCTATTCTTAAATCATTAGGGTTTATTTCTATATCTACATCCTCTACTTCTGGCAGTACTGCCACAGTAGCAGTAGAAGTATGGATTCTTCCGCTGGATTCTGTATCTGGAACTCTTTGTACTCTATGAGTTCCACTTTCGTATTTTAATCTGCTGTATGCTCCTTCTCCTCTTACCATGAATACAACTTCTTTAAATCCGCCAATATCAGTTTCATTAGAACTCATCATTTCTATTTTCCATCTTCTGTTTTCTGCATACCTTGTATACATTCTAAAAAGATTTGCTGCAAATAATGCTGCTTCTTCTCCACCTGCTCCGCCTCTTATTTCTATAAACACGTTTTTATCATCGTTAGGGTCTTTAGGAATAAGTGCAATTTTTATATCTTCTACTAACTTTTCTTTTTTCTGCATAAGCTCCTTTAGTTCTTCTTGAGCCATTTCTTTAAGTTCTGCATCGCTTTCTTCTTCACATATTTGTTTGTTAAACTCTATATCTTCTTCAAACTTTTTATATTCTCTATACATGGTTACTATATTTTCTAATTCCGAATGTTCTTTACAAAGTTTCTGCCATTCTTTTTGATTAGCCATAATTGAAGGATCCCCTATTTTAACAGATAGCTCTTCATATTTATTTTCAATAAAATTAAGTCTCTCTAACATATCCTATCACTCCGTACTCCTTATTTTCATAGTTTATTATTATATCATAACAATATTATTCATATCAATAAAAATTCTGCATATAGGCTATGGTTCCTTCAGTCTTCCTATGGCAACTCTGTCATTTCCCGCCAAATCTTTAACACATACTATATCTTCGTATCCATTATCTTTAAATATTTTTTCCACCTCTTCGTATTGATCATGTCCTATTTCAAAGGCTAATATACCGCCTTTTTTTAATACATTAATACTCTGCATAATAATTTTTTTATAAAAATATAATCCATCTTCTCCACCATCTAAAGCTAAATGTGGTTCATAAAGTTTTACATCCTCCATAAGCTCATTTATAGTCTCACTTTTTATATAAGGCGGATTGCATACTATCATATCATAGTATATTCCATTTTGTTCTGCATAATTAAGCAAGTCACTTCTTATTAATTTTACCCTTTCACCTAATTTTAATTTTTCTATATTGGTTGTAGTAACCTCAGCTGCATCATCAGAGATATCCACACAATCCACTTTTATACTTAATGAATAGTTTGCTAAAGACAATCCTATAGCTCCACTTCCACAGCATAAATCACATACATAATTCATGTTTTTTTGTTTAATTAATTTTAATGCTTCTTCTACCAGTATTTCCGTATCTGGTCTTGGTATTAACACTCCTTGTCTTACATAAAAATCCATTCCCATAAACTCACAGCTTCTTAATATGTATTTTATAGGCATTTTTTCTGCTCTTAAATTTATTAAATATAAGAATTCTTCCACAGCCTTTTTAGAAACTTTTTCTTCTTTATGGGTAATTACATACAATTTATCTCTTTCTAAAACCTTAGCTAAAAGAAGTTGAGTATCCAATATATAACTTTCTATATCTTTATTTTTTAATATTTGGTTACCTTCTTCTAATAGTTTACCTATGGTCTTATCTTCTTCTATACCTTCCGATGCCTTTAAAGCTGCAATTGCCACTTCTAATTGGGAATCATCTGGTTCTTTTGTAGTTAGACTTTGAAGCTTGAGTCCAGGATAAGCAACGATTTTAGAAAACCTATTTTCACTTTTCCCAAGCCATCTTATTATCTCATAAGTAATTCCAGAAACTAAGGGTAGAAGCAAAATTCTGTATAAAAGCCTCATCCACACATTTCCCCATCCTGTAAAAGAAAAAAGTACAATACTAACTATCATTACTAAAAATAAAAAGTTAGTACCACATCTAGGATGAAATCTTTTAAACTTTCTTGCATTTTCTACAGTTAATTCCTCATCAAATTCATAGCAAAATATAGTTTTATGTTCTGCGCCATGATATTGAAAAAGCCTATTTATATCTTCTATTTTAGATATAAGGTATAAATATAGCAAAAATATAGAAACTCTTATTATTCCTTCTATTATATTAAGTCCAAAGGTATTAAACTTTAAATATTTAAAAACATTGGCTATAGCTGTAGGTAAAAAGAAAAAAATTGAAAAAGAAAATATAAATGATATTACTAAAGTAATTCCTACCACTACATCATTAGCTTTATCTTTAAAAACCTTATCTAAAAATTTTTCAAATTTAGAAGGTTCCTCTTCTTCTTCTTCAAAAAAAGTAGCAGAATAATTCAATGTTTTTATACCGATGATCAAAGATTCTATAAGTGAAATAAATCCTCTTATAAATGGTAATGATAAAATTTTATTTTTTTTAGTTAATGGTATGCTTTCGTCTAAATTTATATTTATACTTCCATCTGGAGTCCTAACTGCTGTAGCCACGCCCTTGCTACCTCTCATCATAACCCCTTCTATTACAGCCTGACCACCAACATAGTGTTTTTTATTCATACTAAACCTCTTTCTTAAAACTAATAACTTTGATTTTGACCAATTTTTTCTTTATATTTAGATTTATATTTATAATAACATACTCCGCAAAGAGATTGATACTCCACCTGATCTTGATTATCTATAGCTATCTGTTCCCCTTCAAATACGTACTCTCCATTTATCTTTCGTCCATTAAGAATGGCTTTTCTTCCACAGGTACATATGGTTTTCATCTCTTCTATGCTATGAGCTAATAAAAGAAGTCTTTCACTGCCTTCAAAACCATTCATTTGAAAATCTGTTCTAAGCCCATAACATATAACAGGTATATCTTTAATTACAGCTATTTTAAACAAATCATCAATTTGATTCTTCTTAAAAAATTGTACTTCATCTACTAAAATACAGTCAATCTCTCCCTTTTCTTCTATCCATTTTTCTATATTATCAAACACACTTTCTTTATCACTTAATAGCAAATCAACTTTTCTTATGACCCCAAGCCTTGATACTACAGTATCTCCACCTTTACTATCTGTTTTTGGCTTTAATATTATAGCTTTCATTCCTCTTTCTTCATAATTATAGGCTACCTGCATAAGGTTTGTGGATTTTCCTGAATTCATCGCCCCATATCTAAAATACAATTTCGCCATTCCAACTACTCCTTCATGAATGTTATAATGAAATTTACATTATTGATTATAGCACTTAATATCAATATAAAAAAGTCGTTATTTTACTGTATTTTTGTTTAAAAACACTAAACTATAAATTAGAATTTAAGTGACGCTCTAAATCTTCGATTTAGCTAGCGGAACTTACTCCTACGTAGAGTAGCGAAGTAGGAGTTTCCTTTAGTTTATGATACTATAAATGCCTATATATCAAGTTTTTTATCATTATTTATAATGAAACGCCTACTCCATTTCATTACGTAGGTGTAAGTCCGACTGACCAAATATAAAATTTGGAGTCTCACTTAAATTACTATTTATCTTGACTATTAAAGAAAATTTATGCTATAATCTAGTAGTTATATAACGGGTATCCGTAATTTGAAAGAGGTGAAACAGATGAGAGAAGGCATACATCCAGAATACCACCATGATGCTGTGGTTAAGTGTGCATGTGGAAATACTTTTACAACAGGTTCTGTTAAAAAAGAACTAAAAGTAGAAATATGCTCTAAATGCCATCCATTCTTCACTGGTCGTCAGAAGATAGTTGACGTAGGCGGAAGAGTTGAGAGATTTAACAGGAAGTTCAACTTAAAAAACGAAGAATAGAAATTAGGGAAAGATATTTATCTTTCCCATTTTCTTTTTATACTATTTTGAAGATAAATCTATCTTTTTAAACATCTCTGTAAATTCTTTATTATTTTTAGTTTTAGATAACAGATTTATTAATTTTTCTGTAATATTTTCTACATTACCTTCTCTATACATTACTTTTCGTATGTTATAAGATACTTCTCTTTCTTCTTCTGTCAAAAGAAGATCTTCTTTTCTGGTTCCAGATTTATAAATATCTATGGCAGGGAATATCCTTCTTTCTTGAAGTTTCCTATCCAAATGGACCTCCATATTTCCTGTACCTTTAAATTCTTCAAATATCATATCATCCATTCTACTGCCTGTTTCAACCAAAGCTGTAGCTAATATGGTTAAGCTGCCTCCTTCTTCTATGTTTCTTGCAGCTCCAAAGAATTTTTTAGGCATTATAAGAGCTCCTGGATCTAATCCTCCAGAAAGAGTTCTTCCTGTAGGTGTAATGGTTAAGTTATAGGCCCTGGCAAGTCTTGTTAAACTATCTAATAATATTACTACATCCTGACCCTGCTCTACCATTCTTTTTGCTCTTTCTAGAACCATTTGAGCTACTTTCGTATGATGTTCTGGTTCTTCATCAAAAGTAGAGTATATAACTTCACCATTTATGGATCTTTGCATATCTGTAACTTCTTCTGGTCTTTCATCTATGAGCACCACTATAAGCTTTATATTTGGATAATTTTTAGATATATTTTGAGCTATCTTTTTTAGCAGTGTGGTTTTACCTGCTTTCGGCGGAGCTACTATTACTCCTCTTTGACCTTTTCCTATAGGACATATTATATCCATAAGTCGTGAAGAAAGATCATTTTCATTTTCTGTTTCTAATCTTAATCTTTCATCTGGATACACAGGTATAAGTTTTTCAAAAGATTTTCTTCCTACTGCCTTTTCTGGATTTTCGCCATTTATTCTTTCCACATATAATAATGCTTTAAATTTTTCTCCTTCTTTAGGAAATCTAACTTTTCCTTCTACCTGATCTCCAGTCCTTAAATTAAATCTCCTTATTTGAGAAGGTGAAACATATATATCTTCAGGACTTGTAAGATAATTTTTTCCTCTTAAAAATCCAAAGCTATTATTTTCATTTATCTCTAATACGCCTTTTGCTGAATCTGAATCATTTATCATAGTCTTTAGTTTTTCCTTTTTATTTTCTTCTTCTGGTTTATCTAAAGTGATGTTTTCACTTTGGCTTACCTCTTCTTTAATTTCATCTCTACTGGTTTCATGATTTTCTTTCTGAAAATATGTATTTTCCACGTTTTCATTTTGCTTAGCAATACTGCTTTTGGCTTTTATCTCCTCTTTAGTAGATCCTTTTGAAGATATATTTTCTTTTAAAATTACACCATCTTTATTTATAGAAATTGGGTTTACTCTTCTTATCTCTTCTATAAGTTCATTTTTTTTAAATTTTGATATGTTTTTTATATTGACTTCTTTAGCTATAAGTTTGAGTTCTGCTAAAGTCATATCCTCATAATTTTTAGCAGTCAAGGTTGCACCTCCAAATCATTATATTACTTACATTCATTATGTCATAAACATAATTTATCCATATAAAACAAAAGTTATAAACCTTTGAAGAATTAGCTGAATAAAAAGGAAATTCTGTGTGAAAGGATTTGTTGTAAAGATATATGGATAGGTCAAAATAATAATGTCTTTAAAATATATAATAGACATCATATTAAATTATATACCTATATATTTTTCAGTCAACAAAAAACTGAGCAAAGTTTTAATACTTTACTCAGTTTTTACATTATACCATAAAATAAATATCTTTAAATATCTGTTCCTGCTTTTTTATAATACTTAATACCTGTTCTTTTTTCCCCATATACATTACAGGGCAACCTATCTTTTCACAACCCATTATAATAACATCTTTATTTATAATATCGTTTATCTTATATATATAATAATGGTATTCGTCACATATAGGACATTTAATCTTAAACACTATTCTTCTTTTACCTTGCATCTTTATTTCTATGAGGGAATATTCCTGATATAGATTATTTAACTTAAATACCGTATTATGCATTTTTATATAATGTCCATCTACATCCTTTAAAGCAAAATATATATCGGTATTAATCAGCATCAAATCACCCCCATTTATTAATTATATATATAGTTTTCTATAATTTTTATAAAAATCCTTCTTATAAATTATAATTTTTAAGAAGGTTTTTATATTTATTTCGACAAAGCAGCTTTTATAAAGTTTCTAAATAGAGGATGCGGTCTATTAGGCCTTGACTTTAATTCCGGATGAAATTGAGAAGCTACGAACCAAGGATGATCTTTTATCTCTACTATTTCAGCCAGCCTTCCATCAGGACTAGTTCCAGTTATAGACATACCTCCATTTATTATATCTTTTTTATATTGATTATTAAATTCGTATCTATGTCTGTGTCGTTCATATATAAGTTCTTGTCCATAAGCTTTAAATGCATTGCTGTCTTTATCTAGCTTGCAAGGATATAATCCTAATCGCATAGTGCCTCCCTTTTCATCCACATCCTTTTGTTCAGGCATTAAATCTATAACTGGATATGGAGTTTCAGGGTCTATTTCTGAACTCTGAGCGCCTTCATAGCCTAATACATTTCTTGCAAATTCTATGACTGAACACTGCATTCCTAAACAAATACCCAAAAATGGTGTTTTGTTTTCTCTCGCCCATCTTATGGCTTCAATCTTTCCTTCTATTCCTCTATCTCCAAATCCTCCAGGCACTAATACTCCATCTATATCTTTCAATAGTTCTTCTACATTACTTTCTGTTACCTCTGTAGAATTTACCCATTTTATATTTACATTAGCATCATTGGCAAGTCCTCCATGATTTAAAGCTTCCACGACAGATATGTAGGCATCATGTAATTCTATATATTTTCCTACAATAGCAATGGTAACATTTTTAGAAAGGTTTTTTAGCCTGTTCACCATATTAATCCATTCCGAATTATCTATACCTCTGCAGCCTAATGCTAGTTTTTCACAAACTAAATTGTCTAATCCTTCTTCATGAAGCAAAAGGGGTACTTCATATAAATTTTCTGCATCAAGATTTTGAATTACAGAGTTTCCATCAATATTACAAAAAAGTCCTATTTTATCTTTAAGTTCATCTGAAATTTGTTTTTCAGATCTGCAAACTATTATATCAGGTTGTATTCCTATGCTTCTTAATTCTTTAACAGAGTGTTGTGTAGGTTTTGTTTTTAATTCTCCTGCTTTGCCTAAATAAGGTACTAGGGTAACATGTATAAAGCATACATTTTCTCTGCCTACCTCATACTTAATCTGCCTTATAGCTTCTAGGAAAGGTAGAGATTCTATATCACCTACAGTTCCCCCTATTTCAGTAATAACCACATCTACTTCTCTCTCTTTTTCTACCCTATATACTCTGCTTTTAATCTCATTAGTTATATGAGGTATTACTTGCACTGTTCCTCCTAGGTATTCTCCTTTTCTCTCTTTGGATATTACAGACCAATAAACTTTTCCCGTAGTAACATTGCTATTTTTACTTAAATTTTCATCAATAAATCTTTCATAGTGACCTAAATCAAGATCTGTTTCTGCCCCATCATCTGTTACAAAAACTTCCCCATGTTGATAGGGACTCATAGTTCCTGGATCTACATTTAAATATGGATCAAACTTTTGTATTGAAACCTTTAGGCCTCTATTTTTTAGTAATCTTCCTAAAGATGCTGCTGTTATACCTTTCCCTAAAGAAGAAACAACTCCTCCTGTTACAAATACATATTTAGTACTCATAAAAAACCTCCAATATACGAAATTTAAATATAGAAAAATATATTGACATTAACAATTATTTTGGTTATAATAAAAATTACCCTATTAATATAATGGGATTATTATGTTCAAAATAATATAGATAATATAATATCATATTTTTATATTATATTCTATAGTTTTTTGATTATTTTTTGTTTTTTTATATTATTTTCTGTAGAATGTCCTCCACTTCAAAATATTTTTCTCTCAATTCCCTATTTACAAAAAATTTTTCCTCTGCTTTTTTAAAATTATAACTTATGGTGCTTTTATTATTTTGCCCTAAAATATCTATAAGTATATCTTTATTAGTACACTTATATTTTTTTAAGAGAAGAAAAAGCAAATACTTACATTCCTTATCTTTTAAGAGCTTATATAGTTCATTCTCTTTTATTCCATTATAACTGCATATAAAATTTACTATTTTAATATACTTTTCTCTGCTCAAATCATAATACTCCATAGCCATATCTTCTAGCCCTCCATTTTAAGCTTTTATATTAAGATTATTATCATTAAAGCTGTTTTCTAATCAAAAAAAGTAAAAGGTTATGAAGAAAATAACTTTTCTATACATAACCTAAACCAATTTATCAATATTTTATTAAATATTTTTTAATCTTATATTGTAATGTTTGTCGTGGTATCCCTAATAATTCTGAAGCCTTGCTTACGTTTCCTTCAGTTATAGATAAAGCCTCTTTTATATAATTTATTTCAACTTCTTCTATTACTTCTTTTAAAGGTTTTCTACCATATTTTATTATGGATTCATCTACATAGGCTATATCCTCTACACCTATGTATCCCTCACTTTTAAAATTAAATATAGCTTGTATGAGATTTTCTAACTGCCTCACATTACCAGGCCAGTTGTAATTTGTCAAAGACCATAAGGCTTCTTTTTTTAAGTCCACCACATTGTTATTAAACATTGTATTAAAATTTTTAATAAAATAATTTGAAAGTATCTCTATATCTTCTTTTCTCTCTCTTAAGGGAGGTATATCTATTCTAATAACATTAAGTCTATAATATAGGTCTTTTCGTAATTTTTGCTTTTCTAAAAGTTCTTCAGGATATTCATTTAAAGTGGTTATTAACCTCACATTAATCTGTTTTTCTTTATAATCACCAACTCTTCTTACTTTTCCTTCCTGAATCACCCTCAATAGCTTTGATTGAATTTCATAAGGCATAGAATTTAATTCATCTAGATAAAGTGTTCCTCCATCAGCTAACTCAAATAATCCTTTTTTATCAAAGGCTCCAGTATAACTTCCTTTAGTTGCTCCAAATAAAGTCATCTCAAAAAGGTTTTCTGGAATAGCTGCACAGTTTATAGCTATAAAAGCACATCTTTTTCTAGGAGATGCATTATGTATAGCCTGTACAAATAATTCCTTGCCAGTTCCTGTTTCTCCGTATATCAGTACAGGTGAGTCTGTATTTGAAGTTTTTTGTAAAATCCCTATGGCATTTTTCATATTACTGTTTCTTGTTATTATATCTTCAAATTCATAACTACATTTCTCTTTTTCTGTTTTTTTTGAATACATAGCTCTTCCCCTGAATCAAGATTTAATCTTTATCTTAAGCTCTGTAGCCTGAGGATTTTGTCCTGCAATACTCATATGGTAGTTAATAAAAACTTCTCCTCCCTTATCGTCTATATCTATATTTAATTTTTGGGTATCTATTTTAAGTTCAAGCATGCCATAAGGGGTATTGTATAATGTAACACAGGGATTGTTTTCTTCAAAATCCATTTTAGCACTGGTTGTCCCTTCTCTTAAAAGAGATATCCTGCTTGGAGAAATTTTAAGTGTAGTTGTAGTACCCTCCATACCAGAAATCTCTGTTTCATTATATACTGCACAATACTCATTTTCTTCTTTATAAAATTCCCCTGGAGTCACAACCTCTATGCTATCATCATTATTTTCTTCTTGGTTACTTGAAATAGATATTATAGCTTTTTTTCTCATACTCATACTAAATCTCCTTTTTTAATACTCAATAAACCTACTTACGGATTTATTATATATTTATTAATTTCATTATCCTCTGAAGGATTAACCTTTATTATCTTATTCAATGGTGTTCTATGTCTTCCATACTTTATTTCTATTTCCTTTTCATCCTTCCCCTTACTATACCTGCCTGAAAGAGCTGCAGCAAAGGCTATAGAATCCATATCGATGACTCCTGTAGCTATTACTATAGAACCTGAATAGTTCTTAGGAAAAAATATAAAATCTCCATTTTGAATATATTTTTTTAAGTTTTTGCTTTCTTCATAGGTTCTGCCAACCACAATTTTTACATTTTCATTAAATCTGAAATGTCTCCCATACCTTAGCATATTTATATCTGATTCTGTTATATTCTCTTTATGTGACAAAAGATCCTTCAGCCTTTCAGCATAATTTGGTTCCGTAAGTTTACATCCACCTGCTGGAGAAGGGTAATCTTTAATATTCCATAGATTTGCTAATTCCATTTGCCTATGCCTGCTTCTGCCACTAATATCAAGAAGCTTTTCTCTGCATACTAAATTATTCAATTCCATGGCTGTAGGTTCTAAGTTTTTAGCACAGAGCGGCCTTATTATTTTATCTTCAAATCCTGATTCTTTTTTTACTAATTCAAGGGATCTTTTATTTTGAGACATAGGCCTCTGGTTTAGCACTTCACCAGTTACAATAAAATCAGCATCATATTTTTTTAAAAGCTCTCCAGTATATCTCATCATCATAGCATGACAATCAATGCAGGGATTTATATTTTTGCCATAGCCATGTTTAGGGTGTTTTACCATTTCTAAATGTTCTTTAGAAAAATCAATAATATCTAAAGGTATATCTATCTGTTTACACATATCTATAGCTTTATCTGCTTCAAAAAAGTAAGATTTAAAACATATTCCTATTACTTCTATATCTTGATCTTTTATGAGTTTGGCAGCAAGTATACTATCAAGTCCTCCTGATATCATAGCTAATGCTCTTGTCATATGCTCACTCCTTTAAAACTACTTTAGTTTTTAATAAGGTCTATAAATTATAGTTTAGTAATTTTAGAGAAGTTTATCAAGCTATTTTTAGCAGTTAGCTTTACATAGCTAACTGCCCATTAGGTGTATTGATTATCTTTATTATTTTTTGGGCACTTCCATTTTCAGCATTTATGTAAACCTTAAATATATTGTCCCTATAAGAACCACTATATTCATAACAAAGTACTTCCTGATTAGTTTCCGTAGGTATAATAGCTAATTTCATATTACTTATGTTAAGCCTTTTACTTACCTTTTTTCTTGCTTCTTCTGCAGATATTTTTACTTTAGGTATACTTCTATTATCCATATGTGAAACTAAATACTTATCTGCTTCAACACCTATAATACTCCCATCATCTAAAGCTACCTTAAGCTTTATTTGGTCAGGATAGATGTTAATGCCATTAAGATTGTATATGTAACTTATGGTTACATTATCTTCATACTTTAAAGTATATGTGGGTATCATGTTCTTATATCCTGCATTATCTAAAAATTTATTTCCCATTTCTATAGCTTTCTTTTCATCCATAGAAGGTTTATTCATTTTTTTGTTATCTAATAAATATACAAGTTTTCCTCCATTTTTACTTACATCACATACAACAGATTCTTCATTTTTTCTATTTTTCAATTTAATATTAAAGCTATAAGCACTTATTTTGGTTCGATTACTTTCTTGCTTTTCTTCTATACTTTCTACTCTATCTCTACCTAATATATTTTTAACCTGCTCCATGGCCTGCTCTTTAGTTACCTTAGGATTGGCTTCTACTTTAGGCTTTATATCTAGTACATTGTCAGAAAATGGTCCATCATAGATTAATGCAGGATATTGTGCTACCTGCTTTTGGATGACTTTAAATTTGTCTGTTACAAGATTATTTTCACCCTTTGCCAATACTCCTCCTACTTTTTTTCTTATATCCCCCCATTTTACTCTGCCTCTATTTATATCTTGAAGTACTATATTTAAGTTTTCCATAAGCTTATAGGATTGATCTGATAAGTCATCTATTAATTTATACTGATCTTCTGATAATTGCTTACCTTCAGAGGAGCTTCTCACTAATGTATAGCAAAAGTCCCCTACTTGAGATAAAAACTTACTGGTATTTTCTATAGTTTCCTGCGGAATTGGAAGGGAATGAAGTCTGTCAGATGCATTGGATGAATATCTGAATATCTCCTGAAATATAATTATATCTTGTTCTGGAGTTCCAGCCACTGCCACCTTTGAGAGATTATCTTCTATATTTTCTACATCATTAATTAAATCATACATATTTTTGCTGTACTGGCTTTGAAGAAAATTTCTATAATCATTTCTTTCAATAGTCATAAGAATTGCAAAACTAGCTGAAAACACAACTATAAGTGTTACTATCAAGGTATATATAATCCTTCTATTTTTTATATTGACTTTCATAATACTACCTCCTAAAAACTCCTCTATGATGGTAGTATGTATATTTATTGATTAAGTTATGCATTTTATATATAATATAGAATTGTAATGCTATTATGATATGCTATGTTATGGTATAGTAAAAACTTAATGTGTCAATTAAATAAAAAGTATTGTATACTTATTATTGACGTTTTAATGTACAAAATAATAACAGTTAAAACATAAATACTAAAGGTGTGAAAGTTATATGAAACTTTTGATTTTATCAGTATCTGCTGGTGGAGGTCATATGAATGCTGCAGAAGCGTTAAAAGCCCACACCATTTTAAGATTTCCTGAATCTCAAGTAGAAATAATAGATACAATAAAATATATAAATCCTTTTTTGGATAAAGTCATAATAGGCAGCTACCTTAAAAGCATAAAACTGTCTCCTTCTATATTTGGTATGCTGTACAATTATGCAGAAAGTGATGATGGCATAGCTAGTGTAAGTAATAAATTTAATGAGCTGATGTCATCTAAAATACTTCCTCTTATTAATGACTTTGATCCAGATATAATTGTCTCCACTCATCCCTTTAGTACAGAAATGCTTTCTGTGCTAAAATTAAAATCAAAAATACATGTACCTATTATGTCTATATTAACAGATTATGCTCCCCATAGTTTTTGGATTCATCCTGCTATAGATGCCTATATAGTATCCAATTCTGATATGGCACAAGAAATGGTAGAAAGGGGAGTAAAAAGAGAATTAGTATATGACTTTGGTATTCCAGTACATCCAGATTTTTTAATAAAACATGATAAAAAAGAGACTCTTACCTCATTAAATTTAAAAGATAACATGACTACACTTTTAATAATGGGAGGAAGTCTAGGTATAGGAAATATTTTAGAAGTCTATAAACAGCTGTCTGACATAGATATGAATTTTCAAATCATAGCCATAACAGGAAATAATAAAAAATTACGTTATTCTCTTATGGATGCAGTAGAAGATTCAAAAAAGGAAACTAGAATAGTAGGTTACACTAAAGAGGTAAATAGATATATGCAATCTTCTGATCTGCTAATTACAAAACCAGGAGGTTTAACTGTATCTGAAGCTTTAATTTCTCATATCCCCTTAGCTATATTTTCAGCCATACCTGGTCAGGAAGAAAAAAATGCAGAATTCTTGTTAAGGCATAACCTAGCTGTGAATTTAGGTAATGGAAAGAGTTGTGAAAATATCATTCCAGACCTTTTGAAAGATAATAACAAACTAAAAATTATGAAAAGCAATTGTGAAAAATATGCAAAACCAAATGCAGGTAAAGATATCGTAGATCTTATGCTTTCATTAAAATAAAAAATAAGGATGTAAATTTACATCCTTATTTTTTTAATAAATCTTTTATAGTATCCAATATTTTAAATCTAAACTTTATTTCTTTCTTTTTAGTATTATCAATATTTTTATACTCCTCTTCTGTCAAGACCTGTTTCATACATTTTTCTGTTTCTTTATTAGAAACTTCTCCTTTTGTTACATCCACAAAACATAGTGGCGGAAACATGACACACCACCAATTTTGTCCTTTACCATTGCCTATTATTATCCTGTAGGCTTCATACTCGCCCTGAGGTAATGTTATATTACCATAGGTTTTTATAGGAAAGTTTTCTAAAGACAGCATGGTAGTAACAGTGTAGCTATATTTATTTTTTCTTATTTCTTCTTCTGCGATTTTTTTAATAGCATCATTATTTTCAATTAGTATTTTTCTAGATTCTTTTAAACTTTTAGAATTTTTAAGTTTAGGATATATATATTCTAGCACTTTATTTTTTACTTTTAATTTAAGCTCTTGGTCTTCTTTAGAGTCACTATTAGCTATGACATGAAATCTTATTATTTTATTATTTATATCATCTTTTGATTGTTCAAGATTTTCCTGACCAAAAAAGTCATTAATTTTAAAGTCTTTTTTACTATAACCTACAAAAATATTTAAAATTATAACAGATATAAGAATAATACTTATTTTTTTAACCAAAATATCATCTCCCTACAGCTATATTCTTTCCATTATTTTACTTTTTATACCTGCAGGGTAAATTTCTTTTATTTTTTTAAATTTATTTAATCAAACTTAGGCTAGCTTACTTAGATATACCTACTCTTCTTATGTTAGTATTTACCTCTATATTTATTTGTGAATTTGAAAAAGCTTCTTCCCAATTATCTTTAACGGAATTCCATATATAGGGATGATACTTTTCTACATTTTCTCTTAAACCAATGGCATCTACCTTTACCTCCTGCTTAGTATATCTTGCAACCTTTTCACATTCATCTACCAGCATTTTATTAAATCTATTTTCCATGCTATCTATATTTTCTTTATAAAACACATTATCTCCTATATAAGCCCCCTTTAACTTTCCTTCTAAATTTATTTTTATATTGAATATCAGCTTATTTTCCTTTCTGTTAACTTTTATTTCTCTTTTTATTCCATCTATTTCATAATCAATCGGATGACCATTCTCATATATTACCTTTGTTCCACCTTTTAAATTTCCTCTTAATATTTCAAGATTACAGGTTTCTACAGGATCTAAATGTCCCTTTGTGGAATAATTTTTTATAATATCTGTACCTGTAAGAGAAAGCTGATTCTTTTCTTTGTCAAGCTTTATGGTAGGCAGTATAGCATTTCCATTTTCACTTAATAATACTAAAAACTCATTAAGAGTTACAGGGAGTATAGTACCATTTCTATTGCTGTTATCCATAATTCCACTTATATAAGCTTGAATATGCTTATCTATAGGTGGATTGAAATTCATAACTTCATCTACCTTACCTTCAACTATTAAAACATATAACCTTCTATTAAGCTTTGGCTGCCTTTGAATATAATCAACAACTTCTTTTACCGTATCTGGATAGTATAGTAAATCGCTGCCTAAAAGCAGTAATCTTGTATGATCCAAATATAAGTCTCTACTAGCTTTAACTGCAATTTCATCTATAGCTCCCTGCATGGAGTAAGCATCTATAGGAAACACATTATCACCTTTTACACTTGCCTTATTGGGAGAAAAGTCACTAATATCAGGAAAAGCAAAAGATACTTTAAGCTTATTTGCATTCTTTTGCGGAAATACTTCTTCAAAATTTTCTTTTTTTAGTTCATACTCCTTATTTATATCCTTACCCACATCTACTCCTATAGTTGAAACAAAAATCTTTCTATCTATTTCTACCTTATCCCAGCAGCCGCTAAGAAAAAGACAGAGCAGTAAAATAGATAACAATTTTAAATTTCTCATTTTCTTATATGCTCCTTTTTGTTTCTGTATTTTACTCTGCTTATTATCAATAAAATTATAGGTAAGACTATTAAATTACCCATAATAAACCACCTGGTAACCGTTGTATTTATATTGTATATTTCAGTTATATTTCTAGGATATAGTGCTATCATATAAATAAAAGGCATTACTATAGCCAAAGAAATCCTTGTATCTTGAAAATTAAATATATCTTTTACAATATCACTAGTAAAATAATAAAAATTTATTAGAGTAGCAAAATAAAATAATATCCACAAGGTCATAACTACTCCTTCCCATCTTTCCACAAAAGCTCCTGGCAAATCTATAGAAGTTATCATCGTTATCGTAGGCCAAATTATGTGTTTAACTTGCTCTCTTGAAAATACAGCTATACAGAATACAGTTATTATTATGTAAAAAAATGTTATAAAAATTATAGCCTTTAATAAAGGTCTTTTCCCTTTATCTTTGTTTTTATAAAGAGGTAATATTAAATAAGCTATCTCAAAGCCTGAAAAAGATATAAAAGAGCTATAAATAGCTGTAAAATAATCTATAGGTTTATTTTGAAACATAGGAAGCACATTAGTAAAATCTGCTCCCTTAGTTACAACTAAAAGCATAAATATTGCAGGTATAAACATTATGAAAAAAGCTAATTCATTAAATCTTACTAAATTATTGGTTCCAAATCTTACTACATAAGCACCTGCTAATATAGTAACTGCAATCAAAAATTCTGTAGGAGTTTTCTCCAAAAGATACATCTTTATAACTTCTACAAATACTCTCATCTGTATAGACATATTTAAAGTCATATAAATTGAAAAACTTATAAGTATAAAAAATCCAATTAGCTTTCCAAAGTTATTAACTACTATGTCTGTAAAACTTGAAAAATCATTTAATTTTTCTATTTCATAAATTAAATATAGTAAGAGCAGTGAAAAAAAGCCTGCTACTAAAGTAACTATCCATCCGTCATTACCTACTGCTTCTGTCATTTCTCTTGGATAGGAAAATATACCTACCCCCACCACTGTTACCACAATGGTAGAAAATAATCCATAGGGTTTTATGTTATCATTTATTTTCATAAACAACTCCCCAATCTACTTTTTTGACTTTTGCCTTATTCTATCGTTGGTATTCATATACTGAGGTCTTTTTATAAAGTACTCAATAGGATACTTTATAAAATTGTCCTTCATATCCCCTCTATCTATATTAACTACTGGAGATAAATAAGGCATACCAAAGCTTTTTAATTTAATGAGATGAATTGTCATGATTATAAATCCCAAGGCTATTCCATAAAGTCCAATGATAGCAGAAAGTATTATTAATATAAATCTCATTATCCTAAAAGCAAAAGTTATTTCATAATTTGTAGTAATAAAACTGCTTATAGCAGTTATTGATACTATTATTATCATGATAGGACTTACTATACCTGCACTTACAGCAGCCTGACCTATTACAAGGCCTCCAACTATACCTATAGTAGCACCAATAGGTCTTGGTAGCCTAGTTACAGACTCCATAAGCAAAGCTAAACTTAGTTCCATTATTATAGCTTCAATAAAAGCTGGAAAAGGTACTCCTTCTCTAGATGCAGCTATGGAATAAGCAAGTTTTGTAGGCATTATAGAAGTATGAAAAGAGGTGACTGCTACATAAAGGGCAGGCATTATTAAGGATATAATTATGGAAATCAATCTTAAAATCCTTACCGCAGAAGAATACACCCATCTTTGATAATAATCATCTGGAGATTGAAAGAAGTTAGGCAAAGTAGCTGGAACTATGAGAGCCTGAGGAGAATTATCCACAATCAATGCTATTCTGCCTTCATACAAAGCAGCAGCTACCACATCAGGTCTTTCTGTAACCTGAACTTGAGGAAAAAGGCTCCATTTGTCATCCTCTATAAGCTGTTCCACGTAACCACTATCAAGTATGGCATCTATATTTATATCATTCAGTCTACTTTTAAGCTTTTCTAGTACATCATTATTTACAATATCTTCTATATATAACATTGCTGTATCTGTTTTAGACCTGGTTCCTAAGGATTTAGCTACTATCTTCAATCTAGAGTCTCTTACCCTTCTTCTAACAAGCACTGTATTAAATCTTATAACTTCAGAAAAGCCTTCCCTTGCTCCTCTTACAGAGGTTTCATTGGCAACTTCCCCTACACCTCTAGTAGCCCATAGTCTTGTAGATAATATGTAACATTTATCAAGACCGTCTAAAAAAAAAGCTGTATCTCCAGAGAGTATAAAAAGCACTGCTTTTTCCATGCTCGAAACTTCTAATACATCAGACACCGTAAGTAAATGGTCTTTTATATTTTTTACATCTCTTATTTTATGTTCATTAAGCATTAAGCTTTCCAATACATAATCATTTAGTAATTCTTTATTTGTCATATTGTCTATGTATATAATACCTGCTTTTATGTCTCCCGCATAAAAATCTCTATATATCACATCACTGTTATCTTTAAACAGTTCTTTTATATAGGATATATTTTCTTCTGTAGAGTCATATATGGTATCTTCTATTATTTCTTTCAATGATTCTCACTCCATTCCCTACATAAACTTTCTAAATAAAAATAAAGTAACAGATAAAATTATTAAAATTAAAGCGGTTATTCTACTTTTTTTATATAACACATAGGAACCTTCATTTTTAAAGCTTTTGCTATCTATAAATGCCAGCACGAAACATTCTAATATCATCATAGTTAAAAAATATCCATCAAAAACATGTAAGATATCCATATTTAATACCTCTTAAAATTTTATTATTTCTTGTTTATTTTCTTCCTATTACTAAAAAAATATACAAAATAAAAAAAGTACACCTATACAAATTTTTAAAGGTGTACTTTTTTTTATTTTTTATATGGTTCTAGTTATATAAACCTCTTTATATTTTATTTTCATTCTATCGTAGCAAAATTGTGCTTTCATCATATCATCAAATATACCAAATACAGTAGGTCCGCTACCGCTCATTAATGCACCTAATGCTTTCATCTTAATCATTTCATTTTTTATATCTTTAAGGATAGTATGTTTTTTTAGAGTTACATTTTCTAAAACATTCTTCATATTTTCACTAACATAGTTTATATCCTGCCTTTTAATAGCTTCTATCATAGATTGTGTATCAGGATGCCTATATATCTTATTTAATTCAAGATTGGAATATACCTCTTTAGTAGATATTCCAAAGGAAGGCTTCACAAGAACAAGTATGTGATTACCGAAAACTGGAAGGCTAGTAATCCTTTCTCCTATGCCTTCACATAAAGCTGTCCCACCTATAATACAATAAGGTACATCCGCTCCTATATTAAGTCCAAGAGTTTTAAGTTCTTCTAAATCAGCATTTACATTAAAGATTTTATTCATAGCTTTAATAACTGCTGCTGCATCTGTACTTCCTCCTGCCAACCCAGCGGCTACAGGTATATTTTTAAGTATGGATATATGCACTCCAGAATTTATTTTGTATTCTTCCATAAACAAATCTGCTGCCCTATAAGCTAAATTTCTATTATCTAAGGGTATATAGCTTTTATTACATTCTAGATTTATACCTTTTTCTGATTTTTCTACTCTAATAATGTCATATAAATCTATAGTCTGCATTATCATCTCTAAAAGATGGTATCCATTTTCCTTCTTTCCTACTACATCTAATGATAAATTTATCTTAGCATAAGCTTTAAGCTCCATAAATAAATCCTCCCGGCTAAATGTTAATTAACTATCCAAATATATTATCATCAACATTTAATCTTATGTAAAGTTAAAAATAAAAATAGGCATACACAAAAGCTTATAAAACCTGTTTACCGCTTTGTGCAACCTATTTAATTTAGGCCATTTCAATTTTTTTGATTAATTGACCTTTTTCTTTAATGAATTTTAATAAAGGTTCGTACTCTTCAAAAAATACTATTATTAAATCTCCTTCTGAAGAATCTTTAAGAGCTACATCTAGAGCTTCTACTTCATCTAATATTTTTCCTTTGCACTTGCTGCCATTATCTGATTGTAAAATACCTTTTTCCAGCAAATCTGCTACTTCACCTGGTTTACGCCCTCGTTTATCTTTATCCTCTTTAATATAAATGGAATCAAAACTTTTTCCACATATATTTCCAATACTCATTATATTAGAATCTAATCTGTCTCCTGGTACCCCTATTACACCTATAAATTTATTGTATTTTAATTTTTTTGCCCCATTTATAACAGCTTTGTACCCATCTATATTATGACCATAGTCTAGTATAATAGTTCTTCCATTTACCTCATGGATATTAAATCTACCAGGATTATTATATTCATCGCATTTAAATGATAACAAGCCTTTTCGTATCATACAATAATCTATTTGTAAGCCTGCTAGAGCAGCACAGGCTGCTAGAGCATTTTCTATGTTATAAACTAACTTACCATTTAAAGTAATAGGTATCTCATCTACTCCTGCTATAAAAAATATTTTCCTATTTCTTTCCACATAGATAGAATCATTATAAATATATACTCCATATCCTCCATTATAAATATTTTCTCTGAGATAAGAGTTATTCTTATCTTTTGAAAATAGTATAAGATTACCTTTTGCTTTTGTTATTATACTCATGCTTATAATGTCATCTGCATTTAAAACTGAATAACCATTACTTTTTACCGCTTCTATAATTAAAGACTTTACATGAGCTAATTCTTCTAAGTTATCAACTCCATCTATACCTAAATGATCATCTGTTATGTTAGTTATAACTCCTACATCAGCTAAATCATATCCAAGTCCTTTTTTTATAATTCCACCTCTTGCAGTTTCTAACACAGCTACATCTATATCCTTATTAAATAAAATAGTTTTAGCGCTTTCAAAACCTGTAGTATCACCCTTTGCTATAGGCATGTTATTTATATATATTCCTCCAGTAGTAGTCATACCTACATTATAACCTATAAGAGAAAGAGTGTGTGCTACAAGCCTTGTAACTGTAGTCTTACCGTTAGTTCCTGTTATAGATACTATAGGCACACTGGTAGGTGAATTTTTAAAAAGCATGTCAACTATAGCACCTGCTACATCCCTAGTTTTACCATAGTAAGGATAGTGATGCATTCTTATACCCGGGGCAGCATTGACTTCCATAATTATACCGCTTTCGTATATAGGCTTTCCAATATCTTCACAGCATATATCTATTCCGCATACATTTAACCCTATAGCTTTAGATATCCTTTTACATATATCTATGTTTTCATTACATATCCTATCCGTACAATCTACAGCTATTCCACCAGTAGATAAATTAGAATTTTCTCTTAAATATAACTTTTTATCCTTTTCAAGTATGGAATCTATATCATAACCTTTTGCTGCTATACACTTTAATAATTCTGAATCTACTTTAACCTTGGTGAGGGGTTTTTCATGTCCTTCTCCTCTTATAGGATCTAAATTTAAAATTTTAATAAGCTGCTGAACAGTATGTTTTCCGTTTCCTACAATAAAAGGTGGTAAGCGCAGAGATACAGCTGCAACTTTGCCATCTACCATACATACTCTATAATCTTTTCCATTAACATACTTTTCAATAATGATATCCTTAAAGTCCCTTTTTAATTCCCTATAAGCATTTAATGCTTCTTTTTCATTTTTTAAATTTAGGTACACTCCTCTTCCTTGGTTTCCATACCTAGGCTTTAATACCACTGGATATCCAATTGCCTCTGCTTGTATAAGTAATTCGAGAGAATTGCTTATTATTCCACCTTCTGCTACAGGTACACATTGATTCTTTAATATTTTTTTTGTAAGGAACTTATCGCAGGATATGTCCACCGCAATGGACTTGGTATCATCCACT
Source organism: uncultured Clostridiaceae bacterium (assembly GCA_946405135.1). GTDB lineage: Bacteria > Bacillota > Clostridia > Clostridiales > Clostridiaceae > CAMJGD01. The sequence continues at coordinate 42,981 of CAMJGD010000013.1, read as the reverse complement.
ATAGTAGCATCTATTAGTTTTGCATATTTACCATATCCTAACTGATATATGCCGCTTTCATCTACACAAGTAACTGGAATTTCTCTTTTTACAGCTGCATTGCATATAGACTCTGTACTTGGCCCTAATATTTCATTATCCAATACTTTTTTTATGCTATTTAGTTTAAAATTTATGTCTATATATTTTTTATTGATGATGCTATTTATTATATCTACAGCCAATTTTGATATACTTACTGCAGTTTTAGGATATACATATTGAAAAACTACATAGTATCTTTCTTCACTTATTTCTCTGGCTTTACCATAAGATATATCCAAATTAATCATATTGTGCAAGGCAATAATAACATGCTCGCATATATGAGCTAAATAAGTGCCTTCTTTTAATCTTTTAACAAAACCGCCTTCTTCATCAATGCCACATCTATGCTCTTTCAAAGCTGGAATAAGAGCTATCAGCTTATCATTAAATCCTTCTATATGTTTACTGGGAATATTGCTGTAACCTTCTAGATCCAATTCTAATTTTATGCACTTTTTATGTGCATATATATTTCTTCCCTCGAATACTCTATAGTTTAATATTTTCATTCTGATTTTCTATCCTCCTCAAGGGGAACTTTTCTGCTTAAATCAAATCTGTTCCCTTTCTTAAGTACATGCATTTTAACTCCGTAAATGCATAATAATTCCTCTTGATATTGTTCAGATACATTGCTATAGGTTATATCACAGCCATCTAATACATAAATTGCTCCAGATCCTATAACAGTAAAAAATGCTTTATCATCTACAACTAAAGCAGTATCTTCGTCTATACCTATTCCTAATACTTCAGGATTCTCAGCTATTCCCACTAATAATCTGCCTATCCTTCCTCTCTGAGCGAAATGTTGATCTATAATAACTCCCTTTATAAGTCCTAGCCCTGGGGCCATTTTAAGAGTACATTTTCTTGGGGATTCTTCATCTAACCCTTTCACTATCATGGTATCACTCATAGCAGATGCACCTGCAGAAGTACCTACGAATATACAACCTTTTTTATAAGAACTTATCATCTCTTCTTGAAGAGGTGTACCTCCTAAAGTACTAGTTATCCTTAGCTGATCGCCTCCTGTAAAAAATATTAAAGATGCTTTCTTTACTACAGATACACTTTCAGCTTGATGAGCCTCCATTCTATTGGATACCTGGAGTATTTCCACATTTTGTACTCCTAACTCATTAAAAAGCTTTTTATAATTTTCACCTACTTCTTTAGGTTTTTCTGTAGCTACAGTAATTACAACAAGAATATCTTTTTCTTTATGGATGGTTGAGCATACATATTTTAATATATCTTTACTGCCATTTTTATCTTCTGCTCCTCCTATAATTATGAGTCTACCTTGTAGCTTTTCTTCCACATATACCACTCCTTATATTCGTATTTTTTATTTTAACCAAATTATTAATTATTATTCAAAAAAGCCTAGTTCAAGTGTTAAGAAGTGGAAAAAGCAGCATAAAAAATGAGCTAGCCTTTTAAATAAATTTACTTAAAGATTTATTTAACAAGGCAAGCTCTATATACTAAATTATTGCTCTTCCAGGTATTATGATTTTATCTCCTGGTTTTATTAAGTCAGCATTTTCTATATTATTTATTTTAACTATTTCATCTACGCAAGTAAAATATCTTTTAGCTATATTCCATAAGGTATCTCCTGGCTGAACTACATATATGGTTATACTTGCTTTTTTATCTGGAATTGCTTCTTCTAACTTGTTTATAGAAACTAAAAACTCTTTTTCTGTAGTATAAGTAACCTTCGCACATACTTTTACTATAGCTTTAATACCTATGGTATTAGCTTCTATATTAGCTTCTATATTATCTACAAAAGCTTTTGAAAAACACAACATATCTATCTTTGTTCCAGGTATGTCTACAGAACAATTAAAAGGAATTTCTTCACTAACCTTATGCAAATATCTACTGTCGTCATTACTCCTATAAAGCACATCTACATTAACAACTCCATCTACTACAGCTTTATTCTCCACTAGCTTTTTATCTGTAATACACACTTCTCCACTACACATTAATATTTGGACTGGTATAGGAGCTTCCTTATCTAATTCTATATTTTCCTTAACTATAGTATCACAATAATTATGCCCGTGTAGCACATTTAAATTATATTTTTCCTTACATAGTTCCATTAGACACTGAGAAGAATAAGCATCTTCTATCACGTCAAATTTTTCTTTGTTAATCACCTTTACATTTACTTTAATTTTTGCTTCCGCATCTACTATCCTGTTTTCACCTAAATCATCCTGTTTTATATCCAAATCTATATTATCTAATAGAAAATCGCTCATGCACTGCATATCAGGAGTTAATCCTTCTATATCAATGTCTTGACTTATATAAACATCATCATCAAGATAAAATACATCTCTTGTATCCATTCCTCTATATAATATTTCTATCTTGGCAAAAGCTGAAATCTGAATTTTATTGTCAAATACTTTTGTATCCTTTTTATGAATACATAAATCATGTTTTAAAATTTTTCCTATCTGTGGTTTGTCCATGCTAACTTTCATAGTGGATTTAGCATCCAAATAATGGAATGAATTTTCTACTATCTTGTCGATAATATAAGGCTTTTTTAACATTTGAACATTTTCAGAAGAATCTATATCTTTTACTACTTCATATTGATAATTTTTAAATACATCCACCTTTAACTTAATTATACCTTCTAAGTTTACTTTTCTTTCATTCATTATAGATGCTTCGATATGTTCTATATAGCATTCAGCTTCACAATCCATATTATGTTCAGCTCCAGATATGTCTATATAATTGGAAAACTTATCGCTATAGCCCACGCTTTGAACTGCCATTTTCTCTTCTTCTTTTGAAAGATAAAGTATATTGTATTCTATACGTCCTTCCACATAAACTTTATCCTGCATTATGTCCTTGTTTATTATTATAGGTTTTGCATCTAGCGTTAAAATTTCTAATAGATCTGGATGAGTGTCAGGTATTAAATATTCTCCCCTTAATACAGTATCTGCAGTGCCCTCCCCTAGCAATTGTTCATATTCTATATTTTCTCTAATAAGATCTATCTCCGCCATATTATCCCTCCCATAAAATACCTATTAATATATATATTTTTATTACCCTGAAAATATTCTACATAGTTAAAAATATATATTTAACTCAAGGATAATGTTCTTAAAACAGCAGAAGTAATTTTATACATTTTAATACAAAAAACATTATATTTTTAAAATTAATTGTTGACAAATATCAAATTTTGTCTTATTATAATAATAGTTATTGACCATATAACCTCTCATAAATTCTCAATACCCTTTTATACCATAGTTGAAAGATGGAACCCCTCCATCTTTCATTTTTTTGTTGTTTTTTAATATAATTGATTTTTAGCTAAAATATACACATGACATCAATTACACTTTTATAGTAAATACAAATAAAAAACTCCAGTAGAAAACTACGGAGTTTTTTATTTAAATATGTTATCACGCAAATACAATTTGAACTGTCTTTGTTAATACATCAGAATAACTATATGTCACTGTCCTTTGGGTGTCATCCTCAAGTCTTATCACAAAAATACTAGGATAAGTTTCTTCGAGAACTCCTTTATTTATAAGAACTTTTCTTCTCCCTCCATTGGCTTTTAAAGTTACCTTTTCACCTATATGGCTTTCGATATCCTCTCTTATGGAGGCCAAGGTCCTTACCTTTTCCATACAAACACCCTCTTTCCTAATTATATTATATATTATAATAAATAGTGTGTCAAATAGACTTATAATTTTAACACTTACTACCCATTTTTGTCAATGTAATTTTTTTATTAATATAATCTAAATCTCTATCTTTTATATTATTAACAAAAATATAAATACTTATACCCCTATTAATAAAAAACAGAGATATTCTCATAACTTTGAATATCTCTTATACCTATTTTAAATATAGGGTGATTTAGGATAACCTTCTCTATATTTACCCCTAGTCTGTAGTCCTCCTATACCCTTAGTTCCTGTTATGGTGTTTTCTAGTACTTCGTGGATTGGAACTACTTTGTCTATATTGGAATAAGCTATTTTCTCACATACAAACACAGGATCTAAACAATGTATCAATACTCTATTAGGTGAACTTGCAAAATTAGCACCTGCATCTAATATTTTTTCATAACAAGATTGACATGCTCCCGCAAATATTACAAGTTCGTCATAGCTGGAATTAAGATTTCTAAGAGCAGAAACAGATTCAACAAAATATCTTGAATTTCTATAATTATTTAGATCTAAATAATCTTTGGCATCTTTCATAATTCCATCATGTCCTGTAAGTACTACAATATCTGGCTTTACTTGCTTTACCATATCTACAATTACTTTAGGCTGTTCACTTTCCTTTACCACTTCCCCCTCTGCATGAAGTAAAAGCTGTTTATAAACCTTTAAACAATTATCAAGATAACCTGGATCTCCGTCTACATGCAGTATTTTACCAGGCCTCCCGAATACAAGTTCTTTTGTAGGAACTATCTTATTAGCTCTATGCATTCCTCTTAAATCTACTCGGCTTACCATTATCTGTTTTATTCTATCATTGACTTGTCTATTAAATACCTCATCCTTTTCTCCAGTAAATCCTGCTTTGACTACTTCCAGGTCCTCTAAAGGTGCATCTGCAATTATTCTAAGATTTATTCCTTTAAGTATATATACTGCCTCCTTTTCATTCTCTTTTATATCAATTACTTTAAAAGTGATATCCTTGCCATAAGACTTTCTTACTACTATATCTCCTATGCCCATAACTACTCCTTAATTGTATTTTTTATATTACATAATATGAAACAAACCAATACTTGATACAACGCTTATCATTTCATTAAATAAAAATAGAGCTTGCCAGCTTGGATAAATATAATTAATAACTTACCTAGCTTGACAAGCTCTCTATAGCTTTTTATATGTTAAATATAGAATATTCCTATACTATTTATCTTTCTCTTTAACATCTATACTGTCATGCTTTTTGCTATAGAAATGATTTCCTACAGCTAACAATACAAATGCCACTATAGCTACAGTAACCAAAATACTTTCTTTTCCCATGTACTTACCTCCTTCCGCAAAAACTACGAAAAGAGATTGTCAATTTTATAAAAACTCCCTTCAAATCTTATTGTTATAAGCCTTCGTATCATTTTTCTTAAATCTTGAATGAAATTTTTAAAATATATATTTTTATATCTAAAAAGGACTAAAGAAAATATATAAAAATTAATAGAGAAAATAAAAGTAAAGATTCTTCCGTTATTAGGAAAATCTTCTTTATCTTTATATTTATTTATATAAAGGTTTGCATTTTCTACATAAAAAATAATATAGCTGCCACTGCCCTTATCACTAAATGGATTTGACTTTACTAATTTTACTTCATTACAGCCGTAGGGTATTCTTAGAAGTAAAAATAATAAAATTATATTTATAGAAAATTTTCTCAATAATATTTTCTTCATTTCAAAATTTCTCCAAAATAATATATATCATACTATAATTATAATATAGAGGAATAAAAAGTAAATAGTTGTATTTAGTTAACTGATGCTATATTTGTCATTATAATAGTGTAGAATAACAGAAAACCATGCAAATATCAATATTGCATGGAGATCCTCGTGGTTTAACATTATTATTCCTTTTGATTATAAACTTGCTTAAATTCCTCTATAAATCTTAAGTAGTTATCCTGTTCTTTTTTTAGCTCATCTAATTTATTGCTAAAGGTATTTTGTCCCCAATTTACTTCATTATAATAAAATCTATTAGAAAGTCTCCAAAATCTTTGAGGAAAAAGCAAGAAGGAAAATATCAATCTATACTCTTCCTCCAGCAAACTATCTACAGAATTATAAGAATCTATTATAGCTTTTGCAAATTCCATATTCCAGTCTACTCTTTTTAAAACTTTTATCATAAAATTAGATATATCATAGGTTCTTACTTCTCTCTTACAATAATCAAAATCTATTACATTAACCTCACCTTTTTCTGTAATTATTATATTATGACAGGTATAATCATGATGACAAAATCCCTTATCCATTTCTGTGCTTTTACATAAGTTCATATACTCTGAAGTCTTAAGTACATTCATAGCCCTCTTACCTAAGTCCTTATAAAACTGCATAGACTTTATATAATCTATATCAAAAGTGCTTCTATTATTTTTCTTTCTTGCCATATCCCTCATCTTGTCAAAGGACTTAACTCTCTTTTCCATAAGATGAGGCCATCTTTCAAGATCGCTTTTAAGTTTACTGTTTTCAGGAGGTTCATAGCCTTTAGATGCACTATGCATAAGTGCCAGATTTTGTGAAGCCCTTATCACATCTTCTATATCACGAAAATCGCATTCTCTTCCTTCAATCCATTCTGATAGAGTATAAAGATCCTCATTTACTAGAGCATAAGGTTCTCCATCTAAATTCATACAATATCTATCCACTCTGTCAAAACCATTTCTTATTAAGTGTTCTTTTGCACCATATACAAATAAAAGTTTTTGAGTACCATAGTTAATCTTTTTTAAACATTTATCTCCTTTATCAGTTTTTAGATGATATACTCCTTTATTGGGTTTAATACTTTCAATTTTTATATTAAACTGTCTTTCTATTTCAAATTCTCTCATCATAATAATCACCCCCTTATAATTTATATGAACAAGGTACTGTATTTATTAACACTTTTAGTATGTTGCTAATATAATAAATTATAGTTATCACGAAAGGAAATCATTTATGAAAATAGGACTGGATGGAAGAGCCGCCAAATGGTATAGAGGAACAGGTATAGGTACTTACACCCATCAATTAATAGATTCAATAAATTCTTTAGACAACTTAAATAAATATATGATATTTATGCCCCAATGCTGCAGCAATGATATAAACTTCAAAAGTAATTTTAAGATAGTAAATATAACAGAGAATGAATTTGGAAACTTTTGGGATGAAGTTAATATACCAAATATATTGGAGCAAGGAGATGTAGACATTTACCATGTACCTCAAAATGGAGTAGGACTTCCTGAAAAAAAAGACTGTGCTCTAACCATAACACTGCACGATATAATTCCTTATAAAATGCCAGAAACTGTAAGTGAAAGATATCTTAAAATCTTCCATGAAGAGATTCCTTCTATTGTATCTAGATGCGATGGTATAATAACCGTATCTAACTTTTCAAAGAATGATATAGCAAACGCTTTTAATTTTCCCAAAGAAAAGATTTTTGTAACCTATCTAGCCAGTGAAAAAATATATATGCCTTTAGATAAAGAATTATGTAAAAAAATATTAGTGAAAAACTACGACATAGATGGGGACTATCTGCTATATGTAGGAGGTTTTAGTCCTAGAAAAAATATATTAGGTCTTATACAAGCTTTCAGTAAAGTAGTAAAAAAATTTCCTGATTTATCTTTGGTTATAGCCGGTAAAAAAGGCATATCCTATGACTTATATAAGGCTGAAGTTGAAAAATATAATTTAAGTCATAATGTTATATTCCCAGGATTCATACCTTTAGAAGATCTTCCTATACTATATAATGGAGCAGAAATATTTGTATATCCTTCTTTTTATGAAGGTTTTGGTCTTCCCCCCTTGGAAGCCATGGCCTGTGGAACTCCTGTTATAGCATCAAATGTCACTTCTATACCAGAAATTTTGGATGATAGTGCTCTCCTCATAAGTCCCCATGATATAGAAGAGCTTTATCATGCTATTATAAATATTCTTGAAGATGAAGATTTAAGACAAAAGTTAATATTAAAAGGCATAATAAAAAATTCTGAATTTAGTTGGAAAAATACTGCCGAAAAAACCATTATAGCTTATAACAAGATGACTAATAACTTTTAAAAACTATAGACTTTTTTTGTAAATATTATTAATAAAATTTGGGACTGTGGCATTAAGAATAAATACTACAATATATTGTGCGAATTTTTAATTTATAAATCAATATATTGTATATGAATTCTTTTGTGCCACAGCCCTTTATTTTTTGTTTTATATATTTACATGCGAACTTATGTTTGCTATAATTTATATATATTGACAAGGAGATCGATATTATGGAATTACTTGAAAAATTAAGGATATTATCTGATGCTGCTAAATATGATGTTTCTTGTTCTTCCAGTGGAAGTAATAGAAAAAATACCCCTTCCGGTATTGGAAATGCTTGCAGCAGTGGAATATGCCACAGCTTTACCCCGGATGGAAGATGTATATCTCTATTAAAGATACTGCTTACAAATTACTGTATCTATGACTGCAGCTACTGTATTAATAGAATGAGTAATGATATTGAAAGAACTGCTTTTACTCCTGAAGAAGTGGCTGAACTTACCATTAACTTTTATAAAAGGAATTATATAGAGGGTTTGTTTTTAAGTTCTGCAGTATTTAATAATCCAAATTACACTATGGAACTTCTATTAAGATCTATAAAACTATTAAGAAAGCAATATAACTTTAATGGCTATATTCATGTTAAAGCCATACCTGGAGCAGATGAGCATCTTATCAAAGAGGCAGGACTTTATGCAGATAGAATGAGTGTAAACATTGAATTACCCTCTTCTACAGGTCTTAAACTTTTAGCTCCTCAAAAGAGCAAAAACAGTATACTCTCTCCGATGAAATTAATAAATAGCAACATTAAAGAATTTGAAAATACAAAAAAGATTATAAAAAGTACCCCTAGCTTTGTGCCTGGAGGCCAGAGTACTCAACTTATAATTGGAGCTACTCCGGATACAGATCTTAAGATAATGAAATTATCTGAAAATCTATATAAAGCCTATAATCTTAAAAGAGTATATTATTCTGCCTACGTACCTATAAATAAAAACCCTAAGCTACCAAATATAAAAAATCCTCCTCTTTTAAGAGAACACAGGCTTTATCAAGCAGACTGGTTATTAAGGTTTTATGGATTCTCTGCAAGAGAGCTTTTAAAAGAAGATACTCCTAATTTCAACACGGATTTTGATCCAAAAACCAATTGGGCTATTAATAATATTAAGCTCTTTCCAGTAGAAATAAATAAAGCTCCTTATGAAATATTATTGAGAATTCCTGGGGTAGGAGTTAGGTCTGCCAAAAGAATACTATTATCAAGAAGAGTACATTTATTAAATTTTGATGATATAAAAAAATTAGGAGTAGTAGTAAAAAGGGCCCAATACTTTATAACCTGTAAAGGTAAGTATTATGGGGATACCCCTTTAGATGAAATCTCCATAAAAAATAGACTTGCATCAAAGGTAAAAGAAATTGAGAAACCTGAATATGAGCAGCTTTCATTTTTCTCAAATTTACCTGCAGCTTATAACTACAATGATTTAATTTCAAAAGTGACAGGAGAAATATGATTAAAGGATGGTTTTTATGATTGCTTACATTCACGATGGTACCTTTGAAGGTTTTCTAAGCTCTATCTATGAAGCTTATTATAATAGTATTAAGCCTGAAGAAATAATATCTAAATATGATTTTAATCATGAATTATATTATGAGCCAATATTTATAAACACAGATGAAAATAATGCAAAAAAAGTTCATGATTCCATAATACATAAGCTGGGTGAAGATACATTATATAATGCCTATTATTGCTCTCTATGTTCAGATAGAGGCAGTAACACTTTAGCTTATAAATATATTCGTTTAGGTTTTAAAATAGGCAAAGATATAAATCTTCATCTTCATAATGATATAGTACTGTCTGTAATAAAAATGGCTCGTAAAGTAAATTTGGAGAGTCATAGGATGCTTGGATTTGTAAGATTCAAATATATTAATAATGAACTGCTATATTCTTCTATAGAACCAGATAATAACATTTTAGAATTGATTTCACCTCATTTTCAAAAAAGACTTTCTGGCGAAAAATGGATAATACAAGATGTAAAAAGAAATATTGCTGCTTTGTATGATTCAAGAGAGTTAATTTTTGCAGAGTTAAGTCTTTCTAATAGTTATTACCATGGGGATTTTTTAGATGAATATGAAAAGCTGTGGATAGAATACTTTAAAAGTGCTGTCATAGAAGAAAGAGTTAATCCTTCTCTTCAAAAGAGGTCTATGCCCAAAAGGTATTGGAAACACATTTTAGAAATGACTAAATCCTATGAGTGATTTTAGCAAAAATATATTTTTTATAAAAACTATCCTATTTAATTAAAATCATGAAAAAAGGGCTGTAGGTAATGTATCTTTATTGCCTGCAGTCCCTTTCTGTATTTCATAAAACTCCTTATGTTATGTTACTTTTATGAATACTTCATAAAATTTATTTAAAAACTCTTTTCTGTAAGGTTCTAGTTCTATTCTTTTCTTTAGTCTATCCAAAAAAACCTCTTCACCCCAATTTTTGTGGTTTTCATAATAATTTAAAACTATAGAATTAAAATCTGAAGGAAAGTATAGCATAGCATATAAAATTTCTATATTGCTATAATCTAATGGATAATACATTTTATAGTTATAAATTATATTTTTAACTCTATCTATATCAAAAGCATAGTTTTTTATAGCTTTATTTATAAAATTATTTAGATCCTTTACCCTTATATCTATGGAACAGTAATCTAAATCTATAAAATAGGCTTCCTCATCTTTTATTATGATATTATGATGAGCTAAGTCATTATGACATATAACTATATTGTCCTCTTCTGTGCATAGCTTATCATAATTGGTATCTTCTAATAATTCTATACTCTTATATATGGTTTCCACATAATAATCTACTTTATCTAAAAACATGCTATCGAATTCATTTTTATATTTATAACATGATACTCTATGCTTTAATTCTTTCATCTTTTCTAAATTTTCTTTGTATTTCTCTATTTCTTTCCCAAAATTACTATTGTCTTTAGCCATTTTCTCCTTTTCACTCTGCTTTAAGTATTTTAAGAATCCTACACCAGCATTATGAAATTTAGAGATACCTTGTGCAGCTATGTTCACATCTATTGGATTAGAAAATTCAGTTTCCCTTCCATCTATTAAATCTAATACACAGTATAAATCTTCTTCCCACTTCACATAGGGTTCTCCATCTACAGCTTTTAAGATTCTAAAAACTTTAGGAAAACAATTATTTATATATTCTAAAGCATAGTATATAAAATATATCTTATCTGTATCATAACCTACCTTTTTTAATATCTTCTTACCCTTATCTGTATCTATTAAAAATACACTTCTTACAGGAGAGGCATCCTTAATCTTTAATCCAAATCTTTCTATAAGCTTCGTATCTAAATCATATTCTACAGGTGATAAATTATCCCAAGCATTAAAATCCATAATATCAACCTTTCTAGATTAAACTTTCTCCATCTTTTTCTATAGCCTTCATAAACTTTTTTGTTAACTTTTTTTCATTAGAATCTATTTTTTCATCATTGCACTTCTCTAAAAACTTCATGGTTTCATAGGGATAAGATACTAAAGCTGAAATAAAATATATGCTGTTTACATCAAGAACTTCCACCTCACAAAATTTATGAATTAAAGCCTTCCAATCTAAATTTATGCCCTTTCTCTTTAACTTTTGGAGACAATATATTATATCAATTTCCACCATATCATAGCAAAATTCAGAAATATCTCTAACCATTATATTTTGTTTTTTTGCTATATTGTAAGTGCTGCTATCTCCTATACAAATTTCATTTCTTCTCATACTTCTTAAAATAAGGTCCATATAATTCCAGGTGTATACATATTCTATGCACTTTTCAGCTCTTTTTAAATAAACTTCGCTGTAGTCTAGTATATAATTCTCAAAAGCTTCTCTTCCTTTTTTACTCTTAATAGAATTTATATACATTTTTGTCTTCTTTATCTCCAATTTTTTATTTTCCACAAGCTTTCCTATATTATTGGGCAAAGTATTTCCTATGTTTCCTCTATACCCCATAATTCTCTCATGTATATCTTTAATAATCTCTATATGTGAAAATAAACTCTCTTCATTTATCTCAAATTCAAAGGAATTATCCTCTATATCTCTAGAAGGCTCAATATTGTTTTTTATGAGGTAGTCATAAAATTCATTTTTATTTATTCCTTTCATGGCTTAACCTCCACTGTACTTAAAACATCTAAATTCTTTTAAAAATTCTTTTTTATATTTAACATCATCTCTTATTTTATAGAGTTTTTTTAAAAAGAACTCTTCATCCCAAGGCTGTTTTTCCCAGTAATACTGTATTCCTATCTGCCAATAACCCTGCGGAAATTCTATAAATGCAGCCATTACTGGTATATCATCTTCAAAAACTTTATTTGTTTCATTGTATTTATCTAATATATACTTAGCTTTATCCATATCCCATCTTTCATTTTTCATAGTTCTTATAAGAATACTGCATAAATCATGAAGATGAGTATCCAATATACAATAATCAAAATCTATAATGTGAGCTTGATTATCAAAATCTATAAGTATATTGTGATGAGCAAAATCATGATGACAAAAACTCTTATTCTTTATCTCTTCTTCCATCTTCATTATATAATTGCTTTTAGATAAAAAATAAATAGATTCTCTGCCCTGATTAAGTTGTTCTTCTATCATTTCTAAATACAATTTATCAAAATCTGAAAGAGTAATTTTTGAGTCTATCCTATTTTTAAAGTCTAAAATTTCATCCATTCTAGTTTCAAAATTTTTAAACCATTTCATCCATCCTATCCTTGGTTTCATATTGGGTTCTAATTGAAAGTTACAGCTTGCTAAATGAAGCTCTGCTAATTTATTTACAGCAATGCCTAATTCCACAGGATTTTCATAATTACATTCCCTTACGTGAAGCCACTCTGTTAAATAAGCATGGCAGTTATCATAGCATATATATTCTTCTCCTTCAGCAGTTTTTATAAAGTCTGGTATACCCTGAAATCCATTATGTTTAAGATGATTCATAGCTGATATTATAAATAAAAAATGAGGAAACTCATATTTTATTTCCTTTAAACAATAGTTTTTTTCTCCACACTGGATTTTATATACATTTTTAATCTTTTCTATATTTGATACATCTATATGATATTTGCATTTTATCAAATTCTCAATGCTGCCTATATCCAAAAGCTATTCCTCCAAATATTGTTCCTTATTCAGTATATGATTTTTGTTTGTGCAATGTGATAAATAACTTTTTCTAGGTAATCACAAATTTATCCATATGTTAATATTTATAATATATACTTACTATTATAGAGGTGAATCCTATGAAAATTTCTATTGATGCTAGGGGAATAAATTGGTACCGAGGAACAGGTATTGGAACATATACAGAAAATGTATTGAAAAATCTGTTAAACATAGATAATGAAAATTTCTATAATTTATATTGGTCTGGAGAAAACTACGAAAATTTTATAAAAGATAATTCAAAGATAATAATGGCATCTAAAAAACATCATAGATTTTTTGAACAAAATTATTTCCCAAGAAATATTAATAAAGAAAATATTGATATCTATCATGTACCTCAAAATGGTATAGGAGTATTTCCAGGAACAAACTGTAAAAAAGTAGCTACCATACATGATTTAATACCTTATATAATGCCTGAAACCGTAGGAAAAGGTTATCTTATAAAATTTCTTAGAGAAATACCTCAGGTTATAGATAACTGTCATGCCTTAATAACAGTATCTGAACATTCTAAAAAGGATATACTGAGATTTTTTCCTATAGATGAAAATAAAATTTTTGTAACTCCTCTTGCTGCAGATAAAAAATATAAACCCTTAGATAAAAACTTTTGTAAAAATGAATTAAAACAACATTTTAATATAGATAGTGATTTTATACTATATCTTGGAGGTTTTAGCGCTAGAAAGAATGTAGCTGGTCTTATTAAAGCTTTCCACAAATCCTATGAGAATTTTAACTCCAACTGCAAATTAGTAATAATTGGTTCCATAAAAGATGAAGCAAAATCCCTTTTGGGCCTTACAGAATCTTTAAAACTTAAGGATGAAGTGATATTTACCGGGTTTGTAGAAGAACATTGGCTTCCAATATTCTATAATGCTTGCAGCTGTTTTGTATATCCTTCTTTCTATGAAGGCTTTGGGCTTCCACCCCTTGAAGCCATGAGCTGCGGTACACCGGTTATAGCTTCATCTTTATCCTCTATACCTGAAGTTATAGGTGATGCAGGAATTCTAATAAACCCCTATGATTGTGAAAGCATTTCAGAAGCTCTCTGCATTATGATGTGTGACCATAATAAAAGAATGGATTTTTCAGAAAAGGCTCTAAATAGATCTAAAGATTTTTCTTGGGAAAAAACTGCTGTTCTTACTCTAAAAGTATATGAGTCTTTAAATGTATAAAAACAGGTGTCTCAATTTTTGTTTTGAGACACCTGTTTTTAACACATCAATGGTTATATACTTTTGATAGGAGTTTCTATTTACCTAGTTTTTCTAAATCCTTATTTATCTTTTCAACTTCTATTCTTATATTTTCATTACCTGTTATAAGTTTTTCTATTATGTCCTTCATATTCTTTTTCATAGAAAATTGTTTATAAGTATACTTTATATTAAAAGCTTCTTTCTGAATCCTCTCAAGAAACCGCCAAGGTCTAAATCCTAAAAGTATCTCGTAGGGTTCATCAAATATAGCATCAGTATTTACCTTATTATACACCGATAAGATAGAAAATTGTTTAATACCTTCTATCAAATTCTCCTTATCAATTAAAGCAAACTTCATAAAGCTTTCGCAGAGTTTTACATTCTTTGTAGACTCTAACATCATCATGTTATTTCCTGAATAAGAAGCACTTCTATTTCCACCAGGTTCAAAGGCTGGAAGAGCCATCATACCCAATTTATTATTGTCTTCTCTAAAATTTTCTTCCAGAGGATCTATTATAAGATTAGAGGAAATAGTAAAAGCTATTTGCTGGTTTTTAATCTTATCTATTAACTCTTTATCATCTTTAGAAAAATCTATAAAAGATTTTGAGTTCAGTTCTCTCATAAGTTCAAGCACTCTGACAGACTTTTCTTGATTTACATTTGATTCTCCACTTTCATTAAATACACCTAAATTTAATTGACTTAAAAGCAGCTGATACATAGAATAAATATCCTTATCATAGCCTATTAATTTAACCTGACCTTTATTACTCTGATAAAGAACCTCACCTGCCTTTATGAAATCTTTCCAAGTTTTCATAGATTCTGGGTCTATCCCATATTTTTTTATCAAATTTGCATTGTAATATAAAGTTACAGGTAAATTATCCCAAGGTAAAGCCATAACCTTATCATTTATAACTATCTTTTCTAACCGCTGCTTATTCACATTATCCCTGTAAGGAGCTATAAATTCATTCATTTCACGAAAAGCCAAAGGATATTTAGCACTATAGTATTGAACTTCTTCACAGGACATTACCACTAAATCAGGACCAGTGCGTTTTCCCTCCAATACTTTAGGAAAGTTCTCATCCATATAAGATGAATCTACATCCTTTACTTCTACTTTAGCTTTAGTATGTAATTCCATATACTTTTTAGAAGCATATTTTAAATATTCATAATAGCTGCCATGGCTCCACAAAGTTATGGTACCTTCTATTTCATTTTTAATATTATTATCCATATTAGTAGTTGAACTGCAAGAACACAATAAAATACTTATGATTAAAAGTAATGCTAACAGCTTATATGTTTTTTTCAAAATCTCTCACCCTTTATCTAATAATTTATGCAGTGGGTTTTAATTTAAATATTATCTCTACAGGATTATGATCACTATTTTCAAATTCTAATCTATGGTTATAAACTCTCACAATTTCTATATTATCACTTACAAGAAAACCATCAATAATAGCTGTGAAATTTTCTCCTTCTATATAAGGTTTAGAATTAGTTCTTACTGTATAATATTCATTATTCACTCCCCAAGAATAATGATTTGGTTTAAAACTATCCGGCATTTTATATAACCAATATGGCCAAGATTCCTTACTTTTAAAAGCATACGGATTTGTATCTGGTAAGGAATAATTCCAATCTCCCCCCACTAACACATAATTGCCTAATTTATATTCTTTAATTATATGCATTTTTAACATAAATAACTGTCTTTCTCTAACTCTGGCCCCTTTATCAAAAGCAGTTAAATGCGTATTTATAATTACCAGCTCTTTATTATTTTCCACCATTATCCTTGATTCAAGAAAACATTTATCCAGGTCAAATATCTTTTTAGGCCATTTTCCCTTTCCTGGTAGACTAAATCTTATACTGCTGTTAACTTTATATTTAGAGAAAGTCATAAGTCCTGCTTTTGTACTTCCTAAAGGTCTTTTTAATGGATAAGGTACCCAATTAACCTTGTGATCTATGGCAAAAGCTGACTGGTAATCTGAAATGGTTTTTCTAAATATTTCCACTTCGTTTATATTAAAGCTTCTTGTAGATTTTGTATCCACTTCTTGAAGAAAAATAAAATCAGGATGTTCACTGATTAAAAAATTTGTTATGTTATTTAAGTTAACTATAGTCTGTTCTTTGCTGCTGGATCTACTCATGGTTCCTCCATCCCAAAAAAAGTCTTGGCCTTTGTCTAACCCACAATATCCTATATTAAAAGTAATGAGCTTAAAACATTTATCCGTTTTTATTTTTTCTTTCCCATCTCCATATATGGTTAATTCTTCTTTTTCTTTAGGAGAATAAACACTCAATGTCATGTAGGAAACATATATTATACCTATAGCAATTACAACCAATATTATGATTTTAAATATATTTAACAACTGCTGTTTCCTCCTTACTAGCTAATTTACACTCTAATTTTTCTTTTAAAGTGACATACTAATAAAATTATACTTATTATCATATAAATTGTAAAATATTTATGCTAATCGGGCAAATTTCCAGAAATTAAATAATAACCTTATTTAAGGTTTGAAGAAGCCTTCCATTTTAATTATACAATATTAATAAAAAATTGTGTGTATTATTCTTTTTACTTACAAAACTGCCACAAAAAATAAAAATAGCTCCAGAAATTTCTAGAGCTATTTTTATTATAAGGTTTAGCCTTTTGACATCTTATAGTTACCAGTGCAATTGAAATCTTCTTCCCATGCTTTTTCAGCATAAGGCTTAAATGAAGCTGCCAAATTATCAAGTTCTTTCATAAACTCTTCATCATTTATCATTTTCTCTGCACTTGGTTCTGTAGCATGCGCATTTACTGTTTTAACTATTTCTCTTATTTGGTTAGGGTTATCTATCATCATACATGGTAATAACAAGTTATCATTGTATGGCTGACGCTTTCTTAGTTCCTTAAAGAAAGGTCCTCTAAATACTTCAAGCAAACTCTTTTCTCTTACATTATCACAGGCAAAGTGAGCAAATATACATGGCTCTACATCGCCATTTGAATTAATATGGCAATAGTATTTACCTGAAATACATCCTCCTACATATGGAGCATCATTGAAGAAGTCTATTGTAAAATAAGGCATAGTTGTTCTTATCTTACGAGTTCTTCTTCCAAGTTCTATTCTCTGCTCAGGAGTTAGCATATAATCTATATTAGGAGCATCTCCTATTGGCATGTATATAAAGTACCAACTCATTAATGCACCTTTTTCAATAAGCATATTTATGAATTCATCTGAAGTTACTGTTTCCATATTATATCTTGATGTAGCTGAAGATACTCCAAATGGGATTCCTTTTTCTTTTAGAAGATCCATTCCATTCATTACTTTAGCAAAAGTACCTTTACCTCTTCTAATATCTGTCTCTTTTTCGAATCCTTCTAGAGAGAACATTGGCATAACATTGCCTAGTTGCTGTAGCTTATCAGCTAATTTTTCATTAAATAATGTTCCATTAGTAAATGGTGTAAACATTATATCATCATACTTTTCATAGATATCTAACATGAATTCATTGAAGAAAGGTTCCCCTCCTAATACAACTATATAGTGTATTCCAAGGTCTCTTGCTTCTCCCACTATTCTGTCTACTTCTTCAAAACTTAATCCTTCATGTTTGTCATAATCTGCTGCATAACATCCAATACATCTTAAATTACATCTCATAGATGGACTTATTAATAATACAAATGGTATTTTTGTATCTTCACCTTCTAGGTATCTAGCTCTTTTAGGTACTCCATACCAAGTTGCATTTCCAAGGAAGTTCATAAAAAACTTCTTTAAACATCTCTTATCTGTAGATGTCAAAATGTGCTGAATATATTCATGTACTGAAGGCATATCTTTATAGTATCCATAAACATCGTCTATCTGCCTCTTTGAGTCCTCATCTTTTGCTAATTTTTTTACCAGACTAAAAATTTTGTCTACATTTTTTTCTGGATTTCTCTCAAGCAATTCTGCTGCTGCTGCTAAAGTAGCCTCTTTGGCTCCTTTTTCAACAGTTTCTTTTATACCCATTAATAATCCCCCCAAATGCTAGTGCGTTTTTTGCACTGATCAGTATAATATAATCCCATTATATTCCTTGCACACAATATGTCAATAGACAAAAAGTACTTATTTACACTTTATTAATATTCGAAATATAAAAATATATTTGCTTATCTTATATATATTAATAATTTCTCTAAAATATTGCATAATATCCAAAATAATATTTGTTAAAACTTTATTAATAAAATTTAAATAATTTTGTGACTTTTTAAAATTATTATCATGGCTATCATACTATGCACTACATTATAGAAGAACTATATAAACCTGCAAGAATTGATTTAGAAACTGCTATTTCTATATTGTTCTTTAACCAAACTTATGATATAAAATATTGTATAGGTTAATTCCTTGGTAATCATTTGTGCAAAAGTGGATTATATATAACAAATTTATTACATTTATAATAAATAACTACATAACCAAATGGGGGATACAATAATGAAAAAAGTAATCAGCATGATCCTTGTTCTAGTTTTAGTATTGATTTTTGCTTTTCCTGCACTCAAATCCTATGGAAAAAAGGATAGCTCTAAAGACAGCCTGACCGTAGGCATAGTTCCTGGGATAGATGATGTACCTTTGTGGATAGCAGAAAAAGAAAATTTATTTAAAAACAATGGTTTAGACGTTAATATCATGACCTATAGAAACACTCAAGATAGAGATGAGGCCTTTAAAAAAGGTTATATAGATGGAATAGTTACAGATATGGTAAATGTGGCTCTTTTAAGAAAAGATGGCATTGACGTTAAAATAACCGGTATTACTGATAGCAATTACAGACTTATAGCTGGAAAAAAAGGAGATCTATTTATTTTAGATGATTTAAAGTGGACTAAAACTGTACTTCCAAAGAATTCTGCGGAAGAATACATATTTGACACTGTTATGGAAAATTACAATATACCTGCTTACTCTATAACTAAAGATTATATGTCTCAAGTTCCTATAAGAGTTTCTATGCTTAAAAGAAAAGTTTCTGATACAGCTTTGCTGGAAGAACCATCTTCTTCTTTAGCCATCAACAATGGAGGTTATACCTTATTAGATTCTAAAAATATTAATATTAAATTAGGTGTTACTGCATTTTCTAAAAAATCTATAGATGAAAAAAAAGACAGTTTAACTAAATTTTATAAAGTTTATGATGAAGCTGTAGACATAGCAAATAAAGATTCTCTTTCTAAATATAAACACCTCATAATAAAAAAATTAGGTTATACAGAACAAATTATAAATTCAATATCTTTGCCTGAATACAGAAAGAATACATTACCAAGTACTGAAGATATGGATAAAATACTAAACTGGATGAAAAACAAATATATTTTAGATATGGAACTAAAAAGTAATGACTTTTTTTACCAGTAACTTAATTCTTCCTGCAATACATCTCCATCTTCTTGTGAGTTAAAATCTTTGGCAAAAATCACATTAGCCATAAGTACACTAGATATGCCTGCTACTAATTTGGATATTATAAATATGCCCAAAAGCTTTGGTTCTTTAGCTGAAACAAATCCCATCTGCCCCCCAAATACAAATGCTCCGCTTACACTAAAGGCAGTACATACTACCTTTCCTTTTGCATTCATATCTTTAAAATTGGCAAAAACTAACAAGTTACTAGCTAAACTCCCTAATAAAGAAACTACAGATATTGAATTTAATCCAAATCTCCTGCCCAGTCTTCTAAAAGGCTCTTTAAATACTCTACTTATTACGGATATCATAGGATATGCTCCACCAAGTACAAAGGCTATCTTTCCTGCTACAGCAATAGATTCATCTGCAGGTATCAACCCTTCAACTAATTTTATACCCAAAATCACATCTATTCCTTGTATAATTAGACCAATAACGCTTATGCCTACTATTCCTTTCCCTAATATAGTAAAAAATTTTATTAATTTATTAGGGAATCTTATAAGTCCTATAGATAAAAGCAGAGATACTATTATTATAGGCGTCATATTCCAAATTAAAACTAATATATTTATACCTTGAAACATTCCACCTATGAAACATCCAATTGGAATAGTTATTATACCAGCCATAATTCCTTTTGAAAAAAACACTTGATCTTTTTTTGGTATCATACCTATAGCCATAGGAATGGTAAAACTTATGGTACATCCTAACATAGAAGATAGAATTATACCAGAAAACAATGCCATATCTTTATTAAGAGCTAAACTATTACATAACTGATAGGCTCCCATATCCGTAGATAACAGCATAGCAGGAAATAAAGATGGATCTATTGAAAACGTTTTAGATATAGGCTTTACTATAAATGCTATAGCTTTTGCAAGTAAAGGAGACAAAGAGTAAATACCTATCATAGCTATGGCAAGTGGCCCCATAGTTTTTAACCCCTCTTCAAACTTTTCCCCCACCTTTAATCTGTTTCCTAACACATAGTCTATTCCTCCAAATATGAAGAAAAAAGCAATAATAACTAGTATTACCTTACCCATGTTAACCCCAACCCCAAATTATTATATAATCAACATTATTATACAACAACTACATATTTTTTCATATATAAATGATATTAAATTTTCATTATAACTTACAATAAATTTTTTACTAAAAAAGAACTCTAAAGCTTATATATAAATTATATACTTTGAGTTCTTAATGTTTTAAAAATTAAAATCACCTATGCAGTATTATATTTTTATACACTCATTTCTATATATTGTTTTTCACTTAGGCAAATAAAAAGTTTACCTAAAGCCTTTAATTCTATGATACAGCCCTTTTCTCCTTTTTCTTTGCAATCTTTTAAACTTACGCTGGTAAATACCTCTGCAGCATTCAACGTATAATTTATATCTTCATAGTGGTTGTATGCTCTGTAACAGATAACTGAAGTATTACCTATAAAATCATCATAATATATAGAAAATTTTAATGTTCCTTCTACTTTATCATAGTATTCTACAGTAGTTTTTAATGTACCTTTCATAAATAATATCAATTCTTCTGATTTACTAGATGGAATTATATCCAAGCTATCAAGACATATACTATTTTTTACAGTTTTTATTAAAGATTTATCCATAGGAAAGTAAAGGGACTTATATATAGGTATATAAGATATATTACTATTTATGACTATAGGCAAATTCACTAAATTTTTTTTATGATTTATATCCTGTGCTATATTTATGTTCTCTTTTGAGGAAATAATCTCTTCTTTCATACATTTTTTAACATGGCTTTTCTCATTTTTTTCACAGTTACTATTGTTTTTCTCTTCATTTTTTCTCAGATCGTTTTTGTTTTGTTTTAAATAATTATATATAATAGCTAGTTTAATAAGTTTTAAATAGAACTCCATTAATTTAATCAGTAGTAATATAATAAGTAGTTGCTCTAATATAAATTGAATGTTAATAGGGTTAGCTCTTCTACAATAAATATAGTTTTTCATATCTATCTCCCTACAATTATATATAAGGCATAAAACCCTATACAAAGTTTTATGCCTCTTTATTAATTTATGATATTCTAACTTGTTGAAGCTGCAACACTTTAACTCTTAAAAATACAACCATTTTTTCTACAACTTTATCAAAAGTCTCTACACAGTCTCCCTTTTCTCTTTCTTCTTCTCTATTAATATCAGCTTCAATTATTCTTGCTGATACTAATTCACAGAAAGGCTTTTCTACAAAGAATATGGTTTCTTCGAAATCTGTTTGGCAAGGATTCTTTCCCATCCATTCATCATCGCAATGTTTGCAGTCTTCACATTTTACGAAAAATGAATCTAATTCCTTTGGTCCATTTTTAAAAGAAAGTACCGGCTGTCTATCATAGAATACTTCTGTAACACAATGGAATGGAACTTTTACTGTGGTGTGCTTTATATCCCCACTTACTACATCTTTTGTAGAACATTTAACTGTAGCATATTCAAAATTTTTCTCTACAAAACCTTTTAAAAACAATTTACCAGATATTAAATTACCAGTCTTACAATCCCTTTGACCAGCAGTTGGTAATAATCTGCATTGAGTTAAGAATACATTCTTTTTAATTCTCTTTATTTCAAAAAATTCTTCTTTTAATTCTATATCTGCTTCTACATCTATCTGAATGTCTTTTTCAGCCAATACCACTGGTATTTTAGCTATAAGTGGACCTGTAGTTCCAGTAGGTGTTACATTTATTCCAGTACACATGGGTAATGTTTCAGAATGAACTTTTCCGCAAAAGCAGCTATCTTTTCTGTCCTCCACTTTTTACTCCTCCTCCGTTAATTTTTTTATTTTGCCTTGCTTTTCTGTCTAATCTATATTATTCAATATTCATCAAAATTGTTATAAAAATATTCAAATTTATATAAATTTCTTATAAAAAAAATACCTATCAATAGTCATAAGTTTTGATAGGTATTATATTCTTTTAAATATCTTTAAATATTAATTACATAAATTCTTCTAAAAACTTTTCTGCTTCTCTAGGTTCCCAATTTCTATCTATTAAGCTAATACCTTTATTTAGCACTGGATGCATTTCTTCATAAGTGGCCTTACCTTCTTCTTTATATATAATTCCCAAAGGAATTCCTTCATCACCAAACTCTTCTGCTTTCTGAAGAGCCAGCATCTTATTAGATGCATCATAAGATTCATCAAGATAATATATCCTGTCTTTATACCACTTATAAGTATTTATCTTATTAAAGGTTACACAAGGCTGAAGTATATCTATAAGGGCATATCCTTTATGATTTAGAGCAGCTTTTATTAATTCTGCTAACCTGTCTTTATCTCCTGAAAAAGCTCTTGCAACAAAGGTAGCTCCTCCGCTTATAGCAGTTGTAATAGGATTTAAAGGATATATATGCACCCCTTCAAATTGCATAGAGGTTTTTTGACCTAGAGCTGTAGTAGGAGAGCCTTGACCTTTAGTTAGTCCATATATCTGATTGTCGTGGACCAGCTGTACTATATCTACATTTCTCCTTAGAGCATGTAAAAAATGATTGCCGCCTTCTCCATAAGCATCCCCATCTCCTCCAGTTACTATAACCTTAAGATTTTTATTTACCATCTTAATAGCTTGAGCTGGTGGAAGTGCTCTGCCATGCAGTCCATTAAATCCATTAGCTCTTATATAATGTGGAGTCTTTGCAGCTTGACCTATTCCAGATACCATTACTAATTGTTCAGGCTTTATTTCAAGTTCTGCTGCTGCTTTTTTTATAGCATCTAATATACCAAAGTTACCACAGCCAGGGCACCATGCATTTTCATCCTGAGTATTATACAATTTTATATCTAACATTTATAGCACCTCCTCTTTAATTCTAGAGTAAATTTCTATAGCACTAATCTGCCTTCCATCATATTTTAATATGCTGCTATTCATGCTAATACCTGTTTCTTGAGTTATAAGGTTTGCTAACTGCCCTGTGAAGTTTTGTTCTACATTTATTAGTTTCTTAGCTTTTTTCGAATACTTCATTAATAACTTTTCAGGTAAAGGATATATATCTCCAAAAGATAATGCACCTACTTTTAAACCCTCACTATTTAGCATTTCTACAGATTCTTTTAGTGCTCCATAAGTTGAACCCCAACCTATAAGAAGTATTTCTGGATTTTCTTCTCCAAAATATTCTGGTTCTAAAACTTCTTTCTTTATTAATTCTAGCTTTTTCATCCTCTTTTCCATCATTTGATTTCTAACTTCTGCCGACTCTGTTATATGGGAATATTCAGTATGCTCATCACTATCTACTAAAACTATCTGACCTTCTACTTTTCCTGGAATTAACCTAGGAGAAACCCCATTTTCTGTTAGCTTATATCTTTTATATTCTTCCCCTTCTTTTAAAACTTCTGATCCAGATATATATCTCTCTATCTTTACCTTATTTAAATCATATTTGGGGACAGTTCTATTATAATCAGCTAGATACTGATCTGTTAGCAAAAGTACAAGTGTTTGATATTTGTCTGCCATATTTAAAGCTCTTGCGGTTTGATAAAATGCATCTTCTGGATCTCTTACAGCTATAACCATTCTAGGAAATTCTCCATGAGAAGCTGTAAGTAAAAAGCTTAAGTCACTTTGTTCTGTTCTTGTAGGAAGTCCAGTTGCTGGACCAGGTCTTTGAGAATCTACTATTACTAAAGGAGTTTCTGTTATGCCTGAAAGTCCAAGCGCTTCTACCATAAGAGAAAACCCTCCCCCTGAAGATCCTGTCATAGCTCTAGCCCCTGCATAAGAAGCTCCAATAGCCGCATTTACAGCCGCTATTTCATCCTCTGCCTGATCTACTACTATGCCCGCCTCTACTTGATTTTTTGACAAATATGTCATAATACTTGTGGCTGGTGTCATAGGATAAGCAGAATAAAAAGATATTCCTCCTGCTAAAGCTCCTAAAGCTATGGAATTATTTCCATTTATAAGCATACTATTCTTTAGATTTCCTTTCTTTAAAGAATACTTCGCTTCTGTTAGCTCATATCCTCTGTTAAACGCCTCTACATTAGTTTTTATCATTTCTTCATCGAACTTCTTATTAAAGGAATTTTCAATACTTTCTGGAGATATACCAAAATACTTTACTACAGCTCCTGCAGCTACAGAACCAAAAGCTCTAGGTAAACCTAATTCTTTAGCAGTTTTCATAAGAGGTAATCTCTTCACTCTAGAATCTTCAAAGTCTATATTTTCATCAGCTATTATTATTCCGTCTTTATTTAATCTATCTAAATGAATATCTATAGTATCTTTATTTAAAGCTACTATGAGATCTAATTGAGGACAATGAGAATAAATAGGTTCATCTCCAAACCTTATTTGAGTAAAATTATGTCCTCCTCTTACTCTAGACATATAATCTTTATTAGAAAATACATAAAAACCTTTTTTCATTAAAAATCTTTCTAATAAATCACTAAGAGTATCCATCCCTTGTCCTGCCGTACCGCCAATTAATATATTTAATTTCATGTTTTAGCACCTCACTTCTATAATTATTTTTTATATTTAAATTTTTAGTAATAATATCAACATATGTATTTATATACTATGATATTTATATTGTATACAATTTTTATATAGAAGTCAATTATCATTATCATTTAATAATAATTATTGCAAAACACATAAAAACTGTACCATAAATAATTAAATTTACAGCACAGTTTTTTAATAATTAGAAAATATATTTTACAGCATTTCTATATCCACATCATCTATAGTAGCCTCACAATTGTCCTCTATATAATTTATCACATTTTGTATCATACTTTGAGCATGCTTTGTATCATTACTTACACAGGTTATTCCTAGTACAATGCTTTGATGGTAATCTTGGTAATCTACTTCAGCTATAGAAACATTAAACTTATTTCTAACCTTTTCAACAATGCTCTTTACTATCATTCTTTTTTCTTTCAATGAATGTACCCAATTAGCTGACATATATATTTTAGCAGTACCTACTATCACAAATTCACCTCCCGAAATTTTCCAATGCAAAAAAATAATATCTATATATAATGAAATTATATCACAAAGAGATAGTTGCTACGAAATCTTATATACAATATTTTCCCCTTAATGATTCAGAATATTATAAATATATTCTATATTGAAAATTTTTATTGATTTTTATGCTTAACTTTATGTATAATTATGGTATCATTTTAACTTTATGTTACTAATATATTTTAGTATAAATCAATATTAAAAGGGGGAAGTTAAATGGCAGAAAAAAAAGGACTATCAAGTGGTGCTTATGGTGACGTACCTGGTAAAGACTATATTCCTTATGTTTCTACTAAAGATGCCATGCCGGAAATTACTTTTGTATCCATAATATTTGGATGTATCTTTGCAATCATTTTTGGTGCTGCTAACACTTATCTAGGATTAAGAGTTGGTATGACTATTGCTGCTGGAATACCTGCTGCTATATTGTCTACTACCATACTAAAAGGACTATTTAAAAGAAACAACATACTAGAAGCTAATATGATACAAGCTATGGCTTCTATGGGAGAATCTTTAGCTGGCGGACTTATATTTATACTTCCTGCAGTCATCGTTTTAGGGATGGAATTAAAGTTAACTACTATCATTGTTGTATCTCTATTTGGCGGACTTCTAGGAATCCTTTTTGTAATTCCTTTAAGAAAGTATTTAACTGTTGAAGAACATGGTAAACTAGTATACCCTGAAGGTATGGCTACCGCTGAAGTGCTTGTAAACAGTAGTGCAGGTGGAGCTGGTTTTAAGCACATGATGACAGGTCTTGTAGGTGGAGGAATTTACAAATTTTTATCTGGCGGATTTCAATTTTGGGTTGAATCCCCTGTCTGGACTATAAAACCTTTTCACGGAACTATATTTGGTATAGATGCTATGGCATCTTTACTTGGAGTTGGATACATTGTAGGCATTGAAATAGCTATGTATATGTTTGCTGGTGCTTTAGTAGCTAACTTTGCTTTAGTTCCTCTAATAAAATATTTTGGTTCTGGAGTAACAACTGCTTTATTCCCATCCTCTAAAGTAATAGCCGAAATGAGTGCTGGTGAAATATCTAAATTCTATGTTAAATATATTGGGGCTGGTGCAGTTGCAGCCGGTGGTCTTATAAGCATTGCAAAATCTATGCCTACTATTATCAAATCTTTTAATTCTGCTTTATCTGGAATAAAAGTAAATGATGGTAATAGCAAAGATGAAGACTTACCAATCACTTGGGTTATAGCTGGTTCTATTTTAGTTTTTGTATTATGCTGGATAATGCCAAAAACTGTTGGTACAGGCTGGCTTGGAGCTTTACTTGGAATAATATGTGCTTTCTTCTTTGCAGTAGTATCTGCAAGAATAGTTGGACTTATAGGTACTTCTAATAATCCTATTTCTGGTATGACCATTGCTTCCTTACTATTTATAGCAGGCATATTAAAGATTGCAAATGTAATAGGTGATAAAGGAATGCTTGCTGCTATAATAGCTGCATCTATAGTTTGTGTAGCTACAGCTATAGCAGGTGGTGTAGCTCAAAGTTTGAAAGCTAATTTTATAGTTGGTGGAACACCTAAAAAAATAGAGATAGGTATGTTTATATCTGTGGCTGCTTCTTGTGCTGTTATAGGTGCAGTAATATTAATGCTTCATGCAAACTATGGTATAGGCTCCGATAAAGTACCTGCTCCTCAAGCAAATATGATGGCTATGGTAGTTCAGGGAGTTATGAGTGGAAAGCTTCCTTGGACCCTAGTAATATCAGGTATGACACTAGCAGTTATGTGTGAGCTTATGGGAATTCCAGTACTACCTTTTGCTCTTGGTCTATATCTTCCAATAAACTTAAGTTCAGGAGTTCTAATAGGAGGAATATTAAGAGTTTTAGTTGAAAAGAAATTCAAGAAAAATGATGAAGCCCTTAAAACTCACAATGAAAAAGGAGTGCTTACAGCTTCTGGTTTAGTTGCTGGAGATGCCTTGATAGGAATACTTATAGCAATAATTGCCGGCTTTGGATGGGATAAGCAGGTTGCTATAGGTGTGAAACTATTCCCAACCTTGGCAGCTAACCCATGGACAGCTGCAGTATTCTTACTAATATTCTCCATCGGCTTCTATAGATATACAGTGAAAGAATAATCTTAATATAAGGAGAGCATTTTATACACCGCTCTCCTTTAAAATTACCAGGAGGTATATAATGAGTAAAAATACTGAATCAAAAGAATCAGATAATTTTTTATTATATGTTCCACAAAAAAAACATGATCTCTATGAAGTAAAGCAAGGTAAAGTATATTTAATATTTCATCACGATAAACCTTTGGAAAAATTCACAAGATGGCTAGTAAAAAAACCTTCTGTAAGTGATCTAGAATTAGATGAACTTGGTTCTGAAGTTTGGCTTTTAATAGATGGACAAAAAACTATTTATGATATAGGTCAAGAACTCTACAACAAATTTGGAAGCAAATGTGAACCTATTTATGACAGACTTATATTATATATAAGATATCTAAATAGAAGAGGATGGATTAGTTTTAAAAATGATAAATAAATTAATGGTCATCTTAAATCATAATCATACTTTAAGATGACCATTTTATGCTGCTATTTTTCCTCGCTAAAGCACTCATCAATGATACTTTCCGCTAATCTTTTATACATATTAGCACTATTTATTAAAGATAGTACTAAAAGAAGTAAGCCTTCATAGTTATTTTCTCCCTTATCTAAATTCCTTAACTGATCTTCTATAATATTAAATTTATCTTCCACTGATTTTTTAAATTGTATTTCATCACTTTCCTTAATTTTTAAAAATGCTTTATATATTTTTTCTAAATCCACGCTATCTTTATCTTCTTCCACTCTTAAAACCAATTCTGTAAAAAGAGCTTTTATATCAGATATAGACAAATTTTGTTTTAAAGCATATATGAGTATCATAAGTATAATATGTTCTCTTGAATACTTTTTATTTTTAACAGGCATAAACAGTTTATCTTTTGCATAATTGTTTATCATAGTTTTAGTAAGTATCTTATCTTTTTCATTTCTCTTTGAACCTTGAAGATTATTTTCAAATAAAGTTATAACTTGATCCATATATAAATCTATGGATGGAATCTCTTCATATTTTATATTTTCATCTAATTTTAATTCTTCAATTATTTTATCAATATCCTGTTTATTATAATTCATAACTTCTCTCCTTATATGAATATTTTTCACATAGTTTGAAATACTATATGTTGTAATATTTTTATTTTATAATTTATATATTAATAGCAAATTGGAGAATTTTCAAGTATAAACAAATTAATCTTTCTTATCAATGTTTTATTGAATTTGTTTTTTTATAGATAAGGTAATAAAATATTAATATATTAATACATAGTTTTAAAAACTATGTATTGTTGTAGGAGGAATGATAATATGGAAAAGTATTTTAGAGAGCCTGTTAACGGATTTACTCATCTCTTTGGAGCAATAATATCTTTAGTAGGACTTATAGCCTTAATTATAAAAGCTTTAAGTAAAGGTTATAACTCGCTTGCTACAACATCTGCTATAATATTTGGACTCAGCCTTATATTTTTATATACTGCTAGTTCTGTTTACCATCTTGTAATTTCTTCAGAAGGTGTTATAAAATTTTTAAGAAAACTTGATCATTCTATGATATTTATATTAATAGCTGGAACCTATACTCCCATATGTATGATATTGCTTGAAGGTTCTTGGAGATGGGCTATACTTATTACCGTATGGTCAATGGCTTTAGCTGGAATATTATTTAAAATGGTGTGGTTTAACAGTCCTAGATGGATTTCTACCTTGTTCTATATAATCATGGGTTGGGTAGCAGTTTTAGCATTTTCTCCACTTTCTAAATCTCTTTCTTTAAGAGGATTTACTTGGTTATTTTTGGGAGGAATATTTTACACTATAGGTGGTGTTATTTATGCTTTAAAGCTGCCTAATATATCAAAAAAATTTGGCTTTCATGAGCTATTTCATATCATGGTACTACTTGGAAGTTTAAGTCATTTTCTTCTTATATATAAATACGTTTTATAAAAATATGTTATAAAATTACTTTCAAATTTTAATATTTAGAAGCTTACAATCCATAAAAAAGAGGTTGCTTTTTAATGATAATTAAATCATTTTAAAGCAACCTCTTTAAACTATTTATTAATTTTACATAAATTATTTATATAAATTTTTCAAAAAAACTATTGACCCTTACCTTAGGTCATGTATTAGACTATAATAGTAAAGAGGTGATTTTTTTGGATAATAAAGGCCTTTTTACAATTGGAGAGTTTAGTAAGAAAGCTGGTGTTACTCTTAAAACATTAAGGTACTACGATAAAATAGATCTTTTAAAACCATCATACAGAAATGAAAAAGGTCATAGACTATATGATATTGAAGACTTTAAGAAACTTCAAAATATACTTACATTAAAATTTATTGGTTTTTCTTTAGAACAAATAGCTAAAACAATGAAAAAAGACTTAAAAGAAGAAGATTTTATAACTTCTTTAAAATTACAAAGAGAAATAATAGAAAATAAAATTAAGCATATGCAAGAAATTTCTGATTCGATAAACCAAGCTTTACTGTTAGCTTCAAAGGAAAATCCTATAGATGTAGATGGTTATATTCAAATCATAGAAGCCATAAATTCCCATAATAACTGGATAAAACAATACAATAATTCTTATAATTTAAGACAGCGAATAAACATACATGAGCTATTTTCTACCAATGAGGAAGGTTGGCATGAATGGTTTTTTAAAAATCTTTCTCCTCTTCAAAACTTAAAAGTTCTAGAAATAGGCTGCGGAGATGGAACATTGTGGAGAAAAAATTTAAGTAACCTTCCAGATAATATAGATTTAACTCTTACAGACTTTTCTTTAGGTATGCTAAAAGATGCAAAGTCTAACTTAAAAGATAGCAAACTAAATATTAATTTTCTAGAATGTAATGCTGAAGATTTGCCTTTTAAAGATGAAAGCTTTGATATAATTATAGCAAGCCATGTTTTGTATCACTTAAAAGACATTGATAAAGGATTAAAGGAAGTTCAAAGAGTATTAAAAAAAGGTGGTTTATTCTATTGTGCTACAGTAGGCAATAGCCACATGAAAGAGCTTAGAGATCTAATAAAACTATTTTATCCATCTTATAATTATGTGGATTTAACTAAAAGTTTTCAACTGGAAAATGGCTTAAAAATATTGGAAAAATATTTTTCCACTGTAGATCTAAATAGATATGAAGACAGCTTATTTGTAACCTCAAAAGAGGCAATAATATATTATATACTTTCTCTTCCTGGTGATATTAAACATATAATAAAAGATTCCGTTTTAGAAAATTTAAATAGTTATCTAGAAGAAGAAATTAAACATAATAATGGAATACATATTTCCAAGGATACAGGATATTTTACTTGCTGCAAAAAATAATCTATATTAGATTTTAAATATATACAGTATTTTAAATTAGAAAGGATTGATTTTTAAATGGAAAACAAAGTTATACCATTTTCACCTCCAGATATTACTCAAGCTGAAATTGATGCTGTTGTAGAGGTTTTAAAATCAGGCTGGATAACTTCAGGCCCAAAACTTGCTAAATTTGAAGAGGAACTTGCTAAATACTGCTGCACAAATAAAGCTTTAGCCTTAAATAGTGCCTCTGCTTCTATGGAGCTGGTATTAAGGGTTCTAGATTTAAAAGAAGGTGATGAGATAATATCAACACCTTATACCTATACAGCCACTTCTTCTGTAGCAGTTCATAGAGGAATAAAACCTAAGTTTGTAGATACATCAAAAGATTCCTTTTTTATAGACTATGAAGGTATATATGATGCTATAACTGATAAAACAAAAGTTATAATGCCTGTAGACTTTGCAGGAGTTCCTTGTGATTATGATAAGCTAAAGGAGGTACTTAAAGCTAAAGGTAGAGAAGATATTATAATTCTCTGCGATTCTGCTCATTCCTTTGGTGCAAAGTACAAAGGTACTAAAGTTGGAGGTCAATGCGATTTTCACACTTTCTCTTTCCATGCAGTTAAGAATTTGACTACTGCTGAAGGTGGAGCCATAACTTATAATGATAATAACTTCGGAGGTCATGAAGATTTATTTAAAGCCCTAAAAGTTACCTCTCTTCATGGTCAAACAAAAGATGCCTTTTCAAAAATGAAGGCTGGAGCCTGGAAATATGACGTAGTAACTGATGGATTTAAATGCAATATGACAGATATGAGTGCTGCTTTAGGACTTATACAGCTTTCAAGATATGAAGACATGTTAAAACATAGAGCCGCCATATTTGATACATATACTAAGGTATTAAAAGAAAACTCTTGGGCTATAATTCCATTTACTAAAGACAATATGGGAACCGAAAGCTCCTATCATTTGTATCCGCTTAGAATAAAAGGATTCAATGAAACTATGAGAAATGAATTAATTCAGAAGCTAGCTGATAAAGGAATATCCACTAATGTTCACTTTATTCCTCTTCCTATGTTTACTTTATATAAAAATCTTGGCTATGATATAAAGGATTATCCAAACGCCTATAATCAATATGTCAATGAAATATCACTACCTGTTTATTCTACCTTAGCTTTAAAAGATGCTAATTATATTGCTGAAGAGCTAGTTAAGATAGTAAACCAAATATTTAATTAAGGGGTGCAGTGTATAATGAAAGTTAATTTTTTTGATTCCACTAGAGAATATCATAAAAGAAAAGCTGAAATAGATGCAGCTATTCAGAATGTTATTGAAACAGGTCAATTCATTCTTGGCAGCCATGTTAAATCTCTTGAAGAAGAAGTCTGCCATTTCACTGGTGCTAAATATGCTGTAGGTGTAGCTTCTGGGACTGATGCATTGGTTATAGCTTCTGATATATTAGGATTTAGAGATGGTGCTGAAGTTATCACATCACCTTTTACATTCCTTGCTTCTACTTCATGTCTTGCAAAGCATGGAGCTAAACCAGTATTTGTAGATATAGATGAGGATACCTTTAATATCAACGAAAACCTCATAGAAGAAAAAATAACAGATAAAACTAAAGGAATCCTTCCTATCCATCTTTTTAGTCAAATGTGTAATATGGATAAGATAATGGAAATAGCTAAAAATCATGACTTAAAAGTTCTTGAGGATGCCGCAGAAGCTTTTGGCATGAGATGGAAAGGAAATGGCAGCCAATATACCCATTCAGGTGCTGTAGGCGATTATGGAATATTTTCATTCTTCCCAACTAAAACCTTAGGAGGTTATGGTGATGGCGGAATGATAATAACCAATAATGAAGAACTTTATAATCTAGCAAAAATTTATAGAGTTCACGGAGCTTCCAAGAAATATCACTATGATTATATAGGATATAATTCAAGATTAGACTCCATACAAGCTGCTATAATTAGAGTAAAACTTAAATATATGAATGAAGCCATAGAAAAAAGAGCTCAAGTTGCAGCATGGTACAAAGAAAGACTTGAAACATTAAGTGAAATAACTATACCTGGAATTAAAGGCAATCAAAAGGAAGTATATTATGTATTTAACATACTAGCTGAAGATAGAGATGGATTAGCTGAACACTTAAAGAAAAATGAAATAGGAACTTCTATATACTATCCAGTTCCTCTTCATCTTCAAAAATGCTTCTCTTATTTAGGTCATAAAAAGGGTGATTTCCCTGTAACTGAAAAAATGTGCGAAAGAGTTCTTGCCCTTCCAATTTATCCTGAAATAACTGAGGATGAAGTAGATTATGTATGTAACAAAATAAAAGAATTCTATAGAGGGTAAAAAAATTAATATATTAAAAAAGGGAGAATGCTATTAAATATTGCATACTCCCTTTTATTATTTATCTGACGCTTTAAAATCTTTCCATTAAAGCTTTATAGTATTCTCAGCTTTGTTCATCAATTCAACTATAGTATACATATTAGATATTTCACCTATTAGTAGTTTTTCTTTTAATCCATAAAAATCTAAGCAAGTACCACAGCTTAATATATTAACCCCTCTATCTTTTAATTTCTGTATACTTTCTATGCATGGAGAACCCTCAGTTGTTAACTTAACTCCTCCATTTAAAAATATTATATCAGTAGGTATGTTATCATTTTCAGATAATGCAAAAAGATAACTTTTCATAAGATTTGCTCCTAGGGTGTCATCTCCTTCTCCTAATTTATCTGTAGAGATGACTATGGTGAACTTTTTAGTAAAATCCATAACCTGGCACCCACAATTTTCTTTAGTTATAGTTATATTATAAAGCCCATTCTCTTCTGTAACTTTCCATTTAAATCCATTACTTTCTGCAAATTTAGAAATATTATTTTTAGCCACTTCATTGTCTACTATTACACAAGCTTCTCCTTGATTAATGGAATCAAAATATTTTTTTGTATTTATAACTGGTTGAGGACATTTTAATCCTTTACAATCGATAGTATGTATCACAATACTTCACCCCTCAAAATGATATAATCTATAATATGTTTAATTATATCACTAAACCTTTAGGGTATATAATTGGTTTTATCAATAGCTTTACACTGTACTATTGGTTTTAGTAATAATAGCTTACCTCCAGGTTATAACATAATATATAATTACGTACATTTGCCATATTATTTGATTTATAAAATACTCTATACTATAATCTTATTGTTAGACTACTTAATATAACAGAAGGATGGTATAAAATATGTTAGTTGTAAAACGTTCACCAAAGATTGAAAAAAATAAAATAATAAGAATATGTTTATTCATATTTACCATGATATCTCTTATGTTTAAATCTGTACTGTTTTTAGGATTTACTTTAAATAAGAATAGTTATGCTTTAGATTTAAGTTTAGGTTATTCCTCTGCTTACTACTTTTTTAACTATTATGCGGCTTTCATACTAGTATTTATGTGCTTTTACTTTTTATTTAAAAGTTTAGGCAGAGTCAAATACTTATTGTTCACAAATACCTTTTTTTCTATAGTTATATTAGTGGATTTATGGTACTTCAGAGGATTTAATACAGTTCCTTCTCTTACCATATTAAAACAAACAGCTAATCTAGACAATCTGTCTGGAAGCATATTTTCCATGATGAGTCCTTATGATATACTGTTTATAATAGATATTATATTCATGTTTCTACTATACTTTTTAAAACTTAAGCCCATATATGAAGTGGGAAAAAGAAAAATTTTATATTTTGTAGTAATTTTTATATCCTGCATATGCTTTATAGGTCATGTGCCTTTTACTATAAATGTTTTAAAAAAGGAACATAGCAAAAGCTATCTATTTGGAATGTATGATCCTAACTCAACTACAAAATTCTTTTCACCTATAGGCTATCATGTATTTAACACCTATAGTGTATGGAAAGATTCAAAACCCCTAAACCTTTCACAGCAGGATAAGGACGAGATTAAAGAGTGGTTTGAAGCAAATAAAGAAAATTTGCCTGATAATGAATATAAAGGTTTATTCAAGGGAAAAAATTTGATAATAATACAAGTAGAATCTTTAGAAAACTTTGTAATAGGACAAACAGTTCAAGGAAAAGAAATAACACCAAATTTAAATAGACTACTAAAAAACAGCATTTATTTTCCTAAAATAAATGAACAGGTAAACGAGGGTACAAGCTCTGATTCAGATCTTATGGTTAATACTTCAGTGTATCCTTTAAGACAGGGCAGTACTTTCTTTAGTCATCCTTATGTTACCTATAATTCTCTTCCAAAGCTTATGCAGGCTATGGATTATTCCACTGTAGCTATTCATCCTGATAAAGGAGCCTTTTGGAACTGGATGGAAGGACTAAAGAATATAGGATTTGAAAAGTGTGTAGATTATTCTAATTTTAATGTAGATGAAGTTATTGGCCTTGGTATCAGCGATGAATCTTATTTTAAGCAAATAGTTCCTATACTGGAAAATCAAAAGCAGCCTTTTTACAGCTTTATGGTGACACTTACCAGTCATGGTCCCTTTGATTTACCTGAAAAATATAGAGAATTAGGCCTTGATAAAGAACTTAATTCAAATCACCTTGGTGGATATTTTGAAAGTGTTCATTACACAGATAAACAGATAGGTATGTTTTTAGATAGTCTGGACAAGTCTGGTTTACTAGATAAATCCGTAGTAGTAATTACTGGAGATCATAATGGAGTTCACAAATATTATAACGATAAATTAGCTCAGTTAAAAAATCCTGAACCTTGGTGGATAGAGATTACAAATCATATACCGCTTATCATATACCAAAAAAATTATGATAAGCCTAAAAAAATTGAAGTAACTGGCGGACAAATAGATACTATGCCTACTCTATGCTACATTATGGGTATAGATGAAAAAGATTATATAAATACAGTAATGGGACGTAATCTATTAAAAACTAACAGAGATTATTCCGTGCTTACAAATAGAACTATAAACGGAAAAGTCCCTTCAGAGGAAGAAAAGGCTAGAGCCATAAGAGGTTTAGATTTGGCAGATAAAATAATAAAAAGTGATTACTTTAAAGAAAAATAGGAGTTGTAGCATTAGCGGTAAAACCGCTAATGCTCAGCTCCTATTTTTAGATAAAACATTCTGCTTTTCTTGGATTAACGCTAATTGTTTGAATATCTTTAAGTAAATTCATAGTAAATTAATCATCAAAAGCTTCTTTTACATTCCATACCTTCCAAACGTTTCCCACTAAATCCGGGCTTGGCTTAAGTGTCTGCTTACCAGGTTTCCACCCAGATGGAGTAGCCTCTGTTCCATCAGATTCTCTTACAAGTTGAAATGCTTTAATTTGTCTGATTGCTTCACCTACATTTCTACCTACAGGAGGTGTAAGTACCTCATATGCCTGTATGTTTCCATCAGGATCAATAATAAATCTACCTCTAGTTTCAACTCCACTATCTTCATCATAAATTCCGTACATTCTTCCGATGCTGCCATCCTGATCCGACAACATAGCAAAAGGAATATCCTTGTCAATCATTTTTGATAACTCATGATCGTTCCACATTTTATGCACAAATGAACTATCTACACTGATTGAAAGCACTTCTACACCCAATTTCTGGAATTCGGAATATTTTTCAGCAACTGCTGAAATTTCTGTAGCTCAAACAAATGTAAAATCGCCAGGATAAAAACAAAGCAATACCCATTTTCCTTTATACTCAGAAAGATTAAAATTAGCAAATTTTCCTTGATAAAATCCTGACGCTGTAAATTCTGGTGCAGGTTTTCCTACTCTAACCATAGATTTCTTTTCCTCCTTTAAAACAACATCCCTAACTTCTTCATCGTTAAAGTTTACTTTTTTAACTGGTGGTCTCTTACATCCCAGTTTAAACTCCTCTGGCATAAAATAACCTCCCTTTATAGATTTTATCAATAGATTTTCTATTAACTATAGTATATTCCAATAATAGCTATATTTCAAATATTTTTGCGAATATTCGCAAAATTTCTAGTATATGATTAAATAGTACTATCATAGTGATAAAATTAAGTTGTAATTATTACAACTTAATTTTACCATGGAATTTGCATAAATTATAAGTAATTTCATTAAATCATGCTAGGATTTACTCTTTAATCTCTTTGGCTCCTTCTTTAAAAGCCTTATCCCATTTTTCTACATAATAATTCCCCAAGGCCCACTCTGCCATTATAACTTTTTCACCTTCATTTATTCTTATTTTCTTTAAAGGCTTATCTGAGAGATGCTTATCTTCAATGTCATAAATATATATATAATTTTTTGTGATTATCAAGGCAATTTTTTCATTAGGGGAAGTATAAGCATCTGTAGCTTCTGGTATTTTAGATTTTATGGTATTCCATGATACACAAAGCTCATCATAGTTTATAAGCTTTTTGGGTGGTAATATATTTATATTAAAATCCAAAGATGCATCATCCTCTTTTAAAATAGGATTAATTTTACCAAGCATTATCCAATGTCCATTTCTTCTTACCATGGTGAAATTTTCCTCTTTTACATCTTTATCTAATCTATTTAATAGCTCCTTATTTTGAGAAGACAGAGCAGACTTTGCAGAATTTATAAATATTTCTTTGCTGCCCTCTCCAGTTATTTCAGAAATCTTTATCCCTTTACTGTTTTCTATGTTATCTACAGGGAGCATCTGAAACATATTAAAATTATTAACATAATTATGATCTGTTTTAATAAATTCTGTAGCAATATAATCATTACCTACAAACTTTATATCTCTAAATACATTTTTGTTTTCATTAACATAACTATAGTTAATCTGTTTTCTGGGCAAATTATCTTGTGGTTTTACAATTATATTTTCATTTATATAGCCATTATTATCGCTTCTTTTTACAGATGCGGTCCAAAAACCACTTAATCTTGGAAAAAATATATCTTGTTTTTCATATACACTATTTACTTTTTCATTATGAGAAGATATCCACAAAGTTCTATAATTTGCCTCACCAAGATTTCCATCTTCATCTGTATCTCTTTCACTTTTTAATCCTATAATAACCCCACATCTATTAAACCCATTATGCCTTGATGTAGTCTCTTTTGGCTTATTTTTATACTTTGAATCCATTGCACTTGATTTATCTGTATTCACTGATACCTTATTTAAATAAAAAAATACACCATCAATATAAACTATCATTTTATCATCTTTATATTTTATTAAATCATAGAAAGGTTTATTTGAAGAACTTATAGATATAACTTCTATAGGTTTATCCTTGTTAATATTTAAAAAGCTATAGTCTATTTTATATTCATATAAAAGATAATAAGCTATATCTACCCTTTTCAATTTATATTTAGGAGACATACAAAATTCTCTTCCTATAGAACAAAATTCAGAATCAAATTGAGCTTTTCCATTCATATATTTTTCTATAACTTTTTCATTATCTCCATCTTTGTTTAATACTTTATAATCACTAATTTCCCAAGTTCCTTTTATGATGATATCTTCACTTTTAGGTGATACTATTCTATCTGGATTATCTACCTTAACCCTAGAACATGAAGTCACGATAAAAGTGCTAAGTAAAATAATTGTTATAAAAATAATTTTTTTCATAATGTTCACCTATACAAAATAATAATACTTAAGCGGATTACCCTTAATCACTTTTAGTTTAATAATTAGCCTTCAAATGGAATTTTTATATACACATCAGTTCCCTTATTTACCTCACTTTTTATATCAAATATACCATTATGCAGCTTTACTATTTCATCACAAATTGATAGTCCTATACCATTTTGTGATTTACTGCTTTTACCCTTATAAAATTTTTCTTTTACCTTAGGCAGGTCCTCTTCACTTATACCACACCCATTATCTCGTACTAACATCACTACATAGTCAGTTTCCTGAAATATATTCAATTCTACTTTTCCACCTGGATTAGTAAACTTAAATGAATTATCTAATACGTTTATAAGTACTTGTTTCATTCGATTTATATCAACATTTATATTGGGTATATTTTCTTCATAGTTTATGTTGAAAATTATATCTTCTCTTTCAGCTCTTGGCCTCATATACATATCAATATATTCTACCATTTCTTTTATATTTATATTTCTTTTTTCTAATTTAACTTTTCCTGAAACAAATTTTGAAAAATCTAAAAGTTCCTCTACCATACCTGTGAGTCGGTCGCTTTCTTTTTCTATTATATTTAACCCATCTTTGAGTATTTCTTTATCTGTATCCTCAGAATTTAAAGTTATAGCCCACCCTTTTATAGAAGTAAGAGGAGTTCTCAATTCATGTGAAACTGCAGATATAAAATCATTTTTCAGCTGATCCTTTTTTATTATCTCTTCTGCCATATAGTTTAATGTATCTGAAAGCTTACCAATTTCATCATTAAATCTTTTATTACTCCTCAATTCTAAATTTCCTTGAGCCATTTTTTCTGCTACTGCAGTAAGATCTTTTACGGGATTAATTATACTATCCGCTAAAAATAAACTTACTATAGTAGATATAAATATTACAATCATACCTATGCCTATAAAAATCAGAGCTATACCATATATGGACCTATTTACCTCTTTTAAGGATGTTATAAATCTTAAAACCCCTACTATTTTGTCATCGGATTTAAGAGGATAAGATACTGCCATAACTGGATCTTGATCATAGGAAACTTTTCCTACCCATTTACCCTTCTGTCCTTTTATTGCCTTTTTTACATCTGCTGTATCTAAGCTTTCTTTTATATCTACCGCTTGAGAATCCATAAGTATTCTACCAGAAGTATCTAATATCTGTACTTGAGCATTAGTCTGTTTCCAAAAAACATCCACATTGTCTAATATATTTTCTTCTAGAGAGGAATTTGAAAAATATCTTGAATAAAAATCTGAAGATATTTTTATTTGATTAGTTAACATTTCTTCTGTATTATTATAATAATACTCTTTTACAAAACCTATCAAAATCATTTCTAAAATACTTATACTTATAAATATTATTAATATAAAATTCCTTACTAATCTATTTTTTATACTTTCTGATTTAATTTTATTTATTCCCATGGCTCCACCTATATCCTGTTCCCCAAACAGTTTCAATATACTGTGGCTTAGAAGAGTCATCTTCTATTTTAGCTCTTAGTCTTCTTATATTTACGTCAACAATCTTAGGATCCCCTACAAAGTCATATCCCCAAACTATGTTTAACAGTTCATCTCTTCCAAAAGCCTTTCCTGGATTTTCTATGAAAAGTTTAAAAAGTAAGTATTCTTTAGGGGTTACATCTATTTCACTATCATCTTTATATACCCTTTGAGAATATAAATCTAATCTGAAGGGAGCACTTTCTACAATATCTCCATTCTCTGATTCCACCTTTAAATCAATCCTTCTTAATATGGCTTTTACTCTCAATATAAGTTCTACTGGATTAAATGGTTTTACTACATAATCATCTGCACCATACTCTAACCCCATAATTTTATCCATATCCTGTCCTCTTGCAGTTAACATTATAATGCCTATATTAGTATATTTTTTTCTTAAAGCTTCACATACCTGAAAACCATCTATTCCTGGAAGCATAACATCTAATATTGCCACATCTGGCTTTTCTAGCATAGCCTTTCTTATTCCCTCTTCTCCAGTTTCGGCTTCTATTACTTTGAAATCATTTCTTTGAAAATTTATCTTTAAAAATCCTCTTATACTGTTTTCATCCTCGACTATAAGTATTTTTTTATTCATACCAATTCTCTCCCACTGCAAATATAAATAAGAGAAGTACAGACTACATATACTTCTCTAAAAATTATAACATATCTTTATCAAATTTTTGGTTAAGACTTTAAAATAATTACTTTAAAGTTTCAAATTCATATCCTTGAGATTTTAAGTATTCTATTACTTTAGGTAATGATTCTGCCGTAGTTTCTTTTCCATAAGTATCATGCATAAGTATAACTACCTTTTCTTGCTGTCCTACTTCTTTTTTAGTTCTTTCAAATAGTTGATCTGCAGATCTTTTTTTACCTTCTGCATCTCCACTTAAAGCATTCCAGTCTACATATTGTATTTTCTTTTTACTTAAAGCTTCCTTTGCTGCACCTTGATTTTTCCATGACATAAGTCCTCCTGGAAATCTTACCACCGAAGTCTTAAAATCTTGTCCAAGAGCTTTGCTTATAGCATTATCAGTTTTTTCAACTTCTCCTAAAAATCTATCTACATTTATTGATCTATTTGGATACAAATATTTATAATCATGAGAATAAGTATGATTTGCAATAGTATGTTCTTCTTCATATTCACGTTTTAGCAATGCTTGAGCTTTTTCTCCTCCATTTTCTAATTGACTTCCAACAATAAAGAATGTTGCTTTAACATCATACTTTTTAAGAGTATCTAATACTTTAGGAGTTACTGTAGTAGATGGTCCATCATCAAAAGTTAAAAACGCTACCTTTTTACCATTTTTATCTAATTTACCTTCCACAGCTTTTTGAGCATCAGCTGCAGATAATCCGGTTTTACTCTTATCTTCGTTAGATAGCTTGTCCTTATTTTCTTCAGAAACTGAAGCTTTTTCATCATTATCCTTATTGCTATCTAATTTATTAGATTCTGAATCACTTTTATTTTTTTTCTCCTCTTCCTGAGCTTTAGCTAAAGCAACTTTTGAATCTTCTGAAGCCTTATTTCTATTTAAAATAACTTGTCCTGTGATTATTCCACCTAAAATAAATACTACACACACAAGTAATATAGTCAATTTACTTTTGCGCTTTTTTCTCCTCTTTTTATCGTAAAATACATCTTTTGACATCTTTAATCCCCCTTGTTATTACTTTACAAAATCAATTGTTTAAGTTATACAAATACTATAAAAAATTTTCTTAACATAATGTCAACCTATGATTGTGAACAATATCTTAGTCCTGAAATCTATTTAGAAAATTCTTTAGTTATATAATAATATAACCTTTTAAAATAAAGGTTACAAACAAATAAAAACATGTTACAAAATAGTAAATAATGATGATTTTTGTCCCATGAATAATATTATCATAAAATTAGGGTAAATAAAACCTATAAGTATAAAATAGAGCTTATAGCTGATAAAATATTTATTGTCAGCTATAAGCTCTATTTACATAATTATATCAAGATATTATTTTACGTCAAAAAATAAAAATGGCTCCGCGAAGAGGGCTCGAACCTCCAACCT
>CAMJGD010000012.1 GCA_946405135.1 uncultured Clostridiaceae bacterium | reverse complement strand
TATTGCTGGTGCTAATAATTAAAGTTTTTCGGGACATTTTCATTTTTGCTTGACACATTTATTTTTTAATTCTTAACAGAAATCATAAATGCTTAAGAGCTTAAGACTTTTTGCAAATGCCAACGAGCTAACGCTCATTGCTTAACCATAATATCATTTTTAATTAATAATAAATAGATAGTATTAGACTATTTTTCTTGCATTTTAAGGGTATTTTTCATTATATCTTACTTTTTCTTTAATATACTTAAGATGATACACCTGGAAGAGTATATTTAACTTACAAGTAAAAAAAGTAATGCAGAAATATTTACTCTGCATTACTTTTCATATTTAAAATACTAAATATATAACTAGTTGTTTTGCTCTAATTCAGCAGCAACAGTAGTATCCATTTCTTCATTGTTTATTTCTTCACTGTTTATTTTGGCTATAGCTACTATCTGCTCATCTTCGTTAGTTCTCATTAAAGTAACTCCCATAGCACTTCTGCTTGTTATTGAAATACCAGAAACATTTATTCTTATGGCTACACCACTGCTGTTTATAAGCATTAACTCATCATCTTCTTTACATACTCTTGCAGCTACAACTTTTCCTGTTTTAGAAGCGATTCTGTAAGTCTTTATACCTTTTCCACCTCTATGCTGTACTGGATATTCTTTTATATCAGTTCTCTTACCAAAACCATTTTCACTTACTACTAATAAATATTGATCTGGAACTGCTATATCCATAGTTACAGCCATATCATCTTCTCTTAAGGTTATAGCTTTTACTCCAGCAGCAATTCTTCCCATAGGCCTTATATCCTTTTCGTTAAACCTTATGCAGTATCCATTTTGAGTTACTATAACTATATCTGCATCTCCATAAGTAGCTTTAACTTTTAATAGTTCATCGCCATCTTTTAATGTTATAGCATTAAGACCATTTTTCCTTATAGAAGCAAAGTCTTTTAAAGGTGTTTTCTTTATTATACCTTTTCTTGTGGCCATAACTAAATATCCATCTCGTTTTATATCTTTTATAGAAAGAACTGTTTCTATCTTTTCTCCTGGATTTAAAGAAATTAAATTTATTAGATTTATTCCTTTGGCTGTTCTTCCTGCATCAGGAATCTCATAAGCACGTAATTTATATACTCTTCCTAGGTTAGTAAAGAATAATAAATCGCTGTGAGTGGATGTTACAAACACATTTTCTACAAAATCATCTTCTTTTGTTACCATGGCCTGAATACCTTTTCCGCCTCTTCTTTGGGCTGAATACGTATCTGCTGATATTCTTTTTATATATCCTGTACCTGTTAATGTTATTACAACTTCTTGTTCCTGAATTAAATCTTCAATATTTATATCATACTTGCTTCTTTCTATAGCTGTTCTTCTTTCATCTCCATATTTATTTTTAATATCTGTTAATTCCTCTTTTATTATATTTAAAACTAGCTCTTCGTTAGCAAGTATTTCTTTTAATTTTTCTATCAGTGTTACAAGCTCATTAAGCTCTTCCTCTATCTTTTCTCTTTCTAAACCTGTAAGTCTTCTAAGTCTCATTTCTAATATAGCCTGAGCTTGCTTTTCAGATAATAAAAATCTTTCCATAAGAGCATTTTTTGCTATATCTGTAGTTTTTGAATTTCTCAATATGCTAATAACTTCATCAATATTATCTAAAGCTATTTTCAATCCCTCTAGTATATGAGCTCTTTCTTCTGCTTTCTCTAATTCAAATTGAGTTCTTCTCTTAATAACTTCTTTTTGGAAATCAACATAATGAGTAAGAATTTGTTTTAAGTTCAATACTTGAGGTTTATTATCTACAAGAGC
Source organism: uncultured Clostridiaceae bacterium (assembly GCA_946405135.1). GTDB lineage: Bacteria > Bacillota > Clostridia > Clostridiales > Clostridiaceae > CAMJGD01. Next base: position 87,490 of record CAMJGD010000012.1, on the reverse strand, counting down.
TAACATTATTATTCCAAAAGTATCTTCCATTTTGGTATGCTTATATAATAAATTTAATACTACATTAGGATTAGCATCCTTTTTTAAATCTATTACTATTCTCATACCTTCTCTATCTGATTCATCTCTAAGATCTGAAATTCCGTTTATTTTTTTATCTTTTACAAGATCAGCTATACTTTCTACAAGTTTAGCCTTATTTACTTGATAAGGAATTTCTGTAACTATTATCTTATTTCTGCCATTTTCCTCTTCTATTTCAGCTTTAGCTCTAACTATGACTTTTCCTCTACCAGTTTCATAAGCTTCTCTTATACCTGAAGTACCCATTATTATTCCTGCCGTTGGAAAATCAGGTCCTTTTATAGCTGTCATAAGTTCTGTTACAGTATATTCAGGATTATCTATTAAAAGAATTACTCCATCTATTACTTCATTCAAGTTATGAGGAGGTATATTAGTTGCCATTCCTACAGCAATACCTGAAGAACCATTTACTAAAAGATTAGGAAATCTAGAAGGTATTACAGAAGGCTCCTTTTCTTCACCATCAAAATTTGCTATAAAGTCTACTGTATTTTTATTTATGTCTCTTAAAAGTTCAATGGCTATTTTACCCATTTTAGCTTCCGTATACCTCATAGCTGCTGGATAGTCTCCATCTACGGAACCAAAGTTACCATGACCATCTACTAAAATATATCTAATAGAAAAATCCTGAGCCATTCTTACTAAAGCATCATATACAGACGCATCTCCATGAGGATGATACTTACCTAAGACATCTCCGACTATTCTTGCACATTTTCTATAGCCTTTATCAGGAGTCAATCCTAATTCATACATTGAAAACAAAATTCTTCTATGAACTGGTTTTAATCCATCCCTCACATCAGGAAGAGCACGACCTACTATAACACTCATAGCATAATCTATATAACATTTTTTCATCTCATTTTTAATGTCTACGTTTAAAACTTTACCCTCGTTGTTATTCATCCATTTCACCTCATCTATGCGCTATATATCTAGGTTAACAACATTTTTAGCATTTTCTGTAATGAATTCTCTACGTGGTTCTACTTTGTCCCCCATTAATATGGTAAATATTTCATCTGCAGCAATAGCATCTTCTATAGTAGCTTTTAATAGAATTCTCTTTTCAGGGTTCATAGTTGTATCCCATAATTGTTCTGCATTCATTTCTCCTAGACCTTTATATCTTTGTATAGAAGTACTATTATCTTTTCCTCCCATTTCTTCCATTATCTTTTCTAACTCTTTATCAGAATAAACATAGCTTTCCTTTTTTCCTTTACTTACCTTATACAAAGGTGGCTGAGCTATATAAACATGACCTTGATCTATTAATTCTCTCATATACCTATAGAAAAAGGTTAACAAAAGCGTTCTTATATGAGCACCATCTACGTCAGCATCTGTCATTATAATTATTCTGTTATACCTTATTTTTTCTATATCAAATTCATCACCTATACCTGCACCAAAAGCCGTAACCATTGATCTTATACTATCTGAATTTAATATCTTATCCAATCTTTGTTTCTCAACATTCATTATTTTTCCTCTTAAAGGCAAAATAGCTTGGAATTTTCTATCTCTTCCCTGCTTAGCTGATCCACCCGCGGAATCTCCCTCTACTATGTATATTTCACACTCATCTGGATTTTTTGAGGAACAATCAGCTAACTTTCCTGGAAGAGATGTTTTTTCTAGAACAGATTTTCTAGTAAGTTCTCTTGCTTTTCTAGCTGCTTCTCTTGCTCTTGCAGCAAGAAGTGCCTTATCTATTATTATTTTTGCCACAGAAGGATTTTCTTCTAAAAAAGTACTTACTCCTTCTCCTAGTATGTTATCCACAATTCCTCTAACTTCGCTGTTTCCTAGTTTAGTCTTTGTCTGTCCTTCAAACTGAGGATCTGTAAGTTTTACTGAAACTACTGCTGTAAGGCCCTCTCTTATGTCTTCTCCTGAAATATTTTTATCATTTTCTTTTAAGAATCCGAACTTTTTTGCATAATCATTAAATACTCTTGTTAAAGCTGTCTTAAAGCCTACTAAATGAGTTCCGCCTTCTACGGTATCTATGTTATTTGCAAAAGAATATAGATTTTCTGCATAACTATCATTATACTGTAAAGCTAATTCAACAATATAGTCATCTTTCATACCTTCTATGTAAATAGGTTCAGGATGTAATATTTCTTTATTCCTGTTTAAATAACTTACAAAGGATTTTATACCACCTTCATAACAGTACTCTTCTTTCTTATCGACTCTTTCATCTTGATAGGTTATTTTTATGCCCTTATTTAAAAATGCCAGTTCTCTTAATCTTTGAGATAATACTTCATGGTCAAATTCGATTTCTTCAAAAATTAAGGGGTCAGGTTTAAAATAAACCTTAGTTCCATGATCTTCTGTCTCTCCTATTTTTTCTAAAGGTGTTTTTACTATACCTCTTTCAAAGACCTGTCTCCAGATGTATCCTTCTCTATAAACCTCAACTTCACATAGCTCAGACAATGCATTTACTACTGAAGCTCCTACACCATGAAGACCACCAGATACTTTATAACCTCCACCACCAAATTTTCCGCCTGCATGAAGTACTGTCATTATAACTTCTACCGTTGGTTTTCCCATTTTAGGATGAATTCCTACAGGCATACCCCTGCCATTATCCGTTATGGTTACGGAATTATCCTTATGAATTACAACCTCTATACTATTACAAAAACCAGCAAGAGCTTCGTCTATGCTATTATCAACTATTTCATAAACTAAGTGATGGAGTCCTCTAGTACTAGTACTTCCTATATACATTCCAGGTCTTTTTCTAACAGCTTCCAACCCTTCAAGAACCTGTATTTGACTTTCATCATAAGTCTCTTTATTATGTTCCAAAATAAAACTCCTCCTACTTTAAAGATCAATAAAAAATTACACAATTCACAACCACATACTTTATTTGATATAAATTCAAGTCTAAGCATGTGGTAGATAAATAGTTATTTCTAAATTCAATTATAAATTAACGTTATAATCCGTATAAGTTCTCTTTGTCAACGTGGATGAAGATATAGGTGACAGATATATTTTACTCTTTTTGTTTACTTCCGCTATAACAAAGGATTTTGGTTTTTCTTTTGTTATTCTCTCAACAAAGCCATCTTCTTCAGCCATTCTTAGAAATTGTATGGTATCACTGCTGTACATACTAGTTTCTATATCAAAAATTCCTATAACATCCTTTATAGGCACAACCACATTTTCTCCTAAATGAAGAAACATAATCTTTCCTCCTCTACATACTTATGGTTCCATCTTTAACCTTAAAAATCCTTGAATCATTTTTTATATATGTTTCTATATCTTCAATACCAGTACAAGTAATTATAGTTTGTATATCGCTTATGGAGCTTAATATATACTTTTTTCTATTAAAATCTAGTTCTGAAAGAACGTCATCCAATAAAAGCACTGGGTATTCTCCTGTTATTTCTTGTATTATATCTAAAGAAGAAAACTTCATAGTTAATACTGCAGTTCTTTGCTGTCCTTGAGAAGCAAAGCTTTTAGCATCTATTCCATTTATCAATATAGATAAATCATCCCTATGAACACCTATGCCTGTAATTCCCCTCTCAAAATCATTTTTTCTACTTTTATGTAAATTATCTAGTACTGCACTTGCTATTTCCTCTTGGCTATTATCTTTAACCATAGAACCAATTTCTTTACTTATTTCAGAACTAATAACTTCTTCATTCATAGAAGATATACCAGAAAATTTAACAGAAGATATATATTTAAAAAATATGTCTTCTTTTGAGGAAGTTATATCTTTGTGTATATTTTTTCCATAGTGATTTAATTTTTCAATGTAATAAAGTCTTTTTTGTATTATGTATGAAGCAAATTTAGATAATTGGATATCATATATATCCATCATTGATATATCCATATTTCTTGATTTTAGAATAGAATTTCTTTCATGCAATACTTTATTATATTGTACTAAATTATAATAATACTTTTTATCCAGCTGACATAATTCCATATCTAAAAATCTTCTTCTAACCCCAGGAGATTCTTTAACTATTCTTAAATCTTCTGGAGAAAACATCACCACATTAAAAACACCGATTAAATCAGATATTTTACTGATTTTTATAGAGTTAATTTTTATTGCTTTTTTACCATCTTTTAAAATATTAATGTCTATTTTTTTATCTAATCTTTTTCTACATACATGAAGTTTTATTATTGAATTATTTTCATTCCATTTTATAATTTCTCTATCTTTATTGGTTCTATGAGACTTACCAAAACCACAATAATATATAGCTTCAAGTATGTTAGTCTTTCCCTGTGCATTATCTCCCACAAACACATTTACATTTTTCTCTAATTCCAGATCTAATGCACTATAGTTTCTATAGTTTTTAAGTTCTAACCTTTTTATATACATAAAAGAACACCTTTATAAATTATAACATAATATTGTTAAATAAAAATGAACATGAAAATTTATACTATACTATTTTGTATAAATGATTATTAAACTCAACAGTATCTCCTTTAAATAACTTTTTTCCTCTTTGAAGTGAAACTTCTCCATTAACCTTAACTTCGCCGTTCAATATAAAAACTTTAGCTTCTGAACCTAAAGAAACAGCACCGCACCATTTAAGAAAAGAATCAAGTTTAATAAAATCTGTATTTATCTTTACTTCTTCCAAATACAATCAACTCCCGTTTAAATTATTGCCTATTAGTATAATATCTAATCATATCAATATAACTATTTAACCAATCTTACTGGCAATACCAAATACTTGCAATTGCTTAAATCTTTATTTTTAACTACACATGGACTTACACTGCTTGAAAACTCCATTAATATTTCTTCGTTATCCATTATTTTAAGTACATCTATTAAATATTTTGAATTAAATGCAATTTGAAGTGGTTCTCCTTGCAATTTTATATTAACTTCTTCTCTAACCTTTCCTAATTGAGAATTTGAAGTTATTACCATGACATCTTCTTGAATATCTAATTTTATTAAATTGCTATTTCCCTCTTTGGCCATAAGGGAAGCTCTATCTATGCAATTAAGCAATTCTTGCTTATTTACTGTTACTTCAAGGTTATGTTCCTGAGGTATTATAGAATTGTATTTTATAAATTCTCCTTCTAAAAGTCTTGATATTACCTTTGTATCTCCTAGGTTAAATAATATGTGATTTGTAGTAAAGTTAATGTTTACTGTTTCTTCATTTTCCTCTAATATCTTACTAACTTCATTTAATGTCTTACCTGGAATTACAGCACTTATTGTTTTTTCTGTATCTAAAAATTCATTTCTTAAAGCAAGCCTATATCCATCTAGTGCTACTAAATTTAATACTTTATCTTTTATTTCAAAAAGAATTCCTGTTAATATAGGTCTTGTTTCATCTTGTGCTATAGCAAAACTTGTTCCTTTTATCATATTTTTTAGTATACCTTGAGGAACAGTAAAAATAATATTTTCATCTACAGTTGGAAGATTTGGAAAATCATCTGCATTCATGTGCATTAAAGTAAATACTGACTTTTGACAGCTTATTTTTATTGAATTATTTTCAAAAGTTTCTATCTCTATATCGTAGTTAGGAAGTTTTCTTATTATTTCTCCGAATAATTTAGCATCAATTACTATTTTACCTGGTTCTAAAATTTCAGCTTCTATTTTTGTTTCTATACTTAAGTCAATATCGGATCCTATTAAAGTTAGAGTATTATCGAAAGCTTCTATATAGATTCCTTCAAGTATTTGCATAGGGGATTTTCCTGTAACAGCTTTCTGTACTATAGATATAGCTTCTACTAATTTATTTTTTTCACATATAAATTTCAATGTAAAAACCTCCTTAGTTATTAACATGTTTTTTTTTATAGATAGGATATAGATATATATTAGTTTTTAGTAATAGTAGTAATAGGGGCTGTTGATTTGTGGATAAGTGGTTCTAAGCCTTAAAAATCAATGAAATTTTTAAAAAAATAAGTGTGGATAAGTCAGTAACTCTTATATCATCTTATCCACATTGTTAGACGTAAAATATTTTTTTAATTTTATCCACAAGTTATTAAGTTATAGTTATATACACATGTGTATTATTTTTGAGTTAATTTTTTAGTTATATCATTTACGGTGTGTTGAAGAGATTCATCTGATTTTAAACTTTCTGAAATTTTTTCATAGGCATGAATTACTGTAGTATGATCTCTTCCTCCAAATTCTTCTCCTATTTTAGGCAGAGACATATCTGTTAGTTTTCTACTTAAATACATAGCTATTTGCCTAGGATAAGCTACATTTCTTGTTCTTCTTTGGGATTTAAAATCTTCAACTTTAAGATTATAGTATTCAGAAACTGTTTCTTGAATAAGTTCTATAGTTATATTTTTAGTTTGTTTATTTGATATTATGTCTTTTAGAGCTTCAGAAGCAAGATCCACTGTTATTTCACGATTTGTAAGAGAAGAATAAGCTACTATTCTTATAAGTGCACCTTCCAGCTCCCTTATATTTGATTTAATTTTTGTTGCTATGTATACCATGACTTCATTTGGAATATTTAAATTCTCTACATCTGCTTTTTTCTTTAATATAGCAATTCTTGTTTCAAAATCTGGCGCTTGAATATCAGCAATAAGTCCCCATTCAAATCTTGAACGCAATCTATCCTCTAAAGTTGGAATTTCCTTTGGCGGTCTATCACTAGATAAAATTATCTGTTTATTAGCTTCGTGCAACGCATTAAAGGTATGGAAAAACTCTTCTTGAGTTCGTTCTTTTCCTGCAATAAATTGTATGTCGTCTATAAGTAATACATCTACATTTCTGTATTTATTTCTAAATTCCACATTTTTATCATCTTTTATAGAGTTTATTAGTTCATTAGTAAATTTTTCAGAAGATACATAAACAACTTTTGCACTTGGGTTGTTTTGTAATATGTAATGTCCTATAGCATGCATTAAGTGAGTTTTTCCTAATCCAACTCCACCATATATGAATAGAGGATTATACGCTTTTGCTGGAGATTCTGCTACTGCTAAAGAAGCAGCATGGGCAAACCTGTTGCTGTTACCAATTACAAAAGAATCAAAGGTATACTTAGGATTCAATGTAGCAGACATTTCTTCATTCACTAAAACAGCATTTTTAGTCTTTGGTTTATCAGAGCTAAATCTTATCTCTTTTTCTACCTGTTCTTCAGATAGGATAGCAAATTCTATAATGTACTTTTTTGAAGATATTAGTTTTATAGCATTCATTATTAAATCTTTATATCTTGTTTCTAATATTTCTTTAGTAAAATCATTTGGTACACCAAATTTTATAGAATCTTCTGTCATGGATATAGGCTCTGCACTTTTTATCCAGGTATTAAAGCTAACTTCTGTGAGTTCACCTTTTAAAATATTTAAGGTTTTCTCCCATATTTCTTTAAGTTGGGCATTCATTTTTTATCCTCCAGTCAAAATTTATATAATAAAAAAATGTTATTAACAGTATATATACAAAAATATCAACAATATCTAATCATATTGACATTTGTTATTATAATTATACACATGTTTATAATTATGTTATCAAAAATAGAATAAATAAAATTATTCACATTGTGGAAAACTTTATATAAACATAATAAACAAGGGTAAAAAAGAGAAATAAAATGAGATAAAACCAGTAATTAATTTAAAATTAAACAAGTTATACACAAAACAATTCACAACTGTGGATAACTTGTTGGTTTAAAATTTTTATTCACAATTCTACTCTATAATATCATAAAAAATTGTAGGTATTCAATAACTTATCCACAAAAAAACAGATTATATATAAAATTATCAACAACTATTCGAATCTTGACATTAATTAATTGAAAATATATAATTATAAGGTAAAACTCTAACTATGTGTATTTTTATAGTAAGAAATTACTATGATATAATAAGCAAATACTGAAGGGGGTGTAGTGATTATGTTCATGACATATCAGCCTAAGAAAAAGCAGAGAAAAAAAGAACATGGTTTCAGAAAAAGAATGAGTACTTTATCTGGAAGAAAAGTTCTTAAAAGTAGAAGACAAAAAGGAAGAAAGAGATTGACAGCATAAGGGCCGCTTTAGTGGCCTTTTTCTGCAATTGCAGGAAAAAGGAGAAATGTTTCGTAATGAAAGCTCATAGATTAAGAAAAAATCAAGAGTTCAGGAGAGTATATAGAAGAGGAAAGTCTTATTCTAATGATTTGTTAGTACTTTATGTATATAAAAATGATAAAAATTTAGATAAAGAAAAAAATCTTATTAATAGAGTAGGAATATCTGTAAGTAAAAAAGTGGGTAAAAGTGTTGTCAGAAGCAGAGTGAAGCGATTGATTAGTGAAAGTTTTAGATTGAATAGTAAAGGTTTAAAAGAAGGATATGATCTTGTATTTATAGCAAGAGTTGCTATAAACGATAAAAGTTATCAGGATGTAGAATTGTCAATAAAAAATATATTAAAAAAGGCAGGTCTATATAATTAATGATAAAAAATGTTCTGATAAATATAATTAAATTTTATAGAAAATATATATCTCCTATGAAACCACCAAGTTGTAGATTTTATCCAACTTGTTCTCAATATGCAATAGAAGCCATAGAAAAATATGGCGCTGCCAAAGGAAGTTTTATGGCATTTAAAAGAATTTTAAAATGTCATCCTTTTCATGAGGGTGGATATGATCCAGTTAAATAATATTGTCGGGAGGTTTGCATTTTGCAGTATTTAAATAATGCTCTAAGTCAGTTTTTTGAATTTATACATGGTGTAATAAAAGCTACTATAACTAGCAACCCAAATTATTCTTATGGATTAGCTATAGTTTTATTTACAATAATAGTTAGAATAATATTATTACCTTTAAATATTAAACAGATGAGATCTCAGTCAAAGATGCAGGAAATACAGCCTGAGATTCAAAAGCTTCAGAATAAGTATAAAAATGATCCTCAAAAAGCTCAATCAGAAATGATGAGAATTTACAAAGAAAATGGTGTAAGTCCTTTAAGCGGATGTTTGCCACTATTGATACAGATGCCTATACTTTTTGCATTGTATTATGTTTTTAACAATCTTAAGGGAATCAGCGGCGTAGGATTTTTATGGATTAATAGTTTAAGTAAGCCAGACCAGTATTACATACTACCTGCACTATCATTTATTACTCAGTACATATCAACTAGTATGATGAGTGCTGGACAAAAGGATAATCCTCAAGCAAAACAGATGGCAAGCATGAATATATTTATGTCCATATTTATTGGTTTTATGAGTATTAACTTAAAGGCGGCTCTAGTTCTATATTGGGTAATAAATAATTTAATTCAAATAGCACAAAACTTTGTTATGAAAAAGGTAGGAACAAATAAGAAAACAGGGGATGAAGAATTAAGCAGCGTAGCTAAAGAAGTAACTTCAGATGTAGATGGTAAAAAAAGAAAAAAAAATAAATAATTTTAATTTTATATTTATATAATGAATGTAGGTATCAGCATAAAAGGTGGGTGAATTAGGGTATGAAAACTATTGAAATGACAGGCAGGAATGTAGAAGAAGCTTTAAAAAATGCTTTAAAAGAACTTAATACTACAGAAGATAAAGTAGATATGGAAGTACTTGAAGAAGGTAGCAAAGGTTTATTTAAATTGATAGGAGCTAAACCTGCAAGAATAAGGGTTACCGTAAAGAGGGACTATATATATGAAGCAAAGACCTTTTTAAGAGAAGTACTTGATTGTATGGGAATGAAGGCTGAAATAAAGATTAAAGAAGAGAATAATGTTATAAGTATATCTTTAGTAGGATCTAATATGGGATTAGTTATAGGTTATAGGGGAGAGACTTTAGATTCTTTACAATATCTTGTTAGTTTAGTAGTAAATAAGGGGCATGAAACTGAATATAAGAGAGTAGTTTTAGATACAGAGAATTATAGATATAAAAGGGAAGAAACCTTAAAAAGATTAGCTGATAAAACAGCATACAAAGTTAGAAAAACAGGTAGAAGTTTCAAATTAGAACCTATGAACCCTTATGAAAGAAGAGTTATACATTCAGCCCTTCAAAACAATCCTTATATATATACCTATAGCGAAGGGGAAGAGCCCTATAGAAGAGTAGTAGTTGATTTAAAGAAAGCCTCAAGTTAGGCTTTCTTTTTAAATGTAATGTATTAAGGTATTGTTTTAGGCAAATACTTAAGGTAAAATTGAAAATAATTATTAGTTAAAATAGATAACTCAAAAAAAGGAGGAAAAAAATGAAAGATTTTGATACCATAGCGGCTATAGCTACAGCTGTAGGTGAAAGTGGAATCTCCATCCTAAGAGTTTCAGGAAATGATTCGCTAAATATAGTTTCTTCAATATTTAAAGGTAAAAATGGGAGAAAGTTATATGATATAAAACCTTATACTATGAGATATGGTCATATTATAGATAAAAAAACTGGCGATATAATTGATGAAGTTCTTGTAAGCTATATGAAGGGACCTAGAAGTTTTACTGCAGAAGACTGCGTTGAAATAAATTGTCATGGAGGCATTATAACTACAAATAAGGTATTAGAAGAAGTAATAAAAGCTGGAGCTAGAATAGCGGAACCAGGTGAATTTACTAAAAGAGCATTTTTAAATGGAAGAATTGATTTAAGTCAAGCTGAAGCTGTTATAGATCTCATAAGAGCAAAAACAGACTTATCTATGAAATCTGCTTTAATGCAGAGCGAAGGAAGAATTTCCAGGGAAATAAATCAAATTAGAGGCAAACTTTTGGGAATTATAGCCCATATAGAAGCTACAGTAGATTTTCCAGAAGAAGATTTAGAAGAGATAACAGCTAGTCAAGTTACAAAAGACTTAAAGGGTATTACAAAAAATATTGAGGAGCTTTTGGATACAGCTAATGAAGGACGAATACTTAGAGATGGCCTCAATGTGGTAATAATAGGAAAACCAAATGTGGGCAAATCTTCTTTATTAAATGCTCTTTTGATGGAGCAAAGAGCTATAGTGACAGAAGTACCAGGTACTACAAGAGACGTAATAGAAGAATTTATAAATTTAGATGGTATACCTATCAAAATAGTTGATACTGCTGGTATAAGAGAAACTGAAGATCTAGTTGAAAAAATTGGTGTAGAAAGATCTAAAGAAAAGATAAATGAAGCAGATTTAATCATATTTATGTTAGATTTAAGCAGAGAATTGGATGATGAGGACAGAGAAATATTAGATTATATAAAAGATAAAAAGTATGTAGTGATTTTAAATAAATTAGACTTAAATAGAAAGTTAGAAATTGATACCTTAGAAAATATTAATAATTTGATAGAAGTGTCAGCTAAAACTGGAGAAGGACTAGATAAATTAAAAAATAAAGTAAAAGAATTATTTTTTAAAGGTGAAATAAAACCCACAGAAATAGTAATAACAAATTCAAGGCATAAAGAAGCTTTATACAGGGCCAAGGAAAAGTGTGAAGCTGCACTTTATACCTTAGAAAGCGGAATATCTATAGATTTAGCCTCTATAGATGTTAGAAGTGCATGGATGCACTTAGGAGAAATAACTGGAGAAACTTTAGAAGAAGACATAATAGATAAGATATTTTCAGAATTCTGTATAGGAAAGTAGAGGTGTACCATGAAATATTTAAGAGGAGAATATGATGTTATAGTTATAGGAGGTGGCCATGCAGGTTGTGAAGCTGCCCTAGCCTCTGCAAGAATGGGATGCAAAACACTAATGGCTACTATGAATCTAGATAGCATTGCTCTTATGCCTTGTAATCCCAATATAGGAGGAACCGCTAAAGGTCACTTAGTAAGAGAAATAGATGCATTAGGCGGCGAAATAGGAATAAATATAGACCATACTTTTATTCAATCTAGAATGTTAAATACCTCGAAAGGACCAGCAGTACACTCCTTAAGAGCACAGGCAGATAAAAAAAGATATCAAGAGAGAATGAAGTATGTGCTTGAAAATCAAAAAAATTTAGATGTTAAGCAATTAGAAGTAATTGATATAGATGTAGAAGATGGAAATGTTAAAGGAGTTTTAACAAAAACTGGTGCATATTTTAAATCCAATGTAGTTATTTTAGCTACAGGAGTCTATTTAAAAGGCAGGGTAATAATAGGAGAAGTTAGCTATTTTAGTGGTCCTAATGGATTAGCTCCTTCCATGGAATTATCTGATTCCTTAATAAAAATGGGCTTTAAACTTAAAAGATTTAAAACAGGTACACCTGCTAGAGTTAATAGGCATTCAGTAGATGTATCTAAAATGACAGAACAAAAAGGTGACGAAAAAATAGTTCCTTTTTCATTTATGAGTGGGGATATACATAGAGAGCAGTTATCTTGCTATTTAACTTATACTAACGAGAATACTCATAATGTAATAAGAGACAACATAGATAGATCTCCAATGTATAATGGTTCTATAGAAGGTGTAGGTCCAAGGTATTGTCCATCTATTGAAGATAAAGTTATGAGATTTCCTGATAAAAATAAACATCAGATATTTGTTGAACCAGAAGGTGAAAACACAGAGGAAATGTACGTTCAAGGTATGTCTAGTTCACTTCCTGAAGAAATTCAGATAAAAATGCTTAAAACTATAGATGGTCTTGAAAATGTGGAAATGATGAGAACTGCATATGCTATAGAATATGATTGTGTAGATCCTCTAGAATTAAAGCCTTCCTTAGAGTATAAAAAGGTAAATGGACTATTTGGGGCAGGACAGATAAATGGTACCTCCGGTTATGAAGAAGCAGCAGCACAAGGAATTTTATCGGGAATAAATGCTGCTTTAAAGATTAAAGGGAAGGATCCTTTAATTTTGACAAGATCTGATGGATACATAGGTGTTTTAATAGATGATCTTGTCACAAAAGGTACTAATGAGCCCTATAGGATGATGACTTCAAGATCAGAATATAGATTGCTTTTAAGGCAGGATAATGCGGATTTAAGATTAACTGAATTAGGTTATAAAGTAGGATTAGTTACAGAAGAAAGATATGCAAGATACAAAACAAGGAAAGAACTTATAGAAAAAGAAATAGAAAGAATAAAAAATGTGCAAATAACTAATAAAAGAGAGATTAATGAATTTTTGATAACTTTAGATTCCGTGGAGCTTAGAAAACCTATAACTATATATGAGCTTATAAAGCGTCCAGAATTGGATTATTTTATAGTAGCACCTTTAGATGAGCATAGACCAGAATTACCTTTGGATGTTCAGGAAGAAGTTAATATAATAGCTAAATATGAGGGATATATAGAGAAACAATTAGAACAGGTTAGACAGTTTAAAAAATTTGAAAATAAATTAATACCAGAGAATATTGACTATAATGATGTAAAAGGATTAAGAATTGAAGCTATTCAAAAATTAAATAATGTAAGACCTTTAAGTGTAGGTCAGGCTTCAAGGATTTCTGGTGTTTCACCAGCGGATATTTCTGTACTTTTAATATATTTAGAGCATAAATTCAATAGAAAAGATTGATCTGAAGGAGAGTTTTTATGGAATTTTATGATATAATGGAAAGAGCTGCCTCAAATGTAGGATTAGAGCTAAATGAAATAAAATACAATAAATTTATGTTATATAAAGATTTATTAAAAGAATGGAATGAAAAGATTAATTTAACAGCTATAACCGAAGATGAGGATATTGTAAAAAAACATTTTATAGATTGTATTAAAGCCTTCAAATTTGAAGGCTTTAATACGGCTGATTCAATAATAGATGTAGGAACAGGGGCCGGATTTCCCGGGGTTCCTATAAGCATAATGAAAGAGGATTGTAATGTTTTACTTATGGATTCTTTAAATAAAAGAGTTAACTTTTTAAATGAAGTAATTAGTAAATTAGATTTACAAAAGGTTCAGGCTGTTCATGGCAGAGCAGAAGAAATGTCTAGGACAGGTAAATATAGGGAAAAGTATGATATAGCAACTTCTAGGGCGGTAGCAAATATGTGTGTATTATCGGAAATATGCATACCTTATGTGAAAGTTGGGGGATATTTTGTTGCTATGAAGGGTCCAAATATAGAAGAAGAGTTGAAAGAGTCAAAAAATGCCATTTCTACATTAGGAGGAAAGCTTATAGATGTAATTAAAGTAGAAATAGAGGATAGCGATTTAAATCATAATTTGGTAGTGGTTCAAAAAGTAAAAAGTACTCCTAATACATTTCCAAGAAAATATGGCAGTATATCAAAAAAGCCGTTAAAATGATATTTTAGAATTCTGTAAAAATATGATATAATTTGTATTATGAATTTTTCTATAAAAAAAGAGGATTTTTTTGTTTATTAGCGAAATGTTAATAAAAGGAAATAAGTAAGGGATGGTTTTATATGCAAAGTGATATAACTTACATAGCTCCAGATTTGATTCTACCTAATTTGTACCAGCCTAGAAAGAAATTTGATGAAGAATCTATTGAAGAATTAGCTCAATCCATAAAGGTTTATGGGATAATTCAGCCTTTATCTGTAAGAAAAATGGGAGAAAACAGATATGAATTAGTAGCAGGTGAAAGAAGGTTAAGAGCTGCAAAAAAATTAGGTTTGTTACAGGTACCAGCTATAATTATAGATATTACAGATAGAGATTCTGCAGCTATTGCATTATTAGAAAATCTTCAAAGAGAAGATCTTAATTTCATGGAAGAGGCTGAAGCTTATTATAATCTAATCAAAGATCATGGATATACTCAAGAACAGTTAGCGGAGACTATAGGCAAGAAGCAGTCAACTATAGCTAACAAATTGAGATTATTAAAGTTACCTTACTCTATAAGAAATAAAGTATTAGACAATAATCTTACTGAAAGACATGCTAGAGCCTTATTAAAGGTGTCAGATGAATATATGCAGACACAAATTTTAGATACAGTTATAAAAAAATCATTGAATGTTAAAAAAACTGAAGAATTAATTGAAAAGGAATTATTAAAGTTATCTAAAGGTAATTCTAAGAATGCTAAAAAAAGAATAAAAGGAATTTTTTCTCCAAAGGTATACATAAATACTATTAAAGAAGTTTTTGATAAGTATGGAATTGCAGCTCAATATAATTCTAAGGATTTAGATGATCACATAGAAGTAACTATAAGAATACCTAAAGATAAATAAAGCATATATGTTTCACGTGAAACAAAGGGGCTGTTGCATTAAGAATAAATACTACAATATATTGTATGTAAATTCCTTAGTGCGACAGTCTCTTTTTATATCAATATAATAGCATATATAAATAACTGGTTTTAATGGTGGAGTTACTTCATATTTTTGTTTTTTTATTATATAATCTATATATGGATTATAGTTATATTTGGGAGAAAATGATATGATAATATTTTTTTGGGGTGTTGACTTAATTATTACTGTTATTATGATAGTTATTGAGTTAATTTGCAAAAAGCATCCTCTAAAACAAAGGATTGAAATTTCCTTAAAAAATAGATTTAAATAGTAATTAAAATTTAGAATAATTATAAAATATTAGTGTAAAATTAGAGGATGAGTTAATCATCCTCTAATTTTACATTAAATATAGACTATAAAAAATTATTTTACTTTAATTATTGGATAATAGACTATATAATAATTATATGAAAGGAGGTGTGTGCTCTTATTTTATACAGCAAATATTGCTTGTTAAAATTTCAGAGCCTTAATTATGAAGACTATATGCATATTTAACCAAAAAGGTGGAGTTGGAAAAACAACAACTAATATTAATTTATGCTCATATTTAGCGTTAAATGGTTATAAAATATTAACAGTAGATATCGATCCTCAAGGGAATACAACTAGTGGATTAGGAATTGACAAAAGATCCTTAGAGAAGTCTATATATCAGGTTATAACAGAAGAAATAGATATTAAGGAAGTTATAAAAGAAAGCGAAATAGTTAAAAATTTATACATAGCACCTTCTACTATGGAACTAGCTGGAGCAGAAGTAGAATTAATTCAAAAAGGAAATAGAGAAACAATATTAAATGATAAATTAAAGAAGGTTGAAGATGAATTTGATTATATCTTTATTGATTGTCCTCCATCCTTGGGATTTTTAACTATAAATGCATTAGTAGCTGCAGATTCAGTATTTATTCCAATACAATGCGAATTCTATGCATTAGAAGGATTAGGACAGCTTGTCAATACAATTCAATTAGTAAAAAAATCTTTAAATAAAGATTTAGAAGTTGAAGGAGTATTAATGAGCATGTATGACGGTAGAACAAATCTATCTAATGAAGTTGTAGAAGAAGTAAAAAAATATTTTAAAGATAAGGTGTATGCTACAACTATTCCTAGAAATATCAGATTAGCAGAAGCCCCTAGTTTTGGCCTCCCTATAGCACTTTATGATGATAAGTGCAAGGGTGCCGAAGCATACGAAAATTTAACTAAAGAATTTTTATCAAGGCAAAGGAAGTGAGCATATTTTGAGTAAGAAACTAGCATTAGGCAAAGGGTTGGGAGCTTTAATACCAGAAGAGCAAATTGGAGATATAAATGAAGGTAGGACAACTATTCCAATAAATCTTATAAAAGCAAATGCTGAGCAACCTAGAAAAGTCTTTGATGAAGATAAAATATTTAAATTATCTCAATCTATAAAAGAGCATGGTATAATCCAACCATTAATATTAAAAAGATCAGGAGAGTCTTATATAATTATAGCTGGAGAGAGAAGATGGAGAGCTGCTAAGTTAGCTGGAATTAAAGAAATACCAGCTATAATAATGGACTTAACGGACAAAGAAGTATTAGAGATATCATTAATAGAAAATCTTCAAAGGGAAGATTTAAATCCCATAGAAGAAGCCAACGCTTATAAAAAACTTATGAGTGAATTTTCTTTGACGCAAGAAGAATTGAGTACAAAAGTTGGAAGGTCTAGGGCAGCTATAGCTAATACTATACGATTATTAAATTTAGATATCAAAGTGCAGCAGTATGTTATTGAAGGGGTAATAACAGAAGGTCATGCTAGAACACTACTTTCTTTATCGGATAAAAACCTTCAATTTGAATTAGCTCAAAAGATTATTGATGAAGATTTAACCGTAAGAGATATAGAAAAGTTAATAAAGAATCTATTAAATACTCATGAAGATAAAAAAATAAATAAGAAAGAGCTTTTACCTTATTATAATGATATTAGAATGAAGCTTGAAGGTTATTTTGGAACAAAAGTAAATATAAATGCTAAAAAAAATAAGGGTAAAATTGAAATCGAGTACTATTCAGAGGAAGATTTACAAAGAATTTTAGATATCATGAATATTTAATGTTTCACGTGAAACATAAGAAAGGAATGACATAGTTTTGGAAGAAATACTAAACATAATAACAGAAATACAACCATATTTAACTATAGGACTAGGTTTAATAAGCATACTTCTTTTTATATTGATAATAATATTATTTAGTTCCTTAAATAAAATAGAAAAGAGATATAGAAAGTTTATGAGAGGGACAAGTAATAAAAATTTAGAAGAATTGGTTACTTCTTATTTGGACAAGGTAGATGAAGCTACAAAGCAGTCTGAAGCTATAAAAGAACTATATGATGGAATTGATAATAGATTAAAAGAATGTGTTCAAAAGGTTTCTATAGTAAGATATAAAGCTTTTGAAGATATAGGCAGTGATTTAAGCTTTTCTATAGCTTTGCTTAATAGTAATAATGATGGTGTTATTATAACAGGTATATATGGAAGAAATGAAAGTACTACTTATGCTAAACCTATAGACAAAGGAATATCAAGATATGATTTATCTGAAGAAGAAATGCAGGTATTAAACGAAGCTATAAATAAATAAAAATTATGTATAAAAAACCTCCTTTTGTACGATAATAAAGTGTAAAGGAGGTTTTTTCTATGAGAATTTACGTATTTGAAGGATTAGAAGATTTAAAATGTGAATTAGAAAGCAAGGGTTATACTATTCTATCCGATTATACTACTCCTTGTGATGCTATAATATGTGATTTGAAAAACTGTGATATTAATAAAATAAATATAGGAAATAAAACTGAAGGAACACTTATAGTAGACTGCGGAAGTAAAAGTGCAGAAGAATTAGATTACATATTAAATAATAGATGTTATAGTTCTATAATATAATAGATATTTTAAAATTAGGAATAAGAAGAAACTTTATTTTCCTCTAAGCTTTTTAATAATGAATGATATATTCCTCGAGATATAACATCTGCCAACTTCATGACAGTATAAAGTCTTGTATTTTGCAATATCATAAATTCTAAGTTTCCACACACATTTACCACGCCTGTAATACTTAAATCTCCTATGGGTGGTAAATTTTTGTTAACCGCAGCTCCTGGAAGTAGTGGCTTTTTTTCTATGAATATTTTTCCTACATTTTGTATATTACCAAGGCAGGCATCTATAGCTACAATAAAAGGATTATTATAGGTATATTCTATTTCATCTATAACTTGTTTTAAGTTTTTAGCATGGACAGGATTTTCTAGGTTTCCATATAAGATAACTTTATTTCTTACCAAAAATTTTAATTTATCTCCTATAATTGGACCAAGGCTATCTCCAGTAGATCTATCCGTTCCAATGCATAAGAAAATAATAGGTCTTTTTTTTATGATTTCTGGATTGATTATTTCATATAAAACATCTCTAACCTTAAAAGGAGAATTCCTATCCATAGAATTAATTTCAATTTTATCATACATAATATAAAAACCTCCTTTTTTGAAATTATATCCAAAAAGGAGGCTTTTTATGCTATAATACATTTACTTTTTTAAGTATATTATAAAAGACTACAAGGAACATACAGAAGAACATTCCAGATACTCCTTTTGCTTTTAATCCAATGAATATAGCAGCAAGGACTGCTACAGGGTCTAATCCTAAAGAAGAAGAAACAATTTTAGGCTCCACTATCTGCCTTGTTATAAATACTATAGCGTAGAGTATGGCTAAAGCTATAGCTTTGAAAACATTATTAGAAAAGAAATAAAATATTATTAAAGGGAAATATATCATAGGCATTCCAAGTACAGGAAGAAGGTCAAATAAGGCACAAAGAATGCTCAAAATTACTGCATAATTTACTTTAAGTATTAAAAATCCTACAAGAGTTATTAGAAATGTAATAAGTATAACTATACCATAGGACATAACATAATTAGCAAGCATTTTTTTACTATGATTAAATATAACTAATAATTTTTCAGTCTTATCTGAAGATAAGGAACTGAAAATATTAAATTCAGGAGTAGTAATTCTTTTAGTAAAAAAATAAGTAGATATTAATGTAAAAATAATAACCATAACCACATAAGGTATTGAACTTAAAATAGATATTAAATATGAAACTATGGAAGAGCCTATGTTTACTGAAGAGTTCATTATTCGAGATAATGAATTTGAAACATAACTCTTAATGGCATTTAATATTACAGGGTCCAGGTTATTATACTTTTCTTGAAGTTTAGAAAAATAATTTAGTATTTTATCATAGTTATTAGTTAAATATATTTGAATATTTTTTGAAAAACTAATAATTTCACTTGAAAGAGAATAGATTATAAAAGAAAGTAAAGCTAAAACTATAGTAAAAAATATTATATTTGTTATAAGTGAAGCTAAAGATTCCTTAAATTTAAATTTTTTCATGAGATAAAGTGTAGGTTTTTTTAACATATAAGCAAATAAAAAAGCAAGCACAAAAGGTAGTGTATAAGGGAGCGTCTTAAAAAAAACTACAAAAATAACACTATATGCTATAAAAAATATTAATAGCTTATTTACTCTATCTAAAATATATTCCATGCATTTTTACCCTTCCTTTAAAATTTTATTAAGACTATCTATAGTATAATTAATATCTTTTAAATCATTGAAAGGTCCTATACTGAATCTTAAGGTTCCTATAGGATAAGTTCCTATGGTTTTATGTGCTAGAGGTGCACAATGAAGACCAGTTCTAGTCATTATACCATACTCACTATCTAATATATAAGATACTTCTGAAGAATCCATCCTTTTGAAATTTATAGATACAGTAGGTATTCTATTTTTTTCTGTATTTAGCCCATATAGTATTATGTCATTCATATTTGATAAAGCATTTAAAAATATTTTACATAATTCGCCCTCATGAGACTTTATTTCTTCTATTCCAACATTTTTTATGTAATCTATTCCATAATTCAATCCTACTATACCAGGAGTATTTAAAGTACCACTTTCAAATTTATCTGGTAAAAAATCTGGCTGAGATATACTTGAGGAAAGACTCCCTGTTCCACCCGTCATGTATGTATTACACATAGAATTAAGTTTATCATCTATTAAAAATCCGCCAATGCCTTGAGGTCCAAGCAATGATTTATGACCAGTAAAAGCAAGAGCATTACAGCCTAATTTTTTAAAATCCAATTCTATACTTCCAGCAGTTTGAGCAGAATCAATAATAAAAAGTATATTATTTTCCTTACATATTTTACCTATTTCTTCCAGTGGTTGTATAGTTCCTACTATGTTAGAAGCATGTGACATTACCACTAATTTTGTATCCTGTCTGATCTTGCTTTTAAAGTCCTCTATATCTAAAAGGCCATCCTTTGAACATTCTAAAACATCAATTTCTATATTCATCACATCTTTAAGCTGAAATAGAGGTCTTAACACAGAATTATGCTCCATAGAAGTAGTTATAATATGCCATCCTTCTTTTATAACTCCTTTTAAAAGAATATTTAATGAATGGGTTATATTTGAAGTAAATATTACATTTTCAGGTTTATCAAAATTAAAAAGTTTACAAAGAGATTCTCTGGTATTATATACAAGCCTACTGCTTTGTAGTGCCTCTGCATAACTTCCTCTTCCTGGACTAGCACCTATGGAAGTCATAAAATTTAGCATTCCATTATATACAGCTTGTGGTTTTGGGAAAGTAGTGGCAGCATTATCTAAATAGATTTTCATATATTAATCCTCCATTCTAACAAAATAGTTTATAGATTCCAAAAATCATAAAAGCTATTCCTGTAATAAGTAAAACATATTTTAATAAACTTGAAGTTTTATTTGTCATATCTGGAGTTAATTTTTTAATTCCCCTAGCGGCTAAAAAGTTTAATAGTGCAAACCAGCATATCATGCCGCATAATATAGATAATATAAAAGAAAATAAAAAAAGAGATCCGGTATTTCTCCACACACTTATAACTGTTCCTGTAAGAGCTAACCATAATGAAGGTGTTAATGGATTTAAAAAGGTAATCATAAAGCCAGTAGGAAAAGGATGAACTGAAATATTGCTGCTATTTAGCAAATTTTTTTCTGAAGTATTATTAGAGATAAAAGTAAACATAAATAGTAGAAGACCAGATCCTACCCAAAATAATCCTTCTGTTCTAGAATTTTTTAAAAACAATTCTGAAAGGCCTAAATTAATTATTAAAAGATATGCCATATCAGCGGAAATTGCTCCTAATGAAACTTTGAAACCTTCAAAAAAATCCTCAGATATAGTTCTTTTTATAGATTCAATACCAGCAGGTCCTAAAGGAATACAAATACCTATGCCTGTAGCAAGACCTGTAATTATTGATTTAAATAACGTAAATAAATTTCTCATGATGATTCCCCTTAATTAAGATTTATAAAGTACAACCCCTTATTATTATAAATCAATATTTTAAATATTTCATTAAGATATTGCCCATATATGATTTTTTATAATTTATTTTCCAAGTTAAGAATTTTAACCCCTTTGGGCAAAATCCAATCATACACTATAGGGGAGATAGATAGAACTTGCCCGTAGGAAACAAATTTGATAAATTATAATCAATTATATTGATTGAAAGGCTTAGCTAAAATAGTTTATACTATATAGGTATATTTATATTAAAACTGAATGCTAGAAAGGAGGAAGTTGGTTCTTAATATTTAGTAAGAATCAATTGATATATGGATAATTACTATTTAATAGTTTTTAAAAATACCCATGATGCTATAGAAGCTGAAAATGTGTTAAAAAATAAAAATATAAAGGTTACAATTATGCCAACCCCGACATATATAACTCAAAGCTGCGGCATAAGTATAAAATTTTCTGAGGAATATTTAGATAACATAAAAAAGATAATAGTGGAAGGTAAAATAAACATAAAGAATTTATACCATAAGCATGATAATAGATATGAAATGCTTATATAGGAAGGAGGAATTTGTGAGTATGTGGAAATTTCTTTATTCTTTGTCTTTAGATAAGGGTAAAGGTTTTATACAAATTGGAAAAAACATTATAAATGCAGATAAGATAGAAACTATACTTGTAAAAACCATAAGAATAGCATTTATAATGTTATTTATGTACTTGATTATACGAATAGGCACCATTATAATAGATAAATTTATAAAAAAGCAAAGCAGACTTAAGATATCTATAGATGAAAAAAAAGCTAAAACCTTGGCTGGAGTATTAAAGAGTATATTAAGATATGGGGTTTATATTTTTGGTATATCTGCTATAGTTACTCAGATATTTGGTACAATAGGTATAACCTTTGCAAGTATTGGTGGTGTAGCCATAGGACTTGGAGCTCAAAATATAATTAAGGACGTTATAAATGGTTTCTTCATACTGTTTGAAGATCAATTTGCCGTAGGTGATTATATAAATATAGGGGATAAGGGTGGTATAGTAGAGAGCATAGGATTAAGACTTACTAAAATAAAAGATTTTAATGGAGATATTCATATAGTACCTAATGGAAGTATAGGTCAGGTAACCAATCATTCAAGAAGCGATATGAGAGTACTAGTAGATGTAGATGTAGCTTATGAAGAAGATACAGATAGGGTTATTGAAGTATTGAACTTGGTTTGTGAAAAGTTTAAAGATAACAAAAATATTGTAGATGGACCAAAGGTTATAGGTGTTATAGCATTAAAGGATTCAGGGGTCACTATAAGGGTTTGGGCTAAAGCCAAGGCTATGACTCAATGGGAATGTGAAAATGAAATTAGAAAAGAAATTAAAAAAGCTCTAGATAAATATAAGATAGAAATACCTTATCCAAGGAGAAAAATTATAAATAGCAAACAAGAAAATAATAATATATAGGATGTGATAGTATGCCTAAAACCTTCAATTTAGGAGATATTGTTCAGATGAAAAAACAGCATCCTTGTGGAAGTTATAATTGGGAAGTAATAAGATTGGGTGCTGATATAAAGATAAAATGTACTGGCTGCGGAAGAATAGTAATGCTTCCAAGAAGTAAATTTGAAAAAGAAGTTAAAAAGGTAGTAAGTACAAAAGAAGTTATGGATGATAATTAAAATTGTGAAATATTAAAAAAAACTTGATTTAATTATTATAAAATGATAAAATATTTAGATGTAATCCCTGCTGTGTAAAACACAGCCGTTAGTCCGAGGGGAGGAGGTGAATTTTAATGAGAAAATACGAAACTTTATTTATATTACATCCATCTTTAGAAGAAGAAGCTGTTAAAGCTGGTATAGAAAAGTTTAAGGGTGTAATTGAAAATGGAGGTGGAGTAGTTGATAACGTTGATTTTTGGGGTAAGAGAAAGCTTGCTTATGAAATCAACAAAGTAAATGAAGGCTACTACACATTAATAAATTTCAGTGCTAATCCTGAATTACCAAAGGAATTAGATAGAATATTTAGAATATCCGATAGCGTTATAAGACACTTAATAGTTAATGAAGAAAAATAAGGCGGTGTATTAATTGAATAGGGTTGTTCTAATAGGAAGATTAACTAAGGATCCTGAATTAAGATTTACACCAGGAGCAGGAACAGCAGTTACCACTCTAACCTTAGCAGTAGATAGGTATAATAGCAAAACTGCTCAAAGAGAAGCTGACTTTATACCCGTTGTTATATGGGGTAAACAAGCAGAGGCTACAGCTAACTACATGAATAAAGGAAAACTCATGGGGATTAGTGGTAGAATTCAAACCAGAACTTATGATGCTAAAGATGGCACCAAAAGATATGTTACTGAGGTTGTAGCTGATGAAGTTCAGTTCCTTGAATGGGGAAACAAAGAAGCATCCTTTAATAACAATTCTGATTATGGTATGCCAAATGATTCTTTTGGAAATGCACAGTATGATGATGATATGACTCCTGTAGATGATGGAGACATACCATTCTAATATATTTTGGTAAGGAGGGATAATGAATGAGTAGAGATCAGAGAGATAATGCTAAAAGAGGCGGCGGAAAAATGAGAAGGTCAAAGAAAAAGGTTTGTGCTTTCTGCATGGATAAAGCCGAAACAATAGATTATAAAGATGTAAATAAGCTTAGAAAATATATAACTGAAAGAGGAAAGATTCTTCCAAGAAGAATATCTGGCACATGTGCTAAACATCAAAGAGAGCTTACAGAAGCTATAAAGAGATCAAGAAATATAGCATTACTACCATTTACAACAGAATAGTTTATAAAAGCGAAGTTATTTATTAAACTTCGCTTTTTTTAATTTTTTGATTAAATTAAAGCATAATTGCTGAAGATGCATGGAAATTTGAATTTTCTTACATATAAACAGGTATTAGCTTAAATTATTTTATACTATCATTATCCTATATTAGTTTTTTAATAATTATCAATGGTATATAGAATTGAATAAAGCTTTTTTTGATAATATACTTATAGCATAAAGAAACAAGTTTTTTTATTATTTACTAGGATTAAGTTTTAGGGATATAAGAAATATATTTAAGGAGATTATTATGAATAAAACTTTTAAGGGAAAAATAACCTTGATTTATTTGTTATTGGTAATAACCATAGGAATAGTAGGCTCATGTTCAGTTATAAATTTATATAATTTAAAAAAGTCAATTGATGGTCTTATGATAGATAATTATAAAAGTATAAATGCATCTAACAATATGGCAGAAGCTATAGAGAAACAAGATTTAATAATAATTTCAAATATATATGAGAATTCCAAAAGCAAATCTGATGAATTTTATAAGTATAGTAATGATTTTTTAAAATGGTACAATATAGAATCTAATAATGTAACTGAAAAAGGGGAAAAAGACTTAGTAGATATACTCGGGAAACAATATCTAGAATATGTAAAGAATTTTTCTGAACTTCAAGTAAATAGAAATAGCTATAATGCTCAAAATACAATGGAATTTTATAATAAGCATGTTATGCCTTCGGCTGGAGAAGTAAGAAAAACATTAAATGATTTAATAGTTTTAAATGAAACTTCTATGTTAAATAGCAAAGATAGAGTAACTAAATATGCTGAAGATTCTATGTATATAATATTAAGCTTATCTATTATTGCTGTAATAAGCGGATTCATACTTTCTAGGCATTATACTAATAAAGTATTTAAACCTATCTATTTACTTACAGAAACTATAAAAAAAGTTAGAGAAGGCGACTTGGATCAACAAGCACCAGTGGTATCTCAAGATGAAATAGGTATTATGGCACAGGAATTCAATAATATGACTAAAAGACTTTCAGAATTTGAAAGAAGTACTTTAGGAAAGCTAATACAAGAGAGAAATAAAACTTTAGCTATTGTTAAAAGCTCCTCTACACCTCTTATAGTATTAGATACTAATTATAAGATAACTTTGCTTAATAATGAATTTGAAAAATTTTTCAATATAACAGAAGATAAAGTATTAAATAAGCATTTTTTGGAAGCAGTTCATGATGGGGAAATTTTTGATTATATATCAAATGCTTATAATGATTTAGATAATGTTAATCAGTATAAAGAAAAGATAATAAATATAAATTCGAAAGGAAAGGAATACTACTTTAATGTTGTGGTAACTGCCGTAGCTAATAGCATAGATAATACCAAGATAAGCGGAGTAGTAGTGGTATTTCAAAACGTTACAGAGCTTAAACAGCTAGAAAATATGAAGACAGAGTTCATATCCACAGTATCCCATGAATTTAAGACCCCTTTAACTTCTCTTATGATAGGTACAAGCATGATTACAGATGGAGGATTAGGAGAGCTAAATGAAAAGCAAAAGGAAATAATGAATACTATTAAAGAAGATTTAGATAGGCTATTAGCTTTAGTTAACGATCTTTTAAGATTATCTAAACTTGAATATGATAAATCTATGTTTAAGTTTGAAAGGTGTAAAGTAAGGAATATGATACAAAATTCAGTTAAAGAATTTTATAATCTTGCTGAAAGCAAAAAAGTTGATCTTTACTACGATGCTCCAAAAGATCTGCCTGAAATAGAAGGGGATTTTGAAAAGTTGACTTGGGTAATTAATAACTTAATATCAAATGCACTTAAATACACCTTAGAAGGTGATGAAATAACTATAAGAGCATATAATTCAGACAGAAAAATTTATATATCTGTAAAGGATAGTGGAATAGGAATACCAGAAGAATATATAGACAAGGTGTTTGATAAGTTTGTACAAATTAATGCTGATGACAATGATTCAAAAGGCACAGGTCTAGGATTAGCCATTGCAAAACAAATAGTAGAGATGCATGGGGGAGAAATTTGGTGTGAAAGCACATTAGGAGAAGGAAGTGAATTTATAGTAGCATTACCCTTAATGAATTAAAATAGAGAGGTGACAATATGGGAAAAGTATTAGTGGTTGATGACACAAAGAATATAAGAATGATGTTAACTACTTGCTTAGAACTAGAAGGCTACGAAGTAATCCAAGCCAAAAATGGTTTAGAGTCCTTAGATATATTAGAGAATACTGAATTAGAAATGGCTTTTATAGATATAAAAATGCCAGAAATTAGTGGTACAGAAGTGTTAAGAAGAATAAGGAGTAAGGGCATAAATACACCCATTATAATAATGACAGCTTTTGCTACGGTTAGAAATGCTATAGAATGTACTAAGCTAGGAGCTGTAGCTTATTTACAGAAACCATTTACCGCAGATAAAGTAAAAGGCGTTTTAAGAGAAATAAGAGAGTATAATGAAAGCTCAGAAAACATTAAATACCATATAAGTATGGCTAAGGATGCTTTAAATAATAGCAGGGCAGATGAAGCTATAAGTATACTAAGAAAGGCTTTATCTGTAGAGCCTACTAATGGGGAGATTTATTATCTTCTGGGGAAAGCTTATGAATATAACGGTGCAAAAGAGGAAGCGGTTAGATTTTATTCTATTTCAGAAATATTTGGATATAATAATATGTAAAAGGTGATAATATGTGTTATATATATTGTGATACTAATAATGAAAAAATTATTAAATATGTTAGAGAAATTAGCAAAAAGTATAGTGACATAGACTTGATTAACAGAGTATATTTTGATATTAAAAATTCTATATATTATGACCCCTATAGTAATTATCAAAAAGCATCAGAAACCTTAGTTATGGGAAGAGGAGATAACTTCAGTAAAAATGTGTTATTCTATACATTAATGAAATCTTTAGGTTTTGAGAGTTATATTGAGAATGTAAGAGTAAAAGATAATACAATGAGATTAATATCTAGGAAAAATACAATAGTTAATTGGAGTTATGTTAGAATAGTTTTGTTTGGAGAAAATATAGTATTAGATGTTAGTTTTGATAAAATGCATCTAATAGCAACACAAATAAAATGTAAAAGCAAATTCGGACAATTTTCTGCGGAAGATTATTATGTAGAAGATAAAAGATTGTTTGAGTTAATACCATTTAAAATATCAAAACAGAATGATTTATTTGAGAATAATGAATTAAAACTAGTTAACACTAAAATATGTATGGATTGTCCAGTATAAATTAGTATATTATATTAGTATAAATATGTTATAAAAAATAAAAGTATAATAATAAACTAGATATGATACTGCTACAATATGGAAAAGTGTGTTAAGTTATACTAAACTTAATGCATTTTTTTATTATGCAATAATCTTTAGTTGCATAAATATTGAAAAAAAACTACAATTAATATATAAAAGAGAAAACCGCTGCGTCAAAGGCACTCTTAGGGAGTATAGAAAGTAGGAGGGTAACGTAGTGAAAAAAGAAAGTTTGAATATAATGTCAGACGTAAAGATTATAGAAGATTTAAAGGCTCAATTATTGTGCATAATAGGGGAATTTTTCAGGCTTCTAACAAAAGGAAGTAATGTAGCTGTAGAAGCTATATTAGATTGTATTTCCGGGGCAATAATAATATTATATATTTTAGCAGAAAGGTTAGGATATTCTTATAGTGCAGTAGATGAAACTATGCAAAAAAAACTTAAAGTTGGTATGATTGAAGAAGATTTAGTAGAGAAGAATGGAAAAAGTTTGAGCAAATTATACAATCATATAAAAGAGAGAAACTAGAATTTTATGGAGGATAACATGGGAAGTAAAAAATACAGTACTCAATCTATAGTAGAAATAGGAATTATGTCAGCAATAATTTTGATATTGATGCTTATGAATGCGTATGTACCTTTATTTAACTTTGTAGGGGTATTTGTATTACCATTACCTATAACGATACTTTATATGAAGCATGATTTTAAGGTAGCTTTATCTGCAGTCATAGTAAGTTCAATATTAATAGCTATATTTTATAACCCTATAGCAGCCATAGGTTCCTTTGTACTATTTGGACTTACAGGGTTAGTTATAGGATATTGCATAAAGAGAAAGAAAAAACCAGTAATAACTATAGTTTATCAGACAGTATCTATATTAATTGGTAATATTTTAAGTACATTTTTAATGATAAAAGTAACATTAAAAACAGATCTATACTCTCTAATACAAAAATTTGTTGATTCCTATAAACAGTCTTTAGATTTAAGCAAGAAAATTTATGGAAGTTTAGGAGTTAATGTGGAATCTAATCCCGCATATAAAGTTATGAGCATGTTAGATGTACATATGATAATGATTATTTTACCTGGATTGCTTATAATATCAGCATTGTTTATGGCCTATATTAACTATATATTGACTAGAAAAGTTTTAAAGAGATTAAGGTACGAAGCAGAACCTGTAAGACCATTTACCCATTGGTATTTAGATAATAGAATAGGTGCTGGTTTAATAGCATTGGTATGTTTAGGATTTATTTTTTCTTCAAAGTCTATGGCTATTGGAGAATACATATTGACTTCTTCTATGACTTTATTACAGTTTGCACTGTCACTGGATGGATTAGCGGTGTTATCTTATGTTTTAAAGTTTAAATTTAATATGAAAAAAGGGCTTATCATATTTTTGTGTATAATGGCAACTTTAATTCCAGCTATTAATTTGATTTTAATGTATGTTGGACTTACAGATATAATAATGGATATAAGAAAGTTAGACCCAAATAGCCTAGGTAATACTCTTGGAAAAAGGTTTAAAAAATAAATAATTAACTTTTGCCAATTATTTAAGGAGGGCGGTCTTGCTGGTGGATAAATATAAAAAATTAATACCAGATACAAAGACATATATTTTATTTATAGCTATATTAATAGCTGCAATATTCTTAAAGGGCTATTTAGTAGAAGGATTTATTTCTTTACTATTTTTCGGGCTTATTGTATTATATAATATAATTTCTTTGAAGAAAAAGAAAAGCGAGTGGGAGGAATTTATAAAGGATTTTTCCTCTAATCTGGATGCAGCAACACGAAACACCCTTGTTAATCTTCCGTTTCCCCTTATAATAGTAGGAGAGGAAGGAAATATATCCTGGTATAATAATAGGTTTTCTTCTATAATGAGCAGAGAACAGATTCTAGGTAAAAATATAAATCATATTATTAAAGATTTTAATCCAAAAGAACATGAAGAAAATCATGTTTACGAAAGTGTAAATTTAAATGACAAATATTATGATATTTATGCAAACTATATTGATATATCCTCTGATGCTTATAAAAAAAATAATATTATGTTATTATACTTTTATGATGTCACATCAAATAAAGCTAACATTGACAGTAAAGAAAATGTGATGCTTATAGAAGTGGATAACCTAGATGATGTAATTAAAAGTACAGAAGAGGATAAAAGACCGCTATTAGTAGCAGAAATAGAAAGAAATATAAATAGCTATGCTCAAAGCATAAATGCCATGATAAAAAAATATTCCTCTAACAAGTATATACTTTCTGTTCAGGGCAATTATATAGAAGATGAAATGAATAAAAAATTTGAAATATTGGATACTACAAGGGAAATAAATATAGGAAATAAGTTAGCAGTAACTTTAAGCATAGGAGTAGGTAGGGGTGGAAAGAGTCCTTTAGAAAACTACAATTATGCTAATAAAGCTAAAGAACTTGCTTTAGGTAGAGGCGGAGATCAAGTTGTAGTAAAAAATGGTGATAAACTATCTTTTTACGGTGGAAACACTAAGGAACTTGAAAAAAGGACAAAAGTCAGAGCTAGGGTAATAGCCCATGCCCTTAAAGATCTGATAAATGAAAGTACAAAGGTATATATAATGGGACATAAGAACCCTGATATGGATTGTATTGGAGCTGCAATAGGATTAAGCAGTGCTATAAGAAAATTTCACAATGAATGTTACATAGTACTTCAGGAAGGTAATAGCAGCATAAGATATATTTTAGATAAATTAAAGAAAAATGCTATTTATGATGACTTATTTGTAAAACCAGAAGAATGTAGGAATAATCTAGATGATAATAGCCTTCTCATATTGCTAGATGTACACAGTATGGGATATGTACAGGACAAAGAAATAGTTTCTATGACCAATAAATTAGTTATAATAGATCATCATAGAAGAACTCCTGATTTTATAGAGGGGGCGCTTATAACCTATATTGAGGCCTATGCATCATCAACTTCTGAGCTTATCACAGAAATGATACAGTATATGCTAGACAAACCTAAACTTAATCAGATAGAAGCGGAGGCTCTTCTTGCAGGTATATGTGTAGATACTAAAAACTTCTATTTTAAAACAGGAGTAAGAACCTTTGAGGCAGCCTCATTTTTGAGAAGATTAGGTGCAGATACTATAGATGTAAAGAAAATGTTTGGTAATGATCTTTCTACTTACATTAAAAAGTCTGAAACCATAAAATCAGCAATAGTAGAAAATAATATTGCTATTGCTACCTGTCCACCAGATATACAAGAAACTGTATTAGCTGCCCAAGCTGCGGATGAGCTACTAAATATTACAGGTATTCAAGCATCCTTCGTTCTTGTTAAAATAGAAGAGGATGTGCATATCAGCGGACGATCTTTAGGAGATGTTAATGTACAAATTATATTAGAATCCTTAGGTGGTGGAGGCCATATGACTATGGCTGGGGCGAAACTTCTTAATGTGAGTTTAGAGGAAGCCTTAGAAACATTAAAAGCTGCTATAAATAATTACTTAAGGGAAGGTGAAAAGAAATGAAAGTTATATTATTAAAAGATGTTAAAGGATTAGGTAAGAAAGGTGATGTGGCAAACGCCTCTGATGGATATGCAAGAAATTTTCTATTTCCAAGAAAGTTAGCTGAAGAAGCAACTCAGGAAAATTTGCACATAGTAAATTTAAAAAAAGAGAATGAAAGAAAGAAAAAGCTGGCTGAAATAGAAGAGGCTCAAGCTTTAGCAGAAAGTTTAAAAGGCAAGGAATTAAAGGCAACTGTTAAAACAGGAGAAAGCGGAAGATTATTTGGAGCAATTACAAGTAAAGATATATCAGAATTAATTAAAAATCAATTAAATGTAGACATAGATAAAAAGAAAATAGTAATGGATACAATAAAACAGATAGGAACCTATGAGGTAGAACTTAAATTATATCCAGAGGTTTCAACCAAAATAAAAGTGATTATCGCTTCAGAATAATAAGGGGGATAAATATTGAAATCACAATTTGAAGCTAATGAAGTACAAAAATTTTTAGATGGCAGTATAAATTTAGAATCTCAGATAAATGTTTTATTTGAAATATTAAATAATGTACTAGATGATGGAGCGGTTCGTTCAAGAACAGTAAAATATAAATTACAAAAGTATATAAACAGCAATGATGTGTACAAAAGAGCATATGCTTTAAACAAAATAGCTAGTGATGGAAAAGGTATAACTGCTGTACCAAATTCAGAAAATATAAATCAGGTTATGGAAGATACTTCAAGCTGGATATCAGAGCATTTGGCAAGAAGATATGTACAAAGCAAAATAGAAACAGAAGTTGAACAGGCTATAATGGAAAAACAAGAAAAATATATAGACGAAATGAAATTGGGCATAATAAGAAAACAAAAAGGGCCTGAAAATGCTAAGACTCTAAAAAAATATGCTCAGCTTGAAATGCTAGATTCCAGAAAGCTTGGAAAGAGTGTGCAGAATATATTGAGACCAGATAATTTTTCTGAAATTGTAGGTCAAGAAAGGGCTATAAAAGCTTTACTTTCAAAAATATCTTCTCCATATCCACAGCATATAATATTATACGGACCTCCAGGGGTAGGTAAAACTTCAGCTGCAAGGCTTGCTTTAGAAGAGGCAAAAAAGCTTAAGTTTACTCCTTTTGATGATAATTGTAAGTTTGTAGAAGTAGATGGTACTACATTAAGATGGGATCCACGTGAGATAACAAATCCTCTTTTAGGATCTGTTCATGATCCTATTTACCAAGGTAGTAAAAGGGACTTAGCTGAAATAGGAGTACCAGAACCTAAACCAGGACTTGTTACAGAAGCTCATGGAGGAGTACTATTCATAGATGAAATTGGAGAGTTAGATCCAATACTACAGAATAAACTTTTAAAAGTTTTAGAAGACAAAAGGGTAGAATTTTCATCTTCTTATTATGATCCAGATGATGAAAATACACCTAAATATATAAAATATCTTTTTGAAAAGGGTGCTCCTGCAGATTTTATACTAATAGGAGCAACGACAAAAGAGCCTGAAGATTTAAACCCTGCATTAAGATCTAGATGTGCTGAAGTATATTTTGAGCCTCTTTCTTCAAAAGATATACAAACTATAGTGGAGAATGCTGCTAAAAAGCTAGAAGTGGATATTGAAGATGGAGTTTCAGAGATTATAAGCAGATATACCATAGAAGGAAGAAAAGCTGTAAATATTCTTTCAGATGCTTATGGCTATGTTCTATATAATGGCAGTCACAGCAGTGAAGAAAGAATATATATAAAGAAAAAAGATGTAGAAGATGTAATTTCTATAGGCAGATATACTCCTTATGAAAGATTTGATAATGAAGGCAAATTTGAAATAGGTCATGTATATGGACTAGGAGTAAGTGGATATATAGGTTCTACTATAGAGATAGAAGCTTCAGTATTTCCAGCAAAGGAAAAGGGCGCTGGACATGTAAGGTTTAATGATACCGCAGGTTCTATGGCAAAGGATTCTGTATTTAATGCAGCTTCTGTTATCAGAAAAATTACAGATAAAGATATAAAAGATTATGATATACATGTAAATGTAATAGGGGGAGGAAGAATAGACGGACCTTCCGCTGGAGCAGCTATAACTTTATGTATCATAAGCTCACTGCTTAAAAAGCCTCTAAGACAAGATGTAGCTATTACAGGAGAGATATCTTTAAGAGGTAAGGTAAAACCAGTAGGCGGCATATTTGAAAAGATATATGGCGCTAGGAGAAAAGGAATAAAGCTTGTAATAGTACCAGAGGATAACTATAGAGAAGTTCCTTTAGGACTAAAAGATATTGAAGTTAAAGCAGTTAATGATATAGAGCAACTAATGGAAATAGTGTTAAAAAAATAGATTTTTGATTTATTTATTGACTCCTTCTTTTTTACAAAGTTGGAGTCTTATGCTAATATAATTAAAATTCGTTATAGGAGAGTTTGTCTATGGATGCACCTATTATGAGGAGTTTACCTCAAAACGTTGAAGCAGAGCAATCGGTTATTGGTTCAATGATAATAGATAAAACATCTATTGCTCAGGCCTTAGAGGTTTTAAAAACTGAAGATTTTTATAAAGATTCCCATAAGGTAATATTTGAAGCTATAGTAGAACTATTTCAAAAGGATATTCCTATAGACATGGTTACCTTAATTGAACACTTAAGGTCAAAGGATAAACTGGAGTCTGCAGGAGGGATTACTTATATAACAGAAATAAGCAGTTCAGTTCCTTCTACAGCTAACTTGCAGTCTTACATAAGCATTGTGGAACAGAAGTCTATGCTCAGAAAATTAATAAGGGCTTCTAATGAAATAATAGAGCAGAGTTACAATAAGCAGGATGATGTAGAGGTAGTTATTGATTTTGCAGAAAAGAAAATATTTGATATTGCAGAAAAAAGAACTACCAGTGATTTTGAATCTATTAGTTCAGTGCTTGAAAGAGGATTTATCGAAATTGAAAGATTGTTTAATAATAAGGGTGATATAACAGGTATTCCTTCAGGATTTCCAGAACTAGATAGTAAAACTTCAGGATTCCAAAAAGGAGATATGGTTCTTATAGCTGCAAGACCTTCTATGGGAAAAACTACATTTGCCTTAAATATAGCTCAAAATGCAGCTCTTAGAGCAGGTAAAAGTGTACTTGTCTTTTCTCTGGAAATGTCTAAAGAACAGTTAGCCTATAAGCTTTTATGTTCAGAAGCAAATGTGGATATGTTAAAGCTTAGAACTGGTAATCTAGAGGATGAAGATTGGGAAAGCATAGCTAAGGCATCAGGTCCTTTAGCTGCTGCACAAATATATATAGATGATACTGCAGGAATAAGTGTTATGGAAATGAGATCAAAATGCAGAAGAATAAAATTAGAGCATGGTATAGACATGATAGTCGTAGACTACCTCCAGCTTATGTCTGGAAGCGGAGAGAGTAGACAGCAAGAGGTATCTGAAATATCCAGATCTATAAAGGCTTTAGCAAAAGAGATGCAATGCCCAGTAATAGCTCTTTCTCAGCTATCTCGTGCTCCTGAACAAAGATCAGATCATAGACCTATGTTATCAGACCTTAGAGAATCTGGATCTATAGAACAGGATGCTGACTTAGTTATGTTCTTATACAGGGATGAGTATTATAACAAGGAAACAGAAGATAAAAATGTAGCTGAATGTATTATAGCAAAACAAAGAAATGGCCCGGTAGGCACAGTTAAGCTTGCTTGGTTAGGTCAGTATAGTAAGTTTGGAAGGTTAGATGTGATACATCAAGAATAATAAATCAGGGTCGAATAGTAATATATTCGACCCTGATTTTATGGGGGAGATGATTCATATATATAATCTTTTAAAGTTATTTGGTGGCTTACATTTTAGTGAATATCAATTTTTTTGCTAGAATCTTTGCCTTTGTTTAGTTTAGGCAAATCAATTTTTAACACTCCATTTTCAAAAGATGCTTGTATTTTATTTTCATCTACATTATCAACATAGAAGCATCTTTTAAATTCTCCATAGTGTCTTTCTCTTCTAACATAATTTTCTTTATTTTCTTCTATCACATCATCTCTTTTAGCTGATATGGTTAGGTAATTATTGTCGTAGGTTAAGTCTATAGCTTCTTTATTGACTCCTGGTAAGTCTGCTTCTACTAGATAACTATCCTCTGTTTCCTTTAAATCTACTTTAAAAGGATTTTCCATCACAGAGAAAGGCTTGTTAAAGAAGTCATCGTCAAAAAAATTATTAAATACCTCATTAAAATAGTTATCTCTTTTTCTTAAGTTATTTCTTCTAAAAGGAACTAATTCAAACATATAAAAAACCTCCTTAAATATTTGTTATATGTATTATTTCCTTTTGCTTTATAAGTATAAGCCTTTATTAACCTTACATGTATATAGTAAATCAAAAGTCAAAGAAAGTCAAAGTCTAAAACATCAAATAAAACAATGATTTATATAGATAAAGTTAGTAATTCATAGCTAGTTTAATGTAATAACTATTTTTAATAGATATTAATAAGTATTATGATATTTTAAATTTAAATATAAAATATTTAATTGTATAATGGCTATTTTTAAAATCCTCTATGGGGATTGTGGTTAAGAAAAAAATTTTATGTATAGTATTTGTATAAATTTTGATATCAAATCTAAAGAAATTAAACCATAAGATAGTGTATTTGAGAAAATCATAGATTTAACAAACAAAGGAATAGATGTTAATTAAACTTACAGAGGAACAAGTTAAATAATTATTACAAGTCAGCTGTACTTAATTTACCGTAAGACCATAAGAGCAACGTCTGGGTCTACTAGTCACATGAATTGGTTGAATTTTTGTATTACTTGTATTAAAATTAGTTATATGTGTTTGCTCTCGTAGCACAGCAGGTAGTGCAACTGATTCGTAATCAGTAGGTCGGCAGTTCGAATCTGCCCGGGAGCACCAGTGGTTCAATAGCTCTAGGATATCCTAGAGCTATATTTTTATAAACTGAAATGATTCTACATGTGAATTTTTATTTGGCATTTTTACTGGTATTCTCTCATGCTCTATTTCAATTTCCTCGCAGCATTCGCTGAATTTATAAATTACAAACTGTGGCTAGTTATCTGTTCATATTATAGCTTTTTAGTTCCTTCTTCAAATAAATTTCTTCTTATCAAACACTTTCTAAGTAATGCTACCGCATCTTTATCTTACTTGTCTCCATGATAATTTATGAAAAATAGTTCCTTTAAAAGTATTATATAACAATGTAATTATAATAATTACAACAAAAGTAAACATATGTATAAGATGGGTTGATTTACAAAGGTAGCAATGGTATTATAAAAAATAATGCCATATATTTCATTATGTTCCATATATAAGTGTCAATTGGTGTTATAAGTGAGATGACAAACTTAAAAGAAAAATAAGCACTTTTTCAAAAAAAATATTTCTTAGACAAGCATTAAGTTATAAGCGATAAATGAAGCTATGAGAATAATATTATATCTAATAAAGTTTTGTTATATAAATAGTTAGGGGGGGTTAGTATAAAAACTGTATTATACCAATTAAAAAAAAGGCCTTTGATTACAGGAACTTTAATGTTTATTATAACTTTTGAAATGATATTTTTGTCTATGACCTATTCTTCTATGAAGTATAATTCTCAAATTTTTAAGATACTAAACAATTATTATGATAGAGAAAACGTTATAGAATATACTATGGTGGGGAATGATGGCAGTAAAAGAGTAGATAAAGAGGCTCTAGCAAAGCTTTTAGAAAACTATAACATGGATTTTAAGTTTCGCGTAGGAATTGATTCTATAATCTATGACTTAAGAGTAAGCTATTTAGAAGATAAAAAGCCTAAAATAATACTATATGATAAAAGAGAAGTAAAAGAAGGGGAATTTAACAAAGTATATCTAGGCAATAACTTAAAAGATGGCTTTAAAGAAAAAGTAAATATATTAGGAAAAACCTATGATATAGGAGAAACCATGGGCATTAAAGGAATGAAAACTATCCTTGATTCATCAATAAGTCTATATATAGATAAAGTAGAAGATTTATGTAAAATTATAGAGAAGGCTGATACCCATACAGGAGGATCCATAATATTGTACAAGAAGAATAAGAACTACAATGGTTATGAAGAGGATATGAAAAAAGTATTTAATGAAGAAAACTTTTATACCAGAGAAGTAACAAGAAAGACTAACCTAGCAAAAGACTTAGACTTTGGAAAAGAATATATATCTTTAATATTAATAGGTTTAATAAGTACAATAAGTGTATCTACTTTTTGGATAGCTGATAGAAAAAAAGAACTGGCTATAAAAAGAGCTTTTGGGGCAAAGAAAAAGCATATATTTCAGGATATATACAAAGAACTGTTAAGTCTAAGTTTATATTGCGGAATTATAAGCTTTATAGTTAGTTATGTAATAAAAAAATTTTCTAATAATATATCTGCTTTTATGATTTCTATAAATTTAAAAGACTTTTTATATCTTTTTATTCTCATTATAGCTATAAGTTCCATGGTTTCCATAGTACCCATATATAAGGCAGTTAATACAGATATAGCTAGTAGCTTAAAGGATAGGTGATAGTTATGAATTGGATTAAAGATATATTAAGACCTATAAAAAGAAGAAAGCTAATATATTTTTTGCTGTTTTTACAGCTTTTCATAAGTATCTATAGTGGTTATAATGCTTTAGAAAGTTTAAGAGATAGCAAGCAGTCTTATGGTAAGTTAGAAGCATTTAAAAATCCAGAATACATTTATAGTGTAGAAGTTAATTTTCCAGAAGAAATAAGTACAAAAGTTTTTTTGGGAAAGTTAAGTATGCTTGAAGACATTAAAAGCAGAAGTAAATATTCCATAATTGATTATAAAGACTTAGAAGTAAAAGAAATTACGGAAACATATTATACCGCTATTGGACAAAACATGTTGGACATATTTAATATAAAACTCTCAGAAGGAAATATAAGCCTTGATAGAAATAAAAAACAGGCATTAGCTGGATATAACTTTAGGGAAAAATATAAATTAGGTGATAAGGTTAAATGTGAAGCTATTGATGATGAGTATGAGATAGTAGGATTTTTAGAAAAAGACCAACCTGATTTTACTGAATACTCTTCAGGTGGAGATCTTAATAATGACATATTGTTAATAGATGACAGTATACCAAAGAGAGAAGATATGTTTTATATAGTTTCAAAAGATAGTTATTTAGATACCAGGGATTACATGGGAAAATTATTAGAATCTTATGGAACTACAAGGATTAAAAATTTAGAAGAGACTCTGATTGATAGCAACTATAACATCAGTAAAGAGTCAAAAAATATGGCTTTATATTCTATGGGGATGTTCGTGTTTTCAATAAGCGTGTTTATAAGCCTTATGATATTAATAATAAATAAAAGCAAAAAAGCCATAGGAATAAAGATGGCTTGTGGAGCTAAAAAGATCAGTATCTATTTAAATATGCTCCGCCAAATGTTATTTGTTTATATACTTTCATTTATAGCAGTAAATATTTTGATTTTTTTAAGAGGCAGTAGTTCATTGCTAGGATGGAGATGGAATTTTGAACGAATAGGAGTAAAGAACATATTAATGTTAAATCTAGTAGTATTTTTATTAATAGTAGTATTGTCCATACCTATGCTTATAAAAATATTAAAGCTAAATCCATCAGAACTTATAAGAAATGAATAGGTAAAAGGGGGATACTAAATTGATTTTAAAATTGGAGAATGTGACAAAGGTTTATATAGATGGAAGTACATCTATAGAAGCACTAAAAAATGTGGATTTTGAAGTAAATGAAGGTGATATGATAAGTATAATGGGACCTTCAGGTTCGGGAAAGTCTACTCTTTTAAATATTATAGGACTTATGGATAGCCAAAGCAGGGGAAAGGTTTATATAAATGGGGAAGTTATAGAGGAAAGAAGTGCAGATAAAATGGCAGAAATACGCAATAAAACTGTTTCTTTTATATTTCAGGAGTATAATCTTATTGAAGAATATAATGTATATGAAAATGTAGAAATGCCTTTAAGATATAGGGGAACCAAAGTAAAAGAGAGAAAAAAACTTATAAAAGAAGCTTTGGAAAAACTAAATATTGCAGATAAAATGTATTCAAAAATTACAAAATTATCTGGAGGACAAAAGCAAAGGGTAGCTATAGCTAGGGCCTTAGTGGGTAATGGAGATATAATATTAGCAGACGAGCCTACAGGAGCTTTAGACCAAGCCACAGGGAAAGAAATAATGGAAATATTAAAGAAGTTAAACCAGGAAGGGAAAACTATAATTATTGTAACTCATGATCCTAATGTAGCAAAGCAGTGCCATAAACACTTTATTATAGTAGATGGAATTTTACATGAAGCGGTGTAACATAGTTAAAAATTTTGTAACATATATTATATTAAATTAAGGCTCCTTCTTTTATTCAAAGAAAGAGCCTTAATACTATATAGAAAAAATTATTAGGATAATGTATTAGCGGAGAATAAAAAACAAGTAGTTTGTATTAAATGGGATTAACGCAAGTTTTTAGAGATAGTAAAATTTGACTAGCCTTGATTTTAATAATATAATTAAATTATAATAAAAAAATACTAAAAATATTATTTTATTATGGCATTATAGAATAATATTTGTAATTATTAATGTATAATTATGTCGTATAAAAACACATAATTATGCATAAAAATGTAAAGGTTTACTGAGGATTTTAGCAAAGAGGGGGAATGAAAATGAATAAAGTTGCAAAAGAGTTTAAGGATTACATAATTATAACCTTTGGGGTAATACTTGTTGCCATTGGATTATACTTTTTCTTAATGCCTAATAACATAGCAGCTGGGGGAGTAAATGGACTAGCTATGGTTATAAATCATTATGTTCCTTTTATGCCTGTAGGTTCGTGGATGTTTATAATGAATATAATATTGTTTATAGTAGCATTTTTAATAATAGGTTCAAGTTTTGGTGCTAGAACAATATATACAAGTTTTTTGCTATCAGGAGTGATTTGGATTTTTGAATGGATATACCCTGTAACTAAACCTTTTACTGGAGACGTTCTTTTGGAATTATTTTTTGGAATATTCATACAAGGGGCAGGTATGGGAATAATATTCAATAAAAATGCTTCTACTGGAGGAACAGATATAATAGCTAAAATATTAAATAAGTATTTTCATATAAATTTAGGAAGAGGAGTTCTGATTTCAGACCTTACAGTTACGGTTTTAGCAGGTATTGCATTTGGATTCCAACAGGGACTTTATGCATTAATGTCTGTAACTTTAAATGGACTTGTTATAGACAGAATGATAGATGGATTAAATGCTTGTAAGGAAGTTAGGATAATAAGTACTAAAAATGAAATTATTGAACAATTTATATTGCAAAAACTAGGCAGGGGAGCTACTACTTATTATGCCAAGGGTGCTTTTACAAAAAATGAAATTGAAGTTTTGTGTACAGTAGTGGGAACCAAAGAATTTATAAAGATAAAAAATTTTATAAAAGAAGTGGATCCAGATGCTTTTGTAAATGTAACAGAAGTGTTTGAGACCTTGGGAGATGGATTTAAAGATATAGCTTAAAACTATGTTTTATTTGATACACCCATAGAATGGAAGTATCTATGGGTGTAATTTATATATTTTTTTATTTATTTTTTAAAATGCAGGTATTATACTTCCATTATATTTTTCATTTATATATTTTTTTATTTCTGGGGAATTTAAGGCTTTGGACAAGGCTTTAATTTTCTCAGAATCTTTTTCATCTTTTCTTACGGCAATTACATTAGCATAAGGTGAATCTTTTGATTCTATTATGATGGCATCCTTTAATGGATTTAATTTTGCCTCTAAAGCAAAATTAGTGTTTATAACTGCAGCTTGTACATCATCTAATACTCTTGGAAGCTGGGGAGCATCTAGCTCTGTTATCTTTAGATTTTTAGGATTTTCTGTTATGTCTTTAGGAGTAACAAGTTCTCCGTCTTTAAGTTTTATTAGATTATTTTTCTCTAATAATTTTAAAGCTCTTGCACCATTGCTTGGATCATTAGGTATAGCTATTTCAGCACCATCCTTTATTTCCTCTAATTTTTTTATCTTCTTTGAATATAATCCCATAGGTTCAATGTGTACCTTTACTGTGTAGTCTAAATTTAATCCCTTTTCTTTTACGGTTTTATTTAAATATGGTATATGCTGAAAGAAATTTGCATCAATATCTTTTTCAGCTAAGGCAGTATTAGGTGTAACGTAATCGGTAAATTCCACTATCTCTAGCTTATAACCTTCCTTTTCAAGCAAAGGTTTTGCCTGTTCAAGTATTTCCTTATGAGGTACTGGTGATGCACCTACTTTTATGGTTTTTGATGCTGAGCCTGTTGAGTTTTTTGCATTACATGCGGTGAAACTTAATACTAGTACAGTTGATAATATTATTGATAATAGTTTTTTCATCTATTACCCCTCCTTTTATTTTAATTATTTTAGCAGCTTTTTATATATCATATTTCCTATACTTTGGAATATCTGAACTAAGACTACAAGTATAATGATGGTGTATATCATTATATCTACTTTAAATCTGTGATATCCATATCTCATAGCTAAATCACCTAGGCCTCCGCCTCCTATAGCTCCAGCCATAGCAGAATATCCAACTACATTTATAAGGGTTAGAGTAATCCCTAAAACTATAGAAGGCATGGCTTCTTTAAGCATAACCTTGAATATTATCTGAAAATTTGTAGCTCCAAAAGATTTGGCAGCTTCTATAATACCAGGGTCTACTTCTTTTAAAGCTCCTTCTATCACTCTTGCTGCAAAAGGCATGGCTCCAATGGTGAGAGGAACTATGGCAGCATTGGTTCCTATGGATTTTCCCACAATAAGTTTTGTAAAAGGTATTATAGCTATCATTAAAATTAAAAATGGTAATGAACGAAGTATGTTTATAATAAAATCTAAAGTTTTATATACTGCTTTATTAGGACTAAGTCCCTCTGGAGCAGTAAGCACTAATATTATTGCAGGAATAAATCCTAATATTACAGAAAAAGCTGTAGAGGTTAGTACCATAAGCAGGGTTTCCATTAGTGCTTTTACTAGATCGTTAATAGCCATATTAAATCACTTCCCATTCTATATTTTTGTTATCTAAATAAGCTACTATTGAGTCTTTGTCTTTTTCTTCAATGTTTATTACAAGATTTCCAAGAATGTTATCTCTAAATTTTTCTAATTTGCCGCTTATTATAGAAAAATTTATATTAAGTTCCCTTGCCATGGAGGTTATTATAGATCCACCGCTTAGGGTACTTGGGAAAAATATTTTTATATTGAAACCTGGTAAAGATAAAGATTCATCATTTCCTAGTAAAGTATTTAATTTTGATTGAGGCCTTAGAAACAGCTCTTCTACAGAACCTTTGTAAAGAAGATTACCGCTATCTATAAGAGCTACATTTTTACAAATTTCCTTTACTACTTCCATCTGATGCGTAACCATCACTATGGTTATTCCAAGGTTCTTATTTAAATCATTCAAAAGATGGAGTATATCCTTTGTAGTTTTAGGATCTAAAGCTGAAGTGGCTTCATCACACAAGAGCACTTTTGGTTCCAATGTTAAAGCACGTGCAATGGCTACCCTTTGTTTCTGACCTCCACTTAATTCTGAAGGCTTGCTAAGAGCTTTTTCAGTTAATCCTACTAGACCTAAAAGGGTGTCAACCTTTTGTTTTATATAGATTTTGTCATATCCCCAGATTTCAAGAGGAAGAGATACATTTTCAAACACAGTTTTACGATTTAATAGGTTAAAACTTTGAAATATCATTGCTAGATCTTTCCTCAAGGTTCTCATATCCTTTTTAGAAAGGTTCTCCACTGCTTTTCCATCTATTTTTATGCTGCCTGAATCAAAGACTTCTAAACCATTTATGCACCTCAAAAGCGTGGATTTACCAGCACCGCTTTGACCTATTATTCCAAATATATCTCCTCTTTCTATATTTAAATCAATATGATTTAAAACACTAGTATTACTAAAACTTTTGTTGAGATCTTTAATTTCTATCAACATGTTACCCCCTTAAATTAAAAATAAAAAAACACCAGAGAATAAACTCTGGTGTAATAAACACAAGTCCATTCTCTTATCTGTCAGCTTACGCTGCAGGATTTGGCACCATTGTATTTATAAAATATAAATACCGGTTGCCGGGTTTCAAAGGGCCAGTCCCTCCACCACTCTCGATAAGATTTGAGAATTTATTAAATTTTATACACATTATAATCAAATTTCATTTGAATGTCAACAGGGGTTTATTAAGTTTGGGTTATCATACTATATTATCTAGCAAAATGTGAAAAATATAGCAACTATTATTTCCTATAAATCCCATAAAGTGTGTAAAATAATCTTTGACTAATTCAGAGTAAAGTAGTATGATATAAATAGAATATATCAGAGTGAAATGCTCTGATATAATATTAAAAAATTAATATTAATTAAGGAGATGAAAGAGTTGTCACAGATGCTTTTAGATATAAAAAATCTTCATACTAAGGTAGAGGATAAAGAAATATTGAAAGGATTAAATTTGCAAGTAAAAAAAGGTGAAATTCATGTAATTATGGGGCCTAATGGAGCAGGAAAATCCACTTTAGCTAATACTTTAATGAGCCACCCGAAATACAAGATTTCTGAAGGTGAAATTTATTTTGAAGGTGAACTTATAAATGATTTAAGAGCA
Source organism: uncultured Clostridiaceae bacterium (assembly GCA_946405135.1). Classification (GTDB taxonomy): domain Bacteria; phylum Bacillota; class Clostridia; order Clostridiales; family Clostridiaceae; genus CAMJGD01. The sequence goes on along the minus strand of CAMJGD010000012.1, from coordinate 43,082 downwards.
GATGAAAGAGCTAAAAAAGGTATATTTTTATCTTTTCAGTATCCTGAAGAAATACCGGGAATTACAGTAGAAAATTTTTTAAGGACTTCAAAGGCGGCTGTAACAGGTAAACCTTTGAAGATGATGAGTTTTAGAAAAGATTTAAAAGAAAAAATGGAATTATTAAAGATGCAGGATGAGTATGCAAAAAGGTATCTCAATGTAGGATTTTCAGGGGGAGAGAAAAAGAAAAATGAAATATTGCAGATGGCTATATTAGAACCAAAACTTGCCATATTGGATGAGACAGATTCTGGTCTTGATGTAGATGCAGTAAAGGTAGTTTCAGAAGGTGTTAAGCTTTTAGCTGATGAGGAGAGAGCTATAGTTATAATCACTCATCATAACAGCATATTACAATATCTAAAACCTGATTATGTTCATGTGCTTGTAGATGGGAAGATAGTAACTACTGGAGATATTAACCTTGCAAAGCAAATAGAGGTAAATGGATATGAAGCCTTTAAAGAAGCGGCTTCGTAAAAAGTAAGGTGGTGTTATTTATGGAAGAGAGAAAGAAAACCTTTATTGAAGATGTAGATAGAGGGATTTATGATATAAAAAATGAAGTTAAGTACAGTTATAAAGTAGAAAATGGATTGACTCCAGATATAATATTAGAAATTTCTAAAGAAAAAAATGAACCAAAGTGGATGACAGAATTTAGATTAAAATCTTTGCAGATATATAATGAAATTGGTTTGCCACCTTGGGGTCCAGATATTACAGGACTTGATATGGAAAATATAGTAACTTATATCAGACCTAATACAGATATGAAAAGCAGCTGGGATCAGGTTCCAGAGGATATAAGAAGTACTTTTGATAGATTGGGCATACCTCAGGCAGAAAAGGAGTCTTTAGCTGGAGTGGGTGCTCAGTATGATTCAGAAGTGGTTTACCATAGTATAAAAGATGACCTTGTAAAACAAGGAGTTATATATACAGATATGGAAACAGCTGTTAGAGATTATGAGGACATAATAAAACAGTATTTTATGAAGTGTGTTCCGCCAAGTGATCATAAGTTTGCAGCTTTACATGGTGCTGTATGGTCTGGAGGCTCCTTTGTGTATGTACCTGAAGGGGTTCAAGTAGATATACCGCTTCAATCCTATTTTAGATTAAATGCACCAGGGGCTGGACAGTTTGAGCATACGCTAATAATTGTGGAAAAGGGAGCAAAACTCCATTTTATAGAAGGATGCTCTGCTCCAAAGTATTCTGTAAATAATCTTCATGCTGGATGTGTAGAACTTTTTGTAAAAGAAGGAGCTACTTTAAGATATAGCACCATAGAAAATTGGTCTAAAAACATGTATAACTTAAATACTAAAAGAGCTATAGTTGAAAAAGATGGCACTATAGAATGGGTTTCAGGGTCTTTTGGTTCTAAGGTATCTATGTTATATCCTATGAGCATTTTAAAAGGAGAAAGAGCAAGATGTGAATTTACAGGCATAACTTTTGCTGGCAAAGGACAACACTTAGATACAGGTTCAAAAGTAATACATGCAGCACCTTACACATCATCAAATATAAATTCTAAATCTATATCAAAAGATGGAGGAGTAGCTATCTATAGAGGAGCAGTTAGGGTTACAGCTAATGCCCATCATTCAAAGTCTACAGTATCCTGTGAATCTTTAATGCTGGATAATAAATCAAAATCCGATACTATACCAGTTATAGATATTATGAATGATGAAGTGGATTTGGGTCATGAAGCTAAAATAGGAAGAATAAGTGATGAAGCTATATTTTATTTGATGAGCAGAGGCATAAGTGAGCAAGAAGCTAAAGCTATGATAGTTAGAGGTTTTGTAGAGCCTATTGCTAAAGAATTGCCTTTAGAATATGCAGTGGAAATGAATAATTTAATCAATATAGAATTAGAAGGCACTATAGGTTAGGAGGTGAAGGTTATGATGACAGAATTAAAAGATATAAATAGATTGCCGGTTATAACTTGGAGATGGCTTAAAGTAAATGATTTATCTTTAAAATCTACGGATTTATCCAAGATACCTGAATATGAGCATGAATTTATAAAAAATAGTAATTATGAGAATATAGTATTGACAAAAGACTTAAGCAAAGGAGAAGTATTTAATAATATTTTTGAAAAGGATATGGATTATGGTGTTTCTAAAGAATTATTAGAACTTGCTCAAAAGCACTATAATTCAGGGGCTTTTATACATGTGCCTAAAGAAGAAAAATTAGTAGAACCTGTAAGAATAGATTATAAAATGAATAAACATAATGCTTTCTTAGTAGATAATAATGTAATAATAGCAGAGGAAAATAGTGAGATTACTATAATAATGGAATATGGCACAGAAGATCAGGTGGCTGCATTTCATAATGGATTAACTAAGGTTTATGCTAAGGATGGAGCTAAAGTAAATTTAATAAAAACTCAGACTATGAATGATAGCTCTAAACACTTTGATTCTGTGGCAGGTTTTATAAGTTATGGAGCTCAAATAAATTATATTTCTGTAGAGCTTGGAGCAGATATAAGTGTAACTAACTATGTAAATAATCTTAATGAACCTACAGGAAAATCAAGTCTAAGATCTATATATTTAGGTGATGGAAGTAGAACTATAGATTTAAGTTATAGAATGAATCATAGGGGTATGAGAACCTTTAGCGATATTGAAACTAGGGGAGTTTTAAAAGATTATTCAAAGAAAGTATTCAGGGGAACTATAGATTTTAAAAAGGGTGCTGTAAAAGCCAAAGGTGCTGAAGAAGAATATGTAATTTTATTAGATTCTACTGTTAAATCTGATGCCATACCTCTTCTATTGTGTGATGAAGATGATGTAGAAGGACAGCATGCTGCTAGTGCAGGCAAGATAAATGAAGATAAGATGTTCTATTTAATGAGTAGAGGTTTTAGTGAAAAACAGGCTAAAAAGCTTATAGTAGAAGCATCCTTTAGACCAATTATTGACGCTATACCTTCTGAAGAAGTTAAAAATTACCTGGATAAAGAAATACAGAAGAGGATAATTGAGGAGAAAATTTGATGAAAGAATTTATGAATAATATGGATAGCAGTTTGCATATTAATAATATAGATAAGTTGAGGAAAGATTTTCCTACACTTTTTCAGAAGGTAAATGGAAAAAAGCTAGTATATTTTGATAATGCCGCAACTACTCATAAGCCTAAAGTCGTTATAAAGGCTGTAGAAGATTATTATAAAGAAATAAATGCCAATCCTCATAGGGGAGCCCACTATTTGAGTGTTAAATCCACTGAAGTCTATGAGGGAGCAAGAGAAAAAGTAAAAAAATTTATTAATGCAAAAAGCAGTAAAGAAATAATATTTACCAAAAACTCTACAGAAGCTTTAAATCTAATTGCCTATTCTTATGGAATGAACTTTATTAATGAGGGCGATGAAATAGTAATAAGTATTTCAGAACATCATAGTAACCTTATTCCTTGGCAGAGGGTGGCTAAGGCAAAGGGAGCTATTTTAAAATATATGTATGTAGATGAAGAGGGCAGATTACCTGTGTCTGAAATAAAAGATAAAATAACTGAAAGAACTAAAATTGTTTCTGTAGCCCACATGACTAATACTTTTGGCATTATAAATCCAGTAGAGGATATAATAAAATATGCACATGAAAAAGGTGCTGTGGTTATAATAGATGGGGCTCAAAGTGTTCCTCATATGAAAGTAGATGTTCAGAAGCTTAATGCAGATTTTATGGTGTTTTCTGGGCATAAGATGCTAGCACCTATGGGTATAGGAGTTTTATATGGAAAAGAAGAAATATTAGAAAGTATGCCTCCATTTTTATTTGGAGGGGATATGATAGAATACGTTTGGGAGCAGGATACAACTTTTGCAGAATTGCCTTTCAAGTTTGAAGCAGGAACACAAAATGTGGAAGGAGCAGCTGGACTATCTGCTGCTATAGATTATATAGAAAATTTAGGCTTTGAATTTATAGAAAAAAGGGAAAAGGAATTAACAGCCTATGCTTTAAGAGAATTAAGCAAGATACCTTATGTAAAAATATATGGGACTAAAGATTTAGAGGATAGGGGTGCTGTGATAGCTTTTAATATAAAAGATGTACACCCTCATGATGTGGCTTCTATAGTTGATACTTATGGTGTAGCTTTAAGAGCGGGGCATCACTGTGCACAGCCTTTTATGAGATACCTTGGATTAAACTCTACTTGTAGAATAAGCTTTTATTTTTACAATACTGAGGAAGAGATAGATATATTTATTAATAGTATAAAAAATGTGAGGAGATGGTTAGGATATGGATCTTGATGATATATATACAGAATTAATAATGGAACATAATAAGAGTGAGCACAATAAACACCATCTTCAGGAACCTGATCATGTAGAACTTGGTCATAACCCTAGTTGTGGAGATGAGATATCTTTAGAATTAAAGTTTAATGGAGATATTATAGAAGATGCAGCTTTTACAGGTCATGGATGTGCTATATCTCAAGCTTCTGCATCTATAATGATAGATATTATAAAAGGTAAAAGTAAAGAAGAAGCTTTAAATTTAGTAAATACATTTATTAGTATGATAAAAAGAGAAGTCTGTGATGAAGAGGAACTAGATAAGTTAGAAGATGCCATTGCATTTAAAAACATTTCAAACATGCCAGCACGAGTAAAATGTGCAGTATTAGCCTGGCATGCCCTTAAAGAATCCATTGATTAATTGTGATAATATCCTCTAATTTGAAAGAATAATTAGAGGATATTTCAAAAAAAATAAAAAATTCTTAAAATACTATTGAAATTTGCAAAGGTTTTCAGTAGAATATAAGTAAGTTAATAAAGTAATTTTGAGGCAGAGAATAAGAGCCGCATAAAATAAAGAAATACCTTTGTTTTGTGCGGCCTTTTTTATTCAATTTATATTTAAGGGAAGGATGGGTTTATATGGCTAAATATGTTATGGCTTTAGACCAAGGAACTACAAGCTCAAGATGTATATTATTCAATGAAAGAGGACTTATAGTAAGTGTAGCACAGAAAGAATTTACACAGATATATCCTAAGGGAGGATGGGTTGAGCATGACCCTATGGAAATATGGTCATCTCAATTTAGTGTGGCTGTAGAAACTATGGCTAAAATCGGTGCAGATGCAAAGGATGTTGCAGCTATAGGTATAACTAATCAGAGAGAAACTACTGTAGTTTGGGATAAGAGAACGGGTATTCCAGTATACAATGCCATAGTTTGGCAGTGCAGAAGAACTGCTGAATATTGTGATGAGCTTAAAGCTAAGGGAAATGACAAGATGATAAGAGAAAAAACTGGTCTACTATTAGATGCATATTTCTCTGGAACAAAAGTTAAATGGATATTGGATAACGTAGAAGGTGCTAGAGAAAAAGCTGAACAGGGACATCTACTATTTGGAAATATAGATACATGGCTCATCTGGAATTTAACTAAAGGAAAAGTACATGTTACTGATTACAGTAATGCATCAAGAACATTAATGTTTAATATACATGAATTAAAATGGGACGACGAATTATTACAGTTATTTGATATTCCTAAATCAATGCTTCCAGAAGTTAAACCTTCAAGCTGTGTTTACGGAAATACAGATAGAGTATTATTTGGACATGAAATTCCAATAGCTGGTGTTGCTGGTGACCAACAGGCAGCTTTATTTGGACAGGTATGTCATGAACCAGGAACAGCTAAGAATACTTATGGTACAGGATGTTTTATGCTTATGAATACAGGAGAGAAAGCTGTAAATTCAAAGAAAGGATTACTTACTACTATAGCATGGGGTATAGATGGAAAGGTTGAATATGCTCTTGAAGGAAGTGTATTCATAGCTGGTGCAGCTATTCAGTGGCTAAGAGATGAAATGAGAATGATAAAGAATGCCCCTGAATCAGAAGAGTATGCAACTAAAGTAGAAGATACCAATGGGGTATATCTAGTTCCAGCTTTTGTTGGATTAGGAGCACCATACTGGGATCCTTATGCTAGAGGAACTGTAGTAGGGATTACCAGAGGAACCAAAAAAGAGCATTTCATAAGAGCAACTTTAGAATCTTTAGCTTATCAGACTTATGATATTTTGAAAGCTATGGAAGAGGATTCAGGAATTACATTAAAAGCATTAAGAGTTGATGGAGGAGCTTGTGCTAATAATTTCTTAATGCAATTTCAATCAGATGTTCTAGGGGTACAGGTTGATAGACCTGAAGTAATTGAAACCACAGCTTTAGGAGCAGCTTATCTTGCTGGTCTTGCAGTAGGCTATTGGGAAAGTAAAGATGACATTGCAAGAAACTGGGCATTATCAAAAGCTTTTATGCCAAACATGGAAGAAGAAAAAAGAGTAGAACTATTGAAAGGATGGCATGAAGCTGTAAACAGGTCAATGGCTTGGGATAAGTAATTAGATTTATCTGATTACCTAAAAAATAAGGAGTGGTATATTATAATATGCTGCTCCCCAAAAAAAGAAATGGGGGGAATTTCTTATGTCTACATTCATGGCGGAATTATTAGGTACTATGTTATTAATCATTCTAGGTGATGGAGTCGTTGCTAACGTTGTTTTAAACAAAACTAAAGGTAACAATTCTGGCTGGATAGTAATCACTACTGGCTGGGCTTTAGCTGTTGCAATTCCAGTATTTATTTTCGGACCTATAAGCGGTGCTCATTTCAATCCTGCTGTAACTATAGCACTTGCAGCTATAGGGAAGTTTGATGGCTCTGTTCCATCTTATATAGCTGCTCAGATGATAGGTGCTTTCCTAGGCGCAGTAGTAGTATGGCTTACTTATCTTCCTCACTGGGAAGCTACCGAAGATAAGGGAGCTAAGCTTGCAGTATTTTGTACAGGACCAGCAATAAAAAGTACTGCCGCAAACTTTATTTCAGAATTTGTAGGAACTTTTGTATTAGTATTTGGTATATTAGGTATTGCAAATACTAAAATGGTTGATGGATTAGCACCAATAGTAGTAGGAATGCTTATCTGGGTTATTGGATTAACTTTGGGAGGACCTACCGGGTATGCAATAAACCCTGCAAGAGATTTAGGACCACGTATAGCTCATGCTGTTTTACCTATAAAGGGTAAAGGAGATTCTGATTGGGGATATGCATGGTTACCAGTTATAGCACCTATTTTAGGTGGACTAGTAGCAGCATTGGTATTTAAAGCTATATTTTAAAGTGTAGTTTGAATTTTCAATATATTTTTAATTATGCAAGTAATGCCTACTGTAAGATCAATTTAAATAAGGTACCTCAAGGGTAAGAATACTTTGAGGTACTATTTTTATTATTTTCTATTTATGTTATTATATTAGTAAATTGATTAAAATATTAGATTTAACTTTTTAAGAAAGAAATTTATGGAGAAATGAGCAGATAGGAAAGTAGGAATTTTATGAAAATACTTGTTGTATCCGATGAAGAAACCCCTTATCTATGGGACTATTTTCAACCTGAAAAATTTAGAGATATAGATCTTATAATATCCTGCGGAGATCTAAAAGCAGAATATTTATCTTTTCTTGTTACCATGATAAAAGCACCACTTTTTTATGTTCATGGCAATCATGATGTAAATTATATAAGGAAGCCTCCAGAAGGTTGTCAATGTATAGATGATACTTTAATAGAATATAAAGGTGTGCGAATACTGGGCTTAGGGGGAAGTATGAAATATAGAACAGCACCTTTTCAATATACAGAAAAGGAAATGAAAAGTCGTATCAGTAGGTTAAAGCTAAAATTATTTTTTAGTAAAGGTTTTGATATATTAGTTACTCATGCTGCAGCTTATGGTGTAGATGATGATAAAGATTTGTGTCATGTTGGATTTAAATGTTTTAATGATCTTATGGATAAGTATGAGCCTAAATATTTCCTACATGGTCATGTGCATTTAAATTATGGATTAAAGCCGAGAATTTGCAAGTATAAGAATACTACAATAATTAATGCCTATGAATATTATATTTTGGAGTATAAATAGGAGCTGCTGCATAATGAGATAAAAATACATTGTGCAACAGCCGATTTTCCATGCTCTTAGCTAATTTTGATTACTTTTAAAGTTATCAGTCATTGTTAAAATCTTCTGTTTCAACATTTTCTACAAACCAGTCCATAAAAAGTATTTTTTCTGAATCTATTACAGCATCTTTTTCTAATATAAGATTACCTTTATTATCTTTTATAGGACCTGTAAAAGGATGATAGTAATTGTCTATTATCATATTTCTCATTAATCTAACCAATTTTCTAGTTTCTTCTGGTACATATTTTTTAGAATAGTATATATCTAATACACCAGAATTCATCCCCCACCAGAGATTAGTCATTCTTTGATTATTTGAAAACATATCTGTTACTGTCTTAAAGGTTCCGCTCATTACATTTTTTATTATTTTTTCATAGAATATACCCCAGTTCCATATGGGTGCAGAAAGGTATTTGTCGGGTTTTTTAGATATGGGGTCTACGCTGCATAGCATAGAGTAAACTCCAAATCTTTCAGAGATACTGCTTGGAACTATTCTAGTCTGGTTAGCTATGATGTCAGCACCTTTAGCTATAAGTTTTTCAGTGCAATTTGTAGATTTTATGGGACTATTCCAGGCATTTGTCCAAGATATCTTTATTTCAGCATAAGGATTTACCAATTTTGCACCTAGAGCAAAGGCATTAATGGAACTTATAACTTCTGGAGCTGGTGAAGTGGCTACATAGCCTATTATATTGGTTTTTGTCATGGCACCAGCTATAATTCCAGTTAAAAATCTAGGTTCATAAGTTCTTCCAAAATAGTTGTTTACATGGGCATAAGGTTTATATTCTGAACAATTGAAAAACTTAATTTTAGGATACTCTAAAGCACATTTTAAAGTGCTGTTAAAATAGATAGGACTAGTGGTAAATATCACATCGTTATTTTCTTCTGCAAGAGTTTTAATTGTATAATAGGAATCCTCATCTTCTGGTACATTCTCTACATACAATGTGGATATCTGATCTTCAAATAAGTCTTCAATGTATAATCTTCCAAGCTCATGGGCATAAGTCCATCCTGAAGTTTCTTTATTTCTTGCATGAGCAAAAGCTATCTTTAAAGTTTTTTGAGGTTTTATTAAATTACTTAAGGTAGAAAAAACAGTATTTTGTGGTTTTTCTATAGGATCTATCTGAATATCTGAAACAGTATTATTATTGATAAACCTTAGTTCTTTAATAAACTCTTTTAAATTTTCCATAAGATATTTTTCATCGTATATTTTAGGTATTCCGTAGATTTTACTATATTCTAAAAAAGCATCTCCAGTGGTAATGGAAATTTTTTGTCCTCCAAGTTCATGATAAATTCTTCTAAATGTATTATATAAATATATTTCAAAATACTTATATTTGTTATTAAAAGGATTGTCCGGTACATTGAAATTTTCTAAAAGGGATAAAAGTTCATTAAAATTCCCCTTTTTAGTAAACCAAATAGAATTTAGTCCTGTAACTTTATTAAAGTCCAGAAATTCATAATATATACATATGGTTTCATCCTCAGGATCTTTTTTGGGAATCAATCTAGTTACGCTGCCCCAAATAGAATATCCATCAAAATACTTAAGCACACTAACTCGCTTATTGCCTTCTATTACATAGAACCAATTTAAGTATTCGTAAACTTTTATAGAATGTTTTATTCCTTCAGTAAGATGATACTGGCAAACTTTTGTCCACTTTTCTCTAAACTCTGAATCATATTCTATAATTGGCATGAAGTTTTTTGCAAAACATAGACTCCTCAAATGAGAGTAAGTGCCTTTTATTTTTTTTAAGGGTAGTTCAATAAGACCTAGATCAACTTGAGATACAATTTCTGTATTGCTTATCAACCCTTCAAGAGATGCCAAAAAACCTATTTCACCTTTTGAAATATTTGATGAATACTCTTTTATACCCAATTTTCGAGCAGCATCAAAATATTCTTCGGGAGTTAAATCTTCCATTAGTATTCACCTCTAAATAATTAATAATAAGCTAGTTAAAACATTATAACATAGTGAAGGGTTTTTATAAAAGTATTAAGTATTAATTTGTAGGAGTAGCTGTAAAATATCCACTATTCATAGAATTGTAGCAAGAAAGTTACAGCTGCTTATTTCGGTGGTAATTCATATTTATATTAAAGTCTAGGAATAAGTATTAAAAATAGTGGAATTATATAATTATATATAAATTAGTACCAAAGGATGTGATTATATGAAGCAAAAGGATAATATGAATCAAGGAATAAAGGCTCAAAGCATGATACAGTCAGATAGAGAAAGCAGAAATTCAAAAACTGGTTATAAAGGTAGAGGAAATACAGCTTTAGAGCCAGGGATAATTAATACAAAAGGTAAAAAATAATTATAATTCATCTTTTAAAACATCATACTCTTGTAATGGGGATGGGGATGTAAGAATATTAAGTTAGAGAGGCATAGAATTTTATAAAATATGTTTAAACATTGTTATAATTTTAATATTTTTCAGAAAAAAACATGATGTTATTAGCGATAATTTTATATATTTTGACATTTTTATATGATATAATAATTATCAGGTAAAGTAGGCATTAAGGGGGCATTAACATAAAAAAATTAAAAGAATTTTTTGTTCCAATTTTAACAATAGTTCTTATTTTTATAATTTGTTTAATGTTTAATATTTATAATAACTCTAAAAATAATGTAAAAGCTTCATATGGGATAATGGATTTAACTACATTAGATTTAGGTCAGAGTAATTCAATTCCTTTAGAGGGACAATGGAGGGTTTACCCTAATCAGCTGTTAGAACCTAATTCAGTAACGGATTTTGGTAAAAACAATGAATATGTAGACATACCTTTTAATTGGAAACCACTTAATCTGCAGGATAAGGGCAAGTGGTATGCAACCTTTGTATTAAAGGTAAATACAAAAGATGAAAATGTAATGAGGGCTTTAAGGGTTCCTTCTGTAGATAGTGCTTACAAGCTGTGGGTAGATGATGAGCTTATTATGTCTAAAGGTGAAGTTGGAAAAAGTATATCTGAAGAAATTCCATTAAAATATCCTGATACAAGATTTTTTTTGCAAAGAAAAAAAGAATTTACTATAGTTATGCAAATATCAAATTTTAGTTATAGAAGAGGCGGGTTCCTAGAGAACATAGAATTTGGAAATGAAAAAGCCTTGATTAAAAAAAATAATATAAGGTTAGTTACGGACGTAGTTCTTACCACTACATTTTTTATTTTAGCTATATATAATCTACTTTTTTTTATTTTTAATAAGAAAAATAAGACCAAATTATATATATGTTTAGCTAGCTTATTTACAGGCATAAGGATTACTATTTTAGGAGAGAGATTTATTGTATCTATAAATAATAATTTTGGGTGGGAGATTTACAACAAGATAGAGTATCTAAGCTTATGCTTTTTTATAATAAGTTTAATGAAATATTTTAAGGAACTTTATGATGACAAGATAAGCAGAGTGCTGGAATTGTTTATTTATTCTACAAGCATTATATATGTGATTTGTATCCTAGTATTTAGATCCGCAATATTTACAAGTTATATAAATATATATCAAGGATGTATAGGAATAGCTTTATTTTATATATTTTATATTCTTTTAAATCAAACTATATATTATAATGAGTCCAGTGTAGTGTTAGGTGGATATATTTTCTTAATGATAACAGGAATAAATGATATTTTGTATTATAATGGATTTGTAAAAACTGGACAATATATGTCTATAGGTTTATTTGTATTTATAGTAACACAAGTTTTTAGTATATATATAAGGCTTTCAAAAAACTATAGTTGTGTAGAGAATAAAAGTGATAGACTAGCTTTATTAGATAAATTAAAAGATGATTTTATAGAAAATATATCTAAAGAAATAAAATCATCTTTAACCATGATAGCTGAAATTTCAAAATCTATGCTAAATGAAAAGGATGAAGATAATATTATACAAAACCTAAAAGTTATAAATGATAGTTCAATGGATCTTATAGAGAAGGTAAAAGATTTGGGGGATTATTCCAAGATACAGGATGGTAAAATATCTACAAGCAACCGCATAGTAGATATAAGACAGATTTTAGATTTAATATATGAGCTTATTAAAAGTAAGCTTGTAGAAAAAAATATAGAACTTAAAATTGATATTCCTCAAAATTTAGTTCTTGTATATGTAGATGAAAATAGATTTCAGAAGATATTACTTAGTATAATTCAGGATAGAATAACGCAAATAGATAACTCATGTATAGAGGTTAGAGCACAGGAATACAATAATATGATCAAAATATCCATTTCAGAAGTAAAAAAGAAATATGAAAAGATCATTAAAAAATTGGGTTCCAGGAATAAAGAGGGATCTCATAACAAATTGGAGATGGAATTAGCTAAAGTTTTGCTGAATTTTCAAGGTGGCTATTTAAAAGAAATAGATAGCAACATTGAAATATATATACCTAAAATTGATCCTCTTATAAGGGATAATTTTGATGTAGCTAAAGAAAAAAAGCATGAACAGTTAAACCCTGAAGGCGAATTTAAGATTTTAATAGCAGATGATGACTTTGCGAATATACAAATTATATTAAGCCAATTGGCATCACAAGATTATTCTATAACTGTAGTTGATAACGGTATAGATGCATTAAAAGAGCTAAGAAAAGAAGATGACAAATTTGATCTTTTGGTGCTTGATTCCATGATGCCTAGGATGTCAGGATTTAAAGTCTGTAAGATTATAAGAAAAAAATACTCTGCTTTTGATCTTCCTATAATAATGATGATGAATAAAGATTTTGAGGAGGAGATCAATCTAGCTTTTGATATTGGCGCCAATGACTATATAATAAAGCCATTTTTTAGAGAGGAATTGCAATCAAAAATTAAAACATTATTAAGCTTAAAGGATGCTGTGGAACATGCTGTTATGAATGCAAAACTTTTCGGAGAGGTAAAACAGTTGGCAATAACTGATAGTCTTACAGGTATTAACAATAGAAGGTATTTTTTTGAGACTAGTGAAGAGGAATTTAGAAAGGCTAAAGAATTTAATGATAGTCTATCTGTTATTATGGTTGATTTAGATCATTTTAAAAATATAAATGATGAATATGGACATCATGCAGGAGACATGGTATTAAAAGAAGTGGCTTCCATATGCAAGCTAAATTTAAGAAGTGGGGACATACTGGGAAGGTATGGGGGAGAAGAGTTTATTATTACTCTTTTGGGAACTGGCATAGATGAGGCTTATAATATTGCTGAAAGATTAAGAAAAGAAATAGAACAGCATACTATCAAGGTATCAGGTAAGGAGCTGAAAGTAACTATAAGCTTGGGTTTACAAGAATTAAAAGAGTATCATGCTAGTTTTAAGGACATTATATTAGAAGCAGATAAGGCCTTATATGAAGTTAAAAACCAAGGAAGAAATAGTGTAAAGAAATTTAACTCATGAAAAAAAGAAGATGTTTTGTAATGTATATTTACTACAAAACATCTCTTTTCATGTAAAGTCAGTTAAAATGCATAATTTTTTATGGGAAACTTTTATATTAAGTTTCTTTCGACCATTTCTGTAACTGCAAAGGTAGCTACATCATCCGCATATTTGCCTGGTCCGAATCCAGCATCATATCCAAGCTCCTTTGCTAATTCATGAGATATTCTAGGACCACCGCAAATCAATATTACCTTATCTCTTATGCCTTCGGCTTCTAGGAGTTCTACAAGTTCAGTTAGATTTTTTATGTGTATATTTTTTTGAGTTACAGTTTGCGAGACTAATAGTACATCTGCTTTAAGCTCTATAGCTTTTTTAATAAATTCTTCATTAGAAACTTGACTACCAAGGTTATAGGCGTTTATCATCTCATACCTTTCTAGGCCATAGTGACCAGCAAAACCTTTCATATTCATTATAGCGTCTATACCAACGGTATGAGCATCTGTTCCAGTGCTTGCACCAACTACAGTTATTTTTCTCTTTATATGTTCTTTTATATAATCATTAACTTCATCCATGCTCATAGTATCTACTTCAACTGCTTCTACATGAATGGATTCGTAATCTATGGTATGATTTACGCTGCCGTATACTACAAAAAATGTGAAGCTTTTATCTAAGGCACTGTGATAAGCCACAGAAGGATCATCTAGTCCCATTTTTTTAGCTAATATTTTAGCGGCCTCAACACTTTTATCGTTGTCGGGTACTGGTAAAGTAAAACTTAATTGAACTTTACCGTCATTCATAGTATCTCCGTAGGGTTTTAGTTTATTTAAATTTAAAGTTTTGTCAAAATCTTTTTTTTCTGTAGAATATAGTCCGCTGCTCATTATTTATTCCCCCCTAACATTAATTCTATGAATGGATTGAAATAATCTTTTGATTTTTCAACTACACCTGATAAGCCTTTCCCACCATCTATAGGTCTTTTTATTCCAGCAAAAATTCCTTTTTCTATAGTTTTAAATAATCCTTCTCCTTCTATTTCGTGTAATAATTCACAGGATTTACTCAATACTTCGTTAGCTCTTTCTTCCATTATGCCTCCCTTTTTAAAGGTTATTTCATCTCCTAGATCAGCCATAGTATTAAATATATACTGTGCATTTTCTATAGAGAGAGCTCTATCTGACATAAGAGGGGTGTGTATAGCTTCAGTTAACATTCCTAAAAGATGAATCTTTTGATGAGTCATTATAGTTACCATATTAAATAAAGCATCTTGAACATGTCCTTTAAATATATTTCCTGTCATAAATTTAGTTGGAGGCATATATTTAAGAGGTGCCTTAGGGAATATTTCTCTCGCCATTTGTGCCTGAGCTAATTCATATAGAAAACCATTTTTTACATCTGGATTTATTTCAAAAGCATGACCTAGTCCCATTTGCTCTTCAGGAAGCCCTGAAAGTAAGGCAAACTGTTCATTGATAAATTGTGAAGCAAGTACTGTGTGAGCTTCTTCTACAGCGTCAGCAGTGGTTAAGTAGTTATCTTCTCCTGTATTTATAATAACTCCCGCAAAACCATTTATAACTCTTGAGAAGTATTGGTCTACTAATGTCCTTTTCATATTTATATCTCTAAATAAAATTCCATACAAGGCGTCATTTAGCATTACATCAAGTCTTTCAAGAGCTCCCATAGCTGCGATTTCAGGCATACATAATCCAGAACAGTAATTGCATAATCTTATATATCTTCCAAGCTCTTCACCTACTTCATCTAAGGCTTTTCTCATAAGTCTAAAGTTTTCCTGGGTGGCTACAGTACCACCGAATCCTTCTGTAGTAGCACCATAGGGTACATAATCAAGAAGACTCTGTCCTGTAGTTCTTATTACGGCTATTACATCTGCACCTTGCTTTGCAGCAGCAACAGCTTGAGTTATATCTTCATATATATTTCCTGTAGCAACAATTACATATAGATAAGGGCCTTGTTTATCTCCATATTTTTGAAGATAACCTTCTCTTTTTTCTCTATTCTCTTTTATTTTTTTTACACTGCTTTTTGCTATAGGAGATATAGCAGCTTTTATTTCAAATAAGTCATGAGTTTCTAGTTTTGTTAAATCAATTTCGTTTCTTGCCACTTTTTCAGCTATTTCCTGAGGAGAGAGACCCGTAGCTAATATAGCATTACCTATGAAATATGCAGCACCTAGGGAAAGAGCTCCTCCCTTAACAATATTGTCTACTACCACATTAGGCAAGGGAACTTCTAAATCATCTACCCCATCTATGCCCAATAGCCTACAGACTGTTCTTTCTACTGCCACAGTAGTGTGCATGTCTATAAATTCCTGAGTGTCTAAGGCTATGTTATTGGCATGCTGTCTTGCTTTTTCTACTACTTCAAAATTTAAGTGTAATTTACTTTCCATTTTACTCCTCCTCACTTTTTTAAAAAATATTCTCATTAAAATAATTTTCTTTAGCTATATTTATGATATCTTCTTGTAATCCAAGAAGTATGCAGATATTCAAAGCATCCTTTGGAACTTCGTCCTTGGTAGATACTATCTCTAGTCTGTAGTCCATATGTTCCTGTATTATTTCTACAGAGTGAGTTCTATTAAGATCAATTTTTCTTTTAAGTGACTGAAAATCTACATTTTTAAGCCCCATTACCTGATAATGCACCATATTTTCACTTACCACATTATCATAATGGGTAGAAACTAAACTTATAGAATCCAAAGAGTTTAAGTAATTGCAAAGAGATTTTACTAAAAAAGCTCCTTCCTTTGGATTAGTGCCTCTTGCAAACTCATCTAAAGCAATAAAACCTGTATTTAATTTAGCATGTTCTATAACATGCTTAAGTTTTATTATTTCAGCACCAAAAGTACTTAATCCTTGAGATACAGATTGCAGATCATCTGAAATAAAATATATAAAATCTACAATGGGAAAACTTGCATATTCACAGAACACGAAAAATCCCATCTGCCCTAATAGTAAGTTTAGTACTAAGGTTTTAAGGGTTACACTTTTGCCGCCCATATTAGCACCGGTTATTAATGAAACGCCAGATTTTAGCCTAATATTTATAGGTGTAAAAGATTTCCCCCTAAGCTCTAGTATATGATCCACTTCTGGATTTACTGCATTTTTTATGCATATATCCATGGAATCACATATTTCAGGCATGGTTGCCTCATAATTTATAGCTAGTTTTGATTTTGCTATGAGAAAGTCTAACTTTCCAATAGATTCTATATTTTTATTTAATGCATTTACATAGGCATTGATTTGTTCTGTTAATTTTCTTCTTATAATCAGCTCTTCTTCGTCTTCCAGCATTACATATTTTAATCTTTCTTCTTTTAGCTTTAAAACCAAGTCTTCATCCTCAGAAAAAAGGATTTTATCTTCTAACGTTCTTTTTTGTTCCCTTATATTTTTAAGTTTTTCAGAATAGGAATCATAAATATAGAAAGTAGGGATGTTATTTTCTTCAGGGTCTAATATTTTAATAACTCCTTTTAAGGAAAAGAAGTCAATGCATTCTATATTTAAACTTTCATTAGCTTGGTAATATATCTCATACAGCTCTTCTATTATCATGGAAAAATTTTTAATTTCAAAGAGTTCCACATCATCTAAAGTGGTTAAGTTATCACATCTTTTTATGGAGTTTCTTATATCTTTTACTTTAAGTAAAAGCCTTTCTATGCCCCTATAAGTGTGCTTGTAATCACTAAAGTTTTGTACTATTTTGTTAATGTTTCTTAACTCTATAAGAAGCAGCTCTTTTTCATTTTTTTTAAAGGGTTTTAAATTCTTTTTTATATCAGTACCAAATGGAGTTAATACTTCTATTTTATCCATAACAAAGTCATAACCTATCTGCTGTCTTTGGTCTTTATCTAAGAAGTATATTTTAACCACCTTCTTACTAATTTATATTATTCTTCGTTTAATACATCGAATACGGGCAGGTTAACAGCACACCGTAATTTTTCTATAAATATGTTTTTATCAAATTCATATCCAAAGGGAGATTTAGGATTACAGGTTATACATAGTAGATTTATTGGATTTAAAACCTTTATATCTCCGCCTCGAGCTTTAAACTTTTGAAGATTTTCCTTGGTAATAAACAATTTAGTTCCATCTTCAGCAAGAAAGGTTACATTTTTATATTCATCTGTGGATTTCATTATATCGTTTAAGAGTTTGTCAGAAATTATACCTTTTATATATATATGAGATACATTTTCCCCTAAGTTTGAAACAATATCTTTAGCAGCATCTAAAGAGGTTTCCAATTCTAAAGATTCTATAGTGTAATTTTTGTATATTATGTTTATTCTGTTTTCATGGGATGTGGAATTGCATAAATTTATTATTCCCTCATCCTCTTCCTTGTATGTAGATAACAAATTGGCTGCGTGTACGGTTTTTTCAACTACTAGATTCATATTTCTTGAAAGGGAGGCTCCTGTAGAAAGTATAGTAGCTTCTGTTATACTTGGTGATGCAAAGGTCTTTCTGCTTAATGCGCCATCCACTAATACCAGTCTGCAGCCTAATTTTCTTAAATAAGAACATATATTAGCCATTTGAGAATTTACAGAGGGGCCACCTAAGTCTACATAACCATCACTTAAAGCTTTTATCATTATAACTTCTCCCATGGCAGTATGGATATCTGTAGCAGCTAAAATTTCTTTAGTTATGTCTCCATAACTTAAACACTGTTTAGCTGTAGCTATATAAGTACCACGTCTTACATAAATCCTAGGTTTTTCCGTAGAGGTTACTAAATCTGTTTTTTCTCCGTCTCTACCTATGGAGGTTAGACCTAAAGGATATTTATTTTCTTTTACGTGGTCTATTATATAGTTCAATACTGTGGTTTTACCCACATTTTTATCCATGCCTATTATGGATACGGTATTAAATTTATCAATTATATCTACGATGGTTAAGTCCTTCATTAAAATGCCCCCCTGAATTTATGCTATATTATTTTTACCATCAGATGATTAATCATGGTGATTTCTCTTTTTTCTTAAAAGTCCTTCTGGCTCAAGGGAAATTTGGTTTCCTTGTTCAAGTCCTGCTACTCCAATGAGCTTATCTTCTTTTTTATCTCTGCATACTTCACAGTGACAATCTGTAGAATAATCTTCTGGTTGAGTATAAGTGGTTATTACCCCTTCAAAGTTTCTTAAAATTACTTTGTTAGGAGATTGAGATATAACATAATTAGGCATTACAGGAATCTTACCTCCGCCGCCTGGAGCATCTACTACAAAAGTAGGAACACAGTAACCAGAAGTATGTCCTCTTAATCCTTCGATTATTTCTATACCTTTTGATACAGGAGTTCTAAAGTGTTCAAGTCCCATAGACAGGTCGCATTGATATATATAATAAGGTCTGACTCTTATCTTAACAAGTTCATGTACAAGGTCTTTCATAACATGAACACAGTCATTTACTCCTCTTAATAATACAGATTGATTTCCTAAAGGTATTCCTGCATCTGCTAGTTTTGCACAGGCACGCTTTGAATCCTCTGTAATTTCATTTGGGTGATTAAAGTGAGTGTTTAGCCAAATAGGATGATATTTTTTAAGCATATTTACTAGGTCATCGGTTATTCTTTGTGGAAGAACCACTGGAATTCTTGAACCTATTCTTATTATTTCAACATGAGGTATTTCTCTAAGCTTTTTAATTATATATTCTAATTTATCATCAGAAACAAGTAGAGCATCTCCGCCTGAAAGTAGAACATCTCTTACTTGAGGAGTTTTTGCTATATAATCGATGGCTTTATCTATCTGTTCCATAGGAAGTGCCTTATCATGGTGACCAGCAAATCTTCTTCTTGTGCAATGTCTGCAATACATTGAGCATTGATCAGTTATAAGAAGAAGAACTCTATCAGGATACCTATGGGTAAGTCCTGGTACGGGAGAATCAGTATCTTCATGTAGAGGATCTAATAAGTCTGCAGCGGATCTATAAACTTCATGGCCTGTAGGTATAGCCTGCCTTCTTATTGGATCATAAGGATCTTCTGGATCTATTAAAGATATATAATATGGAGTTATAGCCATTCTTAAAGTAGTCAGACATTTTTTAACTCCTTCTTCTTCTTCTTCTGTAAGAGGTATATATTTCTTTAAGTCTTCTAAAGTTTCAATTCTATTTTTTAGCTGCCATTTCCAGTCATTCCACTGCTCGTCAGGTACATCCTTAAACAATTCGTAACGCCTGTTAACTTTCAACTTAATTGCCTCCCTGAAATAATTTTTTTTATGTGACTGTTGTGATATACTGATTAATAGAATGTTTTTTTATTATTTTAATTTGCTCTACCCTTTAAAAGGGTAGAGCCTTTTTTTATTTAAATGTTTTATACATATAGTTTTTGGAATATTTCTCTTAAGGTTTCACTTTCTCTTAATTCAGATAAAGTTATTTCAGCATGATCTTTGGTATATCCATTTCCAACTATCATAGTAACGTCCTTGCCTATACCTTCTGCACCTAAAGCTGCTTTTGTAAAGCTTGTAGCCATGGAGAAGAAGTAAACTATTCCTTCATCTCTTACAGGTAATATACAGGACATTTCGGTACTTGGTATATTTACACAACTTATGGATATATCAACTTCTTTACCTTTATTAGCTTGTAAAGTTTTATTTAAAACATCTATTGGTTTTGTAGCATCGCTTAATATAGCTTCATGGCATAATCCCCATTTAACTAAATTATCAGCTTGAGCTTGTTTTCTAACCATAGCAATAACTCTTCCTGTTGGTCCTACTCTTTTCATTGCTTCATAGCAGCATAGCATACCAGATTTTCCTGCAGCTCCAAGTACTAAAACGCTTTGACCTGGTTTGACAAGTTTAGCAGTTTGAGCAGGTGCACCAGCTACGTCTAAAGCAGCAAGAGCAAGGTTTTCGGACATATCCTTTGGAAGTTTTGCATAGATTCCGCTTTCAAAAAGTATAGCCTGAGCTTTAACATCAACTCTATCTATATCTTTATGAACCTCTAAGATTTCTTCTATCTTTAATGGGGTTAATGAAAGAGAAACAAGGGAAGCTATTTTATCTCCAACTTTTAAGTCTCTATCTTTCAAATCTTCTCCTATTTCAGCTACTGTTCCTATGAACATTCCACCAGAACCAGTTACTGGGTTTTGCATTTTTCCCCTTTCACCAACTATTTCCATGATCTTTGATTTTATTTTTTCTACATCGCCATTAGCTTCTTTTTCTATTTGTGTGAAGCTGGCGGAGTCAATGTTTAAAGCTTGCACATTAACTAATATTTCGTTGGAATAGATTTTCATACTGTTGTCTATTTTGTAAGCTGCTTGAGTTAACACTCCTTTTGGTTCTATAACTCTATGAGTACCATATTTACATCCTTTTTCCATGATAAAATCCTCCTTAAGTTTATATAAATTTTAATTTATATCCATATATTCTACTTTTTCTGGTATTATAAGTTCTGCATCAGTTAGAGATATAACCTCATCTACAGTAGTTTCAGGGTGTATTTCTTTTAATACAAGACCTTTTTCAGTTACCTCAATAACGCAAAGTTCAGTGACTATTAAATCTACTATACCTTTTGCGGTTAAAGGGAGAGTACATTTTTTTAGTATTTTAGGTTCACCCTTACCTGTATGCTGCATAGCAACTATTACTTTTTTTGCTCCTGTAACTAAATCCATAGCACCACCCATGCCTGGAACCATTTTTCCAGGTATTATCCAGTTTGCTAGATTACCTTCCTGATCTACTTCAAGAGCACCTAAAACTGTAACATCTACATGGCCTCCTCGTATTAGAGAAAAGGAAGTAGCACTATCAAAGTAGCATCCATTAGGAAGTAAAGTAACATATTGCCCACCAGCATTTATTACATCTAGGTTTTCTGAGCCATTTTCAGCAGCGGGTCCCATGCCTACCATACCATTTTCAGATTGTAAAACTACATACATGTCTTTAGGAATATAGTTGGCTACCAAAGTAGGGAGTCCTATACCAAGATTAACAAGTTGACCATCTTTAAGTTCTTTAGCAACCCTTTTAGCAATTATCTGTTTTGCTAATTTGTTATCTATAGGCATACATTATCAATCCTTTCTATTATCAATAATATAATCTACAAGAACCCCTGGAGTATGGACTATATCTGGATCCAGTTCTCCAATTTTGACCACTTTTTCTGCTTCTATTATTACTTTTTCACCAGCAGTGGCCATCAAAGGATTGAAGTTTTTTGTTGTACCTTTATAAAATGTATTGCCAAATTCATCTACCAAGCTTCCTCTTATTATTGAAAGATCAGCTTTTATAGGCAGTTCTACTATATACTCTTTTCCATTTAAGGTCAGCTTTTGTTTTCCTTCTTCTACCATGGTGCCAACACCTGTAGGTGTAACAACAGCTCCTAATCCAGCACCAGCAGCTCTTATTTTTTCAGCTAAAGTTCCCTGAGGAACAAGCTCTACTTCTAGTTTACCGTCATTCATAAGTCTACCTGTTTCTGGGTTAGTTCCTATGTGGGAAGCAATAACTTTTTTAACTTGTCCGTTTGCCACAAGTCTTCCAACTCCAAAGTCAGGGTAACTAGTATCGTTACATATTATAGTCAAGTCCTTAACATTTAAATTAAGAATATAGTCAATAATATTATGAGCAGAGCCACATCCTAAAAAGCCGCCAAACATTATGCTCATGCCATCTTTAAAAAGATGATCTATTTCCTGTAGTTTTACAACTTTTTTCATGCTAATTAATTCTCCTTTAAACCTAGGATTTCTCTTGTTTCTTTAGGAGTCGCAATTTCTCTGCCGAGTTCTTTTGCTATTCTAACTACTTTTTCTACCAATTCACCATTAGACTTAGCTAATACTCCTTTTGATAAGTAAACGTTATCTTCAAAACCTACGCGTACATGTCCACCCATAAGGATAGCCATAGCAGCCATAGGAAATTGATTTTTACCTATGCCGGAAACGGTGAAAGTGCTTCCTGTAGGTATGCTTCCAGCCATAAATACTAAATCTCTAGCTTCTGCAGAGATTCCGCCATTTACTCCCATTACAAAGTTAAAGTGCATAGGTGCTTTTATATAACCTTTTCTTTGAAGTCTTACAGCCATGTCTATCATGCCCTTATCAAAAACTTCTACTTCAGGTTTAACACCTAGTGAAATCATCTTTTCTCCAAATTCTTTTATGGTATTTTCAGTGTTTACAAAGATATCATCTCCACCAAAATTGCAAGTTCCACAATCTAAAGTTGCCATTTCCGGTTTTAAATCTACAGGTTGAAGCCTTTCTGCATTACTCATGCCTACAGCCCCTCCTGTAGAAGGCTGCACTATAGCATCAGGACATCTTCTTTTAATTTCTTCAATACAAGCTCTGAATCTTTCTCTATCTTGAGTTGGAGTACCATCATCTTCTCTTACATGAAGATGAATGATGCTGGCACCTGCTTTATAAGCAGCTTCTGCTTCTCTTCCTATTTCCTCCACAGTGTAAGGTACACTTGGATTATGTTCTTTAGTAACTTCTGCGCCACATATAGCAGCTGTTATTATAAGCTTTTCCACCTTTATACCACCTTCCTATAATTAAATTTTTTTATTATTTTCTTTGTTTATTTTTCGGAACTACACAGGTACCACTTGCTCTGCACACTACTATAGGTTCCTCTAAAACATCTGCTGCAGATTCATTTATATCAGGTCTTGGAACTATTACTTTTCTAGCTTCAAATACCATTTTTCTTGAACTATTTCCACATTCAACGATTTCACCTTCAGCTTCAATATAATCTCCAGCATAAACTGGTGCTAAAAACTCTACATTGTCATAAGCTCTAAATAAACCTTCATCACCATCATTTTTTATTAATAGTTCAGTGGCTACATCTCCAAAGAGTTGAAGCATTTTTGCTCCATCTACGAGGTTGCCGCCATAGTGAGCATCATGAAGGCTCATTCTCATTCTTATAATTGATTTCATAAATAATACCTCCCTTTATTTGTAAATTACATTTTTTGTTAAAGAGTGTTTCTTTTTTAACAACATTTGGCACATTACACCAGTGTAATCGTTTAAAAAAGCACTGAAATAATTTTCAGTGCTTTAGCTTAATTGCATATATAAAAGCTATCCATGCAATGAAAATTATTTATTTCCATTGCATAAATAGCTCTCCATGAACGAGGTACATGGCAAGAATAAAGCATTTACGCCTTATTCCCAAGATATTATATAAGAACCTATAATACCTTTCGGCAAATAAATCCTTCACTTTTAACTAGGAGGTTCTTCTCCTTGATAATTAAAAGCTACCACTTATCTGCTCCTCTATTTATGCATTTTTACTAAACTATTTGTAATTTTATATATCTATTTTAATAACATTTTCTTGAAATGTCAATACCTTTTTCAGAATATTGAAATGTTTCATGCTAATATGAATATTTATAAATTATTTTATCTAATTTATAAATATTTTAAGTTATATAGCTTTTTCTGAAATACTGTTTTTATCAGGGGCGCAGAGAATGATTTTATCATTTTCAAGTTCAACCTTTATTTTATTTTTATTCTCTAATCCTAAGGCTTCTAGATAGTTCCTTGGAATCTGAAGTCTTCCTGCCTTGTCTAATACGGCTAATTCCACATGGGTATCCTCACTATCTCCAGATTGGAGTCCCTGGGATATTTCTTTTAATTCTTCTGCATAACTCTTTTTTCTTATGAATTCACTGCTGGTTTTACCATCTCTTATAGCTACTACTCTATCTACTTTTGATGATAACTTTCTATCATGAGTTACTATTATTATGGTAATACCTAGTTTTTCATTTAATTCTCTAAACAAATCAAGTATTTGATCTGAAGTTTTTGTATCTACAGATCCAGTAGGTTCATCAGCAAGAAGTATCTTTGGATTATTTGCTAGAGCTATGGCTATAGCAATCCTCTGCTGTTCACCACCAGATAACTGGCTTAACATGTTGTTTTTTCTATGAGACATTCCCACCATTTCTAAGCATTTTAAGGCTTGTTCTTTTGCATTTTTTTGTTTATCTATGGAAAGAGCAAGTTCTACGTTTTGTAGCCCAGTGAGATAAGGAATTAAGTTTCTTGCATTATTCTGCCACACGAATCCTACAGTTTCCTTTTTATAATTTACGATTTCCTTTTTTGAAAGTTTAAAGAGGTCTTTTCCATCTACTATAAGTCTTCCGGCAGTGGCTTTATCTAGTGCTCCAATCATATTTAGCAGAGTTGATTTGCCGCTGCCGCTGTTTCCTATTATGGCCATAAGTTCACCTTTTTCTACAGTTAGATCTAATCCCTGTAAAGCAACCACTTCTATGTCCTCAGAGCTTTTATATATTTTTATTAAGTTTTCACACTTTATGATATAGTCTTTGTCTTCGAAATCATTGGAGTCCTCTAGGTTTTGTTTTGTGGAAGTATCAAGGTTTAAAGCTTCATTTTCTATAGTTATGTTATTTTTATTTGAAATTTTTTTAAATCTACTAATTATTTTACTCATTTACTATTTCACCATCCTGTAAGGTATATACACAATCCGCTATTTCTAACATGTTAGGATCATGAGTAGTCATTACAATGGTTATGTCTTCTTTTTGTACAAGATCCTTAAATATCTTTACTACTTGAAGTCCTGTATATGTGTCTAAAGCAGAGGTTGGTTCATCTGCAAATATTATTTTAGGCTTATGAGCAATAGCTCTAGCTATAGCCACTCTCTGCATTTCACCACCAGACAATTCTGGTGGGAAATGTTTCATACGTTTTTCAAGTTTTACAAGCTTTAAACATTCAATAATTCTATCTTTCCTATTTTTTAATTCAGGCATGGAAACTCTAAGTCCAAAGTCTAAGTTTTCATATACTGTCATGTTTGGCATAAGGGCTCCAGATTGGAATACAAAGCCTAAGGTGGTTCTTCTAAGTTCGTCTCTTTCTATATCTTTAAGTTTAGTTATATCTTTTTCTTCCAGATATATTTCACCTAAGGTAGGAAAATCAATGGCTCCTAATAGATTTATAAGAGTGGTTTTCCCAGAACCAGATCTTCCTCTTAATATAGTTAAGGATTTATAAGGTATATTTATGGTTACATCTTTAAGTGCATGTATAATTTCACTTCCAGATTTAAAGTCTCTGCAAAGTTTTTTAGTTTCAATTATATTATCCATATTTTAGTCCTCCCCAAGTTTTAGAGCCTGATCTATTTTTATCTTTTTAACTATTCTAGTTAGTATAAATATACTTATGCATAGAACTATTACCATAAATAAAGTCAATTTTACATAACTTCCAAAGAAAGATACAGGTTTAAAAGGTAAAAGTTTTTCCTTTGGATTAGTAGAAAGATTTAACATAGGAATAAATATGTTACTTGAAATAGATCCTATAATAATTCCCATAACTATAGATATTCCTGATATAAGCAGCTGTTCTCCTATAAGTATTGAAAAAATTTTTTTCATAGATAATCCAATGGCTCTTAAAATACCAAATTGCAGAGTCCTATTTTTTATTGATAGAGTCCAGTATATTAAGAATCCCATGCAGGTTATGATTAAAGAGGAAAGAAAACAGAGTGTAAGTGTTCCATTAGTACCCTGCAATATAGGATCATTTTTTAATTCATAGATACCTTGATGAACTGTTTTTATACTTTCATAGGATAGTTGTTTCTTGATAATATCGTTATAAACTACATTATTTGAAACTTCAGGCTTCTTTTTCATCCATATTTCATAGGGTTGAGTAGGAGTTAAAGCATTAACATAGTTTAAGTTTAGTACTACAAGATGGGGAGTATTTTGATCATTGGTATTATAACCTGGCCAATAATCTACAAATCCCAAAACATAACACTCGAAGAAAAGTGTACGTCCCCATCTAACATCGATTTTATCTCCAAGATTTAGATTTAGGTCATTTTTTAAGCTGTTAGATATTATGACACCTCTTGGTTCTTCTGCTATCATGTTTAAATAGTAATACCAATGATAGGGAAGCAGTGAAGAGTCAAACCATGCTGTTTTACCAAATTCATCAGGATTTATTGCCATTATTTGAGATTGACGTTTTGCAAAATTTTCAAGGAATTTTACGCTGCCAGAATCAGCTCTTAAAACTTTTGTGGAGCTTTCTATTCCTTCAAGTTCAAAAAAGGGTTTTACATCAGGTTCCTTATAAAAAAGTCCAGGAATTTCATTTTGATCTCCGCTTGTATAAGATTTTTTTTCAGAGTTGCTTCCAGTAAGCCACCAAGGTTTTATTACTATATCAGCACCATTTAAGTATTTTACTTTATTTTCTGCAAGAGTGTTTATGGTGGAAGCAGATTTCATGTTAAATATGCCTATGGACAGTGTCAAAATTAAAAATATCATAAGGAAGCCATCCCTATTTTTATTTCTGCTTACATTTATAAGAGATACATAAGCGGGAGCAGACCATTTATTTTTTCCTATTCTTAATATTAACTTTATTAAGTAGGGATAAAATCTCAAAAATACCAACCCTAAACCTATTATAAAAGTTGTAAGAGATATATACATAAGTGGTGATATAGGAATTTCGTTAGCATTTGCCTTAGATAAATTAACCATCTTTTCTAAAGATTTATAACTGTATACAGCATATATAGATACTCCTAATAATAGGAAATCAAGATATATCTTTTGCCATAAAGGTTTTTTGCTTCTTGGTTTGCTTCTTTTTAGTTCCACTATGCTATCTTTTGATACAGATAAAGCTGGAATAAGCATTATCAATATAAATACTAATCCTGTACATACTGAATAAAGCCATTCCTTTTTAGTTATTTCTATGGGAAGCGGTGCTCTATTTACAAATTTTAAGAAACCATTAGATGAACCAAGCAACCTGCAGGTAAATTTTGAAATAAAAGGTCCTGCTATTACTCCTATAAATCCAATAAAAGAATATTCTAATAGATAAATAGAAAATAACTGTAAATTGCTAGCACCCCTGCTTTTTAATAGTGCAATTTCATTACTGTCTTTTTCAACTATTAAGCCGGACAACATAAATACATAGATTAAAATCATTATTAAAACAGGAGCTTGAATTGTCCATAGAGTAATCATTAATTGTTTCTGCCTAACAATATATTTTTGAAGTACTTCTGAAGCAGCTAAATTTATGCTTATTTTGTCTTTGGTCTCCATATCCTTTTTTAACTGATTATAATGCTGAAGAATGGATTTTATATTAGACACATTTATAGCTTTATAGTCTAGAGTATAGAACCAGGATATATTGTCTATACGAGCTTGATCCCATTTCATGTAGTTATTTATAAAGGCTCTAGAATGTATTAGTATTCCATTTGAATGTTCCCAGTTTTTATCTACCCAAAAAGGATTGTCTTCATCATCAATAGTGTACACTCCCACCACTTTAAATTTTAGATATTTTTTTTCATCCAAATTCATTTTTCGCGTATAATATATTTCATCTATTTTTAAATCTAAAGTTTTTAAAGTTTTTTCAGATACTATAGCTTCATATATTCCATCTTTATCTACAGTATCACTAAAAATTTTTCCTTGTTTTATTTTTATATTTGATTCAATATCGGATACTGCTTCGAGAAGAAAGGTAGGGCCCTTTTCATCATAAGTATTTCCGTTTTTATCTAATTTGCCTACATACATTTGATCTGTAGATAAATTGTATTTTTTAGATTTTACACTCAATCCTAGATCGTCTACCACTGAAATTACTTTATTATTATATTTTGTAAAGGCTTTATTAAAGCTCTCAAACTCTTCAGAACTTAGGCTTTGTCTAGCAGAAAATGTACCAGGATATATTCTCTCCTTTTTTGAAAAGGATTCTATATCCTCTATCAATACATTTTTTAGTATTCCTGCAGAATACATTGGTACTGAAGTAACTATAGAAACTGCAATAATAAAGCCTATAAGTACACTTAATATAAGCCACTTATTTTTGTTGATTTTTTGTATCAAAAATGCCATCATGATCATTCACCCCAATTCTTTAATTAACTACTACTTCTTCCCCTTCTTTGACTCCATCAATAATTTCTACTTCATCATTGTTTTGAATACCTAGGGTTACAAATTTTTCAGTTTTTTTATCTCCATCCATGATTTTTACATAAGGAGTCTTATCAAAATATTTAATAGCGGTTTTAGGAACTATGATTACATTTTCTTTTGTAGATACATTTACACTGACTTGGCTAGAGAACCCAAATCTAATGTTAGGAGGAGTTTGGTCTAATTTTACTCGAGCTATACTAGTAGAATTTTGAGATCCTGCCCTATTTTCATCTTGGAACTGTTTTCTATCATAAATGCTTACAATTTTCCCCTTGTAGTCTTTATCTAAAACTTTTGCAGTAGCTTCCATACCAACTTTTAGCTTGGATGCGTCTTCAACTTGAAACTCTAGTACCATATTGTTACTATTACTTATCATATATACCAAATTATAAGCATGAATCATATCTCCTATAGGTATTTCGCTTTTATAAGTTACTATACCATTGCAAGGAGCTTTTAGTGTCATCTTTTCTAATTGATCTCGTATTCCATCTAGTTCAAGCTGCTCTAATTCCAAATCTAGTTCAGCATTTTTTTTGTCTAGTTCTGAACTTTTAGGATCATTAACTATGGAATCATAATGAAGTTTAAATTTTTTAAATCTTATTTCTTGTTGCTTTAATTTAACTTTTAATTCATCTGTATCTAACTCTGCTAATACATCTCCCTTTTTAACTGGTTGCCCTAATTCAAAATATAGCTTTTTAATGAAACCCCCTCTTTCCTTAAAATAGCACTCTACTTGATTTTCAGGGACAAAATGAGCCGTTACATTTATAAACTCAGATATGTTACCCTTTTTGGCTTTTTCTTTTTTAATTTTTACATCTGCAGACTTTATTAGCGGCGGAGCCATGGCTGCCTCTTCCTTCTGAAATGCATTGCATCCACTAAAGCTTAGTGCTATGTAAGATATTACTAGTAAGCTGCAGGTTTTAGAAAAATAACTGTAAAAAGTTTTTTTGTTAATCATACTAAATGATCCCCCTTTTTATTGCAAAGATAATTAAATTTGAAAGATTATTTATGATTTTACAAGAATTTACGAAAGTATTAGCATAAAAGTTACATAAAAGTTACAAAATAATTATAAAAATATAACAGGTGCTTATTTTACAAGCTGTCTGTTATGAATTTAGAATGGTAACAAAAAATTAAAAAACATTGGCGATTTTAAGAGCCAATGCTTTTTATTCCTTTTGTTCCTTTTTATCTTTAAAATATATGAGTACATAATTTACTAGGGCTATAAAAGCACTTATTACTGCTATGTATAATAGATAGTCACCTGCTTCTCTGCTAAAGGTTATGGTGAATATGGATACATAAAAGATAAATGTAGAAGCTTTACCAAATACATTTGATGGTATAACTGTATCCTTTTTATATAGGAATAAGCCGGAGATTATCATAAGCAACTCTTTAATTGCTACCACCATGCATATCCAAGATGGGATTACGCTTTTAAAGGATAGACAGCTTAAAACTGTAAGTAGCATAAGCTTATCTGCTAAAGGGTCTAGTACTATTCCTAGTTTGGTTACTAAGTTGTATTTTCTTGCAATGTAGCCATCTAGAACATCTGTAGCTCCAGCAATGAGAAATACTATAATTGAATTTAAAAGATAATTAGGGGATCCTGAGAAAAATACCAGTAAAAATACTGGAATGAGTATTAATCTAAATATGGTTAAAATATTGGGAATATTCATCATAAGTACAGTACTTAAGTCGTAAGTACCCTCACCTCCTTAAGATTAAAATTTAGATAATTTATAGTTTAGATAAATTTTTGTCAAGTATACACAATAATGCTGAAACGTTAAATAAGTATATATTATCACATATTTAATGTTTATTAAAGAAGATAGTTAATACTGTTTACATATACTTTACAAAAGATTTTTACGAACTATTAATTAAAATTTACAAATAATATTCGTATTTTTCATTGACTAGTAAACAATGCTTTGATACTATGTTATGGGAGGGAATTGCTATGAAAAAATTTTATGATGTTATTATTGTAGGAGCAGGCCCAGCAGGTATATTTACTGCATTAGAATTAACAAAATTAAATAAAGATTTAAATATACTAATATTTGATAAAGGAAGAAGTATAGAAAAAAGGAATTGTCCTGCTAGAACCCTTGGGAGATGTGTTAATTGTGAGCCTTGTGGTATAACCTATGGATGGTCTGGAGCAGGAGCTTTTTCTGATGGAAAATTATCTTTAAGTCCTGAAGTGGGAGGCAGATTATTAGATTTCTATACTGAGGAAGAAAGTAAAGAGCTTATAAAATATTGTGATGATATATATTTAAAATTTGGAGCAAACAATAAAGTTCATGGTCTTAATAACGATAGAGTAGAAGAAATAAAATATGAAGCAAGTAAATATAATATAAAGTTAGTGGAATGTCCCGTAAGACATTTAGGAACTGAACTTGCTTATGAAGTGCTTAAAGGTATGTATGAATATCTGATAAATGAAACTAATACTACTTTTTTAGAACTTACTGAAGCTGTAGATTTAATTTATGAAAATAATAAGATTAGTAAAATTATAATAAACAATAAAGAGGGAATAAATGAATTAGAGGGAAAATATATAATTTTAGCGCCAGGAAGAGGTGGAGCAGGCTGGCTTGCAGAACAGGCCCATAAGCTTAATGTTAAGGTTACAAATAACGCAGTGGATATTGGCGTAAGGGTAGAGGTGCCTAATTCTATAATGGATCACCTTACTAAAGATTTATATGAAGCAAAACTTGTATATTATTCAGATACCTTCGATAATAAAGTAAGAACCTTTTGTATGAATCCTGGAGGAGTAGTATCAGAAGAGCATTATGATGACGGTTCCATATCTGTGGTTAATGGTCACAGCTATTCAGAAAAAGAATTGAGAACAGGAAATACAAATTTTGCGGTGCTTGTATCTACATCTTTTACAGAACCTTTTAAGGAACCTATAAATTATGGAAAGTATATAGCTCAATTAGGAAATATGTTAACTGGCGGGGGAATAATGGTACAGCGTTTAGGAGATTTATTAAATGGAAGAAGAACTGACGCTGATAGATTAAAGAAATCTACTACTATACCCACACTTAAATCCGCAGTACCAGGAGATTTGAGTTTTGTGCTTCCACAAAGGCATTTGACATCTATAGTTGAAGCACTAAAAGCTTTTGATAATATTGCACCTGGATTGTATAGTAAAAACACATTGCTTTATGGTGTAGAAGTTAAGTTCTACTCAAGTAAATTTGAAACCAATAACAAATTTGAAACTTCTATAGAAAATCTATATACAATAGGTGATGGAGCAGGTATAACAAGAGGTCTTATGCAAGCATCAGTTACTGGAGTAGTAGTAGCTAGAGATATAGCAAGTAAGGAAAAATAAATTTAGTTTATGAATTGGAGGAGTTAAAATGTCAGCATTTATTGTTTTAGGAGCACAATGGGGAGATGAAGGAAAGGGTAAGATGACAGATTACCTAGCAGAGACTGCAGAGGTAGTAGTAAGATATCAGGGAGGAAACAATGCAGGACATACTGTTGAAGTAGGTGATAAGCAGTATAAGCTTCATTTAATACCTTCAGGTATTTTATATGATGATAAGGTTAATGTTATAGGAAATGGAGTTGTGGTAGACCCAAAAGCTTTATTTGAAGAAATGGATTATTTAGAAGGATTAGGCATAAAAATAACACCTGAAAAACTTGTAATAAGCGATAGAGCTCATATAATACTACCTTATCATAAAATATTAGATTCATTAAAAGAAAGATCAAGAGGAAAAAATGACATAGGTACTACAGGAAAAGGTATAGGACCTTGTTACACAGACAAATTTGAAAGATGCGGTATAAGAGTTTGTGATTTTATTAAACCAGAAGTGTTTAAAGACAAACTTATGGAAAATATAGTTATGAAAAATGATTATATAACAAAAGTACTTAATGGCAGTCCTTTAGACTTTAATGAAGTTTATGAAGAATATACAAAATATGCTGAAAGGTTAAAGCCTTTTGTTCAAGATATTTCTGTAAGAGTATATGATGAAATAAAGAAAAATAAAAATGTTCTATTTGAAGGAGCTCAAGGAATGCTTCTTGATATAGATTATGGAACTTATCCTTATGTAACATCATCTAATACTACAGCAGGCGGTGTATGTAATGGTGTAGGTATAGGACCTAGTATGATTACTAATGCAGTAGGTATAGCTAAGGCTTATACTACAAGAGTTGGAAAGGGACCATTCCCTACAGAACTTTTTGATGAAACAGGAAATTGGATAAGAGAAAAAGGCTTTGAGTATGGAGTTACTACAGGCAGAGCAAGAAGATGCGGTTGGCTTGACCTTGTTATACTTAAGACTACAGCAAGGGTTTCAGGACTTACTAGTTTTGCAGTTACAAAAATAGATACTTTAGCAGGTCTTGATAAAATAAAGATTTGTGTAGGATACAAATTTGAAGGAAAAGTTATAGATTATTTTCCAGCAAGCCTAGAAGATTTAGCTAAATGTGAGCCTGTGTATGAAGAATTCCAAGGCTGGGATAACAGTGTAGCAGAGGCTAGAAGCTATGATGAGCTTCCTGAAAATGCAAAAAAATATTTAAAGAAAATAGAAGAATTTACAGGAGTTAAGGTATCTATAGTTTCTGTAGGACCAAGAAGAGATCAAACTATAAAAGTAGGGGACATTTAAGAGCTATAAGTTTATATGCAAAAAGAGTTTACCTTGAAAAAAGGTATAACTCTTTTTTTTATATCAAAATTTAAAGGTGAAATTATTTTTGCCATCCATGGATGAAATATGAAAAAACTGTTCAAAGAGCAATATTTGAGAATAAGTTAGCAATTCATGGGGAGTAATTAAGTTATTTATACTGTAGAATAAGTGTAAACGTTGAACAAAAACTATAAAGCTATTTAAGATTATCTTATAAATAAAAAGAATTGATTAGGAAGGAAGTGAAGGATTCTGAACTAAGATTACAAAGTAGTAATAGACATTACCTGATTGTATATTGAAATTGGTTTTTAGGGATTTGTAATCTATAGCTCAGAAGATATTATGGAGAATGTATGTAGTGAAAAGAAATTGAATATTGGTATAATAGGCTGCGGCGGTATTGCTAATGGAAAACATATGCCTAGTTTAGCAAAGGTTAAACAGGTTCAGATGGTAGCGTTTTGTGATGTTATAGTAGAAAAGGCTGAAGAGGCTGCAAAGAAGTATGGCACAGAAAATGCCAAGGTCTATAAAGATTACAAAGAACTGCTTAAAGATGAGAGTATTGATGTGGTGCATGTATGTACACCTAATAGATCCCATAGCATTATAACTGTAGATGCACTTGAAGCTGGAAAGCATGTAATGTGTGAAAAACCAATGGCTAAAACTTCAGAAGAAGCAAGAAAGATGGTGGAAGCTGCAAAAAAGACAGGAAAAAAATTAACCATAGGATATCAAAATCGTTTTAGAGGGGACTCAAGATATCTTCATCAAATTTGCGAAAATGGAGATTTAGGAGAAGTATATTATGCAAAGGCTCATGCCATAAGAAGACGTGCTGTGCCAACCTGGGGAGTGTTTCTCAATGAATTTGAACAAGGAGGAGGCCCTTTAATAGACATTGGAACTCATGCTTTGGATTTAACACTCTGGATGATGAACAATTATAAGCCTAAGTATGTAGTTGGAAATACTTATCACAAACTTGGAAGTAAAGAAAATGCGGCTAATGCTTGGGGACCTTGGGACCCATCTAAATTTACTGTAGAGGATTCAGCTTTTGGATTTATCACTATGGAAAATGGAGCAACTATAGTTCTAGAATCCAGTTGGGCTTTAAACAGTCTTGAAGTGGGAGAAGCTCAAACAACTTTATGTGGAACAGAAGGCGGAGCAGATATGAGAAATGGTCTCTGCTTAAATGGAGAGAGCCTAGGCAGATTGTATGAAACAAAGGTAGATTTTAGTTCAGGTGGAGTAGACTTTTATGAAGGAGATTCAGAGGATCCTGCACTTTTAGAAGCAACACAATGGATTGACTGCGTATTAAATGATAAGGAACCTGTAGTAAAACCAGAAGAGGCATTAGTGGTTACCGAAATATTGGAAGCAATATATGAGTCATCCAACACAGGAAAACCGGTTTATTTTGGTAAAAAAAATAATTAGTAGAAGGTGAAAGCATGAGTTTACCTATAGGTATTCAATTATATAGTGTTAAAGATGAAACAGAAAAAGATTTTAAAAATGCATTAAGAAAAGTATCAAATATAGGATATGAAGGTGTGGAGTTTGCCGGATATGGCGGTTTAAAAAGTTTTGAACTTAAAGCTTTGCTAGAGGACTTAGGGCTTAAAGTCTGCGGAAGTCATGTAGCATTAGATGAACTTACAGAAAATATTGAAGGGGTAATAGAATACAATTTAGAGATTGGCAATCCATATATAATATGTCCATGGGCTTCTTATAATAATAGAGAAGATTTTATCCGTATGGCTTATAAGTTAAATAGCATTGGAGAAAAGTGTAAGCAAAGTGGATTAAAATTTGCCTATCATAATCATGCTCATGAATTTGAAAAGTTCCAAGGAGAATATGGATTAGATATATTGTATAAAGAAACTAAAGCAGATTTAGTTAAAGCAGAAATTGATACTTATTGGGTAAAGTATGCAGGGATAGATCCAGTAAAATATGTAGAAAAGCATGCAGGACGCTGTGAACTTATTCATATAAAAGATATGGAAGTAACAGATAAGGAAATGAAGTCAACAGAAGCAGGTAATGGAATAATGGACATTAAATCTATAATAAATGAATCAGAGAAGCAGGAAGCAAAGTGGCTTATAGTAGAACAGGAGCATTTTAGCAGACCTTCTCTAGAAAGTATAGAAATAAGTTATAAATATCTAAAAAGTTTAGTTTAGGAGGATTTTATATGTATTTAGGATTTTTAACAGGTTGTCTTGGCAATATGCCACTGAAGGAAAAGGCTGCATGGGCAAGTAAACAGGGGTTTAAATCTTTAGAGGTTTCCTGTTGGCCAAGAAATAATGATAGAGACTATTCAGGCAGCGATATAGATGTAGCAAATCTTACTGAAAAAGAAGCAGAGGAGATTAAGACATATTTTAAGGAATATGGTCTTACTATATCTTCCTTGGCTTATTATGATAATAATTTGCATAGAGATATTGAAAAAAGGAATTTTATAAACAATCATTTTAAAAAATGTGTAGATGCTGCAGTAATGCTAGGAGTTCCTTCTGTAGGTACTTTTGTAGGGAGAAATATAGACAAGTCATTAGAAGAAAACTTTGATGAATTTCAGGAAGTATTCAGCCATTTGGTGAAATATGCTGAAGATAGAGGGATAAATGTAATAATTGAAAACTGTCCTATGATGGGATGGCATGAAGAAGGTGTTCCTGGAACTATTTCTTTTTCTCCTGAACTTTGGAGGGAAATGTTTAAGAGAGTTCCTAATAAGAATTTTGGATTAAACTATGATCCTTCTCATCTAAAGGCTTTACTTATTGATTATATTAATCCTGTAAAAGAGTTTAAGAATAGAATATTCCATGTACATGCAAAGGATACAGAAGTATTTGAGGATAAACTAAAGGTTTATGGTGTATTAAACAAGCAGTTAAAAGGAAACCCAGAGGATTTTGGATATTGGAGATACAGAATGCCTGGATTAGGCCAAGTAGATTGGAAAAAACTTTTAGGAGAACTTAATGAAATAGGATATAAAGGTGTAGTGAGTATTGAGCACGAAGACCCTCTCTATGAAGGCACAGAGGAAAAAGTAAAGGAAGGATTAAGCCTTGGATTAGAGTATCTTAAAAAGTTTATATAGTATCAAGGGAGGTTTGATTAATATGAAGAAATTTAAATCAGCTATTATTGGCTGTGGTAATATATTTCCAATGCATGCACAGTCTATAAGATCCTTAGATAATGCTGAAGTTGTTGCAGTATGTGATATTAAAAAGGATAGAGCAAAAGCCAAGGGTGAGCAATACAATTGTAACTTCTATACAGATTATAAAGAAATGTTATCAAAAGAAGATATAGATGTAGTTCATATTTGTCTTCCTCATTATTTACATCCTGAAGTTGCTATTTATGCTTCAAATCTTGGGAAACATGTACTTACAGAAAAACCTATGTCTATAAAACTTGAGGATGCAGAAAAAATGATTAAGGCAGCAGAAGACAATAAGGTTACACTAGGTGTTATATTTCAAAATAGATACAATCCAGGTTCAAAACTTATAAAAAATACATTACAATCTGGAGAGTTAGGCAAAATATTATCAGGAAAACTTGAAGTTACTTGGAATAGATCAGATGAATACTATAGTCATAGTGATTGGAAAGGAACTTGGGATAAAGAAGGCGGAGGAGTCATAATAGATCAGGCAATACATACCATGGATCTTATGGCATGGTTTGTAGACAGCGATATAGATTATATTGATGCTAATATAAGTAATAGAGCTCATGAAATAATACAGGTTGAAGATTCTGCAGAAGGTGTTATAAAATATAAGAATGGAATAGTTACAGCCTTTCATGCTATCAACTACTATAGTTATGATGCGCCGGTAGAAATAGAGCTTCATTGTGAAAAGGGTATTGCAAAGATGGTAGGTGATAGGGCTCATATTAAATTTAAGGATGGCAGGGAGCTAATTGCAGATAATAATCCTGAGGATACCTTTGATTATGGCAATGGAGTAAAAGGATATTGGGGAATGAGCCACTCAAGACAAATAAAAAATTATTATGAAGCGTTGAGCTTAGGAGTAAAGCCTGATATTACAGGATATGAGGCTATAAAAACTCAAAAGATAATATGTAGCATTTATGAATCAGGTAAAAAGAAAGTTAGAATAAAGTTATAAATATTAGGTATGCAGGCTTAAAATATAAAAAGCTTGTATACCTTGTTGTCAATTAATCTAGAATAGGACAAGGCGGTTTCTTTGCCACAATATTATGAAATTGGAGGATAACCTATGCAGGGGAGCTATGAAAAAACAGTACTTGAACCGGAATTTCCTTTCAGATTATTTTTTAATGATGGATATACTAGTACACCACATCATTGGCATGAAGATATTGAAATAATATATCTAGTAGAAGGTGTACTTAAGGTGGGCGTAAATAAAGACATATATAATCTGGCAGTAGGGGACATACTTATAATTGGTCCAGGAGAAGTGCACTGTTTTTTTAAGGAAAAGGGATCTAGTAATAGAGCAGTAATACAGTTTAGAATGTCTATATATGATACTTTTCTTTCAGGAACAAAAGATGTTAGAACTATAAAACCTATGTTTTATCGATCCAAGTTTCTTACTCCTGGTAGTGAAATCCATGCTTTGATGGAAAAGCAGATAAAAGAGATTATTTATGAATGCAGTGAAGCAAAAGAAGGATATAAATTGATACTAAAGGCAAGACTATATGACTTGGCGGGTATATTAATTAGGCATTTGCCTGAGGAAGAGTATTCACCAGAAAATGAAACCCGTCAAAAGGAAAGACTACAGAAATTGGACAAAGTTCTTCAATATGTTGAAAAAAACTATCAAAACAATATTGACTTAGATGAAATTTCTAAAGCTGTAGGATTCAGCAAATATTACTTTACTAGATTCTTTAAGGAAAACACAGGAATGACCTTTTTAGGATATCTTAATAATTTTAGAATAACAAAATCAGAATGGTACCTTATGAATGATGAGGAGTCTATTACAGAGGTAGCTTTTAAGTCAGGATTTAATAGTGTTAAAACTTTTAACAGGGTATTCAAAAATCTTAAGGGATGTACTCCCATGGAGTACAAAAAAATTGTAAGAGGATTATAATTTTAAATCCGACTATTTCACTTGAATTTGATTAATCAGTTTAGTATAATTATTAGCATAAATAAAATATATTTCAAATTCTTAAGTGAAGAGAGGTTGTTAATATGAAAATTGATAAGGATATGACCATAGGAGAGTTAGTTGCTAAATATCCAGAATCTATAGAAGTGCTCATGAGTTTTGGAATGGGATGTGTAGGATGTCCAGCATCACAGATGGAAACTTTAGAAGAAGCAGCTATGGTTCATGGATTTGATATAAATGAATTATTAGAAGCTCTTAATGGTTAATGATAAAAATTATGGCTAGGGTGGAGCAGATGCCTTAGCTATTTTCTTGTTGAGGGTATGTAGAAATAATTAGGGAGGGAAGCTTATGGAAGGGATTGTAACGTCTAAGGAATATAGTATTAATTATTATGACATAGATTACAAAAGAAAAGCTTTAATTACAAGCATAATAAATTATTTTGGAGATTTATCTATGTATCAGAGTGATACCTTAGGTGTAGGTATGGACTACTTAGAACAAAATAAATTAGCTTGGGTATTATATAAATGGGACATAACTATAGACAGGTATCCTTTGTATGGAGAAAAAATAGTTATTAAAACTATTCCCCATTCCTTCAGAAAGTTTTATGCCTATAGAAGATATGAGATATTAGATAGTAATGGATGTATCATAGGCAGGGCTAATTCCACTTGGTTTTTAATAAATACAGAGAAGAGAAGACCTATAAGAGTAAGTGATGGTTTTTATAAAGCTTACGGAATAGATGAAAATGCTAATGATGAAATAGTAATTGACTCTATAGAAGATTTTGAAGAAGTGCATAGTGATAAGGAATTTGTGGTAAGGTACAGCGACATAGATACCAATAGACATGTGAACAATGCCAAGTATGTTTCTTGGGCTATAGAATCTGTTCCATTAGATATAGTACTTCACTATACATTAAAGAGAATAAAAGTGGAATATTTGAAAGAAACCACTTATGGGCATGTAATAAAGGCCTTGACAGAAATAAATGAAATGGAAGATAGAATAGTTTGCAGACACAAGATAGTAAATGACGAAGGAAAGAAACTTACACTTCTTGAAAGCACTTGGGAAAAATAAATTTAGTATTTGCGACTAGTGCTTTCAAGGTGGACAAGCTTTCTACTTTAAACAGTTCATCCAATCCTTTTATGGATTGGATGAACTGTTTTTGCAGGCTTTTGCTGCGGCATAGGCTGAACTCCATGCCCATTGAAGATTGTAGCCGCCGCAATCACCATCTACATCTAAAATCTCTCCGCAGAAATATAAATCTTTTATTATTTTTGACTCTAAGGTTTCTTCCCATACTTCCTTTGTGTTTATTCCTCCTGCAGTAACTTGAGAATTATTAAAATTGTTTGTATCTGTAACTTTGAATTTCCAGCATTTTAATAAATTATAGATAGACTTTTTTTCAGACCAAGTTAAATCAGAGCAAGGCTTATGAATGTTCATAATACCTGCTTCTTTTAAGAGAGTAGGTATTAGCTTTTTATTTATTACTCCTATAAAAGAGTCATATACGCTTCTATAAGAGAACATGGCCCAGCGTCCCTCTAGAAAGTTTTCCACTTCTTCTAGTGACATAGTGTACATCATATCAAGATTTAATGACACGTCTTCTTTATGATTTATACCATAGGCTGCAACTCTGCTTAGCTGTAATATGGGAGGACCGGATATACCGTAATCTGTAAATAGTATTTCTCCATATTCTTGTCTTTTCACATCTCCATTTACAAGTATTTCAGCAGTTCCATTAAACTTTATGCCAGAAAGAGCTTTTAAGTGGGGATAGTCAAGCTTTAACTGTACCAGTGATGGTACAGGTCCTAGTATGTTATGTCCTAAAGATTTTGCTAATTTAAAACCAGAGCCATCAGAGCCTGTGCTAGGGGCAGACTTGCCTCCGCAGGCCAAAATAAGTTTTTTGCATTTATATAATTCGCCTTTTGAATCTTTTAAGCTAAACTCATTATTAGAGTGTTTTATTTCGATAATCTTGCTATTTAAATATATAGGGATTTCTCTATCTTCTAAAGACATCCTGAATATATCTAGTACGGAGGATGCCTGAAGGGATAATGGATACATTTTTCCTTCCTCTAATTGAGCTAAAGGGAGTCCTAAAGAATAAAAAAAGTCTATAGTAGAATTAACGTCAAAATTATTTAACACAGTATGAAAAAATTCTAAATTACTGCTGTGATATCTATTAAAAGGTTTTTCTATATATTTATTAGTTATATTACATCTTCCATTACCTGTGGTCAGTATCTTTTTACCTACTCTATCATTACCTTCAATGAGGGCAGCATCTAAACCAAAATCCTTGCATAATATAGAAGCCATGAGCCCTGAAGCTCCCCCTCCTAATATGATTACCTGATGATGAATCATTTGAAATCTCCTTTGCTAGTGAAATTTTCAGTATAGCCTTTTATATAAAGTTCTTCTCTTCTATCTTGTTTTACTTTAAAAGAATTTCTAAGTTCGGATACTTTACTTTTATGAATATCAGCAAAAATTAATTCTTCTTTTTCTGTACTAGAGCATAATATTTCCCCCAAGGGAGATATTATCATAGAGTCTCCAGAATAAGCTGTTTTCCCCCAGTTTCCAACCTTATTAACTCCTGCTATATAGCATTGATTTTCTATAGCTCTTGCTTTTAGAAGAGTTGTCCAAGCATCTCTTCTTTGTTTAGGCCAATTGGCAATAACTGCGATGATTTGAGCTTTTTTAGATAGTATTTGGTAAAGTTCAGGAAACCTTAAATCATAGCATACTGTACTGCCGATACATATATCATTTATTTCAGTGATGCAGAAATCTTCTCCGCCTACATAAAATTTTGACTCTTCACCAAAGGAAAAAGGATGGATTTTAGAATAGCTGCTTAGTACTTTACCCTGGCTAGATACTATACAAAAATTATTTAGTCCTTTACCTTCAGTTTTTTCGATATATCCAAATCCTATATTCATATTAAAAGCACAGGCATTGTCCCTAAACCATTCTACTGTAGGGGAGTGGAGATAATCTCCTTCTCCAAGGTCATTTGTATCCATAGAAAATCCAGTAAGGGTCATTTCGGGAAATAATAAAAGGTCTATGCCATGGAAATCAGCCTTTTTTATAAATTCAAGGCATTTTTCTTTATTCTGCTTCTTATCTTGCCATATTATATCCATTTGTGCTAATCCTATTCTCATATTAACACCACCTTTTATTAATTTTACCATATTGATATAATATATTAACAGTATGAATAACATAGATGAAATTAATAGATAATAATTTTATAGAAAATACTTGGTAAGTTTAATGGCTGCAGTATTGAGCAACCACTAAAATTATTATATTAAAAGGGGTGTTATTATATGAAAGCTCAAGATTTTATGAGTTATAAAAATTGGGTAGTGGCAGGAGACGTTCTAAATAGTACAAAATATGCTTTTAAAATATTAAACAGTTTAAAAGAAGCTGGATATAATGTAGAAGGCGTGAATCCTAAATATGGCGGGGAAGAAGCTTATAAAAGCTTAAAAGAAGTTCCTTATGAAATAGATGTAATAGATCTATGCATACATCCTTCTAAAGGAATAAACATAGTTAAAGAAGGAAAAGAAGTAGGAGTAAAATATGTTTTGATTCAGCCAGGAGCAGAAAGTGAAGAAATCATAAATTACTGCAAAGAAAATGGAATAGTAGCTGTAGAGGGCTGTGCCTTAGTAGAATTATCTAAGATTCAATAGATAAATAATGTACCTAGGATTATGCTTATAATTGAAATATAAAGGTAAAACTATGAAATATAATGAGCCATTGGATTAACTGGTTAAAATATTATTATACAAAAAAATATAAATTATTTAAAAAACAGTTGACAGTTGAGCTTTTTTTATGTATTATATTCTATGTCAGGTTTTGCAGCAGGATTCAACGTAATGAATGCGAATCTTGACTAAATAAAGTATATGGCTCCTTGGTCAAGCGGTTAAGACACCACCCTTTCACGGTGGTAACAGGGGTTCGATTCCCCTAGGAGTCACCATAATGTGGGCGCATAGCTCAGCTGGGAGAGCATCTGCCTTACAAGCAGAGGGTCACAGGTTCGAGCCCTGTTGTGCCCACCACATTATATGGCCCAGTGGCTCAGTTGGTTAGAGTGCCGGCCTGTCACGCCGGAGGTCGAGGGTTCGAGCCCCTTCTGGGTCGCCATTTATTTAAATAAACAAGCAATAAAGTATTTTCCCTGGCTCCTTGGTCAAGCGGTTAAGACACCACCCTTTCACGGTGGTAACAGGGGTT
>CAMJGD010000011.1 GCA_946405135.1 uncultured Clostridiaceae bacterium | reverse complement strand
AATGTTGTACATAAAAATATTAGCAACTTAGTACATTTTTATTTTAGCATTAATAAATGGGCTTTAACATCTTCTTACTTACCATGTAGCCTACTATAATAGAAGCAATAATACCTAAAAAATCAGCTACAGCCATAACCCAAAATAATATTTTCATGAAATCATATTCACTATGCATGTCTTTTGCCATTTGAACATATATAGTACCATATTTTTTGCTTTTAAATTTAGTATTTCTATAGACTAAATGCTTTTCTTTATCTTCCAATCGTTTTCCTTTTGCTTTTAAGTGTTCTATTCTATCATGAATTTGTTTAGTTTCATAATTAATTTTTTCTGATGAATTTATTATTTCCCCATCTTCCTGGGTTATCCATATGAATATATTCTGTTTATAAGGAATTTCTGAAAAAATATCTTTATCTGACAGATCTAACTGCTCATCTTGTGACTTTATTTTATTTAATATTATAGTTTGCATATCATCTATCTGTTTATTTGATTGATTATATAAATAATACTTTACACCGTATAGAATTGAAGCATTTAGAATGAGCAATACTAACGAGAACATAAATGCATAAACTAAAGTAAGCTTTATAGAAATTTTTGCGCTTTTAATAGTCTTTAAAATGTAATTACTTGTCTTTGATAACATATCCTACCCCTCTTATAGTAGTTATAAGTTTCTCTTCAAATTCATCATCAATTTTACCCCGTAAATATCTTATAAATACATCTACTACATTAGTATCCCCTACATAGTCATAGCCCCAT
Organism: uncultured Clostridiaceae bacterium; assembly: GCA_946405135.1. GTDB lineage: Bacteria > Bacillota > Clostridia > Clostridiales > Clostridiaceae > CAMJGD01. The sequence continues at coordinate 108,565 of CAMJGD010000011.1, read as the reverse complement.
ACCTTTTCAATTATCTTATCTCTAGTAAGTACAACATTCCTATTTATCAATAGCAGTTTTAAAAGATCATACTCCTTTTTTGTAAGTTCAATTTCTTTATCCTTTCTCTTAACCTTATGAGTTTTATTATCCATAACAATATCTTTTACTTTTATTAAATCCGTATCATAGTTTATAGATTTATTTCTTTCATGTACCCTTATTCTTGCTAATAGCTCTTCTATTGCAAAGGGTTTTGTAATATAATCATTGGCACCTATATCTAGACCTAATACCTTATCTGATACATCACTTTTGGCAGTAAGCATTATAATAGGTATCTGAGAAAATTGTCTTATTCTTCTGCATACTTCAATTCCATTTAATTCAGGTATCATAATATCAAGAAGTATTAAGTCATACTCCTTTTCCCCTGCCATATTTAAACCTTCTCTTCCATCGTAAGCTATATCAACTTTGTATCCTTCATGATTTAATTCCATTTCAATAAACATCGCCATTTGTTTTTCATCTTCTACTAAAAGAATTTTAAACATCTTCAACCTATCATCTTCCTTCCATAGTAAAATAGTGAGCTAATAGCTCACTATATAATATTAATATACACCTTTTATTTATTTTCTGTCACGGTGCTCTTTATGTTCTCTATGACCTTCTTTGTTTTCTTTCATAGATTTTTCGTTATTTACTTTTAATATTACACCGTTTTTAGAGTCTACCTTAACTGTTTGAAGCATATTTTCTTTATCTTTAATTTTGAACTTATATTCGTAAACCGCTTCTCTAAAATTTAGTTTTTTATCTACCTCTATTACCTCACCAGGAACTTTTCCTAATGCAATTTGCTGAAGCTTATCTTGGCTGTATTTCATATTAGCATTTGCTTTTGAATGAACTACTCCACCTATTATACCTGCTACAATAATAAAAGCCAATAAACCAATTGATATACTTATTAGTATTCTCTTTTTATAAGTTTTAAAAACCTTCTTTATCTTTTCAAAAATATTATTCATTGTCTATTTCCTCCTACTTTTTATTATATTTATATGGTATATACCTAAAATTAAAAAAAATTAAGGATTAGATTAAAATTAGATTAAAATGTAAAAAAAGCTGCAGATAATAGATTTTTTATCCATTACTCGCAGCTCTTTTGAAAGAAATCAATATTTTCAACTCCATAATTATAAATTACATTATTTTCTTGTATCATTTATATCCATAAGCCTTTAGTATATGGCTACTTACCCTTGTACCTTAGAGTCATAATAAACAGTGCATATATTTTTCAGCCTCTTCGCCTTTTACAAAATATGATTGTCCTTTTGAGCAGAAAACTGAAGCAGAAGTATATTCCTTATCTGCATTTTTATTATAATTTATTTTTTTAATCACTTCTTCTTCATTATGACAGATATCATATCCATCAAATACAAAGCTGATTCTCCCTTTACCTTTAGTTAAAGGAATAAATTCCATACTATAATTCATAAATGTGGAAACAGGTCCTCTACCCGTGATAATGACCTTATTTTCATAGGTTTTAGGCGGATTAAAAGTACCATTTAACTTTTGAATATCAGATAATATTTTTCCCATATGATCTATAGCACATTCCATTTTAAAACTATAATAAGGCTCCAACAATACATTTTTTGATTTTTCTAATCCCTGCCTTAATGCTCTAAAGGCAGCTTCTCTAAAATCTCCTCCACAGGTATGCTTATTATGTGCTCTTCCCGTTAATAAAGTTATCTTAATATCAGTTATAGCATTGCCAGTTAATATACCATGATGCTCCCTTTCATAAATATGAGTACGTACCAAATTTTGATTACCTATAGTTAGATCATCTGTATGACATTTGCTTTCAAATACAATTCCGCTATTTCTTTCTCCTGGTTCAAGCTTAAGATGAACTTCTGCATAGTGTCTTAAAGGTTCAAAATGACCATAGCCAGTGGCCTCTGTCATAATAGTTTCTTTATATAAAACTTCACAAGGACCAAACTCTACTAATAGATGAAATCTTTCTTCTACTAATTTTTTTAAAATCTCTAATTGAATTACACCCATTATATGAACCTGAATTTCTTGAAGACTCTCTTCCCATAATACCTTTAAAGTAGGTTCTTCTGATTCCAAAATTTTAAAATATTTCAGCACATCTTTTGCATTTATATTTTTATCAAAAATAACTTTTGATTTTAAGGTTGGAATCATTTCATAGCTAAGTTTATCTTTTAAATTTCCTAAACCATCTCCTATGGCTGCATCATAAAGTCCCATAGCACCAAAGATTTCTCCCGCAAAAACTTTATCAACAGTTTTATACTTATTTCCATTATATATTCTTAGCTCACTTACCTTTTCATTAAAGATTTCATCTCTTACATTTAAAGCTCCGCTTAATGCTTTAATATAAACTACCTTATTGCCTTTTTCATCATGAAAAATTTTAAATACCTTACCTGAAAAATCTCCGCTGCTATTATATTCAGTATAGGTAAGCTTGTCTAAAGCTTTTAAAAAACTATCAATTCCTATATCCTGGAGAGCTGACCCGCTAAAGCATGGATATATTTTATTCTCCTTAAACATTTTTTTCATAGAATCAATCCATAATCCTTTTTCATATGTTCCTTCTAGATATTTGCAAAGGAGTGCCTCATTGCGCTCTGCTACAAACTCTATAAGATCATCATCCATATTTTCATCATTAAAGGATTCATTAATAAAACAAATATCTTTAGTTAAATTTAACTTTATTTCTTCTAATACATTTTTAATATTACACTCTGCCCTATCAATTTTATTTATAAAAAAGAAGGTTGGTACTCTATGTTTTCTCAAAAGCTTCCATACAGTTTCTGTATGCGCCTGAATACCTTCCACCGCACTAATAACAATTATAGCATAATCCATTACTTCAATAGTTCTTTCCATTTCAGGAGAAAAGTCTATATGACCAGGAGTATCTAGTAAATAATAATTAGAATCATTATAATTAAAAACAGCTTGTTTAGAGAATATGGTAATTCCCCTATCTCTTTCTATGCTATTACTATCTAAAAAAGAATTCTTATGATCCACTCTTCCTCTAACTTTAATGCTTTTTGTGTGATATAGTATCTGCTCTGCAAAAGTAGTCTTACCCGCATCTACATGAGCTAGTATTCCAATAGTTTTGTTCATATTATATCTAGATTCCTCTCTTTTAATAAGTTTAATAAGCGTTTGGATAATTTTGTAAGTAGAAACTTTCCCTGTGTAGTTAGATCCCAATATATAACTCTGTCACAACTAAAAGTTGATGGAATAACATTTATCCCTTGGACAATCCCCATCTACTTTTTATTGTGACATATATTTAGTAGTTTTGTATACATAATATCTCTATACCCTACCACAAAGATAATTGTTTATTAACTTCTTTTTTAAAACTCTTAACATCTTTTCTTTCTTTTACATTTTCTTCGTTAAAGATACCTGATAGAATTGGAGAGTTTGGATCATGTATTCTAAAATTAGCATTTGCTTTATCCTTGTTTACATTTGCATAACAATATAAACAGTTATGTATACAAGTATCATATTGTCCAATATCAATACATTTCATGCAGCCACAATGTTTTCTATTTCCATCTAAGCTATCTATATTTTTAATATCACAACCAATAATCTTCTGAATTAAATAACCATCTATACACTTAGCATGATTTATTCCTATATGCTGCAAATCTATTTTTTCTGCACAAGTTTCCAATGATATACCATACTCATTTGTTACTTCTACTAATTTTGATGATATATTTTTCATTTCTAAATCTGTTAGTTCTTTTACTGATATATTTTTCATATTTCTTGCCACTTTTCTATAATCATCTAAAAAGCTAAATATTATTTTGTTTGTGTGGCTATGAACTTTATCACACAATTTTTTAAAAGCTTTTATATGAAAATCCTCATTATACCTATCAGTTACAATTATAGGATCATATCTAAGTATTACCTTTTCTTTTCCTATCTTCTCTGATAATTCTATAAAAGTATTAATAATATGCTTTTTATCATTTACACCAACTTCCAGTTCTTTATTATAAGGAGTTATGGTGTATTGAAAATAATATTTATACCCTTTTTCATCTAATTCTTTTAATCTATTAATCAATGGTTTTGGATTTTTCGTCCAAAATACTATACAGTCCACTTTATCAGGCTTAATATCTATTTTAGAAATTTGATTGTAATTATAAGGATTACGTACATAAACATAACCAGCATTTATTCTATTCATAAACCATTCGCTGTAAAATGCAGGAATATCAGTTCTTCTACTTACACTTAATATCATAATTATTCTCCAATATCTAGTATTTAACTTCTATTTTAGTCTTTTCATCTATGCTTAGCTCTAGAGTACACTTTAATTACGCTAATCACTATTTCATTTGTGAACGAATCTCAGGTTCATTATCTAAAAAATATTGGTATCCACATATCATAAAATCCTTCATACTATTGCTCTTATACATTTTCCTTATGGTACTCACCAATGAATGACCATTAACTAACTAATCACATTACAGTTATTTACTACAAATTATACCATGTTTAGCAATGCTTTTGTAACAAAAAGACTATGCTAATTTTCTCATTTAGCATAGTCTTTACATCATATATAGATTTCCCTATTTATCAAGATTATGATTTCTTTAATTCTATGTCATATTGCACAAATTTATAAATCCATACTATTAAGTACATCTTTAAGCTTCTTTAATTCTTCTTCTGTAAGTGTTACACCTTTACCCATTTTCTTATGTTCAACATCCCAATCTCTTAGATCATATTTAGGTGCCTTATCATTCCAAGAAATTAGATTTAGCTCCTTCTTCCAGCCTTTTGAAGACTCTGAAAGAGTTCCTAGGGTTTGTTTTATTTCAAATTTTATATCTGGCATATTTATTCACCACCTTTAATTATTTAAACATTATAATCTTCAGCAGTCTCAGCAACTTTTTCTGCATTTTGCTGCTCTGAGGTTAGGATAGGATTAGAAATCATCTCTTGATTTACAAGTCCAAAATACTTATCAAAGAATTTCAACAACTTTTCAATAACGCTTTGTTTCTTCTCTGTTCTACCACCACCGAAACGTGATACAGGAGGTAGAATTTTATCAATATCCGTACCTGTAGTTTTTAGTATCCCATCATAAAATGCATTATTAATAAATTTTTGAGTTTCTTCTAGTTTGAGTTTTTCATCTGCAATGATAGTAGACAAATCCTGTTCTTTTTGTTTTTTTATAAATTCTCGCCAATCCTTGTCCACATCAGTGGTTGCATTAATTTGGGCAATAAATCCATGTATAAGTTCCTTTTTACTACGAAGTTCAATGCTTGAATTGATAGTTTTATCAATAGTAGTGAGAATACTTTTATCTTTACAATTAGATTGATGATATTTTGCAACAAGCATCAAGATATAATCAATATTTACTTCTACTTGTTTAATCAGTTCAATTTCAAAAACAATATCTTCGTTTATATTTTCTTTTTCGCTGTCATTACTTTTGGAATAGTCCTGATATAGATCAATATAAATACTTTGATAATCCTGAAAATCTCGCTGTGAAAGCATTTCATTGTTTTTAAACTCATCGAAAGAAACAAGAATATTTCTTATACGTAAAATAGCACCAAAGAGCTTAATGAATTCTTTTTGAGCATCCTCACCAATAATATCTGTACCTATTGGATATAGATTTTCAAGTTTCTGAATAAGCTCTGCATATCCTTCAACATGTTTTTCATTATCCTCATATCCATTTATATATTCATTGTATGTTTTTAAAAGTACCATGCCGCTAGCATCCTTGTCCCCAAATAAGGCAAGAGCTTCATTTACTTCATCTTCAAGATTGCGGAAACACACAATATTGCCAAAGGTTTTTACTGAATTTAATATCCTATTTGTACGGGAAAAGGCTTGAATAAGTCCATGTTGTTTAAGGTTTTTATCTACCCATAAAGTATTTAAAGTTGTTGCGTCAAACCCTGTTAAAAACATATTTACAACAATTAGCAAATCTATTTCACGGTTTTTCATTCTAAGGGAAACGTCTTTGTAATAATTTGGAAACTTATCTGCCGAAGTATCATAATTCACATTAAAAGTATTATTATAGTCTTTTATTGCAGAATCAAGAAAATCTCTTGAAGTTTTGTCAAGACCATCAGTTTCAAAGTTTTCATCAAATAAAGTATCTTCAGGGTCTTCCTCATTAGGACTGTAACTAAAAATTGTTGCAATATTAAGTTTTTTACCCTTTGTTTCCATTTGATTTTTAAATTCATTATAATATTTCATTGCCATAGGAATGGAAGCTACAGCAAAAATAGAGTTAAATCCATTTACTTTAGTGTTTTGCTTTTTCTCTGCAACCGTATTATTTTTTGAAGATGCCATTTTATCTACATTGGTAATAATCTTGTAATCATAATAGGAATGACTTTGGTTTCTATAGGTCTTCTGCTCAAAGTGTTCCAAAATATAGGCAGTTACCTCACTAATGCGTTTTGGTTCAAGCATTGCATTTTCTCTGTCAATAGCTTTTACTTTTTTATCCTTTATATTGCTTGGTTCTTTCATTGTATTAATGTAATCAATTCTAAATGGCAATACATTTGCATCGCCTATTGCATCTACAATTGTATATGTATGTAGCTTGTCTCCAAAGGCTTGCTCTGTAGTCCTAAGGTTAGGGTCATTTCCACTACCCGAATTTTTCGTAAAAATAGGTGTACCTGTAAAACCAAACAAATGATAATTTTTAAAGGCTTTTGTAATTTTAACGTGCATATCTCCAAATTGAGAACGGTGGCATTCGTCAAATATTATTACTATATGCTTTTTATAAATATCGTGAGTTTTATTTTTACTTATAAAAACATCTAACTTCTGAATAGTAGTAATAATAATTTTGGCATTTGGGTCTTCTAATTGCTTTTGAAGTATTTTAGTAGAAGTGTTACTATTGGCAGCACCTTTTTCAAAACGGTCATATTCTTTCATTGTCTGATAGTCTAGGTCTTTTCTGTCCACCACAAAAAGCACTTTATCAATAAATGGAAGTGTTGTGGCAAGCTGTGCAGTTTTAAAACTGGTTAAGGTTTTACCCGAGCCTGTGGTGTGCCATATATAGCCACCTGCTCCTACTGTACCTGTTTTTTTATAGTTTGTGGAAACCTCAATGCGATTTAATATTCTTTCAGTTGCTGCAATTTGATAAGGACGCATAACAAGTAATAAATCTTCTGATGTAAAAACGCAGTAACGGGTTAAAATATTCAAAATAGTATGCTTTGCAAAAAATGTTTTTGTAAAGTCCACAAGGTCAGGAATAATTTTGTTGTCAGCATCCGCCCAATAGCTTGTAAATTCAAAACTATTGCTTGTCTTTTTCTTTTTGGATGATATTTTTTCTTCCGAATCTTTTATGTGTTGATTTCTTGTAGTATTGGAATAATATTTTGTATGTGTTCCATTGGAAATTACAAATACTTGAATGTATTCATACAAACCTGAGCCAGCCCAAAAACTATCTCTTTGATAACGTTTAATCTGATTAAAGGCCTCTCGGATTGCCACACCCCTTCTTTTTAATTCAATATGCACCATTGGAAAACCATTTACCAAAATCGTAACATCATATCTTGTTTGGTGAGTTCCGCCATCTTCCTCATACTGGTTTAGAACCTGCAAAAAGTTATTATGAATATTCTTTTTATCAATAAGCTTAATATTTTTTGTTGCACCGCTATCACAAGTGAGAATTTGCACGCTGTCATCTTGGATTTTACGTGTTTTCTCTAAAATTCCCTCATTTCCGTTGGATATAATTTTAGAATAAAACTGCTCCCACTCTTTATCAGAAAAAATGAAGCTATTGAGTTTTTCCAATTGAGTACGAAGATTTAAAATCAAGTCTTTTTCATCTTTAATATTCACATATTCATAGCCTTGCTGTGTTAACCTATAAATAAAATCTTTTTCAAGCTCAGCTTCGCTTTGATAATCAGTACTTTTTATTTTTTCGGGGGCATACTTTGCTACAACAGTAGCCTCATTTGTTTCTGCTATTATGTTAAAGCTACTCATTTTTCTCCTCCTTTTAGTCGGAATACGGGGCAACCTAATCTGGTCAATTTCCACTGACTATGTTGCCCGTTAAAGCCCATTTAGGCTTTAACTTCCTTAAAAGTTAATAATTTATCACGATAATATTCATATTGTTTTTGACGTGCCTCAATTTCAGCTGGTAAACCTTGTGTAATATCGTTCACAAGGGTGTCAAAACGGTCAAGAATGGCAACAATACGTTCTTGTTCATCAAGTGGTATTACAGGAATTGGTGTTCTTCTTATATTATCATTATATAATCTAGAAATTGTCCCACCTTCTGAAACTGCCCATTTTGCAATTTTATAAAAGTGAAATAAAAATTTATTCAATATAAGTTTTTCATCATTTGCAATCCAAACAATATTTGAATCTTGAAAATAAGATGGAGTTCCATCAAAAATTACTGTCCGTCCAATTGTACCAGAAGCTGAAATTAAAACCTCACCTTTTTTAGGGTATGAATATTTTTGTTTATATTCCTCAAATAATTCCTGTGAAATGTATGCATCCGGCTCTTTACCAAATGTACCAATTTTATAAAAAGGAATATCTCCAACAGATTGTGTTTGTTCCTTAAAAATTCTTTTACACATTGATACTCTTCCAATATCTCCCAATGTCTTCCATTCCACCTCGTCACCAAAAGTCAACAGCTTATCTCTATAATATTCATATTGCTTTTGTCTTGCTGTAAGCTCTGCTGTAAGCTCTGCTGTAAGCTCTGCTGTAAGCTCTGTGAAATTGTCCAATATACGGACAATTTCACGTTGAACAGTCAAAGGTGGGATGGGAATAACGACCTTATTTAAAACTGTTTGAGTAAGACTTGGCACACCACCCGCTGTGTTAAGACGTTCAAGGTGTTGTGTTTGTAAGTAGTAATATACAAACTTCGGTTCAATTATTTCAACATTTATATCAGTATAGAAAATAGTATCTACTGTCCAAAATGGAATATCAACATAGTATAACTTATCGATAGAACCTTTTCGTGGAATCAAAACAGACGGTCTATCATATGCTGCCTGATTAATATAGGCAATAATACCACCAGAGCCGTATACAGGAATATCACCATCTCCAAATTCTTTATAGTCTTTACCATTTCTAATTTTCAGAACTTGAGATAATGTCTTATATCTCACCCCATTCGGGCAAAGTTCTGCAATTAATTCATCTAATTTACTCATCGTCTTCACTCCTGGCATCAATTGTGCATTCTGTAGTATCAATTATGAATTTATCAAAATCACTTTCAAACATCCTATCTTGAATAACACGATATTTTTCAAATTCAGTTTCTGCAAATGTTTTAGCTATCTCTGCAGTTACTTTACCGCTATCATGCAAAATTTCTCTTTCATTAAACTGCAAAAATGCATCTAGTTTTTTTGTCCAATCTTCCATAGTCATAGGAATATTACGTTGTGCCTGTACTTCCGCATAATCAAGATACATCGAAACATATCTCTCTAATAAATTAAGTTCATCATTTGTAAGGTAATTTTTAGCAATAGAAACATCAAACTTCTGTATTTTACCGTGCGGTGCATCTTTCCATGTTGTAATTCCCATATGCTCTTTTGCAGCATTTGCACGCTCCATTATAAGCTCTGCCGCTGTATGTTTATGGATTGCCCAATGCAATTTATTTTGAACTGTTGAAAAGAATACTTGCGTCGTTTTTGCTGCTTTATCGTAATCTATTGAAGTGGCATAAATATCTGTAATTTTTTGATAAAACTTGCGTTCACTTAATCGTATTTCACGAATTCTTTGCAACTGTTCTTCAAAATATTTTTTCGTTAAAACTGTGCCATCATTTTTTAATCTCTCATCATCCATAGCAAAACCTTTGATTGTATATTCTTCTATAATGTCATTTGCCCATTTGCGAAATTGTACCGCACGAGGTGAATCAACCTTATTACCAACTGATATAATAGCCTTTAAATTATAATGCTTTGTATTATAGTTCTTCCCATCTTCCGCAGTTATTCGAAAATTTCGAATAACTGTATTTTCATCTAACTCATTGTCTTTGAACAATTTTTTTAAGTGATAATTTATCGTATTAACTTCAACATTATAAAGAGCAGCTATCATTTTTTGAGAAAGCCACACATTTTCATCTGCATATATTGCGTTTACTCCGCCATCGCCTGTTGCAGTTATAAAAGTTAAATATTCAGCGGCAGATGAACGTATTATTGAAACATTTTTTTTATCTATGCTCATTACTTTACCACCTCAATTTCAGCGATAATCTTATCAATCTCATCACGAAGCACCTGTTCTCTTGCAACAATTTGTTCAATTTTTGCATTAAGCTCGGTTATATCAATAACTTCTCTGGTATCTTCTTGTTCAACATATGTAGAAACAGATAGATTATAATCTTGCTTTTCAATTTCTTCATTGTTAACAAGACAAGAAAAATATTCCTCTTTATCTTTTCTCTTTGTAAATGTAGTAAGTATTTTCCCAATGTTTTCATTATTAAGTTTATTATTGTTTGTTACTTTAACACATTCTTTTGATGCATCTATAAACAAAGTTTTATTGTCGCTCTTGCCTTTTTTTAGTACCATAATACAAGTTGCAATACTTGTGCCAAAAAACAGATTGTCTGGTAACTGAATAATGCAATCAATATAGTTGTTATCAATAAGATATTTTCTTATTTTTTTCTCTGCACCGCCACGATACATCACACCTGGGAAACAAACAATAGCAGCTCGAGAGCCTTCTGCAAGCCAAGAAAGTGAATGCATAATAAAGGCTAGGTCAGCCTTTGATTTTGGTGCTAGCACTCCAGCAGGAGAAAAACGTGGATCATTAATTAAAAGAGGATTAGCATCACCATCCCACTTAATAGAATAAGGTGGATTGGATACAATTGCCTCAAAAGGCTCATCATCCCAATGCATAGGATCGTTTAAAGTATCCCCATGTCCTATATCAAATTTATTATAATCAATATCATGTAAGAACATATTGATACGACAAAGGTTATAGGTTGTAATATTTATTTCCTGTCCATAAAATCCTTGGCGAACATTTTCTTTACCTAGTATTTTAGCAAAATTTAAAAGTAATGAGCCAGAACCACATGCAGGGTCATAAACCTTGTTTACTTCTGTTTTTCCAACTAAAGTAAGGCGAGTTAAAAGTTCTGATACCTCTTGTGGTGTAAAAAATTCACCTCCACTTTTGCCTGCTCCTGATGCATACATATTCATTAAAAACTCATAGGCATCACCAAATGCATCAATTGTATTGTCCTTGTAGTCACCCAATTTCATTTCACTGACACCATTCATTAATTTTACAAGTCTTTCGTTTCTCTTTGCAACTGTGCCGCCTAACTTATTGCTGTTTACATCAATATCATCAAATAAGCCTTTAAAATTAGCTTCACTTTCGCTACCTTGTGCTGAAGCTTCAATGTTTTTAAAGATTTTTTCCAAGGTTTCGTTCAGGTTTTCATCTTTGTCAGCAACCTTTTGCACATTTCCAAAAAGTTCACTTGGCAAAATGAAAAATCCTTTTTCATCAACTAAATCTTTTCTTGCTTGCTCTGCAACACTATCTTGAAGCTTTGCATAGTCAAAATCTACATTTCCAGCTTCATGTTCACCATTATTAATGTAGGTGGTGATATTTTCTGATATATATCGATAAAATAACATACCTAGTACATATTGTTTAAAATCCCACCCATCTACACTCCCTCGAAGGTCATTTGCAATATTCCATATTGTACGGTGTAATTCGGTACGTTCCTGTTCTTTTTTTGTATCAGCCATTGTATATCCTCCTGTCTGTATCCCCATTATTCATTTAATTATTATACTATTATTATACATAATTATTGCAAATATTTAAAATAAAGTTTCCCTACTCAACCATTTATACTTTTTGCTGTGTGGGATAACATAGTTATAATTATTTTAATCCTAGTATTCTCAATGTATTTATCTGACGTTAGTATATATTGTAGACACAGAAAGCGGAACACATTAAAATATAAATTATATAAAAGGATGTGTTAAAAATGGCTAGAGGTCAAACCATTATACAGATGAATTTAAAAATACAATAGTAGATCTTTATAATGCCGGAAAGAGCTTAGCTGAATTGAGCAGCGAATATTCCGTATCAAAATTAACAATAACAGAATAGATAAAGAAAAATAAGCAACTCGAAGAGAAGCTAGAAATATTTAAAAAGCTATGGTATAGTGTGTCCTGAAGAAATAATTTAATTTGTTTCATGCCATATAGAAGATGAGTGTGTCTCCTCGAAGTCGCTATGCAGGTAGAGACTTCAATCACCTTAAAAAGTAAAGGTATTGAGCGTTAAGGAAAAGGCAAAACTGGAAAAATTTTATCAGATATATGTTACGGAGATGAACAAAAGTGAACCACTGATTACGCTTCAAAAAGCTCCGTTGCTATCAAAACCAAGGATGGTATTCCTAGGCTAAAAGAAACTGTTTACTGACTAGTCAGTAGCCTGAGTAAAGATGGATGAAGGTAATATAGGCTTTTATATGGAACTGGCGAACCTACGATTTTGATGTTAATGGAAAGTCACAAGTAAAGGCCTTATAAGGATGAAATTACCAAAGTAAAATGTAGGGGCGAAACAGCTTATAGTAGCGAAAAAACTTTTGTAATGAAAGTGGAGCAAAAAAATTGTAAATATTCCTAAGAAAAATGGAGGTATAAAAACATTAGGTATACCAACTGTTGCTGATAGAATTGCACACTATCACGTGGTATGTTAAATTCTACAGCCCCTAATTCGAAATAACAGTTTTCTTTAAGTATCCATTTCTGATTTCAGCACTTTTTGAAGAACATCCCTAAACATTCCTTTCATAGCATCAAGAACTTCACCAGCGTCCCAAAATTTTACTCCTTAACATAATAAAATGCTCCTTCCTGTAATAACTTGGTAATCCATTTATCTAAATTATAGCTAAGAAAGAGTATTTATTATTCAGTTTACATAAAATTTTTTATAGTCTCTTTTAAAGAGGATATTTTATTAATTTCCAATATAAATATAAACTATAACATGATTTTATCAAATTAGTTGTAATTTGTGCAAATTACTATCCGTATAGTTCAGTCCATATCATACTTTCACCGATTAGTACACACCCCTGCTGGGCAAACAAAAATCGCTACACACTAACCGCTTAGTGCAACATCTTCAGCTAAATAAAATTAAGTTTATAGTTTTATCACTTTTTACAGCTTATACTAATATTTTAAAAAGTAATATTGATATTTTGCTGAATCACAACTTCTACTTAAAGTTTAAATTAGCTAGATCGTCAAATTAACTATTCCCAATTTCTTTTTCTGCTAATCTTACCATGGCATCATAATGTCCCTTATCTAGCTTTTCAATCATATTTAAAATACTATCAATTACAGGTATGCTTGATGCCTCTATAATATCAGTATCTAATTCTTCAAATACATCTATTTTTTTATGATGTGAATATACATTTATAAACTTATAAATTTCTTCTTTTTCAACTCCATCTTTCTCATTAGAAAATGCAGCATTCATTAAGGATAATAAGTCACCTCGTTGATTAGGAAATTTAAAACTTAAAAAAGATTCAACTAGTTTTCTTGCAATATTTCCGCAATATATTTGTTCCTCTCTAGATAGTACCTTGCCCTTCAGTCTATATACATTGTAAAAGACATAATCATATTCAGAACCTTGTGTTAAACTTACATCAGCATTTTTTATATTTCCACTCCTCTTTCCGTTAACCATATCAGTTTCTATTTTATAAATTCTATAATTAGGCTTTTTCTTTCCTAAATTATCCTTTACTGTCTCTTTGCGAAACCAACCTAAAATCAAAAAATAATAGTTATAATTATGAGTTAAAATAAATAACTGCCTTGCATTAATACATTCGCTTTTTAAATATGCATAGGCATGAAAAATTTTATTAGAATCAAAACTTGAAATTGGATCATCAATTACAATAATTGAATCTTCTATTTTGTTTTTATTCTCCTTTAATTTAGTAATAAAATATATGAAAGCAATTGAAGTCTTTTCGCCTTCACTCAGATTATGTGCTTCCTCATTTAAAGTACCTCTAATTATTTTATATCCTTTTTCATCTGGATTAAAAACTAATTTTATTTCATTATATCCTAAAAATTTTTCAAGTTTAAAATTAAACTCTTCAGCTCCTAAGGTTTCATTAGACAAAATGCTTTCTAATTCTAAAAGTCTTTTCTCCTTAACCGCAATTAAAGAAGCTTCTTTTTTTATATCGCATTCTTGCTTGAAAATGATATCACACATTTTAAAATAGTTACAATCACTTAGTTGTTCTTTTAAAAATTGCATTTCCAAACTTTCTTTTGCCTTTTTTATTTCAAGCTCAAAATTCAATGTTTTTTCATTATGCTTTTTAATAATATCATTTAATTTATCTGCATTTTGATTAAATAAATTTATTTTTTCAAAAATATTTTCTTCTTCTATACAAAAAGCGTTAAAAGGACTATTTTCTTTGTTTGACAACACTTCTTCATACTTTTCTAATTGAAAGTTAATTTTTTTCAATAATTCAGCATTTTTTTCATTGATTTGCGTTACTATTTCTTCAAATTCAGGATAAAATAGTTGTTTATCTAAAACTGAAGAAGCTTCATCAACTTTGCTTTCTTGAATTTTTGTAACTAATTCTTTAATATTAAGCTTTAATTTATTTAGTGCATCATTATAATGATTTTCTAATTCTTCTATCCTTCCTGGTAATAACATCTGACCACAGAACTCACATTTTAGTGCTTTACTATTTTTATGTAATTTCAAACCGGTTTCTACCCAGTTTGAGAGTTCAGAATTACCTTTCAAATTTTCAATAACTGTAGCACTAACTTTTCTTTGAGTTATTTCTTTTATACTCTCACTTATTTCTTTTATTTTAGAAATATTAATTTCATTCATTTTTCTAGATATAGCTTCTTTTTTTATTGGAGTAGCTTTTTTAATTAAAGCATCTATTTCTTGTTCAGTAAGTTTATATGAATCATCTTTTAATTTATCTTTATCCTTATCAATAAATTTTTGAACTTTTGTTTTATTATAATTAGCATAGTAACTATCTGTTGTTGCAATTATTTGCAAGTTTAATTTAATATTTTTAGCAATACTTGATAAATTCTTTTCATTCTCATTTTTTTTGTTTTCATTATCTTTTAATTTATTATCATGAATTGTTTTTAATCCAACATGACCCTCCTCTGTTGATCCATATAACTCTTTTTTTAATTTATTATATTCTTTAGTTTCAGAAATCCTTTCTTTTGAGAGAAGAAGAATACTATTTATTTTCCCATCCCACTCAATATTAGAATTAATAAAATCCTCGTTAAACACATGTATACTTTCTTTGAAATCGTTTAGATTTTTTTCGGAAATATTAATCCCATTATCTAACTTTATTTTAAACTCAGCTTTTAAGAAATCACTAGGCGTTTGTTTCACCTCTAATGCTCTGAATAGTTTTGATAATGTGCTTTTACCACTACCATTCCACCCATAAAACAAGTTAAATTTCATAAAATCATTTAGTTTATTGGATTTGATATAATTTTCATAAATTCCAAAATTTTTAATGACTTCTAAACTATTTATCATGCATTTCCCTCCAATTAAATTTTGCTTAATAAGCATTTATCATTGAAAATACTAAAGCCGTATAATCACACTGTATTTTTTATTTTATATACATTGTTATCTTTAATTATACCACCATTTCCCATAATTGGAGACATAATTTTATAAATTTTCCCAATTTATTTTATTTTCTTTCATTATTCTCCATACACTCGCATTTATATGCTCGTATACAAAAAATAACCATCTTAACTTAATAAAATGGTTATCGAAATTTAATCCCATAGCCAATCACCTTTTAATACTGGAATAGCTCCATATTTCCCTTGGAGATATCCTTTTTCTATGCTTATATTTTTCCTTACGCCGCCAAAGTCATATAAAGAATATAAATCTGTACTTTTATCTTCTTTTTTTTCAGTAAACCATATTTGGTCTCGTCTTAATAAGTTTGAATCAAGAAGATTAGTATCATGGGTTGAAAAAATCAATTGAGCATTATTTTTGTTAATATTTGAATCTAAAAACATTTCTATGAGCTTTTTAACTAAAAGCGTATGAAGTCTCATGTCAAGTTCATTAATTACTACAGTATATCCATTTATTAGAGCTTCAATCCAAGGACACAAAATCCCAAAAAATTTCTGTGTTCCTTCTGATTCTTCATCTAGTTCAAATCTATAATTTATACCCAAAACCATTTTTAACCTGCAAAGCCATCAAACGATTTTCATTTTCATTATTTTGTAGTATAATATTCATTGAATATAATTCACCCAATTTTTTTATATTTTGGCATTGTCATGTTTTGCCAATATATGGTTTTTGAAGGATTTTAAGATATTAAAATGTTAATTCCATTCTACTTTTATATAAATTTTCAAATAACAGTTGGACAAGCTGTTATATATAATCAAATTATTTGAGGAGGTTTTTTAATGAAGGTCAAAACAAATGAAATGGTGAAAGCAAGTTTATTTATTGCATTAGGACTTATCCTTCCATTTGCTTTTCATCGAATTGGTATGGGAGGACCAATATTTCTTCCTATGCATATCCCTGTTTTATTATGTGGATTCATTCTTGGAGAAAGGTATGGTGCAATAGTAGGATTTATAACTCCATTTTTAAATTCAGTGCTTACAGGTATGCCGCCTATATATCCTATTGCAGTAGCAATGGCTTTAGAGCTTACTGCCTATGGCTTTATTACTGGCTACTTGTACAAAAAGAAAAATGTAAACCTTATTATTTCTTTGATAATTTCAATGCTGATTGGAAGATTAATATCTGGAATAGCTAATTATATTTTACTTTCAATGGCTGGAAAGCCTTATGCACTTAAAATGTTTATTACTGCATCCTTTGTTAAGCCAATTTGGGGGATAATCATTCAGTTAATACTAATTCCTATAGTTGTTAAAACAGTAGAAAAATATCAAAAGGAGTCCACTATCAATGGATAACAGAGAATTTTTTAATAACCTTGCTTCTCAATGGGATGAAATGTGTCATCATGAAGTTAAAAAATTAGAAAAGATTATGGAGTTATCTAAAATTAAAGACAGCTCTAAAATAATAGATATTGGTACAGGTACAGGAGTTATGCTAGAATATCTTTTGCAAACTAATCCAAGCAAAATAACTGCTATAGATATTTCTGAAAATATGATTGCTGTTGCAAAATCCAAATATAAAGATAACAGAATTTCCTTTGTAAATGATGATATACTCAAATTTAAAGAAACTGGTTATGATTATGCCATTTTATATTCTGTATATCCTCATTTTGAAGATAAGGAAGCTCTTTTTACGCAAATTTCAAATTTGCTAAACAAAGATGGAAAAATAATTATCGCTCATTCTCAAAGCAAGGAGAAAATCAATAGTGTTCATTCACGTAATGAATCTGTGAAAAATCATGTTCTACCTGCAATTGAAATTACATCAAAGATTATGTCTAAATACTTTAATGTAAATACAATGATCGATAATGATGAAATGTATTTTATTAACGGTGTTAAAATATAATAATTTTAATACCTATAATGGCTAGTTCTTGATAGTTTAAAGAATATATTGGCACCCTTTTACAGGTATAATAAAATAAGTATCTTCCAATAATATTTATATAAAACATTATAAACAAAAACCAGATGGTTTTGTATAGTAAAGAAATATAAAGATTATAAAGGAGGAGTACATATGGCTTTAGGTCAATCAGGAAATGGACGCACTCAACTTGTAAAGGATGCTCATAAAGCTTTAGATAATTTAAAGTATGAAATAGCTGAAGAACTAAATTTAGGTGTTCACCAAGGTTCAGAAGATTACTGGGGAGAGGTTAGCTCTAGAAATTGCGGCAATGTTGGAGGACAGATGGTAAGAAGACTAATGACTATGGCAGAAAAAGAATTAGTTAATGGAAAAAAACCCGAAAAATTTTAAGCACCAAATATAATTTGGTGCTTTTTATGATATAATATATAAGTATACTTTCATATAATTTTGGAGGGTGGGAAAAAAATGTACGAAAGTACTTTAGAATTAGCAGAAAACAAATTACTACTCTTATATATAATAAAAAATATAAAAGTGCCCATATCAAATGGTCAACTCACCGAAATAATTTTAGAAAATGGTTTTATAAATTATTTTACGCTTCAGCAGTACATCACAGAATTAGTGTCTTCTGGATTTTTAAGATATGAAAATAAAAATGATAAAAAGTTACTATTTTTAACTGATAAAGGTGATAAAGTTCTTACCTTATTTAAAAATAGAATATCTAATGCTAAAATCTTAATAGTAGATAATTACATTAAAGATAGAATTGAAAACATAAAAAATGAATTATCCTTAACAGCAGATTATACTATAGACGATAAAGATAATTTTATAGTTAACTTAAAGGCTCTTGAAAATGATTCAATACTGATAGATCTAAAAGTAAGCGTAGCCTCTAACAAGCAGGCTATGAATATCTGCAACAAATGGAAAACAAATTCTTCAGAGATTTACAATAAGATAATGCAGCTCATCATAAACAGTTAGTCAAACCATAGTCATCCCGTTAGGTTCTTTTCCTACGGGTATGACTATTTTTTTGTTGCTTATAATATCATATCTTATCAAGTTATTTCTATAATTGTCCCCTATATAAATAGAGTTTTTGTATTTTACTATACCTCTAGGCATACCTCCTATATACACTCTATTGATCTCTTCCTCTTGTATTAAATCAATTATGCTCAAAGTTCCTTCAATAAAATTCGATACATAGCATAACTTGTATTTACTATCGTAGTAAACATCTACTGGAGATTTACCAACCTCTATAGACGATAAAAGTTTACCTTTAGCTAGAGAAAAGATGGCTACCCTACCATTAATATCAAGTCCTATATTGCTTTCACATACTAATATATGTTCGCCTTCATCTATTATCATTGCTTTAGTAGGATAGTGGCCTGTTCTTATGTTCTTAATAAGATCGTTTCTTTTGCAATCAATTAAGGATATGCTATCATTGCCCATGTTAGCTATTACCCCTATTCCAGCTTCATTATAAATATTTATGCTGTGAGGCATATTTTCACAAGGTATTTCCCTGATAATTTTATCTGTATAAAGATCAAATATTACAAGACCATTGGACTCTCCACAAACTATATAGGCTAAATTATTGTATACTGCTACATCATTGCAGTGAACACCTATATAAAAAGTGTCTACTTCCCTATCTTCAATTATATCTATTTTAGAAATACTGTTGCTATAACTATTGGCTACTATAATATCGCTTTTCCAAAGGCATATACCATGAGGACCTGCCTTGGTATCGGAGGCTTTTAATGGAATTTTCTTTTGAAGATGATTATCCAATCTTATTTTTGAGATACAATCAGAACCTGTATTACAGATATATAAATAGTCCATACACTCTCTACTAATTTTTGTAGAATCTCCCTCCTTGACTTTGCTATATAATCATTATATGTAATAGACCACATATGGACATGATTTATATTATTTTTTTATAAGCTCTTATAATCACTCTACTTGTTTATTAATTATAAGATATATATTATAATTAATATTGTTATCCTATTAATACTTAACGAAAGGGGAATGGACATGTATAGTTATGAGCCTAAGGGCGTTTGTTCTAAAAAAATAATTTTTGATGTGGTAGACAATAAAGTTATGAATGTACAATTTGAAGGAGGATGCCCTGGAAACCTTTTGGGTATTTCAAAACTTATAGAAGGTATGGAAGTAAATGAAGCTGTAAAAAGGCTTAAAGGTATAAAATGCGGTACAAAATCTACCTCTTGCCCTGATCAGCTATCTATAGCTTTAGAAAAATTTTCATCTAAATAAATAAGAAGTAGAATTACTCTACTTCTTATTTATTTAGATGCTTTTTTATTATCTTTCTCATGTCACCTATCATATAAAGTGATCCTGATATAAGGAGCAAATCATCCTCTTCACAATACTCAAGAGCCTTTTCAAAAGCTTCTTTATAATCTTCAATAACTTCACAGTGAGTATTATATTTTACAATATGCTCTTTAAGCTTTTCTGCTAATTCAGCTCTTTCACTATGAGGAGTTACCGCTATAACTTTTTCCCCTAAAGGCACTATGGTTTTAATCATATCTTCTACTTGCTTATCTGCAAGTATGCCAAGTATTAAAATCAGCTTATTATATGTAAAATATTGATTTACATTTTCTTTAAGCATAGAAATTCCATCTATGTTATGGGCACCATCTATAACTATTTTAGGTTTAAGGCTCATGACCTCCAGCCTGCCTGGCCATATTACTTTTTTTAAAGCAGCTTTAATCACTTCTTCTTTAATGCTTATATTATCTATATTGCATAGCTTCTCTACAGCATTTAAAGCCACAGCACAATTTAGCAGCTGATGCTTTCCAAGCAGAGACAATTCAATGCTATATTCATTGCTAAAAGTTTTAACTTTAATGTTTTGATATACCTTTGAATCTTTTTCAAAAGAATCTAGCAATGCTGCATCTTCATCTTTTACTAAAATAAGCTCACTATGCATCTCTTTAGATTTTTTTTCTATCTCTTTAAAAGCTTCTTGCTTTTGAGGATAAAGTATAACTGGTACATTTTCCTTTATAATTCCTGCTTTTTCTCTAGCTATTTCTTCTAAGCTGTTTCCAAGTATATTCATATGATCATAGCTTATGGAAGTAATCACACTTAAAAGAGGACATATAACATTGGTAGAATCCAGTCTTCCTCCAAGGCCAACTTCAATTACAGCATAATCCACCTTTTCTTTGTAAAAATAAAGAAACATAGCACAAGTTATTATTTCAAATTCTGTGGGATGATCATACCCCAGGCTTATAACTTCTTCTACTGCTTTAGAAACTTCTGTAACTACTTTAGCTAATTCATTCTTTGGAATATTGTTATTACTTATCTGTATTCTTTCTTCAAATTCTTCAAGGTAAGGGGAAGTATACATCCCCACCTTGAATCCAGCTTCACAGAGTATGCTGTTAATCATAGCTGTAGTAGAGCCTTTGCCATTAGTGCCTGCTATATGAATTGTCTTTATTTTTTTATGAGGATTACCTAAGATTTCTAAAATCTTTTCTGTCCTTGATAAGCCATAATTACTGCCAAATTTAGCTGTATTAGTTATATACTTCATGGCTTCTTTGTAATTCATTTTATCACCTTATTTTAAATTTTCTATTCTGCTTAACACAGCATCAAGCATAGATTTATAATTTTCTCCTTTTGCTCTTTCTTCTGCTACAACAGCTTCTGGTGCCTTCTTAACAAAGTTTTCATTGTTTAATTTCTTTTCTACTCTGCTTATTTCTGATTCTAACTTTTCTTTTTCTTTATTTAATCTTTCAAGTTCTTTTTCTTTATCAACTAGGTCAAGAAGAGGCATAAATAGCTCTCCGCCTTTAACTACTATAGAAACAAGATTTTCAGGCAGATTGTCTTTAGTTTCTATAAACTCAACTTCTGAAGCAGAAGCTAGCTTTTCAAAATAAAGTGATCCGCTTTCAAAGGCTTTTCTTGCATTTTCAGCCGCATATATAATAACCTTTGCTTTTCTTGAATTTGGTACATTCATTTCCGCTCTTAAATTTCTTAAAGCTTTTATAGCTTCTATTATAAATTCCATATGTTCTTCTGCAGTTAAATCTTTTAAAGCTTCATCATATTCAGGCCATTTTGATATAGTTATAGATTCATACTCTGTTTCTAAATGAGTATATATTTCTTCAGTGATAAATGGCATTACTGGATGTAAAAGCTGTAGTCCTGTAATAAGAACTTTGTTTAATATGTTATAAGTTATTCCTTTTTGCTTTTCATCTTCTCCATAAAGAACAGGCTTTGATAGTTCTATATACCAATCACAGAACTCTGTCCACATGAAATCATATATTTTTTGTAGTGCTATACCAAGTTCAAATTTATCAATATTATCTGTAACTTCATTTACCAAAGTGTTAAGTCTTGATAATATCCATCTGTCTGCTAAAGTATATTCTTTGCAGTTTTTATATTTATCCATTAATTCTTTGTCAAGATTCATCATTACAAATCTTGAAGCATTCCATATCTTATTAGCAAAGTTTCTAGCTGCTTCAACTTTTTCTTCTGAAAATCTTATATCATTTCCTGGAGCATTACCTGTTACAAGCATAAATCTTAAAGCATCTGCACCATAACTATCTATTACTTCAAGAGGATCTACTCCATTTCCAAGGGACTTAGACATCTTTTTGCCTTCAGAGTCTCTAACGATACCATGAATAAATACTGTATCAAAAGGTGTCTCTTCCATATTATGAAGCCCTGAGAATATCATTCTTGCTACCCAGAAAAATATTATGTCATATCCTGTAACTAGAGTATTGGTAGGATAAAAATATTTTAAATCCTGGGTTTCCTCTGGCCAGCCTAAAGTAGAAAATGGCCACAAAGCTGAACTAAACCAGGTATCTAGTACATCATCATCCTGCTTTAATTTATTGCTTCCACATTTACTACAGCATTTAGGAGCTTCTTCTGAAACTATTATTTCTCCACATTCACAATACCAAACAGGAATTCTATGACCCCACCAGAGCTGCCTTGATATACACCAGTCTTGAATGTTTTCCATCCAGTTAAAATATACTTTTTCAAATCTTTCTGGTATAAACTTTGTCTTTTTGATTTTTACTGCTTCTATAGCAGGTTTTGCAAGGGATTCCATCTTTACATACCATTGTTTAGATATTATTGGTTCTACTACAGTACCGCATCTATCATGGCAGCCCACATTATGAACATGAGGCTTAATCTTAACAAGATATCCTTGTTCCTCTAAGTCTTTAACCATAGCTTTCCTTGCTTCATATCTGTCAAGTCCTGCATATTTTCCACCTAATTCATTTATGGTTCCCTTATCATCCATAATCCTTATTTGAGGAAGGTTATGCCTCTTTCCTACTTCATAGTCATTAGGGTCATGGGCAGGAGTTATCTTAACAGCTCCAGTTCCAAATTCCATATCTACATAGTCATCAGCAACTATAGGAATTTCTCTATCAGTTAATGGAAGCAAAAGAGTCTTTCCAACTAGATGAGCATATCTTTCATCTTTAGGGTTAACAGCTACTGCAGTATCTCCTAGCATGGTTTCTGGTCTTGTAGTAGCTATTTCAAGGTATTCATCGCTATTAACTACTGGATACTTTATATGCCAGAAGTTTCCTTGCTGCTCTTCATATTCAATTTCAGCATCAGATAAAGCAGTCATACATTTAGGACACCAGTTAGTTATTCTATTTCCTTGGTATATAAGGCCTTCCTCATATAGCTTTACAAATACATGCCTAACTGCCTTACTTAAGTTTTCATCCATAGTAAAACTTTCTCTGGTAAAGTCAGCAGAACATCCCATTTTCTTTAATTGCTTTCTTATTCTATCTCTATATTCATCTGTCCATTCCCAAACTTTATCTAGAAAAGCTTCTCTTCCCATTTCTTTCTTCTTTAGTCCCTGCTTTAGCAGTTCATTTTCCACCTTAACTTCTGTGGCTATACTAGCATGATCTTCTCCTGGAAGCCATAAAGTACTGTAGCCCTGCATTCTTTTTACTCTGATTATCATATCCTGTAAAGTATTATCAAGAGCATGACCTAGATGAAGCTTACCTGTTATATTTGGAGGCGGCATGATTATAGTATAGGGCTTTTTATTACTATCTACTTTTGGTGTAAAATAACCTTTCTCTTCCCAAGTGTGATAAATTCTTTCTTCAAATTCCTTTGGATTGTACGTGGTTGATATATTCATTTTTTCTTCCATTAAATTACCTCCTGTTTTATCAATATGTCCTTATATAAAGTACTCTGTTTTATACTTTAAAAATAAAATAAAAAAGAGCCTTCTCCATAAAAGGACGAAGACTCGCGGTACCACCTTTTTTCCCACATATAATGGGCTCTTATACACATAACGGTAAGAACACCGCCTCTACCTACTAAAACTTCAGTAAAGGAGCTCGAAAGCTACCTTCAAGATAAAGCCGCCTAAGGTCTTTCAGCTTAAAACCTATTCTCTGTAAAGCACTTTAATCTCTACTCCTCTTTCTCATAGCCTTATTTATTAAATTTATATACTCTTATTATAATATTATTTAATTAACTGTCAAGATATATACTAAAACTAAATTTACTACTATCTTTGAACACTTTCTAAAACTACTTCTTCCTTTACATATTTAATGTTGCTTTCTTCACTTTCTAGATTTTTAAAAGCTGTAGACATCATAAGTTTTATTCTATTTAATTGATTGACTTCACTGGCTCCTGGATCATAGTCTACTGCTATAATATTGGCTTCAGCATATTTTTCCTTTAAAGGTTTTATCATTCCTTTTCCTGTTACATGATTAGGTAAACATGCAAAAGGCTGCATACATATTATGTTATTTACTCCGCTTTCAATGAGCTCAATCATTTCTGCAGTTAAAAACCAGCCTTCTCCTGTTTGATTTCCTAAAGATAAAATTTCTGAAGCTTTATCCGCAAGCTCATATATAGTTTTAGGAGCATGAAATCTTTTGCTGCTTTCAAGGGCTTCTTTCATAGGTTTTCTATAAAGTTCTATACCCTTAATAGCCGCTAACCCTACATTTTTAGCTATTCGGCTTCCTGAAAGATATTTATATTTAAAATCATAATCATAGGCAGAGTATAGGAAAAAGTCAGTTAAGTCTGGCATTACAGCTTCTGCCCCTTCTGCTTCCACTATGTCTACTACATTATTGTTGGCAGTAGGATGGAATTTTACAAGTATCTCTCCTACTAAACCTACCTTAGGTTTTATCACATCAGTTATTTCTAATGAATCAAAATCCTCTACTATGGCTTGTACGTTCTTTTTAAATTCTTTATATTCACCATTTACTACATTTTTCTTTGCTTTTTCTACCCAGCTTTCATATAAGGCATTAGCAGCACCTTTTTCCTTTTCATAAGGTCTTACCTTATATAAAACCCTCATAAAAAGATCTCCATACAATAAAGCCATCATACATTTATTAGCCAAAGAAGGTGTAAATGTAAAACCTGGATTTTTTTCCATTCCTACTGCATTTAAAGATACCACAGGCACATCTTTAAAACCTGCTTCTTTTAATGCTTTTCTTATAAATCCTATATAGTTAGTAGCCCTGCATCCTCCTCCAGTTTGAGAGATAATTACAGAGGTAGTATCCATATCATATTTTCCAGATTTAAGTGCTTCAACAAGCTGTCCTACCACTATTATGGAAGGGTAGCAAGCATCATTATTTACATATTTTAATCCTTCTTCAACAGCTTTTTTATCTACAGAAGGTAATATCACTAGATTATATCCGCAAGCCCTAAAAGCTTCTTCTAAAAATTGAAAATGTATAGGTGACATTTGTGGAGACAATATAGTATGAGTTTTTCTCATTTCCTTTGTAAATATTACTCTTTCATTGCTTGCTTTATGGTGAGAAGGTTTATATCCATTTTTTTCTCTTTCCTCCATAGCAGCCTTTAAAGATCTAATTCTTATCTTCACTGCTCCTAAATTATTTACTTCATCTATCTTTAATACTGTATATATTTTTCCATTTTCCGAAAGTATTTCCTGAACTTGATCTGTAGTCACCGCATCTAATCCGCAGCCAAAAGAATTAAGCTGAACTAGCTCTATATTGTCTTGAGTTGCTACATAACTTGCTGCGGCGTATAGCCTGCTGTGATACATCCACTGATCCACTACCCTTAAAGGTCTTTCCACATCTCCAAGATGGGCTATGCTGTCTTCAGTTAATACTGCCATGCCAAAACTTGTGATCACTTCAGGTATTCCATGATGTATTTCTGGATCTACATGATAAGGTCTTCCACTTAAAACAATACCCTTTTTACCAGTTCTGTTTAAATAGGTTAATACTTCCATACCTTTTATTCTTATATCATTTTGGAAAATTTCTCTTTCTTCCCAAGCCTTATCCACTGCTATATCTATTTCATTTAAACTTATTCCAAAGCTTTTAAATTCCATATATAATCTTTTTGCAAGTTTTTTCTTATTATGCAGAGATATAAATGGATTCATAAATACTATATTTTTCTCTTTTAATATATCCATATTATTTTTTATAACTTCAGGATAAGAGGTAACAATAGGGCAATTATAATGATTATTTGCCTCTTTTATCTCTTTCTTTTCATAAGGTATACTTGGATAAAATATAAAATCCACATTCCTATTTATAAGATCCATTATGTGTCCATGAACCAGCTTTGCTGGATAGCATACGGATTCTGAGGGTATGGTTTCCATGCCCATTTCATAGACTTTCTTTGAGGATCTTTGAGATATCTCTACTCTAAATCCAAGCTCCGTAAAAAATGTAAACCAAAATGGATAATTTTCATACAGATTAAGTACTCGAGGTATACCCACAGTACCTCTCTTTGCTTCTTCTTTGCTTAAAGGTTTATACTGAAATAATCTTTTATACTTATAATCATATAGATTAGGTATATTTTCTTCAGCCTTTTCTTTGCCTGCACCTCTTTCACATCTATTACCTGAAATAAATTCTTTGCCATCTGAAAACTTATTTATAGTTAGTAAACAATTATTTCCGCATTTTCCGCATCTTCGCATAGAGGTTTCTGAACTGAACTTATTTATATTTTCATAGTTTGCTAAAGTTGATACATATCCTTCTTCATATCTTTCTTTAGCTATAAGTGCAGCTCCAAAAGCACCCATAAGACCGGCTATATCTGGTCTTACTGCTTCTCTTTGAGATATTAATTCAAAGCTTCTAAGCACTGCATCATTATAGAATGTACCGCCTTGAACTATTATCTTTTCTCCCATATCTTTAGGATCTCTAATTTTTATTACTTTAAATAGAGCATTTTTTATTACAGAATAGGATAGTCCTGCGGAAATATCTCCTACAGAAGCACCTTCTTTTTGAGCTTGTTTAACCCTTGAATTCATAAAGACTGTACATCTTGATCCTAAATCCACAGGGCTTTTAGCTAAAAGAGCTTCGTTAGCAAACTCCTCTACAGAAAGATTTAAAGATTTAGCAAAGGTTTCAATAAAGGATCCGCAGCCTGAAGAACATGCTTCATTTAATAATATGCTATCTATAACTCCATTTTTTATCCTTAAACACTTCATATCTTGTCCACCAATATCCAATATGAAGTCTACTCCTGGTAAAAAGTAATCTGCAGCCTTATAATGGGCTATAGTTTCTATCTCCCCAATATCTACAGAAAGGGCTGCTTTAATTAAATTTTCGCCATATCCTGTAACAGTTGAATTTGCAATGACAGCTTCTTTGGGAAGCTTGCTATAAAGATCTTTAAGTATTTCTACTACTCGGCTTAATGGATTTCCTTTATTGCTTCCATAGTAGGAATACAAAATCTGATTTTCTTCTCCAGTAAGCACTACCTTTGTAGTGGTGGAACCTGCATCTATACCTAAAAAGCATTTTCCTTTATACTGCTCTAATATACCTCTTTCTGTCTTATGGACATCATGCTTCATTTTAAAAGCTTCTAATTCCTCTTTGCTATTAAAAAGAGGAATTAATCTTTCTATTTCCCTATCTTCACAGCCATTTATTCCATACATTTTTTGTACAAGAGTATCAAAGTGCATAGGCTCGCTTTTTTTAGAATAAAGAGCGGCTCCTTCTGCTACAAACAGCTGGGAGTTTTCAGGGAATATCACCTGATCTTCTTTTAGATTTAATGTCTGTTTAAATCTTTCTCTCAATTCAGATAAAAAGTATAAAGGTCCCCCTAAAAAGGCTACATTCCCTCTTATAGGTTTTCCACAAGCGAGTCCACTTATAGTTTGAGTTACTACCGCTTGAAATATAGAAGCTGCAATGTCTTCTTTATTAGCCCCTTCATTTAATAAGGGTTGTATGTCTGTTTTTGCAAATACTCCGCATCTAGCTGCTATAGGATAGATAGTTTTGTGATCTTTTGCCAGTTCATTTAAACCTTGAGCATCCGTTTGAAGAAGGGAAGCCATTTGATCTATAAATGCTCCTGTACCTCCAGCACAAGTTCCATTCATCCTCTGCTCTATACCACCTCTAAAATAGGTTATTTTAGCATCTTCTCCACCTAATTCAATGGCTACATCCGTTTCAGGAATGAATCTTTCTACTGTATTTGTACAAGCTATTACTTCCTGAATAAAAGGTATCTTAAGCCATTTAGATACAGAAAGTCCTCCAGAGCCAGTAACATTTATGGTTATATCATAGTTTTTATATTGATTATAAGAATCTTTTAAAAGCATTATTATGGATTTTTTTATATCAGAAAAATGTCTTTCATATCTGCTATATATTAATCTATCATTTTTATCTAAAACAGCAATTTTGACAGTAGTAGAACCGACGTCCAATCCTACATGAACTAATTCTCTCATTGCAATACCTTCTCTTTCATAATTTTATTTATATATAAATTATATACATGAAATATAAACAAATATTTATATTTGTTTAAAGCTTCATTAACAAATAATAGCATTTGCAGTTTTATGCGTCAATTCTCATATTTTTTATAAACAATTTCATTATATATCATATTTTTAAATTATCACATTGCTTCTATTTATATCATAATTTTTATTCATAGTGAATAAGTTTATATTAAGTTTTCATAGGCTGGTTATAAATAATAATATTACTTAATTAGTATTTATATGTATATTTTTTATTTTATATGTAAAGAATCAAAATGTAATACTTTAATAGGAAATTTAATATTATTTCTATATAACAACGATGAAATTGTATTAAGGAGGTTTACCTATGAGTTATTTCCACAAAGCTAATGAGTTTTACAATATAAAAGATTATAAAAAGGCCATAAGTCTTTATCAAAAAGCTATAGAAAATAAAGAAAATGAAGCCTGTTCCTTTTATAATGCTGCAGTGTGTTTCATTAAACTCAAAGAATATACCAAAGCCATTGACCTTCTAAAATCCGCTTTATTATTAAAACGAGACAGCAAATATTTCTTTAACTTAGCCTATTGTTATGCCATGCTGAATCAAAACAGCAAGGCTCTTATATATTTTAACACTTCCTGGGCCTTAAACAATGAAGATGAAGATTGTGAAAAGGCTATAAATTTAATAATAAAAAATTACAAAAAGGCACCTTAAGTCAAACCTAAGGTGCCTTTTCCCTTTACCATTCTCCAATAATCTTATCTCCCCTGTGATCCAATTCAAACCTTCTGCTGTTAAAATAATTTCCACCTTTATAAAATGTGGTATCTACATTTATCCACTTATTTTCTTCAGAAACATACACCTGATTCCAAGCATGGCTTACCCAGCTTATCCCGTTAAATCCATCTCCTGTAACCATCCTTACTTTTAAACCTGCAGACCTGCACATAGCCACATATAAGCAGGAATAATCAAAGCATATACCTTTTTTAGTTTTATAGGTTGGTATAGCTCCTGAACTTATGTTAAAATCACTACTAAGCACTCTATTAGCCTTATCATAGTCATATTCTATATTTGCACCTATCCAATTATAAATAGCTCTTGCCTTAGCTTTATCCGTTTTTTGATCTTGCACTAATTTTTTTGCAAAACTATCAATTTCCTTATTAGATTTTATGCCTTCATCTAAGGTCACTCCATTATAGTATACAATTTGATTTGATTTACTATTATTTTTATTTTGTGAAGAATTGCTGGGAATATTTTGTTTTATCTCTACCTTAAGAGAATTATTTATAACTTCAGGCAGCTGTTTAGCCAGTTTAGAATTGGCTATAGGTATAACTATTTCCTTACACATATAGTTATATATATTAGAGCCCTGAAGCTGCTTATTAATTGGAGCACTTAAATTTATTACAGATAAAAAGTTTAATGCAAAAGATAATAGCAAAATATAGCATATAGCTTTGGGTATTTCAAAAATTGCCCCCATTAATCTTCTTATAAACTGCCTTTTATTTCTGAAGAACTTTTCCATAGTATCCAATATAGGATAGATACTTATAAGGTTTAAAAATTCAATAATTATAAATACTAATTTATATATAATGTATATAATTATAGGCAAAATGAAAATATAAACTATCATGGGTCTGGCATCTAAAAATGAAATAAGGTTTTCAGGTAATAGATCTACTATATTCCAGTCATGATAGATAAATATTCTTCTTGTTACATATATGCCAAGTATTAAAGAAATAACAAAGGATATACTCTTAATCACCTCTATTAAATCCTCTTTTAAGTTTTGAGAATTAAACTTTACAATAAATCCCTTTAAAATAGGTAAAAAGAATGCTAAAGCAAACAAAATATTTATGGGATTATATTTCATTTATACCCACCTCTATTAAATTATTCATAACTATTTCCAAGTACCTCAGAAACTACAGATTTTATACATTCATAGCTGTAGCCTTTGCTTAAAAGATGTTGATAGAGTTTTCTGTATAAGTTTTTAGAATCCAGTTCCCTCTTTATCAGTACATTATATTTTTTTAAAGCTATTTTTTTTGCTGCTTCTCTTTCTAAATCTTTATCTATATTTTGAAGTTTTTCATTTATTATTTCTTCTGGTATACCTTTCATCAAAAGTGAGTACTTCATCTTTTGTATTCCATAACTTGCTGATTTTTCTTTAATATACATATCTACATATCTATAATCATTTATAAAATCATATTCTTTTAAAAATCCAATAGTTTTTAAAACTACTGTTTCATCATAACCTTGTTTAATTAGTTTATCTTTAATTTGTTTCTCACTCTTATAGGTTTTTTCAATAGTTCTTAAAGCTGAATTCTTGGCTTTTATAAAATTATCTTCATCTGTTACTTTTTTTAACTCTTTAATATCTATATTGCTGCCAATCTTTAGACCATACCTATATATAATCTCTGCATCACAAGAAAAAGCATAGCTTTCATCTATATAGATATTAACTCGGTTTTTATTGTTTTTTTGCAATTCTATATTGGTAATTTTATTTTCCATAGGAACCTCACATCATTTATTTTAAAGGCATCAATATATGAATAGTAGGGTTCTTTAATACATCCAAAGCCACTTCATATATATCATCCTTTTTTATTTTTTCTAAATCATCCATGTCTTTTATAAATTCATATATATCTTCATCATCCATGCATTGATGAAGCACATAATTTCCTAAATCTGCAGAATCCTCTAAGGTAGAAACTACTGCAGTTTTATGAACTTTTTTCATTAATGCTAAAGTTTCATCATTAAATATTATTTCCTTATTTATGATCTTGTCTATACATTGTTCTATAGTAGTTACCGCTTCATCAACTTTGTCCTCTGCCACTGCAGTATATATAAATAAAGTCTTTACGTAATTTGTCATATCTATATGGGTATATACATCGTATGCAAGACCTTTTTTTTCTCTTAACTCTCTAAACAATATAGAATTAGCACTCTCTCCCAGTCTATGATTTAATATCTTTAATGGAAGTTCCTTTTCTTTTTCCATATCATAAAAAGTATATAGAAAAATTATAGTGCTTTGTTCTATATCATTTTTATAAGATATATTCTTGGTTTTAATATTATTTTCTATTATTATTTCACTTTTTTCAAGTTCAAATTTAACCCAGCATTGAAAATACTTTTCAATAAGACTTAGGGCATCTTCATGCTCTAAAGAGGAAACCACTGTAATGCAGCTGTTGTTAGGTACATAGTACTTTTTATAAAAATCACTTAATTCCTTTTTACTAAAAGAGTTTACACTATCTTCACAGCCAACCACTTCATATTTTAATGGACTTTTGCTGAATCCTGCTTCACATACCTTCTTAAAACTGTAATCCTCTATGTCGTCTTTGCTTGTCCTTATTTCTGACAATATAACTCCTCTTTCCCTTTCTATCTCATGGTCTGGAAAATTAGAAAACATAATCATATCAGATAAAAGTTCTATAGAACTTTCAAGTTCATCTTCTAAAGCAGTAATGCTATATACTGTGCAGCCATAATCTGTATAAGCATTATATTCCCCACCCAAATTTTCTAGATCTCTATTAAGGGTTTCATTATCTCTATGGGTAGTTCCTTTAAAAAGCATATGCTCTATAAAATGAGATATACCTTTTTCATTTTGCTTTTCATATAAAGCTCCAACTTTAACTCCTAACTGCACTGAAGCAATTTGAGTATCTTTTTTTATGGTAACTACCTTTAATCCATTTTGTAATACAACTTCTTTAGAGTCAAAAAAGCATCTATTCATTAATCTATCTCCTCATTAATTCCATTATTAATTCATTATATAAGAATAAAACTGTAAAAATCAATATTTTACAGCTTTATTCTATATAATTTATTTAATTTTTAGCCTTTACCATTTTGCTTTTTGTTCTTCTACACAACCTAATACATCTTTAATTAAATATTTTTCATCATTTATGTTAATAATACCATTGAACTTGCCAAAGATCTGATTAAAATTTGACTTTATAAGCAGCATATTTTTACGGTATATTCTATGAAACAAAGGTACAAATTCCATATAAATATCTTCTGAATTTACAGTGTTTATAAGCCAAGGTTTCATCATATCTTTTTCATCATATACAAATTCTACATCTTCATGGACTTTTATTAATTTTTCATCTATATATATGGCATTTTCACACATTCCAGTACCTTGAGTCCATTTTGCTCCTAAATTTATACCAAATAGCTTTCCATCTATTTTACCTGAAAATGTGGCCCAATTCCACATAATATTTCTTGGCCATATTCCTCTTCCAAAATCCATGGATGCAAAAGAATTATACTTTTTAAATTCATAATATTCCTTGCCTAACTTCACATAGCCTTTTGCTAAAAAGCAATTTTGTTTAGAAGTGAATTGAAATTCATCCTTATTCCAAGGTATTACCACATTAAGTGTTTCTACATCTTTATAGTAATCTATAAAAAATTCACTTTTCAAGGTACAATTATTATAAAAATCCTTCCAATTAATATTTATCTTTAATAAATTTTTATTATAAGTAAATTTTATATTCATGTCTTTATCCTGATAATGAACATTTTCAAAAACATCATCCTCAATGTGAACATCTTTTCCTAAAAATATTAATTTGTCCTTTTCCATTATAACCTTGTTTTCTATATCTACTAAATATACAAATATTAACGCACTGTAATCCATATGGGTAACTGCTGCAGTAAAAAAATATTTATCATTATTTATGTTCCAATAATTCCATCTTTTTTTTCTAAACTTATGGTAATCTTTAAGATTGCAATCTATAATAGGCTTTCTGCTCCATCCTACTGCTTCAGTATTTAGTTTCCCAAGTTCATCACAAAGTTTTACATCTTTAGTTATCTCCCTTTCTTCTAACAATATAACCCCCTCCTACATCCCTCATAATAGTATAAAAAATGGTGAGAGCTTATTAACAATGAGCACATAGCCAATGGTTAAAAATTTTAAAAGCTCACTGATATAATTAACCTAAAAGTTATAGTTTTTTTTGAATATTTAGATTATAATAACTATTAAGTCTATTATAGTATATTTATCATCAGATAAACAAGTTTATTGAAAGCTTTAACATTAAATAGGAAATTCACATCATCGATCTGATCATTATAAAAGTGAATATTACTTATATTATGAGTTTTGTATCTATACAGATTGTTGCAAACATATCTTTAATATAATGTATTGACATGGTATAATTCCTTAATAAAGGGTAAGTGTATAATTCTGTATATATACAATGGAGGAAATATGAGTACAAAATATGAATTGATAATAAATTATATAAAGACAGAAATAGAAGGTGGTAATTTTAAAGATAAATTGCCCTCTATCAGAGCTCTTGCTATAAAATTCAGCTGCAGTAATTCAACTGTTATTAGGGCTTATTCTGAGTTAGAAAAAGAAAACATAATATACGCTTTGCCTAAAAGCGGTTATTTTGTAGTGGACAATCAGTTGAATTCCTTTGGTATTGTTGAAAATGGTCAAATAGATTTATCCTCTGGAGAACCTTGCTCTAGTATATTACCCTACGAAGAATTTCAAGAATGTATAAATTCAGCTATTTCAAGGTACAAGCAATCTATATTTGCTTATGGTAATTCCTGTGGTTTTGAACCATTTAAGCAAACAGTCTGTACTATGTTTGAAAAAAACAATATAAAATCTTCTATAGATAGAATAATGATATCTTCAGGTGCCCAGCAAGCTCTATCTATATTATCTTTAATGCCATTTCCAAATGGCAAAAAGTCGATACTTATAGAACAGCCCACTTATAATATATACTTAAAATGGCTTACTGAAGGAAATTTAAATATACATAGCATAAAACGAAATTTTGATGGCATTGATATGAATGAACTAGAAGACTTATTTAAAAATAAAGATATAAAATTCTTTTATACTATGCCTAGATTGCAAAACCCTTTGGGTACATCTTATGGAGAAGAAGAAAAAAAGCAAATAGCCTATTTGGCAGAAAAATATGATGTATACATTTTAGAAGACGATTACTTAAGCGACTTAAATGATTCTCCTTCAATGCCCATAGCTTCTTATGATAATTCCCAAAAGGTAATATACATAAAAAGCTTTTCTAAAATATTGATGCCTTCAATAAGATTAGCTGCTTGTTCATTACCAGAAAACCTAGCAGATACTTTTGATAGTTATGGGGTTTATATGGATCTTGTAAGTGGAGTTCCCTTTCAAGCTGCACTTAATTTATATATAACTAATGGATACTATTCAAATTACATAAATGTTTTAAAAAAATTTTATAAAAATAAAATGAGAATACTTAAAAATCAGTTCGAAAAGTTTACTGCATTGGATTTAAAATTCTTTATTCCTGATAATGGGCTTTATACCTCTATAGAGCTTCCAGATTCCATAAATGCTGAAGAGCTTATAAATAATCTTAATTCTAGGGATGTAGATATAAGAAATATAAATTATTTTTATTTAAAAGATTTTAATTTTAATAAAGGTTTTAGGATAAGTGTAACTAAACCTAGTGAAGATATGATTATAAAAGCTATAGACATACTATATAGCGAAATGGACAAAATGCTTAGTTCTAATTCAATAAAAAAGAATACTTTATTGGAAATTTAATAAGTTTGCTTTTTTAGTTCACCCTTTAGATATTGTTTTCTGCATTATGCTAAAGAGTGAACTAAATTTTGTTTAAAATTATAGAAGTTACTTTTACTAAATACATACAATAAAAATTAAACATACCATTTCTGCTATTTCATTAATAGCTCCTAGGCTGTCTCCTGTAACACCGCCTATTTTTTCATTGCATAAACTATTAAATAATAATGTTACAATTAAAAGTATACCAAGCAACAATAATAAGTTCCATAAACCGATATATTTATAAAAAGCTGTAAAACTTAAGCCTATAATGATAAAACTCCATAGAAACTGCATCTTTCCCACATTACCTATAAATAGATTTCCACTTCCTTTTTCTTTAGCACGCTTTCCTATAAGAGATAAAAATTCTATGAAAAATCTTCCAAGCATTGGAGCTAAAATAATTCCATAAAATCTTTTATATTCTATAATATAAGCATAGCAAGCATATTTTAAAAGTATATCCACTACTATGCCTATACAAGCATAAGTTCCTATTCTGCTGTCTTTCATTATTTCTATAATCTTTTCCTTTCCACCCTTAAAAGCAAAAAATCCATCACAGGTGTCACCTAAGCCATCCATATGAAAGCCTCCTGTGATAAATATTCCTCCAAGTACTATCATCATAGAAGTTATCCTGCTGGGTGCAAAAATATTAAATAAGTAAAATATTAAAAATTGAAACACTCCTACAGTTAATCCCACAATGGGCATAAATATACTTCCTCTTTTAAAGTCCTCTTCACTGCAGGAAAGACTTTTATTTATTGGTATTCTTGTCATAAACTGAAGCATAAGAGCTATACTTTCTATGTATTTTTTCAAATAAATCACCCAATCATAATCTATTTTATTTTTAAATCTATACCACAGCATACCAAATATACCTCATCACTTAGGGAGGCTATATACTGATTTACCCAGCCTGCTATATCTCTAAATATTCTGCCTAATTTGCTTTCAGGAACTATCCCCATACCTACTTCATTAGTTACCAATACTAAATCACAATTTTTTTCTCTAGCTTTATCGATAAGCTTTTTAAATTCCTTTTTTACCTTTTCTAAAATATCATCCATATACTCCTGAGTTATATTGTCAAAATCTATATTTTCATCTTCAAACATTAAATTAGTAACCATTATAGTAACGCAATCTAATAGTATCTTTTTATGAGAAATTCCATCCAGTGCTTTGTCTAAATCCTTGAAACCTTCATAAGTAACCCAATTTTTATTTCTACTCTTTCTATGTCTTGCTATTCTATGTTCCATTTCTTCATCTGTAATTTTAGCTGTAGCTATATAAATCACATCGTCAAAATCCTTATATAAATTTTCAGCAAAAGTACTTTTTCCGCTTCTGCTTCCTCCAGTAACTAAAATTATTTTACTTTGTCCCATATTTGAATACTCCTTATAGTTATTTTCTAATATCTACATAATTTGATTTATGCAAATTTGCATCTTCAAAGCTGCCCATATTATTTACAGCATATAAAGCTCCATTAATAATATCAAAGGCTAAAGGACATCCAGATCCCTCTCCTAACCTCATCTTTAAATTCAACATAGGTTCAAGTTTTAACTCTTCCATTATATATATGGCTCCAGGTTCTGCAGAAAGATGTGAGGGAAACATAAAATCTCTCACTAAAGAATTCATTTTGTATGCACATAAGGCTGCTACAGAGGATATAAAACCATCTATAACTATAGGTATCCTGTTTTTAGCTGCACCTATAAAACATCCGCATAAGGCTGCAATATCATATCCCCCTACCTTTGATATTATATCTATCACATCATCTTCTTCTGTAATATTATTTACTTCTAAAGCTTTTTCAACTACCCTCTTTTTGTTTTCATATTGCTTATTGTCAAGACCTGAACCTTTTCCTACTACTAAATCTGTAGGAAGACCCGATAAAGCTTTAAATACTGCTGAGCTAGTTGTGGTATTCCCTACTCCCATTTCACCGGTACCCAATATATCATACCCCTGTTTACAAAGTCCATCTACAATTTCTATACCTGTAACCATTGCCAAAACTGCTTGATTTTTAGTCATGGCAGCAGCTTTAGTTATATTTTTAGTTCCATAGCTTATCTTTCTATTAATTATTTGAGTATTATTTAAATCTTGATTTATTCCTATATCTACTACAGTTATATCTGTATGGGAGAACTTAGCTAAAGCATTTACACCTGTAATACCCTTAGTAAAATTATTTGTAACAATGGCTGTAGTAATTTGAGGACATGTACTTACAGCTTCCTCTGTAACCCCATTATCGGAACACATTATGATTATATTTTTTTTATTTAAACTATTAGGGATAAATCCTTTTATACCAGCTATTTTAGCTGAAATTTCCTCTAACATTCCTAAACTTCCTAAAGGCTTTGTTAGATTATCTATACGATTCCATGCTGCTTCTACTGCAACATCATCTAAAGGCCTTATTTCATCCATTGTGCTTTCTATCATCTTAAAATAGTTCATAGTACACCTCCTAAAAACATTATCGCATCTTTGCTTAAGCTTTGTAAAGGCGATATTCTTGTTTAGATGATAATAAATGTCTATAATAAAAGTATGATGCTTTAAGGAGGAAACAGCCGTTGAATAAAAAGATTTTAGTAGTAGAAGATGAAATAAGGATGAGAATTTTATTAAGAGACTATTTCTTAAAAGAAAATTTCACAGTTTTTGAAGCTTCTAACGGAGAAGAAGGCTTAATGCTATTTAATAGTAATAGTTTTGATCTCATAATACTTGATATAATGATGCCTCTTATGGATGGCTTTACCTTATGCAAAAATATAAGAAAATCTTCTTCTATACCTATAATAATTCTTACTGCAAAATCAGAAGAAGATGATAAACTTCTAGGCTATGAACTAGGTGCAGATGATTATATAACTAAACCTTTTAGTCCTAAAGTTTTAGTAGCTAAGGTAAAAGCTCTTTTAAAGAGAACTGAAAATATTAAAGATGAAAATGAAGCCATACTAGATTTTCATGGACTTTATATCAATAAACTTTCTCATGAAGTCAGTGTTAATGGAAATATGATAAACTTATCTCCAAAAGAATATGACCTTCTTTTATATCTTGTGCATAATAAAGGCATAGTTTTAAGCAGAGAAAAGATTCTTGACAATTTATGGGGTTATGACTATGAAGGGGATATAAGAGTTATAGATACCAGCATTAAAAGGCTTAGAGAAAAGCTTAATGAAAAATCCGACTTAATAACCACCGTTAGAGGCAGCGGATATAAATTTGAGGTGAAAAAATGAAAAAAAGTTTAGCCTTAAGATTATTTGTAGTAACTTCAATATTTTTATTAATTCTAATAAGCGGTACCATGATATTTCAGTCACTATTTTTTGAAAAATTTTATTTGAATAAAAAAATGAGCACCTTAGAAAAAAACGTAAAAGATTTCAAGTTAAAATACTCCTATAACACAGATAACTATTCATTATTTCAAAGCATTCAGTCCTTTGAACAAAAAAACAATGCTAAACTGGCTATATTTTCTGCCAGCGGTGATTTAAAATTTTTGGCTAATCCAGATAAACAAATAGACCCTAATATGCTTAAAATACTTAATTCCATATTTAGTGAGCTTTCAAACAACCCAAGTTTTACTGAAGCTATAACAAAATCAGGAAATACCATAACCACTATAATAGATAACAAAGAACTTAACACAAAAAACATAGTATGTGTTTCCCCTATTTCCTCCAATAAAAAGTATGACAATATTATTATTGCCATATCCCCTTTTCAGACTATTGAAGAAGCTTCTTCTGTCATCAGGGAATTTTACATATATGTATTTATAGCTGCTTTTATAATGATAATCCTATTATCTTTAATTTACTCAAATATGATTTCTAAACCCTTGATAAAAATTAATAAAAATGCACTAAAAATGGCTAGAATGGACTTTTCTGAGCCCTGCATTGTAGATAGAGAAGATGAAATAGGAAATCTTGCAGAAACTTTAAATTTTTTATCCTCAAATTTAAGTAATTCTCTAAATGAGCTCAAAGACTCTAATGAAAAGTTAAAACAGGATATTGAAAAGGAAAGAGAATTAGAGAGAATGAGAAAAGATTTCATTGCAGGAGTATCTCATGAACTTAAAACTCCTATAAGCCTTATTGAAGGTTATGCAGAAGGACTTAAAGATAATATAGCCCAGGGAGAAGCTAGAGACTTCTATATAGATGTTATAATTGATGAAGCTCAAAAGATGGGTACACTAGTATCTGACATGCTGGATCTTTCACAACTGGAATCAGGAAACTTCAAGCTCCATTATGAAGAATTTTCCATAGATGAACTTATTAATTCATTATTAAAAAAATACAGCACCTTCATAAAAGAAAAAAATATAAGTTTAAATGCAGATATAGATGAAAAGATTATAGTATTAGGTGATTCTTTTAGAATAGAGCAAGTACTGGTTAATTTCATTTCAAATGCTTTAAGACATACTCCTGCAAATGGTAAGTTAGCTATTTATACAAAATCCATAGAAAAAACTGATTATAAAAATATTTTACCTGAATATTATAAATCTAAAAACTTGATATTTATAGAAATAGAAAATTCTGGTGAAAAAATACCTGAAGAAGAAATGAAAAGCATCTGGGACAAATTCTATAAAATAGATAAGTCTAGAAGTAGAACTCTAGGGGGTACAGGATTAGGTCTTGCTATTGTAAGCAATATACTTAAGCTGCATAACAGTATTTATGGTGTAAGAAATACAGACCTAGGTGTAAAGTTCTACTTTTCCCTAGAAAAACTATAAATAAATTAATTTTATAAAAGCCTTGCTTTTTTAAAATTATTATTATATAATAATAATTGTCGGAAGAACAATACCATATTTGGTAATAACAATTATTATATTAATTTAAATATAGGAGGATATGTATTATGAAAAAATTTGTCTGTTCAATATGTGGATATGTATATGAAGGAGAAGCAGCACCAGAAAAGTGCCCTCAGTGTGGCGCTCCTGCTGAAAAATTTGTAGAAAAAGTTGAAGGAGAAATGTCTTGGGCTGATGAACATAGAATAGGTGTTGCTAAAGATGTAGATCCAGAAGTATTAGAAGGATTAAGAGCCAACTTCACAGGAGAATGTACTGAAGTTGGAATGTATCTTGCAATGAGCCGTCAAGCTGATAGAGAAGGATATCCAGAAGTTGCAGAAGCTTATAAGAGAATAGCTTTCGAAGAAGCTGAGCATGCAGCAAAATTTGCTGAATTATTAGGAGAAGTAGTTGCCGCTGATACAAAAACTAACC
Source organism: uncultured Clostridiaceae bacterium (assembly GCA_946405135.1). Taxonomy (GTDB): domain Bacteria; phylum Bacillota; class Clostridia; order Clostridiales; family Clostridiaceae; genus CAMJGD01. Next base: position 67,563 of record CAMJGD010000011.1, on the reverse strand, counting down.
TTCAAATGAGAGTAGATGCTGAACATGGAGCTTGCCAAGGCAAGAAAGATTTAGCTACTTTAGCTAAAAAGCTTAACTATGATGCTATTCATGATACAGTACATGAAATGTGCAAAGATGAAGCAAGACATGGAGCTGCTTTCAAAGGTCTATTAGACAGATATTTCAAATAAAATTTGGTCATAATAGTATTTTAATATAAATTCCTAACTTTTCTAAGTTAGGAATTTATTTTTTCATGCAAAAATAGCTGTGCATTAATTATTTAATGCACAGCCACTTCTTATTTTTTTAATTATTAATTTATTTATGCTTCTCTTTATTTTTTATAAGCCATTAACTTTTCTATATCTCTTATATGTGTTTCTTCCTCTTTAATTATTCCACATAGTACTTCATAACTCATCTTTTTTATATCAGATTCTGATTTAACAAGTCTTCCTTTTATATTTAAAAGAAGTGCTAAATTATCCTTTTCAAAATTCAATGCAAATTTTAAAAGCTCCTGGACATTATTTTCATTCAAAGCTCTATATGATTGTTTAAATTCAATAAGAAGTTTAGATATTTTATCGTAGGCATGAAAATCTATTTCTATATCCTCTTTATCTTTTATATTTTCTTTAAGATTTTTATAATAGTCCCTATGTCTTTTTTCTTCTTTTGAAAGTGACAATGCTAATATTTTAAAGCTTGAAACCTCTGGAAAGTCATCTGCTATTTTCTTATATATCTCCGATCCCATCTGTTCTATATCTATTAATTTATCAATTACATCTACTACTGTATACATTTTTATTCCTCCAAACAGAAAGTAATTTTATATAAAGCCTCCATCTACAGTAATTATCTGTCCTGTAACATAATCTGCTTTATCACTACACAAAAAAGTTACCATATTACCTATACTCTCTGCATTCCCAAATCTCCCCATTGGTATCTCATTTTCTAAATCTGACCTTTCTTCTTCACTTAACCACTTATTCATTTCTGTATCTATGACTCCTGGTGATATAGCATTTACTCTTATATTTGATGGAGCTAATTCTTTAGCTAAAGCCTTTGTAAAAGAATTTATACCACCTTTAGATGCAGAATATATTACTTCACAAGATGCTCCAGCATTTCCCCAGATAGAAGATATATTGATTATATTTCCCCTCTTTTGAGATAGCATATAAGGAATAACGTTATGACAAGTATTAAATACCCCTTTTAAATTAATATTTATTATATCATCCCAGTCCTTTTCATTCATATCTATAAATAATCCAACTTTAGAAATACCTGCATTATTTACTAGTATGTCTATTTTACCAAAAGTATCAATTGTTTTTTTAACCACATTTTTAGCCTCTTCATATCTTGATATGTCACCTTTTACTTTCACTGCATAGATACCACTTTCTCTTAGCTCATTTAAAGTTTTTTCTGCAGTTTTATCGTCTTTACAATAATTAATTACTATAAAACATCCTTCTTTACCTAAGGAAAAAGCTATAGCCTTTCCTATTCCTTTGGATCCACCTGTAATTAAAGCTACTTTACCTTTCAAATTCATATTATCAGCCTCTTTATAAAAATTTCACTATACCCTTACCCTTTTTTGATTATACAAAAAAGTAGTAATACTAGATCCTATTATAAGTACATATCCTATAATACTCAGGTAATCTGGAATCTCTCCAAATAAAATATTTCCTATAAGAGCAGAAAATATTATATTTACATAATCAAATATAGAAATTTCACTAGCTGGTGCATGTCTATACGCAATGGTAAGTGCAAATTGACCTATAGATGCAAATACTCCAGCACCTAAAAGTATGATAAGCTCTTTTAAGCTAAGTGGTTTAAATACCATTAGCATAAAAGGTAACATCATCAGTATAGACACAAAAGAAAAATAAAAAACTATGGTGTAATATTTTTCTTTATTACCTAAAAATCTTACTAGTGTATAGGCTCCTCCTGCAAAAGCCGCAGAAGATAATCCTATTATAGAAGGCATTGCACTTAAATTAAAGCTGGGTTTTATAATAAAAAGACCGCCTATAAATGCTGCAAACAACCCAATAATCTGTACAAAATTAATCTTTTCTTTTAAAAATATCACTGCAAATATGGTTACAAAAAATGGACTTAATTTATTTAACATGGCAGAATCAGAAAGCACTAAATGATCAATACTATAAAAATAAGCTATAACTCCTAAAGTCCCAAGTATAGATCTCCATAAAAGATATTTCTGATTTTCTCTTTTACCAAACAAACTTCCTTTATGCTTAATCACTAATGTAGCAGCAACTATACAACTTACCACATTTCTAAAAAAACTTTTTTCTATAGAAGGTATGTCTCCTGATAGTTTAACTAGTGCTCCCATTATAGCAAAACTTAAAGAAGATATCATTATAAATCCCACTGCTTTTGTCTTACTCTCCAAAACATCACGTCCTTTCTCAACTGCAATTTTAAATAACTAATTTCAACTGAAAATTATTATTATATAATATATTATACAACATTTAAAATATAATGAAAGACTCATCTAACAATTTAGTTACTATATCATTTTCAATTATAATACTTTTTTCAAATTTATGATATAACATTTTTTACCATTATTTAAATTTATATATAAGTGTGTCGCTAAAACCAACGTTATCCATCTCAGTGTTAATTGAAAAAAGTTATATAAATTAAATGATAAAAAAAGGGCTGTAATAAAACAGCCTAAAATATTTAAATAAAATTATAAAGTTATTAATACCACTGATAAAAGTATACATAAATATATTATTATAAGTATTGAATTTTTCATGTTCATATGAGAATAAACAGCCATGTATGCCAGTTCTCCTCTGTAACACCTGGTATTAATGGCATCTTTTATATCCCGCCATCTCTTCATAGTATTTATAAATAAAAGTCCTGCTATCTTTCCCATATTTTTAACCTTAAGATTAAAATTTGCAAATCCATTTCTGCTTTTCACAGAATTTATCATTATAACATATTCATCTTCCAGCAAGATAATAAAACGCTCCATATTTTTTGCTATATCACAGACTTCCTTTAAAGCATCGATTTTATGCAGCATATTAAGTATATCATCCATAGGAGTAGTAAGGGATAAATATGCAATGCACAATCCTGCAGAAAAAGCTTTAAGTATAATAAGCAAAGTATAGGCTATTCCATAATCAAATACAAAAGTTATAGCTGAAATAGATGCAAATAAAGCAGTGCCTAAAGAAAACTTTAATACTATCTTATAGGAATGTTTTTTTATCAAATTCATTCCTATAAAAAATATTATATTTATTATTAAAGGTATAAAGCTTTTGCTAAATCCTAAGGCTATTATGGGTATAATGCATAGTATAATTTTCTCTAAAGGATGTTTCAGCGCTTCATTACTTGTTTTAGATAAAGCTATGATTTCTCTGAACATCTAGTTTTTTTGCCAACATAATAACCTATAAATCCTGCACCTATAGCTGCCTGCAAAGAAAATAAAAAGCTTTCTATTTCTCCTGAAGGTGGTTCCCATAAACTTTCAAACCAAGGCTTATAGGATGAATCAATTTCTGTTATCGCTTCTTCTGCTCTATCATCTGCCCCATTAAACTCACCATTTCTTCCTATTACTAGGGCTCCTAATATTAAAACTACACACAATATTACAATTATCAAATTTTTCTTTTTCAAATTATTTCACCTCACTTAGCAATTCAAGCTCATCTTTAGAATGAGTTTCTATAAATTCAAATATGCCAACGGTTAATAATCCTTCAATAATAGCAAGAGGTATTTGAGTTACAGCAAATATGGATATAAACTTCTGAAAGGAAGCTAAAAAGCCGCCAGTGGTTGCTGGGAAAGCTAGTGCAAGCTGTATAGAGGTTACTATATAAGTGGTTAAATCTCCTAAAGCGGCAGCCAAAAATACAGCTACTTTCTTATTTTTATTTTTTAACCCTATATAAATCAAATAAGAAACTATAGGTCCTACTATGCCCATAGAAAAAGTATTAGCTCCTAAAGTAGTTATGCCTCCATGAGCCAAAAATAAGGCTTGAAACAGCAAAACTATACTACCAAGTACACTCATTGTAAAAGGTCCGAATATTATAGCTCCAAGACCTGTACCTGTAGGATGAGAACTGCTACCTGTAACAGAAGGAAGTTTCATAGCAGAAAGCACAAAAGCATAAGCTGCTACAAGAGCTAAAAGCATCTTAAGATCCTTACTCTTAGAAGTTTTCTTTTTAATATCTCTAATACCCATTATAAAAAATGGTGCGCTTAATACAAAATATACACCACACCATGCAGGACTTAAAAATCCTTCAGCTATATGCATAGCATTTACACCATAGCTGGTTAATAGGAATAATGACATAGCTAATAAAAACACAGTTTTTTTCTTCATTTATTTTTCCCCCTATTTTTTATTACTTTAATTTGAAGGATAGTATGATTAAATAAACATACTAAGTGATGGCCATCACTTCATTTATAAAAAAACAGCACCAAAAGAGGTGCTGTTATAAACAAAAAAACCAGCAAAAGCTGGGTATCTTGTCATGTATAGACAGACTTTCCCTCCGAAAGCTTTCATATTTCAATTTAGGCAGGTCTCCTGGCTTAAGATTCATCCTCACCTTATCCTTCCCTCATAAAAGAAGTGGATTAAATTAAGGCTCGTCCTCAAATACAGTAGCGGGGGCTGCTGCGGATTTAAACCGCATTCCCTTTTCACCTCTAGTTAAAGAGGCACCTAAATTTCTATTTAATTTTTACAAAGTAATAAACTTTCTAATATCATATTATTACATTTTATATATTTTTACAACTGTTATATATATTAAATTACAAATATCCTCTAGGCGTTATAACCTTTCCATGTTTAACATAACTTTGACTATTTCCTATGATTACAATGGAAAACATATCTACCTTGCTGTCATCAAAATCATCTAAAGTAAAAATGTTATATTCCTCCTGCTGCCTTAGTGCATTTCTTACCACAGCTACAGGAGTAGTGCCTTTTCTATAGTTTTTTATTATATTTATACACTCCATAAGATAATGAGGTCTTCCCTTACTTTTAGGATTATATATGGATATAACAAAGTCTCCAGCTGCTGCCATGTCTACTCTCTTTTTTATCTGCTCATAAGGTGTCATAAGATCACTTAAGCTAATATTGCAATTATCATGCATGAGAGGTGCTCCTACTAAAGATGCTGCTGCAGAAGAAGCAGTTACTCCAGGGACTATCTCTATAAAAGGCATATCTTCTTCTTTACATAGCTCTAATATAAGTCCTGCCATGCCATATATTCCGCTGTCACCAGTACTTATCACTGAAACCACCTTAGAATGAGCCATCTCTAATGCTTTTTTGCACCTTTCTTCTTCTCCCCTCATAGCTGTAGAAAATATTTCCCTATCACCTATTAAATCTTTTATCATATCTATGTACTTTGTATATCCTACTATAACTTCACTTTCCTCTATAGCTTTTTTTGCTTTTAAAGTCATATGTTCTAATCCTCCAGGACCTATACCTATTACATATAGCTTTTTCAAAGTAACTCTCCTTTTCTCTTTTAAAATTTATGTTTTAAAGTTTAATTTTTTAATCCTTTACAAATTTTCTTCAAATACTCCACTAGATTTCTTTCATCATTAAAGCATATTTCATAGTTTTTACTGCTTCTTTCTATAACAAAAATCCATATATCTGATTCCATTGCCGCTTCAATCTTTTCTTCAGTGCCTCCTTGGACTCCGCTATCTTTCATAACTATAGCCTTAGCACTATACTCATCTATAAAGGCCCTGTTAAGTTCTTTTCCTACAGGTCCTTTCACTGCCAAAATATCTTCTACTGCAATGCCTGACTCTATGCACTTTTTTATAGATTCTACTGTAGGGAGTACCCTATGTATAATTCTATTTTTAAGCTTAAACTCTTTAAACTTTTCTACATTTCTGCTACCTGTGGTATTTAATATTACTCCATTAATATTTTTCAGCTTTTCTCCTAGCTCATCATAGTTTTTTGCCCAAACTAATTTTTCATACTGTGTATACTTTTTTACCACAGAAGGTCTTTCATACCTTATATATTTTATTTTTAACTGTTTACAAACTTCTATAGCATTGCTTGTTATTTCAGAAGCATAAGGATGGGAAGCATCCACAAGAATATTTATTTTATTTTTAATTATTTTTTCTTTTAATTCTTCTTTATTTAAAGGTTTAGTATTTAGCTCTTTATACTTATAATCTTTCAATAGTTCCCCGCCATAAGTTGTAGCTGTAGTTATAAATATATCTTCTGTAAAATCATTTAGCATAGACAGTATTTTCTTACCTTCAGAAGTTCCAAGTATAAGACCTATCACAGTTTATCCCCCATTTCTCCTATACAAAGGGTCATGCCTCCTAAATTCAACTTATAAGTTAAGCATTTTGCTCCAGAAAGCTCCACGCAAGGCTCACATACTGCTCTTACTCCCAATACATTTTCCACAAAATCGCTTCCTTCATATTTATGCTGAACCCTTTTTATTTCTTCTAGAGTAAATATATTAATATTACAGTTTAAAGCCTCTTTAAGTTTTATTATGGCTCTTTCATCCTTTTTTATCTCTACTGTAGCTAAGGCTTTCACTGCTCTAAAATCTATATTATTATCCATTAAAGCCTGTTTCACTTTTTCTAGCATAGTCTCTTCAGAATAATTTTTTTTGCAACCTATACCAAGGACTATATCTTTTCTTATGAGCCTCAAAACCGGTATTTCCCATGAATCTTCTTCAATATTTTTTATTTTGTTAGTAACTAAAACTAACGCAGAAAACTGCTCTAAATTTTGTGACTTAGGCACATAACCAGAAGGTAAGCTTATAATACCTTTTTCGTCATAAAAGGCTACCTTTTTTCCTGCTACCAGCAATGAAGATATAACTTTAGCCTTTTTTAAATCTTCAATCAAAAGCCCATGATTTTTAGCTACTATATCTGGGGCTTCTATGCCTAAGCTATCTGTAGCAGTGGTGATTACAGCTTCAGCTTTTAGTATACTGCTTAATTTTAGACAAAGCTCATTAGCTCCACCTAAGTGACCACTTAACAGGCTGATAACATATTTACAGCCATTATCAATAACTATTACTGCAGGATCTTTATCTTTTGAGGTTATATATGGTGCTATGGCTCTTACAGCTATACCTAAAGCTCCTACAAATATGATGGCATCATACTGCTCCATAAGTGTTTTAGTCAATTTGCTTAACTGAAAATCTTCACATAGTTCTTTGCTATAATGAACTAAAGTCATGGTCTTTGAAAGTTTTTTCACTATTTCATTTCCTTGAAGGGTAAAAGTTACTATGGCTGTGTTCATTTTAATCCCTTTCTATACATATGAGTAAATTCTTTATCATAAAGATAACTTTTTTCATAATGGCATTGAATAAAATCTCCTACTAATATCTGTGCACATTTTGTTATATTAAAAGCTTTTACCTTTTCAGCTATATTTTCTAAAGTACCATAAATAATTCTTTGATCTTCCCAAGTAGCTCTTTCTATTACAGCTATAGGTACATCTTCTCTTCCATAGCCTTTTTTTAATTTATCTACAACTTTATCTATCATGGAAACAGATAAAAATATAGCCATGGAAGCTTGAGTTTTTGCAAGGATTTCAATATCTTGTGTAGAAGGCACCGGTGTTCTTCCTTCTACTCTTGTTAAAATAACAGTTTGACTTACAGAAGGTAATGTAAATTCTTTTTTTATAGCTGCCGCTGCTGCGGAAAATGAGCTAACCCCTGGTATAACTTCATAGGAAATATTTAACTTGTCTAGCTCATCCATCTGCTCTTTTATAGCTCCATATATAGAAGGATCTCCTGTATGAAGCCTTACTATAAGCTTATTTTCACTTTCACCTTTTTTCATAACTTCTATTACTTCTTCTAAAGTCATGGAAGCAGAATTATAGACTTCCACTCCTGTTTTGCAAAATTCTAAATGCTCACTGCTTACTAAAGAACCTGCATATATAACTGTATCTGCTTTACCTAAAATATCTCTTCCTTTTACTGTTATTAAATCCACATCTCCTGGTCCTGCTCCAATAAAATATACCATTTTATCACCTCTTAGTAGCTATTATTATGGACATATATTCTTTTTCTTTTAATATATCTTCTTTATGCTTTAAAACTTTTTGTCCTTCTCTTCCTGCCCTTTTTATATAAATGTAGTCATAACCTTTGTGCTCAAGAAAATCTATAACTTGCTTTTCTACCTTGTATACCTTCATTATAACCACATATTTTTCATCTTTTATAGAATCTAATCTAGAAGCAGGAAGTATTAAAAGTGGCTCATCACCTATGACTAAAGGCTGATTTGCAAGACTTGCACAAGCACAAAATGAAGTTATACCTGGTATGGTTTCTGTTTCATAGCCATGTTCTTCTATGTACTTAAGCAAATATATGTAGGTGCTGTAAACAAAAGGATCCCCTATGGTTAAAAATGCTACATCTTTTCCTTGTTTTAACTTTTCTTCAATGGATTTAAAAGCTTCATAAATCTTTTCTTCTTGTTCTTCTCCTCCCATAGGAAAATGTTTAATTAAAATCTCAGTATCCTTTTTTATATAGTCTTCCGCAATTTCATAAGCTATACTCTTACCTCCAGCCATAGCACTAGGTACCACAACTACATCACATTTTTCTATAACCTTTATAGCTTTTATAGTTAATAACTCTTTGTCTCCAGGACCAACTCCAACTCCATAAAGTTTACCCATATTATCCTCCTATGACTAATCTGTAAATTCATATAATTGATTTCAATTATTAATATTAAATAATATTCACTTTTAACTTAGCCTGTTTTATTCTTTTCTTTTTTCAGCACATAGTATAAAAATTGGATTATTGGCAAAAAGCATATAGCTTTTTCCTCTAGCTTTGCTTACAGCTATTTGACTGCACTCTACATGAAATTCTAAATCTTCAAGAGTTTTTATAGCTCTATATACATTATCTAGGGTAACAAAGTTTAAGATCATCCTGCCTTGAGGTTTTAGTAAGTTACTGCTTTTCTCTATTATGTTTTCTATATTTCCTCCGCTTCCTCCTACAAATATGCTATCAAATCCTGGCTCTATAGAATCTAGCATATTTGAAGCTTCTCCTTTAATAACTTCTATATTGTGACACCCAAACTTATTTATATTTTCATATAAAGTTTGAATAGCTTTATCCTCTTTTTCAATAGCTAATACTTTACCCTTTAAGCAAAATTTAGCCATCTGAATAGATACAGAACCAGTCCCTGCTCCTATATCTAAACATCTATAATCTTCTTTCAGTTCCATTTTTGCTATACTTATTATCCTAACTTCTTCTTTGGTCATAGGGGATTCTCCCCTTAAAAATTCTTCATCTTTTATAAAAATCATGGGTTTTATTCCTCCAAGATATCTATATTGTTTTCTATTAATACCACATTTAACTCATTAAAATCTTTATTTACAAAATCTTCTGGATATCCTTCGTATATTTTTTCTTCTTCATAAGATAGATTTTCTCCTATGTATACTTTAGGATGCATACTATTTTCTAAAAGTCTGTTACATATATTTCCTGGGAAATTATTACTGTCTGTCAGCCATATGGAAAGCTTATTTCCCTTAACCATTTTTATAAAATCTGCTTCTCTGCCATGTAAACTCCCAAGATAAGCATTTTGCCAAGGCTTATTTAACTTAGTGCATAAATATTGAAATGAGCTTAATCCGGGAATTATATTTATTTCCCCTTCATAATTATTTTTAATATAAGATGATATTCCATAAAAGTTTGGGTCACCAGAGGCAGCTATGGATATGGTCTTTTTAGGATTTTTAATTACAAATTCAATTATTTCCCTAAGACTATGCACTTTAACTTTAGGAACAGCTATAAAATTAAGGCTTTCTATAGCCCTGTAAAAGCCTAATATAATATCACTTTTTTCTAATGTATCTAAAGCTTTAGGTAAAATATAATCCCTATGCCCTGGGCCTATTCCAACAATATAAACCATACTATCACCCCATTTATCAGCAAATTCTATAGAGCAGCTCTGTATTCTTTGAACCGTGAAACATGACTACATTAACATTTATAGAATTATAACTATATTGTTCCATTTTATACTTAACCTTTTCTGCTATGTGCTTATATATATCCTTATATTTATCTTTGTATTTTTCCTTTAAAATTTTTACAGCACCTTCTGTAGTTTTTTGTGAGTATATTTCTTCTACTAAACTTTTATCCGCACCTAAAAGGGCTAGCTCTAAAGCAATTACTTCTAATCTAACATCGCAGACCCTGCTATGAGTATGAAAACATCCTGCAGCTATTTTGCAGAGCTTTCCTATATGCCCTACTATGGTTATTTCTTTTATTTTATTCTCTACACTTATATTTAGAGCGTATCCTACAAAATTTGATATAATAACTATTTTTTCTCTACTATAACCTAAAGCTAAAGCTTCTTCTTCTCCCATATTTCCAAAAACAAAAATTAAACTCTTATTGCCCTTTTTTACCTTCTGTTCTATCTCCATTTTAATTGATTCTTTCAAAGCTTCTTCTGACATAGGAGTCACTATCCCCGTAGTGCCTAAGATAGATATACCTCCCTGTATGTTAAGTCTTGGATTAAAAGTCTTTTTGGCTATTTCCTCTCCTTCAGGAACCATTATGGTAATCTCTACTCCTTTACCTTCTGGAAGAACTTTTCCTACTTCTTTTTCTATCATAAGTCTTGGTACAGGATTTATGGCAGGTTCTCCTTTGTCTACATATAAACCCTCTCCCATTACTGTACCTACACCTTTTCCACCCTTAAGACTATAGCCTTTTTCTTTTTTTTCTGCTCTTGCACCTATGAGAATTCCAGAAGTTACATCCGGGTCATCTCCCCCATCTTTCATCACATAACATTCTACAAAATTTTTCCCTTTAATGATTTTATTTATAGGAAGCTTTAAGGAAATACCTTTAGGGGTATCTATATGTATATAATCTATTTTTTCAGCCAAGTCATATAAAAGCATAGTAGCTGCTTTAGCCGCTGCTGCTGCGCAAGATCCTGTGGTATAACCGCATCTTAACCTTTTGCCATCACAATTTACAAATAAATCAACCATAGATATTCACCTCATAAAAGAGCAGTTAAATCAATTTTCCGGTCTAGTTATCATATACATAAGGGCATTGACAATAGCTGCTGCCACTGTGCTTCCACCTTTTCTTCCTCTTACCATAATCATAGGTACAGTAAGTTTTTCTATTTCTTCTTTTGACTCACTTGCTCCCACAAAACCTACAGGAGCACCTATTATAAATTTAGGTTGTCCTTTGCCTTGTTCTACTAATTCTTTAAGTCTAAATAAGGCAGTAGGTGCATTACCAAACACAAAAAATTCAACTCCATCCTCTAAGGCCTTTTCTAATGCAGCCATAGAACGAGTAATTCCCCTTTCTTTAGCTATTATGCTTACTTCTTCTTTGTCCACATAGCATACTGCATTGCAATTTAAAGCTTTAAGAGTTTTTTTGTTAATGCCTGAAAGAGCCATATTGGTATCTGTATATATGGTTATACCTTTACTCAATAAGCTTTTAGCAGTTTCTATAGCTCCTTCTCTTATATATAAAATATCTTTGTATTCAAAATCTGCAGTAGCATGAATAACCCTTTTTACTATATTAAGCTCTTTTTCACTGAAGTTATGGTTTCCCATTTCTTCTCCTATAATTTCAAAGCTTCTTTTTTCTATCTCCATAGGTTTTTTTATATAATCCATAATCAGCACATCCTTACTATAGATTGTTTTGTGGAATTCTTTTTATTATTTCCTTTAAAAAATTTATATTAGAAAAAAAGTGAATATGAGCGTAGGCTGCCAAAGTATTGCCCTTTGCATATCCGCAGTTCCAACACTTTATCTTTCCATCATAGCTTTCTTTCATAATTTCATATATTTTCTTTTCTTCTGACTCTATGTAGGATTTATGAAACTCGTGACAATTGATTTCCATGCCTTTAGGTAAAATTTTATTTTCTTCTTTAATACAAACTTTAGCATAACCAAAATTTTGAAGTCTATTTGTAAGATAAGCCTTTCCTTTTAAAAAGTTTACCATGGGCACATTATCTATAGTGTTACATAAATACATAAGCCCACCACATTCACCATAGCAGCAAAGTCCTGAATCTAAAGCAGTTTTAATACTTTGGAGCATCTCTTTATTTTCACTTAATTCTTTAGAAAATACTTCTGGATAACCTCCTCCTAAATATAAAAAATCTGTATTTTCAGGTATAGCTTTATCTTTCATTGGGCTAAAATATGTTACATTGCCTAGTTCTTCTAAAAGCTCTATATTTTCTTTATAATAAAAAGAAAAAGCTTTATCCTTGGCTACAGCTATGTTTATGCCTATATCATCCAAGTGGTAATCATCTTTAAAAGTATTAGTATCTTTAAAAATTTTTAAAAGACTATCTATATCTACATATTTTTCAAAAAGCTCACTTAAATAGTCTATCTTTTCATTTAAATCTTGAATTTCACTGCTTTGAATCAATCCAAGATGCCTGCTTTTAATAGACAATTTATCATCTTTTGGAATAAATCCAAAAACTTCTATGCTGCAATGCTTTTCTATAGCAGCTTTTAATAATTTGTAATAGCTTTCACCTATATTATTTAAAATAACTCCTGCTATCTTCACTTTTCTATCAAAATTCAAAATACCATTTATCTCCGCACAAAGAGTTGTACTTTGAGCTTTAGGTGATAATACCAGTATTACAGGTATATTCAAAACCTTAGCTACATGAGCTGTGGAATACTCCGTGTCTATGCCTTTTCCATCATATAGCCCCATAACACCTTCTATAATACCTAAGGCTCCATGCTTTACTCCTCTAGAATAAGAAGCCTTTACACCAGCCTCACCCATAAGAAATATATCTAAATTTCTTGAATCCCAACCTGTAATATGCTTATGAAAGGCTGGGTCTATGTAATCAGGTCCCACTTTATAGGTACTAAGATGAAAGCCTCTATTTTTAAGAGCTTTCATAAGTCCAAGGGTAACCGTGGTTTTCCCTCCGCCGCTGCTGTCTGAAGCTATTATTAAACTTTTCATGTTTTAGCACCTCAAATTTTCACTGATAATATTTAATACTTCTAAAAGTCTTAAGTTATCTTTTCTGCTTTTTATAGCAAATCTAACAAATTCACCTTTTAAACCTCTATAGTTATGGCATACTCTTATGGCTACAGAGTGATCTAAACATAGTTTATAAAGTTTAGAGGCTTCTATTTTTGAAAGACTGCACAAAACATAGTTAGCTTCAGTATTGTATACTCTTTTTATAAAATCTATATGTTTTAATGACTCTACAAAAAACTTTCTTTCAGAATTCATAAACTTCAATGTATCTTCTATATATGCCTTATCCTTAAGTACATATACTCCTGCAGTTTCTGCAAAACAATTTACATTCCAAGGATTTTGAATAGATTTTATATTTTTGATCATTTCCTTATTGCTGCTAATTCCGTAGCCAAGCCTTATGCCAGGAAGAGCAAAAAATTTAGTGAGAGCTCTTATTATAAAAATTGATTTGTAGCTCTTTAAATCCTCCACAAAGCTCAAGCTCTTATTTCCTGTAAATTCTATAAAAGCTTCGTCTATTATCACTATTTTATTTTCTCTTTCACATTTATCCAGTATTTTATAAAATTTTTCTTTATGTATAAGGTTTCCATTGGGATTATTAGGATTGCCTAGAATAACTGCATCTGCTCCATCAATCTTTTTAATTATATCTTCATAATCATAGTGCATATCTTCTTTTAAATAGGAGAATTCTATATTTTTTCCCCACTTGCGAGCTGTTTTTTCATATTCTACAAAAGCGGGCACTGATATTAAAATATTTTTAAAAAGACTAAGGGACAGATCTATAATTTCTGCAGCTCCATTGCCCACCACTATATTATCTTCTTCCAATTTTGTTTCTGAAGCATGATATTCTATAATGGCTTTTTTTAGTCTTTTATATTCTATGTCAGGATATCTAATAACGCTTTCTAAAGCTTCATCTATATTATTTAAAAAGCTTTTAGGTACTCCTAAAGGATTTATATTAGAACTAAAATCTATTATATTTTTGCCTTTTAATAATCCTTCATCACTATATACATTTCCACCATGTTCAGTATATGTTTTTATATCTTTCACAAATATCCCTCTCTTTTTACTAATAAACTACCATATAAATTAAGCTATACAGTATAACAAAAATTACTTCTGATGAGTACATAAGCTTTATAGCTCCTACAATATGGTAGCTATTTAATTCAACTTTTCTATCTCCAAGGGTAGGTTTTTCAACTACTTGTCCAAAGTATGTATTGTTTCCTCCTAGCTGTACATTTAATGCACCTGCAGTGGCAGCTTCAGGATAGGCACAGTTAGGGCTTTTATGATTTTTTCTATCCCTAATCATTATATTAAAACTATTTATCATGCTGCCTTTCACTATAAAACTGCTTAAACACATTAATATTCCTGTTAATCTAGCAGGTATGTAGTTAAATACATCATCCGTATTTGCAGGGAAAAAACCTATATCTATATATTTTTCATTCATATAGCCAAGCATTGAATCCATAGTGTTTATCGATTTATACATCATAGCAAAAGCTGAAGCAAAGGTTGTACCACCAATCATGGCATAAAAAAGCGGTGCTATGACTCCATCACAGGTATTTTCAGCTATGGTTTCCACATCGGCTCTTATTATTTCTTTTTCACTTAAATTGCTGGTTTCTCTACCTACAATATAAGATAACTTCACTCTTGCATCTTCTATATCTTCCTTTTCCAGAGAGTCATAAACTTTTTTACCTTCTTTATGAAGACATCTTGCTGCAATAGTTGTCCAAAGTATAAATATATTTACTACATGATATATAAGTTTATATGGTTTTAAAAGACTCAATATCATAAAAGGTATTAAAAAACTTACAGCACTTACTGCCACTACTATAAATCCACCATATAACTTTAAAGCCTTTTTAGTCTTGCAGAGTTTTCTTCCTCTGTTTTCCAAAAACCTAATAAGTTTTCCTATATATATAACAGGATGAGGAAACCAATATGGATCGCCAATTATCCAATCAATAACAAGCGCTGCTAATATATCTATAATATTCACTTAAAGTTACCCCCTGCTATCTTTTCATTGCCATAATCTCATATAGCTTATCTACATTTAATGAATTTCTAACTATATCTGCTAATTTGTCTAATTCCTTATCCCTCTGGCTTTCATAGTTTTCAGAGGTTTTAGTTTTTAGTCCTTTTTTCCTTCTTAAAGGATTCAAAATATATTCTCTAAAACATGCAGAATCAAATATTCCATGAATATAAGTACCAAATATATTTCCTTTTTTGTTTATGGCTCCATCTAGTAATTCTACAGCATCTCCATTTTCACTATTTATTTGAAAAAGAGGTGATGAATTTTTACCTAATGTGCTTAAACCCATATGAATTTCATAACCATAAATATTAACTTCTTGGTTTAATATATTTCCTTCTATTCTAGTCATGGTTTTTTCTTTTTCAAAGATAGTTTCTATATCTAAAAGTTCCATGGCTTTTACCTCTTTGAAGCTGGTTTCTACTCCTTCAGGGTCTTTTATAGTATTTCCCAGCATTTGATAACCTCCACAAATTCCCATAACCATTCCATAACTTCCATAATCTTTAATACATTTTTCTAGTCCAGTTTTTCTTAAAAAAATCAAATCTTCTATGGTATTTTTGCTTCCAGGTATCACTAGCAAATCTGGGTTTTCAAAATTTTCTGGAGATTCTATGAATCTGATGCCCACATCTTCTTCTCTTTTTAAAGCATCAAAATCAGTAAAGTTAGAAATATGAGGTAGCTTTATAACTCCTATATCAATAGCTTTGCTTTTTTTAGAGTTAAACTCTATAGCTCCATCTTCATCTTCTAGCTTTAAATTAAAATAGGGTACCACACCTAAACAAGGTATTTTAATTATTTCTTCTATCATATCTATACCTGGCTTAAGTATGTTTACATCTCCTCTAAATTTATTTATAACAAAACCTTTTACTCTATGCTTTTCTTCTTCTTTTAATAAAAGCATAGTACCTGCTAAAGAGGCAAATACTCCCCCTTTATCTATGTCTCCCACCAATATAACTGGGGCATCTACTAATTCTGCCATGCCCATATTTACTATATCTCTATCTCTTAAATTTATTTCTGCAGGACTGCCTGCCCCCTCCATAACTATTATGTCAAAGTTCTTTTCAATGCTTTCAAAATCTCTTTTAAGCATATCTTTAAATTCCAGCTTTAGATTGTGATACTCCATGGCAGACGCATTGCCATAAACTTTACCATTTACAATTATCTGAGAGTTTTTATTTGAAGTAGGCTTAAGCAGTATGGGATTCATAAAAGCTTCAGGTTCTAATCCTGCAGCATAGGCTTGAAGAACCTGTGCTCTTCCCATCTCTTTTCCATCTAAAGTTATATAAGAATTTAAGGACATATTTTGAGATTTATATGGACATACTTTAAAACCATCTTGCTTAAATATCCTGCAAAGTGCTGCTGCCAAGATACTCTTTCCTACAGATGAAGCAGTGCCTTGTACCATAATCTTTGCCATAATCTATCTCCTAACCATTCCTTTTTTAGTTTTACCTAAATCTAGATACCTATTTTCTATCACATCTTCTATATGCTTAATATATAAATCCTGAAATTCCGGTATCTCTCCAAGACCTTTAATATAAGTGTCTATTTCAAAACCCTCTTTTAGTAAAATATTTTTCCAGGAATCTTCTTCATCTCCAGCCATATCATTTTTAGCATGATCTCCAGCCACTACCATTAAAGGAGCTAACTTAAGTTTTTTTATACCTTCTTTTTTTAATATAGGAATAATATGCTCTAAGGTAGGATATCCTTCCACATTAGCTATATATACATGGTTATATCCTCTATCTCTCAATACCTGCTGAAGACAAAGGTAGCATGCGTTAGCATAATGCTTAGTACCATGTCCCATGAATAATATGTTTTCTTGAAAATTCATGGTTTTTCTTAATGCCTCCACCAATATTTCATAATCATCCGGTACTTCATCTTCAATACCTTTAAAGTACAATATAGGTCTTCCAAGCTCTAATCTTTCAAAAATGTTTTTGTGATTAAAAATATGTACTACCTTTTTTATATAGTCATATTCTTCTCCTGGTATTATATGTAATGGCTGCACTATTACTTCTGTAAAGTTCTCTTCTGCTAAACTATTTAAAGCTTCTTCAGGGGTAAATTCTATGATTCCATCTCGTTTTTTTAATATATCTATTATCCTGTGGGCAGTGAATGCTCTTCTTATTTCATAATCTTTAAATCTGTCTTTAACTTTTTTTTCTATCACATCAATGGTAAGTTTTCTAGTATCTTCATGGGTAGTTCCAAAACTTAAGAGAAGTATTGCTTTTTTCATAAATTCACCTCATTAAAAGTTTCTTAAGCTGCATAAATGGGATTAAATCTGCTTCCAGCTTCTCATAGCTTCTAAAAATTTGTCTATATGCTCATCTTCATGCTTAACACTTAAAAACATAGCCTCAAATTGAGAAGGTGCTATATAAATGCCTTTCTCAAGCATGTGCTGAAAAAAGCTTGCATAAAGCTTTGTATTACACTTTTTTGCATCTTCATAATTTTTAATCTGGTCAAGGTCTGTAAAGAATATGGTCATCATAGCTTTGCATCTATTAACTACTACATTAATGCCTTTTTCTTTTGCTATTTCTTTAACTCCTCTTTCTAATTTAGAACCTAACTTTTCTAGCTTTTCATAGTACTCAGGATGATCATAAAGTTTTTTCAAAGTAGCATATCCTGCAGCCATTACTATAGGATTTCCGGACATAGTTCCTGCTTGATATACTGGACCTATAGGTGAAAGTTTCTCCATTATTTCTCTTCTTCCGCCATAAGCTCCACAGGGTAGACCGCCTCCCATAATTTTAGCAAAGGTAACTAAATCAGGTTTTATTCCATGCAGGCTTTGAGCTCCTTTATAGGCTACTCTAAATCCTGACATTACTTCATCAAATATTAGTAAGCTTCCATATTCATGGCATAACCTATGTAATTCTAATAGGAAATCTTTTTCTGCAGGTACTACTCCCATATTTCCCGCCACAGGTTCTATGATTACCCCGGCTATATCTTCACCATGATTTTTAAATATTTCCTTTATGCTATTAATATCATTGTAATTTGCAATAAGAGTATTTTTTATGCTATCTTGAGGTACCCCAGCAGAACCTGGTATTCCTTCAGTCATTACTCCTGAACCTGCACTTACTAAAAATCCATCAAAGTGGCCATGATAACAGCCTGCAAATTTAATTATTTTATTTTTTCCTGTATAACCTCTAGCTAGTTTTACAGCACTCATAGTAGCTTCTGTTCCTGAATTTACCATTCTAATCATATCTACATTATCAACGGTGTTACAAATATGCTCTGCTAGTTTAAGTTCAACTTCCGTAGGAGCACCAAAGGCTATAGCATTCTCACTCATTTCCTTTATAGCCTTTACCACATCTTCATCGCAGTGACCAAGTATCATAGGACCCCAAGCTCCCACAAAATCTATATAAGATTTATCATCTTCATCATAAATTATAGCTCCATTACCTTTTTTCATTACAGGCGGATTTACTGATACATCTTTAAAAGCTCTAACAGGACTATTTACTCCTCCTGGCATATATTTTTTTGACTCATTGAATATATGTAAACTTTTAGTTTTATTCATTTAAGCTTCCTCCTTTAACCATGCTGCTGCATCTAAAGCATAATAGGTTATGATTATATCTGCTCCTGCTCTTTTCATTGATAACAGCATTTCCATAGCTACTTGTTTTTCATTGATAAATCCTAACTTTGCTCCAGCTTTTATCATGGCATATTCTCCGCTTACTGAATAAGCAGCTATAGGAGTATCATATCTATCTCTTGCCCATCTTATCACATCTAAATAGGATAAGGCTGGTTTTACCATGATTATATCTGCCCCTTCATCTATGTCACATTCTATTTCTCTCATGGCTTCTCTTATATTGGCAGGGTCCATCTGGTAGCTCTTTCTATCACCAAATTGAGGAGCAGAATGTGCAGCTTCTCTAAAAGGTCCATAAAAAGCTGAAGAATATTTTGCACTATAAGCCATGATGGAAACATGTAAAAAACCATTTTCATCTAAAATGTCTCTTATAGCCTGTATTCTTCCATCCATCATGTCTGAAGGAGCTATCATATCAGCACCCGCTTTTGCATGAGATAATGCTATTTGAGCTATATATTTTAAAGTTTCATCGTTATCAACTCTGGAGCCCTTTAATATTCCGCAGTGCCCATGACTTGTATACTGACACATACATACATCTGTTATAACCCAAAGGTCTTTATTTAATTCTTTTATTTTTCTTACAGCTTTTTGAACTATGCCATTATCATCATAAGCTGATGAACCTATTTCATCTTTATAGGAAGGAATTCCAAAAAGAATAATTCCTCTTATACCTAGAGAAGTCACTTTATCTATTATTTCCTCCAATCTATCCAAGGAATAATGATAGTTTCCTGGCATGGATGGAATTTCTTCCTTTATATTATTACCTTCTACCACAAAAATTGGATATATAAAATCTTTACTGGTAAGCACTGTTTCTTTTACTAAATCCCTTATCTCTTTTCTTTCTCTAAGTCTTCTATTTCTATTAAACAAATATATCACTCTACTTTCTGTATAAATACTTTATTATAAGTTAATTTTTATTCTTAAAATTATAACTTTAAGCATATATTTCCATAAGCTTTTTTATAATGCCGTCTTCTGAATGTTCCGTGCAAACATAACAATCTATACCTGATTCTTTTAAAGACTTTTCTGTTATAGGACCTATGGCTATACATTGCTTTTTCTTTATTTCTTCTAAACCTACCATAGAAATTAAATTTTTAAAGGTAGAAGGACTGGTAAATATCACAATATCTACTTCTTGAAAGCTATTGCAATTTTTTATGTCTCCGGGAACTGGTTCATAGATATGCACTCTATCTACCAATGCACCTTGATTTAATAGCTGTTCATCAATAAAGCTTCTTGCTTCTTTAGAACAAGGAAACATAACTTTGTCTCCTTTTTTTATTACAGTTTTTAAACTTTCAAAAAGATCTTCTGCTACAAATTGTTTTGCTGTTATATAAGGTATTATTCCTTTTTCCTTAAGCTCTTTAGCTGTAGCTTTTCCTACCACTGCAAATTTAGCTTTTATAGTTCTTATATCTATATCTTTGCTATTTATATATTGAAAAAATAATTTTACAGCATTTACACTGGTTAGTATTATATAATCATAGCTTTGAAGCTTATGCTGGTAGTCTTCAAGATTTTCTAAAGCAGGTTTAATTTTTATGGTATTTATTTCCGTGACTTCAGCACCTAAACTTAACAGCCTATTGGTTATGGATTTTGATTGTTCTTTAGATCTGGTTATACATATATTCTTACCAAACAAAGGCTTATTTTCATACCAGCTCAATTTGTCACTTAAATTAACTACTTCCCCAATGACTATGATACAAGGTGATTTTAGCCCTTGCTCTGCTATTTTAGTTCCTATATTTTCCAAATCCGAAACCACTTTCTTCTGCTTTGATGTGGTTCCTCTCATTATCACCGCACAAGGTGTGTTTTCAGCTTTTCCGCTTTTTATAAGCTCCCTGGTTATCAAATCTATATTTTTAAGTCCCATTAAAAATATTAAGGTACCTTCCAATTTTGAAACGGTGTCCCAGTCAATGTTTAGCTTATCTTGAGTCATACCAGTAAATACATGAAAGCTTTGAGCCATACCTCTTTGAGTAGCAGGTATCCCTGCATAATTAAGTACAGAGATGGCAGAAGTAACTCCAGGTATAACTTCAAAATCTACATTTTCTTCTACTAGCCTTAAAGCTTCTTCCCCGCCTCTTCCAAAAACATAAGGATCGCCTCCCTTGATTCTTCCTACGGTATGCCCTTCCAAAGCAAGCTTTACTAGCATGTCATTTATTTCTTCTTGAGTTTTATAATGGCAGCCTGGCTCTTTACCGCAATAATATATTGTGCAATCTTCTTTTAAGTATTTTAAAATATTTCCGCTTATCAATCTATCATATAATACCGCTGTACATTCATTTAATGCTTTTACTGCCTTCAAGGTTAATAACTCTTCATCTCCAGGACCTGTTCCGATAAGATAAACTTTTCCCATAGTATTCTCCTTTTCCATTAAGCATTTTTTATTTTGTTTGCTAACATCTTACCAATTTCTATAGGATTTTCTTTTAACCCTGTTATATCTTTTTTCACTATTTTTCCTCCATTATCATATATGCCTGCCATATAAATAAACTTACTATCTAAGAAAGCATAGGCACCTATGCAGCTGTGGCATCCTCCATTTAATTCTTTCATAAAAGACCTTTCAGCTTCTACACAGATTCTGCTATCTATAAAATCAATTTTTTTAATAATCTGAGCCTCTTCCCTTTTAGAAACTATTTCAACGCCCAAAGCTCCTTGCCCTACTGCAGGCACAAATTCAAAAGGATCAAAATAGTCCGTAACTAAATTTTCCATACCTAATCTCTTAAGACCTGCTGCAGCAAGTACAATACCATCTAAATTTTCTTTTTCTATCTTATCAATTCTAGTTTGAACATTTCCTCTTATAGGAACTATCTCTAGGTGTGGATTTATCATTTTAAGCTGCTTTGCTCTTCTTATGCTGCTGGTTCCAATCCTAGCTCCAGGCTTTAAATCGAAAAAACTTATTCCATTTGTTGAAACATAAGCATCTCGTACATCTTCTCTTTCCGTAACCGCCCCTATTTCAAATATAGGATCAATTTCAAAAGGTACATCCTTCATGCTGTGAACTGCAGCATGAGCTCTATTTTCCATCAGTGCTATTTCTATTTCCTTTACAAAAACACCCTTACCGCCAATTTTATCTAAAGTAACATCTAAATTTTTATCTCCAAAGGTTTCTATAAGTAACTTTTCACTTTCTATGCCGCAGTTTTCTTTAAGCATACTCATAACCTTTTCCGTCTGAACCTGAGCAAGTTTACTTTTTCTTGTAGCTATTATTAAATTCAAATCCAAATCAACTCCCCACCTATTTCAATCTGACATATCTCCATAAAAAATATTAAGTATCAATTTTTCATAGCCTTTGGTATAAAAATATTTAAAATCATCACTATTTACAAAGTTTAAAATCTCTTCTTTATTTCTATGACCTTTAAGCTTATTTCTAAGCTCACAAACAAAATTTATAAAATCATCATAATCTTTTAAGGTCTCTTTTAATTTATCTGCTAAAAATAAAGAACTTTTAGGACTTCCTGCTTTAGTATTTAGAGAAAAACATATATTTTCTGTATTTCTCTGTACAGGAACAACAAAATTTCCTTCTTTAAAATCTTTACAATTCAAATATAATTTACTTAACTTATTAGAGTCTTCTATAATTCTTTTTATTAGCTCATCATCCTTTACAGCAATTACAATTAAGTGCTTATCTAAAATCAGTTTCTTTTCATAAACTCCTTCTATTACTAATAAATTATCACTTTTTATATGCTGAAATTCTTTGCAGAATTCTTTTGATATCACTGTAACCTTGCAGCCTCTATCAACAAAAGATTTTGCTTTTATAAGTCCTGCTTTTCCTCCACCTATTATTAGCACATCTATTTTATAGGATATTAAAGATATAAAACTATATTCTAATTCTCTGGGATAAATATTCTCTCTAGAATATCTAGACATTCTTCAGCTCTCCCTTTTAACATCTCTTCTTTTAATACATCTATAGCCCTATGTATATAAAAATCAGAAGTGCTTTTTAATAAAGTCCTTACAAGTTCTTCATTATCTTTGGTATTTTTCTTTCTTTTAAAAGTATCATATCTTTTCTTATATATGTACTCACCACAATCTGACATTTGCTTTATGTGAGAAGAAAGCTCTCTAAATTTTTGCCATTCCAAAAATTCTTTCACATAGCTTTCAACTATATATCTATTTTTATCCATTACTTCTCTTCTTTTTTTCTTGTTTTCATCATCTTTAATACTTATTTTATCTATATCATATAAGTCTACATTAGGCTTTTTAGCTATATTTTCATCTACATCTCTTGGTAATGCTAAATCAAATATAGTTAGCTTATTATCTCCTATTTCATTTTCGTAAAGCACTACATGAGGTGCAGAAGTACAAGAAATAATACATTCTACTTCTTCTGTATATTTATATTTGTCTTGAAACCCAATAACTTTTATTCTCTCATCGGAGAAATTTAGTATGTTAGGGTTTCTCACCACAATATACAATTTTTCAAAGTTATAATCTTCTATATATTTATAACAAAGCTTGCCTACCTCACCAAAACCTATTATCATAAATTTTTTTATACCTAATTTAATAGATTCTTTTATGGTTATGGATGCTGAAGATACTGGTATTTTATATAATTCAGCTTTGAATCTAAATTCTTTACCGCAAGTTATAGCAAATTGAAATAATCTCTGCAATTGATGTTTTATAGTCTTCCAAGTTAAAGCTTTTTCATAGGCTTCTTTAATCTGTCCCAAAATTTGATCTTCTCCTAATATTTTAGAATGAAAGCCACTGCAGACTTCCATTAAATGTTTTACAGCTTTATTGTCTGCAACATGAAATACATTTTCTTTTAAATCCCAGTCCCAATCTAATATTTCAAATATTTTTTCTAGAATTTTATAGCTAAAATCTTCAGCATTAAAATATATTTCAGTCCTGTTGCAAGTACTTATTATCAAGCACTCATCACATATTTTAAGAAGCTTTTTCGTTTTTGCTTCTATTTTACCTGGAGTTATGGAAAGTTTTTCTCTGTGTTCTATGCTGCAATTATTATTTAAACCAATGAGCTGTATCAAAATATATCATCTCCATAAACAAAATGTATATAAAATAAAAAACTCACCTAAAGTGAGTTTATAATAATGCCTTAAAAGCTCATAATTACAAACGCCACTTCCCTTCCCTCCGAAGGATTAGCAAAACTTATGGCAGGTATCCTGACTCACATGTCATCCTCCTCCCACCTTCCCAGTTTAAATACCAGTGGTCGGGATTCGTCTTTGTATACAGTAGCGGGGGCTGTAGTGTTTAATAGCACTTTCCCTTTTAACCTCATAAAATGAAGTACCATAAGCAAAATCATATTATATATCAATTAAATTATATAGTTTATTTATAAAATTTTCAATAAAATAAGTTATTGTTATTAGATGATTATGTTACTCTAATACTTTTGAATTTTAAGCTTTAGAGTTAACGATAATAGCATCAATATAAATATACGTACTCTAATATATTTGGATTTTAAGATTAATTTTGGGTTATATTATTAATATGATGACCATAACTATACTATTTATTTTAGTGTTTAATAAAATTATTTTAAAACAAATTTTGATAATAAACACTATTAAGAAAAGATTAACAGGCACTCGCCCTATCTCTCCATAACTCTCCATAAGTGATACCCGTATTACCTTTTTGGGATTTCTACTTTCCCTAACTCGGTCTATCACACCATATCACGCCGTAAGTTTAGTATAACAATAGTATAAAGAAAGAGCCTTGGCTGTTTGTTTCAGTCAAGACTCTTTTTTTTCATCTATCTCTTTAAGGCGATTAAGCCATTTTGTAATTATACCTGTTTCAAAAAAGTATAGTAACGCACCCTCTGAGAACCTATCTGCTCGAATTGCACCCATAAGCAAGGCTGTAATACATTTCCCGTCCAAAGTAGAAGTATCAACTTCGCTCATGGAAACAATACTCCATTCGATTCCGTTTTCAAACAGAATATCATTGTAGCTGTAAAGGCCGTATTCTTGGTGTTCATCAGCGAAAGTGTAAACATCATCTATAAAGTGTCTCGCCATTCTGGAATAAGTTACATAGGGCATTTGTATAGGGCTCTCAATCGTTCCTTTGCTTTTGCTATCAACTATCCACTTTCCAAAATTATCAGCTTCAAGAATAGGCAAGTATGCGGTTAACTTTGTGTAGGTATTCATTTTCCACCACCCCTTTAATAAGATACCACTAAATAAATGAATGTGTAATTTCGTCAATGCGTTTTTCTATAAGGTAGCGACTCATATCACGATTTTCTGGACAACCCCTCGTTTGAAAAATAGCTTTGCTTGAATCAAAGCCAAACCCAAACATTTTATCATCTTTTGTTGGGTCACGTCTTTGTTTAACCTCTGACATAAATTGCAACATTTCTTTATTCGTAAATGCAAGCATTATCGTGTCCCATTTAGTGCTTTTTGCACCTGCATTTTTAACATCATCAGAATGCTTTGCATATATCCCGACCAGTATATACCAGTTTGCGTTTTGCTGAACAGGGAACCTATTAAACCACAAGTAGAACGGATAGCCAGAATCTTCCTTGTCATTATAATATGTCCTGGACATTTTAACTTGAATAGTGTTGGTCTTGTTGCACCCATTGTCATAGCGATATAGCAATAAGTCAATACCTTTTTCCTGTGCCGAAGCAGGAATAAAAACAGAAGTACCTTTTATTTTTTTGGATAGATAATCTGCAACTGCAAACTCTCCATACTGCATTGTAAATATTGGTTGCATTTTGTTCACCCTAACACTCTTGGACTTGCCAACAATCACTAATCCGTCAGCAACACCATTATAGCAGAGTGTAACACAAAAGTACAGTGTAAATTCAACTCACTATTGTGTCATAGTTTTGCGCCTCTTGTCAATACTATAATGTAATCAAAACCAATGGAGGAATTGCATTATGGAGAAATTTATCGTAACACCAAAAGAAGATAAATCTGTCACAATGACAATACGCATAGATAGAGCTTTGCAAGAGGAATATAACGATTTAGCAGCTAAAACGAATCGTTCTCGTAATGAACTAATCAGCATGGCTTTGCAATATGCCCTTGACCACATGGAATTGAAAGATGAATGATGACTAAATGAGAGCCTTTGGATTTTTTCCTCTGGCTCTCAATTATTTATGCGTTCAATCGTAAGAACTCATTTACCTTTGTTGCTACTTCCTCTTGCTGTTCCTCAAAGCTATGAGCATAGATGTTCATTGTAGTGGAACAGGTTGAATGTCCTAATGTCTTTGATATTTCAATGATGTTGACTTCCAGATAATTGAGCAGGGTAGCACATGAATGTCTCAACCCATGAAGCGGAATAATCGGTAATTCCTCTAATCCCTCGACCTTTGCTTTATCTGGATTATTCTGCACCCATTCATTATAGCGGTGTAAATGCTTTGTGAAATACTGATAAGGTGTTGTATGCCCCATAAGTTTTCCGTCTGCTTGAATGAACAGATTACCGCCATTGCTCAAATCGCCTTGCCATGCAGTACCATGACTAAATCGTGTTTGCATATACTCAAAGTGATACTGCTTCAAAAGTGGGATTATATCATCTGGGATAGATACCTTTCTGACAGACTTCTTTGTCTTAGGTTCTTTATAATCAAATCCGTTTTCTGTCATACCCACAGACTTTGAAATAGAGATTTTCTTTTCCTTAAAATCAATGTCATTCCAGTGCAAAGCAAGTGTTTCGCCTTTTCTGAATCCGCAGAACAATGAGAGAGCAAAGAACACTTTGTATTGTGTAGGCACAGTATAGGATTCTGTGTACTCATTCACATAGTATGGTTTACCTGTATCATCAATACGCTGATGGCTTTTGTAGGTTACCTCGTATGACATATCCAGAGATTTCATAAACATCAATGCTTGCTTTGGAGTAAAGAACTTTAAGCCCTCGCCCTCGTCTTTTCTCTTTGGTTTTTGTGCGTCTTGGCAAGGATTGTTCTCAATCATGCTGTAACGCTTGGCTGTCTTAAAAATCAGATTCAACACATTAGCAAATCTCTTTATGGTACCTGTTGCATAGTCATCAACCAGAGTTCTATAAAATGCTTCAATGTGTGGCGTTTTGATATGAGCTACCTTATATCCCTTAAAGTAGGGAATGATTCGGCTTTCTAATGCCTGTTTATATCCTGCATAGGTACCGTAAGCAATGTTATCTTTAACACTCTCAAGCCATTTGTATGCAAAATCTTCAAATGACATTTTTTCTGCGTTGAAGTCATAGCCATATTTTAGTTTATCTTCCATATCCATGGCATACTTCTTCGCTTCTCGTTCTTGTTGTTTGGGTGTTGCTGACTGATTGACAGAATATGTAAGATTCTTAACCAGTTTCTTACCCTTATTATCGTAACCCATACAGATTACTATACGATAGACAACTCTACCGCTTTTGTACTCAACTCTTTTAACAGATGCCATTCTTAACACCCTTTCTCAATTTGATTTTTGTAACGATAAAAAGTAGGTTTTGTCATGCCTAATTCACGCATAAGCTCAAATGGTTTCTTTTCCCCTTGCTGTACTAAGCGATAGTGGGTAGCAAATTCTTCAAGGTCCATAACTCTTGGTCTGCCATAATCATCCCATTCTCCACGAGCCTTTTTCTGTTCAATGCCTTCTCGTTGTCTTTTCTCTTTTTTCTCAATTTCAGCTTGTGCCATGCTTGCATACAACTCAATCATCATATTATTGATAGTCTCTAACATCATACGAGCCATTGAGTTTTCCATAGCTGACAGGTCAATCAATGTTGTGGGCAATTCTAACACCATAACACGAATACCGTTGTCCTTAAAGAATCGTAATTCCTTTAGTGTGGCTTCCTTGTTTCGTCCTAATCGGTCAAGCTCTGTGACCATCAGCACATCACCACTTTCAAGAATTTCATCTTTCAACATTGTGTAGCGTGGTCGGTTGAAGTTCTTTCCTGTCTGTTGGTCTGTGTAGACCTTACCCTTATACAGAGAAATTGCATTATCAGCACAATACTTGGTGAGTTCTGCAATTCCTCTGTCTAAGTGCTGGTCCTTTGTGCTTGTCCTGTGATAAGCTACATATTTCATTTGGTGTCCTCCTGTTCCTCTGAACTATGCGAACATCTGTTCGATGATTATATTATATCTGGCAAGTCTCAAAAAGTACACACTTTTTATGAGAATAATCAAAAGTTTTTACGCATACTTTCTGATACTTATTTGAGGTTTCATTTGCATGGTTTCAAAAAGTATAAATTCTGATACCACATCAACAAGCGGCCATTTTTCTCTTTTCTTGCCAGTACCTTTTAACGCTTTCGCTCCGTCTAATGGAAGCACTTCCATAATGAATATTCTGTTTTGGTGTGACAACTTCAAGATTCTCAATACAGTTATTTGTTTTGTCCTCGTCCTTATGATTGATTTGCATACCCTTTGGAATAGGACCAACATGAGCCATATACACAAGTCTATGCACAAGCATATATTTCTTTTGACCTTTATCATTGTAGATAGTAACCACCAAATAACTACCTTTGATACCGTTCTTATTTGAAGGCTCAATCAGTTTATCACGCTTAAGGCTGTAAACTTGCCCGTCAGTAGAAATAAGATATTTTGAAAATCCCTCTGCCTGTCCCCATTCAACAGGGTTATTGATTTTATGCTGTGTCTTTAGATTTTCTACCTCTCGTTTCGATTCTGTCATTGCTCTCAACCTCCGTTTCGCCGGTATTGAGAAACTCAATGAATTTATCCACATTCACAAGAAACTTATTACCGGACTTAATATGCACGATTTTGTTCTGTTTGCACATCTGCCAAAGTGCTTTATATGAAATACCAGATTCATCTGCAAGAGTCTGTAAAGGCACCATACGAGGAATGCGTACATCTGATACAATAAAGTTTAACTCCTGCTCTGGTAAAGTGTTCGTATTGTTTGTGTTATTCTTCTTTGCCATTTTTATATTCTCCCTTTCGATTAGGGACACGAATACAAATTCATCTGAACTATTGTATTGTTGTCCATGTTTTTGTGTTTGCTCCGTCTGGACAACTGGACTATTCTTTAGTGACCGATTTATTTTATTCTCAATTTTATGTTTATCCCCAGAGGTTCTCTGTTGACTTCTGGTGAACTTTTATCCTATACCATAGGAATACATTACCTTATGACTTATGATTCAATCTGGATTATCCTGTGTTATTCTGGGATTATCCTTTATGCTGTCTGTTCGTCTGGATTCCATGCGGAAGGCTTCTTAAACGCATTGACCTGTTTCTCAATGTTTCTAAGGTGGAATCCCTGCATATACACAGAAGCAAGACCCTGTTCAGCTTCTTTCAGTTCAGATTCTTTCAATCTGTCAAAAGCCTGTTCAGCAGAAGATTTGCTACCCTCAAAAGCACGCTCCCTAATCTTTGCAGATACCATATCAGCATAAGCAGGATATTTAAGCAGTTCCAGAACAGCTTTGCTACCGATAACACCAGAATTGATAGAATCTGTCAAAACCTTAGTGATACGGTTTGCATGGTTGCTGTTCATTACCTTAGGCATCTGAGACATAAGCTGAAGTGCTTTGTTCTGTACTAACTGTGTATCGTCCTTTTCGTTTGCATAGTCATAAGCACGATTGCGGATTTCCTCAACCCTGTTATTCATACGGTCATACACAAAAGCATTTTCAGCAACCATATCCTGTAATTTGCTCTGGAGTTTGCCATAGATTTCATTTACCATGTTCTTATCAACACGCTTATACACAGAAATAAAATCCTTAGCACTTGCAACCAGAATACGCACATCATCAATGGTCTTTGCTTTTCTGAACTGTTCAAGCAGTTTATTATAGTTCTCAACGATAGTTAGTCCGTTGTTTGCAACTGTATTGATTTTAGTCATTTTCTTCTTCCTCCCATTCAATATTTTCGTTTTCGTCTGACACAACCACAAAGCCTTGTTCCTTGTAGAATGTTTCATACGCACCTTTGGTTACCTCTGTGGTAACTGTTCCGTTTGTAATCTTAACCATAATTATTCGTCCTCATTTTCATCTGGGGCATTGTTCCATTCCTGTTCCCAAGCCCAATCTTCGTCGTCCTCGTTTTCTTTACCGTATGGAACAATCCTAATCACAGTAGGAGCAGTATCTTCTGTACCGTCTAAAAGAAAAGCAGTATTTGCACCATAAGCTTTGTCAATGATGTACTTACAAGCATTAAATCGGTCCTTGTTGTATCTGTCACTGGCAATCTGAATTATGCTTTGCAGAGCTTCAACGGTAGAAGATTTAAGCAACCTCTGAAATTGCTCCTTTTGTGATTTCTGCTCTGCGGTTTGCTTAGGCCTGCCTTTTGGATTCCCAGACCTGCCTTTCTCAAACGGCATATAAAATCACTCCTTTCTACATATCATAGATGTTCACGCTCCTTGTTGTAGGATTCCAGTTCTCTATGAATTTCTGTTTTACTTTGTCCTGTGAGAGATGAGATAAAATCTCTTGTTTTTCCTGTATCTCTGCTTTGAGAGATTCGATCAGCATATTGTAAGCCTGTGTTCCCGTTTTGGGTTTATGCTTCAATGTAATGTCTGCTGATATGCGTTCTACCTGCATTAGTGAACACCCCCTTATTGTTAATGTACTGTTATCTGTTTGTGTATCTGTCTCATATAATTATGGACAAGATTTGATTTTTGCAATTTGCTCAAATGCCTTGTGAAACACCTTTTACACCCCAATGAATGGTGGTTTATGCTCAATTTATGAGATTTTCAGTTTTTCAAGTTTGGGGTCGCAGGGTAACAATTTTTATAGCCTTTTTGACCCTGTTTTAACCTAATGAATTGTGCATGAGTTTTAGCGTTTTAAGCACATCAGAGGGAAGCCCGAACTTTTCATTATTACGATAGTATGATACCATTCGCTTTGAACTGTCTGACATTTTCCTAAACGCATACCACTTTTTCAAGGCCTTGCGTAATACCTCAATATCTACAATCAATTCTTTGCACTTAATCAATGTGTTACTGATTTCGTTTCCAGAATCAGATTGAGTCAAGGTCTCAAATACATCTTGCACACAAGCATTCAGCATAGGCGTAATATTCTTTTTGCATATCTCGTCAAAGGTTTCTTGGTACTGGTCAATCAGCGTTTTGATTGCTTTCCTTGTGAGAATGTCCTCTAATGATTTCTTGCTCGAATACATACGGTCAAGCATTCTGTCTAAGAACACCAATTCCACACGAATCAGATTTGACTCAACTTTAAGATTGCCTGCTTGCCTTTGCTGAAAGGTTTTGTCATACATCTTTAACACCCATTCATGGGGCTTGGTTGTTGTGATTCCTCGTTCTGGTTTCCTGTGTGTTTTTCCGTTTGGGTCGGTTTCCTTATAAACAGTAACCTTTGCAAATGACCTTTCAAACAATCTAATCACATCCTTTGGCTTACAATCCCCAACGCATTTTATCGTTAGATTGCACTCCATTTTTGTGACACTCATCATTGAGAGAAATTCATCAGAATACTTATCCTTTAAGTGCTTTTGCAAATATGACCTCATGTGCTCAATGACTTGGTTTCTTACCAATTCGATTTTAATACAATCAGATAGTTGAAATGGCTGCACATTGTTTGGCCTGATTGCGTTAGGCAAATTCACATAAGCAGACAGTTTGCCACCCCAACAAGATATTTTCATTATGTCATTTCCAGATTCATTCGTGAGATTTTCCTCTGGAAGATTTATACTCTCTAAGCCTTTTATTGTAAGTTGCAGTTGAAAATTCATTCCGTCTGCACCTTGTAGTTTTTTCTTTCCCATTTTCACACCTCACTCATTGCTTTCTTTATGTCTTTGATTATTGAAGCTGTTTCCTTGATAATTGCTTCGATTAAAGCAATGTAGCTTTCAGCATAATAATTTCTTTCGTCAGTCTTTGCTCCGTTCATATTCAATACCTCACATTCTTTGCTCACATATATTCATCAATGCAATTCACATCAATGCTATTCAAGATTTCCCTTAACTTGATAAACTCTTCCTTAGAGAAAGTGATACCACGCAAAGGATATTGCAATCCGTCTCTGTCAGATACTCGCCATGCTCTAATATCAAACACAGGCTTCTTGTCGTTCCACTTTACAATCGACACTTCCTTTGAGAATCCACGAAAGCCTACCATGATAGTGTCAATATGTTCCTTTACTTCGTACTCGGTAACCTTACCAGCATTACACGCAAATTCATGCTTATTTGTTTTGTTATCCATTTTCCTTGTTCCTTTCCTTTTGATTTTAGGCAACAAAAAAGAGAAGCCAGTTAAACCTCGTCTAAAGGTAACTTTGCTTCTCTAAGCATTCAAAATATTAAATTAACTGGTCTTTTCCGACCTATATATATTATACCACAAGTCTCGAAATTTGTACACTACTTTTTGAAACTTTTTTTCTTTATTTTTCCGACAATTTTCTTGAGGTCCTTTTTATGTATAATCCTCAGATTAACCAGATTGACCCCAGATTGATTTTAATGGATTAACCTATATTTTATATATCCTATTCCTAAAAGTCAATTCTGGATTATCTGGGAACCTCTGATGATACCCCTTAAATAAACAGTAATACAATAGTATAAAGTTGTTATGGCTATCCACAAAATACAAAGAGAATTAAGGGCAAATAAACCGAAACTCATTTGTTCAGTTTTGTATTGTGCAGTATGAGAGATAATTGTCTAAAAAGCCTTTAACTGCAATACTTTGTTGACCTTTTCTGCCTTGCCAAAAGTGAAACTCAATGCTATGCTTTTTCTATATTGCTTGTGATGTCAGTATTACGCTCGCTGAACAAACAAGCACAATCAAGAAAAAATAGCTCTTGCTATTATCATTAAAAATGTTTTACTATCAATATAATACATATTTTTATACTAAACAAAAAGGAGTGCTTATAAAATGCTTAAAGAATTTAAGGAATTTGCTATGAAAGGCAATGTGCTGGACTTAGCAGTAGGTGTTATCATAGGAGGTGCTTTTGGAAAAATAGTAACTTCACTTGTAAATGACATTATAATGCCACTTATCGGACTGCTGCTCGGTGGAGTAAACTTTATAAATTTAAAACTTCCTATTAAAAATTTTAGGACAGGAAAAGTAGCTCTAACTTTAAACTACGGGATATTTATACAAAATGTAGTGGACTTTTTAATAATTTCCTTTTCCATATTCTTATTTATTAAATTTATAAATTCTTTTAAGAAAAAAGAAGAAGCTATTAAGGAAGAAAAATCAGAAATACCAACTAAAGAAGAAATACTTCTTACGGAGATAAGAGACCTATTAAAAGAAAAATAATTAAATTTTAAATTTCATAAAACCAAATAAACTTGTTATATTAGCTATAGGTCTGACCTCAGATGATAAAACATATATTTTTATATGTAAACATTTTTAAAAAGTTACATATCTTATATAATATAACCAATATTATAGGAGAGGTAGAATGTTTTTAAATGATGACTTTATAAACTTTGGAAATATGAGGTTTTATAATGACGAAGAAATAGATGAGGTAGGCGAGTACGAAGTAGATGACAGATTTGACGGCTATTATGATTACTACGATGACTTTTCTCCCGCAGATTATGGAATGAGAGGTATGAACCAATCTATGCCGCCTACTGCTCCTCCGCCAGATTATATACCATCAAAGTCTCAGCTTAAATCTGCTGGACCTAGCCCCAAAGCGGTAGAGCCTGGAACTATAAGACCTTGTTTATTCCAATATGTTTATATTTGGCAAACCAATGGCAGATCTTATTGGGCCTACCTAACATATATCGGCAGAAAATCTATAGCTGGATGGCGCTGGACAGGTAGACGATGGATTTATTTTGGTCTAGATTTAAAGAAAGTTGAAACTTTTATATGCTTATAATTTAAATTTTAAAATCCGCATACTAAGATTCAATTTAAGAGCTGGTCAAAATAATACTATAATGACCAGCTCTCTTCTCTTATATTTCGAAAAACTAATGAATTGAATGTATAAGAAAAAATTTATAATTACACATTTAATATAAATATTAAATTATTGAAGATAAAGAATTCTATTCAGTTTCTTCTGAAAAGTCTTCTTCTTCCGATTCTAATGATTCCATACGTCTCTTTTTAAATCTATGTATTATTTTCATAATCATACTCAATATAAATATTAAAGTTGTACCAAATCCAGTATATCTAGTACAGGCAAGATAAAAATCCTTATTTTGTTTAAAAACATCTATCACTGCGTAACCCCAAAAAACTAAAAACATTATAGCAGCTATGAGCATTATTGTGAACATAGTTTTAGATGCTGCCCCTTTGTTTTTTTGGAAAATAGTATAAAAAATCATTATAAGTAGAATTACCGCAGAATATATCAGAAAACTCATATATTGTTCTTTTGTAACTATGCTATTACCGAAGCCTAATAAAGTTTGCCAAGCATACTGCACACCCATGCTAAGAAATACAATAACATATATAAATATGCTGAAAAACTGACCCTTTGAATACTGTGAATCACTCATAATATCTACCCCTTAATACAAAAAGAATTTACTTTGAGTTAATATATTTTTTATACAAGTGGAATTAAAAATATACCTATAGTATAGCATAAAAAAACTTTTCAATAAATGAAATATTAGTAATAAATCATATATTTTAACAATAGTATATTTTAAAAAAGTCACTTACTTTGTTTAACTAATATGCTTAATAAAAACAAAAGTAAAGTAATAACGAATATAAAATATGAAATGGCTAATACTAAAATAGTAGCAGAAGATGGTCTTGTTTGGATGAAAACTAGAAATTATTGAAGAGACGATTGATTTCTGTATTGAATTTTTAAATTTTTCAAAATATTTTTAAAAACATTTTGAAAAATATGAAATCTATGCTATAATATAAATAGTTAAATAATTAACAATGTGAGGAGTGATCTATGTGTCGAAAGCTATAATTTCCCCTAGCAAGTACATACAAGGAAATGGTGAACTTATAAATCTCTATAAACATGCAAAAGCTTTAGGCGATAAATTCCTTATAATAGCCAGCAAAAATGGAATAAAAAGAGTAAAACCTACTATTGAAGAAAGCTTTAAAAATTCAGGAGCTTCCTTAATCTTCGAAGCTTTTAATGGTGAATGTTCAAGATGTGAAATAGATCGATTAAGGAAATGTATGACTGATAATAAATGCAATGTAATCATTGGAATAGGCGGTGGTAAAATATTTGATACTGCAAAAGCTATAGCTTATTATGAAAAATCTCCTGTAATAATAGTTCCAACTATAGCTTCTACAGATGCACCCTGCAGTGCTCTTTCAGTAATTTACACTGAAGAGGGAATATTTAGTGAATATCTAATGCTTCCTAAAAATCCAGAAATAGTTCTTGTAGACACCTCTATAGTTTCAAAAGCTCCTGCAAGACTATTAATAGCAGGCATTGGAGATGCCTTAGCTACCTACTTTGAAGCAAGAGCCTGCATAAAATCCAATGCAGACACCATGGCAGGAGGAAAAGCTACTAAAGCTGCCTTTGCTTTAGCAGAGCTTTGTTATGAAACGTTGCTTGAAGATGGATTAAAGGCCAAAATTGCTGTAGAAAACAAGGTTTCAACAAAAGCAGTAGAAAATATAATTGAAGCAAACACCTATTTAAGCGGCATTGGTTTTGAAAGTTGTGGTCTTGCAGCTGCTCATGCTATTCACAATGGATTTACTGTGCTAGAAGATTGTCATCACCTTTATCATGGTGAAAAAGTAGCCTTTGGAACTATAGTACAGCTAGTGCTAGAAAATAGTCCTATAGAAGAGCTTGAAGAAGTTATACTTTTCTGTTCAGAAATGGGTCTTCCAATAACTCTAAAAGATATGGGCATTAAAGAGATAAATAGAGATGATATTATGAAAGTAGCAGAAGCTTCCTGTGCTGAAGGCGAAACCATATACAATATGCCTTTCCCTGTTACAGCTGAAGATGTATTTGCAGCTATATTAACTGCAGACAAATTAGGAAATCTTTATAAATAATTTTGTTTAGTAATTAAAAACATAACTTATAAAAAGGAGTGCAGAGATTTTGAGGCGCACTCCTTTTTGTTATTTTAGCTAGATAAAAATATAACAAACTATTGATATAAAAACCTACTTCTCAGTACTAATTCACAAAAATTCATTTCTAATATATAATGAATTTGGTGATTAATATGTGTTATGTATATATACTTCAGTGTGCTGATAATACACTGTATACAGGATGGACAAACAATTTAAATAAAAGACTAGACAGTCATAACAAAGGAAAAGGCGCTAAATATACTAGATGTAGGCTGCCAGTAAAGCTTGTTTACTTTGAAGAATATGAGGACAAGATATCTGCTCAAAAAAGAGAGTATGAAATAAAACAAATGTCGAGAATAAAAAAATTAGAACTTATTAAAAATAGTAGCTTTTCTATATAATGACTTTTATTGTCAAACCTTATTATTTATTTATTATAATTGACAAAATAAATTAGTAGCATATTCCCTCTTCCTTAAATATTATATAGTATACGTAAAAGAAAGGGGTGATATTATGACTACTTCTTTAGTTATTTCTTTTAGAGAGTGCCTTGAGATGCTTTTGGTTATAGTTCCTTTACTAGCATATGTTTCAAAAATCGGCAGAAAAGATTTATCAAAGTATATTTATTATGGCTCCTTTTCCGGAGTGATTTTAAGCATAGTTACTGGGGTACTAATATTTAACCAAGTAAAAGCCCTTGATTTTGCAATCCAAAAAATATTTGAAGGTTCAATAATGTTGTTTTTATCTACTTTAATACTATATAGCATTATTTTAATGAAAAAGCAGAAAAAACAAATTACTATAAATTCTCCGAATACCGTAAATGTAAAAACTACTTCTTACAGCTTATTCATACTAGCATTCTTAACCATATTTAGAGAAAGCTTAGAAATAACTCTTTTCACTTTGCCTTATGTTGCTAGCTCTGCTTTCTCCATTATTTCCGGTATAGCTTTAGGAGTTATTGCAGCCATAGCATTTATGTATGTAATTTATAAGACCTCTTTAAAATTAAGTATAGATTTAATATTTAATATTCTAACTATAATATTAATAGTAATAGGCTCTGTTATATTTGGAGAAGGTCTTACTAAATTACTACCATCTATAGGGTCAGCTTTAGAAAAAGGCGCTATGCTGATTTATGGTATTCCAACCCTTTATATTTTTGTTAAGAGTATGCTAAAAGAATATATTAAAAAGCAGGAATAAAACTGAGAGTGGAGCAAAAGATGAATTCCTATCACCTTTTGCTCTACCCTATTTTGTTAATTATACTGAAAGCCTTGTCCCTGGATAATTATGTAATCTTATAATGTGCTATATGGATGCTCCCGAATATAACATCATGTCACAACTAAAAGTTGATAAAAGATCATACTCTTTGGACAAGTATAATGCAATACAAGTCCATGCATCATAATACACTTAATTAATAAATCCAAAAGTTTTTACATGGATAATCTCAGAAAATGAGGTGTACCTATGCAGTTAACCCTATTCAAAACTATGTCACAACTAAAAGTTGACGAAAGACCAATATCTTTGGACAAGAATGGTACAATCTCATTCACCATATAATGGTGCGTTACAGTTTTATTTTTTATATAATTTATCAAGAATTTTAAGTTTCTTTACCCTATTTCAATGTATAACAACAATAAAGCATAAAATTTTCTCAAATATTAAAATAAACTTTAATCTCAAGTATGCTAGTCAACTTTTGGGAAAGCATGAATTTTTTTTATAAAAGCCTTCTATTGCATTTTTATTTTATCATAGAAAGATTTTATGATTTTTGATTTATAGTTTTTTTTACAATCTCCTTTTTCATAGGATTGTGGAAAAAAAATCACCCTTGCTTGTCTTGATTGAGAAATTGTCACTTTCCGATAGGCAACTTATTTGCTTTGTGACATAGTTACAATATGAATTAAGAGATAACCGTTGCGTAAAAGGCACCCTTAAAAGATGTAGGTGTACAGTACACTATGTTTGGACTAATATCAATTAGCTTATCGTAACCTATGTTTGAGATGATAGATATTAAATATCGTTAGTACCATGTGTACTAGCGTTACAAGTCACTATTGCTTATCTCGGTGGTAATTGACATTTCCTTTTAACAATTACTCTTATAATATTGATATTAACTTAATTATTTCTATAAATTTTATAAATATACTTGCCATCTACTTTTTATTATGACATAAACATATTTATATATGAGAAATGCTACTTGCCCCATATTCCAAATTATATTAAATGGACTTTCTATTTTTTTATATGATAGCTATCTACTTTTTACTGTGACATAATCATAGTATTTTGAGCATACAATACTCTCAAGCTTGTTTCTAATTCTTTACTTGCGAACCAAAATCAGTTTGGTTTTTACCAACTTAATCATCTACTTTTTA
The DNA here is from genome assembly GCA_946405135.1 of uncultured Clostridiaceae bacterium. Lineage (GTDB taxonomy): Bacteria > Bacillota > Clostridia > Clostridiales > Clostridiaceae > CAMJGD01. The sequence goes on along the minus strand of CAMJGD010000011.1, from coordinate 28,774 downwards.
CTGTGACAGAAATACAGTACTTTGTCATGCATAATACTTATTACTTATCATCCAAAATTTTACTTATGGTATTAGTTTTATTATTTTATATACTTAGTCATCTACTTTTCATTATGACAAAATCGTAGCGTACAGAACATGTAGCAACAGCTCCTACCCATTTTATACAACAATATAGTTTTTTTATTACTCTTGTTGCTTCACCTCTTTTTAATAATGTATCTTTTAAAAATCTTCTATGTCTTTATACTCTTCTAAAACCTTTATTACTCCCTCAAATAGCAGTTCCTCTTCCAATGGATTATAGCCATCGGAACCTGTCCAATAGTTAAAAGCATTGGACCTTATTTCATTATGTGATAAAGTGTCATTAATTAGATGCTTAGGATCTGCTTTGTGGAGTACTCCTGTAAGCAGCAATTTATATATTCTTTTATGCCCTCTTAAGTTACCCCACCAGTAAGGTACAGCATTTTTTGTACATACCCAAATGCAGGTTTTACGTGATGGCAATTCCGGAAAGTAGTTAGCCCTGACTTCTTCAAAAATAGTTTCCCTTATAAACATGGATTGTTCTTTAATTATGGACAAAGCCTCTTCCAACATATCTCTATAATTGTATAATTGAAATTCTTCAGGCTGCTTTAAAAAATTTTCTAAGGCAGTCTTCCCATGCATGGGACCTTTTCCATTGGTTAAATTTGTGATAAAACTGTAATTATCATAAAATTTATTAAAATTATTTCGTTCTTTTTGACCCCAATAGATAACAGAATTTATCATCCAAGGTCCTGACCATTCATCTATTTTCTGTATATGATAATATATTTCTTGTTTTACTTGTATAAAATCCTCCTAAAATAATTGATATTGCTATACTTGAAAAATTTTAGCCATCTTATCCTACTTAATTATATTCTTGCATATTTTAAGATATATCATTTCTTCTTTTTCTATTAGAGAATTTTATTTTGCAATAATTTATATAAAAAATATATTTAATTTTAAAAATTCATTTATTTTACGTAAAATTTATACAAACTCTAAGTTATTCTAAAAAATTTCTTTGTTTAAATTTTGATGCACAAATATATATTTTCAATCTATTATTAAAAAATATTTTTAAAATAATGTTTAATAAATTTAAAAATGTCAAGAATCTATAATGCAATAAATTTTTGATGTGAGGTGTAAAACATGAGAAAAACATGTAATTTAGATCATGAATGTAAAGGAAACCTATTTTCTGGTGTTGAAGGCGGCTATGTATGTGAAAAAGCTATACATGATAAACACCTTCATGAATGCAGTGAATGTGGAAGATATGGAGAAGACAGTGTTATGGATTACTTTTCCAAAACGGGTAACTATCAATGCAAACCAGGATATGGTTGTAAATATTAATTTTAACCTAATTTTAAGTAAAAAGCACTTGGATTTCCATGTGCTTTTTATGTTTTTATAGAATGCACCCTTCTCAAAATGCTAAGATGTGAATAATTTAATGTATTATGTTATAATAGATAATAGTAGTTACTAAGTTTATATCAAAAATGATAAGAGGTGTATTTAGTCGTGAATGCCATTATAATAAGATTTGAAGGTTCTTCAGCTATATGTAGAAAAGAAACTAATTCGTTAATTAATATAAAAAGAACCCTAATACCTTCCGCTGCTAAGGAAGGTGACGTACTTGAGATTATTGGAGATAAAGTATCCATTAACGCTATTGAAACTAGAAAAAAAAGAGAAAAAGTTCAATCTCTTATGGAAGATATACTTTCTTAAAAAAGTCCCTGATCATGAAAGCACTGAAAAACTTATAATTTTTCAGTGTCCTCCTGATTATGGGACTTTTTTTTATTTAAATATATAGTAAACTTAATACAGAAAAAAAGTGAAATACACTTCCTGCCATGACAAACAAGTGCCATATGCCATGATTATATTTAATATTATCTTTAATGAAAAAGAAGGCACCAAAAGTATAAGCTAATCCTCCAGCTACTAAAAATATAAAACCTTTAAAAGTCATAGACAAATACATAGGTTTTATAGCTATTATTATAAGCCATCCCATTACTATATATAATAATGTAGATAATATTTCTTTTTTACCCACAAAAAATGCTTTTAGCACTATGCCAAGGATAGTACTTCCCCAAACTATGCCAAATATTGTCCATCCTATATATCCTCTAAGTATAGTAAGACAAAATGGCGTATAGGTACCTGCAATTAAAATATATATGGACATATGGTCAAATTTTCTAAATAGTCTTTTTACTTTCTTACCTGGCAAACTGTGATACAGTGTAGATTCAGTATATAAAATCAATAGAGTAATGCCATATATGGTAAAACTCACTACATGCCATGGAGTTCCTTTAATTGCTGACATCACTATGAGTATAACCAATGCTGCTATGGATAAAACCGCACCTACTCCATGAGTTATGGCATTCATTATCTCTTCTTTTTTAGTATAAAAATTTTCTTCCATATTTTCTCCCTTTTACTTGTATTTTGGTTAAAGATTATTCTTATTATACCCTTTGAATTTACTCTAATTGTTTATGGTTATTTCCATTTCTATTAAATTTTACCTTAACAGCTTGTCAATTCTTAAGTTATATATATACAGTTTATTTATACTTTAGTTAAAGATCATCTAGTGTTTTAAATTCATAACCTTTGCTTTTCCATTGCTTTATAAGCCAATCTAATATTTCTGTGTTAGTTTTAGATACTGCATGTAAAAGATATATGCCTCCTCCATGTGTTCTTTCCATAATTATATTTTTAGCATAATCTTGAGTAGGCTGATTTTCAGGATCCCAATCTGCATAAGCAAAACTCCAAAATATGCTTCTATAGCCTGACTTTTGAGTATAGTATAAAGATAACTCACTATATTTACCCATAGGAGGTCTAAAATATTTAGGCATCTTTTTACCTGTTAAATTTTCAAAAGCCTTTTCACAATCAATAAGCTCTTTGTTAAACTTTGCTTCATCCTTTATAGATGCCATGGACAGGTGTTTTGTAGTATGATTAGCTACTAAATGACCTTCTCTCACCATTCTCTTCACCAGCTCTTTGTTCTCATTTACATACGGAGTAGTTACAAAGAAAGCTGCCTTTATATTATGCTGCTTTAATATATCTAATATTTTTGCAGTGTATCCATTTTCATAGCCTTCATCAAAAGTAAGATAAATATATTTTTTTGAAATGTCCCCTACATAATAACCTGAATACTTATCTATAAGGTCTTTAGCATCCTGTGGAATTCCAGAAACTTTACCATCCTTTTTAGGAATATAGTACCAATCTTTTTCTGTTGTGCTTAATTTAGATATATTCTCAATAGGTTTACTGCTAATTTGTTTCTCATTAGAGCTACCCTTTTCTGATCTATTGCTTTCTGTTTCTTTCTCTGCCTGGTTTTTACTGCTGTCATTTTCTTTATTAATGTCTTTTTCTTCGCTACTGTCATTTTCTAAATTTAAAGTACTAGTTTCTGATTTACCTCCATCCTTATCATCTAGCTTATCTTGAGAAGAATCCTTATAGGATAAATTTGGATTTAACTTTACAAAAAAATTACCGTTTCTAAATATAAAGCTTGCTCCCAATACTGAAATTATAAATAGTAGAGAATAAATAATGAAAAGCTTTTTCATATATTAACCTCTTTCTCATTAGTATCTATTTATTATACGTTATTTTAAAATAAATGGTATACTTTTTTATAAATTTTAGCAATGCTGAAACTCTTAATAAGACTATTATAAAACTTTTAGGTTGTTTGTATAGTATATTTTTTAAAGAAACCTTCATCTATTTTTGCTTTAAGAACATTTAATTAAGAAAGCTCATATTATATGAATATAAATAGGTTTTTATGCACATAATTTTATTGAGCAAAAGAAGAGTATGTATTTAAACCTTAACTTCAAAAGAGTTAGCATCTAAACCTATACTGTTAATTATAGGAGGTAACTATGAACTATTGTACAGTGATATGCGATATTAAAGCATCACGCCAAATGGATAATAGAGAAGAAATCCAATACAAAATTATTGATATGTTAAAAAAAGCCAATGAAATATTTAAGGATATAATAATTTCTCCATTCTTAATAACCTTAGGTGATGAATGGCAAGGCCTTTTAAGTTATCCCTGTGACTATGAAAGAGTTATAAATTTTTTTAAAGTTTCTATACCTAATATAAACTTTTATACAGGCATAGGTATTGGAGATGTAGAAATTCATAACTTTGAACTAACCGTAAATCAACTAGATGGTCCTTCTTTTTATCGAGCACGAGAAGCCTTATTGTATGCTAAAAAAAACAATTTACCTAGAGTTATCCTATTTGATGGTTGGAATAATATTTAATGTTTTTATTATTATACCTCCTACTATGGCAAATATAAAACTTATAAAGGTGCCAATTATAAAATATTCTGCAAAACTGCTATCATCCAGTTTCTTGAATCTGGCTATAGATTTGGCTGTAAGAGCAAAACCAATCATAGAAGGTTGTCCAATTGCCATTACTATCAGTATAAATGTTCTTTCTAATATTCCTATTATAAAGCCGCCATTTCTAGCACCTAAATTTCCTTCTTTGCATTTTTTTATTATAAAACCTTTGTCTACAATTTTATTATAATCTTTAAAATCATTATAATTTATAAATTTTTTTATAAATATGCCTGCGGCAAAGGTGCATATTAAAAACACAATTATTAATATAAGCCATCTATCCAATATGGATAAGCCTCTAGGATAATTTTTGAAAAGAATTCTTACCTCTTTCCAAAGAACTTTAACATCAAAATTACAGCTTAAAAAAACTATAGCAGTAAAATGACATAATTGATCCATTAAAAATAAGTGAATGTTATCTTGAAAAGAAGGCTTAAAATAAATCCATAAGGATTTTATTTCATCAATAATATAATGAAAAAAAGCTATATTAAATGAAATTAAAACATAATGTACTACATTAATATTACCATATAAAAAACTATATATTAATAAAATAGCTGTCATAGTCAGAAAGTGTATTAAGCTATGCAAAAAATTTGCAAGAGAAAATCTTTTTAATGCATAGCTGAATTTAATATTTCCTGTGGTATTGAATCTCATATTCAAAATAGTTTTATTCTGATAAACAAAGTCACAAAGCAAATGGGCTATAAAAAACAATAATATAATTCTAAATTGCATTTTAATTACCCTCTCTAATATTACAATATAGCTCAATAAGCAGCTCTATCATAAAATTATTGTTTTTGATAACAAAATAGCTGGAATCATTAAGCTTTTGGCTTATGCTTGCCTTTGTTAAATGTTCTTTTTCTTTAATTATGTTGTTATAGGAACCATACTTTTCGTAAAGTTTTATAATTTCTAACTGCTTATCTGTAATCTTACTTTTAAGCACTTCATTATTTTCTATTATAGTGTTTACTATACTATTTATAGATAAAAAGTAATCCTCATCTTTTTCATAAGTAACTGCTACCTCTTTAAATGTAGGTAAAGTTTCAATGTTATTTAGAAAGTCAATTTCTTCTCCATTGAAATATATTCTATTTTTTTTACTATTTAATCTTTTGCTGTAGAATCTATTTTCATCTTTAGAAATGTTCAAGGCTTCTCTAGCTTTAATAAAACACTCTCCATCCATAAGTCTTGTATCCTTATAAATCTCCGTACTAATAGTTCCTATACCTATACCTGCATATATAGCAATTTTTTCTTCGGCTAAAAACTTTTGAAACTTTTCCACCATATAATAGCTTTTACCAGGCTTTTTAAGAACTATCTGCCATTCATCTCCTAAAGTTATAGTTATAGGAGCTAAAAGTATATCCTTACATTCCATATTTACTTTCTCTATATAATTATGCAGTTTTTTCTGTAATAATGGTCTAGCTTTAATATTTCTTGAAGCAACTAAATCCATATTTATTACACTATACAAGGTTTCCACCTCCTCTAATCCTATATGAATCTCTATAAAAAAATTATACTATTTAAGGATTTTTTTAGCAAATATATATAGTAATATATAAAAAGACTTATAAACTATCTATGAGAATATATAAATACTTATGAAAATATGTAAGGACCTATAAAAATATATAAAAAGCTGTCCTAAAAGTTAAAGCTTTTGGACAGCTCTTATGGGGGAAATTTTATATATAATCTAAAGAACACATAACTGTGTCTATCCTAAGATATCATTAAAACAACTCTTCTAAAAACTTTTTGGCTTTAAGTATATTGTCTAGTTGCTTTTCATCGTTAATTTCATTTTCAATAGTTATAGCACCATCATAATTTATTTCTTTTAACTTCTGAATTAGCTTTGGAAAATTAACTCTTCCCTCACCTAAAGGTTTTTCTTCCCCTAGGTATGCCCCATTTACAGGATATTCACCATCTTTACCATGAACACCCATTACATACTTTCCAAATATATCCAAGGCATCTATAGGATTTGCTTTTCCATATAGTAACAAATTGGCTGGATCTAAATTGATACCTAAATTATCATATCCTACATCTTCTATACATCTCAATAAAGTAATAGGAGTCTCTTGACCAGTCTCAAATAAGAAGTTCTCACCATTTTCTTTACAATAAGCTGCAATAACTTTTAGTGCTGATACCACACCCCTATAGTCCTCTGAATTGGGGTTTTCTGGTAAAAAGCCTACATGGGTTATTAAATCTCTAACCCCTATTTTCTTTGCAAAATCTGCTGCTTTAAGTAAAGTTTCCGTTCTTCTTGATCTATAAGCTGAAGGAACTAATCCTAAGGTAATAGGTCCTTCATAGAAGTCCCAAACTGCTGGTTTTGGCCATCCACACCAAAATCCAGTTATTTCTATTTCATATAAAGATTTTGCTTCATTCACCATTTCAGCATAGTTATCTTCCATATATTTTTCATTCCAGCATACTAGCTGACAGTTATTAAAGCCTAATTCTTTTAATCTTTTAAATTCTTCATTTATATCTTCATTTAAATATTGGATTATACCTACCTTCATTCCAATACCTCCCTGATACTTGTTATTTTCCTCCTGTAAAGGCAATACCTTCTATAAATTGTTTCTGGAAAACTATGAATAATACTAGCATTGGCCATATAGCCATTACTGAACCTGCCATTAATACTGGAAAATTTGTTCCATGCTGACCTTGTAGTGAAGCAAGTCCCGCTGAAAGAGTCATTTTTTCTGTAGCAGTATTTACTATAAGCGGCCACATTAAATCGTTCCAACTCCATAAAGCTGTGAATACTGCTAAAGATACTAATCCCGGTTTTGCTAGCGGCAACATTATCTTCCAATATATTTGAAAATGATTACATCCATCTAATATAGCTGCTTCTTCTAGTTCAGCAGGAAGAGTCATGAAAAACTGCCTCAATAAAAATGTACCAAAAGCACTAAATAATCCTGGTAATATTAAAGCTGTTATGGTATTTAACAATCCCATCTTTTGTATGATCATATATTGTGGTAATAAAAATATCTGACCTGGAACCATTAATACGGATAATATTAGTATGAATATAAAATTTTTAAGAGGGAAATCTATTCTTGCAAAAGCATAAGCTGCCATAGAGCAGAATATAAGTTGTCCTACTGTTTTAGCTACTGTAGATATTATAGTATTTAAATAAAATTCTTTAAATGGAAGAGTTTTTAATACCTCTAAATAATTTGACCACATTGCTTTTTTAGGAAATATTACTGGAGGAACCTGAGTGGACTCTCCAAGGGTTTTAAGCGAGGTAAGTATCATCCACAAAAATGGAACTATAGTTATAAACACGCCCAGTATTAAAACTAAATGTATAAAAAACTTTTTATTAAATTTTGATTTTTTCTTTTCTGACATAATACTCCCTCCTTTAGTCATAATTAACCCATTTATCTTGAAGTTTCATCTGTATAAATGTAAATATCATTATTATTACAAATAAAACTACAGCGATTGCAGAAGCATAGCCTTTTTCACCTAGCATGAATGCATTTTTATAGAATAAATATACTACGGATTGAGTACTTTCTAGTGCCACACTATTATTAGGAATCATCATAAATATATATTCAAACACTTGGAATGCTCCAATAAGTGACATTACCACCACGAAGAATATAGTTGGAGTTAAAAGAGGAAGTGTTATGTTAAAGAACTTTTTCACAGTTCCAGCCCCATCTATTTCAGCTGCTTCATAATAAGACTTCGATATGCCTTGAAGTCCAGCTAACAATATGATCATGTTGTATCCCACTTTTGACCATATGGCTACTATTATTACAGAGTAAATAGCTATTTTAGGATTAGTTACCCACCCAGGACCTTGTATGCCTATCTTAGCTAAAAAATAATTTATTAGACCAAAGTCTGAATTAAAAAGCCATCTCCATACCATAGATACTGCTGCTGGCATTGTTATAGCTGGTAGAAAATATATAGTTCTATATATACCTAATCCTTTTATATCTGAATTCAATAGCACTGCTAATAATATAGAAAGTGCTATGGATATTGGAACATTAATAATAGTAAATACAAATGTATTTTTTAAAGCTAAATAAAAATTTGAATCTGCAAATATCTTTTTGTAATTTTCTACACCTATCCACTTATATGTACCAAAAGGACCCATGTTGGTAAAACTATAAAACAAACTTTTAAAGAAAGGTACTATATAAAAAATCATAAGTCCTATAACTAGAGGTGCTATCATTAAGTAAGCCCAAAGGTAGTTATTAAGCTTTTTTTTGCTTAAAGCTCCTGTCTTCATACTATGACTCCTTTCATCTAGTGCTATTACTAGTCTGGCGTACTCTTAAGAGTACGCCAGCTACTGCTTATTTACTAGGACATTTTATTTTTCCTGCTCTAATAACTTATTCATTTCTTCTCCTATTTTCTTTGTACCTTCTTCAGCTGACATCTGTCCTGCCCAAACTTTCTTTAATATATCGTCTTGTACAGTTGTCCATTTTGAAGTGTTTTTAGAAACAGGATACATTACTGAATACTCAACTGAATCAGTATAAGCTTTAAGATTTACAGAACTATAGGATTTTAAGAATATGTCTAAAGCTGGTTTATATGCTGGTATAACAACTCCTGATTTAGCAACCATTTCATTTGCATCTTTACTTGAAAGGAATTTGACAAGTTCCCAAGCTTCTTTTTGATGCTTAGTCTTTGCATAAATAACATTGCTTAGCCCATGAATTACTGCTGCATTTTTCTTTATTTTTGGCATTGGAGCTATATCAATTTTGTCTTTAATAGCATCATTTTTCATAAATTGTGGTACCATCCAAGATCCTTGGAAAACCATAGCAACTTTTCCTGATTGGAATAAATCCTGTGGAGTATTTTCAAGCATCTGCTCTGCTGTTGGAGAAGATCCATCTTTAATTAAATCTAACCAACATTGAATTCCTTCTACACCGCCTGGTTGATCATAACCAGATTTCTTTTTATCCTCTGATATTATGGATCCTCCAGCCTGTAATATGGTATTATAGTAACCCTGCTGATCATCTTGAGCTGCAGCTACACCATATATGCCTTTTGACTTATCTGTTAATTTTTTTGCAGTTTCTCTCATTTCATCCCATGTCCAATCTGCCTTTGGATAAGGTACTTTTGCTTTATCAAAAATTTCTTTGTTATACCAAACTGCTGTAGTATCCCAATCTTTTGGTATACCATATTGCTTTCCGCCTACGTTATATAAGTCTATAAGAGATTTTGGATAATCCTCTACCTTTAGATCAGAGTCTTTTATCTTATCATCAATAGGAAGTAACATACCAGCATCGGCATATTTCATTATATTAGGACCATTCATCCAAAATACATCAGGAAGATTTCCTCCTTGAGCTTCTGTTTCAACTTTAGTCCAATATTGTTTGTAAGGAGTAAGCTGAACCTTTACTTCTATATTTTTATGAGTTTCTTCGAATTTTTTAGCAAGTTCCTGCATTACTGGTTCCTGGTTTTTATCCCATACACCATAAACCAAAGTTACTTTGCCCCCATCTCCTTCTTTCTTATCGGAGCTTCCGCCACATCCAGCCATTAAAGTAGTGGTTACAAGTAAGCTCATAAGAATAGATAATATCTTTTTGCTTTTCATACCATTACACCCCTTATTATAAATTTTTTATACTTAATATTAGTTAAACAATGTCTAAACTAAAGAACCTCTTTAAAATTACCTTTTTCATCTGCTGATGCCATTTCTGCCTGTACTATAACAACTGATTGCATAGATGATTCTGGAGTAGCTACTTCTATAGCTGTATCATTCATAACACTGTTTGCAAAATATTTAATTTCTTTATAGTATCCATCTTCTTTTTCAAGATCTACTACAAATTTTTCTCCTTCATTTTCATGAACAGTTACCTTACCGCCTTCAAAAATTAAGTTTCCTTTTTCAAAATTTACTCTATAAGTCATTTTGAATCCATAACCACCATTTAAAGTCCAATCATCCTGAGCATTTACTACTTTTCCATCTTTATAGAAATAATTTGTTGAAAGAGCATCATATCCACTTTCTTCAACTACTATTTTTCCAAGAGTGGATACTTTTTCAGGTGTTCCAAACAGCCAGCTTATAGTGTCTACATCATGAATATGCTGGTCAAGCATTGCTCCGCCGCTTTTTTCTCTCTTTAGTAGCCAGTTTTCAAAAGACCATATAGGAGTAGTTCCTCCTCTATAGAAATATGCGCAAGTTACATCTCCAAGCTTTTTGTTATCTACATATTCCTTTAATACTACATAAGCTGGTTCAAATCTTAAACAATGACCTATCATTAATTTTTTGTTATTTTTCTTTGCTGCATCAATCATGCTTTGACACTGTTCTTTATTTAATGCCATTGGTTTTTCACATAATACATGATGTCCTGCATTTAAGGCTTTTATTGCAGCTTCTGCATGAAGATAAGTTGGTAATGCTATGTCTACATAGTCTAATTCCTCTTTTTCAAGCATTTCATCCATATCTTTGTATAATCTGTATTTTGAAAAATCATATTTTGATTCTCCAACATCTAGATTACCTTCTACAGCCTTTCCCTTAAATTTATTTTCATCAACATCACATAGAGCAACTAATTCTACTGGAAATCCTTCTTTTTCAAGCTGTTTATATTTTGCTAAATGACCTCCTCCCATAAAACCTATGCCCACTAATCCTACCTTTAACATATTTATCCTCCTTGTTTTTAAAAGTTTATTATTTTATCTAAAGCAATTTTAGTACTATACAATACACCATTTTCAGAATACTTGTAAGGTGACATTTCTGCAGTTAAATAATCATCATAACCAATTTCTCTTAATGCTTTTACTACTTCTGGATAGTTAACATCACCACTTAGTAAATCTACAAATCCACTTAAATTACCAACACTTCTTTTGAAGTCCTTTACATGAACCTTCTTAATTCTCTTTCCTAGAATTTTTACCCATTGTTCTGGATAACCAATGTATATTAAATTTCCTACATCTAAGTAAGCTCCTACATATTTGCTATCAATTTCATCTATAAAATTTCTCATTTCTATAGGTGATAATAAAAATTTATTCCATACATTTTCTAATCCTATATTTATCTTGTACTGTTCAGCATAAGTTTTTAAATTTTTAAATATTTCTAAAGAAGTGTCATAGGCTTTATCATAGCTTACTAATTGGCAATTAGGAATGAAATCTACTCCCACAGCTCCTGGTACTACAAGAATGGAATCTGCTCCAAGAATTGCTGCTACCTCTATTTGCCTTTTTACTATGTCTATAGCCTTTTCTCTTGTAGATTTATCTTCGCTAGTTAGAGAGTATTTCCAGTAAAGTCCACTAGCTACGCTGTGTAGATCAATGTTTTTTTCTTCTGCATATTTTTTTATTTCTAAAAGTTCTTTTTCTGAACTTTTTAAACTTACTTCTCCTTCTTCATTAAGAGCAAGTTCTAATCCGTCAAATCCAACTTCTTTTGATAAATCAATGTATTCTTTAGCAGATAGATTCCCACTAAAAGACCATACATTTATTCCTTTTTTCACTTCATCATCCCCTTCCTACTGTCTGTCTTTATGATAACCCTAAGTGTAAACATTTACTTTACACAAATCGTCAGTTTTTTTGTACAATTTGTCTAAACATATTTGTGATAAATGTGAAAAAGGAGTCTTCCTTAAGATTTAATCTTTGGAAAAACTCCTTTTATTATTGTTATAAAGTCTATTTAAAGTCTTATTAATTTATTTTCTCTAATTGCTTCGTCAGCCTTAAAACTCAACTGAAATGCTTTTTCTACATCTGAAATTGGTGGATTAGCTTCCTCATTTTTTTCAATCATGTTTATTAAATTATCAAATTGTATTCCTGTAGGTTTTCTTTCACAATCTATATTTATAATCTCATATTTTCCTTCTGGATAGCTATAGTACTCTATGAGATCTCCTTCTTCTTTATTATCTACCCTGTCTCTTTTATGAGTGAGAACAATTCTTCCTTTAGGGCCTATGAATTCTTTTAGATTTTGAGCCTTAATAGTATTGCCCCAGCCTGCTTCATAAAATCCTACAGAGCCTTGAGAAAAAGTCATATTTATCATGCCATAATTATATTTATCTGACATAAGATCAAACTCTGTTCTTTGACAAATACCGCTAATGGTTGACACTTCTTCTCCTGTTATCCATCTCATAATATCTATATAGTGAACTCCGCAATCAATTATAGGAGAAGTTTCTTCTATTAGTTTTTTATATTTAGGCCAATCTTTAGTATGATGATTTTGAACCATTCGCATAACTAGCGGCTTACCTATAGCATCATTTTCTATCATCCTTTTTATGATATTATAAGATTCATTGTGTCTTAAAATATGTCCTACCAACACTTTGCTTTTGCTATTCTTGGCTAATCTTACAAATTCTTCACTTTCATTAAAATCAGCCACAATTGGTTTTTCACAAATCACATGCTTGTTTTCTTTTATGCATTCTTTTAGTATATTTAAATGAGTAGAGGGATAAGTTGCAATAATAACTATATCTACCTCCCTACTCTTTAAATAGGGTTTATAATCTATGCCATAGGATTTAGCATTGTATTTTCTGGCAAAATTTTTAGCTTTATTTTTATTTAAATCCACTACAGCAACCACATTCACATTTTCTTTAAAATATATGTTTTTTATGTGTTCTTCACCCATGTGTCCGCAGCCAATAAGTAGTACACCATACATATTACTCATGTTAATCCCCCCATCACAACAATCTTATCATCTAATTAAAATTATTTTTTTATAGCTCATTTTACACTATCACTATAATGCATGTCACTTTTTGTTGAAATAAATATTAAAGGACTGTATAATGATATTTGTAAAATAAAATATTATCTCTTTTAAAATTCTATAATAATTGCTTTAAATATTCTTTACAATAATGGTCGATTTTTTTGCATAATTTGTCAACATAGAAAAAGGGGGGTTTTCTTTATATGAATGGGGCTAGAAATATTTATTACAAAATGCTTCCCCTAAAGGAATTGATTCGAGTTGATAAATTGGTCACAATTCACTATTTTGAATTTGAAAAAAACTATTGCTTTTCTGGTGAAGCACATCAATTCTGGGAATTCCTTTACGTGGATAAAGGTGAAGTAGATATATTGGCAGGCAAAAAAGGCTATAAACTTCAAAAAGGAGATATTGTATTTCATTCTCCTAATGAATTTCATAGTGTCAAAGCCAATGGCAGAACTGCTCCTAATATAATGGTTGTAAGTTTTAACTGTTCAAGTTCCGCCATGGATTATTTCAAATCTAACAAAATTTTTAATTTATCAAGCTACCAGATAGACCTTTTAAGTAAGATTTTTTGTGAAGGTCAAAGAACTTTTTTGACAAATCTTAATTGCGGCTATAAAGAACTAGTAAAAAAGGAAGCTGCAGATGAATTTGCATCTGAACAATTGATAAAACTATATATAGAGCTTTTATTAATTGACATAATAAGAAGTAACATAAAAAATGAAAACTGTAATAGAATAGATACCGTAGTTAAAGAAAAGATGGAAAATGACGTAGTAGTAGAGATAATTAATTTTATGGAAGAAAACATTTACAGCAATTTCACCTTTGATTTTATTTGCGAAAAATTTTTTATAGGTAAAACTCATTTAAAAACCATATTCAAGAAAAAAACTAATGAAAGTGTAATGGCCTATTTTCAAAAATTAAAAATGAAAGAAGCAAAAAAACTCATTAGAGAAAAAAAGTATAACTTTTCTCAGATAGCTGAAATTCTTGGTTTTGAGTCTATTCACTATTTTTCTAGATGCTTTAAAAAAATTACCAATATGACTCCATCCGAATATGCTACATCATTAAAATCTAGAATTCAAAGTACACCTGATATAGAAAAAGAATAATCAATTAAAAGTACACATGCTGCCCTTAAGCAAATGCTACCTAAGGGCAGCATTTGCTTCTTTTTGCAAATAATTTTATAGATTTTCTCCCATAAATAAATAAAAATATTGGTTACTGAACATTATAATATAAGAATTATAAAAAGGAGTGTTTATTATGAATCATAATAAAGTCTATTCTTTTATGAATGAAAAGGGAGACTTAGTAAATTACACTGTAAAGGAATATCTCTCTTTAAACAATACAGACTATGTACTTATGTCACCTGAAAATAATGCTTCACTCATTGAAGTATACAAATTTACCTTTGAAAACGGCAATGAAGCTCTTGATCTTGTAAATAATGAAAAAGAGCTTACCGCAGTAAAATCAGCCTCCAAAGTAATCTAAATAACTCAAACCGAGAATGGGCTGTTAAGTAATGAATAAAGTTCTTCATTACCTACACAGTCCTTTTTCCTATAAATTCAGTTAAATAACATAATATTAGATAAGTAAACATAATTCATAATTATAAAATTTAAAAAATTTATTACTTAATAATATTGCTCTGCCAATTGTCTTTTCTATAAATTAAGAATCCATATATACATATTATTAAATTGCTAAAACTCATAGAAAACCATATACCAGAAGGTCCAACCTGGGTAAAATATTTAAATATTAATATCATAGGAAGCCTTACAAACCATAACCTACCAATCTCCATAGCCATAGAATATTTAGTATGCCCTGAACCCTGAAAAATTCCTTGAAGCACACTAAAAATCCCCATGAGAGGCATAGAATAAGATATATATTTAAGATAATTTATGCCTTGTGCTATAACTTCTCCATCATCTCTTGACTGTATAAAAAAATTAATTATGGCTTTATCCTGCCACAGAAGAAGTATACATCCTAATATTGAAAAAGTAATAGTAAGCTTCATAGATTTTGAAAAAGCTTCTTTAACCCTATCAACTTGATCAGAACCTAAATTTTGACCTACTATAGATGTTAAAGCTGCTCCAATTCCCATAGCAGGCTGCATTATTAAAGAAGTAATTCTATTAACCATACCAAATGCTGCTATAGTAGCTGTTCCATAGGAAGCTATAAACCCATTAAGTACTATAAATCCTAAAGCTGAACCAGATTGTCCAATAGAAGAAGGCAGTCCAACCTTTACAATCTTTTTTATTATGTATTTATCAAATTTAAAATTTTTAAAGCTTGGTTTAATTATAGCAGAAGACCGTTTAAGTATTACTATCCCTGCCAAGGCAAGTAATGCTTTAGCTATTAAAGTAGCAATAGCCGCTCCAGCCACGCCCATATTAAATGTAAATATAAAAAGAGGGTCTAAAACCACATTAAGTATTGCACTGATTCCACTGAGTACTGTAGGCAATAAAGTGTTTCCTTGAGAATTCATAATAGAATTAAAATTAAAAAACAAAAACATGAAAGGCATATCTAAAAATGTTATTTTTAAATATATATTACTATATTTCCCTAAGTCACCGGTTCCGCCCATAAGCTTAATAACAAGAGGACTTATCAAATATCCCAGTAATGAAAAACAAACAGAACATATCAAAGATACTACCATAAGCTGACTTGCATATTTATTTGCTTCTTCATATTTTGCCGCCCCAATCAGTTGAGATAAAATAGATGTCCCAGCAATGGAAAGTCCTATGCCTAAAGATATAAATAAAAAGTTAACCGGCCATACAAAAGAAGTAGCAGCAAATTGCACTGAGCCAAGTTTACTCACCCATACTCCATCTGCTAGATTGTAAAGTGTTTGTATCAGATTGTTTATCATAATAGGCCATGAAAGTGTAATTATTACCTTATACATATCCCCATTAAGTATAAGATTTCTCTTTTTCTCTGAATTCATCAAATTCCCCCCATGCTTGTTTTAAACTCTTATGTCAAAATATTGCTTAATTTTTAGGCACTATATTTTTTCATAGCTCACTTTACACTATGCTTGTTTGTAAAAATAATACCATATAAATTATAGTATCAAAAGAGCTACTATCTCATTTAAGTACTTTTCTGTATTGATAGAATCATAAACTGTGCTGATAAACTAATAAACAGCCTCTATGCTTAAAGGCTGTTTTCTTTGAATAACTATTTAAGTTTTACAGAACTTATTTTTCCAAACTTCACAGCCATTAAAAGGATTAGCTGTGCCTATATATAAATGACCATTTTCAGATACTAATAAATTTCTAGCGCCATAATTATGAGGATTGTCAAAACCAGTTAAAGTTATTATTCTCCAATGAATTCCATCCCTAGATGTATATAAGTCAAATCCTTTTTTAACTCTTAATAAATTGGCAAAAGAAGTATTAACTTGAATTGGGTATCTTAATAATACTCTTAAAATATCTTTATAAAATTTTAATCGAAATTGCTCAGGCACTATTATTATTGTAGATGTTATATAATTTAAAATTGAAGATAGCATGGGTATAATAAGCACTGACCAATCAAAAGTTCCTAAATAAAATTCTCCATTGTATTCTTGAAGCTGCCAGCAATATAGATTGGTTGGTATACCTAAACCTGAAGGCATACCACTTAAAGCTGTATTTCGTCTTCCCGTAGCTGGATCAGTTGGTTCTACTGGTCTTCCCCCTACAACCACTTCCCAATGGTCATTTTTATCAACTCTTATAATATCGAAAGGCTTAAAACCAGTTAACTTTATTCTATCTGTAAATGGAAATGCCATAGCTCCTACATAAAGATGATCTTTAAAAATTCCAAGGGTCAAAGGTGCTATATTAACTGCATCTCCTGCACCTTTATCTATAACCAGCTGCCACTTATTTAATTCAGGTTCATCACCTGTTGTCCTCCACAATTCAAAACCATCCTTACCACTAGTGCCAGCATAAATATGATTGTTAAATGAAATCATAGATATGACACCTCCGGCAGGATTTTTATCAGTATCTCCTCCATTTGGTGTAGTCAATTTCCAACCGTATTTTTCTGGATCCATGCTTACATAAATATTGGCACTTTCCTCTTTATCCATATTATCAAAAGTAGCTAGATACAACTTTTCTTTATGAACTAACATAGCTCTAGTAGTGCTTCCTTGAAGCTCCTGGTTAGAGATCTCATGCCAGCTGCCAAGACTTCCATAAGAAGATTTAAAAATTCTTATCTTTTCATTGGTATCTCCTCCAGCATAAAGAGAAGTTTGTCCACTAGGAGAAGTATAACAAATCATAAATCGAAATCCATCAACGCCTTTGGGCGATTTAAACACCAATTCCCAGTTTTTAAATGAATCTTTCTTGTTATAACGCCATATCTCTGCCCTATCATCTTTATCTTTGGGTGTAAGCTCTTCTGGCATTATAAAAGGGATCTCATACCTCTTTGAAACTTCATCAATTATATTGTAGAAAATATTTTTGCCAGTTCCTACATAGATGTAATCCTCCATTTCAGCCATGGACCAAGAGTAATTATTTTGTCTAGCATTATTGATATTTGCAGCATCAAAGCCATCTACTGCTGTTATCTTTGTATAATCATAAGGCACTCATATCCTCTCCTTTAGCTTAGAATATTGAAGTTTCTAATACATTATATGGATATAAGTGCCTTTTGACTCTTATTAAAAAATGACTTGATAAGCTGTTTTGAAATATCTTATAGATAAAAACTATCCGCTTTTACTACTAATAACCAGCTGCCTTATACCTTAATTAGCTTCGCCTCTATTAAAAATGACAGATGCTAAGGCTGCAAATATTAACCCAAATAGTATTATAAATAATATTTCATTTAATATAGTTATAGAATGATTAAATACAGTCAAGTTCAAACCCATAACCTGTCTTAACATGGGATTCATAGTATCTGCTTGTAATAATATCTTTCTAAACATATCCACTGCATAAGTTAATGGATTTATTTTTACAAGAAAATTCATCCAAGCAGGTATGCCATTTGTAGGAAACATGGTTCCAGATAAAAATAACATTGGTATCATAAACAATATTATTACGGCATGAAATCCTTGAGAAGTTTTAACAAAGCTTGATACAAAGAGTCCTAGCGCTGATATAGCAAAAGCAACTATAAACATTGCAAGGGCTAATTTGATAACCATAGGAAAACTTATTTTAATTCCCATGAGAGGAACAAATATCAGCATAAGCAAACCTTGAATAGTAGCAATTGTGCTTCCTCCCAAAATTTTTCCTATAGTTACTGAAAATCTTGATATGGGAGAAACCAAAATTTCTCTCAAGTACCCAACCTCTCTATCTTGAACTACAGATAGTGCAGATATTATAGCAGTAGTAAAAACAGTCATAGCTATTACCCCTGGGAACATAAACTTAATAAAATTAAAATCCTTTAAAGGTCCCGAGGCTGCATTTCCACCCATCATAGCTTCTATAGCTCCTCCCATGCCACTTCCAAAAATAATTAAAAGCATAAAAGGCATTGCCAAAGAACCTATAAAACTTGCTTTATCTCTAAAAAATCCTATTATATCTCTTTTCCATATAGCTAAAATACTTTCCATTTATAAAAACTCCTTTCCTACTATTTTTTAATTAAACCGCTTCATCTCTTATTTCTCTTCCTGTAAGACCTAAAAAAACATCATTTAAAGTTGGCCTTCTTAAATTAACACTGGTTATTGGAACTTCAAAGTCTTTAATGAAGTCTATCAAAAACTCATTTCCTTTTTCTACATTGAAAGAAATTATATTTTCATTTTCCTTTGGTTCTTTACCATACTTACTTTTTAATAAATTTATGGCTTTTTTATTATTGGAAGTTGAAATATTCATGATATCTCCTCCTACAGCATTTTTCAAACTATCCGGAGTATCCAAAGCTATAAGTTCACCATGATCCATGATAGCTATTCTATCGCAAAATTCAGCTTCATCCATATAATGAGTAGTTAAAAATATAGTTATACCTGCTTCTTCCTTAAGCTTTAAAATATATTCCCATATATGCTCTCTAGTTTGAGGATCTAATCCTACAGTAGGTTCATCTAAAAATAAAACTTTAGGATGATGTAAAAGTCCCCTGGCAATCTCAAGTCTTCTCTTCATCCCCCCGGAAAATGTTGAAACTATGTTATCACGCTTATCTTCTAATTCCACCATTTTTAATACTTCAGAAATTCTTTCTTCTCTAATGGATTTTTCTACACCATAAAGTTTAGAATGTATGAGTAAATTTTCATAAGCAGTAAGTTTTCCATCTAAAGTATTTTCTTGAAATATTATACCTATACTCTCTCTAACTTTTTTTCTATCTTTAACTACATCATATCCATTTAAATAAGCAGTACCTGAAGTTGGATTCTTTATAGTAGATAACATATTTATGGTAGTACTTTTACCCGCACCATTTGGTCCTAGAAATCCAAATATTTCTCCCTCTTTTACACTAAAATTTACACCTTTTACAGCTTTAAAATTTCTATATTCCTTCTTTAAATTTTTTACTTCTATTATATTTTTCATAACTTATCCTCCTCACAATCTTACCTATTAAGTAATTTTTTTAATGTATTAAGTCCTTTTAAAATATCTTCAATTTCATCTTCCTCAGCTTTTGAAACTATACTTTCTAAATAATCATATACTTTACCATGCATCTCCTTTGCTATAACTTCTGTTTCATCTGCTAGTACTATATACACCACTCTTTTGTCTTTTTCACTTCTAACTCTTTCTATGAAGTTTTGTTTTTCTAACCTGTCTACTATACCAGAAACAGTGTTTATGGCTAGCCCCATGGCCTCACTAAGTTCGCTCATTTTCATTCTTTTGTTTTCATGTAAGATTCTCATTAAATTCATTTGTGGAACAGTCAATGCTGTATCTTTAAATTCATATCGCAAATTATCATTTAAAGTTTTATCTATATCCTTAAATAGAGTAAAAATTTCTATACCTTTATTTTTCTCCATTAAAACACCTCCTTATATGTAGGTAAATAACTTCCTATAAGAATATTTCCTATAGGAACTATATTTATAGTAACACCATATTTTATACTTGTCAATAATTATTATTGTTAAATATTAATTATTTTATCATTTTAATTTTTAATAAAATTCCTTAAAACTCTCAAAATCATGAAATATTAAAAATTAATTCTATAAAGTTTTATACTAAATCTTCGTAAATTAATACTGTAAACAATTAAAATATGACAAAATGTAAAGGAGCTTACAAGTATGCAAATGAAGAATAATGTTAAAACAAAGTATGCACTAACAACCATGTCTTTAATCATACCTTCAACCATTTTATTAGGAATAATTACGGGATACATCTTAAATTTAAAAGGAGAAACCTTTCTTTTAAACATTGTGTTTTATGCTGCATCAGGTATACTAATTGGAATTTCATCGATTACAAAAAATATTAAAAATTACATAAAGCCATCTATTTTAGTTAATGAAATGGCTAATAGCATTCAAAATAACGATTTTACATATAAAATTTCAGATAAGAACCTAAGTGATGACAATATAATGCTTAAAAACTTAAACAATGTAATGGACAATTTAAATTCCATGATAACCACTGTGAAAGAGTTAAGTTCAAATGTAAACTTTAGTTCTAAGGATAATAATAAGTATCTAGATAATGCAGCATTAAAATTAAATGAAGCTATAATGTCTATAGGAGAATTAGCAAAGCTTTCATCAAAACAAGCTAATAATATTAAACACTGTGAAGAAGCTATTTCTGATTTGTCTTTGGATATTAACACCATACTTGGAGATATGAATAGTTCAAAAGAATATACTCAAAAGGCTCTAAATAGTATAGAAATTATTTCACATTCAATTAAAAATCAAGAAATAAAAATGAATGACACCAAGTCTGCTTCCTTAAACGCAGTTAACTCCATAAAGGAGTTTCAAATAAAATCTAAGGAAATTAGTGATATAGTTGGCTTTATAGGCCAAATTTCAGAGCAAACCAATCTTCTAGCCTTAAATGCTTCCATAGAAGCTGCCAGAGCTGGGGAGTTTGGAAAAGGTTTTTCTGTGGTAGCAGAAGAAATAAGAAAGTTAGCTGAACAATCCGCTCACTCTGCTAAGGGCATAGGTGAAATTGTTAGATATGTTGAAAATGCTGTTTCTAATACTGTCAATGAAATGAATAAAGTAAACTTAGTTGTAGATGACCAAAGTGCTTCTCTTTTAGAAGCTATAAATGCATTTAATGAAGTATCTAATCTTGTAAGCAGTATATCTCAAGATATAAATAAAGTTTTGAATTCTGCAAGTATTCTAACTAAAAACTGTGAAGAAACTAAAAATAAGATTTCATCTATTACAGTTTTTGCAGAAGAAAATGCTTCCACTACTAAAGGAATTTCCACTGATATTGCTGAACAGTTAAAAGTAATAGATTTAGTTAAAGCTTCTTCCAATGATCTTATTAAACTTTCTACGGATTTAGAAAATAGGATAAGTGTATATAAAGTATAGGCACCTAAAAATCATCTAAGCAAAACTGCATAAATAATTAAAACCAGGGAATAGTTTCATTCCCTGGCAATAAGATTAGTGACTTTATGGAAAAGTTAAATTATTTTCGGTATAATCCTAAATAATTATTGTCAAATTCTATTTCCATGACCAATCACCTCTCTATGGATATAGTATGTGCAAATTATAAATTAATATTCTAGAAAATTTTACTTATGATGTTCCCCATGATGACTGCACATTACAGCCTTATCTTTCAATTCATTTTTTAAGTAAGCTGCCACAGCTTCTTCTATGGTTGAATTAACTCCTCTTATAACATCCAATCCATTTTCTTTTAAAGCATTGTAAGCTCCAGCACCAATTCCTCCACAAATGACTAAAGATGCCCCTTCCTTTACAATTAAACTTGAAAGCCCGCCATGATTATGCTGAAGGTCAAGCACTGAAATTTCTTTATTAGAAACCACCTTTCCTTCTTCTATTGTTACTATCAAAAAGCTTTCACTTTTCCCAAAGTGTTGGTTTACCATCTCTCCATTTTTAGGTATTGCTATTTTCATATAATTCATCCTTTCTGTATGTTATATATCCATTATACACCTAATATGCTAGTTTTCCTTTTAAAATTAGTCATTTTTATCAGTTTGTTCTAGCGAAATCTTTCAATCAATTGGTTTTTCTTATGCAATAATAACTTTTACTTAATAAATTCTACTGAATTTTCTACAATCAGTTTTTTTAAAAGATTTATAACTCACCAGAATTTCAACAAAAAAACCTCCCTAAAATCATTTATTCTTCTATCAATTAACTTTTCTTTATACTATAAAAGCATTATTGTCCAATAAAATATACATCCTTTCTTATGTAAAAATGCTATTTTCATTACAATTTCTAAACATTATAATAAAAATATTATTTATGGAAATAAAAGGAAAATCATAAATTTTATAGAATTATATTAAACTGGGGGTGGAATAAATTGTTAAATATAAGAAAAATATCAATAGCATGTTCTTCTCTATTGTTATCAGTTTCTTTGTTAGGCTGCAATGGTCATAAGATACCAATAGAGAAAAAAGAAGCAAAAGAAACAGCCTCATTAGTAAAAAGTAGTGAAACACCAAAGCAAAATAATAGAATAGAACAAGTTACCATTTCCTCAGTAGGTGATATTCTTGTTCATAATACCGTTTTTATAGCTGCCTATGATGAAAAGAAGAAAATATATGATTTTAAACCGCAATTTGCTCCTGTAAAAAAATATTTAGAAAGATCTGACTTAACCATAGCTAATTTAGAGACAACTCTTGGTGGAAAAGAGAGAGGCTATTCAGGATATCCTTGCTTCAATTGTCCGGATGAAATAGTTGATGCTTTGAAGGATGCAGGAGTAGATATACTTACTGCTGCAAATAACCATAGCATGGATAGCGGACAAAAAGGATTTTTCAGAACAGTAAAAACCGTAAGAGATAAAGGATTAGATGTTATAGGAGTAAAAGCAGTTCCTGAAGAAAAAAGCTATATAATAAAAGATATAAAAGGAATAAAAATAGGTATCAGTAACTTTACCTATGAAACTCCTCCTATAAAGGGTCTAAAATCTTTAAATGGAATACCCATACCTAAAACAGTAGAACCCCTTATAGACACAGTTAATCTATCCAAATTAGATGAAGCTTATAAAATTTTAGAAAATAGAGTATATGAAATGAAAAAAAATGGTGCAGAAGTTTTAATTTTTTGTATGCATTGGGGAAATGAATATGAAAGAATGCCTTCGAAGGAACAAAAACTTACTGCTAAAAAGTTATGTGATTTAGGAGTAGATATTATCCTTGGCGGACATACTCATGTGCTGCAGCCTATGGACTTTATTCATTCTGACGTTTCAGATAAGGATACCTTTATAATCTATTCTCAAGGTAATTTTATATCTTCTCAAAGACTCGAAACTATAAAAAATCGTAATTCAGAAGATGGTATTATTATAAATGTGGGCATAAAAAAAGACTTTAAAGACAATAGCATAAAAATAACCTATGCAGATTATATTCCAACTTGGGTAAATAGAAAATTTATAAATAATAAACCTTTTTATGAGGTAATTCCAACAGAAGATGCCTTAAAAGGTGTAAAATATACCAATATAAATCAAGAAGATAAAAAAAGGATAGAAATCTCTAATAGAGAAACAAATACCTTAATGGAAAAGCTCACTACAAAAGCTGCTATTGCTAATCCAGCAAAAAAACTAAGTACTAAAAAATCCTTAAAACAAAAGCTGTATATTAATTAAACCCTCTTATTCTCAATTATAAGGATTTTTATGTTAGAAGCTCCATAACATGGTGTCCTGGTGGAATCAGAGTTTAAAAAGGACTGTTGCATAATTAATATTATCTAAAATATATTGAAGCTTAACTTAAAAGCAATTCAATATATTATGCAATTTATTTGCTTTGCAGCAGCTCCCTTTACTCTTTATATATAATTTGTTTCTACATTATCTTTAATATTGAACATTCTTTAGGCATAACCCTTTTGCTTGGGCTATAGGACCAGCTTCTGATCTTTTCTTTTCATTTAGTATTCTTTCTACATCTACTGGTTTTAGATTTCCCTTACCTACCTCTAAAAGTGTTCCTGTAATAATTCTTACCATATTCAATAAAAAGCTATTTCCGCTTACTTCTATTTCAATCATATGGTCATTTTCTTCTATGTTTATGTAATTTATAGTTCTAATAGTAGATTTAGTATTAGATTTTAAACTAGTAAAACTCTTAAAATCACGAGTTCCTATTAAAAATTCCGCTGCCTTCCTCATTTCAACTAAGTCAAGCTTTTCAGAAACATGATAAACATATTTCCTATTAAATACATTTCTAAATTTATCGTTATTTATCCTATATACATAAGTTTTTGACTTTGCATTGTATCTAGCGTGAAATCTTTCCGTTGTATCCTTCATAGATTTTATTACTATATCTTCAGGTAAAAATTCATATAGATAATTTAACATAGTTTCTATACTTAAATCACAATTAGTGTGAAAGTTTGCTATATAGTTTTCAGCATGTACCCCTGTATCAGTTCTTCCACACCCTATTACCTGAATACTTTCCCCTGTCATTTTTGATAATACAGTTTCTATTTTATCTTGTATAGTTGAAACATTATTACCCTTTTGGTTTTGTTTCTGCCATCCTTTATACCTAGTTCCATCATATTGTATTGTCATTTTTAAATTTCTCATATGTATCTCCTTTAATGTGTTTTTTTCTTATATATAATTTTTCTATTTTCTATTTTAATATACTTGCATAGTCAAGTTTAAAATAATAAGTAGTCCCTGAGGAAGGACCTCTTTATGTGATTTATGTTTCACAATCTATCTCCAAACTTCCTTTAATTTATTTTTGAATCCCAAGCATATCCTCCACCCTATCGCTCATATATCTATAAGCATCATAAACCCCCTGATTATAAAATTCAGGTGCTAATTCATCCATAATAAAATTTAATATCATACCTGCAGCTAAAGTTCCTATTTCTTCTTCTCTTTCATTAAAAAAATAATTCTTAATAGCTGCAATCATCTCATCTTTTTTCTCTTTGCTTAAATTTATCTTGTTATCCATAATTTTTCTCCTTTTATCTTAATTCAGTTTCATTACACTTAACTACAAGTTTTTTATTCAAATTTTTTTTATCTATATCATGGAGTTCTTCTGATCCTATGCTTTTGTGGTTTTAAAGTAATATCTGTAATAACCATTCCTTCTCTTTGAGTTAATACCATCTCCAAAGCCTTAGCTATTTCCTCTGGCATGATATAACTTTCTGGAATATCCCCTTCTCTAAAATTGGCATTTCGATAAAAATTAGATTTAGTCATATCTGGATGTATTGCAATTACTTTTACTCCATACTTTCTTGCTTCATCAAACAAGCTGTTAGAAAAATGAGTAAGTGCTGCTTTTGTAGCTCCATAAGCACAACCGTAAGTACTTGATTCCTTAGCGGTTATAGAAGATATATTAATAATAAAACCAGAATTTTTCTTTAAATCTCTAAGAAGCAATTGAGTTAATATAAGTGGTGCTTCAAGATTTACTGCAACCATTTCATGAATTTTTTTAGCACTTAACTCTTCATGAGGCCCAAAATAACCCACACCAGCATTATTCACAAGAATATATACATCTTCATTCTTTCCTATATCTTTTATTTTTTCGCAAAGAAGTGAAGTATCCATCAAATCACAAATTATAGGTATAAAACACTCATTTGTAATATCACTTTTAGAAAAATCTCTACCTATGCCATAAACCTTATAACCTAATTTTAATAAAATTTTACTTATCTCAAGCCCAATTCCTGAAGAAGCTCCTGTAACAATAGCTGCTTTCATACTATCGTTCCTTTCAAATATATATTTTTTCTTCTTCTACGTATCTTTTTATAATATCATAAACATATTGAACCATATCTTGTGATAATTTATCACCATAACTGCATACCCCTTCCACTGTTTCAAAAGGATAATTTAGTATAACAGAATCACATCTTTGCTTTCTCATTTTTTTCAAATAGTCCTTTGAAACTCTAAAAACTCCTATACTAATATCATATATCTTTTCTGCAGGCAGTTCTATAAAAACAGTATGGATAAAATCCTTATATATTTCTTTCCATCCCTTTATGTAAAGCATAGGGTCAAAGCATAACCTAACTTTCCACCCTTTATTTATAGCTCCTTTTATACTTAACAGCCTGTCCCTTAAACCTGGAGTTCTGTTTTCGTATTCATTTATAACTTTATCTGGTGATAATGTCCAAGCTAAAATGATATTTTCTTGAGACTCTATATCTTCTATAGCTTTAAAATTTGCACTTTTTGTTCTTAATTCAATCTTCAGATTCTTATGCTCTTTAGCAAATTCAATCCATTTTCTTCCGTAACCAACTACATTTTCAAAGGCTAAAATGTCTGTATCATAAGAAATACAAAGGTATACTGAATGTTTTTTTAAAAGCTTTTCTACTTCATTAAAAATATCTTCAATATTTACAAATATAACCATATTAGCTGAAGTATACATGCCTTGAAGATAACAATATTCACAATCATATATGCAGTTCATCATGGTTGACGTATAGTAAAAATGATTGTTTCCAAAATCTTCGCAAACCTCTGCCCCTTCATATATTAAATTATCCTTTTTTACTGCAAGGATTAATTTAGGGCCTTTTTTCTGCAAACTAAAATCTTGATGACTCCTTGAAAATACATCCTTATAGTGATTAATCTCAATAATTTCAGCTTCAGGAAAATATTTTAATATTTTTTCTGTATTAGGATGATTTAATGCTTTCTTTTCAACGTATATATGTGAAAAATATGGATTAAATAAATTTTTGTTTAAATTCTCCAAAGTATCTCTTCCCCTCATTTTTAGATTTACATTCCACATCTATATATCTACTTATAAGATTCTCAAAGTCACCATATTGAAGCTTATAATATATAACAAGCTGTTTAAATTGATTTTCCATAGTAGCAGATAACTTCAAATTTTTTACCACTTCATTTAACATTTCTTGTTCTTTTTCAGATAATATGTTTTCATCAAAATAAAAGGCAAGCTTTACTTCATTCATCCAATTTATGATTTGTACAGATTTATCTTCAATTAACTTTGAAATCTTATCTTTACTTAAGTTTTCAGCTTTTAAATAATCTGAAACAATCTTTATAAAGAAAATTTGATGAGATCTGAAGAATATTGAAGCTGATTCATATATTCCAGAAGCCTCCATATCAATCAAATTTCCTTCAATCCCTATATCTTTTTCGCTTACTGCTAAAGAACAAGTTTCAACACTGTTTTCTTCAAAAGGATGTTTTAAAAGCATATCAGGATAAAAAGTCTTTTTTGTATCATTTTCTATAATCTTATTGCAAAAAAATGCCGTTCCTATAGCTGTATTTTTATTTTTAGTAGCGCATACTCCAATATTCACAAACAAATCTGAATCTTTTGGTTCATATTTTGAGAATAAGTAGGCCGTAGCAACTGCAGCTTTTACCTTTCCTACACCCGTAATGAGCAATATTATTTGCTCATTTTTGAAAATTTGAAATTTATGAGAATTATAATCCTTTTTTAAATTTAATTGTTTTATAAAAGAATTTGCCTCACAATACATAGCTGTACATATATATATCATCTTCATTACCTCACTTATAGAACATTTACCTCAAATTTAAAAACTTGTATGATTATTCAAATTAGGGTAACCCTATATAATTAGCCTCATTTAAGACTGTGTCACAAATAAAAGTTGATGGAATATCCTACCCTTTGGACAAGTTATACTGCAATACAAGTCTATACATCACAGTTCTCTATCCTAATTCTCTTCAGTAATAATTCCAGAAGAATATATCTATAAATTTTTATATGGATAATTATGTAAACCAAGGTGCTCCTATATAATTAACCTCATTTTAGATTGTGTCACAAATAAAAGTTGATGAAATATCCCACACTTTGGAGAAGTTATACTGCAATGCAAGTCTATACATCACAGTTCTCTATCCTAATTCTCTTCAGTAATAATTTCAGAAGAATATATCTAGAAGTTCTTTATATGGATAATTATGTAATCCAAGATATTCCTATGCAATTGACCTCATTTTAGATTGTGTCACAAATAAAAGTTGAT
>CAMJGD010000010.1 GCA_946405135.1 uncultured Clostridiaceae bacterium | reverse complement strand
GGGGTGTTGAGAACAAATATGATGCACATTAATTTAGAAGAAATTATTTTTATAAGATAAATAAACTGCTTGACAGCAGAAACTATGCGGTGGAATAAATTCCACCGTATCCTTGTGCTGTCAAGGAGATATGAGGAGAAGAAAATGAAAAAGGAAAGAGAAAATTTCCCATTGGAGCCTAAAGAAATGATTGAATTCATTTTCAAAAGGCTTATGTGCGGAAATGGATTTATAGTAAGAGATAACCAAATTCAACTATCTAAAAAAATATTTGATGGTATAAAAAATAATAATATTTTAATCTGTGAAGCAGGGGTAGGTACTGGTAAGACCTATGCATATTTAGTAGCCTCTATAGTATATTCACTTTATAAAACAGGTGAGAAGAAATCAGTTTCAATAATATCAACATCAAGTATTGAGTTACAGAATGCCATAATTAAGAACTATGTACCAGTTTTATCAAAAATTTTAGTTGATAATAAGATTATAGATAAGCCATTAAGTGCAGTTTTAAGAAAAGGTAAAGAACATTATTTTTGTATATTAAGATTTAGTAGAATAATGAACTATTTGAAAAGTAGTGATAAGGATATTGATAAGGAACTGCTTAATAAATTAATAGGTTTAAAAATAGGAGAAATTTCAATAGATTTAGATGAGTATAAGGGGCTTAAAAATCATATAGTACAAAAGATAAATGTACCTAAAGGTTGTAATTATAGTTGTCCTTTTTATGAAAATTGTAGGTATATAGAACTTATGAAATATGTAAAATCATCAACCCATGATTTTCAAGTTTGTAATCATAACTACTATATAGCCGATGCAATTAAAAGATATAAAAGAAAGACAAGTCTTATGCCAGAGCATTCATTAGCAATAATTGATGAAGCACATAAATTAATGGATGCTGCCATTCAAATTTTTGAAAAAAGATTTTCTTATGAAGATGTACTTATTATTATTAATGTTTTAAAAAGTAAAATGAAGGGAAATAAACCATACTTGACAGTGGCAAAAGGCTATTTAGATGAGTTATCTCTGGAGGCTAAAAAGTTCTATCAAAGTCTTTTAAATCAGTTAAAAAACATTGAGCTTGAGGAAGAGAGTTCCCAGATTAGAGTTAAACTTGGAGCATATGAAAGAAAAATACTTGGGAATATCATTTTAAAACTTGATAAGATAAGTCTATATTGTAAAGCTGATATTGAAAAAAATAGACAGCTTGAGTTAATGATTGAAAATTTAAGAGAAGTTATAGAAATATTTCATAGGTCGGTTAATATAATTTATTGGCTTGAAAATCCACAAAGTGAAAGGTTAATTTCTATTTGCTCTATTCCAACTGATATGGAAAAACAGCTTTATAAGGTTCTATGGAAAAGTGGAGTGCCTAAGATACTAACATCAGGTACACTTTCAGATGATAGAGGCTTTAATTATTTTAAAAGCATTTCAGGAATAGATATGAGATACAGTAATAAGCTGAGCGAAGTAAGTTACTCATCACCCTATGACTATAAAAATAACACTTTACTATATATTAGTGAAAACATACCTTATCCAGATAAGCAAAGTGAGGAATATATATCAGCTGTAGCAGAAGAGATTTTGAAACTTATAGATGTATCTTTTGGACACGCAGTGGTTTTATTTACCTCCTATTCACTGTTATCAAAGGTATATCAATTAACAAAAACTAAAATAAAATATACATTATTTAAGATGGATAAAAGTGAGAGAAACATCGTTGATGCCTATAAAAGGAGCAGAAACGGTGTTTTATTTGCAACTGGTTCCTTTTGGGAAGGTGTTGACTGCCCTGGGGATATTTTATCCTCGCTAATAATTGTGAACCTTCCTTTTCCAACTCCAACACCAATATATGATCATAAGAAAATGGAATATGAGGAGCTGAAGAAGTTTATAGACCACATTGTGTTCCCAGAAATGCTGATAAAGCTAAAGCAAGGTATGGGAAGGCTTATAAGGTGTGAAACGGATACAGGTGTTATTTCAATACTTGACTATAGAGTAAGCTTAAAAGGAAAGTACAGAAAAAGAGTGCTTCAAGCTCTTAAAGATTACAGGGTAACAGATTCTCTTGAGGATGTGAGAAGATTTTTTAGGAAAGTTAAAAAAGAAGAATATTTTTATAACAATATAAAGCAATTACAGGAGTAGCTGCTTTTCCTATATTAAAAATTAACAAATATAAATTGAATTTATAAGTAACAGGCAAAGAATTAGTGACCTTTTAATTCTTTGCCTGTTACTTTATTGAGCAAAAGTAAGGGGGATATTATTATATGGATAATAACATGAAATATAGTGTTCAGCTTGCAATGTTAAGCCAATTATTAAAATTAAATTTGATATCAAATAAGGAATTTATAGCAATAAAAAATGAATTAATGAAAAAATATAAGATTAGTATGATCAGCGCTTGAAAAAACATGATAGGAGTCGTATAATAATAACTAATAAGTTATAGGAATACATGTTTTGAAGGGGCGATTCATATGGCAGATGTTCAGGTGATAAAAGCTAATACAAGCAGAGTTAATAGAAAAAATGCAAAGGTTATTGAAAGATTAAGAGTAGCTGCTTATTGCAGAGTAAGTACGGATTCAGAAGAACAATTAAGTAGTTATAATTCTCAAGTAGAACATTATAGAAATATGGTAGAAAATAAGCCAGAATGGGCACTCGTTGATATATATGCAGATGAAGCGATTAGTGGAACTCAGACAGATAAAAGGTTAGATTTTCAGAGGATGATAAATGATGCAGTAGATGGAAAAATTGATTTAATAATAACTAAGTCGATATCCAGATTTGCAAGAAACACATTAGATACATTAAAATATGTAAGATTACTTAAAGAACATAATGTTGCAATCTTATTTGAAAAGGAGAATATTAATACCCTAACAATGAATGGTGAAATGCTGCTAGTTATTTTAAGTTCATTAGCTCAACAAGAAAGCGAATCCATTTCAGCTAATGTAAAAATGGGATTGAAGATGAAAATGAAAAGAGGAGAAATGGTTGGATTCAATGGTTGTTTAGGGTATGACTACGATCCAATAAATAAAGTAATTACAATAAATGAAGAAGAAGCTAAGACTGTTAGATATATTTTTCAAAGATATGTGGAAGGTGCAGGCTGTTTTGTAATAGCAAAAGAGCTTACTAAATTAAAGTATAAAACAAAAAAAGGAAGTACAAACTGGAATGATGGTTCTGTAAGAGGTATTATTAAAAATGAAAAATACAAAGGCGATTTACTGCTAGGTAAGACTTTTACAGTTGATCCGATATCTCATAGAAGGCTTGATAATATGGGAGAAGAAGAAAAATATTATATTAACTCCCATCACGAAGCAATTATTTCAGAAGAAATGTTTAATGAAGCTCAGAAGATATTAAATAAGAGAAATTCAGGAAGCAGCAACATGGGAAGAAAAGAAAAATATAGCAGGCAGTTTGCATTTAGCAGTAAAATAGAATGTGGTTTCTGTGGAGGAACTGCTACAAGAAGAAGATGGCATAGTAATACTTCTCATGAAAAGACCATTTGGCATTGTGTAGTATCAACTAAAAAAGGTAAGAAATACTGCCCAGATAGTAAAGGTATAGACGAAAAGATAATAGAAAATGCATTTCTGGAAGCATTTAATATGTTTTGTCTTCAAAATAAAGAAATAGTAGAAGAATTTATGGAAACAGTAGAAAATACAATTAATGCTACTAATTCTATAAAAGAATTAAAAAAGCTTCAAAGAGAAGTTTCAGCTATAGAAAATAAGATTAGAAAATTAGTTGATATGAGAATAGATGAAATGATAGACAAAGATACTTATGAACTTAAATATACAGAACTATCGACTGAATTAGAAAAACTTAAAGCTCAAAGAGATGAAGCAGAACTTGTAAATGAAGATAATATTGATGTAAAAAAACGAATTGAAAGTTTTAGAAAAGTTTTTGATAGCAATAAGCCTATAAAAGAATTTGATAGAGTAGTTTTTGAAAGTGCAGTTAATAAAATAATATTAGGTGGAACGGATGAAGAAGGAAATAAAGATCCATATATGCTAACATTCATATTTAATTCTGGCATGAGCCATTCATTAAAAGGTAAAGATGTGGTAAAATCAAATGGTGATTCAAAAGACGAAAAAGTGTGTTCCTATACAGAACACGACACATGTGGAGAAAGTAGTAAGCATACAAAGGAAACACAGTTAGAACCTTGATAAATCAAGGTTCTTTTTTATGCAAAATTTATATGTTCCCCAATACATAGTAAGTAGACTTCCAAAGTGTTATAATAATATTAAGGCTTATAAATAATTAACATATACCATAAATTAAATATTATTTAATATTAGCAAGAAAAAACGGGGGTACATATGAAAACAATAGAAGTAGTTGCAGCAATTATAAAGCATGAAAACAAGATATTAGTAACTCGTAGGGGTTATGGAGAGTTTATAGATATGTGGGAATTTCCAGGAGGAAAGATGGAGCTTGGAGAAACAAAGAAGGAAGCTCTTGTCCGTGAAATTAAAGAAGAGCTAGAGGTAGACATTGATGTTTGTGATCATTTAACAACTATTGATTATGATTATCCAAACTTTCATCTTACAATGCATTGTTTTATAAGCCATATATGTGGTGGTAAACTACATTTAAATGCACATAATGATGCTAAATGGGTAACTATAGGGGAGCTAGATAATCTTAATTGGGTACCAGCAGATATATTAGTTGTTGAAAAGCTTAAAGCATATGAAAGCAAATATCCAGTGAAAATATAATGATATCTATATAATTAAAAATAGAAATAAAAGAGCTATGGAGTATATCTTAGGAGGTATTCCATAGTTCTTTCGTTGATTGTAAAATATATATAAATTATTATCACCATTTTCATTGATGATTGTTATATATCTTTATGACTAATTAGTTAAGAGGTTATATATTCATAAATATCTTCTCGCACTGGTGTATAAAGTTGATACATAATTTCTACAGCTGTTTTTGTAGTATTTTTCATGGTAAAAGTTTTTGGTGTTCCTATAGCTCTGATTTTACCTAAGAAATAAAATTCTTTTGAAGTTTTGTCATCTTTATTTTTTCTTACAAATAAGCTCATTTCAACTCCATCTTTTTCAGCATTATATGCTTGCACTACATCATCAGAGGTTGCGGTTCTTCCAGATTTAGAGATTGCAACTAATTGAGATGAATTTATAAATCTATCTTCATAGTTAATAGAATCTACTACATCATCAGACTTTTCATAATTAATGAATACAGGATAGGTTTTTGTTTTTTTATCAAACTTATAACCTCCAATGTTTAGGGCTACTTCTCCCTTTTCCCATTCTAAAAGTCTACATACATCTTCATAGGTGTATTTTTGATATAATTGAAAATTGGTATCCATATAACGGTTGATATATAAACTTCTATATCTATGTATGCCAAATTCTATTAATTCCTCAATCAT
Organism: uncultured Clostridiaceae bacterium; assembly: GCA_946405135.1. Taxonomy (GTDB): domain Bacteria; phylum Bacillota; class Clostridia; order Clostridiales; family Clostridiaceae; genus CAMJGD01. The sequence continues at coordinate 104,084 of CAMJGD010000010.1, read as the reverse complement.
TTCTTTAAAATGCCTATTATCAAGCTGTTCTCTAAAAATATCAGAAATTTTATAGTCTGAATTATATTTTTCTAAAAAGATGCATTGACTATAGGTATTTTTACTACTGCCAGTAGCAAATTGGTTTGTAAGAACATTAACTATGGAAGTTTCAGTACTATCTTTAAAGTCTATATCATATTTTTCTTTCAAGATAGCTTTTAATGTGCTCATTAAGTTATATTTTGAATCTATAGCACATTTAATCATTTCCAATTCATGTATTCGTTTGCCATTAGCAAGTTTTTTAGAGATAAATTCTATAAAAGATTCTTGGAGAGGGGTAAGCTCTATGTCATAATTTTTTTCATATTTTGTCAAAAATTTATGATAAGAACCTAAAGAATTATTATCAAAAATTCTTAAAGGATCTATAGATTCATAAATATCAAAGTCTTTTAATTTTGGAATTCTTCCTAGCTTTTGCTTTAAATTATTATAGCTTTCTTTGATTATTTTGATATCATTGAAATTAGCCTTATCAATAGATTCAAAGATACGTTTTTTAGAGATTTCATCAAAATTTATAGTGGAACAGCCGGGGATTATTCTATTGCCCTCCATAATATATTTTCTAATAGTATCTTTGTTAAAGGTTCTATCGCCTGAAAGAGCTATAGGAATCAAAAAGTTACTATTGTAATTTCCAACAAAATCAATGATAACAACAAATTCTTTATTTTTATGTTTTCTAAGGCCTCTTCCTAACTGTTGTACAAAGATTATAGCTGATTTGGTAGGCCTTAGCATAACTACTTGGTTAACTGATGGGATATCTACACCTTCATTAAAAATATCTACTGTAAATATATAGTCTAAAGAATTATCTAATTCATCTTGTTCTAAGCGTTCAATGGCTTGTTCACGTTCAGCTTGGGAGTTTTCACCTGTTAATGCTAAAGTTTTAAGCCCACGTTCATTAAATTTATTAGAAAGCTCCTTAGCTTCATTTTTATCACTACAAAATACTAAGCCTTTTACACGGTGGCCATAATATCCATAAAAATTAATTTTATCAATAATATGCTCAACTCTTTGATCCGCCACTAAATATTTAAATTCAGTAGTATCGTCTAAATCAATACCATTTACAGATATATCTGAGATGCCAAAGTAATGGAAAGGGCAAAGTAAATCTTCCTCTAAAGCTTGCTGAAGTCTTATTTCATAAGCTATATTATAGTCAAACATTTCAAAAATATTAAAGTCGTCATTTCTTTCAGGAGTTGCTGTCATGCCTAATAAAAATTTAGGCTTAAAGTAATCTACAATTTTTGTATAACTTGCAGCTCCAGCTTTATGAACCTCATCTATGATAATGTAATCAAATTCAGTAGGCTTAAAAATTGCTAGTGTTTCATCCTTTGATAAGGTTTGGATGGTTGAAAATATAAAATCCTTATTCATATCTTTGGAATTACCTGAAAGGATTCCCATACTTTTAGTATCACCAAAGACATTTTGGTAGCTTTCTAAAGCTTGACTTGCTATTTGCTCTCTATGAACAATAAATAAAGCTTTTTTAGGATTAAAATTTCTAACATCAAAGGCTGATAAGTAGGTTTTACCTGTTCCAGTAGCTGAGATTAGCAATCCTTTATTAGCGCCTTTTTCTCTTAAGTTTTTTAAAGCGTTAAGTGCAGAGAGCTGCATTTTATTTGGCCTTAGAGTATATTGAGAAATTCTAGGAACAACGCTTTTCCTAGCATATTCCCTTTGCTTTAAATATACATTTTCGTAAGTTTCAATCAACTCAGGTGTTAACTCAAGAGCATCCTTCCACATAGCATTAAATTCATTTAATACCTTTTGGGTTAATGAACCATGTTCTAAAGAAGAAACTTTTATATTCCATTCTTTATTCTTGGTTAAAGCTGTTTGAGTTAGGTTTGAACTACCCACGATTAGATTATAATGATCATTAAACTTAAAAATATATCCTTTAGTATGAAAATTATCTTTATCATATAGTCTAATACTAAGATTAGAAAACTTTAAAAGCCTCTTTAGTGCTTTAGGCTCACTAAAGTTTAGGTAATCTGTAGTTAGAATTTTACCTTTAATACCTTTTTTCTCTAGATACTTTAAAGTTTCTAAAAGAGGAGTAATTCCGCTGCTGGTAATAAATGCAACAGATATCATAAACTCATCACAATGCATAAGTTCGGTAACAATTTCACTTAAAACTTTGGTACCGCTACTATAATCGTTTATTATAAGATTTGGTCTTAAGGCTAAGTTAGAGTCTATAAAACTATTTATAAGACCCGTTTCTGTTGCTCTCAAAATATCTTTTGAAATATCCTTATTATTAGGAATAGTATCTATTTGTTTAAAATCAACTAGAGATTTTAAATTCTCAGCAGTATTTATTTCAGTTAAATTGCTCATAGTTCTCCTTTCTGAAAGGTTATGTAAAATAATCTATTCTTAGTAATTTTTGCATTGAATATATTATTTATTATAACAAATTATTGAATTTTTAATAGGGTAATGCTTTAGATTATAGTGGCATCTTAATTACTTTGAACTTTGAACTATATAATATACTTAAATAATGTTAAAATAAGGATATCAAATAATGGGGTGTGAGGAAATGGATGAAAATAATATAACTTGGATTGAGGCAAGCAGACTCCATCCATCTCAGTTTTATATAAATGAGGATTCAATTTGTTTTTTAAGGAATAATTTTGATATTAGTTTATTTGAACCTGTACCTATTAAAAAATTAGGTGATAGTTTAGTTATGACAGATGGACATACACGAACTTGCTATTTAATTGAAATGGGTTATGATTATATTCCTACAATTGAGGAAATCTCGGAACTTGACTGGGAAGCATATAGAATAAATGTGCGGGATTGTGAAAAAAGAGGTATTTTTTCTTCTATAGATTTAACCAAATGCATTGTTTCAAATGATGAATTTCAGTTAAAATGGGATAAATATTGTGATGAAATACATAATAGATTATCCTATCTAAGAAATCCTTGTGACTATTCAGCTTTACCATATTGGAAAGAAACTACCTTCCATAAGCCCTCATATATTAAGATATACAATGAGAAAGAGTGGTTACAATTATCAGAGGATATAAAAAGAAATTTCAAGAGAATAGATAAATATTTTAGAATAAAACATGCTTTGATACAAATAGATATATCGGATTTGTCTAAAGGATATAAATTTAGAACTTTTAACCCAAATAGAGAAGAAGATTATGATTCTGCATTAGAAATAATAAAACTATCCTATATTAATACAGATATAACAAAGGATACGTTAAAAGCATATATAAAAAATAAAGTATATGATGAGAGTTTATGGATATTTATTGATGAAATTAATAATGGTAAGAATATACCTGTTGCATTTGGCTTGGCAGATTTAGACTTGTTCACCAAGGAAGGAATACTAGAGTGGATACAAGTTTTACCAGAATATAGAAGGAAAGGACTTGGTACATCCTTAGTAAATGAATTATTAAATAGACTAAAAAGAAAAGCAGATTTTGTAACAGTATCAGGAGATTGCAATAACATAAATAATCCAATCAAATTATATAGAAAATGTGGTTTTGTTGGTAATAGCATCTGGTATATTGCTTATAAAAAATAAAGTTATTATGTGGCAGTAGGAATCGTCCTTACTGTTACATATGTAGAATTATGCATCGCAATCTCATTTCAATATTAACTTTCAGACTAAATTTAAAAATATTTTGAGGGGAAATGGCTATGAATAACTATATCATGAAAGAAAGTAATGCTGAGGAATCTGATTTGATTGTTGATAAAATAGTTGAATACAACTTATCTAAAGTACCACTTAAGCAAGAAATTGATTTTTTATGGATAAATAGAGTTATTGAAGATTTAAAGGGTGAGATTGTTGCAGGAATACTCAGTAAGATGTACTGTTGGAATTGCCTCTATATAGATACTTTGTGGGTTAAAGAAGAGTGTAGAAAAGAAGGGTTAGGTTCAAAACTTTTAAAAGAAGTTGAGAAGATTGCCAAAGAAAATGATTGCCATTTGATTCATTTAGATACTTTTGATTTCCAAGCGAAAGATTTTTATCTTAAACATGGATTTGAAATTTTTGGAACATTAGACGAGTGTCCACAGGGACATAAGAGGTATTACATGAAAAAAAATATTTGATCTCAAACCAAGTATATATCCCTAAGTCGAAGAAGCATATAAGTTTTCTGAGTAATTTTATTAAATGAAATTGAAGTGCATGAAGAGTATCTATATTGATTTTGGGAGAGTGGAAGAATGGAAATAAAGTTAATGACAATTAAGGATTATGATAAAGTATATCAATTATGGACAGATACAAAAGGAATGGGTATGCGCAGTTTAGATGATTCATTTGAGGGAATTGAAAAGTTTTTAAGAAGAAATCCTACCACAAATTATGTTGCACAAGTGGAAAATAATATTATAGGTGTAATATTATGTGGACACGATGGAAGAAGAGGTTATATTTATCATACAGCAGTCAATACTGATTATCGTGAAAAGGGAGTTGGAAAAGCTTTAGTAGGTGCTGCACTTAATGCTTTAAAAAAAGAAAAAATAAATAAAGTTGCACTTGTTACGTTTGCTTCAAACGATTTAGGAAATAAATTTTGGCAATCACTTGGTTTTGATAAACGAGATGATTTAATCTATAGAAATTTAAGTATTAATGAAGACAATGTGTAATTTTCTTAAAGTAGTTTAATCTTTGTGGTAATCAATATGCTTTTATTCTTATAATACAGCAGGATGGAGTGGTTACACCCTGCTATTTTTTCTAAGATTAATATACTAGTAATAAATAAATTTTATGGCAACACATCATAGAAGATTTCTTGCCGTATTTATACTATAAAAAGGCTTCCTCTGTCTATAAGAGGACCATTGCTTAAATAAATAGGATTTATTTTATGCTTTTTTAAAAAATCAAGCACTTCTTTTTTATATATGTAATTATGGATATTTCCAAAGAAAGCTATATTTTTTTCATCTATCAGTCCGCAGGTTCCCCCTATGAAGCCATAGTCAAGTCCTGGAAGCTCTATGTTAGAAGGAGGCAGCAATAAAACATCTATGCCTTCATTATTAAGAGTTTTAGCTATAGAAATATCACTAGTCATAACAGCGGTTTTGCTAATTACAGCCGTAGAACATTTTGTATAACCTTGATTTACATTTAATAACCTTTTATGTTTTACCTTGTTTATTAAATTTGCATCAGTAAATTTTAATTTATGTAAAAAAAGGTTTTCTAGATTAAGAGCATTTAATATTATATCTTTTGGATAAGTTGTTTCCAAATTATTTGAAGATAGGTATACTTTTAAGTTTTGAATTTTTAAATTATTTATAAAATCTTTATTCATTTCTCTTTGTATTATTACTTCATTATTAGATAATATATGAATCTGCATATCAGGATGCCCATTTACTGCTTTATATAATTTATTAGAAGGAGGGCATAATAGAACTTTTAAACCTAAAGATTCTAAATTGTACACCTCTTCTTCAGAGGTTCTATAGTCTACTATAGCGCATTTCATAATCTAATCTCCTCTTTTTTACTAGTATAATAAATTTTATAACATTAATGCTATGTTGTCGATAATTGTTAATATATTTTTGTATATCCCTTCTCTTTAAACACATACTATGTTTAAGAAGGGAGTGAGATTATGCTCTTATTGACTATAATTTATGAAAAAGATATTGATATATCTGCAGATTTACAAGAGCTTAAAAATTATTTTAAATTCAAAGGTAAGAATTTAGGTATTTGTGAAAGCATAGAAAAAAATACTCACTTCATAAAAATATTTTGTGATGATAAAGACTTTAGCGAAGAATTAAAAGATAAAATCAATCTGCAAATCAGCCAGATTTTATATAATATAGTTATAGACATTTTTAAAGAAAATGAAATATATGAATTTCTTGCGGATACCTACTTTTTTATTAAAAATGATGAACTTTCAGATATTCAGCATAAAATCATGGAAATTTTAAAAAATAAAGATTTAAATATAGATGAAGCTAATATCTATTATGTAAATAGGAAAAATGATATCATAAATAAAATAAAAAGCTGTATTGATGAAAATCATGAAATAAATATAGATGGATTTATTACTTTTAGAATAAGAGAACTTAAAGAAGACTTAGAAGACATTTCTGATAAAGTAGTGGAAAGATATATGGTAGAAAAAGAGTATAATGAATTCATTAAGCTTTTAAAATATTTTGTTGATATTCAAGAAAGCAAGATAGATGAAGTAAATATAATTATTACTGAGGATGGAAATTATTTTTTGAGAGATAAAGCAGGAGAAGATATATTTGAAGAATTTTTAAATGACTTGGTAGATAGCAAGGTAAATAGTCCTATGATAAATATAGAAGACATAATCATAAGCGGACTTATAACCAATGCGCCAAAAAAAATTGTGATTCACGGTAAAGAAAATTGCAATAATAAAGAGATTTTGGATACCATAAAAAATGTTTTTACAGATAGAGTATCTTTTTGTAGCAGTTGTAATATGTGCAATAGTTTTAAAAGTAAAAAAGTATAAGAATATGTTGACAATGATGCATTATTAGTTATATAATACATCATAATAGAATATATGTATAAGCTGTGAAAAGGAAGAGTAGATATCAGATTACTTTCAGAGAGAAGGATACTTGGCTGAAAGATCCTTTAAGTAAAAGATATGGAAAACCACCTTTGAGCTTGGTACTGAACTTTAGTAAGTATTCACGTTAGCTGCGTTAAGGCTTTAAGTTGGATAATTTAAATAGAATTATCAATTAGGGTGGAACCGCGATCTACTCGTCCCTTTGTTTTATGGGACGAGTTTTTTATATGGTAAAATTTAAGCTTCAAGCCTACAAATAACTTTCGGTTAAGTACTAAATTTAGTGCATTAAGCAGACTTTTTTACTTATATAGATTATTATGAAATTTGGAGGTAAAGATTATGGTAAAAGTTTCTTTAAAAGATGGAAAGATTATAGAAGTTGAAAAAGGAACAAAAATTAGTGAGTTAGCTATGAAAATAAGCCCTGCTTTATATAAAAAGGCTTTAGGGGCCAGAATAGATGGAAATAAAGCAGAACTTATGAGTACTATAAATGAAGATTGTTCTGTAGAGATATTAACTTTTGAAGATGATGGTGGAAGGAAAACATTAAGACATACTGCTTCTCATATATTAGCTCAAGCAGTTAAAAGATTATATCCAGAAATTAAGCTTGCTATAGGACCTTCTATAGACAATGGATATTATTATGATTTTGATGCAGACTTTACATTTACTCCTGATATGCTTGAAAAGGTAGAAAAGGAAATGGAAAAGATAATTAAAGAAAATCTTGAGATAGAGAGATTTGAGCTTCCAAGAGAAGAAGCAATAAAGTTCATGCAGGAAAAGGGAGAAAGTTATAAGGTTGAACTTATAGAAGATCTTCCAGAAGATGCAGTAATATCTTTCTACAAACAGGGAGAATTTACAGACTTGTGTGCTGGTCCTCATGTGCCAAGCACAGGTAAGGTTAAGGCTGTTAAACTGCTTTCTTTAGCAGGAGCTTATTGGAGAGGCAGCGAAAAGAATAAAATGCTTCAAAGAATATATGGAACTGCTTTTACTAAAAAAAGCGAATTAGATCAATACTTGAATATGTTAGAAGAAGCTAAGAAAAGAGATCACAGAAAGCTTGGAAAAGAATTGGAATTGTTTACTATAAATGAAGAAGGCCCAGGATTTCCATTCTTTTTACCAAAAGGTATGGTGATTAGAAATACTCTAGAAAATTATTGGAGAGAGATGCATGAAAAAGCAGGATATGATGAAATAAAAACTCCAATAATATTGAGTGAAGCTTTATGGCATCAATCAGGACATTGGGATCACTATAAAGAAAATATGTATTTTACAAAGATAGATGAAGGGGATTATGCTATAAAACCTATGAATTGCCCAGGTTCTATCTTAGCTTATAGAAATTCAATGCACTCTTATAGGGAATTACCTTTAAGACTAGCTGAATTAGGATTAGTGCATAGACATGAGCTATCTGGTGCTCTACATGGACTTATGAGGGTCAGATGCTTTACTCAAGATGATGCTCATATATTTATGACAAAAGACATGATAAAGGACGAAATATTAGGTGTAATTAAATTAATAGATAGTTTTTATAAAGTATTTGGATTTGAATATTTCGTTGAGCTTTCTACAAGACCTGAAAATTCTATGGGAAGTGATGAAGATTGGGAACATGCAACTAATGCTTTAATAGATGCTTTAAATGCTGCAGGATTAGAGTATAAGATAAATGAAGGTGATGGAGCTTTCTATGGACCTAAAATAGACTTCCACTTAAAAGATTGTTTAGGAAGAACATGGCAATGTGGAACTATACAGCTTGACTTCCAAATGCCTGAAAGATTCGATTTAAATTATATAGGACCAGATGGAGAAAAACATAGACCTGTTATGGTTCATAGAGTGGTATTTGGTAGCGTAGAAAGGTTCATAGGAATACTTATAGAACATTATGCAGGAGCATTTCCAACTTGGCTTGCACCAGTTCAAGTTAAAATAATGAATATAACAGACAATCAAAATGAGTATGTAAAGGACATATATGAAAAACTTAAAAAAGCAGGGATTAGAGCAGAAATTGATTTAAGGAATGAAAAAATAGGTTATAAGATAAGAGAAGCACAGTTGCAAAAGGTACCTTATATGCTTGTTATAGGAGATAAAGAAATGAATGATAACAAGATTGCGGTTAGAAATAGAAAATCTGGAGATATGGGTTCTATGGAGCTAGATGAATTTATATCAAAAGTAAAAGAAGAAATAGATAAAAAAATTATTGGTTAGCATATTGACAAGAATAGATATTAATGCTAAAATAATTTTGTTAAGAAGAAACAGCCGTTTCTCACCTTACAGCAAAGCTAGTAAGGTTTTATGTATCATAGATTATTCTAAATGATAATAAAGGGACGGCAGATGCCGTCCCTTTTTTATATGTTTAAATTTAATTTATATAATATTTCATACTTTATTCGGAGGTGAAAAATATTAATAAAAATTTTGTTGTAAATGAAGAAATTAGAGAAAAAGAAATAAGAGTAGTTTCTCATGATGGAAGCCAGTTAGGCGTAATTTCACCTAAAGAGGCACTCAAAATTGCAGAAGAAGCAGACTTAGACTTAGTAATGATATCACCTAATGCTAATCCACCAGTTTGTAAAATAATGGATTTTGGTAAATTTATATATGAACAGTCTAAAAAAGAAAAAGAAGCAAAAAAGAAACAAAAAGTAATAACCATTAAAGAAATAAGATTAAGTCCTAATATTGAAGAACATGATATTACGATTAAATCTAATAACGCTAGAAAATTTCTGCTAGATGGCGATAAGGTTAAGGTTACTGTGAGATTTAGAGGAAGAGAAGCTGATTATTCTCATATAGGACAAAAGATATTAGAAAATTTTCAAGCTAAATTACAAGATGTATGCGTAACTGAAAAGCCAGCCAAATTAGAAGGAAGAAATATGACCATGGTTTTGGCACCTAAAAAAGCATAACTTGAGAGGAGGATTTTATCATGCCAAAAATGAAAACTCATAGAGGAGCAGCTAAAAGATTTAAATTAACAGGAAGTGGTAAGCTAAAGAGAGCTAAAGCTTATAAAAGCCATATATTAACTAAAAAGAGTCAAAAAAGAAAAAGAAATTTAAGAAAAACAGGCTACGTATCAACAACACAAGAAAAAGTAATGAAGAAATTATTACCATATCTATAATAGATATACTAAATAGGAGGTTTACAAGATGGCAAGAGTTAAGAGAGCAGTTAATTCTCGTAAAAATCATAAAAAAGTTCTAAAACTTGCAAAGGGTTATTATGGTGGAAAAAGTAAGCTTTTTAGAACAGCTAATGAATCAGTAATAAGAGCACTTAGAAATGCTTATGTAGGAAGAAGATTAAAAAAGAGAGATTTCAGAAAGATGTGGATAGCAAGAATAAATGCTGCTGCAAGAATGAATGGACTTTCTTATTCAAAGTTTATGAATGGAATAAGACTTGCAGGTATTGATATAAATAGAAAAATGTTATCTGAAATAGCTATAAATGATCCAAAAGCTTTTTCAGATTTAGTAGAAGTAGCTAAAAAACAAATAAATGCTTAATAATGCGACTACAAGTCGCATTTTTGCTTATTAATTAAATTTTTTTTTACACATATAATAATTATTATATATTAAAATTATTTTAATTAAGCCTTGGGGTGAATTATAAATGAAAACAAACTTTAGTAAAAAATTAAAGCTAAATCCTGTACAGATTTTAGCATTGGGATTTGCTATTGTTATCTTTACAGGAGCAATACTGCTAACATTACCTATAGCATCAGCTGATGGAAATAGTACCAATTTTTTAGATTGTATTTTTACATCTACTTCAGCAGTATGTGTTACAGGACTAGTAACTGTGGACACTGGAACCCACTGGAACTATTTTGGTAAAACAGTTATAATGTGCTTAATAGAAATAGGCGGATTAGGATTTATGTCCTTTGCTACATTGCTTGCACTGCTTGTAGGTAAGAAAATAACTTTGAAAGAAAGACTTCTTCTACAGGAATCAATGAACTCATTTAATTTACAAGGTCTAGTAAAACTAGCTAAGTATGTTTTAATGTTTACATTTTCTGTAGAACTTATAGGTGCATTACTTTTATCTACACAGTTTATTCCTGATTATGGTTTAGCAAAAGGTATTTATTTTAGTATATTCCATGCTATATCTGCATTTTGTAATGCTGGATTTGATCTCATAGGAAACTTTTCAAGTCTAACTGGTTATGCTGAAAATCCTGTTATTATACTTACTATAGGTTCACTTATAGTAATTGGAGGATTAGGATTTGCAGTATGGTCAGAAATATATAATTATAGGGGTATAAAAAAATTATCACTACATTCTAAAGTGGTTATTGCTATGACTGCATTTTTAGTATTTGGTGGAGCAATATTAATGTTTATATTTGAAGTAAATAATCCAGAGACTATAAAGAATATGAGTTTTAAAGGCAAAATACTTTCTTCTTTATTTGCCTCAATTTCTCCAAGAACAGCAGGATTTAATTCTATATCTACTTCAGGAATGACTACAGCAGGAATATTTTTAACCATAATACTTATGTTTATAGGTGGTTCTCCAGGTTCTACCGCTGGCGGTATTAAAACCTCTACAGCAGGAATTCTTTTAATGACTTTGGTATCTGTAATTAAAGGAAGAGAAGATACAGAAGTATTTAAAAAGAGAATACCAAAAGAAATAGTATATAGAGCTTTTGCAATTTCAACTTTAGGGTTAGGATTAGTTATAATTGTAACTATGATTTTATCTATTACTGAAGTAGGGGCATCATTTGAATATTTGCTTTATGAAGTTACATCTGCTTTTGGTACTGTAGGTTTAACTCTTGGACTTACACAAAAACTATCTAGTATAGGTAAAGTGTTAATTGCATTAACCATGTATTGCGGCAGAGTTGGTCCAATGACTGTAGCCATTGCATTAACAAATAAAAAATCTATATCTTCAATTAAATATCCAGAAGACAAAATATTAGTAGGTTAAGGGGTGCTTTTTATGTCAAATAAACAATATGTAGTTATAGGATTAGGGAGATTTGGTACATCTGTAGCTAAAACATTATATGCTTTGGGGCATGATGTGCTTGCTATTGATTTGAAAGAAGAATTAGTTCAAGAAATATCAGATGGAGTAACTCATGCAGTACAAATGGATGCTACAGATGAAAATGCTTTAAGAACTTTAGGTATAAGAAACTTCGATGTGGCTGTAATAACTATAGGCTCCAATATTCAAGCTAGTGTAATGGTTACACTATTAGTAAAAGAATTAGGAGTTAAGTATATAATTGCAAAAGGTCATAGTGAGCTGCATGCTAAAGTACTTTATAAAATAGGAGCAGATAGAGTAATTCTTCCTGAAAAAGATATGGGAGTAAGAGTAGCGCATAATCTTGTATCTTCTAATATATTAGATTATATAGAGTTATCTCCTGATTACAGCATAATTGAGATTGAAGCTCCAGAAAACTGGTATGGAAAGAGTTTGAGAGAGCTAAATGTAAGAGCAAATTATGGAATAAATGTTATGGCAATAAAGAGGGGAAGTGACATCAATGTATCTCCAAATGCTGAAGATATAATAGAAACTAAAGATATTCTTGTAGCCATAGGAGAAGTTGATGATCTAAGCAAATTTGAAAGCATGATTTCAAAATAGAGGTGAATGCTTTGACTACTATTGAAAGCAAAGAAAATCCTCTTTTTAAAGAAATAAAAAAACTTAAAGATAAAAGGCATAGAACTTTAGAAGGCAAATTCATAGTTGAAGGATTAAGATTTGTTAAAGAAGCTTTAGATTCTGATTTTTCGGTGGAATATCTGATAGTATGTGATGAATCAAAGGATAGGTTTAATATAGACTATGAAGCTCTAAAAAGTTATACTAAAGTATATTTAATGAAATATGCTTTAGTTAAAGCTTTAAGCGAAACAGAAAATCCTCAGGGCATACTTGCCATAGTAAATAAAAAAAATAATCAATCCATAAAAGATAATGGATTTTATGTGTTAATTGATAAAGTTCAAGATCCAGGAAATGCAGGAACCATCATAAGATCTGCTCATGCTAGCGGTGCCTCAGGAATTATTATTACCAAAGGTACAGTGGATTTATATAATGATAAAACCTTAAGAGCTACCATGGGTTCTATATTTCATATTCCTATTATTGAAGACTTTAACTATTCTATAGTAGAGAGTTTAAAAAATAAAGGATATAGATTTATAGTAAGTTCTTTAGAAGGTGAAAAAAACTTTTATGATGAAAATCTAAAAGAGAATATAGTTATCTGTGTTGGTAACGAAGGCAATGGAATCAGCAGTGAAATATATTCTATGGCAGATGTTAAAGTTAAGATACCTATGCCAGGAGAAGCGGAATCTCTAAATGTAGCAGTAGCAGCTTCCATAATGATGTTTGAAGTTGTTAGACAAAAACATGTGAATTAATGTTGAAAAATTTTATTAATACAGGTATAATAGCTTTAAAACACAATTTAATATATAGTAACTATGATAGAGAGAGTAAAAATAAAAAATTTTCCAGGGAGAAAGGGTCGCAGACTGTAAGCCCTTTTAATAATGTTTTATTTTGAAGTTCACTCAGGAGTTTCAATAGCGAAGTATTAGTAGCTATTGACGGATAAGTCCGTTAAGCTATTTAAGAGAGCAGTTATACTGCTAATTAGGGTGGTACCGCGGTAACTCCGTCCCTTTTAGGGATGGAGTTTTTTATATGCTCAAAAATAGTTTTGTTTGCCAATAGCTGCCTAGGGCAGTTTATAATATACATTATATGAAAGGAGATTTAATATATGAAGGATCAGTTGGCTTTAATAAGAGAAAAAGCATTAAATGAAATAAAGCAAGTTGCTTCTACTAATGAAATAGAAGCTATAAAAGTAAAATATTTAGGGAAAAAAGGAGAATTAACCTCTATATTAAGAGGTATGGGAGGACTTTCAAAGGAAGAAAGACCTGTTATAGGCAAGTTAGCCAATGAAGTAAGAGAAAATCTAGAAACTCTTATAGAAGATAGATTAAGTTCTATAAGGGAAATAGAAAATAAATTAAAAATTGAAAAAGAGACCATAGATATTTCTATGCCAGGAAGAAAAAGCATTGTAGGGAAAAGGCATCCTCTAGATTTAACTTTAGAGAGTATGAAAGAAATATTTATCTCTATGGGATTTTCTATTGAAGAAGGTCCAGAAGTAGAACTTGATTATTATAATTTTGAAGCTTTAAATATACCTAAAAACCATCCAGCAAGAAGTGAACAGGATACTTTTTATATAAATGATAATGTAGTTTTAAGAACTCAAACCTCACCGGTTCAAATAAGAGTTATGGAAAATCAAAAACCTCCAATAAAGATGATATCACCAGGAAAGGTATATCGTTCTGATGCAGCAGATGCCACTCATTCACCTATATTCTATCAGATGGAAGGACTTGTGATAGATAAAGGAATAACCTTTGCAGACTTAAAAGGCACACTAGAGCTTTTTGCTAGAAAGATGTTTGGAGATAAAATTGAAACAAAATTTAGACCTCATCATTTCCCATTTACAGAACCTTCCGCTGAAATGGATGCTACCTGCTTTGTATGTAATGGAGAAGGCTGCAAGGTATGTAAAGGCAGTGGATGGATAGAACTTTTAGGTTGTGGTATGGTACATCCTCAAGTTTTAAGAAATTGCGGTATAGATCCTGAAGTATATAGTGGATTTGCCTTTGGGTTTGGCGTAGATAGGATGGTTATGCTTAAATATGGTATAGATGATATAAGACTTCTATATGAAAGTGATATGAGATTTTTAAATCAATTTTAATTAAGTGAGGAGAGATAATTTATGAAGGTACCTTATAAATGGCTTACAGATTATGTTGATATAGATATCAGTGCAAAGGAATTAGGAGATAGATTAACTTTGTCTGGTTCAAAAGTAGAAGAAGTTATAACTACAGGAGATGAGATTCAAAATGTAGTAACAGGAAAACTTGAAAAAATAGAGCCTCATCCAGATGCTGACAAACTGGTTATTTGCCAGCTTAATGTAGGACAGCAGGAGCTGGTTCAAATTGTTACAGGGGCAAACAATATGAAAGAGGGAGATATAGTACCTGTAGCTCTTCATGGAGCTTCTCTTCCTAAGGGTGTGAAGATTAAAAAAGGCAAATTAAGAGGTATAGTATCTAATGGAATGATGTGTTCTGAAGAAGAATTAGATATAGCTGGAGATGTTGAAGTTCATGGATTAATGATACTTCCTCAAGATACTCCTATAGGTAAAGATATAAAAGATGTTTTAGGTCTTAATAAAGCAGTAATAGATTTTGAGATTACCTCCAATAGACCTGATTGCTTAAGCGTTATAGGTATTGCAAGAGAAACAGCAGCAACTCTTGGTATAGATTATAAGTACCCTGAATTATGCTATAATTCAAACATAAATGAATCCATAGAAGATACTTTAAAGGTAAATGTAAAAGATAATTTATGCAAAAGATATATGGCAAGAGGAGTAAAAAATGTTAAAATAGCTCCTTCACCAGCTTGGATTCAAGAGAGACTTATGGAGGCAGGTGTAAGACCAATAAATAACATAGTAGATATAACAAATTTTGTTATGTTAGAACTTGGTCAGCCTATGCATGCTTTTGACAGAAGACAGATTAAAACAGGTCATATAGTAGTAGATAGAGCTAAACAGGGAGAAAAATTTATTACTTTAGATGAAATTGAAAGAACTTTAGATTCAGATATGCTTGCTATAAAAGATGGTGAAGATACTATAGCTTTAGCAGGAATAATGGGAGGTCTTCATTCAGAAATAAAAGAAGATACAACAGAAGTGGTTTTTGAGTGTGCAAATTTTGATGGAACAAATATTAGAGTTAATTCAAAGAGACTTTCAATAAGAACAGAATCTTCTTCCAGATTTGAAAAAGATATAGATCCTAATCTGGTTTCTATAGCTATGGACAGAGCTTGTAATCTTATAGAACAGCTAGGTGCAGGAGAAGTTATGAAAGGCACTATAGATGTATATAATGAAAAAGTTCAACAAAAGAAAATACAGGTAGATTCCAAATGGATAAATAAATTTTTAGGAACAGATTTGTCTAAAGAAGAAATGAAAGCATATTTAGACAGATTGGAATTAAAGACCAATATAGAAGGAGATATGCTGGATATATCCGTTCCTACTTTTAGAATTGATATAAATATAAAAGAAGATATAGCAGAAGAAATTGCAAGAATTTATGGGTACAATAATATACCAACTACCATAGTAACTACTAGCAATTTAAAAGATGGAAAGAATAAAAAGCAAAAGATGGATGATAAATTAATTGAAATATTGATGGCATGCGGATTGAATCAATCAATTAGCTATTCTTTTGTAAGTCCAAAGGTATTCGATAAAATAAATATTCCTTCAGATAGTCTTTTAAGAAAGGTAATTACTATAAAAAATCCTTTAGGTGAAGATTACAGTATAATGAGAACAACTTCTTTACCTTCAATGCTAGAGGCTCTTGAAAGAAACTATTCTAGAAACAATGAAGCAGCAAGATTATTTGAAATAGGCAAAATATATTTACCTAAAGAAGGAAGTGCTCTTCCAGAAGAAAGAAACATTTTAACTATAGGCCTTTATGGAGATGTAGACTATTTAGATATTAAAGGAATAGTAGAAAATATAGTTAATGGTTTTGGCATAAAGGGTGAAACTTATAAGAGACAAAGTGAAAATCCAACTTTTCATCCAGGGAAAACAGCAGATTTATATATAAAGAAAGACTTAGTTGGTATTTTAGGGGAAATCCATCCTAAAGTTTCTGAAAAATATGGTATTGATGTACCTTGTTATGTAGCTGAATTAAATTTAGATCTATTATATGAAAGATCAAATTTAAATAAAAATTATATGCCTCTTCCAAAATTTCCAGCTGTAACAAGAGATATTGCAGTAATGGTAGATGAAACTGTACTTGTTCAAGAAATTGAAGATATAATAAGAAAACAAGGTGGAAGCCTAGTTGAATCCGTTAAGTTATTTGACATCTATACAGGAAAACAAATACCTAGTGGAAAAAAGAGTGTAGCTTATGCTATTTCTTATAGAGCAGAAAATAAAACTTTAACAGATACAGAAGTAAATAAAGTTCATGATAAGATATTAAGATCTCTTGAATATAAATTAGGTGCTCAATTAAGATAAATTCATGTTTAACATAAGGGGAATATATGTTAAAATATAATTGTGGTTAACATATATTCCCCAAAAAAATTGAATTTATTAAGAGGGTGTTTGAATGAACGTAATAACTGTAAAAATAAATGGAATAGAATATAATTTAAAAGGTGATGAAAGTGAAGAGTATTTACATAGGGTAGCAAATTACGTTGATAAAAGATTGAGGACTATAATGGAAAATAACAATAAGTTAAGTGCTTCTTCAGCTGCTATCTTAACAGCGATTAATGCTGCAGATGATTTTTTTAAATATGAAAAATATTATGATGAGGCTATGAATAAAGTTAAAAGATTGATAGAAAATGAAGAAAATATGAAGGAACAGATGGAAGCATTAAAAAAGCAACTGATGCATTTAGAAAATTATAATAAAGAACTTCAAAATAAAATAAATGCTCTTCAAAATGAAAGTAAAAAGGATATAGAAGAGGAATTACTAAATATAAAAAAAGAAATGGAAGTTCTTCAAGAAACAGCTAAAAATTACTTAAAAGAAAATAATGATCTTAAAATAGCTAATAAGGAACTTAAATTTCAACTTCAAACTTCAAAGTACAAATTAATAGATGTTCAACATAAGCTTCTAGAAAATCAGATAGATTTAGTAAAAATTAAAAAGAATAAAAATCCTCTTGTTCCTGGCAATACAAAATAAACACCTCATGTAATTTACATTACATGAGGTGTTCATTTTAATAGTTATATTTATAATTGATATTGAAACAATATAGGGTATAATATAATTTAGTATTAATTGTTATTAAAATGCATAAAAGCGAGGAGTAAAATATGAAAGTTGAACTATTAGCACCGGCTGGAAGTATGGAGAGCCTATATGCAGCTATAAATTCTGGAGCAGATGCAGTATATATGGGTGGAAGCAGGTTTTCTGCAAGAGCTTATGCTTCTAACTTTGATGATAATGAATTAAAAGATGCTGTAGATTACGCTCATTTATATGGAGTTAAAGTATATATTACTATTAATACTCTTATAAAAAGTAATGAGATGAAAGAAGTTATAGAGTATGTAAAATTTTTATATGAAATAGGAGTAGATGCATTAATAATACAGGATTTGGGAGCATTTTACTGCATAAAAAAATTTTTCCCCAAATTTGAATTACATGCTTCCACTCAGATGACTATTCATAATGGAGAAGGGGCACTATTTTTAAAAGAATCTGGATTTAGCCGAATTGTATTATCTCGAGAATTATCTTTAAATGAAATAAAATATATATCAAAAGATTTAAATATAGAAACAGAAATTTTTATTCATGGAGCATTGTGTATATGTTATTCAGGTCAGTGTCTTATGAGCAGCTTAATAGGCGGAAGAAGTGGGAATAGGGGAAGGTGTGCTCAACCTTGCAGGCTTCCTTATACTCTTATTAATAAGAGTAGTGGTGAAGAAAAGAGTGCTTATATTTTAAGTCCTAAAGATATGTGTACTATTGATAATATAGAAGATATACTGGAAAGCGGAGCCTATTCACTTAAAATTGAAGGAAGAATGAAAAGACCAGAATATGTTGCAGGAGTAGTACATAACTACAGAAAATCTATAGATAAATATTATGAACAGGGTAAAATTTTAAACACCTTACAGAGTAAAAAAGAACTTTTGCAGCTTTTTAATAGGGAAGGATTTTCTAGTGCTTATCTTTATAGTAATGAAGGTAATGCTATGATGGCTTACTCTTTCCCAAAAAATACAGGAATATGCATAGGAAAAGCAGATAAAGATTTAAACATAACTTTAGAAGAGGATATTAATAAAGGTGATGGTATTAGAAATGGAGAAGGTGGATTTACCATATCAAAAATAATTTTAAATGGTAAAGAGCTTTCTAAAGCTGTAAAAGGTGATAGAGTAAAAATATATCCTTTAGATTATTCCAAAAATGATATTTTATTTAAAACTTATGATTCAAACTTAATGAAATATTATGAAGATTATTATAAAAATCCTTATTATATTAAAATAGATATAGATCTAGACGTATATTATGAAATAGATAAACCCTTTAAATTAAAAGCATATTATCATGAAAAAATTTATGAAGTTTCAGGAAAAGTAGTGCAAAAAGCATTAAGAAGAGCTGTGACAAAGGAAAAGATAGAAGAAAATCTAAGGAAAACCAAAGATACTCCTTTTAAAATAAAAGATATTAAATTTGTTTTATATGAAGAGGGATTTATACCTATTTCAGCTATTAATGCTTTAAGGCGACAGCTTATGGATGAAATTTTACAGGATATAATAGCTTCTTATAGAAGAGATTATGAATCTGCTAAGGCTATAGAACTTAAAGAGGTTTTAAAAATCAAGCAATCAGAAAATGCTTTAAAAATCTTAAAGTTTATGGTAACAGTAAGTACAAGAGATCAACTTAAAGCAGCTTTAGAATCAGAAGTAGAAGCTATAATATTAAACTGTTTTTATAGAGGTTATGATGCATTAGAAGAAAAAGAAATTAAAAATATAAGCCATAAAAATTTATATTTAAAGATACCTAATATAATAAAGGAAGAGTTTAGTGAAGTATGTGATTTCATAGAAAGAAATGAACCTTATATAAAAGGAATAGTTACCGCCAATTTAGGCATTATAAGAAAATATAGGGGCAAAATCAATATAATAGGTGATTACAAGCTTAATATATTTAACAAATATGCTTTAACTTTCTTTAAGGATTATACTTATTTTAACTGCCTGAGCCTAGAGTTAAATAGAAAAGAAATAAAAGAACTATTAAAAGAAAGCAATTTGCCTTGTCAAATGCTTATTTATGGGAGAGCTGAGCTAATGGTAAGTGAATACTGCCCTATTGGAAGTGTAATGGGAGGTAAATCTAAAGCAAAAAAGTGCAGTGGTGAATGTATGAGAGGAGAGTTCCTTCTTAAAGACAGAAAAAATGAAAAGTTTGTAGTAAAAACCGATAAATTTTGCAGAAGCTATATATACAATTCATCTCCTATTAATCTTATAGATAATAAAGAAGATATAGAAAGTTTAGGAGTAAACTCTTTTAGAATGGATTTTATTGATGAAGATTATGCTAATACTAAATTAATTATAGAAGCTGCATTAAAAGGAGTTTGGAATGAAGATTTTTCTGAATATACAAGAGGACACTATAAAAGAGGGGTAGAATAAATATTGAAGGGACTGTAGGCTATGAATGAAAAATCTATTAATATATTAGAATTTAATAAAATAAAAGAACAAATTAAAAAATATGTAGCAACATCTGCTGCAAAAGAGCTAATAGATGAATTAAAGCCTTATGACAATGTTTATGAGGTAAGACAGCATTTATTAGAAACCAAGGAAGCCTTAATACTTATCTCTAAAAAGGGAACACCCCCTTTTGAAGGTTTGTATGATGTAAGAGACAGTATAAGCAGAATTGAAAAAGGAGCAGGAGTAGTAGCAGGACAGCTATTAAAGATAGCTCAAATGCTTAGATGTTCAAGAAGATTTAAAGAATATTTAAGCAGAAAGGATGAAGAAGAAGCTTTTCCTATTATAGAAGATCTTTGTGAAGGACTAATTCCTATAAAGAGGCTAGAAGATGAAATACTTTATATAATAATAAGTGAAGATGAAATTTCAGATAGAGCTAGTGATAAGCTTTTTAATATAAGAAAGTCATTAAAAGAAAAAAATAGTTCTATTAAGGATAAAGTTAATTCTATAATGAGAAGCAATGCAAAGTATCTTCAAGATAATATATACACTATAAGAGGAGATAGGTATGTTATTCCTGTAAAGTCAGAAAATAAAAGTTTTGTGCCAGGTCTTGTACATGATCAGAGTGCATCAGGAGCTACTTTATTTATTGAACCTATGAGTCTTGTAAATCTTAATAATGAAATAAAAGAACTCATGCTAAAAGAAAAAGCTGAAGTAGAAAGAATATTATCTGAACTTGCTGCTAAAGTTTATGAGCATATAGTATCTATAAGAAACAATGCAAATATATTGTGGGAGTTAGACTTTATTTTTGCAAAAGCTAAATATGGAAGCTTTATCAATGCAATATGTCCTACTGTAAATGAAGATGGAAGTTTTGACATAATAGAGGGTAAGCATCCTCTTATAGACCCTAAAATAGTGGTACCTTCTAATATATACCTTGGAAATGAATTTACATCTCTTATAATTACGGGGCCAAATACAGGAGGAAAGACTGTAACTTTGAAAACTGTAGGACTTCTCCATATTATGGCTATGAGCGGAATACTCATACCAGCTAAAGAGCACTCTTCTGTAAGTTTCTATAAGGAAGTATTTGCAGATATTGGAGATGAACAAAGTATAGAGCAAAGTCTCTCTACATTTTCATCTCATATGACTAATATAGTAAAAATCATTGAAAAAGCTGATGAAAATTCTTTAGTTTTATTTGACGAACTTGGAGCGGGGACGGATCCTACTGAAGGGGCTGCTCTTGCCATCTCTATCCTTGAAAACTTAAGAGAAAAGCATGTAAAGATAATAGCAACTACCCACTACAGTGAACTTAAGGCTTATGCTTTAAAAACCAATGGAGTAGAAAATGCTTCTGTAGAATTTGATGTAGAAACTTTAAGACCTACTTATAGATTATTAATAGGTATACCTGGGAAATCCAATGCTTTTGAAATATCAAGGAGGCTTGGACTTCAAGAACATATTATAGGTGATGCAAAAAAATTAATTTCTAAAGATACTCTTGAATTTGAAGATTTAATTCAAAATCTGCAAAATAAAAGTATAAAAGCAGAAAAAGATGCAAGGGAAGCAGAAATAATAAAACAGGATATGGAAAGTTTAAAACAAAAATATGAAGAAAAACTATATAATCTTCAAAAAGCAAGAGAAAAAGAATTAATAGAGGCAAGAAGAGAAGCTAAATATATTATAAGAGAGGCTAAAGCTCAATCAGATGAAATTTTAAAAAACATGAGAGAACTAGAAAAGATAGGATATTCTTCTGAAGCTAGACAAAAGTTGGAAGGATATAGAAAGAAGCTTAAAGATAATCTTGAAAAGCATGAAGAAAAATTTGATGTAGTTAAAGATGAAGGAGAAGAATTAAAAGATATTAAGCCTGGTATGGAAGCTTTTTTACCATCTTTAAATCAGAAGGTAATAATATTATCTATGGCAGATAGTAAAGGAGAAGTTCAGGTTCAGGCAGGTATTATGAAAGTAAATGTTAAATTAAAAGATTTAAGAAAATCAAAATCCTCTAAAGAAGAAAAAAAGATTAGAAAAAAGGGTATGAATTTAAAGCTTAAAAATGTAAGCAGTTCTGTAGATTTAAGAGGAATGGATGCGGAGGAAGCTTGTTATAATGCTGACAAGTATCTTGATGAAGCATACCTAGGTGGTCTTGGGGAGGTTTCTTTGATACATGGAAAGGGTAGCGGCATATTAAGAAAAGCTATAACAGATATGTTAAGATCTCATCCTCATGTTAAAAATTATAGATTAGGTGAATATGGTGAAGGTGGAAATGGAGTAACTATAGTTGAACTTAAATAAAGGAGAGTTTAAAATGATTCTGGTTAGTGCTTGTCTTTGTGGTATAGATTGTAAATATAATGGAGGAAATAATTTGGTTAAGCCCATTTTAGACCTATTAAAGGAGGGTAAAGCTATACCTGTATGCCCAGAACAATTAGGTGGACTTCCTACTCCTAGAGCAGCCAGTGAAATATGCAGCGGTACTGGGAAAGATGTTTTAACAGGAGAAGCTAAAGTGGTATTAAAAGATGGTACAGACTGTACAAAGTATTTTATTAAGGGTGCAGAGGAAACTTTAAAAATAGCAAAAGCTTTAAATATAGCAAAAGCAATACTTAAAGAAAATAGTCCTTCCTGTGGAAGTAATTTCATATATGACGGAAGCTTTAGTGGAAATAAAACAGCGGGCAGAGGAGTAACCGCAGAGCTTCTATTTAAAAATGGCATAGAAATATTAAATGAAAATTTAAAGTAAAGATTTTATATAGAGCCTAGGGGGAATTTATATGGATTATAAAGAAATATTAAAAAATGCTAGAGAAAATTTAAATGGCAGCTGTAGAGTTTGTCCAGTTTGTAATGGAAAAGCCTGTGCAGGAGAAGTACCGGGTATGGGAGGAAAAGTGACAGGAGAAGCATTTATGGAGAATGTAGAGTCTTTAGCTTCCTATAAATTGAATATGAGAGTTATACATGATGCAAAAAATCCTGACACCTCCATTGAAATGTTTGGTATGAAAATGAGAATACCAGTATTTGCAGCACCTGTATCTGGAACCACATTAAATATGGGCGGAAAGTTTAGCGAAGAAGAATATATTGAATGGGTAATAGATGGATGCTTAAAGGCAGGTATATATCCTATGGTAGGAGATACCGCAGTAGATTCATTTCTTCTTACGAATTTAGAACAGCTTAAAAAATTTGGCGGTAATGGAATTGCAATAATAAAGCCTTGGGAAAATAAAAATGTTATTGAAAATATTAAAAAGGCAGAGGAAGCAGGAGCATTTGCAGTAGGTATGGATATAGATGCGGCAGGACTTATAACACTAGCTATGCATGGAAAGCCGGTAGAACCTAAAACAGTAGATGAAATAAGAGAAATTGTTCAAAGCAGCAAATTACCTTTTATATTAAAAGGAATTATGACCCCGGATGAAGCAGAACTTGCTGTAAATGCAGGTGTATCAGCCATTGTAGTTTCAAATCATGGTGGAAGAGTATTAGACCAGACACCTGGTGTAGCAGAAGTACTTCCAGAAATAGCTGAAAGAGTAAAAGGCAAGGTTACAATTTTGGCAGATGGCGGAGTAAGAAATGGTGTGGATGTTTTAAAGATGATAGCTTTAGGTGCTGATGGAGTTTTGATAGGAAGACCTTTTGTTACAGCTTCTTTTGGAGGAGGCAGTGAAGGTGTAAAAACTTACATAGACAGCATATATAGTGAATTGAAGTCTGCTATGGTACTTACTGGATGCAAATCTATAAAAGATATAAATTCAAGAATAATATATTAAAAAGTGATTTACATTAAAGAGGATACTGAAAAAGCTATAATTTTTCAGTATCCTCTAATTTAAGTAAGTCTATTTTTATGTTCAAAGAAAATAGATACATAACAAATATTATGTTAACTAAATTCAAATGTAAACCAAAATAATATAATATATAAAATGTTAACAGAATATAATAATATATATAACATTTATATAAGCAAGTGAGAAAAGTGAAGGAAAAATATAAAAGATTACTTTGGTGCCTAGTACTTCTATTGGTATTATGTGCACTAACTTTAATCATTAAAAACTATTTTAAACCTTTTTTTATTATAGTTATAATGACTATTTTATGTACACCTATTAATTCGTTTTTATCTAGAATTAAAATTATAAATACCAATAATAAAGTTACTGCAATTATAAGTATTTCCATTATAAATTTTTTGTTAATAATAACCTTTTATTATGTAGGCAATTTTATTTATGATTCTACTTCTAAATATCTAGTTAATGACTACATTTCTATAAATGATAGTTTAGAAAAAATAATAAAATATTTTAATTTTAATGAAAAAACTTTTAATAATTTTAGCGATAATTATTATAAAATTATTAATAGAGATATGTTTAAAAAAGGGGCAGAATATACGCTGGAAGGCATAGTTTCATATTTTATTGCAAATATAGCAGTTTACTTTATATTAGTAGATAAATATGGTATATTTAATTTCGTAAAGTATTTTATACCTAAAAAATACTTAGATAACTTTATAGAAAAAATGAAAATATTAAAGCAAATGTTAGCTATTGAGATAATATTAGCTCTTTTTACTACTTTAGAAACCATAATAGGTTTTATGATTTTACGAATAAGCAATGCTTTTATGCTGGGTGTTATCTGTGGTATATTAGATATATTACCTTATGTGGGCACAATTATTATGTTTATCCCAATGTTTGCCTATAATGTAATAATTAAAAATTATTTTAAGGCGGCAGGTATTATAGTTTTATATATTTTTTTACAGATAAATAGGCAGATACTTGAGACAAAATTTATCAGTAACAAATTGAGTATACATCCTTTATTAGTCCTTATATCCATGTATATATTTGTGAAGATATTTGGTATTATAGGTCTATTCATAGGACCGCTTTATATAATATTAGCTAAGGAAATATTAATTTTAGATTAATCTAGGGAGGACAGTTCATGAAAAATATTAGTATTGTGGGTGCCACAGGCTCCATAGGCACCCAAACTTTAGACGTAGTAAGAAAAGAAAAAGATAGTTTCAATTTGGTAGCTATTTCATTTAACAAAAACTTTGAAATGGCAATAAATATAATAGAAGAATTTTCACCAGGTTATGTAGCTGTCACAGATGAAAAAAATTATAAATTATTAAAAGAGTATGTAAATAATAAAAAATATGCTATTGAAATATTGTATGGGATGGATGGCTTAAAGACTATTGCTTCTCTAAAAGAAGTAGATATAGTAGTTACTTCCGTAGTAGGAATGATTGGACTTATTCCTACTTTAGAAGCAATAAAGTCTAAAAAGACCATAGCACTAGCTAATAAAGAAACTTTAGTGGTAGCTGGAGAAATTGTAATGCAATTAGCTAAAGAATATGGTGTTTCTATCCTTCCTGTGGACTCTGAACATAGTGCTATATTTCAATGTTTAAGAGGAAATCCTTATAATACCTTAGATAAGATATTATTAACAGCCTCAGGAGGACCTTTCAGGGGAAAAGACAAAGATTTCTTAAAAAATGTATCAAAAGAGGATGCATTAAAACATCCTAACTGGAATATGGGAAGCAAAATATCTATAGACTCTGCTACACTCATGAATAAAGGATTAGAGGTTATAGAGGCACACTGGTTTTTTGATGCGGACTATAGTGATATAGAGGTTATTGTTCATCCCCAAAGTATAATTCATTCCATGGTACAATATAAAGATGGTAGTATTATTGGCCAAATGGGTACTGCAGATATGAGACTTCCTATACAATATGCCTTAAATTACCCAGAAAGAAAAGAGTGTTTGATACCTAAGTTAGACTTTTATAAATTAGGAAAGCTTACTTTTGAAGAACCTGATACTTCTACCTTCAGATGTTTAAAACTGGCCTTTGAGGCAGGAAAAAAGGGGAATATAATGCCTACCATATTAAATGCTGCTAATGAAGTAGCAGTAGATTTATTTTTAAATGATTATATAGGATTTTTAGATATTCCATCTATAATAGAAAAATGCTTAGAACAATTTGGTTCTAGTTTAGAACTTAATATAGATAATATATTAAGTATGGATAAAGAAGTAAGAGAGTATATTTACCGCATGTATAAATAAGGAGGAAACTTATATGTATATATTATTGGCTCTTTTGGCTTTTGGTTTGCTCATAATTGGACATGAGCTAGGCCATTTTACCTTAGCAAAATTAAATGGTGTTAAAGTAGAAGAATTCTCCATAGGAATGGGTCCTAAAATTTTATCAATAAAGGGTAAAGAAACAGAATACCTAATAAAAGCTCTCCCTATAGGCGGATATGTTAGAATGCTTGGTGAAGAAGAAGATGTAAAAGATGAAAGAGCTTTTTCAAGTCAATCTCCTTTTAGAAAAATAAGCATAATTGCAGCTGGTCCTATAATGAATTTAATTTTGGCTGTTGTTCTATTTGGTATAATTTCCATAAATACTGGATACTTTATACCTAAAGTATCTGAAATAGTTCCAAATTCTCCAGCTCAATCTGTAGGTATCAAGCCAGGAGATGAAATTGTAAAAGTTAATAATAAAAAAGTATCCACCTGGGATGATTTTGCTATTGCTATAAATACGTCCAATGGTAAAACTTTAACTTTACAAATTAATAGGGAAGGCATTACTAAAGACATTGAAGTGACTCCAATGAAAAATATAGAAGAGAATAGGTTTATGGTGGGTATAGCTCCAACAAAAATTGATAATCCTTCTTTTGGTCAAGGAATAAAGTATGGATTTGATCAGTCAAAATCGCTTATACGTGAAGTATTTAGCGTACTTAAAACAATTTTTACAGGTAAAGCCAGCAAAAACGATATTGGCGGACCTTTAACTATAATAAAAGTCTCAGGTGCGGCAGCTAAAGCTGGAATATGGAATCTGCTATCTTTAACAGCCATTTTAAGTGTGCAGCTTGCCATATTTAATTTATTACCTTTCCCAGCTTTAGATGGTGGATGGCTAGTAATATTATTAATAGAACTTATAACTAGGAAGAAAATTAACGATAAGATTGTAGCTACTTTAAACTATATAGGATTTTCTTTATTAATGGTATTAATGATACTTGTTACAATAAAGGATATATTGTTCCCTATAAAAT
Source organism: uncultured Clostridiaceae bacterium (assembly GCA_946405135.1). GTDB lineage: Bacteria > Bacillota > Clostridia > Clostridiales > Clostridiaceae > CAMJGD01. The sequence continues at coordinate 76,653 of CAMJGD010000010.1, read as the reverse complement.
TCTAGGAGATGAACTTAATGGAAAGAAAACTTACAAGAAAAATAAAGGTTGGAAATATATATGTGGGAGGGGATTCTCCTATTACAGTACAATCTATGACAAATACAGATACTAGGGATGTAGACAGCACTGTTAATCAAATACTTGCTTTAGAAAAAGCTGGTTGTGATATTGTAAGATGTGCAGTTCTTGATATGGAAGCAGCTGAAGCTTTATCTAAAATTGTTTCAAGAATCAATATTCCTTTAGTAGCTGATATACATTTTGATTATAGACTTGCATTAAAAGCTATTGATAATGGCATTGCTGCCTTAAGGATAAATCCAGGTAATATAGGAAGTATAGATAGAGTAGAAATTCTTGCAAAAGCATGTAAAGAGAGTGGGATACCTATAAGGATAGGTGTAAATAGCGGTTCTTTAGAAAAAGATATACTAGAAAAGTACGGAAGAGTTACTCCTGAAGCATTAACTGAAAGTGCACTAAGGCATGTAACTTTGCTTGAAAAATTTGATTTTAAAGATATTGTTATATCTATAAAGTCTTCTCATGTACCTACTATGATAGAAAGCTATAGATTGGTTTCAGATAAGGTAGATTACCCTCTTCATCTTGGGGTTACTGAATCAGGAACTGTATGGAGAGGTACCATAAAATCAAGCGTAGGCATAGGTGCTTTATTATCTGAAGGCATAGGCGATACTATAAGGGTATCTTTAACAGGAGATCCTTTAGAAGAAATAAAAGTAGGTAAAGAAATTTTGAAGTCTTTTGGATATTTAAAACAAGGAGTGGAGTTTGTATCTTGTCCTACTTGTGGAAGAACACAAATAGATCTTATAAATATCGCAAAAGAGGTAGAAGAAAGATTATCTAATTGTAATAAAAATATTAAAGTAGCAGTAATGGGTTGCGTGGTAAATGGCCCAGGGGAAGCTAGGGAAGCTGATATTGGTATTGCAGGCGGTAAAAATGAAGGTTTAATATTTAAAAAAGGTAAAATAATAAAAAAAGTAAAAGAAGATAAATTGGTAGAAGAACTTTTAAAAGAGATTGAAAATATGTAGGCTTATAACCTACATATTTTCAATTATCTAGTATGCCTCAGATTAGGAGGAATTTTTCATGAGTATAGACATGATGGAAAGTGAAAAAAAAAAACTTACTTCAAAAAATTATGAGCTAGATGACAATATAAAAATAGTGAAAATTCAATATATAAAAAAAAGCAATAAGCTTAAAATCATATTAAAATCACCTGAAATAATAAGTGAAGAAAAAAAAGCTGAAATTAAAAAAATTTTTAAAAAGAAAATAAGTGCTATAGAACACATAGATATAATTTGTTATCAAGAAGTTAATGCTACTTTACAAGAGGTTTGTGATAAATATTGGATAAGTGTTATAGATAGTGTAATAGCTAAGGCTCCTCTAGCAAAAGACTGCTTACTAAATGGGAAAAGATCAATAGTTAATAACACTTTAAGCATAAGTTATGGCAACAAGTTTCTTTGCAAATTATTAAAGAATAAAAAAATAGATATTGCTTTAAAGGATATGCTTAAAGATATTTTTGGATTAAACTGTTCAATAAATATAGTTTATGATGAAAATATGGAGCAAGAAGATTATGTAGATGTTAAAAAAAGTGAAGAAAAAACTATAATAAAAAATATGTTTAAAAATATAAAAGAAGAATCCAAAGAAAGAGTAGCATCAAATTTTAATGGAAATGGAAAAAATCAATGTAATGAAGATATATATGAAAAAGATACAAATATAATAATGGGAAGAAGTATAAATGAAGAACCTTTAAAGATTTCATCTTTGGATGAAACCTCAGGAATTGTTGCTATTTGTGGAGATGTATTTAAAACAGATATAATAGAAACAAGAACAGGCAAAAAGATAGTTACTTTTTATATAACAGACTATACGAGCTCCATGACTGTTAAATGTTTTCCAAGACCTAAAGATTTAGAAAAGGTATTAGAGAATGTAAAACCAGGATTACACTGCAAAGTAAAAGGAGAAGTGGTTAATGATCCTTATGCTAAAGAACCAGTAATCATGGCTAGAAATATAGTTAAAATTCCTCAAATTGAAAAGATGGATACGGCTGAAGAAAAAAGAGTAGAACTTCATTTGCATACTACTATGAGCACTATGGATGCAGTAACACCAGCTTCAAAACTTATAAAAAAAGCAGCTCAATGGGGACATAAGGCTATTGCTATAACAGACCATGGAGTAGTGCAGGCTTATCCTGAGGCTATGGATGCAGGTAAAAAAAATAATATAAAAATAATTTATGGTGTAGAAGCTTATCTAGTTGATAATGGTGTGCCTATAGTTGAAAATGAAAAAGGACAAAAACTAGAAGATACTTATGTGGTTTTTGATATAGAAACTACAGGTTTCTCAAGTAAGAATGATAAAATAATAGAAATTGGTGCGGTAAAGATTAAAGGTTTGGAAATAGTAGATAGATTTAGTGAATTTGTAAATCCTAAAGTACCTATACCTGCACATATAGTTGAATTGACTAACATAACAGATGACATGGTAAAAGATAGTGACACCATAGATAAAGTACTTGAAAAATTTATAGATTTTGTAGGAGATAGTGTAGTTGTTGCTCATAATGCAGCTTTTGATGTTTCATTTATAAAGAAAAACTGCGCAGATTTAGGTATGAATTTTACTAATTCGGTATTAGACACTGTACCTCTAGCAAGATTTTTATACCCAGAGTTAAAAAAATATAAATTGAATATAATAGCAAAGCATCTTGGAATATCTTTAGAAAATCATCATAGAGCTGTAGATGATGCAAAGGCTACAGCAGATATACTTTTACATTCATTTAAACTTTTAAAGGATAAAGAAATATTAGACTTGAAAACTTTGAATGAAGAATTTTTGAGTAATGTGGATATAAAAAAGTTGCCAACATACCATATTATTCTTTTAGCTAAAAACCAAACCGGTTTAAAAAATTTATATAAGCTTACATCTATAGCTCATTTAGATAATTTCTTTAAAAGACCAAGACTTCCTAAGAGTTTAATATTGGAATATAGGGAGGGCATAATCATAGGCTCTGCTTGCGAAGCTGGCCAGGTATATAGAGCGATATTAGAAGGTAAATCTGAAGATGAGCTTAATGATATAGTAAATTTTTATGATTACTTAGAGATTCAACCTTTAGGTAATAATGAATTTATGATAAGGGATGGAAAAGTAAAAGATAGAGAAGAACTCATAAATATTAATAAAAAGATATGTGAAATTGGGGAAAAGAAAGGCTTACCAGTAGTTGCTACCTGTGACGTTCATTTTATGGATCCTTCCGATGAAATATTTAGAAGAATTTTGATGGCAGGACAAGGTTTTAGTGATGCAGACAATCAGCCTCCTTTATATTTTAGAACTACCAATGAAATGCTGAAAGAATTTTCATATTTAGGAGAGGATAAAGCAAAAGAAGTGGTTATACATAACACGGTAAAAGTTGCAGATATGATAGATTCTGTTAAGCCTATACCTGATGAAACTTTTCCTCCTAAAATTGAAGGTTCTGAGGAAGAAATAAAAAGTATGGCTATCAATAAGGCTCATGAAATATATGGAGACCCGCTGCCAGAGGTGGTACATAAAAGATTAGAAAAAGAATTAAATTCAATAATTAATAATGGATACGCAGTGCTCTATTTAATAGCTCAAAAACTAGTAGCTAAATCACTGGAAGATGGTTACCTTGTAGGATCTAGAGGTTCAGTTGGTTCTTCATTTGTAGCCACTATGTGCAGCATAACAGAAGTTAATGGACTTCCTCCTCACTACGTTTGTCCTAATTGTAAATATAGTGAATTCATCCTTGATGGCTCTGTAAGCTCAGGAGCAGACTTGCCAGATAAGAATTGTATTAAATGCGGTACAAAATATAAAAAGGATGGTCATGATATTCCCTTTGAAACTTTTTTAGGCTTTGAAGGAGACAAAGAACCAGATATTGACCTGAATTTTTCCGGAGAGTACCAAGCGGTGGTTCATAAATACACAGAGGTACTATTTGGGAAAGGATATGTGTTTAAAGCTGGTACCATTGGAACTGTAGCTGAAAAAACTGCTTATGGTTATGTAAAAAAATATTTGGATGAAAGAAACTTAGTTTGTTCTCAAGCAGAAATAGAAAGATTAACAATTGGCTGTACAGGGATAAAAAAAACTACAGGGCAGCACCCTGGAGGAATAATGGTAGTGCCAAGGGATAATGAAATATTTAATTTTACACCAATACAGCATCCTGCAGATGATAATAATACAGAAATAATAACTACTCATTTTGATTATCATTCCATAAGCGGAAGATTATTAAAGCTTGATATATTAGGACACGATGATCCAACAGTATTAAGAATGCTTCAAGATTTAACAGGATTAGATCCAAAAACTATACCTCTAAATGATGAAAGAGTAATGAGCTTATTTACATCTCCAGATGCACTAGGAGTAACTAAAGAAGATCTAGGCTGTGAAGTTGGTACTTATGGATTACCTGAATTTGGTACCAAATTTGTAAGGCAAATGCTTATAGATACTCAGCCAAAAAGTTTTGCAGACCTAGTAAGAATATCAGGGTTATCTCATGGTACAGATGTTTGGTTAAATAATGCCCAGTACTATATAAAAGAAGGGTTTACTACTCTTAGAGATTGTATAGCCACAAGAGATGATATAATGATATATCTTATGCATAAGGGAGTACCTCCTAAAATTGCTTTTACCATTATGGAAAAGGTTAGAAAAGGTAAAGGCTTAAAAGATGAAGATATAAAAATTATGAAAGAAAATAAAGTACCGGACTGGTATATAGAATCTTGTAATAAAATAAAATATATGTTTCCAAAAGGTCATGCTGTGGCATATGTTATGATGGCAGTTAGAATTGCATACTATAAGGTATATTACCCTAAAGCTTATTATGCCACTTATTTTACTGTAAGAGCAGATGACTTTGATGCGGATTTAATTGTAAAAGGTGAAGAAGTTATAAAAAGTAAAATGGATGAGCTTAGTTCTTTAGGAAATAACATGACACAAAAGGATAAAGGACTACTTACTATTTTAGAAATATCTTATGAAATGTATAAAAGAGGAATTAAATTTTTAAAGGTAGATTTATACAAGTCTCATGCAATAAAGTTCATAATAGAGAACGATGGAATTAGACCCCCTATTAAGGCTTTGCAGGGAGTTGGGGAAAATGCTGCAAAAAGTATACATGAAGCTAGTAAAGAGGGAGAATTTATATCTAAAGAAGATTTAAGATTAAGAGCTAAGGTATCTAAAAGTGTAATAGAAACTTTGCAAAATCATGGCTGTCTTGAAGAATTACCAGAAACAAACCAGTTAAGCCTATTTTAGTAAAAATTTATAATAATTGATGAAGTTATTTCATTTTCTACTTGTAATCCCTGTTTTACTATGCTATTATAATTATAGTAAAGTTTACTTAATATTTAAGCTTGTAAATAGAGTGGGCTAGTTAACCCGCTCTTTCTATTTGTATTAACAGAGTTATGTATTTGAAAACGCAACGAAAGTTGCGTTTTTAATTAAATTATTATAAAAAATTTTTAAAAAGTAATATATTAATAAAAAAATACAAAACCTATAATATTAAATTGTATAAAGGAGGTTTGGCTATGAATATGAATAAATTAATTGAAAATTTGTATACTATGATACAACCTATAGTAGAAAGATTAGGATATGAACTATACCATTTAGAGTATGTTAAAGAAGACAGAGAAAATTATTTAAGAATTTACATAGATAATGAAAATGGAATATCTCTAGATGATTGCGAAAAGGTAAGCAGGGAAATTAGCAGCCTATTAGACTCAGAAGATCCCATATCCGATGCTTACTTTTTAGAAGTATCTTCTCCTGGAATAGACAGAATGTTATATAGTGATGAACACTTAAAGAAAAATATAGGTAATAAAGTTAATATACGTCTTAATAAAAGCTTAAATGGGAAAAAACTTATAAAAGGCAATCTTCTAGACTTTGATTTAGAAAATATTAAAATAGATTCAGATAGCAAAGAAATAATAATTCCTAGACAAAATGTTAAATCTATAAATTTAGAAGGGGAGATATAAGGAGGTTATAAAAATGAATGAGGAATTTATAGGGGCATTAAAAGAAATAGTAAAAGAAAAAGGCATAAGCGAGGATTTATTGTTTACTACCATAGAAGATGCTTTAGTAGCAGCATATAAGAAAAACTATGCTAATGTTGGAAGTGCCGCTCAAAATGTAAGAGTAAGTATGAACAGAGAAACAGGAGAAATTCATGTTTATGCAAGAAAAACTACAGTTGAAGAAGTAGAAGATGAAGTAACAGAAATTCTTTTAGAAGATGCTAAAAAAATAAGCCCAAGGTATGAAATAAATGATATAGTAGAAATAGAAGTAACTCCAAAAAGTTTTGGAAGGGTAGCTGCTCAGCTTGCAAAACAAGTGGTAATTCAAAGAATTAAAGAAGCAGAAAGAAATATAATATACAATGAATTTGCAGAGAAAGAGTTTGATATTTTAACGGGTACAGTTATTAGAAAAGATAAAAATAATGTATTTGTGGATTTAGGGAAAATAGAAGCTATACTTGGTCCTAATGAGCAAATGCCTGGAGAGCAATATAATTTTAATGAAAAGTTAAAATTATACATTGTAGAAGTAAAAAATACTACAAAAGGTGCACAGGTAATTGTGTCAAGAACTCATCCAGGTCTAGTTAAAAGGCTTTTTGAACTTGAAGTACCTGAAATATATGATGGTACTGTAGAAATCAAAAGCATTTCAAGAGAAGCAGGTTCTAGAACAAAAATTGCAGTTTCTTCTAATGAAGAATCCGTTGATGCTATGGGTGCCTGTGTTGGACCTAAGGGCGTAAGAGTTCAAAATATAGTAAATGAATTAAAAAGTGAAAAAATAGATATAATAAAGTGGAGTAAACTGCCAGAAGAATATATAGCAAATTCTTTAAGTCCTGCAAAAGTATTAGACGTTACTATAGATGAAGATAATAAATCTGCAAAGGTTATAGTAGATGATAATCAGTTATCTTTAGCTATAGGAAAAGAAGGACAAAACGTAAGACTTGCAGCCAAATTAACCGGCTGGAAGATAGATATAAAAAGTAAATCTCAATGTGAATCATAATATTTCTAAGAGGGGTGGTTCTAGTGAAAACAAAAAAAGTGCCGCTTAGAATGTGCAATGGCTGTATGGAAATGAAACCAAAAAAAGAAATGATAAGAGTTGCAAAAAACTCTGAAGGAGAAGTATCCATAGATTTAACTGGTAAAAAGCCTGGCAGAGGTGCTTACATATGTAAGAATAAAGACTGCTTTGAGAAGGCTTTTAAGTCTAAAAGATTAAATAAAAACTTAGAAACTACTTTAAGTGAAGAAATATATAATGCTTTAAAGGATGAAATAAAAGATGAAGAATAGTTTTTTACAGTTTTTAAGTTTAGTAAAAAGGTCTGGAAACCTTATAGAAGGTTATAATAGATGTAAAGAAATAATGGGTAAGAAAAAAATACACTTATTTATATTTTCTGAAGAGCTATCTATAAGATCTAAAAATGAGTTTGTAGAATACTGTAAAACTAATTCAATTCCATATATTGAAGGAATTTCAAAATCTGAATTAGGTTTATCTATAGGAAGAGAAGAGATAAATATATTGTGTATTTTAGATAAAAACATGAGTGATAAACTTATTAAATGTTATCATGACAATTACAGTAATTCGTAAAACTCCAAATAAAATTCGGGGGTGAATCATATGTCCAAAATAAGAGTATATGAATTAGCAAAAGAGTTAGGTATATCTAGTAAAGATCTAATAACTTTGCTTTTGGAAGAGTTCGGCATAGAAGTTAAAAATCATATGAGCGTCATAGAAAATGAAGATGCAGAGCTTATAAAAGAACTTATGCAAGAAAACAATAAAGAGGATAAAGATAACACTGAATCTTCTAAAAATATTGTTGAAGAATATGAAGAAATGGTTTCAGAGGAAGTGAATAAAGTAGTTAAAGGAAAAAACAAAAATAAAAGAAAGAAAAATAGTAAAGCAGAAAATGATGAATTCGAAGCGGAAAAAGATGAAGATTCTAAAGATGAATCAGAGGAAGAGACTATAATAGAAATAGGACCCAATATAATTGTTAAGGACCTAGCTGAGAAATTAGATAAACCAGGAACAGAAGTTATAAAAGCTTTAATATTTTCTGGGGTAATGGCTGCTATAAACCAAGAAATAGATTTTAAAACTGCTGAAAAAGCAGCTGAAAAATTTAATGTTACATTAGTTTTAAAAGAAGAGAATGTAGGACAATTAGAAGACTTAACAGAAGTAGAACAGTCAGAAGAACAATCAAACACAGAAAAAAGGCCTCCTATAGTAACAGTAATGGGCCATGTAGATCATGGTAAGACTTCTTTATTAGATGCTATAAGAAAAGCTAGAGTTACTGAAACAGAAGCTGGAGGTATTACTCAGCATATAGGTGCTTATACTGTAAATGTAAATGGTGAAAAGGTAACATTTTTAGATACTCCAGGCCATGAAGCATTTACAGCTATGAGAGCCCGTGGTGCTCAAATAACAGATATTGTTATCTTAGTTGTTGCTGCAGATGATGGTATAATGCCTCAAACTGAAGAAGCAATAAATCATTGTAAGGCTGCAAATGTACCAATGATAGTAGCTATAAATAAAATGGATAAACCTTCTGCAAATCCAGATAGGGTGAAACAGGAGCTATCAGAGCATGGTTTAATTCCTGAAGAGTGGGGTGGAGATACTGTATGTGTTCCAGTATCTGCTAGAAATAAAGAAGGAATAGATAGCCTTCTAGAGATGGTAGTATTGACTTCAGAAATGCAAGAGCTTAAAGCAAATCCTCAAAGAAAAGCTAGAGGAACTGTTATAGAAGCTAAATTAGATAAAGGCAGAGGCCCTGTAGCTACATTATTAGTTCAAAATGGAACATTGCATGTAGGAGATTCCATTCTTGTAGGTAATACTTATGGACGAATAAGAGCCATGTTTGATGATAAAGGGAAAAAAATAAAATCTGCGGGTCCTTCTATACCAGTTGAAATACTAGGTTTATCAGAAGTTCCTTCTGCTGGAGACAGATTCCATGTAGTTAAGGATGAAAAAACAGCTAGAACTATGGCAGAAGCAAGAAAAGATAAAGAGAAAGATGAAAATCTTCAGGCGGCTTACAGAGTTTCTTTAGAGGATTTGTATAGCCAAATTCAAGAAGGAAAAGTAAAAGAATTAGGTTTAATAGTAAAAGCTGACGTTCAAGGTTCTGTAGAAGCTTTAAGACAATCTTTAGAAAAATTATCTACAGACAGTGTTAAAGTAAGAGTTCTACATGGAGGAGCAGGAGCTATAACAGAGACTGATGTAATATTAGCATCTGCATCTAATGCCATAATAATAGGATTTAACGTTAGACCTGATAGTAAAGCTATAGAAGCAGCAGAAAAAGAAAAAGTAGATATTAAGACTTATAGAGTAATATATGATGCTATAGAGGATGTTAAATCTGCCATGATAGGTATGCTAGAGCCTGACTATAAAGAAGTAGTTCTAGGGAGAGCAGAAGCAAGACAGATTTATAAAATATCTTCCGTAGGAACCATAGCTGGATGTTATGTGCTCGATGGTAAAATAAATAGAAATAATGATGTAAGAGTTATTAGAGATGGAATAGTAATCTTTGAATCAAAACTTACTTCACTTAAAAGATTTAAAGATGATGTAAAAGAAGTAAATGCAGGCTATGAATGCGGTATAGGCATAGAAAAGTTTAATGATATAAAAGAAGGAGACGTACTAGAATTCTATACAATGCAAGAAGTAAAAAGGAAAGAATTAGATTAAAAAGGAGAGATTGCATTGGCTAATTATAGAAGTGGAAGAATAAATGAGGAATTCAAAAAAGAATTAAGTTCTATTATTCAAAATGATTTAAAAGATCCAAGAATAACAGCTATGGTTAGTATTACTGAAGTATCTGTAACAAAAGATTTAAAGTATGCAAAGGTATATGTAAGTCTATTTGGAGATGAAGAATCTAAAAAGAATTCTTTTGAAGCTTTAAAGAATTCAAGTGGATACTTAAGAAAGGAAATTGGAAGTAGAATTAAGTTAAGATATACACCAGAAATAATAATTGAAATGGATAATGCCATAGAACATGGAATGTATATAGATTCCTTAATAGAAAAAACAAAGGACAATAAAAATGACAATGAATGATATAGTTTCAAAGATTCAAAGTTTAAAAGAAATTGCTATTACATTCCATGCTTCACCAGATGGAGATGCTTTAGGTAGTGCATTAGCTTTAATGCAAGGGTTAAGAATTTTAGGAAAATCTTCATATATTATTTCAAAGGATGCCATATATGAACCTTATACTTTTTTACCTTATAGTGATGAAATTACTGGTAACTGCACTACCTTAAAAGAACATACAGATTGTATGATTGTATTAGACTGTGGCAATATAGAAAGAATTTCTGCAGATGTAGATTTTAACAACTTAAATTGTACATTAATTAATATAGATCATCATTTATCTAATGACAGATATGCTGATCTTAATTATGTCGATACAAAATCTGCCGCTACAGCAGAGATAGTATATAAATTATTAAAGCTTTTACAGGTAGAAATAAATAAAAATATAGCGGAGTGTTTATATACCTCATTAATTACTGATAGCGGTTCTTTTAAGTATTCTAATACTACTTCCGTTACTCATGAAATAGCTGGAGCTCTAGTGGATTTGGGTATAGACTTTCCAAAAATCCATAGAATAGTTTTTGAAAACAAACCTTTCAATAGATTAAAAATTTATGGAAAGGTTCTAGAAAATATGGAACTACATTTAAATAGTAAGCTATGTATTATGTATATTGATGAAGATTTAGCTAAAAAGTTAAATGATACTTCAGATATAATTGCTTTAGGTATGCAGGTAGATTCTATAGAAGTTTGTGCCTTGCTAAAAAAAGTAGATGAAGGAGTAAAAGTAAGCTTGAGAGCTAAAGATGAATTTGATGTAAGAAAAGTGGCTGAAAAATTTGGCGGCGGTGGACATTCTAAAGCTGCAGGACTTTTACTAAAAAATGTAGATATGGAACAAGGTAAAAAAATAATTTTAGATTCCATAGAAAAAGAGTTGGTATAATGAACGGCGTAATAAATGTATATAAGCCTCAAGGAATTACTTCTTTTGATGTAGTAAGCAAAATAAGAAAAATTGCAGGCGAAAAAAAAGTTGGACATACAGGTACTCTCGATCCACTAGCTTCAGGAGTACTGCCTGTATGCCTAGGAAAAGGTACAAAGTTTATAGATTATTTAATGAGCGGCGAAAAAGTATACAATGTAGTGCTTAAACTAGGCATTGCTACAGATACCTACGATAGGGAAGGCAAAATTCTTTTACAAAGAGATTTAAACAATATAAATGAAGATGATATAAAAAAGTGTATACAATCTTTTATTGGTGAAATAAATCAAATTCCTCCTATGTATTCTGCAATAAAGATTAATGGTAAAAAGCTCTATGAATTAGCAAGACAAGGATTAGAAGTAGAAAGAGAACCTAGAAAAATTAATATTTATGATATAAATATTAAATCCATAAAATTGCCTTATATGGATTTTACAGTTCGATGTTCAAAAGGTACTTATATAAGAAGTTTATGCTATGATATAGGTGAAAAACTTAATTGTGGCGGAATGATGTATTCTCTAGAGAGAGAATCAAATGGTGTTTTTTCTAAAGAAACCTCTATTCCCTTAGAAGATCTTAATGATAGTAATATTAATAAAGCATTAATATCTATTGAAGAAGCATTAAAAAACTATCCTAAATTGATTGTAAGAGAAAAATTTTATAAACTTTTAGTTAATGGAGTTTGTGTAAAAGATCCTTCGTTGACAGAGGAAAAAATACTTGAAAATATTTTATATAGAGTATATTCAAGTGATAATAATTTCATAGGTTTAGGAAAAAAGGTTGATGAAGGGTTTAAAATAATAAAGTTGTTATAGAGGTATGTGGTATGATTGTTATAGATAATACAATAAAAGATAAGTTAGAATGTGGAACTTATATAGCGCTAGGAAGTTTCGATGGTTTACATTTAGGCCATATGAGCCTTATAAATACTGCTATCAATAAAGCTAAAGAAAACAATGTCAAAAGTATGATATATACATTTAAAAACCATCCTTTAACAATAGTTAATAAATCTATAGCCCCAAAGCTCATAATGGATAATGAAAGAAAAATTCAGTTATTGGAAAGGCAGGGGGTAGATATTGCCTGCATGGTAGAATTTAACAAAGACTTAATGAAAGTGCTTCCTGAAGACTTTGTTAAGGATTTGTGTTATAGATTTAATGCTAGAGGGATTGTGGTAGGATTTAACTATAAATTCGGTTATAAAAATTCAGGAAATGTAGAACTATTAAAGGAATTAAGCTTAAAATACAATTTTGAGCTTATAGTAATGAAAGCCTTTAAAAATGAAGATGATATAATAAGCAGCTCTAGAATAAGAAACTTAATATCTTCTGGTAATATAGAAGAGGCAAATTCCATGCTTTTAGAACCTTATATGCTTAAAGGGAAAGTAATTCAGGGAAAGAAAAATGGTAAAAAGATGGGCTTTCCAACTGCCAATCTGGATATAGATTTTAATTATGTGATTCCTGAAAGAGGAGTCTATTATACAAATGTGCAGGTAAAAAATAAAATCTATAGAGGTATAACTAGTGTAGGATATAATCCAACTTTAAATGGTGATAAACTTACCATTGAAACTTATATACTTGACTTTAATGAAGATATCTATGGAGAAGATATTAAAGTTTATTTTATTGAAAAAACCCGAGAAGAAATAAATTTTCCTAGTATAGAAGCTCTTATAGAACAACTGAGAAAAGATGAAAGTTTGGCAAAAAGTAAAAATTTATACATAAATATTTAAAAAAATAATTTACAATAAAAAGTTTATTTGTTATAATAACCGTTGAGAACCTAAATCTAAGACTAGAGAATGCCGACTTTATTCTTGGATTTAAGGGGATAAAAACTTGGAGGTGTATACTAATGGATAAGGCAAGAAAAGAAGAGATAATAAAGATGCATGAAAGACATGAAGGAGATACTGGTTCTCCAGAAGTTCAGATCGCTTTATTAACAGAAAGAATCAATTCATTAACTGAACATTTAAAAGTTCACAAGAAGGACCATCATTCAAGAAGAGGACTATTAATGATGGTTGGACAGAGAAGAGGACTATTAAATTATTTAGAGTCCCATGATATCCAAAGATATCGTGATATAGTTGCAAAACTTGGATTAAGAAGATAATTTTAGAGCGGGATTACCGCTCTATTATTTTAAAAAACTTATAATTAAGAAAAATATGCTAATAATATAATTAGAATTTGAAAGGAGGTAATTGTATGAACCATACGCTTGAAACCACAGTTTCAGGAAGGACACTTAAAGTTGAATATGGCAAGATAGGAATGTTATCTAATGCAGCTATACTCATGAGTTATGGTGATACAGTTGTTTTAACAAATGTAAATGCCTCGGATAAACCAAGAGAAGGTATAGATTTTTTTCCATTGAGTGTTGAATATGAAGAAAGATTATATGCCGTTGGTAAAATACCTGGCGGATTTATAAAGAGAGAAGGAAAGCCTTCTGAAAAGGCTATATTGCATGGAAGAGCTATTGATAGACCCTTAAGACCATTGTTTCCAAAAGGATATAGAAATGATGTGCAGGTAGTTTGTACTGTTCTTTCAGTAGAAAACGATAATCTTCCAGAAATTTTAGCTATTAATGCGGCATCTACTGCTTTATGCTTGTCTAGTATACCTTTTACAACACCTGTAGGTGCAGTATCTGTAGGTATTGTAGATGATGAATTCGTAATAAATCCTACATCTAAGCAGAGGGAAGTAAGCCCATTAGAATTAACAGTATGCGCTACTAAAGAAAGAGTAGTTATGATAGAAGCAGGCGGAGACGAAATAGCTGAAGATGTTATGTATAATGCTATCATATTTGGATTTGAAGAATGCAAGAAAATAGTAGCTTTCCAAGAAGAAGCTATGAAACAATTTGGTAAAGAAAAAGTAATTCCAGAACTATACACAGTAGATGAAGAGATAGAAAAAGAAGTAAGAAGCTTTAGCTTTGATATGATAAAAGAAGCTATGTATATAACAGATAAAGATAAAAGAAATGAAGCAATGGATAATGCAAAAGAAAAAATCAGTGAAGCTTTCAATGAAAAATATCCTGACAATATTGCTGATATCAATGATGTAGTGTACAGAATTCAAAAAGAAGTCGTAAGAAACATGATTTTAAAAGAAAAAAGAAGACCTGATGGTAGAGATTTTCATGAGATAAGACCTATAAGCTGCGAAGTTGGATTACTTCCAAGAACTCATGGAACAGGTTTGTTTACAAGAGGATTAACTCAAGTTTTAACTGTAGCTACATTAGGTGCATTAGGTGATGTACAAATATTAGATGGACTAGGTGAGGAAGAATTTAAAAGATATATGCATCATTACAACTTCCCATCTTATAGCGTGGGAGAAGTTAGACCTATGAGAGGTCCTGGAAGAAGAGAAATAGGCCATGGTGCTTTGGCTGAAAGAGCTCTAGAGCCATTAATTCCTTCTGAAGAAGAATTCCCTTATACTATAAGATTAGTATCTGAAGTTTTAAGTTCTAATGGATCTACTTCGCAGGCCAGTGTATGCGGAAGCACTTTAGCACTATTAGATGCGGGAGTTCCTATAAAAAGACCTGCAGCTGGTATTGCTATGGGACTTGTAACTAGTGAGGATTTGACAGAAGAAGAAATATTAACTGATATACAGGGAATAGAGGACTTCTTTGGGGATATGGACTTTAAAGTGGCAGGTACTGAAAAAGGTATAACTTCTATACAGGTAGATACAAAGATAAAGGGTTTATCTAATGAATGTATAAAAAAGAGTATAGAAAATGCTAAAAAAGCTAGACTATTTATTCTAGATAAGATAAAAGCTTGCATACCAGAACCTAGACCAGAAGTTTCTCCTTATGCTCCTATAACTTATACCATGTCTATAGATCCTGATAAAATAAGAGATGTAATTGGAGCAGGTGGAAAAACAATAAACAAGATAATTGCTGAAACTGGAGTTAAAATAGATATTAAAGAAGATGGAAAAATATTTATTACATCTAACGATTCAGTAGGAGCAAAACAAGCATTAAAGATTATAGATGATTTAACTAAAGAAGTAAAAGCTGGAGAAATATATTTAGGTAAAGTTACTAAAATAGCTGCTTTTGGAGCCTTTGTTGAAATATTACCTAATAAAGAAGGATTAGTTCATATTTCAAAGCTAGATGTAAACAGAGTAAACAAAGTTGAAGATGTAGTTTCTGTAGGCGATGAAATACTAGTAAAAGTTACAGAAATTGATAATCAAGGAAGAATAAATCTTTCACGTAAAGATGCTATAAAAGATTCTGAACAACAAACTGAACAACCAATTGAACAACAATAAAAATAGAAGGGCATAAATGCCTTTTTATTTTTTTAATGGAGGTGCCTATGTATAATTACTTTAAACTAGATAATGGATTAAGAGTAGTTACTGAGCATATAGATTATGTGAAGTCTGTTAGTGTAGGACTTTGGGTAGAGAATGGTTCTAGAAATGAAAACATTAAAAATAATGGTATATCTCATTTTATAGAACATATGTTTTTCAAAGGTACTAAGAATAGAACTGCAAAAGAAATAGCTGAAACTATAGAAGATGTGGGTGGACAAATAAATGCTTTTACAGGTAAAGAAGCTACCTGTTTTTACATAAAAACTTTAGATACTCATCTAGAATTAAGTCTTGATGTACTTTCAGATATGCTATTTAATAGTAAGTTTGATGAGGAAGAAATTGAAAAAGAAAAGGGAGTAATAATAGAAGAAATAAATATGAATGAAGATTCTCCTGAAGATGTGCTTTCAGACCTTCACAGTATAGCAATTTGGGGAGAAGATCCTATTTCTTATCCTATATTGGGTTCTATAGAAAATGTAAAGTCCTTTAATCAAAAAATCCTTAAAGATTATATAGAGCAATATTATATACCAGAAAATTCAGTGATATCTATATGTGGCAATTTCGATGTAAATTCAATAGAATATATGGTAGATAAATTCTTTGGAAATTGGAGCAGCTCTCGTAAGAAAATAACAACTTATTCAACTCCAACAATTTTGAATAATAGTATGTTTAAACAAAAGAGTATTGAACAGTTACATATAAGCTTAGGGCTACAGGGAATCCCATTAGGTGATGATGATATATACACTTTACTGTTTTTAAATAATATTTTGGGGGGCGGGGTATCTTCTATACTCTTTCAAAAAGTAAGAGAAGAACTGGGTCTTTGTTACAGCATATATTCTTATATATCTTCTTTTAACAATACAGGAACATTAAATATATATACTGGACTAACCCCTTCCTGTGCTGGAGATGCTCTTAATATCATAAAAGAAAATATTTATAATTTTTCTAAAAGTGATCTTTCTAAGGATAGAATATTTAAAACTAAAGAACAATTAAAAGCAGGTTATATAATAGGATTAGAAAGTACAAATAGCAGAATGTTTAGTAATGGAAAATCTGTTTTATTTTTAAACAGGATAAATACTCCAGAAGACATAATGGAAAAGATTGATAACATAAATATAGATTCTATTAAGAAGATACAGAATATGTGCTTTAAGAAAGGTATTCTTAATTCAGCTTTTGTAGGAAACAATGTATGTATGGAAGACTTAGAAAAAATTATGGGCAAAGAAATAATAGCTTTTCATAACAAAGAAAGCATTCAAGTTTAATATAAAAATACCTCCTAGGATGTACTATGAAATATATATTTAACATACTATATTAAATATATAAGTATTTAGGAGGTAGTTTTATGGAAAGTGATTATAAATTATATAGTGAATTAGAAAAGTATGAAATAATAAATGTTAATGATGGAGAAAAATATAATTATTTATCTAATAATGATATAATAATAGATGAAGATGGGAATTTTAAATTTCTTATAATAACTCAGAATAATAGTAAATTTAATTTTTTTGGAAACAATGAGTTTATGGAAATTCCTTGGGAATATGTGAAGAAGGTAGGTACAAGAACTATAATAATTGATATTGATGATAGTATGATAAAAAAAGGTAGACTTTAAAGAAATTATACTTTTTGAGGAGGATGAGGAATTTTGAAAATTCTTGTTCAAAAATTTGGAGGAACTTCAGTATCTACTCCTGAAAGAAGAAATTTAGTAGTAGAAAAAGTTATAAAATCAATTAAGGATGGATATCATCCTGTAGTAGTAGTATCTGCTATGGGGCGAAAAGGAGAACCTTATGCTACAGATACTCTATTATCTTTAATAAGCAATGATTTCAAAAAAGATAATTTATTATCAACAGATCTTCTTATGAGTTGTGGTGAAATAATAACCTCTGTAGTATTAAGTGATGATTTCTTTAAAAAAGGATATGAATGTGTACCTTTAACTGGAGGGCAAGCCGGTATTGTAACTGACAATAATTATAATAATGCTTCTGTTTTAAAGGTTGAAGGGGAAAAAATTATAGAAATATTAAATCAAGGTAAAATACCTGTGATAGCTGGATTTCAGGGAATGAGTGAAGAGGGATATGTTACAACTCTTGGTAGAGGTGGAAGTGATGTTACAGCAGCTTTATTAGGGGTTGCATTGAAAGCAGAAGAAATAGATATCTATACAGATGTAGATGGAATAATGACTGCAGATCCAAGAATAGTTTCTGAAGCTTGTCTTATAGACAATATGAGCTACAATGAAGTATTTCAATTTGCTGATCAGGGAGCTAAAGTAATTCATCCAAGGGCTGTGGAAATTGCTATGGCAGCAAATATACCAATTATGATCAAAAATACCATGAGTAACTGCCAAGGCACATTGATAAACAATTTAGGACATCATAACAATAATATAGTTACGGGTATAACACATTTAACTAATAGAGTTCAAATAAATGTTAAACTGGATGATAATAATGAAAATAAATCCTATGATGACTTATTAGATATTTTAGCGGATAATTGTATAAGTATAGATTTAATTAATGTCTTTCCTAAAGAAAAGATTTTTACTATAGATTCTAAAGATCATAATAAATTGATGAACATAATGGAAACTTTAAATTTAAAATATACATTTATAGATGATTGCAGCAAAATATCTATTATAGGTTCAAGGATAAGAGGAGTCCCTGGTGTTATGGCAAAAATACTAAGAACTTTAAACAATGAAAAAATAGAAGTACTTCAAACTGCTGATTCTCATACTACCATATGGTGTCTGGTAAAAACACCGGATATTTACAAAGCAATTAATGTGCTTCATAAGACCTTTTTAATAGAATAGTATATTTACCTCCCTATATGTATAAAATAACTTTGTATAGGAGGGTTAATATGTGCAATGAAGAAAGTAATGAAAGAAATGACAATATTCAAGCTATAAAAGAATTAGGTCAGAGCCCCATGGAGCTTAATTCAGCCATACAAGTTGTACCTATTATAGGACAAATAGAAGGACATATGGCATTGTCTCCACAATCTAAAACCACTAAATATGAGCATATTATACCACAACTCATAGCCATGGAACAAAATGAAAAAGTAAAAGGGATTTTATTTGTACTAAATACCATGGGAGGAGATATAGAAGCAGGGCTTGCTATCTCTGAAATGATAAGAAGTTTAAGTAAGCCTACAGTTTCTTTGGTCATAGGTGGAGGTCATTCTATTGGTGTTCCTTTAGCTACCGCAGCAAAATATTCATTTATTTCTCCATCAGCTACAATGATCATTCATCCAATTAGAATGAATGGATTAGTCATAGGCGTTTCCCAGACTTTTGAATATTTTAACAAAATGCAGGAGAGAATAAATGATTTTATAACAAGAACTTCAAATATTGAAAAATCTACTCTTCAAAAGCTTATGTTAGCTACAGATGAACTTTTAAATGATATGGGTACTATATTGATTGGAAAACAAGCCGTTGATTATGGAATAATCGATGAAGTAGGTGGGGTTAAAGAGGCACTTGACAAGTTAAATTTTTTTATAGAAAGCAATGAACCATAGGTCATTCCTATGGTTTAAATTATGATTTAAATTAAAAGGAATTTTTTAGGTTTTGTAGAAATATACAAAAGAGGTGATTAAAGCATGGCTAAGACAAAACAAAAGCACAAAAAGGATTATAAAAATGAAATAATAGGTATAATACTTATAACTATAGGTATATTATTTATATTTAACATATTTTCCTCTGCCATGGGTATTTTAGGTAGTATATCTAAAAAGGCCCTATTCAGCTTAATAGGAATAGGAGCTTATATATTTCCATTTCTTTTGATCTTTTATGGTGCATGCTATATAGTGAAAAAAGGTGTCTACGCCTTTAACAAAAAATTTTATGGAATTATTTTATTATTTTTTAATACTATATTTTTCGTACAGATGATAAACATAAAAACATATTATGACGGTAGTGTGACTGATGGAATAAAAAAAATAATGGATTCTAAAGATGTTTTTCATGGAGGCATAATAGGATTTTTGATAGATGTACCTATATATAAGTTACTTGGTATGACTGGATGCATAATAATTTTTATTGCCATATATATTATATGCTTTATTATAACCTTCGATATATCTTTATATGAACTAGGAATAAAATGTAAAAGTCATGTAAATAATAAAAGTACCAATAAAAAAATACCAAAGAATGAAATTATAGTAAAAAATGATGATTCAGTAAAATCTCTTCCTTTAAACTGTGAAAAAGATATAAAAGAAAGAGAAGAATTTATTAAAGGAATTAATAATAAAATTAAGATATTAGACTTTATGAAAAATTCCAATATTGAAGAAGAAAACCATACAGAGAAAGAAACAGCTGCTGAAAACTCTAATAAGGACAACAAATTAGATAATGATGTTAAAGAAAGTATAAATAGAGAAATAGCATCTAAATTAGAAAACAAAGAAGAGGGAAACTTGGAATATCAGTATCCTTCCACAGAACTATTAAATCAAAATGCTCATTTAAAACTTAATAAGGATGATAAAAAAGATCTTTTAAGCAATGCTAATAAACTAGAAGAAACTTTAAATAGTTTTGGAGTTGATGCTAAAATCATTCAAGTTACTAAAGGTCCTTCAGTAACTAGATATGAACTTCAACCTAGTGCAGGTGTAAAGGTAAGCAAAATAGTAAATCTTTCTGATGATATTGCATTGAGCTTAGCAGCCAGCGGAGTAAGAATAGAAGCTCCTATACCAGGTAAATCTGCCATCGGTATTGAGGTACCCAATAAAGAGTTAACTCCTGTATATTTAAGAGAGGTATTAGACTCAGAAGAATTTAAAAACAATTCAAAGAATCTATCCTTTGCCTTAGGAAAAGATATTTCTGGCAATTGTGTAGTATCAGATTTATCTAAAATGCCACACTTGCTTATTGCTGGTGCTACAGGTTCAGGGAAAAGTGTTTGTATCAATACTCTTATAATAAGTTTGTTATATAAATATTCTCCTGAAGATGTAAAATTGCTTATGGTAGATCCTAAAGTAGTTGAGCTTAATGTTTACAATGGTATTCCTCATCTTCTCATACCAGTAGTTACAGATCCTAAAAAAGCCGCAGCAGCTTTAAACTGGGCTGTTAATGAAATGACTAGAAGATATAAGCTATTTGCAGATAATGGTGTTAGAAATATAGAAAGCTTTAATGAACTGTATAATAAAAATAAAATAGAGGAAAAACTTCCATGGATAGTTATAATAGTAGATGAACTTGCAGATTTAATGATGGTATGCCCTAATGATGTAGAAGATTATATAGGAAGACTAGCTCAAATGGCAAGAGCTGCTGGAATGCACCTTGTTATAGCTACTCAAAGACCTTCTGTGGATGTAATAACAGGAGTTATTAAGGCTAATATACCTTCTAGAATTTCCTTTGCTGTTTCAAGCCAAGTAGACTCAAGAACTATACTAGACTCTTCTGGGGCTGAAAAATTATTAGGCAAAGGAGACATGTTATTTTATCCTGTGGGGGCATCAAAACCTATAAGAGTCCAAGGTGCATTTATTTCAGAAGAGGAAGTAGAAAGAGTAGTTGATTATATAAGAATTCAAGAAAATAAAACTGAAAATGACTATGAAACTGAAATATTAGAACATATAAATACAGAAGTATCAGGTAATGATTCAGAAGTAGAAGATGAACTGTTAGATGAGGCTATAAAAATTGTAGTTGAATCAGGACAAGCATCTACATCTCTATTGCAAAGAAGATTGAGAATAGGTTACAATAGAGCTGCAAGAATAATGGAGCAATTAGAAGAAAAAAATATTATATCTCAAAAAGATGGAAGCAAACCAAGGCAAGTACTTTTATCTAGAGAAGAATTAGATTAATAGAAAAATAATATAAAAAAGCCTTGTTTAATTATTGAAAGAGATTTACAATAAATGTGTATATGCTTTGAAACTTAGGAGGAGCTAAATTGGATAAATATAAAGTAGGAATTGTAAGCTTAGGTTGTGATAAAAACAGAATAGATACAGAGATAGTATTAGAAAAAGTCAGTAAAGAATATGAGCTTACTACTGATGCAAAAAATGCTGATATCATAATAGTAAATACCTGTGGCTTTATTGAAAAATCAAAGCAAGAATCTATTAATACCATATTAGAAATGGCTGAATATAAAAATAAATATAAATGTAAATTGCTTATAGCAACAGGATGTCTTACACAAAGATATGGAAAAGAACTTTTAGAATTAATGCCTGAAATTGATATACTATTAGGGGTTAATGATTACGAAAAATTAAATGAATATATAAATGATTTTATAAAAAATCAAAAGAAGATAGTAAAGTGTAATTATAGTAATGAAATTATAAATGAAGGCAATAGAATAATAAGTACACAAAAGCATACTGCTTATGTAAGAATAGCAGAAGGATGTGATAATTTTTGTACTTATTGTATTATACCTAAAATAAGAGGAAAATATAGAAGCAGAAAATTAGAAAATATAGTTGATGAAGTTAATGAATTAGCTAGAAAAGGTGTCAAAGAAGTTATACTAGTTGCTCAAGATACTACAAGATATGGTATAGATATATATGGAGAAAAAAAACTACCAGAGCTTATAGATAGCATAAGCAAAATCAAAGATATTAAATGGATAAGAGTACTTTATTGTTATCCAGAAGAAATAACTAGAGAGTTAATTAATGTATTAAAAGAAAATATAAAGGTATGTAAATATCTCGATATACCTATTCAGCATGCAAGTAATGAAGTATTAAAAAGAATGGGAAGAAAAACCGATAAAGAATCTATAACATCAATAATAGATAGCTTACGAGAACAAATTCCTAATATAGTTTTAAGGACTTCTATTATTGTAGGATTTCCTGGTGAAACAAATGAAAATTTTGAAGAACTAAAAGATTTTGTAGCTGAATATAAATTTGATAAATTAGGAGTTTTTACTTATTCTCAAGAAGAAGATACTCCTGCAGCTTTAATGAAAGACCAAATAGATGAAGAGATTAAAAAACAAAGAGAAGAAGAGTTAATGCTATTGCAAAAAAATATTTCAAAAGAAATCAATTCAAAAAAAGTAGGAAAAGTATATGAAGTAATAGCTGAAAGTTTTGATGGAGGGTATTATGAAGGTAGAAGCAGTGAAATGGCACCTGATATAGACGGATCTATCATATTTAAGAGCGATTTGCCTATAAAAATCGGTGACATAGTAAGTGTTAAAATAACCAAAACATTAGAATATGATTTAATAGGGGTTGTTCAATATGAATCTTGCTAACAAATTAACAATAATAAGGATATTTTTGGTTCCTGTATTTTTAATATTTATAGCCATACAGGATATTCCCTATGGAACTGTAATAGCCACAATAATATTCATCATAGCTGCACTCACAGATAAGCTGGATGGATACATAGCTAGAAGTCGCAACCAAGTGACTAACTTTGGGAAATTCATGGATCCTTTGGCAGATAAACTATTGGTTACTGCTGCACTTATTTCCCTTGTAGAATTTCATGTAATTCCAGGATGGGCTGCTGTTATAATAATCGCAAGAGAATTTGCTGTTACAGGACTCAGAACCGTAGCTGCTTCCGATGGTATAGTTATTGCAGCAAGCTGGTGGGGAAAAATAAAAACTGTAATTCAAATAATTGCAATCATACTATTACTACTTACAGTTAATATTCAATCTCAACCAGAGTTAAACAAATTAGTATATAGCAGCAATTTTCTTAAAGGATTTTTTAACATAATGCCAAACTTATTTTTGTATGCAGCTGTAATTATAACTATTGTTTCAGGCCTTGATTACTTTATTAAAAATAAAAATGCTATAAGAACAGACAAATAATACTGATTAAAATATTAATTTATGTCAATAATTTATTATATAAAAGTTCCTACTAATAGGAACTTTTATATATATGTTATTGACTATTGTTATTTTTTAATTTATAATATAATCAGAACAAACGTTCGTGAGAGGATGGTGACCCCCTTATGGGTAATATTGATGGAGAGAAATTAAAGGCTATAGAAGCAGCTATGGGCCAGATAGAAAAACAATTTGGAAAAGGTTCAGTTATGAAACTTGGAGAGCACAGTGTATTAAATGTAGATGCTATTTCTACAGGTTGCTTAGATTTAGACATAGCTTTAGGTATAGGTGGAGTTCCAAGAGGAAGAATAATTGAGATATATGGACCAGAATCTTCTGGTAAAACAACAGTAGCACTTCATATAGTTGCAGAAGCACAAAAAAATGGTGGAGCTGCTGCTTTTATAGATGCAGAGCATGCCCTTGATCCAAACTACGCAAAAGTTCTTGGAGTAGATATAGATAATTTGATAGTATCTCAGCCAGATACAGGAGAACAGGCTTTAGAAATAGCTGAAGCTTTAGTTAGATCTAGTGCTATAGATGTAATTGTAGTAGACTCTGTGGCAGCTTTAGTGCCTAGAGCTGAAATAGAAGGTGAGATGGGAGATTCTCATGTAGGACTTCAAGCAAGACTTATGTCTCAAGCTTTAAGAAAACTAGCAGGAACTATAAGCAAATCAAAATGCGTTGCTATTTTTATTAACCAGCTTAGAGAAAAAGTTGGAGTAATGTTTGGTAATCCAGAAACAACTCCTGGCGGAAGAGCTCTTAAATTCTATGCATCTGTAAGAATGGATGTACGAAGAATAGATTCTATAAAGCAGGGAGAAGAGTTTCAAGGTAACAGAACAAGAGTTAAGGTTATGAAAAACAAGGTAGCACCTCCATTTAGACAAGCAGAATTTGATATAATGTACAATGAAGGTATATCAAGACAAGGTAATATTTTGGATGTAGGTGTAAGGGAAGAAATCGTTCAAAAAAGTGGAGCATGGTTTTCTTATAAAGATGTAAGATTAGGACAGGGAAGAGAAAATGCCAAACAGTTTTTAAAAGATAATCCTGAGGTATCCTTGGAAATAGAAAATCTTATAAGAGAAAAATATGAATTACCTAAGGCAAAAGCAGATGAAAAAGAGAGCAAAGAGCCTGCTAAAAGTAGCAGTAAACAAGATAAAGAAAAATAGTTAAATTGATAAAAAGCTGCATAAACAACTTAGCAGCTTTTTTATATGTTTTATATATATATCTTGACACCATTAAAAAATTAATATAAAATTAATACAAATACTGGTTTATCATATTCATGATATTGTACAGTTAGAATCATTATGACACCTTTTCTAAGCTTTCATGTTGACTAAAGTATAGATTCATAGAAAAGCGAAGGAGGTGTTATGGTTTGAGTACAGAAATGAAAATATTAATTTTTGGAATTTTGATTATAGTTGTTGCTATTGCTATATATCTTCAATTCCGTAGAAGACTTCAGATATCTAAAGATAAAATCTTAAAGATGGAAAAAGAAGCCGAAGAAACTTTAGAAAATGCAAAACGAGAGGCCGAAGCATCAAAAAAGGAAGCTATATTAGAAGCTAAAGAAGAGGTTCACAAATTAAGAGCTGATTTTGAAAAGGAATCTCGTGAAAGAAGAAATGAAATTCAAAGATTAGAAAGAAGATTAATTCAAAGAGAAGAGGCTTTAGACAAGAAGAGTGATGTCCTTGAAAAAAGAGAAGAAATTATGAATAAAAAACTTCTTGATGTTGAACAATTAGAAAATCAAGTAAAAGATATTTATTCAAAGCAGAAAGAAGAGCTTGAAAGGATATCAGGGTTAACATCTGAAGAAGCTAAAAAGATGTTATTAGATGATGTTAATAAGGAAATTAAACATGAAACCGCCATGATGATTAAAGATGTTGAAACAAAAGCTAAAGAAGAAGCTGACAAGAGAGCTAGGGAAATAATAACCTGTGCAATTCAAAGATGTGCAGCAGATCATGTTTCAGAATCTACAGTACATGTGGTAGCTCTTCCAAATGATGAAATGAAAGGCAGAATAATAGGAAGAGAAGGTAGGAACATAAGGACTCTTGAAACCTTAACAGGTGTAGATCTTATCATAGATGATACACCAGAAGCAGTAATTCTTTCAAGTTTTGATCCAATTAGGAGAGAAGTTGCTAGAATTGCTTTAGAAAAATTAATTGTTGATGGTAGAATCCATCCAGCTAGAATAGAAGAGATGGTTGAAAGAGCTAAAAAAGATATTGAAAATGATATCAAGGAAGAAGGCGAGCAAGCCACCTTCGAAACAGGAGTACATGGATTACATCCTGAACTAATCAAACTTTTAGGAAGACTAAAATATAGAACCAGTTATGGTCAAAACGTTTTAAAACATTCAATGGAAGTGGCATATTTAGCAGGCCTTATGGCATCTGAGTTAGGTCTTGATGTTACTATAGCTAAAAGAGCAGGCCTATTACATGATATAGGTAAAGCTGTGGATCATGAAGTAGAAGGACCTCATGCTTTAATCGGTTCAGAAATTGCTAAAAGGTATCATGAATTACCTATTGTAGTTAATGCTATTGGTGCTCACCATGGTGATATTGAAATGCAATCCCTTGAAGCAGTACTAGTTCAGGCTGCAGATGCTATATCTGCCGCAAGGCCGGGAGCTAGAAGAGAAACTCTAGAAGCATATATAAAACGTCTAGAAACACTTGAAGAAATTGCAAATTCTTATGAGGGCGTAGAAAAGTCATATGCTATTCAAGCTGGAAGAGAGATCAGGATTATGGTTAAACCAGATCAAATTGATGATGCAGGGTCTATTGAAATGGCAAGAAATTTAGTAAAGGCTATTGAAAATGAACTTGAATATCCAGGTCAAATAAAAGTAAATGTCATTAGAGAAACCCGTGCTATTGAATATGCAAAATAAATAATACTTATATAAAATACATTTTGTAAATATTACAAAATGTATTTTATTTTTGTTAAATTTGTATGAATTTATAAAAGGGTTTTTTAAATAAATGTAGAATTAATACAATATAGATTTCATAAATATTTTAATATTATTGAAACAACAAAACAAAGCAAAATATAAATCTATAGGGGGTTAAATTAATGGAAGTATTAAAAGTTTCAACAAAATCAAATCCTAATTCTGTAGCAGGAGCTTTAGCTGCTATTTTGAAGGAAAAGAGTACTGTAGAAATACAAGCTATAGGAGCAGGTGCAGTAAATCAAGCTGTAAAAGCAATAGCTATTGCAAGAGGATTTGTAGCTCCTAGTGGAAAAGATATAGTTTGTGTTCCCGCATTTACCGATATTGAAATAGAGGGTGAAGAAAGAACTGCTATTAAACTAATTGTTCAGCCAAGATAAATATATAAATCATAAGGACTTGTAATAGCAAGTCCTTATGATTTTATAATATTCTATAAGATTTTTTATAACTATTTACAATAAGTTAAGTAAATGTTATATTCTATTTATATGAATATTATCTTTCATTTTTTAGAAAACAGGTGTTAATAATGCAATACTCAGATTTGCATATTCATTCTAATTATTCTGATGGCAACTATAGTCCTGAGGAAATTATAAAACTAGCAAAACAAAAGGAACTAAAGTATATTTCGATTACAGATCATGACACTGTAGATTCTCAAATTAATATAGAATGTTCTGAGGAAGACTTTTATGTAATTCCTGGTGTAGAAATAAGTACAGAATACAAAGGAAGAGAAGTACATATTTTAGGATATTTTATAGACCCTAATAATGAAGAATTGAATAAGCAGCTAAAATCTGTAAAAGAAGATAGACTAAGCAGAGTATATGAAATTTTAGATAGGCTAAAAAAATGTAATATAAACATATCAATAGATGAACTCAACGTAGATAAGGTTGTTTCTATAGGAAGAGCACATATAGCTAAACTTATGGTAGCTAAAGGTTATGTGTCAAATTTTAAATCTGCATTTCAAAATTATCTAGCTAAAGGAAAACCAGGTTACGTAGAAAGATCCAAAATGCCTTTTAAAGACGCTTTAAGTTTAATCAATACTGTAGGAGGATTTGCTTCTTTAGCACATCCTGGAGAAACCTATAAAGGTATATTTATGGATGAAATGGTTAAAGAGTTTAAGGTTTATGGGCTTAAAGGTATTGAAGTATTTCATCCTGCTCATAATTTATCTCAGACAAACAATTTTTATAATATGGCAAAAAAATATAAATTATTGATAACCGGAGGCAGTGACTGCCACGGATCTATTATTAATGGAGATTTGCTCATGGGCACTTATGGCCTAGATGAAAATTTAACAAATAAAATTTTAAAATATAAACATATTAATAAGTTGGGGGAGATAAAATGATATATTCACGAAAGGCTGAACAATTATCACCATCTTTAACATTATCCATAACTGCAAAAGCAAAAAAAATGAAGACTGAAGGGCTAGATGTAATAGGATTTGGTGCTGGAGAACCTGATTTTAACACTCCGGAAAATATCCAAAATGCAGCAATAGAAGCAATAAAAAAAGGTATGACAAAATATACTCCTGCTTCAGGGATATCAGAACTAAAAGATGCTATCATAAAAAAATTTAAAGTTGACAATGACTTAAGTTATACTCAATCTCAAATTATAGTATCTACTGGGGCAAAGCAATGCCTGGCAAATGTTTTTCAAGCTTTATTGAATCCAGGGGATGAGGTGCTCGTACCTGTACCATACTGGGTTAGCTATCCTGAACTAATAAAATTAGCTGATGGAGTACCAGTTTTTGTTACTTCTGATAAAGAACATAATTATAAATTTACTTTAGAAGCTTTAAATAAGCATTTAACAAAAAATACTAAGGCTATAATTATTAATAGTCCTAACAATCCTACAGGTACTGTATATACAAAAGATGAATTAATGATTATAGCAGAATTTTGTAAAGCTCATGATATAATCATTATATCAGATGAAATCTATGAAAAATTGATATATGGGAATGAAAAACATGTAAGTATTGCTAGTTTGTCTCAAGATGCTTATGATAGAACCATAGTAATTAATGGGGTGTCTAAATCTTATGCCATGACCGGATGGAGAATAGGCTATGCAGCAGGAAATGAAAAAATAATAAAACTAATGTCTAATATACAAAGCCATACTACTTCAAATCCAAACTCCATAGCACAATATGCTGCATTAGAAGCTTTAAATGGAAGTCATGACAAAGTAGATTTTATGATAAATGAATTTAAAAAAAGAAGAAATTACATGGTAGGTAGGATAAATACTATAAATAATTTAAGCTGTATAAATCCTGAAGGAGCTTTTTATGTTATGATAAATATATCTAACTTCTTAGGGAAAACTTTTAATGAAGAAGAAATTAAGGATTCTTTGGACTTTTCAAGATTATTACTAGAAGATGAAAAAGTTGCAGTAATACCTGGAGATGCCTTTGGAGTAAGTGACTATATAAGATTATCCTATGCAACTTCCATGGAAAACATAAAAGAAGGACTAAATAGGCTCGAAAATTTTATTCAAAAAATTAAATAAAATGAAAATTAACCTATAAAACGGTTTTCATTTACCCCATTTCATGATATAGTATATATATAACGAAATGGGGTGATATAATGAGCAAAGAAGTGATGATTTCTTTACCAATTGATGGAAAGATTCTTCATTTAACTGAGGTAAATGATTATTTATTTAATAAAAAAATAATGGGGGATGGTATAGCCATTGAACCTTCAGGTAACTTTGTTTATTCTCCTGTAAATGGCGAAGTGATATTAGTATATGAAGCTAAACATGCTATTGCTTTAAAAACAGAAGAAGGAATACAAATACTAATACATATAGGTCTTGATTCAGTAAAATTAGAAGGTAAAGGTTTTGCCCACTACGTAAAAGTAGGGGATAAAGTTGCTGTAGGAGATAAGTTGCTTTTCTTTGATAGAGAATATTTAGAATCAAAAGTATCTCCAATAACTCCTATGGTTATAACCAATTCCGAAATAGTAGAATCAATAGATGTAGATTACAAAGCAAAAAAAGCTGGAAGTAAATTCATGAAAGTTACATTAAAATAAAATTTAACTTATATAATTGAGATTTTGTGAAAAAATTATTGAATAGATTACGAAAAATGTTATAATATAGTAGTTAGTTAAACATTATAAAATTTGATATAAAGAGGTGTAGGTAATGGTATCTAAAGAAGTAGTAGTAAAAAATGCAACTGGTCTACATGCAAGACCTGCAACATTATTGGTGAAGAAGGCTTCATCATTTAAATCTGATATCACAATAGAATTTAACGGTAAAAAGGCCAATGTAAAAAGCTTAATAGGTGTTTTATCTTTGGGCGTTACTAAAGATTCTAAAATAACAGTTATTGCTTCTGGTGATGATGAAACTTTAGCTGCAGAAGAAATAGTTAAATTAATATCATCATTAGAAGAATAATAATGTTAAAAAATCTCCTTAAGTTATCTTAAGGAGATTTTTTATTTTTTGTTTAAAGAAAATACTTTTGTCTTAATTAAAAGAATTAATAAATTTATACCAGCTACTCCTGCTAATATATATATGATTCTTTCAAAATAAATTGATATAGTTCCAAATATAATACCAAGCAGATTAATATTGCTTATACCTATAATCCCCCAATTAATAGCACTTATGATTACTAATATCAATGATATTTTATCTGTTAAGGTTAGTTTATACATAAAATAAATCCTCCTAAAAATAATTCTATTAGAATTATATTAATAAAATCATTAAAATATCACTGATTTAAAAAGAAAAATATGATATAATACGAATGTTAGAATAATAATTATCTTATATGTTCGTTTGGAGGTATAATATGAAAAATAAATACAATACACCATTAAATAGCAGATATAGTTCGCTGGAGATGAGTTATATTTTTTCCGAGGAAAAAAAGTTTACTACCTGGAGAAAACTATGGGTTGCTTTGGCAGAATGTGAAAAAGAATTAGGACTAAATATTACTGAAGAACAAGTAGAAGAATTAAAAAACAATGTAGATAATATAAATTATGAAGATGCAGAAAAAAAAGAAAAAGAAATAAGACACGATGTGATGAGCCATGTATATGCTTATGGATTACAATGTCCTAAGGCTAAGGGAATAATACATTTGGGAGCTACTAGCTGTTACGTAGGTGACAATACAGATATAATAATCATGAAAGAAGCTCTTATTTTAGTAAGAAAAAAACTAATAAGTATTTTAGAATCATTAAGCAAGTTTGCGCTAAAATATAAATCCTTACCTACATTAGGATTTACACATCTTCAGCCAGCTCAGCTAACCACTGTAGGTAAAAGAGCTACTCTTTGGATGCAAGATCTTTTAATAGACTTAGAAAATTTAGATTTTGTTATAAGTAATTTAAAGTTAAGAGGAGTTAAAGGTACTACAGGTACCCAAGCAAGTTTTATGGCCTTATTTAATAACAATGAAGATGCTGTTATAGAATTAGATAAAAAGGTAGCTAGAAAATTTGGTTTTAGTGATAGTTTTCCTGTTACAGGTCAAACCTATCCTAGAAAAATTGATTCAATAATATTAAATACATTATCTGAAATTGCTCAAAGTGCATATAAGTTCAGTAATGACATAAGACTTCTCCAAAGCATGAAAGAAATAGAAGAACCCTTTGAAAAAAATCAGGTAGGATCTTCAGCTATGGCATACAAAAGAAACCCTATGAGATCAGAAAGGTTAGGTTCCCTTGCTAGATATGTGATAGTAGATGCTTTGAATCCAGCGATAACAGCTTCCACACAATGGTTTGAAAGGACTCTAGATGATTCTGCAAATAAAAGAATTGCAGTATCTGAAGCTTTTTTAGCTTTAGATGGAGTTTTAAATCTATATTTAAATATATCTGAAAATCTAGTAGTGTATGAAAAAGTTATAGCTTCTCATGTTAATAGCGAATTACCTTTTATGGCTACAGAAAACATATTAATGGAAGCTGTAAAAAGAGGAGGAGACAGACAAGAACTTCATGAAAGAATAAGAATCCATTCTATGGAAGCATCTAGAAGGATAAAAGAAGAAGGACTTAATAATGACTTAATACATAGAATCATAGAAGATGATAAATTTAATTTAAGCAAAGAGGAAATACTAGCCATTATAGACCCTGTTAACTTTATAGGAAGAGCTCCTGGTCAAGTAGAAGTATTTATTAATGATTATATAAAACCTGTATTAGAAGACAATAAAGATTCATTAGGCACAGAGTCAGAAATAAACGTATAGTTAACATATAATTTTTCAAAAATTATTTGCTTAAAAATCATTATGGATTTATGCATAAAAAATATTTTAAAAAATATTTTGATGTAATATTCTTAGGTTTGCATTAAACTTTTTGACCTAAAATTTATTCTAGAAGGTTTTATTTGAAATACTGATAAATTATATCTATTTTAACTAAGTATAAGCATTTTATCAGATAAGGTTTAGGTTTTGAACTTAAACCTTATTTTTATTACAAAAACAACGTCGCTAAATATACATTTAGCGACGTTGTTAATGCAAATTAAAGAAAATATGATATAATCAGCTTTATTGCCATCTATAAAGTTTTACTATAAAAGCATTTTAGATTAAAATATTAGTATAACTTAATTTGGAGGAATTTATGTGAAGTATAATATTAATAGTATAAATAATAACACCTTACCAGAATGCGTTAATGAGTTTTTAAATTATCTTGAAATCATAAAAGGAAAATCCCCTAACACCATAGAAGCTTATAAGGTAGACTTGACAATGTTCTTTAGATTCTTAAAAATATATAAAGGACTCATAAGAAATAACAATATAGAATTTGAAGAAATACCTATTGATGATATAGATGAAAATTTTATAAAAAAAATAAAGTTATCAGATTTATATGCTTTTATTTCTTTCACTGAAAAATATAGACATAACGGAAACTACGCAAGAGCAAGAAAAGTAGCTTCTTTGAAATCCTTTTTTAAATATTTGCACGGAAAAGCTAAAATAATTGATGAAAATCCAGCTTTAGAACTAGAATCACCTAAAATAAACAAAAGAAATCCTATTTATCTTACTTTAAATGAAAGCAAAGCACTTATTAATTCTATGGACAAGGATTATAAATATTATGAAAGAGATTACTGTATTCTTACTATATTTTTAAACTGCGGACTTAGAGTATCCGAATTATGCAGTATAGATATATCCAAAATTAAAGGAGATACTTTAACTATTATAGGAAAAGGAAATAAAGAACGAACAGTATATTTAAACAATGCTTGCATAAATGCTATAAACAATTATTTAAGAGTAAGAGATGCTTCGAAACTCACCCCTGAACATGAAGATGCCCTATTTATAAGTTCTAAAAATCAACGAATCAATAAACGTTCTGTTGAAAGAATAGTTAAAAGATATATAAGTTCAGCTGGTTTAGACGTGGACAAGTATACCCCTCATAAATTGAGACATACTGCAGCTACACTTTTATATAAATATGGAAATGTAGATATTAGAAGCCTTCAAGAAATTCTTGGCCACGAAAGTGTCTCTACTACTCAGATATATACTCATGTAGATGATGAAACTTTAAGAGAAGCAGTAAAATCCAATCCTCTTAGTGATGAATTTGATAAATAGCATAAAGAAAGATGGCTCTTAACTTAAGCCATCTTTCTTCAACTTTATAAGGCCTGGAAATTCTTCATAAAACATATGATTAAACTTTTCATCATCATCTATTATTTCCTGTAATTCGTCTATATCTTCTATAAAGTCCCATGCATCTTTATAGTCTTCAGATCCTAAAGAGTCTTTAGCTTCTTCTTTATTCTCTACTTCATAATGGATATCTTCTGTGTCTTCTAGATCTTGTTCAAAAACAGAGCTTTCATATTCATTTGTGGCCACTTCTGCTATATTAACAGCTTTTATATCAATTCCATCCACTTCAAGACACCTTCCGCAATTGTTGCAAATTTTATTCCTATCTAAATCGCATAAATTGCATTCATTACAATTATTACATTTTTTAGAAGAGTCAAAAATACAGAATTCATTTTTCATATTCTATATCCCCTTTTAATAAAAATATATTTATTCAAAATTTTTATTTTAACCAATATATTATAGCAGACACAACAAATTAAATCAAATTTTATAGAACATAAGTTTGATATATAATGTTATATATGTTATAATTATGACATGATTGAGAGGTGTATGTTTTTATGACTGAACCAAAAAGCGAAAAACAATTAGAAATATATGAATTTCTTAAAAAATATACAGAAGAAAAAGGCTATCCTCCTTCTGTAAGAGAAATATGTGAAGCAGTTTCCCTAAAATCCACATCTACAGTCCACGGTCACTTAAAACGCTTAGAGAAGAAAGGACTTATAAAAAGGGATCCAACTAAGCCTAGAGCACTTGAAATATCTGAACTTTCGTATCAGAGAAAAGAAACTATTGATATACCTATTATAGGTAAAGTTACTGCTGGAGAGCCTATATTAGCTACAGAAAACATTGAAGATTTTTTTACCGTTCCATTAAATTATATTAAGCATGATAAAGAGCTTTTTATGCTTAAAGTAAGCGGAGAAAGCATGATAGAAGCAGGTATACAAAATGGTGATTTTGCTATCATTGAAAAGACTCAAACTGCGACAAATGGTGAAATAGTTGTTGCCTTAATAGAAAATGAAGCTACCATAAAAACATTTTATAAAGAAGATGAGTATATAAGGCTTCAGCCAGAAAATAAAACTATGAATCCTATTATTGTAGACAATTGCACCATTTTAGGTAAATTAGTAGGCATATATAGACAATATAGATAAAATAAATCCTAAAGTTTTTCTTTAGGATTTATTTTATCATTGCTTTTATTACATAATTTTAGAAAGGGCTATAAGCACACCTATTTTAGCGTGATCAAAAGTAAGTCCACCCTGAAGGTAAGCTATATAAGGTTCTCTTATAGGTGCATCTGCAGATAATTCTATGGAAGACCCTTGGATAAATGCTCCTGCAGCCATTATGACCTGATCACTGTATCCAGGCATATCCCATGGTTCGCATTCCACGAAGGAATCTATAGGAGATCCTTTTTGTATACCCTTACAGAAATTTATCAATTTGTCTTTATCATTAAATTTTATAGCTTGTATTATATCACTTCTTTTATCATCATATTTAGGAAGTACTTCAAACCCTGCCTTTTCCATTATCCTTGAACAAAATATAGCGCCTTTAACTGCTTCTATGGCTATATGAGGAGCTAAAAATAATCCTTGGAAAAATAATCTCATAACCCCAAAAGTTGAGCCACACTCCCCTCCTATTCCTGGAATAGTAAGCCTATAGGAGGCTTGATCAACAAATTCTTTTTTGCCGGCTATATATCCTCCTGTGGGAGCAATTCCTCCCCCTATATTTTTTATAAGGGATCCTGCAACTATATCAGCTCCTACATCTGTCGGTTCATATATATCTATAAATTCTCCATAACAATTATCTACGAAAACTATTAAATTTTTATTTATACTTTTTATAAATTCAATAGCTTCCTTCATCTCTGATATAAGAAGAGATTTTCTCCATCCATAGCCAGTGGAACGCTGTATATGTATTAACTTTATACTTGCATCATTTTCTATAGTTTCTTTTATTTTCTCTAAATTAATTTTATCTTTTTCAGTTAGATCTATTTGCTTATACTTTATTCCATACTCTTTTAAAGAACCTATATTATTTTCTTCCCCTATACCTATAATTCCATGCAATGTATCATAAGGAGTTCCGCATATGGATAGCATAGTATCCCCTGGTCTTAAATTTCCAAATAGAGCTGCTCCTATAGCATGAGTACCATTAACAAAATGAGGCCTTACTAGTGCACTTTCTGTATTAAATATTCTAGCATATACCCTATCTAATGCATCTCTGCCAATATCACCATACCCATAACCAGAAGAATTAGTAAAATGTGAATCACTAATATGCTCTTCCTGAAAAGCTTTAAGCACTTTAAACTGATTATACTCTCTTATTTCATCAAGAGCTTCAAACTCCTTTTTTATATCTTTCATAGTTTCATCATATAAAAATATGATATTTTCATTTATATTATATTTTTGTTTTAATAGTTCTTTAGTTAAATCTATCATAATAACCCTCCATAACTTAAAAATTAGGCTCACGTTTTATATATTAGCATATAAAAAAAGAATAGGCAATTTTTAAAATGCCCATTCTTTTCATCTTAAACGTTGTCGCTGTTATTATCTTCTGGGTTATTATTAAAAAGTATTGGTTTTAAAGGAGTTATTGTGGTAATAGAATGTTTATATACAAGCATCTGTTTTCCCTCTGAATCTAGAACTACCGTAAAGCTATCAAAGCCTTTTACAGTTCCCTTTAATTGAAATCCATTTACTAGATGTATAGTAACAGGTAATCTATTCTTCCTAGCTCCATTTAAAAATATATCTTGTAAATTATTTGTTGTCTTATTCATATTCTCACCCTCCAAAATTAATTAACTAATTAAAATATTCTATATTTTTATTAAAAATCCTTTAATGTTTATTCTATACTAAAAATTTATTATAATCCACTATTATTTAAATCAAATAATATATTTTTTAAAATTTCAGATTCATTTTGAAATTCATCCTTATTTATATACTTAACCCTAGGGTCTTTTCTAAACCAAGTAAGCTGCCTTTTAGCATAATTTCTACTTCCTTGTTTTATCATATCTATAGCCTTTTCAAGGGTTATTTTTCCATCAAGGTAATATAATATTTCCTTGTATCCAATTCCCTGCATAGATTGCATATCAGCTGTATAACCTAAGGATTTTAAGTATTTTACTTCCTCTATAAGCCCTTTATCTATCATCATATCTACTCTCTTATTTATTCTATCGTATAAACTATCTCTATTCATTATCAATACATAGTAGCATAAATCATAAGGAATATCATAAATTTTGTTTCCTGCGTCATAAGAACTAAAAGGCTTTCCCGTAAGCTTATATACTTCTAAGGCTCTTATTACTCTTTTTAAATTGTTTGGATGTATATTTTCATAACTTTTTATGTCTATATCTTTTAGCATACGGTGTACGAAATCCTTACCTTTTTCTCTAGCTAAATTTTCAAGGTAAAGTCTATATTCCATATCTTTATTTCCTTCTGTAAAGGTTAAATTGCATATTATTGAATCAATATATAACCCAGTACCGCCTGCCATTATAGGAATCTTTCCACTTTTAATAATACTATCTATGATTTTTTCTGCCCTATCTTTATATTCAGATACACTAAATTCTTTGTCTGGTTCAATTATATCTATCATGTGATGCTTTATTCCATCCATTTCATCTTTAGAAATTTTTGCAGAACCTATATCCATAAATTTATATATTTGCATGGAATCCGCAGAAATAATTTCACCATTTATTTGTTTTGCTAATTTTATAGAAATATCTGTTTTACCTATGGCTGTAGGACCACTTATTATTATTAATTTTTTGTTCATGTTCAATTCTCCTAGTTGGTTTACTTTTTTTATTAGTTAACATAATATTTATTATGTTATTACTGAACTCTTTTAAATCTTTTTTCTAATTCGTATAAAGTTATCTTAATAATAGTGGGTCTCCCATGAGGACATGTGAAAGGATCTTCAATATATCTTAGCTCTTCTATTAACTTATTCATCTCAAGAATATCTAATGCATCATTAGCCTTTATAGCTGCTTTACAAGCCATGGTAGCTATTCTATCATATTTAATATCTTCAGTTTTACCAGTTCCTAAATTTTTTAAATCATCTAACATATTTAAAAAAATATTTTTTGCATCTAATTTACCAATAACATAAGGTACTTCCCTAATAGATATAGTATTATCTCCAAAATCCTCTATTATGAAACCTGATTTTGAAAATACATCTTTATTCTCTATATAATAAAAGTAATCTTCCACACTCATTTCTAAAACCAAAGGTACTAATAAAGCTTGAGCCACTACTTTGCTGGTTTTTATATCATTTCTATACTTTTCAAAAAGTATTTTTTCATGAGCAGCATGTTGATCTATTATATATAGATTCTCTAGATACTCTGCTAGTATATAAGTTTTATTAAATTGTCCAATTATATTAAGTTCAGGAAATTTAGCTTCTCTTTTAGTATCATATTCACTATTTTGTTCCTTAAGAGTGTCTTGCTTTTCTACCCTATTATCATGCTGTCTTGATAAATCTATAGGTAATACTACCTCTGTTTTTGATTCCTTTATAAATTCATTTTTATAATCCTCTAAGATTTTATTATCTTCATCCTTATTAAAACCTGAACTTTCAGTTTTTTTATTTTCTAAGTCCTTATAAATAGTATCATAAGACTTTTCATTGTCTGTTTTTTTAATAATTGCATTATTATCAAAATAACTTAAATTTTCATATTGATTAGACTTAAATAGGTTACTGTCTTTTTCTTCAGGAATCATAAAGCTGTCTTTTAGGCTTTCTCTCAATGCTTGATGAACTGCATCAAAAACTAATTTAAATATAAGTCTATCATCTTTAAACTTTATTTCTGATTTTGTAGGATGTATATTTACATCCACAAATTCAGGGAATATATCAATAAATATAATAAAGTATGGAAACTTATTTATAGTTATAAAAGATTTAAAAGCATTTTCCACTGCTGCAGTTATAAGTTTATTTTTTATATATCTATTATTAACAAAAATTGATTGATTATTTCTGCTGCCTCTGCTTATTTCAGAGTTTCCTACATACCCATGAACTGTTGCTATATCGTCATGGGTTTCAAAATATATAATATTTTCACTTATAGTTTTACCATAAATAGTCCTTACTACATCTTTTAAATTACCAGTACCATAAGTATTAATTACTCTTTTTCCATTGTTAAAGAGCTTAAAAGCTACTTTAGGATTAGCTACGGCAATTCTGCTTATTATATCACTTATCATAGCTGATTCCCTAGAGGAACTTTTTAAAAACTTTTTTCTGGCAGGTACATTAAAAAATAAATCTCTTACCTCTATAGTTGTCCCCACATTACAACCCACATCTATTATGTGCTTTAGATTTGAACCTTCTAAAGAAATTTCCTTTCCTAAATCTGCATCAATTGTTCTGCTTTTTAATGTAGCTCTAGATACAGAAGCTATACTTGCTAATGCCTCACCTCTAAAGCCTAAGGTACTTATATTAAATATATCGTCTATATTTCTTATCTTGCTTGTAGCATGAGGCATAAAGGCTTTCTCTAAATCATCTTTATGTATACCGCTTCCATCGTCTATAACTCTTATTAAACTTTCTCCACCATCTTCTATCTCTATATTTATATTTAATGCACCCGCATCAATACTATTTTCCACCAACTCCTTTACTACAGAAGAAGGGCGTTCTACCACTTCTCCTGCTGCAATTTTATTTGAAGTTTCAATATCCAATATATTTATCTTTCCCAAAAAATCACCACCTTAGCAAAGCTTTTTAACTCTACTTACTATTTCATATAATTTATTCATAGAATCCATAGGTGTCATATTCATTATATCTATATTGGAAATATCCTTTATAAAATTCTCTTTTTCTATAGAAGCAAAATCAATCTGTACAGCCTCTTTAGAATATTCTTGTTTAGAGGATTTATTTTCTTTAATATATTCCTTTTTAAAAGCATCTAAATCACTCTCAGCTGCAATTTCTTTATAGGAACTATGTTTCTCCTTAAAACTTATAGGATTTGAATCTTCCTCTAACTTTTTGAGAATTTCCTTTGCTCTTTCAATAAGTTCTTTTGGCAGACCAGCTAATTTAGCAACTTCTATACCATAAGATTGATCCGCTCCACCTTTTACTATCTTTCTTAAGAATACTATGCTATTGTTAATTTCTTTAACTGCCACAGAATAATTTTTAACACCTTCTATTTTATCCTCTAGCATGGTAAGCTCATGGTAATGGGTAGCAAATAAAGTCTTACACCTTAAGTTGTCCTTTTGACATATATATTCTATTACAGCCCAAGCTATACTAAGTCCATCATAAGTACTAGTCCCTCTTCCCACTTCATCTAGCAGCACTAGGCTTTTTTCTGTAGCATTATTTAATATGTTAGCTACTTCCCACATTTCAACCATAAATGTGCTTTTACCCCCTGCTAAATCATCCGAAGCACCTATCCTTGTAAATATTTTATCACATACACAAAGTTCTGCAGATTTTGCAGGTACAAAACTTCCTATTTGAGCCATAAGACATATCAATGCTACCTGCCTCATATAAGTGCTTTTACCTGCCATATTAGGTCCAGTGATTAAAATGAGCTGCTCTTCCTTATTATCTATGTAAGTATTATTACTAACAAATTCCCCTCTTTCCATCATCTTTTCCACTACAGGATGTCTTCCTTCTTCTATGCGTATATAATCCTCTTCATTGATTATAGGCTTTATATAATTATTTTCTAAAGCTACAACTGCTAATGAAGTTAAGCAATCTATTTCAGATATCAGCTTTGCAGATTTTTTCATCCTATCAATTTCATTTTCAACTTTATCTCGTATATCTACAAATAATTGATATTCTAAATTTATAAGCTTTTCTTCAGCACCTAAAATTTTATCTTCCATCTCTTTTAGTTCTTGTGTTATAAATCTTTCTGCATTAGCTAAAGTTTGTTTTCTTATATATCTTCCTTCAGGTATAGATGAATAATTAGCCTTACTAATTTCTATATAATAACCAAATACTTTATTGTAGCCAACTTTTAAAGATTTAATACCCGTTATTTCCCTTTCACTGCTCTCAAGAGAAGCAATCCATTCCTTTCCATGAAGTTTAGCCCTTCTTAATTCATCAACTTCAGTATTATATCCATCTTTTATTATATTTCCCTCTTTTACAGACATAGATGGATTATCTTCAATGGAGACTTCAAGAAGTTCATAGATGTCTTTAAGTTCATCCATATCATCATAAATCTCTTTTAGTAAATCTGAATTAAACTTTGATAATAGATTTTTTAATCCAGGTAATTTTTTAATAGACATCTTTAAAGAGATAAGCTCTTTTGCATTTACACTTTTTAATGCTATTTTCCCTAAAATCCTTTCAATATCATATACTTCTTTCAAATTACACTGTATATCTTGCATTAAAGAGATATTTGTGTATATTTCCTCCACAGAATCCAGCCTTTTTTGTATAGCCTTTTTACTAATAAGAGGTTGTTCTATCCATTTTCTAATCATTCTGCTTCCCATAGCCGTAGCGGTTTTATCCATTACCCATAAAAGAGAACCCTTTTTACTTTTTTCTCTTAAGCTTTCAGTAAGTTCAAGGTTTCTTCTGGTATTTATATCTATGGCCATGTTATCTATTATGTCATAAAACTCTATATTATTTATGTTGGTTAAAGTGGTTTTTTGTGTTTCCAATATATATTTTAAAAGTGCACTGGAAGAAAATATGATGCTTTCATTCTTTTTATCAAAATCTATGTTTTGAAAGTTCTTTAACAAAATATCTTTAGCATCTGTCTTAAAATAATCTTCTTGTTTCTTTGTTATAGTTACCTGTAAATAACTATTTATTTTATTTAAAAGCTCATCACTTATGTCTCGTTGTACTATTATCTCTGATGGCGCAAATTTCGAAATCTCATTAAATATTAATTCTTCATCATAATAAAAAAAGGTACTATAAAATTCACCAGTGGAAATATCAGAAAAGCTCAAAGAAATATTATTAAGTTTCTTATTTATGTATATACTCATAACATAATTGTTCTTATTTTCATCTATGAAATTACCGTCATTATAAGTTCCTGGTGTAATTATCTTTATTACATCTCTTTTTACTATACCTTTTGCCAGAGCAGGATCTTCAACCTGCTCACATATCGCTACCTTATACCCTCTATTAATCAATCTGCCTATATATGAATTTGCTGCATGATATGGTAATCCACACATAGGAGCTTTTTCTTCCAGTCCACATTCACGACCTGTAAGTACTAGCTCTAATTCTCTGGAAGCAATTTCTGCATCTTCAAAAAACATTTCATAAAAGTCTCCAAGTCTAAAAAAAAGTATACAATCTTTGTACTGTTCTTTTATTTGAAGATACTGCTGCATCATAGGAGTAAAAGCCAATTTCATCACGCTCCTTTCAAAGTATTTAAAAAGCTCTTATAGAATAAGAGCTTTTTATGATTTTAAATTTCTTCCCCCATAAGAGAGAATGACATAGCTTTTGTTATCTTTACCTGAACTAATTCACCAATGCTGCTTTTATGTCCTAGGAAGTTAACTAGCTTACCTGTTCTTGTTCTTCCCATAAGTTTACTAGCATCATTTTTACTTGGCCCTTCCACTAATACTTCAACTACTTTACCCTCATACTCTTTATTTTTCTTTGCACTTATCTCATTAACTACATCTACTAACCTATTAAATCTGTCATGCTTTGTATGATCATCTATTTGCTCTTCCATAATATCTGCAGGCGTATATTTTCTTCTTGAATATATAAAAGTAAAAGCTGAATCATACTCCACTTCTTTAATAAGGCTTAGAGTTTCTTCAAAGTCTTCTTCTGTTTCTCCAGGAAAACCTACTATTATATCTGTAGTCAACCCTACATTTGGAATCTCATTTTTAATTTTTCTTATTAATTCTAGATACATTTCCCTATCATAATTTCTATTCATCTTTTTTAATATTCTGCTAGAACCACTCTGTACAGGAAGATGAATTTGTTCACATAGTTTATCACAATCTTTTATAGCATATATTACATCTTCAGATAAATCTTTAGGATGTGAAGTCATAAACCTTATTCTTTCTAGTCCTTCAATGTTATTTATTCTTCTTAAAAGTTCAGCAAAATCTATAGCTGGCTCTAATCCTTTTCCATAGGAATTTACATTTTGTCCTAGCAACGTGATTTCTTTATAGCCTTTAGATATGAGCTCTTTTATTTCCTTTTCTATATCCTCAGGTTTTCTACTTCTTTCTCTACCCCTTACATAGGGAACCACACAATAAGTGCAGAAATTATTACAGCCATACATTATAGTTACAAATGCTTTTATATTACTTTCCCTGTCTATAGGAATCCCTTCTACTATTTCAGTTTCCTTGTCAGCTATTTCCTTTACTCTTACTCCTTCCTGTTTAACTCTATTTAAATATTCAGGAAATTTATAGGCATTGTGGGTGCCAAATATAATATCAACAAAAGGATATTTATCTATTATGGTATCAGCCATTCCTTTTTGCTGCATCATGCATCCACAAACTGCTATTACTAAATCTTGATTTTTTTGTTTTAATTTTTTTAATGCACCTAAATTTCCATATACTTTAAGCTCTGCATTTTCTCTTACGCAGCAAGTATTAAATATTATGATAGAAGCTTCTTCTTTTATATCTGTTCTTGTATATGACATGGCCTTAAGCATACCAGATAATTTTTCTGAATCTTCTTCATTCATCTGGCAGCCCCAGGTTTCTATGTAATATTTTAATTTTTCTCTCATTATAGACTCTACTCCTTGTAAAATATTTTTATAAGTATCTTATTGTATCTTATTAATTATATATAATTTTACACAATTTTAAAAGTAAAATAATTACTTTTAAAATTATTGGAATTAAATATGTATTAATGAACTTATTATTTCTTTACCAATTGATTAATTTTTATCCTAGTATTTATATAATAAAAGTAATTTATTCACAAGTCTATAATAAAAAGAGGAATATAGCGGGCTATGTAGAATTATATTTTATAAAATTAAGCTAGGGGGTGTTTAAAATTTAGTTACTAACTTAAAGGCTAAAAAATCTTTCTCAAAGTCTTAAATAGCTTCTATTAAACTTATAATATTCTTTTCCTATGGGTATATTATCTATAGGGAGGGATTTATATGTATGATGCAAAGAAGAGTAAAGATAAGCTTAAAGAAACAAATGAATATAATAGGTTTTTATCTTTGAGTGATAGAACTTATTTTTCACCACACATAAGCGAACAAATTACTCAAACTAAGACTGCTTACATTCCAAGAGAAACCATTTTTTAATTGTTTTGTATAATAAAGGGGGATCTATTTATGGAATTTTCAAAAAGAATACTAGATATGCAGTTCTCACCAATACGTAAACTTGCACCATTTGCAGAAGAAGCTAAAGCCAACGGTAAAAAAGTTTATCCCTTAAATATTGGACAGCCAGATATTGAAACACCAGAAAATTTCTTTGAAGCTGTATACAGTTATAAAGAAAAAGTTTTGAAATATGCTGGTTCACAAGGTATCAATGAATTAATAGAAAGCTTTATCAAATATTATAAAGAATGGGGTATTAATTTTGATAAAGATGAAATTATGATAACTAATGGCGGCAGCGAAGCGATTATATTTGCTATAATGGCCATATGTGATT
Organism: uncultured Clostridiaceae bacterium; assembly: GCA_946405135.1. Lineage (GTDB taxonomy): Bacteria > Bacillota > Clostridia > Clostridiales > Clostridiaceae > CAMJGD01. The sequence continues at coordinate 32,300 of CAMJGD010000010.1, read as the reverse complement.
TTGGGGATGAAATACTTGTACCAGAACCTTTCTATACAAATTATAACGGCTTTACTGAATCAGCAGGTGCAAAAGTTGTACCTTTTATAACTAAAGCTGAAGATGGATTCCATTTACCACCTAAAGAAGAAATAATAAAGAAAATTAGCCCAAGAACTAAAGCTATACTCATATCTAATCCTGGAAATCCAACAGGTGTAGTATACACTTATAATGAAATGAGAATGCTTGCAAGTATAGCAAAAGATTATAATCTATATTTAATATCGGATGAAGTCTACAGAGAATTTGTATATGATGATCTTAAATATACTTCAGCACTATATATGGAAGATATATTAGATAGGGTTATATTAATAGACAGTATATCTAAAAGATATAGTGCTTGTGGTGCTAGAATAGGACTTGTTGCATCTAAAAATAAACAGCTAATACACCAAATTTTAAAATTATGTCAGTCAAGATTATGCGTACCTACTTTAGAACAAGTAGCTGCTGCAAATCTTATTAATACACCAAAAGAATATTTTAAAAAAGTAAAGGCTGAGTATGAAAACAGAAGAAATATTCTTTTTGAATCACTTTCCAGTATACCAGGAGTCCTATGTAAAAAACCTACAGGTGCATTTTACATGGTAGTTAAATTACCTGTGGAAGATTCAGAAGATTTTGCAAAATGGCTATTAACTGATTTCAGCTATGAGAATAAAACAGTTATGGTAGCACCTGCAGAAGGTTTTTATGCCACACCAGGCTTAGGGACAGACGAAGTTAGAATTTCCTATTGCTTAAATAGTGATGATCTAAAAGATGCCATGGATATAATTGCAAAGGCCTTAAAAGAATATTCTAAAAAACAGCAAAATTAAAAAGAGGCTTTTAAAGCCTCTTTTTATAAGTTCTTGCTTATAAGTAACTCCCAATTATAAAATTCATTGAATATTTTAAAACCAACTTTTTCATAAAGATTAATTGCTTTTACATTATCTGAAGAAACTTTTATCTTGATACTTTTGTATCCTCTTTCTAATCCCATATTTAATATTTTTTTTATAAGTAATTTGCTAAAACCTTTACCTCTATATTGAGAAATCAATCCAAAATTAACTATAGTAGGATGCCCTTCATCCATTATTATTTGAGCATATCCTATATATTTTTCTCCATATTTTAAAAACACACTGCAATCTTCAATATAATAATCCTGATTTTCATCATAAATTATATCTTCTACTGTAAGAGGTATTCTGCTATTACTTTTAAAAATATCATTTTGAAGCTTACATCTTATGTCCTCTTGCTCACCTTTTCTAAAACTTTCAAAACAGTATTCACCTTTCTCTATATCTTCATAAGGGTTCTCAATATATTTATATAATTCTAAAGTTCCTTGCTTTTTTGTAAAGCCGATATTCATTAAAATGTAATAATTAAAGTCATTAGATTTGCACTCATATACGAATCTTGTATCTTTTTTAAACTTAAATAAGAAATTCCTTATTGGAGCTGTATGGTTATCTTCTATATACATAGACTTAATATTGTAGAGGTTCTTATCTTCTTTGTTATACCATATAAATCCAATGTATTCATTATCTCTTTTAATAAGTTTCACTAATTTTTTTGAAAATATACGTTCTGCAATATTAGAATTACAGTAATATTCCAAAAAATCTGCATTTAATTCATTAAAAGTATATCTATACTTATTCATAGTCAAAAACTGATTAAAATTCTTTTTTGAAAGTCTTTCACACTTGTACATAATTTTCCTCTTAATACAAAATATAATTCAAGTTTAGTATAAATCCTTAAAAGAGTTTAGTCAAGATTGGTAACTTTACTAGAAATACTTTTTATATCTTCAATGTAACTCATATAGTCTTTAATAAACAAATCCTGGAAGTCATTATATCTTATTATCTTTTCTAATTTATGCATATATTTTGTTTCACTCCAATGTTTATGTTTTATATATCTTTTCTTTCCAAGCTTCCAAAATTTATGTGGAAATATTATAAGTGCTAGCATTATTTCAAGTTCATCTACAGATATAGGTTTAATAGAATTATAAGCTTCAATTATGCATTTTGCCTTATTAAAGTCCCATTTATACTCTTTTTTATACATAAGCCTTCTTATGAATTTACCTAAATCATTTATTTGAAGGTCAATTATTATACTATCTAAGTCAACAATGTAGTATTCTTCGTCCTTTTTTAATATATTTTGATAATAAAAGCTATCGTGGCACAAAGTATTGTTTTTAGTAGATTCTCTTGATAATTTATAATAATTTGATTGATTTAAAATATCAAGAGCAAGTATTCCCCTTTCATAAAGTGTATCTATATGGTTAGAATAAACTGAATCAAATTCATTTACGATTCTTTTTCTTGATATAGTTTTTTTAAAATTTTCTAATCCATATATATTAGACAAAAATACTTTAGGCCAATTTTTTAAGTTGTTTTTTACAATAAGTTTTGATGTATCTATATCAGAAACTGCAATATGAAATTCAGCAAGAAGTTTAGCGCAATTTACGCTTTCATTAATACTGTCAACATTACACTCTTCTCCTTCTATCCATTCCGTCATATATAATATATATTTATCATATTTTACATAATAAGCGCCATCTTTAGTTTTTATATAATTAGCAATATAATTAAAACCTTTATTTTGAAGGTGTTCTGTAAGCATATATCCATTTTTTACTTTATACTTCCCGTGCTTCATTCTTTTTAAGCAGTAAGTACCTTCATTGCAAATTATCTTATAAGCACTTCTTACTTTATATACATTAATTAATGTAAATCCATATTTTTTAAGTACACTATTTATCATATTTTGTTCTCTGGGCCATATTACATCTTCATTGATTTTTCTTTCTTCATTTATCACTATATCACCTCAACCCATATAGATAACATTATTACTTATCTATATAAATATATTGGCAATATTTATTTTTATTACATAAATACAAAAGAGTAAGGTTTAATATTCTACAAACCCTACTCTTTTGCATTTATAATTATTCTACTGCTTTTATGCTTAATGAAATTCTCTTTTCTTGTGGATTTACATCAAGTATTTTGGCTTTAATTTGTTCTCCTATCTTTAGCATATCACTAGGTTTATTTATCCTTTTGTGACTTATTTCAGAAATATGAACTAATCCATCCACTCCAGGTTCTAACTCAATGAAGGCACCAAAATCAGTGAATCTAACGACTTTGCCTAATACTATATTACCTGCAGGATATTTTTCATCTACATCCTTCCATGGATCAGGAGTTAAAGCTTTCATACTTAAAGAAAGTTTTCTATTTTCTTTATCTAGCTCTAATATTACTACTTTTACCTTGTCTCCCTGCTTTAATACATCAGAAGTTTTATCTATTTTTCCCCAAGATATTTCAGATATATGTAGTAATCCATCTACACCATCAATTGCAACAAAAGCACCAAATCCTGTTATTCTTTTTACTTCACCCTCATAAATCTTACCTACTTCGAAGGATTCCCAGGCTTTTTCTTCCTGTTTTCTTTTTTCTTCTTCTAATATAGCTCTTCTTGAAACTACTATTTTAGTCTGATTTCTTTCTTCTTTAAATTCAATAACTTTTACTTCAATGGTTTTACCCTCATAAAGTTTTAGATCTTCTATATGAAATAATTCAATATGGGAGGCTGGTATGAATACTTTAACACCTTTATAGTTTGCTATAACTCCTCCCTTTACAGCCTCTTTTATTTCAACATTAAATAATTCTCCATTTTCAAAAAATGATTTTAATTCTTTAAATCCTTCTTCTCTTTCGATTTCTATTCTGGATAAAACTACATAACCATCTTCATTCATTCTGCTCAATACTTTTGCCTCTATCTCCTGTCCAACCTTAAACAAGTCATTTAAATCTAATTCTTGATCTCTTAAGGCTTCTTCTTTAGGAATTACAGCATCTGCCTTATATCCTATATTTACATATAACCCTTTTTCATTTACAGATATAATCTCTCCTTTTACTAATTGACCTACATGGATCTTTTTATCATTTTCATTCATATAAGCCAATTGCTCGTTCATCTCCATTACTTTCTCTTCGTTCATCTTTAATAAAGCCTCCTTTATAATCCAATCAGGTGTTGAAGCTCCTGCCGTAACACCAATATTTAAATGTTTGTCTGAATAAACAATATAATCAGGTATTTCTGATGCTCTCTCTACATGTACTGTATTTAGGCAGTTTTCTTTACATATTTCATATAGCTTTGTAGTATTCGAACTTTCTTTGCCTCCAATTACTATCATAGCATCTACTTTCTTAGAAAGTTCTTCTGCACTTTTCTGCCTTTCTTCAGTAGCAGAACAAATGGTATTAAAAGCCACAAATTCTTTACAGCTTTCAACTATTTTTTCTAATACCTTTTTCCAATTTGATTGTTTTTCTGTAGTCTGAGAAACTACACATATTCTTTTTGGAAGAGGTTCATTTACCTCCCCATTTTTGCATATTATAGCTGAATCATTACACCATCCATTTATACCTATAACTTCTGGATGATTAGGATCTCCAACTATTACTATACTGTATTTTTGCTCATAGTACTTATAAACCTTCATCTGTATGTTTTTAACATAAGGACAAGTAGCATCAATGATGTTAATCCCCTTACTCTGAATTTTATCATATAACTTTTTAGAAATCCCATGAGATCTGATTATTATTACATCATCACTACCAAGCTTTTCTACTTCAGATATTTCTATTGGGTATATTTCATTGCTTTTTAAGAATTCTACTGCATCATTGTTATGAATGAGAGGTCCTAAAGTATATACTCTTTTATTAAATTCTTTCTGTTTTTCTAAAGCTTCTTCTACTGCCCTTTTAACACCAAAACAAAAACCTGCATTTTGAGCTAAAATTACTTTATTATTCATTAAAGATTCTCTCCTAGATTAATCCACATTTTTTAATACATCTTTCATATAGGTAACCATATTTTGAACTACTTCATCTATGGTTAACCCTGTAGTATCAATTTCTATAGCATCTTCAGCTTTTCTAAGTGGATTGATTTCCCTATTACTATCTATATAGTCTCTTCTTATTATATCTTTTAATATATCATCATATACCACTTCTATGCCTTTAGACATTAATTCATCATATCTTCTTTTTGCCCTTTCTTCTGGTGAAGCTGTAAGAAAAAATTTAAAAGCAGCGTCTTTTAAAACTACTGTACCAATATCTCTACCATCCATTATAACATTATACTTTTCAGACATATTTCTTTGCAACTTTACAAGTCTTTCTCTTATTTCTGGTATAGCTGCAAATTCTGAAACATTCTTACTTATCTCTGGAAGAGTAATCTTATCATTAACATCTTCACCATTTAAAATAAGCCTGTCATTATAAAAATGCATATCTAAAGAATCTGTTAAACTACAGAGAGTTTCAATATCTTTAGAACTTATATTTTTTTCCATTGCTTTTAAAGTAACTGCTCTATACATGGAACCAGTATTAATGTACATTAGATTAAATTCCTTTGCTAATAGCTTTGCTATGGTACTTTTCCCTGCTCCTGCCGGTCCATCAATTGCTACTGATATTCTCAAGTTCTATTCCGCCTTTCAAAGAAATATAATAACTATATTTTATAATTCTATAAGAATTTTAAAAATCCTCTATAGGATTTTTAATCCATCATTAAATCTTTTCTTAAGTTTTTGGCTCCATGTAAATATATATGATATAATTTACCTTTACTACATATATCATCGTAAAAAACTGTCACCCTAATGCAAAGTGGAAGATATGTATCCTTTTCTACATTCATCTCATTAAAATGCATTATAGCTGCACTATTAATTCCAAGTTCTTCTCTTACAAATTTTCCAGGATAGTCTTTAGTTATATCCTGGGTTACAGAAAATAACATGGATATTATATTCTCCTTTTTCAAGGAATTTTTTTCTATTATAGTCTCAATTAATTCAATAGATGCTTTTTTAATATATTCTGCTTCATTCTCTTTTATAGTGGTAGCACCTCTTAAAGCTATCATATCATTCACCTACCTTAGTTCCTGCCAAATAACCTGTGGAAAGTGCTATTTGAACATTATACCCTCCAGTGTAAGCATCCACATCTATTACTTCTCCAGCAAAATAAAGATTATCTATTTTTTTTGATTTCATAGTAGAGGAATCTATTTCTTTTACATCTATTCCTCCAGAAGTAACTATAGCTTCAGCTATAGGTCTTAATCCTTTTATGCTTAATGTTAGATTTTGAAGTATATATACTAAATTTTTTCTTTCTTCTCTTGTTATGGTATTAACTTTCTTATATGGATCTATACCGCTTAAACTTATGATTATACCTATAAGTTTTTGTGGAAGCAAACCGTCTAAAGCATTTTTAAAATCCTTATTTATATTTAATGAAAAATCTTTTTGTACTCTATTATCTAGTTCTTTTTCATCTAAAGCAGGCTTTAAATTAATCACTGCTTTGTACTCTCCTTCATTACCTACATATCTACTTCCGCTTAATACTATAGGCCCAGATATTCCAAAATGTGTGAATAACATTTCTCCAAATTCACCATAAATAACTTTTCCATTTTTTAAAATTTTAAGTTCTACATTTTTTAAGGATAATCCTTGCAAGTCTTTAATCCATTCTTCTTTAATATCTATAGGAACAAGAGAAGGTTTAGGTTTTATTATATTATGACCAAGTTTTTTTGCAAATATGAACCCATCTCCTCTAGATCCCGTTTGTGGGTAAGACATGCCTCCTGTACATAAAATAAAAAAATCTCCATTAATATTTTCTCCATTTTCTAGTACTACAGATTTTATTTTATTTTTTTCATATAATATTTCTTTTACTTTTGAATTTAATAGTACCTTTACATCGTTTCTATTTAATGCTTTTGTAAGACCACTTATAATGTCTGAAGATTTATCTGAAAATGGGAATACTCTGTCTCCTCTTTCTACTTTTAACTTAACTCCTATATTTTCAAAAAAATTCATGGTGTCTTCATTAGTAAAAGTGTATAAAGCACTATATAAAAATGAAGAATTACCAGGAATATAATCAAAAAATTCACTTATATCCTTAGCATTGGTAACATTACATCTGCCTTTTCCAGTAATATACAGTTTTTTACCTAGTTTTTCATTTGCTTCTATTAATACAACTTCATTTTTTTCTGCAGCTTTTATGGAAGCCATCATTCCTGCAGGACCTCCACCAATAACTATAACTTTAGCCATATTTTCAACTCCTCAAAATAAGCCTAAATTACCATATAATCATCATTAATGATAAACTTTATCACAAAGTTTGTCAATTAACTTTCACATGGATTATATGGGTTGAACTTATTTTAAAACATAATAATAAGGAGAGAAAACATATTGTTTTCCCCCCTTATTTTATTAAAAACTAGTATATTCCCTGTGCATGCATGGCTTCTGCTACTTTTATGAAACCTGCTATATTAGCTCCTGCAACTAGATTATATCCAAATCCATATTCTTCAGCAACCTTCATTGCACTATTATGGATATTTATCATGATCTGATGTAATTTTGCATCTACTTCTTCTTTTGACCAAGATAATCTCATGCTGTTTTGTGACATCTCTAAAGCAGATACTGCAACTCCACCAGCGTTAGCTGCTTTTGCAGGTCCTACAATTAGTCCATTTTCTTGGAAGTATTTTACTGCTTCATTGGTACATGGCATATTAGCAGCTTCACATACAAATTTAATATCATTTGCAACTATCTGTTTTGCATGTTCTAAATGTATATCATTTTGTGTAGCACATGGTATAATTATATCAGCCTTAACACCCCAAGGTTTTTCTCCAGGGAAGAATTGAGCTCCAAATTTATCTGCATAATCTTTAACTTTATCTCTTCCGGAATTTCTCATCTCCACTAGATAGTTTATTTTTTCAGGTGTTGTTACTCCATCTGGATCATATATATATCCATCTGGACCTGATAAAGTTACTACTTTTCCCCCAAGATCAGCTACTTTTTGGCAAACTCCCCAAGCTACATTACCAAATCCTGAAATTGCTACTGTTTTACCTTTAAAATCTGTACCTTCATGTTTTAATATTTCTTGACAGAAGTAAGCTACACCAAATCCAGTTGCTTCTGGTCTTATTAAACTTCCACCATAAGATAGTCCTTTTCCTGTAAGTACTCCATTTTGGAAAGCTCCTCTTACTCTTCTATAATATCCATATAGATATCCAATTTCCCTTGCTCCTACACCTATATCTCCTGCAGGAACGTCTACATCAGGTCCTATGTGTCTATAAAGTTCAGTCATAAAACTCTCACAGAATCTTCTTATTTCAGCATCAGATTTTCCTCTTGGGTCAAAATCTGAACCACCTTTACCTCCACCTATAGGAAGACCAGTTAATGAATTTTTCAAAATCTGTTCAAATCCTAGGAATTTGATGATTCCAATATAAACTGAAGGATGGAATCTAAGTCCTCCTTTATAAGGTCCTATGCATCCATTAAACTGAACTCTAAATCCACGGTTAACATGAACTTTTCCTTCATCATCTACCCATGGAACTTTAAACATTATCTGCCTTTCTGGTTCACAGAATCTTTCAAGAATATTCTCTTCAATATATTCTGGATGCTTTTCAAGAACTGGAGCTAAAGATAATAAAACTTCTTCAACTGCTTGAATAAATTCTGGTTCTCCCGAGTTTCTCTTTTTAACGTTTTCAATTACTTGCTCAATGTACTCGGATGGACTTAATGTTTGCTTTGTCATTAATAATACCCCCCTAAAATGAATACAATATTTCATTTTAAATTGTAATTGCATATCAAGCTTCTTGATATGATATATATTCTATAATCTTCGCAATATTCCTTCTTTTTTTTGAAAAAATTTTATATTTTTAATAATTTTTTTTATGGGAAAATTGTTTATTGTGGCACTATTATAAATTGCTTGTCATTATTATACTTAGCGCAACATCTTATATAATTATAAAAATTGAAAAGCAATCCTTTGTATATCAAAAGATTGCCTAATAATTAATCATTATCAATATTCTTATAGGAATATACTTCATATTGCTGCCATATATTTTCCAAATTATTATAAGTATTTGATATTTGATCTTTTTCTCTTAAGCCTACAGCTATGATAAGTGCATTTATAACACTCAGTGGTGCAACTAATGAATCTACGAAAGAAGCCATATTACTTTGAGCTATTAAAGTATAATCTGCTTTAGCAGCGAGAGGTGAAAGTAAACTATCTGTTATAGCTACTACTTTTGCATTTCTACTTTGAGCAAAAGCTAATGCTTCAATAGTTCTATTTGCATATCTAGGAAATCCTATACCAATAACCAAATCCCCTTCTCCTACATTTATCATTTGCTCAAATATATCGCTTATACCATAGCCTACAGTTTTTACATTATCCAGTATTACATTTAAATAAAATCCCAAAAAATCAGCTAAAGCCGTAGAACTTCTAAGTCCTATAATATATATTCTTTTAGCATTAAATATATTTTGAACTACATCCTCAAAAGTCTTATGATTAATCTTTTCTAGTGTAGATCTTATATTTTCCATGTCTGCTTTTAAAACACCTTTTAAAGCATTTTCTTCGCTTATAAAATCATTAGCAAGCTCTATTCTCTGTACAGTAGTTAATTTATTTTTAATGAGTTCCTGCAAAGCTTTTTGCAATTTAGGATATCCACTAAAACCTAGTTCATTAGCAAATCTAACTACTGTAGATTCACTTACACCTACGCTTGTACCTAGCTTTGCAGCAGTCATAAATGCAGCTTTATCGTAGTGTTTTAATATATATTCAGCTATTAATTTTTGTCCCTTACTTAACCTGGGAAATTTAATCTGAATTAATCTCATTAAATCCTGCTTATTATTTTCCATAACTTCTTTCCTCTCTTCATATCATGATGAAATATGAAATATTTATTTCATTTTATCATCTAATGAAAATCATTTCAATATATTATTCATTTTTTTGTTAATTTTCTTTATAAATGTAATTATATGCTGATTATTTTCTTTCAATAATTATAAGCTCTGGTGGATTATTCTCCCTATTTAAAAATTCATGTAAAAGTACTCCAAATTCATTTTTAGGAAGACTTCTTACATACTCATGGATAGCTATTTTTTCCCTTTCTCCTTCCTTATGACCACTATATATAGATAAAGCTATTATTCCACCTTTATTTATCAGGTTTAAAGCTTTTTTTAAACTTTTAATAGTACTTTCTGCAATTGTAGTTACACTTTTATCTCCCCCTGGCAGAAACCCTAAATTATAAATTACACAATTTACTTCATGATTTATGTATTGATCTAAATATTCGTGAGAGCTGCAAAAAACTTCTACATTACATTTACACTTTGCTTTATAATTTTTTACAGCTGTTTCCTGAATATCAAAAGCATATACTTTTTCAAATAAATCAGAAAGAAAATCTGTATCATGCCCGTTTCCCAAGGTAGCATCCACTGCATATTTAAATTCACTACAATAATTTTTAATTATATGATGCGAAATAGAGCTTACATCACTTACGTATTTATACATCTTTTTCCTCCTAAAGCTTTTTAATGTAATTTAATTCTTTAATATTTAACTCTCTCCATTTTCCTTTTTCAAGATCTCCTAGCTTTATATCCCCTATAGCTATCCTTTTTAAAGATAATACCTCATGGCCTAAAGCAGCACACATTTTTCTTATCTGTCTGTTTTTTCCTTCATGTATAATTATTTTAACTTCACATTGATCATAACTTTCCTTTAAAATTTGTATTTTTGATTCTGCGGTAATGTAACCCCCTATATCAATTCCACCTTCAAATTTAACCATTTCTTCTTTTGAAAATACACCTTTTACTGTAGCGATATATATTTTATTAATGACTTCTCTTGGATGAATTATTTTGTTATAAATATCACCATCATTAGTAAGAAGAAGTAATCCTGAACTATCATAATCCAGTCTTCCTATGGGAAATATTCTTTCTTTTATAGGAACAAGATCTATAACAGTTTTTCTATTTTTTTCATCCTTTACTGTACAAATATATCCTGTAGGTTTATGTAGCATTATATATACTTTTCTTTCTTCAGGTTTTATAGCTATATTGTCTACTAAAACTTCATCTTTTTCTTCATCAACCTTAAATCCTAATTCTGTTATAATATGTTTATTTACTTTTACTCTTCCTGAACATATAAATTCTTCACATTTTCTTCTTGAGGCTACTCCGCATCTTGCCATATATTTTTGTAATCGTTCCACTGTTTTAAATCACTCCAATCTATTTATAAGCAAATTATAGTAATATATTATTAAAAAATCAATGTTTGGTTTACTTTTAAGTTTATTTTACATAATATATATTATGAAATTTATTTTTTAATTTATTTCCATGGAAATAAATGTATTAATAAAAACAGCTTAAAGCCACCCTAGCTTAAAGCTGTTTTTTATTAAAATCCTAATTACAGAAGCAGAATAATATTAATAGTATTATTATCCATGAAGTATCACAGCCACAATTGTAACCATAATTATTATAACCACAACAACTGGTTTTACAGCAACACTTATCATAACATTTACCCATATTTTCCCCTCCCTTTAATCTTAATGTATACAATCATATTCTAAGGTTTTATCTTCCGTATATTTCATTATATTAATTAAATACTAAATTCGTTACCTTTAATATTAAATTAAATTTTTACAATACTTGAAAGTATGCCCTAGGATAAAGTTAGTGTTAAAGACTAAACTATAATTGAGGTGAGGAAAATGAAAAAAAACTTAAGGACCTTAATATTTACTTTATTATTTTGTATTTTTTCTCTAGACAAAGCAGCTTCAGCTCAGGATATTTTATATACTGTTCAACAGGGAGATAGCCTGTGGAAAATAGCTGTAAAATATGAAATAGGTTTAAGTGAGCTGAAATCAAAGAATCCAAGTATAGCTAATCCAGATTTAATATACCCTGGACAAAAGATTACAGTACCTAATATTAATGATATTAAATCTAAAGAAAATGAAGTAATTAGGCTTGTAAATGTAGAAAGAGCTAACAGAGGGCTCCTGCTTTAAAATACAATTGGCAGCTATCAAGAACAGCAAGATATAAATCTCAAGATATGATAGATAAAAATTACTTTTCTCATCAATCTCCTACTTATGGTTCTCCTTTTTCTATGATGGAAAATTTCGGATTAAAATTTTCTGCAGCAGGAGAAAATATAGCTATGGGGCAGAGCACACCTCAAGAAGTTGTAAGTTCTTGGATGAACTCACCAGGTCATAGAAGCAACATATTGAGTTCAGTATATACTGAAATAGGTGTAGGTTTAGCAATTAATAGTAATGGAATTTCTTATTGGACACAAATGTTTATAAAAAGCTACTAAATCAGTTTAAACTATAAATGCACAGCTCACAGCCTATTCTTGGCTGTGAGCTGTGCATTATTTCTCTTAATTAAATTTCTCTTGTTTGTTGCTTTAACCAATGTTTTTCTTCATCATTTAAGTAAGGTGATAACTTTTGGTATACCTCTTTATGATATTCATTTAACCATTGCTTTTCTTCTAAGGTTAACATTGAGGCTTTAATACCCTCAAGGTCTATTGGACAAAATGAAATAGTTTTAAATTCCATAAATGTTCCAAACTCTGTAGTTTCTTTTTCTTTAACAAGAAGTGTGTTTTCTGTTCGTATACCATGCTCACCTTCTCTATATATACCAGGTTCATTAGTTATTATCATTCCTGGTTCTAATTTTATAGTATTTGGTACTTGACTAAATCTTTGAGGCCCTTCATGTACATTTAGTAAAAAGCCAACGCCGTGTCCAGTACCGCATTTGTAATCAATACCTCTCTCCCATAATGGTCTTCTTGCTAATATATCTATATTGGAACCTGTAGCACCTTCTAAAAATACTGCTTTAGCCAATCCTATATGGGATTTTAAAACCAATGTAAAATCTTCTTTTTCTTTTTCCGTTAATTTTCCTAGTACTATAGTTCTTGTTATATCTGTAGTACCATCTAAATATTGTCCGCCAGAATCCACAAGAAAGAATCCTTCAGGTTTTAATTCAGCATTACTATTTTCATTAGCTTTGTAATGCATCATTGCAGCATTTTCTTTATAAGCAGCTATAGTATCAAAACTTGGTTCAATAAAAAATTCTTGTTCTTTCCTAAAACTTTCTAACTTTTCTGTTGCGGATATTTCAGTTATTTTCCCATTAGTTACTTCATCTTTTAGCCATTTAATAAACTTCACCATGGCTACTCCATCTTTTTGTTGACATTTATTTAAATTATGAATTTCTATTTCATTCTTAACAGCTTTTAATTTTGTAGTTAGATTTAGTTCTCTTACTATTTTTACAGATGTATCTATGGACTTATAGAGCCAAACATTGGTTTTGTCTGGATCTAACATAATAGTTGTAGATTTTAGGTCCTTAAGGATAGAATCAATACTATTATAATCCTTAAACTCAATAGAATCTATTGCCAGCTCCTTAACCATAGATTCTGGTACCTTATCCTTATCAATAAATATATATGCATAATCTAATGCTATTAAAGCATAAGAAGTAACTACTGGGTTATTAGGTACATCATTACCCCTAATATTAAAAAGCCATGCTATATCATCTAAAGAAGATAAAACATAATATTCAGCTTCGTTGATTTTCATATTTTTTCTTATGTCATCCAATTTGTCTTTTCTTGATTTACCTGCATACTTTACTAAATGATCAAATATCTTTTCTTTAGGTATAGAAGGTCTATCTTTCCAAATTGTATCTATCAAATCTCCAACCACCTTAAGTTCTATACCCTTCTTATTTAATTGCTTTTCCATATCTTCAAAAGAGGATATAGAAAATACTCTTCCATCTATACCTACTGTATCTCCTTTTGATAGACTATTACATAACCACTCTGTGTAGGTTGGTACTTTGGGCTGTGCCATTTTAAAAAGCTTTATTTCTGACCCTTCTAACTGTCTTTCAGCTTGAATAAAATATCTGCCATCAGTCCATAAACCAGCATAATCTAAAGTAATAACTAATGTGCCTGCAGAACCTGTAAATCCTGATGTCCACTGTCTTGATTTCCAATACTCTGCTACATATTCGCTTTGATGAGCATCACTACTAGGTATGATATATGCTTTCAAATTATTTTCTTTCATGTGCTTTCTTAAAATATCAATCTTTTCTCTTATCTGCATTTACAGCCACCTCCAATAAAATAATCTACTTTACCATTTTAACACTGCTAAAAAATTCATACAACCGTACTGACTATTTTTACTATAAAATAGTTGATTTTCTTAAACTATTTCTTAAACTTGCATATGATATAATGTATATTTATTTTAATTTTTTCATTGAAACCTTGATCTATAAGGAGGGTTATTATTGAAAAAATACCTATTTAATAATTTATGGTGTCCGTTATGGCTATGCTATTAATACCTAATGAAGAAGAAATAAAAGTTAAATATGTTATAGAAAACTGGTTTAATGCAAGATTTAAAATACTTTCAACGCTGCAATACGAAAGTAACATAGAAAATTATATATTTTCAGAAAAAGATTTTTTAAAAGAAAAACTATATATTCAACTGGAAATAGAAAATAGAAAAAAACAGCCTTTTGACTATAAATTTCATGAATTTAATTATGAGCTAATATATAGAGGTATAACATTTAAAAACCATATATGTTATGTAATTTTATTTGAAAATCATTATATTTATTTTAATTTTATAAAAAACTATTGTTCCATCACACAAAACTTAAAGCATGAAATTATCCTATATAAAAAAGGCACGGATTGGTTCATTAAAACTGATAATTACACTAACAATAACAAAAGATTTATTGAAGATTTATTGGAAAGATTCAAAGATATAGATAAAGTAAAATCCTTTATAATAGAAGATAAAAAACTTAATGATTATTATCTAGAAAACAAAAATCAAAACTATCATCATTCATTACGAAATTACAAATATTATTATTATAATGCTTCAGCTGCAGTAAATTACGCAATAAAATATGCAATGATACCTAATGTAAAACAATTTAAAGATTATACTAACCTAGGAGGAGATTGTACTAATTTTATTTCACAATGTTTATATGCTGGTGGATTACCCAAAGATTATGTAGACCCCTATACTTGGTATTGGGATAGCGATACCCATAGAGCTAATTGGACTGGAGTAAATGACTTGTACACATATCTAGTTAATAATAATTCCTCTAGCAGCCATAACTTTGGAGTATATGCTTATAGTTCAAACCATGGAACAGTTTCTTTAGGACATGTAGTTCAATTATCAGATTCAAAAGGAGTTTGGTATCATTCCATGATAATAGTTCAGGAAATAGAGAGAAGCTCTAATGATACTGTGCAGGACTATTTAGTAGCTCAGCATTCTGATAATGGCATTTATCCCTTATCTTCAAAAATGGGTAAAAAGAGATATATTCATATTGATGGGTACTATAAATAAAACCACACTGACATTAAAATACAGTGTGGTTTTAAAACTCTTATTTGAAGATTACTAAGACTTATGTTTCTTTTTCACTACCTTAAGTCTAAAGAAATCTTCCCTTTCCTTTTCTTCTAATACTTCTGTAACAAACTTAACAATATCTTCAAACCTAGGTATTTGTATGTTTTGAAGAGCATTTGCCCTTTTTTGAGTTTTCTTTACCTCCATAGCCAATCTATATACCGCATTTTCTACTTCTGCTAGTTCATAAGTCAAGTACTTTACATTATTAAATTCTTTCATGGCTTCGTCTATAGAGGCAGTACTCCTATAAAAACCATACTTAGGTTCTATGTTTTTTCTTTGAAAGTTTACTTTAGGTACTTCTACACCCATAACACTTTTAAATAGTATATCATAATCTTTTGCTTCATCTACAGCCATAGCTGTATCTTCTACGCTTGTTATTCCACAATTTATGTTTGCATCCCTCAAAGCCTCGTAAGCTCTGGAAAAAGTTGAATTTATCTCGTCCTGAAGCTCATAGGCTCTTGATACATAGGACATAAGCTCTCTTATAAGCACATTTCTTTTTTTATCTAATAGTTCAAAACCTTTTTTAGAAAATTCTAAAGAACTCTTGGCTGACATTAATGTGGATTTGGTTGGTGCTAAATTTTCCATATTACTTCACCACTGTTTTATAATATTTATTTAAGATTTCTGGAGAAACTCTATCTAGCTCACTCTTTGGAAGTATGCTTAATATTTCCCAAGCCAAATCCAAAGTTTCTACCATGTCTCTATTTTCATCATATTCCTGTTTTAAAAATTTGTCTTCAAAGGCTCTTCCAAATTCCATATAAATTTTATCAGTTTCTGAAAGTTCATCTTCACCTATTACTTGAGCTAAAGCTATGACATCCTGAACCTTTGAATAAGCTGCAAATATTTGATTAGATACTTCACTATGATCTTCTCTAGTATATCCTTCACCTATTCCATCTTTCATAAGTCTTGAAAGAGATGGTAATATATTTACTGGTGGATATATATCTCTTTGCTGTATTCCTCTGCTTAAAACTATCTGCCCTTCTGTTATAAATCCAGTAAGGTCTGGAACTGGATGGGTTATATCATCATTTGGCATAGTTAAAATAGGTATTTGAGTTATACTTCCTTTTCCTCCATTCATCATACCTGCTCTTTCATATAGTGAAGCTAAATCTGAGTACAAATATCCTGGATAGCCTTTTCTGCTTGGAACCTCTTCTCTTAGAGAAGAAAGCTCTCTTAAAGCTTCACAATAACTAGTCATATCTGTAAGAATTACAAGTACATGCATATCTTCTTCAAATGCTAAATATTCAGCAGCTGTTAAAGCACATCTTGGAGTTATTATTCTTTCAACTATTGGGTCATCGGCCAAATTGGTAAACATAACTACCTTTTCTAGAACTCCTGCTTCTTCAAAACTTTTTTTAAAGAAATGAGCGTCATCATGCTTAATACCCATAGCACCAAATACTATACAAAACTTATCTTCTTCATCTCCTGAAATTTTTGCTTGTCTTACTATCTGTGCTGCCAGCTCATTGTGAGATAAACCATTTCCTGAAAATATAGGCAACTTTTGTCCCCTTATTAAAGTGGCAAGACAGTCAATAGAAGATATACCAGTCTGAATGTAGTCTCTAGGATATTTTCTAGCTACTGGATTCATAGGTCTCCCATTAACATCATACTTTTTTGAGGAATACACTTCTCCTCCATTATCTCTTGGCTCTCCAATACCATTAAATTCTCTTCCCAAAATATCTTTTGATAGTGGAATTTTAAGAGATTCTCCCCTAAAATGTATAGAAGTATTATCTACAGATATACCTAGTGTTGGTTCAAAAACTTGAATTATAGCTTTATCTCCATAAATCTGAACAACTTTTCCTTTTTTCTTATGTTTGCCATCTACTAATATATCTACAATTTCATCATAAGCCACATCTTTTACATCAGATAATATTATTAGAGGTCCTTGAACCCTATCTAACATCAAATACTCTTTTTTCATATCTATTCCCCCTTACATGTATTTCTTCATAATATCATTGAAATAACTTATCAATTCTTTTTCCAAATCATCTATAAGGGAGAAATCCTCATTGGGAACATTATACTTCATCTTATATAACTTTTCTACAATATCCTTATCCATGATAACAGATATTGGTATACCCATTTTTACAGCTTTATTTCCATAATCATAAAAAGTTTCTATGACTTTAAGCATCTTATATTGTTTTTCTAGCGGAACATAAGTATCCAAAGGATGATAAGCATTTTGCTGTAAAAATGCTACCTTTAAACATTTTGATACTTCCATAACAAGCCTTTGATCATCCGGTAATACATCTTCTCCTACCAGTTTAACTATCTCACTGAGTTTATTCTCTTCATATAGTATTTTAAGCATTTTAGCTCTTAACTGTATTATATCCTCAGAAATGTTTTCCTCATACCAATCTTTTAATAATGCTAAATAGCCACTATAACTAGATAGCCAGTTTATTGCTGGATAGTGCCTAGCATAAGCTAATTTCTTATCAAGACCTAAAAAAGAAGAAACAAATCTCTTTGTATTTTGAGTAACTGGCTCTGAAAAATCTCCTCCTGCAGGAGATACAGCTCCTATTACAGTAACAGAACCTTCCGTGCCATTTAAATTTTCTACATAACCTGCCCTTTCATAGAATTCAGCTAATCTAGATGGAAGATAAGCAGGATAACCTTCTTCTGCAGGCATTTCTTCAAGTCTTCCTGAAATCTCTCTTAAAGCTTCTGCCCACCTTGAAGTTGAATCTGCCATTATAGCTACATGGTAGCCCATATCTCTAAAATATTCTGCCAAGGTTATACCTGTATAAATACTTGCCTCTCTAGCAGCTACGGGCATATTGGATGTATTTGCAATAAGCACAGTTCTATTCATAAGAGGTAACTCTGTTCTAGGGTCTATAAGCTTTGGAAAATCTTCTAATACCTCTGTCATTTCATTTCCTCTTTCTCCACAGCCAATATATACTATGATATCTGCATCAGACCATTTAGCTAATTGATGTTGAGT
The DNA here is from genome assembly GCA_946405135.1 of uncultured Clostridiaceae bacterium. Taxonomy (GTDB): domain Bacteria; phylum Bacillota; class Clostridia; order Clostridiales; family Clostridiaceae; genus CAMJGD01. The sequence continues at coordinate 13,528 of CAMJGD010000010.1, read as the reverse complement.
CATAGTTTTTCCTGTACCAAATCCTCCAGGTATAGCACAAGTACCACCTTTTGCTAATGGAAAAAATATATCTATTATTCTCTGTCCAGTAATAAGAGGTCTAAAAATAGTTTTTCTCTCTTTTACTGGTCTTGGATTTCTTACTGGCCAATATTGATATAACTTTAGTTCATAGGTTTCATTTCCCTGTTTTAGAACTGCAACCACAGTTTCTATATTATATTTCCCATTCTCTTTAACTTCTATTACCGTTCCAAAGACTCCTGGAGGAACCATTAGCTTGTGTAATATGGATGGAGTTTCTTGAACCTCTGCATATACGTCTCCTTGTTTTAATTCATCCCCTACTTTAACCCTTATTTCTGTATCCCAAAGCTTTTCCTCATCTAAAGAAATAAGTCCTATACCTTCCGGTATAAATCCGTAAGACATCTCGTTTATAGCAGTTAAAGGCCTTTCTATTCCATCAAATATATTTCCTAATATTCCAGGACCTAACTTAAGTGAAAGAGGATTTCCTGTAGAAACAACAGCTTCACCAATCTTTAAACCGCCAGTTTCTTCATATACCTGTATAGTAGCATAATCTTCTTCTAATATGATTATTTCTCCTATTAACTTCTTTTCGCCTACCATAACCATTTCTCTCATTTTAAAGCCTTTCATGCCTTCTGCTTTAACTACAGGACCATTTACTCCAATTATCTTTCCTTCCATGTCTTCACCTCCTATGCAAGCATTTCCATAACTTTAACGCCTATGATTTCTTTACTTTCTTCTAGTTTTGAATAAAGACTATTATCTACTTTAAATTTTCCTTCAAAGTCTTTTAGTATTATTCCCCCAATGAAATCATCTTGAGAAATCTTTATTTCTATACTCTTATCATTGTATTTTTTTATAACTTCTTCAATTTCACTTTTGAATCTTTCATTATCTCTTTCTAATAATATTATGAAGTATCTTCCTTCTTCTACTTCACTTAAAGTATTCTGAAGAAGTTTTATAAAATAATCTTTATAATCTTCCGAAGACACATAAGTAAATAACTTTTCCTTAATTTCATCCAAAGTGCTTTTTACTAGTTTATCCTTAAGACTTAGTATTTCTCTTTGCTTATTTAATTTTTCTTTAGCAATTATTTCATTTGCTTTTGTATTAGATTTTTTCATAAGTTCTCTTTGAAGATTCTTTCTATTCTTTTCAATATTCTCTTTTTCTGACTCTATTCTAGTTTGAGCCTCTTGATTAAACTGTTTTAATTTTTCTTCTTTTTCCTCATTTAATTTATCATATATTATCTTTGAAAATAAATTTATCTTATCTTCGATAGTGGTCATAACTTTAACCTCCTATATCTTAAGTCCAATAGATTCTTTTACGTATCTTACTATAGAGTCCTTACCTTTTATAGAACCATGTCTATCTGGTATTTCAACTAAAAGAGGTTTATCTTTGGATAATTTGATTTCATTTACCAATTCCGGTATCAATAGAGCTATCTTTTCTGTAATTATAATTATACCAATTTCATCCTGTCTTCTGATTTGTTCTATAGTCTTCACTACCTCTTCTTTTTCATGAAGAACAACGCCTTCTATGCCTGCCATCTTCATACCTACAAAAGTATCTATATTATCACTTATTAAAAAGCTCTTCATAAGCCTTATCTCCTAAAAAATTATAGTCTTGCAAGAATCATTATGGATATTATAAGACCATATATTGCTATACCTTCCCCTAGTCCTACATAAATAAGAGTTTTTCCTAGTATTTTAGGATCTTCTGATACAGCACCTAAAGCAGAAGAACCAACTGCACCAACTGCATATCCAGCACCGATGGTAGCAAGTCCAGTAGAAAGTCCTGCAGCTAGATATCCTAATCCAGCAGAAGGATTAGCTGCAGTTGTTACTGCTGCATGAGCTATACTTGGTATATTCATCACTAAAGCTGCAGTTATAACTGGTATAAATACACTTAAATTTATCTTCAAAGCTCTTTTTATATTTTGTTTTCCTGATATTTCTCCCTTACCTTTTTGAACAACTCCATAAGTTATGGTAGAAATTACAACACAAAATGTTAAAACTAATAATATCATCATAATTATTGCACCTCTTTCAAATTTTTAATATTTAAAATATAAAAAACTAATTAAAACTTACCTTTACTGGTTCAAAAGGTGTTCCTCCACCTTCATAGTATTTGCTAAATAATTCATAATATTGAAGTCTTAATCCTTGAATAAATACTATAAGGCCCTCAAGACCTATAATAATAATATTACCAAGAATTAATATTATAGCTGATTCCACTCCATTTTTGGCCATTTGAGCCATGGCAGAAAATGCTACAAAAAGCCCAACGTGATTTAAAGCAAATGCTCCAACTCTTATAAAGGAAACCGTGTTAGAAAACATGGATAATAAAGTCTCGATAACTTCAAAACTAGCCTCTATAAAGTAATCTTTAGCCCCATCCTCAAATAAAGGCCTTCTACCTTTTACTAAATTAGCTAAAGGCTGCTTTAAAAGTATTAATATCAAAAAGAATACTATATATAGAGCCCAAACTCCTGCAGGTAATAAATCTATATGCTTAAGCTTTGTTAATACTAGTACTAGTACTCCTATATAAAGCAAAAATCCTGCTAGTCCCTCTTTTCCAAAAACTCCATGTTCTATATCCTTTTTTCTAAGATTATTTGTTATACCAAGGATAAACCCTATTACTAAAAATACACATCCAAAGGCTATTGCCCAAACCAATATATCATTTATATCTTCCATAGGTCTTATAAGTAATGCATTTATAACATTTTCAAAACCAAACACACTTCCATAAAGAAATCCAAAAATAGTAGAACTTATACCTAACCTTGAAAGAATGCCACCTAAATTAGTTCTTTTCTTCTTATATTTTAAGAACAGTCCTGCTAAAAACAATACTGCACCTTGTCCTACATCACCAAACATAGCCCCAAACATTATAGTATAAGTTATGGCTAAAAATCTTGTAGGATCAATTTCATTATAAGAAGGAACTCCATACATACCTACCATACTCTCAAAAGGTCTAACTAGCTTGTCATTTTTTAACTTTGTAGGAGGAATTATGGACTTATTATTTATTTCTTTAGGACTTTTCTTAATCATTATTATTCTATCATCAAAGGAATCTAAAATATATTGAAGCTCCTCTGTTGAAGTCTCTGGAATCCAACCAGATAAATAAAAAAATTCATTAGTACAAGCTGCTGTTTTTTTAATTTCTGAAGATTTTTTTTCTAGCTCATAGCTATTTTCTAAAACCTTTATCTTATTATTATTGCTATTAAAAAAGTCTTTGATTTTTTCATTTAATTTTTCCAGTTCTTTTTCTACAGCATCCCTCTCCATCTTTAATTCTTCTACAACTGCTTTAGGTGTTCCTTTATAATCATCAGATAAATGTATTTCTTCGCAGTTAGCAGACTTAAAGATTCTTTGAGCCTCTGGAAATAAAAGTATTGGCGTAAATGCTATGAATATAACAAAATCTCTTTCTTTGTACACAGTTTGCAGTACCGCAGGTATATTTTCATAATTAGCCTTTATCTTATTCATATTTCCTTCATTTACTTTATACAAGCCAACCTTAAAATTTTTCATTGATAAAACTTCTTCTAAAGAAAAAGAAATATCTTTTAAAAATTCAAAAGCCTCATAAGTATTTTTTAAGTATTGAGATTTCTCTTTAAGAACTTCATACTCTTTCTCTAATGATTTATATTCTTTATATATACTTCCAAATTCTTGTTCCATAGAATCAAAATCATAGGTTACATCCTTTACTTCTTCTGTATTAATCTTAAAATAATCCTGCTCTTTTTTTAATTTTTCTATGCGCTTTAAACTTAAGTTAAAATCCCTATCATAAGAATAGGGTCTTATATAACTTACATCCATCAAAGCCTCTATATTATCTTCAGAAGTTTTAAGTACAAAATCTGAAGAATCTATTTCCTGCAGAGCATTTACCGGTTGCATGCATCCTTTCAGAGCTAACTCCTTTGTAAGTCTATCAAAATCGGATCTGGCTCCAAGAAGATTTACCATATACATTTTTTCTACGGACATAAGTTCACCTCCCAGCTAGAGTATTACAGAAACATACTTTGCTCCTTGGCTGATATCTAAATCATATCTTTTTTGCTCTACAATGGATATAATATCTCTTATTTCAATTTTATATAAAATTAAGTAGCTTATAACCATACTAAAGTTTGTCCTGTTTTCTCTAATATATTTACTAAAATATTTTTTTTGAAACTCTCTTTCTCTTTTTTCAATTTCAACAGAGTTATCTACTTGATATATCCACCCATAAGGTGTATTCTCTAATATACTTTGTAATTCTTCTATACTATTTGCATAGCATAACTTCTTTATCTTTTCTTCTGAAAGCTTGAACCCATCATAAATAGTATAATTAAATAATTCTTCAGGTGTTATAGCATAAAACTTTTTACCTCTATAAATATAGGTTAAATTTGATAAGTCTGCTTCTAGCCCTATAATCTGTTCTACTATTTCTCTATTTTCTTTGTCCAACCTTTTTAATTGTTTTCTTAAAGTAGAAAAGTATATAAAATCAAGTTCTGTTTCTATTCTAAATAAACCCTTTTTACTAACATCCGCTGCTAAATTTTTTATCCCATTGTAATATATGCTGCCCTTTAATCTTTCTACAAGCTCTTCTATAGACTTTGAAGATATTATATAATTATAATCTATAGTATTTAAAGAGCTTCTAGCTATGAGATTGTTTTGTATAGTCTCATTGCTATGGCCTATATATTTTCCTCTAATAATTACCTTTAGGTCTTCTATTTCCCATCTTAGAAATAGATTTTTTATTAGTTTTCTATATTCTCCACTAAAGTAATTAATAAATTTATTATATACGGATGTGTAGTGTTTATCTAAAATTACTTCTATTTCCCCTCTATGAATTTTATCTAGGTTATAATCTTCTAAAAGTTCTCCATAGCAAGTATCTTCTTTTAAAACTCTCAGAGCTTCTTTAAAGCCTTTACACTGAAGTAATTCTAAATATTCATCATCTTTCAGCATTTTACCTTTTAAAGCTTTTACTTTGGAATTTACTGCAGTAAACTTAACAATGCTTCCCATAATACTTCACTCCTAAAGGGAATCAATTATTTTATGAAATACTTCATATACAATTTTGTCTTTACTACTGTTATATTTTAAGTTTATATTATTTATTTGTTCCTCCTTTTCATTTCTTATGATATTAGCTTTTTCTTCAGCCTCTTTGAGTTTCTCTTCAAACACTCTCTTCTTAAAACTTTTAGCCTCTTCTTCCCACTCCTTGTTTAAAATTTTGATTTCTTCATCCAATTCCTTCTTCTTTTCTATAAGTAATTCTTCAGTTTTCTTTCTATAATTTTCTGCATCTTTATCTATATTCATAACCTTATTTACTACAAATTCCATTGCATCACCCCCTAATACATATTTGATTCATATAACATTATACTATTTTATTACTATCATTAACTTTTGAAAAATACTAATGACTATACTAATAACACGTTATAACAAGAGTATGAATAATCCAATGATATAATCTCTTTTATTTGTTCTATATATGGAGAATTTGAGCTAATTCAACACTTATTAGTAATATTTTTATAAAAAAGAGCCTTATGAGCTCTTTACTATTTTTTAGGTAATCCTCTTACAGGCTTATTCATATCAGAATCCACATCCATGGTAATTGGATTTGCTGATTTTTTATTATTAGTTCTATTGTCATTCCTGTTTTTTTCTGTGACTTTGTAACCATAACTTCACCTCCATATTTATAACTATTTTTCCTAAATCCTATGTAAAATATTCTTTTTAATTAATTTTAAAATTTAGATATAAAGGAACTGCATATTATATGGCGCACTTATATTTGACTTTTATATAATATAGTATTAATGTATTTATATTGATAAAAAAGTATGTACTTATATATTTTTCAGGATATGGCTGAAAAGTTTCTACGAGGCAACCATTAATTGCCTTGCTATAAGTGAAATAAACTGATGTTGTAGAGAGTACTATCTATACTCCTATTTAATAGGCAGATGCTAGGATTTTATTTTTTTCGAAAGTTATTGAAGATAAAATAATAAATCTTATATTAAAAGCCCGCACAGATTGTTTTCATTTATGGAATTCTATCTGTGCGGGTTTATTTACTATTTGCTTAGTACTAACACAAATGAGTTCTATTATGATTTTATGAAAATTTTAGTGGATTCAGCATATCTTAAAATGTTTAAGTGCTCAAAAGGAGGACAATCATGAAAATAAAACCCAAGAACAAAATATCACTTATTGAGGCTGCCTTAGGTAAAAGGCCTTTTGACCTAGTTATTAAAAATGTAAAAATGCTTAATTCCTTTACTGGAGAAATATATCCTGCTGAAATAGGCATATTTGATGGATTTATCGCTTACATAAACTCTGACCCAGATAGTATTAAATCTGAACAAGAAATTTTACATGGTGAAAAAGAATATGATGGAAAAGGAATGTATCTTATACCAGGTCTCATAGATACTCATATTCATATCGAAAGCACTATGATGACTCCAAGAAACTTTGCTAAAGCTGTAATTCCTTGGGGAACAACAACCGTTATTACTGATCCTCATGAGGTTGCAAATGTTGCAGGCATTGAAGGAATAAAATATATGCTTGAAAGCAGTGAAGATGTTCCAATGCATCAATTTATACTTTCACCATCTTGTGTACCATCAGTTCCTGGTTTTGAAAATGCTGGTGCAACTTTTAATGCTGAAGAAATATCAGAAATAATGGACATGGATAGAGTTCTTGGTCTTGCTGAGGTAATGGACTTTTTAGGTGTTATGTATGCTAGTCCAAGAATGATGAGTATACTTGATAAGGTTGAAGAAAAGGGAGGCTTTATTCAAGGACACGCCCCTCAGCTTCGTGGAAGAGGTCTTTCTGCATATTTGTGTGGAGGTCCTAAGAGCGATCATGAAAATTATTCAGGTGAAGAAGCAAGAGAAAAATTACGTCTTGGAATGAATATAGATGCAAGAGAAAGCTCCCTGGTAAAAAACATTGGAGAAGTGATATCAGCAGTTAAAGATTTTAAATTTCATTCTAACTTGTCTTTCTGCACTGATGATAGAGAACCAGAAGATATATTAAGTGAAGGACATATGAATTTTGTTCTCATGGAAGGAATAAAAGCAGGCCTTGATCCTATAGATGCTATAATTTGTGCTACACTAAATGCTGCAAGAGAAATAGGCATTGAAAATTTGGGTGCCATAGCACCAGGATATGTGGCTAATCTAGTTATAGTTCCTTCATTAACCGAACTTAAAGCAGAGGCTGTATTTTTTGAAGGAAAACTTGTAGCTGAAAACCAAAAGATGATTATAAATATACCTGAAAAAAAGCTTCCACAGGAACATATAAATACTATGTATGTAAATAAAATTGAAACTTCTGATTTCAGAATTAAAGCTCCCATTATGCAGGGTACTATTCCTGTAAATGTAATAACATATATCTCTTATGAATCACCAATTACTTCATTTGTAGTTGAAGAACTTCCTGTTAAAAATGGATATATTGATATAACTGGTATAGATGATTTAAAATATGTAGCAGTTATAAACAGACATAAAGGTCATGATAAAATGTCCTTAGGTATTGTAAGAGGATTTGGTACAAACGTAGGCACAGTAGCAAGCACAGTATCCCATGATTGCCATAACCTTACTATTGTTTATTCAAATCCAGAGGAAGCTTATGCAGCAGCTCAAGGACTTATAGATTGTGGCGGCGGAATATCCTGTGCTTTAAATGGAAAGCTTTTAGATATTCTTCCTCTTCCAGTATTTGGGCTTATGTCTACCTTGGAATGTAGTGAACTAAAAGAAACCATAACTCATATGAAAGAATCTTTGAGAAACCTTGGATTATCAGGTAAAAATCCACTTCTTAGAATTGCTACACTTTGTCTTCCTGTAATACCAGAAGCAAGAATAACAGATATGGGACTTGTATCTGTTTTAGAACAAAAATTTAAACCTTTATTTGCAGAAAAATAAGAACTATATAAAACTATTAAAATTCATAACTACTATTATTTGATAATCAGTGTTAAAGTTATTTTTTATCATTCTTTTTTAGAAGGGTTTGTCTAAAAGTAATCTCTAAATTACTTTAATAGACAAGCCTTTCTATATTTTTCGCCACATATTTCCAAAAAATTCTGTACAAAAAACATCTTGAAATTAGTTTTTATACTATGGTATTTTAAATAATTATTCCAAACCAATCGCTATAAATTCCATCATGAACGAAGCCGCATTTTCTAGCAAGCCCTGGTGACATATTATTGGGTTCATTTATCTGAAGAAATGGTATTTTACCAGATTTTAAAATCTTATCTGTAATGTCAATGGTTACATCCACTGCATATCCTCTTTTTCTGTATTTCTCCTTGGTATACATGATTCCCATAGAATTATCATTATGAAGTAAAACCCAGGAGGCAATGTCACCATTAATATAAACAGCAGAAGACTGCCTTTTTTCTATATCAATTTTAATCCTTTCGAGGCTTGTCTCATCTTTATAGGTATAATAATAATTTATAGTCTCTGCATCCTTCATCTGTACAGGCTGAACGGTGCTTTTAATTAAATTTCTGTCCACCTCTTTATTTGGCATATAGTATAGTGCACATCTGCTATCCCAATCGATCTTAAACCTGCTTTTTATCTTTTCTGCAAGAGGTCTGTATACTCCTGAAAAGCCATAATAACCTTCCTTATTATATAAGGTACTAAGTACCTCATTTAAGAATTCATCATTTTCAGTATATATGTAACTGAAGTAGTCCTTCCTAGCTACAACCCCAGTAGGCTTACTTTCATTGTCTACATATATTTCAGCATCAGGCTGATTCTCTATAAAGCCTATTATGTTGAGATTGATTATTAGATTTTCTTTTAAAAAATCAAAAACTTCCTTTGAATGTTTTGTACTTATAATCATATTTTTTTCTCCTTCCATTTATTTTGTTTAAAGTAAAAATTAAATGGAAAATATAAAATCTTACTTCACAGCTAAAACAATTCTGACTTAACTATTAACAATTATATCACGTAATTCCAATTAATATTATTTATATATTAATTTTTTCACCATATTATTCAAATTTCAAAAAATATTGTTTATATTTGCAATTTTAATAGTTAAGTCCAAAATATTTCAAAGCATGTATTATCCTTGAAATGCAAAAACACCACAAAATTCAATTTTGAATAATGCGGTGTTTTTGAAAAATATTCATTTTTTAGTTATTATATTAAATAAAAAAACATATGAACTCTTTAAATACGAAACAAACTAAATGTTGTAATCATCAATATCAAACTCATAGTTTTTATAATAATACTTACGGTCTTCTTCTGTAATTTCACGAATAACCTTGCACGGGTTTCCTACTGCTATCACATTATCTGGAATATCTCTAGTAACCACACTTCCCGAGCCGATAACAACATTATTTCCAATGTGGATTCCAGGATTTACAACAACATTTCCTCCAAGCCAAACATTGTTTCCTATTGTTATACCAATACCATATTCATATCCAGAATTTCGTGAATCAGGATGTATTGGATGGCCTGCTGTATATAAAGAAACATTTGGAGCAAATTGCACATTATTACCTATGACTACTTTTCCCACATCTAAAATAATACAGTTGTAATTTGCAAAAAAATAATCTCCAATTTCAATATTTTTCCCATAATCACAATGAAAGGGTGCTTCAATATGTATACCTACACCTGATTTTCCAAGAATATCTCTTATTAATTTATCAATTTTTTCATCTTCATCTGGTAGACAGCGATTATACTCATATATTTTCTTTTTATTCTCCATACGTTCTTTTTCCAATCCATCTAACCAGGATTTATATGGCAAACCCGCCAACATTCTATCTTTCTGATTCATAATTGCCTCAACCTTTCAACCTATATTAATATGTAAAATAAAAATCATCTTATCTTGTTTTTTATATATTAGCAAAATAATAAAATCATAAATATCATTATATACTAAAGACTATGCCCATTATCTCAGCTAAAGTAAAACAAATCTTCAAATTTTTTATCTAAGGCCATACATAAAAGAAGAGCCAACTTTGCAGTAGGATTAAACTGACCTGTTTCAATAGAACTAATTGTTTGCCGAGAAACACCTACAAGATTAGCTAAGTCTTCTTGTGATAAATTTTTTTCTGCTCTTGCAACTTTCAAACGATTTTTTAATATCAATTCTTCATTCATATTATTTTACCTCAGTGTAGTTACTATATAATTTGCAACTGAGAGAAATGATGCAATACTTTGAGCTATAGCAGATATAAGATATATCTTTGTTTTTGTAAAACTATACTTTCCATATGATTCTCCAGCAATGGATGCCCAAAACAAAGAAGATATGGCATAGAATGTAACACTTTCTCCATAAAAAAGACTAAATATAGCAAGAAAAGCAAATAAAATGGAAAAAGCGATAAATCCAATTTTCCTCCCTTTATTTTCAGCATGTTCCATTCCTTCATCTTGATGTATTTGCCTACTTTTTTCTAAAATTTCTTCTTTATTCATGACAACCCCCCCTTATTATGATACATATGATACATAAAAGATAGCACATTATTCTTATTAATGTCAAGTAAACTTGTCATATCTATAATATAACTTGTCATACTGTGACATTCATCCGTATTATCCGGTTAATTGTAAGACAAAAATTCCATTTTGAATCAGTTAACATTAATTGTTACTATTATAAATAATATGATACAATAAAAAAATAATTTAATTCATAATAGTAATATAGTGTAAAACAAATATTATGTAGTATTTATTTAAAGTAGGTGTCAAATATGGATGAAAATTTAAAACAAGAGATTATTGAAAAGATAATTGTTCAAGAAGGGTTTAAAATTATAAGAGATGAAGCAATCAAAATATTTAAAAGTGAAACTTTGGAAAACTGCTTTTCTCTTGCAAATGAGTTTTATAAGTCAAAACATTTTCAAGCACAAGAACTTGGAGTGTTTTTATTGGGATATATTGCTAATAAAAATGAAACAGCACTACAATTTTTAAAAGAAACAGTTAGTCAAAATGAAGACTGGCGTGTACAAGAAATTTTAGCGATGGCTTTTGATAGTTTTTGCAAAACTAATGGTTATGAGAAATCTATACCTGTAATTGAGGAATGGCTTTCTTTTAAATATGCTAATACTCCTAGAGCAGTAACAGAAGGACTTCGTATTTGGACAAGTAGGCCATTTTTCAAAGAACATCCAGAAAAAGCAATTTCTATTATTGCACCATTAAGAAATGATGAAAGCGAATATGTAAGAAAATCAGCAGGTAATGCTCTAAAAGATATTAGTAAAAAGCATAGTGAATTAGTAGTTGAAGAACTTAAAACATGGGATTTATCAGATAAATCAAGTAATCAAGTATATAAATTAGCAACTAAATATATAAAATAGATAAGGAGATTAATATGAGAAACATTCGAGGTAACAACTCAGTACAGTTGATATAAACTGTTAGCAGATTGTGCTGAGGTTAAAAAATATGCTAGCAGTCTCGGCTGTACTGTTCCTTGTATAAAATATAGTATAGAAGGAGTACAACGATGCGCTATATAAAAGAAATATTATTAAAAAATAAAATGTTAGTAGTAATCTATATTGCTACAGGAATATTAATTGCTTTTTTAACTAATTATAAAGTTAATTATTTGCAAAAAGTTATTAATGGTTTAACAGATAGCACCTTAACCCTAGATAATATCATAGTATATGGAGTAATCTTGATTTCATATTACGTAGTGAATTATATTGATGAATATCCAGGAAAAAAATTAGAGAATGGTATTTTTTTAGATTTTAAATTATTATCTTTAAAAAAGATAAGTAAAATCGATTATTTAGAATATCAGTCCCTTGGAACTGGAAGATTAACACAAAGAATTGAAAATGGTTCTGAAGCAGGTAAAAGTATTCTTTATAATTTTTGGTTGTGTCTTTTGAGGCAATTGATTCCTACCATCTGCTTTAGTGTTTTATTTATATGGAAAATCAACAATAATATAACATATGCAATATTAATCGGGTATATAGTAATTTTTATTGTTACAAATTTACTATTAAAGGCTTTGTATCAACTAAAAGAGAAAATTCTATGCAATGAAGAAAAAATGAATCATTTTTTAGTTAGAGGTTTCATGGAAATGGTAGTTTTTCGTTTGGAAAATAGATTTTCTAGTGAAATAAAAAAAGCATCAAGAGCTCAAAGAGAAATTGTGAATTCAAAAGTGAAAATGAATATGATTCATGAGGCCTTTTTTTCCATATTTGCATTGCTTGTAGCATTATTAGATGTTGGAGTTTTGCTATATGCATGGAACAATAAAAACCTTTCCGTTGGTGGAGCAGTTGCATTAATTTCTTTGATAGATAATGCATATACGCCAATTGCAATCTTCAATGTTTTATTTGTTCAATATAAATTAGATAAAGCTGCATTTAAAAATTTTGAAGAATTTTTGGAAATGAAAGATGACTTGCAATTGGATCGAGGAAAACTAATGGTAAATTGTAATGGTAATATTGAAATAAAGGATCTTTCTTTTTCATATAAAAATAGAAGAATATTTGAAAACTTTAATTTAATAATTAGTCCTGGTGAAAAGGTAGCGTTTGTTGGTAGTAGTGGCTCTGGTAAAACAACATTAGTAAAACTTATTTTAGGATTATTAAAATATACTAATGGTAGTATTAAACTAAATGGACAGGAATTAAGCGAACTTTGTTTAAATAATTTATATGAAAATATATGTTATGTATCACAGGACCCACCTGTCTTTGATGGAACTGTACGAGAAAATATTACTTTTGATAAGAAAACTGATGATAATGCTCTAAAAGAAGCTTTAAAAAAAGTTCAATTACTCCAAACAATCACTAGTATGAAAGACGGTCTTGAAACAATGATTGGGGAGAGAGGAACTATTCTATCTGGTGGTGAAAAACAACGACTTGCATTGGCTAGGTTATGGTTTCACGAAAATAACATTGTAATATTAGATGAAGCTACCTCCGCTATGGATAATCTTACGGAAGAAATAGTAATGGATGAAGTCATTCATTTATTAAAAAATAAGACTGTTTTAGCCATTGCACATAGGCTTAATTCTATTAAAGGGTTTGATAGAATTATTGTTTTTCATGAAGGAAAAATAGTTGAACAAGGAACATTTGCTGAATTAATGGAAAGTAATTCTTACTTTACTGATCTTTATAATGCAAGTGTGTGCTAGTGAGCATGTGAAAAAAAGTCTGTAAATTGTAAAATATAACAGCTTCCTATGATAAA
>CAMJGD010000009.1 GCA_946405135.1 uncultured Clostridiaceae bacterium | reverse complement strand
TTTATTTGTGCACTTTTAAGCAGCTGTACTCTGCATTTTTATTATGCCATAAACAACTGAAGGAGCAAGAAAGATAGTTATAACTTTAAATGATAAGGAATATGAGCGTATAACAGAGCTTGTGCAAAAAGAAAATGTAAAACCAAGTAAATTTTTAAGAATGGTTATTTACACATATCTAAAACAAGGTGGATATATAGAGTAAAATTAGACTTTGTCTGTACGATAGTGCTATTATAATCTCAAGAAAAATATTTCAAAAAATTTTGCAGAAATACTTGATTTTGCAGAAAATCTTATCCTAATATGTATACAAGATAAGGAGAGGCGGTTACTCCTACCGCCAATACATAAGGCTTTTTTATAAAGCATTATAAAAAAGTAAAGGGAGTGGTATGTATGTTAAAAGAATTAACACTAGAACAATTTACAGAATTATACAATGATATAATAGACAATACAAAAGATAGAGAATTTACAAGTATAACTAAATTATATTGTTACGAAGAATATGCCAATGATTATGAGCATAAATGCGATGATGATTGCTATAGTGATGCACTCGCATATGAAATAAATAGAGTTATAAAATTAATAAAAATAGATGAGTTTATATGTAACGCAGATAGTGATGATGGAGAAACTGGTTTATATAACGATAACACATCACTCGGCGGTGGTATAAGTTTCCTAAATACAGATATTATAACTAATTATTACTATATATCTGATATTGAAATTGAGCTTACGATTAAAATAAAAACTTTTTGTATAATAGATAATAGTGTAATGCAAACAAAAAGTACAATAGATGTATATATGGTAGACGATCGAGGAAAAGAAATATCTTTAAAAGAATTAAAGAAGAAGATAGACGAAGAATAACGGGGCTTTGAATTAAGCCTCTTATACATAAACCACATCTCATAGCAGTAATGCAGTACATATCTGACCTGACCAGTCAGATTAAAATATAACATAAAAGGGAGCGTGGTATGTATGAGATTATTTAAAGATCAAATCGAAACTTATAATAAGATAATAAACAAATATAATACTATTTTTAACGGAGATAAATTAGATTTTAATTACGTTGTCAATAGTACAGTAGCAGAGCTACTTCAAAGTGATTTTAATTTTGAAAACCTAAAAAACTATAACTACTATACAAAAGGTGGCAATAGTTGGGCATATAAATATGTAAAACTAAATTACGATTTATGGAAGCAGATAGCAGAAAAATTGGATTTTAAAAACCTTCCTAAAAACATCCAGGAAGATAAAGTAGATAATGTTATTAACACTGCTCTATCTAAAGCAACTGACCTAAAGTGGAGATTAAGAAAAGAAGTCATAGATGCTTGGGATAATACCAATAGTGAAGAAATTGATGAGTATGATAAAGATATAATAAGTTGGAAGAAACAAATACTAGATAAAAGTTGGACAATAGATAGATTATTACTGATATTAGATAAATTTAAAATGATAGATAATTTAGCTTTTGGCGAAGATATGATAAAAATTAATTGTCCTTCTTGCGGACACGAAGATTTTGCAGTCTTTTTAAATAAAAATGGATCTGTCCTAGTTAATTGTGTTGGTGGTAAGTGTAATATAGGTACAGGAGATATATGGCAAATATTTGGTGATGAAGGAAGTATTGAAACTATAATAGATGAGGTATGGGATACATTAAAAAATTGTAATGATGCGGATATTAATAAAATAAAGAATGGAGATTATGTAGTAAAAAAGTGTAGTTCTTATGCTAATAAATATCTACCAAGTATTGTTGGCAACTGCGTAGAAAAATACAATTATATGTATAAAAAAGGATTTACTAAAGATGTTTTAATAGAGTGTGATGTATTGTACAGAGATGATACTGTGAATACATGGAATAATAAAACAGGAGCAAAAGAAATTAATGATTTTAGATATAGAATATGTTATGTTATAAAAGATTTGAAAGGGAATATAGTTGGGATTCAGGGAAGAAGTATTTTTGACAATGATGCTGACAGGGAATGCTTTGTAAAAAATGACGAACATTACAAAAAAGTTTATTGGAATAGTTTCAAATATAATAAGGATGACTGTGCAAAAAAACGCAAGGAAGAAAAATTTAAAAAATTATCTCAAAAGGTACTATCAACGTCAGGATTTAACAAAAGTCAACATCTATACCTTGCTTATAAATATGTAGGCATGGAAGGTATAAAGAAAGTCGTAATAACAGAAGGTCCAAAAGATGCTATCAAAGTATATGCACAAAAATTTAGTGATATAGCTGTAGTTAGCAGTTTGGGAAAAGATTTATCTTCTGCACAGGTAGAGATACTAAAAAAAGTATTTGGACTTGATGCAGAAATCGTAATGGCTTATGACGGGGATGAGGCAGGCAAAAAAGGAAACATAGATGCTTATAATAGATTAATAAAAAAAGGATTTAAAAAAGTGTCTTTTGTGCAGTATAAGAGTTGGAAAGATTTTGGAGATATAATAGTAAAGACAAAAACAGCAGAAAGTAAGATAATTTCAGGAATGATTAATAATGCTCTATCATTCGATGATTACAATAATAGTAAAGATAGTAATAAAGTAAAGATAGTAAATAAAACAGATAAAAAGAATAATAATGATGGAAAAGATTTTTGGACTGCACAAGCAGAAGAATGGAAAAATGAGAGTGATGATACTACTCACAACGGAACACAATTAGCAGAGCCATCAGTGGCAGAAGCAATCACCTTCGATGCAAACGCAGAAAGAACAGCAGATTGGTTTTCAACATTAATTAAACTTGCAGAAAAAGAAGCCGGGAATTTTGTAATAGATATAGATGCAGAAGTAGCAAGTTTGCAGGAAAATGGTAAGGAAGAATTGTTTAAAGAGTTTGTTAGAAGATACGGAGAATTACCTTACAATATTTTACTAATAATTGCAAGAGTAGAACAAAAAATAAAAGCAAGGGAGATGTTGTTAGCGAGATTCAGGAAGCAAGCAGTTAATGTTGCAGATGATACTGATGATGATAATTTTATCCCGTTTTAAATAGTTTAACCTACCTTTTTAGGTAGGTTTTATTTTATATAAGGTATGGACTTTGTGGCTAATCGGCGCTATAATCATCATAAAAATAGGAGGTGTTCACATATTATGTATGATGATTTTGAGAAAGCTATAAATTACAATGAAATAATAAGTAGGATTGTAACTCTAGCAAACAATCTTAATAGTCCGGCAGATTTCGGAAGTAATGTGGCAGAAATTTTAAAAGATAATGAGTTGATAAGTCCGGAAACCTACTACATTGTAACCGGTCAACTATAGCCATCCTGCTTTTTAAAGCAGGATTTTAAATCAAAAATAACACATCTTATGTACTCTTTGTTTGACTACAAAAATTTGCTAACAATTCCATACTATACAGTGAATTTTTAAAGAATATTTGTTAAATAAGAGAAAAATCACTAATCATTGCGTGATAGGTGATTTTTCTCTTTGTTTTGAAGTTCTATATTCAGCATACTGAAAGCTTTAAAGAGGATTTTGCTGCATCACTGAAAACAGATGTTAGCATTGTGAAGATATTTGACATTTATAGGGTAAGAATAAACATCTCAACCTTTCCATTCCATTTGAAATTGTGAAAAATTTAGATGATGAATGTACAAAATTAGCGGTTATAAATGCCAAAAGCTTGGAAAAAAGCTAAATCAGGATATATAATCATTTTACGTTATGGGTTTAACTTAATACTGATGCTATTATTAAATTATCAAATCCAACAAGGTAATTTTATTTGGTAAATTGAATTTGGAATACAGCCATAATATAATAAGATTATATTTATCAAGATATAAAAGAGATAATAGTGAAGATACTACCTACATATTTGTGCATGAAATGTCGGTTTTGCAATTTCTATTTCATGTATATTAAATATAGAAAGAGGTGTGAAGGCATGGACTGGTTGGAGAGAATAAATCGTGCATTGGATTACATTGAAAGTCATCTAGATGACGAGATAGATTATACAAAAATTGCAGCAGAAGCGTACTGTTCAGAGTATCATTTTTCAAGAATGTTTTCCTCTATTAGTGGCATTTCCCTTTCAGAATATATTAGGCGTAGACGGATAACACTTGCTGCTTTTGAAATTCAAAAAACTGATATTCGCATTATAGATGTTGCCATTAAATATGGATATGAATCGCCTGACTCATTCGCACGAGCCTTTCATAAGATACATGGAATAAAGCCATCTGAAGCTCGTAATAAAGGAGTGCAATTAAAAGCCTTTCCACGAATCTCTTTTCAAATATCTATTAAAGGGGATGTAGAAATGGAGTATAGGATTGAGAACCTTGATTTTGAATTAAGAATAATAGGTAAAAGTAAAATAGTAAAGACAAGTAAAGCATTTAAAACAATTCCAACACTTTGGAACTGTGCGAAAAAAGATGGATTTATGCAAAAGTTGATTGATATGTCATGGGAAAATCCAAAATGTAAGCTTGAAGGCATTTTAGGAATATGCGGAAAAGAGGCAGCAATTACAGATGAAGAATTTGACTACTTTATGGGAGTAAGATACGAAGGTGAGGTTCCTAATGATATGGAAACTCTTATAATTCCACAAAGCACATGGGCAGTATTTCCTAATGTTGTAGATGCGTGGAAACGTTTATATTCAGAATGGATCCCTACTTCGGGTTATGAACTTGCTAATTTACCATGTATTGAATGTTATTATGGTCCAAAACATAAGCCAAGACATGAATTATGGGTTCCTGTTATCCCTAAATAATTATAAAAAATTCATTGGGTAAAAGGATAAAGCTGACACATCCTATGTAGTCTTTATTGGACATTGAAAATAATATAATGACAACCTAATTGATAGTTAATATAAATAGCTTAGACAGTAATGTTTAGGCTATTTTTTATTATATGTTGATTTTAAGGAGAAGGGAAAAATTCTATCGCTTTTTATTATTGATAAAATTTCAACTTGAGACCACATTAAGGATTAGTAATAGGAACTATGCAATACTATTTATTTTGAATAATGGGACTAATTTGAAACGCAAGATATAATATAGTTTAGAATAGATTGTTGCTATGATGTTTATGGTAGGTAATGAAAAAAATACATAACATACAGAATTAGCAATAGGAATCAAGTCCTTTGAAAATTCAGTATGTGTTTCTAAAAAGGCAAAGTAATTAATTTCATTGAGGAATAAACATATGCCATAATACAAAAAGAGAATAATTGATATTAGTTACATGAAAATGGTAAAATATTTATATAATGATTGTTCAAAAATTTAAATTGATTCTATAAAATATATCTAATTTAAATTATACAATATAATATAATCTATAAATAATATTAAGATACTTTTTAGATAAAAATTAGAAACTGTTTATTGAAGCGATAGATTGAATCGCGGCAAAAATTTCGGAGGGATACTATGTCAAAATTGGAGGAAAAATGTGATAAATTATTGGATAAAGGAAATGTAACTTATAACGAAGCATGTAAACTTAAGGATATTGCTCGAAAGGCAAAAGAAAATTACACAGTATATTTGCAGGCGGCAGAACAATTTTCTAAGGCTTCTGATATTTACAAAGATATTACTACATTGCTAAGTACAAGTGAAAACGCGAAAAATTATATTCAGACAATACAGGAATGTGAAGTGTTTTCAGAATACTACCTATATGAGAAAGAACAATGTCTTATGGCTTATAAATATGAGGAGAGGGATATCGATAATGCCAAAGAACATTATACAAATAATCAAAGACACTTAAAAGATGCAATTAGTCTTTTGAGCAGGATGAAAAGAGACGATAGATTAGAAAGACAGCTTAAGGTTTGGACTTTTTTCGAAAAATCGAATGTTCCATTTTATTATAGTATATTGGCACGTGAAGCTTGGGATGAGGATAATGTTGTAGAAGCTTTAGACTATTATAGGGAAGCATGGGAAAAATCAAAACAAGTAAAAGAAATAGCTATAGATCTTGTAGATATGGGAGTATTTGATCCTGTCTATAAGAGAATTTCTATCGGTAACTTTATTGGTATGGCAGCCAATATTTCAGCATCTTTGTCAAAATTAATATATGAAAAATATAGAAATAATCTTACATCAAATATGGCTATAGAATTACTCACTTTGTTTTTGGATGGATATTATCAATCTAGTGAGGCATATAGGATGAATCCGGAGTGGGATGACTATAAAAAAGGAAGTGAGGTTGTCTATAATAATATATGCAATTTTCTCAGTGAGAATAAGAAAAACTGGAAGGATATATATATTGAGTTTCAAGAAGAAAAGAGGCTTTTAAATATTATGAAGAAGTTAGATATTAAACATTATAATGAAATAAAAGAAGAAATCGATATTGAAAAAAATAAGATCTTAAAGCTATGGGGAGTAGGTAGCTTTTGGTTAGTTACTTTTTTGATTGTTTTTGGTGGAATAGCAGTTTTATCATGTAATCTAAAATGGTATGCTTTACTTTTGGTTTTGTGTTTTGGACAAGTTGCACTAACTGTGATAGGAGCATTAATTCTCAGAACAATTGATGGATTGTCAGAACAAAATTTTATTAAATTGGTACAATTAGCATTTCAATATCAGTTTAAATTTACAAAAGCATTTTCTAAAGTTAACAAAGATAATGAATAATAGGACACTTTAACAAGAGTAGCTACAATAGCTATTCTTTTTTTGTTTGCATTCTCATATTTTTGCTGCATAGTAAAGCTTGTAACTTGAACATTGTGAGTTGTAGATACTCTAGCATATAGTGTACTCTTAATTTTCACAGTAATTCATTGCCTTATAGAGTATGGTAGCAAATTTACAAACCCAATTCAAATGGTTAGTTATGTTATTGATAGTTGACGTTTTAAAATAATTATTATAAATATTTTATTAGAGAATAAAGTAGTAATTATACTATCAACAATAGGACGGTTTCGCTATTAAATACACAGAAGAATAAAAGAGGTGGGTAGTATAAATGGACAAACTGTTTACACATTCAAGTTTAATTGGTAAAATAAAATTATTATGTTAAATATATGTATAACATGATGTTTCGTTATAAGTTGACTATAAAATAGATAGGAGGAAAGTTAATGTATATTCCTATGATGAAAACACGTCAAGAGGAAATAAGTGTATCAAGAGATTTGAATTACTGTTTTTCAGATGAAATTATTCCTCTTTTTGAAGTTTTAAACGAAATATATGAGAAGAAATATGAAGTTGATGATAATGGAAAACCCTTAATGGAATTAAAGCCAGGAAAAAAGAAAAAATCGCGTATTTTAAAAGAAAAAACTCCTGATGACATAATAACTTTAGATTTTATTAATGATACTGTAAATAAAGCAAAGGTCTTTATTGATTATTTTAGATTTGATATAAATAAATACAATAGACAGGTAGATATAAGTAGTATGACTTTAGCATATACATTAAATAATAATAGTGATGAATATATTAAAAAACTACAAAGTGTCTCCAACTATGAAAATATGATACCTGTTTTATCATTAAAAAATAAATTTACATTTTCTAAAGATAAGACTATAGATATTATTACACAACTTCAAACTTTAAATTCAGCTATTGCTTTTCGTATAGAGGACGAGCTTTATGAGGTTTATAGAGATATTATTGAAAAGAATTTAAGAGAAAGTGATTATTTACTTTATGATATTAATGAACAAAATTTTTACTCTAAAGTAATGGAACTTGAGGAATTAAAAGAATGCAAGACTAGAGCAAAGAAAATATTATTAAACTCTCCAAGAAATTCAAAAAATGCAAATAAAGATTATGAAGATTGCTGTGCAACAAACTTAATCGATAATGCTGCGGTTAATGAATATATTGATTATGATTTAGATGGATTTGGAGATTACGGAGGATTAAAGGATCAGTTACCTGCTAGTGATGGTGGGGGTAATGGTAAAGGGTCAGCGTTAGCATTGCTATACAATTATAAAGATAACTTATTTTACTCATTCTGTAATTCAGATACTTCGTTAGGGGTAAGAGGTTATTCAAAGGTAATTAAAGATGTTTTAAGATATGAAAATATGTTGAATCCAGATAATAACTGTGTAGCATATACAAAAATAAAATCTATGGCTGAAAGACATAAGGCTGGAAGTTGGCGCACATGGAACAATGTTGCACTAACAAGGTATATTCATCAAGTTTATTTAAAAACTAAGGAATAAAAAAAGAATCTTAAAGATTCTTTTTTTATTATTGATATATTATCGTGGGATTAATATTATTTTTAAAAAACCATTGATAATCAATTTCAAAAATTTGATTATGGTTTTCCTTTAAAAATTCCCATTGAGCCATATATCTTTGTTTGATTATCTTCTTAAATGTAGAATTTATATATGAAGGTGTGTAATTATCAATTATGGTGTTAATCATAATTTCTTTTATATCTACATCATTTAAATTTCGGAAGGTTGTTTTTAGTTCCTTTTTAGTTAATAACTTTAGTTGACTTATACAACTTAGATTATTACACAATGTAGCTTTTTTTTCTTTACTAAATTTATAAACGCCATTTTGTGAAATGCTATAACTATAAACTCCACAAAACGATGGTATTATGTTCAATATATTTGATAAATTAAGTTTTGAACAAATAACATACACTTCCTCAAAAACTTCTGAGTAATCGTTAATTTGCTTTTTAAGCCTTGAAAAATTATCTAAGTCTGTTTTGATTTCAAATGCAATACTTTTTCTATTGATTTTACATAAATCAGCACGGCTACTCTCTAAATTAAATTCAAATATTGTTACGTGATTTTTAGATTTTAATAAAACATTATTTATGAAGTTGGATTTTATTGTTATTTCATTATGATAATACCTATTGATTATTTCGTTGTAAAGTATTCTAATATCTTTGTCAATTGATAGGTTCAAATTATATTCAAGAGATAATTTTAAGAAATTGTTTGATAATTCATTAGGTATTTGTAAAACATGATAGTTAGAGAACAATTTCTTAGCAAAGTTAAAATAGACATTGTTTTGCTTATCTATATTTACACTCACAAATATCACCTCCCTTGAATATTTATATTATATCAATATAAAGCATATATATAAAGTATAAAAAAATTGACCTCAAAGACAAATTTTGCTATAATTTAGCATTAGTGGGAGGGGGTCAATAATGATAGTACATTTTAGCTCTTCAAAGGATGAGAAAATATTATGTAACGAGAGATTACTTAACAGGCACTATAATAAATCACATGCGACACGCATTAAGTCGAGATTAACAGAATTACAAAATGCAAATAATTTAGGTGAAATTCCTCAAATTCCTCCTCCAAGAAGACATAAATTGACTGGTGAGTATAGAGAGTGTTGGGGGATAGATTATTCACCTAACTATAGAATAATTTTAGAGCCATACGGTTCATATGATATCAACGATTTAGCTACAATAACTGAAGTGAAAATTTTAAAGCTAGAAGATTATCATTAACAGGAAGAAAGGAGTGAAAATTATGGATATTAATTATATGGTAGCCACAGGAGTTATAATAAAAGAGTATCTTGAAGAAAAAAATATAACTCAAAAGGAGTTATCAAAAATACTAGGCATCAGCGAGCAATATGTTTCAGACTTGCTAAATGGGAAACGTGAATTAAGTGAAGATATTGCATTGGGTCTAGAAAAAATACTACCTGAAATTCCTGCTTCTTATTGGTTAAATCTTGAAAGTAAGTATCGAGACTTTATAGCAAGAAAAAATGATGAAAGTAGATTGGGAAACTACAATTTAGAAGAAATAGCAAAGCGATTTAAGTTTAGTGAGGTATTTAAAGGGCTAAACTGGGATTTAGCAAAACAAGCTAGTGAAATGCTTAAGATATTAAAAATTAATACATTTGATGTTTTTGATTCCGCTTATTCAAACCTACAGGTCGACTTTTTTGAAGATGGTGGTGAAAAAGAAGCAATTGCAATCTGGCTAGGTTTATGTGAGGAGGAAGCTGATTTACAATCAGAGGATGTTGAAGGAAAAGATTATTCATGTGAAAAGTTAGAAGATAAATTACATTTATTTAAAAAAATTGCATATAACGATAATTTGGATAACACTTTAAAAAGTTGTAAAAAATTATGCAATCAATTAGGAATTTATTTTGTACAATTAGAAGCAATTTCGAATAGTAAAGTAAGAGGAGCATTAGTAACATATAACAATCATCCTGCTATTTTTATTAGTCGTAGGTTTAAATCACATGACCATGTTTGGTTTGCAATAGCACACGAATTAGGACATTTACTAAAACACTATAAGACTAATGATTTAATAATATCATATGAGGAAGAAACGCTAGATACTAAGGAAGAAGAAGCTAATGAATTTGCAAGAAACTTTTTTATCCCTCAAAGCGATTATGATAAGTTTGTAGAAAAAGGTGATTTTTCTAGCAGGACTATTGAAAAGTTTTCAGCTAAAAACAGAATATTATCTGGAATATTAGTTGCTAGATTACAACATGATGGATATATAGCTATGTCAAGGATGAATTATAAAAAAAGCAGATAACTGAGATATTTTAAAAATGAAAATTTTCATAAAATATATTGTTAGATTAAGGTATACATTTAATATAAAAAATGTATACCGCTTTTATTTTTAGGGTATATACAAAACCAATAAAATATAGCTTTTTAGCTATATGTGTTTGTACAAATTGAGCTTTTTTCTTAAAATTTCAATTTTAGCGCAAGGCAATTCTAAATTTCGTACTTCTGCCAATGTTCCAAAGTATGCAGGTTCAACGTCTAAAATGCTAACTTCAAAAACCTCCATATCTTCAATGGTCCTTTGTATGAAATAACCTACTTTATTAAAGTTATCTTTTAAAGAGCTAAATCCAAAACTCATTCCTTTTATTAATCCATCTTTAATAGCTTGATAGAGCCCTCTTTCATTTTCCTTTAATGTAGCATAAAGATATATACCATCTTCTTCAGCTCTTAATTCTATAGTTTTAGCTAATTCAAAGTATGGCTTATGATTATAGTAAAATTTAATATCTCTATTTTTATCAATAGCTCTTTGCCAAACTTCTCTTGGGATTTGCTCTCTAAACTTTCCATTCTTACCTCTAAGCTTTTTAGATAATTTGTAGTTATTTACTTTACATACAATTTCTAATTTTTCATCATCAAACTGTCTAAATTCAATGTTACTATATTGTTTCTCCATATATATTCAAATCCTTTCTAACATATCTAGTGCTAAGAGCCTTTCAACCCTTACACTGACTTGTTTTTTACTTTGAATACATATCTATATAGAGGAAGGACTATACTTTAGAGTATAGCTTCCCTCTTAATATTGCTAATTGTTCTTTAAGTTTTTTATTTTCATTTTCTAATTCTCTTATTTTTTTATCTTTTGCCATTATAATAATATCCTTAGATTTACTTGTTTTATCTGTTTTAGCCCTTTGATTTATTTCCTTGCTAACTTCTTGTTTCCTGAGAAGTTCTATTCTTTCCTTAACTTCATTGTTAGCATATAGAAAAGCCTTAGATACTCCACTGGCTGTCATAACACTATTAAAATTAATCCTTTCACCCTTTAAAGATAACTCTCTTATAGCCTTATCAACTTTATCCAAAGCTATCCTTGTCTTTTCTTGTGCATGTAACTTTAAAGCTTCTGTATTGCTAGGCATTGTAGCACTTCCTTTATCTTATCCTGTAATATAACATCATCAAATTATTTATTTCTAATCATTTTTCTTATTTGTTCCCACAAGTCTTGTTCTGAGTACACATTTACATTTCCATCTTCATCTGGTTCAGGATTTTTGCCAAACTCCTTAAGAATACGTTTCTCCATATCTTCAGAAATATTTAAGAATGACTTTTCTCTTAAATCCTTTATGTACTTTTTAGTAACAATCATTGCAATACTTCCTCCCTAGATTTACCATTCTTATGTACTATTTTCTGTTCTTTAACTGTTTGTAGCGTTTTCTGAAGCAATTCTAAATAACCTTTATTTTTCTCAGCCCAAAGCTCCCTGCCACATCTCTCACTAATCTCAATTTGTTTTCTAACATGGTCTATTTCTTCCTCATATTCAGGTATATTTTCAACTGTAGTACAAAAACTTCCACATGTTAAACAATGATTCATCTGTTGCTTACAAGGTGTTTTAGATGGCTTAAAACATACACCGAAAGGTACTCTTACAGCATCTAAATTCTTTTTAACATATTCATATCTTATGAGATTTTCACCATCTTCTGAATCTAAATCTACTTGCTTAAGTTCATGAGTTTCTGTATTAACTCTAAACAAATCTAAGTCCTCGGTGTTTTTCCATTTCTCATAAAGAATATTTTCAGTTACCGTAGCATAGTGGATTGTCATCTGAAGACTTCGATGTCCTAAAATTTGCTGTATAATGCTAATACCCATACCTTGCTCCACATACTCTTTAGCTCTTGTATGCCTTAATGAGTGAAGCTTAAAGTGATATAACTCACCTTTGATATCTCTAATATCTTTTTGCTCAATTAATCTTTGAATTGTTGCTAATAAGGCTTGCTTATTTAGTGGTTTTCCTTTTAATTTACCTTCATAAGCATTAAATAAGTATTTTTTAGGATTATTTTCTTCTGTACTAAGTTCTTTAGCTTTATCAATAGATTTTTGAACCATTTCAGCAACCTTATCTCTTATAGGAATTTTAAGTTGTGCTATACCTGTTTTAGTTATTTCATCACAAAGATAATGGTTATATTTATCTTCTTTGCTATTCCAAATTTGCTCTAAACAATTATCATATCTAAGGTTTAATATATCAGTACCACGCCATCCTGTTTCACGAAGTAGGATGTAAATAGGTATATACTCTGGTCTATCTAATTCCATAATATTGTTGCCTAATTGCTTTAATATAGGCTCTGGAATAAATTTAATTCTTCTTAATCTATCATTGTCTCTTTCTCTTTTTGGTATATCATTTTCAAATATTAAAAATACAGCTTCTTTAATTGGAGATTCATCATATTGAGCCATTTGGATATATTCTAAAAATGTTCTTGGGTAAGCTATGAATTTATTTACATAAGTAACATTTTTTCCTTTATATTTATTTGAAATACTATATAAATATTTTTCAATATCTTTTCTTGTCAGTATTTTCAGAAAACCATCTGTATACCCCATTTCATAAAATGTATTAAAAAATACGTTTAATGTGTCTAATATATTTCTGCAATGACTCCAAGACTTTTTAGTAACAAAGCTTTTTAAATACCTTTTAACAGTTTCTTTGTAATATTTAGGAATTATCGTAAAATCAAGTTTTACAGTAGAGCCTTTTTCTGATGTCACTGCACTTGCTTTAACGCCTTTAATATTATTTGAATACCATATATCTTTTTCAGTTTCTTCTCTATCATCATAGAAATCAATTAATATAGGTTTAAGACATATTATATATCGTATGTACGAATTAGCACTAACTTCAGTTAAATTTTCTATGTTCATTAAAAATAACTTAAACTTATTCACTTCAATATTAATTACAGAATTTATATCATTTTTAGTACTGTAATTTTGGACTTTTCTCAAAAATGCTTGAAATGCTGATATTACATAAATAGGTTGAAAGTATTTATTCTTTAATCCATAAAGCAAGCTATATTTTAACTCAAGAATAAGGTTCTCATTTTTAATAACACTAAAATCTAAATATTTTTTTCCTCTTGCCCACTCTAAATCATAATCAAAATTACTATATATATCCCATTTATCATTCTCTAACCAATATCCATCATCTTGTTTCAAATATTCAATTATTTCATCATATTTACTTTGCTGATTGCTTTTTATTATCTGAAATTTATCTATCATTCTTCATTCTCCTCGTATAATAAGTTTATAGCAGGTATTTAACTGCCTATAAACTTATTTATTTTTTTATATTTTGTATAGATTTAAGAAAGCATTTCTATTTTTCTAGTGGGGATTCTCCCAGTTCAATATTGCTGATTCTTTTACTTTCAAATCTATACAGTTTTAACTTACTATTTATCAAAGGATTTCCTAATGCTAAAATAGTCCTAATGGAACTTTAGCAAAGGTTACTGCTGTATTTCTCCTGCAAAACACGTTGTGTTATTGCCCATTAAGCTTGCAGCCTAACCAAAGTATCAACTTCTGCTTTTATTATAACAAAATAATCATAGCTATGTTTATTTTTGTTTAAATGTTAGATTTTAATTAGCACCATAACCGATATCAGGTTGTTGTATTTAGATTGCAATTAAAATATAATATTAATGTTTATTTGTATTTGAAGGAGAATTATCTACATTCTACCTATGATAAAATAATTAAAATTTAATGGAGGAAATATTATGACTAAAGAACATCTTTTGTGGGTACGTAATTATTTAAATGAAATTTATCAAACCCCTATACTTGAAAATTTTCTTGAACCTGAAATTGTTGAAGTTGAAAAGGGGAAAATTAAATACCGTATAAAAATTAATGATAAACATTGTAATATATATGGTTATGTACATGGTGGTACTTTTGCTTCAATTTCTGATGTGGTGATGGGGGTTTCCTGCATAACTCTAGGAAAACGTGTGGTAACTACGGATATGAGCATTAGTTATATTAAAAATGTACATGTAGGAAGCACACTTACGGCAGTGGGTGAGGTTATTAGTAATGGTAAAACTATAATACGAGCGGTAGGAGAAATATATAATGAACAGCAACAACTGCTTGTTAGTTCACATGCTTCTTATTTTGTTATTGGTGATTTTTGTGAGGATGATTATCCTCAATTTAAACAATTGCCTTGATTACTTTTTAATATCAAGTATAGTAAGATATTTAACATAAATGGTTATGAGATTTTGGAAATGTAATGTTAATTGGACATTAAAATAATTTAAGTTATAAATTATAAGATAAAAGCAGTGATAATATAAACAAGTATTATTGCTGTTTTTTTATTTACATCAATAAACTTGTGTTTGGAATATATTTCAATAATGTATCTTATCAGCTGATTTTGACCACTTAACGAAAAACTAATGAAATGAGTAATTTAAGATGTTATAGTTTATTTGTAGACGGGAAAGTAAAGGAGGGAGGAAAATGAAAGTAGATATTCACGCTGCTGAAGATATTAAAGAAATATGCGTTGTTATTTATTGTAATGAGGTTACAGATGAAATACAGGAACTCTCTAATGAAATACAGAAAAGAATTACGAATATACTTGTTGAAGATTGTGAAAAAACCATAGTTTTAAAATTAAAAGATATTTACTTGATACGCATAGAAAATACAGAAACTATTGTGTATGGAAAGCAAAAGCAATATCGAATCAATAAGCGGTTATATGAAATGGAAGAAATATTAGGTAAAGACTTTGTAAGAATTTCAAAATCTTCTGTTATTAATTTAAATAATATTGACTATTTAGAGCCGGCATTAGGTGGTTTGGCAAAAGTGATTCTTCAAAATGGCATGGAGGAATTTATATCAAGAAAGTATTATCGTAAATTCAAAAAGTTAATGGAAAGGTAGTGGTTAAAATGAAAAAAATAAGTAGAGCAATTTGGGAAGGAATATCATATGGGTGTGTTTTATGTGTAATTGCAACAGTGATAGAATTACAATTTTCTAAAAATGGATTAGTATCAATGAACATACTTTTATATGGAAGGCAGCTTTTTTGTGGTGTGATACTTGGAATGGCAATTGCATTTCAAAGAATGTTTTACGAGGATGGCAAAATTTCCAAAATCATTCAATCCATAGTAGGTTTTACGGTATCATGTGCAATATATTTGATTGCATTGCTAAGAATTGATTGGATTGCAACAGAAAATCAAAATGAAAAAATAACATGGATTCTTGCTTCGGCCATAGTAGTGATTTTATTATCCTGGCTAATAGTATACTTTTATAATAGAACAGAAGTTAGAAAAATGAATCAAAAAATTGAATTAAACAAAAAATATAGATAATAAAGAAGGATGAAATATATGAAAACTTTATTGAATAAGGAAGAAATATGTGAATTGGATAAAATTAATATGGATGAAAAAAATATAAGAAATCGAGAAAGAACAGCATATGATGTAAATATTATTATGTATTTTATTTCTTTGATAACAATGCTTATATTGGCGGTTATAGGAGCAGATAAAATAGCAATAATTACTATAAGTATATTGATGGTTATAAAAATAATAATAAGCATAATTGTTTCAGAATATCATTTAAGACATACAATAGATAATTAAATAATCGAAGTATTGTATGACTCACAATATTTTAAGTTGTGTTATTAATAAAGAGAACTATTAAAGAATAGTAAATTAAAATAAATTTAATAAAAAATATTGTGCATATGTTCTATGTTAAGCATTTGCTTTATATAGTTAAGATAAAGATTAAGTTTCCATATTAACTGTTAAATGCTGTATGCAATAAATCTATAGGTATAAATGTATATAATACTATGAATATGGATAGTATATACATGGATAATCTTAGCATTGTGTTAATAAATATTTTTTAGTGTAAGCAGACTGATGAATTTTTATTATTCATAAGATAGTGCAGTAATTTCACACTTAAATCAGCAGTATAGATAAAAGAGGGTTAGCATGGAAAAACAGTTTTATAAAAAGGGACTAATCTTTATATTAGCTATATTTTTTAGCGTTATGTTTTCTTTATATTTGAATCCTGAAAGTAATAATAGAGCTCTTGTATTTTTTATATTTACTATTCCATTTATTACATTTTTCATTAGTATAGTGGAAGAGTTATCTAATAAGTTTAAAAAGATAAGTCTTAAAAAAAGAGTAACTATACTTATATTTTCAGCTATAATTTGTATATTATATTTTTTGATGTTCTTGTCTTATGCAAATTATGTTTTAATATTTAATGATTGTATAAATAAAATTATAAAAATAAGTATAGTAATAGTATGTTATTTATCCATAGTGTTTTTATTCGTAAGCCTATTAGATGTAAAAATTGAAAAGAATAAAATACATATAAGCAAAAGCAGAATTATAATATATGCTTTGCCTTGTATTATATTTTGGCTTTTTTATTTAATTGCTTTTTATCCAGGAGTAATGACTGCAGATTCAATGAATCAGTGGGATCAAATGATTAGTGGAGTATATATGGATTCAAATCCTGTTGTGCATACATTGCTAAATTATTTAATAACAAGGCTTTGGTATTCACCAGCTGCTGTAGCTTTGACTCAAATAATATTTTTGGCAGTTATTGTTGGGTATTGTATGTATAGATTTGAGGGTATTGGAGTAAATAGAAGTATTTTATATATTGTAACAGGAACTTTTGCTATAAATCCTGTTAATGGTATTATGGTTATAACTTTGTGGAAGGATATAGTATATAGTGGCTTTATACTATTATTTACTATGCTTATCATAAACATTTTAGTTAGCGAAGGAGATTGGATTAATCGTAAAAGTAATTTTATTTTTTTTATTTTCTGTTGTTTAGGAGTAATTTTGTTTAGACATAATGGAATAGTACCTTTATTTGGTACACTTCTATTTTTAATGGCTTCTAATTTAAAAAACTCAAAATTTTATTTAAAATCCTTAATATATGTTATTGTAATTTTTATTTTAATAAAAGGACCTGTATATAAAATTATGAAGGTGCAATATGCTTCTTCCAGTGAAGCTTTTGGTATTCCTACTCAGCAGATAGCTGCAGTTATAAACGAACAAGGATATTTAACTGAAAAGCAGTTGAAAAAGGCTGAAGAAATAATGCCATTAAAGTCTTGGGAAGATAATTATATGCCAGGTAATGTAGATTATATTAAATTTCATCAGGATTTTAATGTAAATAAATTAATGGAAGATAAAAAGGGATTCATTAATTTATGGATAGGTGCTTGCATTCAAAATCCTAAAATAGCATTAAGGGCCTATGGATCACAAACTGCTATAGCGTGGTCAGTGAAAGGGTATACTAATTATGGAAGTAGAACTATTATAAAAAATGACTTTGGGTTAAAGCAAAGGGTCATAAATGTTAAAATAAATAAAATTGCAAATAAAATTTTAAATATTACACAGCAAATAGAGGATATTAGACTATGGCTTTGGAGACCGGCTTTTCAGCTGTTTTTTATAATTTTAGCAGGGTTTATGTGTATCATAAGAAATGGCAAAAGATATGGATTAGTTATATGTCCAATTTTACTTAATACGCTGACTATTTTGCTTGCTACACCAGCTCAAGATTTTAGATATTTATATGCAAATACTTTGGTATGCTTTGTAGTTATATTGTTTTCTTTTATTGAAAATTAAAAATGCTTTATAATGAGAATAAAATATAAGAAAAGATTAAAAATAATATATATATAAATTACAAATTTGAAGCTAGGAGATGTGGGCATGAAAAAGAACTATTTTTTGTATATAATATATATATTATTTTTAGGGTCTATTTTTTTTGCATTTCCCAAAAATGTATACGCTTTAGAAAACAGTTCATTAAAAGAAAATAAAAATACATACAATATTGTAGTAGATTTAAATGAACATGAACTATATTTAGTAAATAGAGATACAAAAAAAATTGAAAAAACATACCATATTGCTGGAGGGAAACCTTCAACACCTTCACCTATTGGTACATGGACTATTATTGATAAGGAGGCAGGTTGGGGAGGTGGTTTTGGCACTCGTTGGATGATGCTAAATGTTCCTTGGGGAAAATATGGTATACATGGTACCAATAAACCTCTATCTGTAGGTGGAGCTATATCTCTTGGCTGTATACGAATGCTTAATAAGGATGTAGAAGAACTTTATTCTAAAGTAGGCATTGGTACAACTGTGGTCATATATGGCGGACCCTATGGGCTTTTCACAAATGAGTTTAGAACATTATCCCCAGGAGATAGAGGGGCAGATGTTTATGAAGTTCAAAGAAGATTGAATGAAAGGGGATACTATACTGGAAAGTTAGATGGAATTTATGGAGAAGACATGAAAAAAGATGTTATTAAGTTTAGGATAGATAATAAGCTTAATATTACACACTTTATAGATAAAGAATTTTATAATGCATTAGGAATAAATCCATTTGAATAATTAAAAAAGATTATTAAAAATATGATGTAAATTTTAAAATTACCATAAAGACTTTAAGATTTAACTGGAATTATACTAAAAGGCTGTGCATATATAGTTTTACTTATTATGCTACAGCCATTTATATTTTTTAGAAAAATTTTCAGTAGTAACTTTTACAAAGAATTTTACCTATAGTAAATTAAGAGATGATAAAGTAATAAGTATACTATACATTTATGTTTTCTAAGTATTCATCATAGCTCATTTTTTTATCTATGATTCCATTATCGGTAATTTCTATAATTCTATTGGCTATGGTTTGAATAAACTGATGATCATGAGAGGTAAATAGAATATTACTCTTATAATCTATAAGTCCATTATTTAGTGCGGTGATAGATTCTAGGTCAAGATGGTTAGTAGGTTCGTCTAATATTATCACGTTTGCATTAGTTAACATCATTTTTGCTAACATACATCTTACCTTTTCACCGCCAGATAGTACATTTACCTGTTTTAAAGCTTCATCACCTGAAAAAAGCATTCTACCTAGGAAACCTCTTAAGTAACTTTCAGATTTTTCTTCAGAAAATTGTCTTAACCAATCTACCAAATTAAGTTCTACCTCATTAAAAAATTCTGAGTTATCCTTAGGAAAATAAGATTTGGTTATAGTGATTCCCCATTTATATTCTCCGCTATCTGCTTCCATTTCACCAGTTAATATCTTAAATAAAGTTGTTTTAGCTATATCTTTATCTCCAATAAAGGCAATTTTATCTCCCTTTGACACAGTAAAGCTAACATTATTTAAAACTTTTTCTCCATCAATGGTTTTTGTTAGACCTTCTACCCTAAGTATATCATTTCCAACTTCTCTTTCAGGTTTAAAGCCCACAAAGGGATACCTTCTTGAGGAAGGCTGAATATCATCTAGAGATATTTTTTCTAAAAGTTTTTTACGAGAAGTTGCTTGTTTTGACTTTGAAGCATTAGCACTGAAACGAGCTATGAATTCTTGTAATTCTTTGATTTTTTGCTCTTTCTTTTTATTTTGGTCCTTTGCCATTTGGAGAGCTAATTGGCTGGATTCATACCAGAAGTCATAGTTTCCAACATACAATTTAATTTTTCCGAAGTCTACATCTGCCATATGAGTACATACATTATTTAAGAAATGCCTATCGTGAGAAACTACTATTACAGTACCCTCAAATTCAATTAAAAATTCTTCTAACCAATTTATGGATTTTATATCTAAATGGTTAGTTGGCTCGTCTAGGATAAGAACTCCTGGATTTCCAAATAGTGCTTGAGCAAGAAGAACTTTTACCTTTTCAATACCTGTCAAGTCAGCCATTTTTTTATTATGAAGATCTGTAGGAATACCTAATCCTTGAAGTATAGAGGAGGCATCAGCTTCAGCTTCCCAACCATTTAGTTCAGCAAATTCTCCTTCTAATTCTGAAGCTTTAATTCCATCTTCATCTGTAAAGTCAGGTTTAGCATAAAGTTCTTCTTTTTCCTTCATAATTTCATAAAGTCTAGCATTTCCAATAATTACAGTTTCTAAAACATTATAGTTATCGTATTGATAATGGTCTTGTTTTAATACAGACATTCTAATATTTGGAGCAATACTGACTTCGCCAGTGTTTGGTTCTATTTCTCCAGATAAAATATTTAGGAAAGTACTTTTACCAGCACCATTAGCTCCTATAATGCCATAACAGTTTCCTGGAGTGAATTTTAAATTAACGTCTTCGAAGAGTTTTTTATCTCCATATCTTAAACTTACATTAGTTACAGTTATCACACTAGTTACCATCCTTCTATAAAATTTTCATACTCAAAGCGACATTATATCATAAATTTTTGTTCTTTGCACTCTAAAATTAGTGTATTTTTATAGTAAACAAATTAAGGAGCTACATCCTAATTAATTAGGCAGTAGCTCCTTAACTTTAATAGCTATATTAATTTTTATAGTCTATTAGTAAAACCACCATGGATACATAGATGAATAATATGGATAGTGGTGGTGATAATAGCCATGTGGATAATGGTGATAGCCATGATGATAATATGGATGATAATGGTGATAATAAGGTGGTCTGCGCATATCCATGTTATCATAAGTTTCATCATCTTCATCACGCTGCATATAAGGCAATGGATAATTCATCATATAAGGATAGTTCATCATGTATGGGTAATTCATCATAGGATAAAAGTAGGGAGAATGAGAATGAAAATCTCTAGGGTAATCAAAATCTTTTAAAACTTCTTCATTATTAGAAGTATCATTCAAACTGATGTTATCAATATTTGGGTTATCCGCTCTGTAATACACTTAAATACCTCCGTAAAATATATTTACATTTTATATTATTCTATTTATTTTATAAATGTTACAATTTGGATAATTATTATAAAAAAATAATGACAAGCAGGAAGTTTAAATTTCCTACTTGTCATGATGAAATGTTTGGATGATATTACATAGCTCTACCAGGAATCAAGGCATCTAATATTCCAATAACTATAGAAGCTAGTATTGCTCCTATTATAGATACTTTCATATTTGGAACTATAAATTGTGTTACATATAATATTACTGCTGCTATTACAAAACCTTTTAATCCTTTACCAAAAGGTGATGCATCAACTCCCATAAGCTTTTCAACAAAGTAATCTATTAAGGTTATGACTACTGCAGCTAATAACATTGGCCATAAACCCACTATGCTAAAGCCCGGTGTTAAAAATGAGGTTATAGCTAATATAACTGCAGTTATTATAAACCTTATTATCCATCCTAGTATACTATTGTTCTCATGGTTTTGTTCTTCTTTTGGCATAATTTAAACCTCCTTAAAATTATAACATTTGTAACTGTGTATAGTTTACCCATAAGTTTTAAAGATTATATTTATATTATGTAAAAATTCTTAAGGCTTTATCCATAAACTTTAATAATGTGATTTTTTCATAATATAAAAATTATTTTAAATAATTGCTTTTATATATCCTAAAAATATAAAAATGATATATACTATAAATGAAACTTTTTAACGAAAAAAATTAAAAATGCAGGAGAGAAGAAATAGAATGAATTATACATTGATAGCAACTTCCACCTTTGGACTTGAAAAGGTAGTAGCAAATGAATTAAAGGAATTAGGTTATGATAATCTAATAATTGAAAATGGTAAGGTAACTTTTGAAGGGGATGAAATGGATATAGTTACATGTAATATGTGGCTTAGGACAGCAGATAGAGTACTGATAAAAATGGCAGAATTCAAGGCAGAAACCTTTGAAGAGTTATTTCAAGGTACTTTAAGTGTAAATTGGGGAGATATAATACCTATAACAGGATTTATGCATATAGTGGGAAAATCTGTTAAATCAAAACTTTTTAGTGTACCAGATTGTCAATCCATAGTAAAAAAGGCTGTGGTGGAGTCTATGAAGAAAAAGTACAGAAGAGATGTATTCCCTGAAAATGGAGCTGAATATAAAATAGAAGTGGCATTACTTAAAGATATAGTTACGTTAACTTTGGATACCACTGGTGCTGGATTACATAAAAGAGGATATAGACAATTTGCAGGAGAAGCTCCTATGAAAGAAACTTTAGCAGCAGCTCTTGTGCTTATAAGTAAATGGGATTGTTCAAGGATTTTAGCAGATCCTTTCTGTGGCTCTGGTACCATTGCCATTGAAGCAGCTATGATAGGTAGAAATATGGCACCAGGTCTTAATAGAAATTTTATATCAGAGCAGTGGGATATTATACCTCAGGAGTTGTGGGAGGATATAAGGAAACATGCTAGAAACTCTATTAATAATAAAGAATTTAAGATAATGGCTTCAGATATAGATAGCAGAGTACTGAAAACAGCAAGGGAAAATGCAGAAAAAGCAGGTGTAGCGGATAATATATTTTTTCAAAAACTTGATGTAAAAGAATTCAGTACAAAGAAAAAAGATGGTTTTATTATAACCAATCCACCTTATGGGGAAAGGCTTGGGGGAGAAAAAGAAGTAGAAATATTATATAGAACCATGGGAGAAGTATTTGAAAGACTAAATAATTGGTCTTATTTTGTAATCACTTCCTATGATAATTTTGAAAAATGTTTTGGTAAAAAATCAGATAAAAATAGAAAGCTTTATAATGGAAGATTGAAATGCTATTATTATCAATATTATCAACGCTAATTAGAACTAGTGAATAATTTATTTTACAAAAAAGCAGTAAGGCAGTCCTTTAGTATATATTGGGACTGCCTTTTTGTTTAATAAATATAGCTTAAATATTTCTTATACGCCCAGCCTTCAACGCCATTTATTTTTATTTTAAACCAATTACCATCAGCAGAATAATCTGATACTTCTGCATATTGATTTATATTCAATACTCCTATTATTGAAGAAGAAGTAGTTGGATTGCTTCTTATATTTAATTGATAAGCATTATTTAAGGTTACATATTTACCTGTTGGAATTGAAGATATTAGATTACCGTATATCCACCCTACTTGTCCACCATAACTTACTTCATACCACCCAGAGGAATAATCAATTAAATAAAGGATAGTACCTTTAGGTATAGTACCTATTATAGATGAATCCAAAGAGGCATTTGCTCTAAAATTTGCATAATTATTAACATTGGCAACTTGAGCAAATATTCCAGGGCTAACTGGGTAGGGCATATTGGATGAAGATGTATTTTGTGTATCTTCCACAAGGTTTACATATCTTCCAGGTATATAGCCTTTATTTATTTCATCCATACTTAAAAAATACTTTTTAGTTCCTTGAATTCCACCATAAAAATCGTCTGTAGTGGACTCATAGGTATAGGCTCCATAAATGCCGTTTAATGTACCCCATTTATCAAAAATTACTACATGATCAGCAGGCTTGTCCAAGATGTCCATGTGCTTTATATCATCTAGAGATATTTTAGTAAAATACTTGTCAAATAAGCTTGAAGTAGATTGCTTATAATCTTGAATATTAAAGGTAGCTTGTACGAATCCGGAACAATCAATACCAGCAGTACCAGATATATATCCGTAGCCTGCTTCAGTATTTACATTACCAGCATAAGCACCTTTACTGATGGCATCAAGAAAATTACTCCATGGAGCATTATAGGAATTTGAATCTAAACCATCCAAACCGCCCCAATTGTAGGGGATACCAGTAAGTTCAGCAGAGGATACATTTTTAAATTGCTTTGGTTGAGTAATAGTAGAAGCAGATTTACTATTAATATTGCCATTTATGTTGCTAGAGTATGTCCATTTTAAGTTAATCATAGATAATGCTCTTTGTTCAGCTTGAGATCTGGTTATTGAGCTTTGAACTTCAGCCTTTGCATTTTGAAAAGGATTAATTAAGAAACACAGCAGAATAGTAGTTATGGATATAGAAATAATTTTTTTCATACTTTTCCCCTTTCTTTTTTATATTGAATATTAAAGATAACCTTTACAAGGATAAAATAATTATATTTAGAATAGAGTCAGGCATCAATGATAAAATTGTGGTAAAAAAATAAGGTGTGAATTATGTAAAAGTGGGTATAGTAATATTGATAAAAAAACTCTGATCCAGAGATATTTCAAGTGCTAGATTAATATTTTACAGAGAATTTTATTTATAAACCT
The DNA here is from genome assembly GCA_946405135.1 of uncultured Clostridiaceae bacterium. Taxonomy (GTDB): domain Bacteria; phylum Bacillota; class Clostridia; order Clostridiales; family Clostridiaceae; genus CAMJGD01. Next base: position 85,794 of record CAMJGD010000009.1, on the reverse strand, counting down.
TATTTATATAGAACTTATATGAAAAAGTTGAATATATTAATTATTGGTAGTATGTAAAAGAAGGGAACTTTATTGAGAATTTATATAGTTAGACCTGGAGATTCTGTTTGGTCTATTGCTAGAACCTTTGGGGTTACTCCGCAGAGTATTATTGATGCTAATAAGCTGCAAGATACAGCTAGCTTAGTGATAGGACAAAGTCTAATCATTCCTACAAGAGAAAGGGCTTATAGAGTTCTTCCAGGAGATACTATCTGGTCTATCTCTAGGAGATTTGGAGTTTCAGTAGATAGCATAGTGGATTTAAATAATATTTCAAACCCTTATGCAATTTATCCTGGACTAATAATAAGGATTCCTGAAAAAGCAAAAAATTATGGATACATTGAAGTTAATGGATTTATTCAACCTTCAACCCCAGAAAAAGAAAAAGCAATTTTGGATGAATCTATTCAATACTTAACTTATATCACCCCTTTTAGTCATCATGTAAACCCTGATGGATCACTAACCCCTTTAAATGATGCCACCATATTAAAAATAGCAAAAGATAATAAGGTTGCTCCTATGTTATCTGTTACCAATATATCTGGTGCTAATTTTGATACTAATCTTATAAGCAATATATTAAATAATGAAGCTTTGCAGCAAACTTTAATAAATAATATGTTAGATATTATAAAAACTAAAGGATATTATGGTGTAATAATAGACTTTGAGAGAATTCCTCCACAAGATAGAGAAAAGTATAATAACTTTTTAAGAAAGGTGGTATCACAGCTACATCCAAATTATATTGTAGCCACGGCTCTAGCACCAAAAACCTATGATGTTACTGAAGGAGCTTGGCATGGAGCTCATGATTATAAAGCTCATGGTGAAATTGTAGATTTTGTGATAATTATGACTTACGAATGGGGTTGGTCTGGAGGACCACCTATGGCCGTAGCTCCTATTAATGAAGTTAGAAAAGTAATTAACTATGCAGTATCTGTTATTCCACCTAAAAAGATTATGATGGGTATTCCTTTATATGGATATGACTGGACATTACCTTATATGCCTGGAGGTGAATTTGCTGAAAGTATAGGAAATCAAGAAGCAATTAATCGAGCAGGGAAATATGGTGCAGCTATAAAATATGACGAAAAATCTCAATCACCTTATTATAACTATATAGACAAAAAAGGAAACCAGCATGTAGTATGGTTTGAAGATGCTAGAAGTGTAGAAGCAAAATACAAGCTTGTAAGTGAATATGGACTAAGGGGAGTAAGTTACTGGGTGTTAGCTCAGCCTTTTCCACAGAACTATCAGGTACTAGATAATATGTTCAAAATCACCAAAGTTATAAAATAATATATTTAAAAATATATAAAGATGGAAGTTTTATAGATGCAATGTTTAGCGAACCTTTTAACAATAAAATTAAGGTTCGCTTCTTCTATGTTTGCTTTTATTTTAATTATTGTTTCATTTATGTTATTATAAATTATATTGATTTTGAGAGGAATGTTAATATGAGTAAAGTATTAGTATTAGCTGAAAAACCTTCTGTAGGAAGAGATTTAGCTAGAGTTTTGAAATGTAATAAAAAAGGAAATGGATATATAGAAGGTGATAAATACATAGTAACTTGGGCTCTTGGACATTTAGTTACCCTAGCAGATCCAGAAGCTTATGATGATAAGTATAAAGCTTGGAAGATGGAAGATCTGCCAATGCTGCCTAAGCCATTAAAGCTTGTGGTTATAAAGCAAAGTGGTAAGCAGTTTAATGTGGTTAAGGAACAACTAAATAGAAAAGATGTAACAGAAATAGTAATTGCTACAGATGCTGGAAGAGAAGGTGAGCTAGTAGCAAGATGGATTTTAGAAAAAGCAAGAGTTCATAAACCTTTAAAGAGACTTTGGATATCATCACAAACAGATAAAGCCATACTAGATGGATTTAAAAGCTTAAAGTCAGCAGCTCAGTATGATAATCTTTATAAAGCAGCTTCCTGCAGAGCAGAAGCAGATTGGGTTGTAGGACTTAATGTTACAAGAGCATTAACATGTAAATACAATGCTCAGCTTTCAGCGGGAAGGGTACAGACTCCTACTTTAGGAATGATTGTACAAAGGGAAGAAGAAATAAGAAATTTTAAACCCAAGGATTATTTTGTAATAAACGCAAAAGCTAAAGGATTTATTTTGCAATGGAGAGATAAGAATAATAATAGTAATATTTTTGAAGAAGATAGGGCAAATAAAATCCTTTCAGCTGTTAAGGAAAAAGATGCTAATGTATTTGATGTTACTGAAAGTGCTAAGAAGCAATTTGCACCAGCTCTTTATGATTTAACAGAATTACAAAGAGATGCTAATAGAATATTTGGATATTCAGCAAAGCAAACTTTATCTATAATGCAAAGACTATATGAAAATTATAAGCTATTAACTTATCCTAGAACAGATTCAAGATATATTTCAAGTGATATAGTAGCCACACTTCCAGATCGTTTAAAAGCAATTGCTGTAGGCAGTTATAGAGCTTGTGCTACAGAAATATTAAATGGTAAGATAAATGCTCATAAGGGCTTTGTAGATAATAGCAAGGTAAGTGACCACCATGCCATAATTCCAACAGAAGAAAGAGGAAATTTAGCCCTTTTAAGCAGTGAAGAGAGACATATTTATGATTTAGTAGTGAAGAGATTCTTAGCGGTTATGCTGCCACCTTATGAATATCTGCAAACCACCATAACTGCAGATATTAATGGAGAAACTTTTGTAGCAAAAGGTAATGTAATAAAATCTAAGGGATGGAAGAAAGTATATGATAGATCAGAGGATTTAGCAGAAGATGAAGATGAAAAAGACAATCAGGCATTACCAGTAGTTAAAAAAGGTGATACCCTCAGCATATCATCGGTTGATAGTAAGAAGCAGCAAACAAAACCACCAGCAAGATTTAATGAAGGTACTCTGTTATCAGCTATGGAAAAACCGCAAAAGTATGTAGCTGTAGATAAGGTTTCTGCAAAAACTTTAGGAGAGACTGGTGGTATAGGAACTGTTGCTACAAGAGCAGATATAATAGAAAAACTATTTAATATGTTCTATATAGAGAAAAACGGAAAAGAAATAGTTCCAACAGGAAAAGGTAAGCAGCTTATAGAGCTTGTACCAGAAGAATTAAAATCACCTTTAATGACAGCTAAATGGGAACTTGAGCTAGAGCTTATAAGCAAAGGTAAGAAAGATCCAAAGATATTCACAGAATCCATGAGAAAATATTCAGCAGAGTTAGTTGAAAATGTAAAGGTAAGTACTGACAAGTTTAAACATGATAATCTTACAGGTAAAAAGTGCCCTAAGTGTGGTAAATACATGCTAGAGGTTAAAGGCAAGCATGGTGTAATGAATGTATGCCAGGATAGAGCTTGTGGACATAGAGAAAATGTAAGTAAGTTTACCAATGCAAGATGTCCAGAATGTAAGAAGAGATTAGAGCTTAGGGGACAGGGTGATGGTCAAATTTATGTATGCTCTAATACCAACTGTAACTTTAGAGAAAAGGCATCAACATTTAACAAAAGATTTGATAATAAGGGTGATAAGGCAAACAAAAGAGAAGTAGCGAATATAATGAAAAACATGAAGAAAAAAGCAGAAGAACCAATAAACAATCCATTTGCAGATCTCATGTCAATGTTTAATTCAGAAAAGTAGAAAAAAAGACTTGACTTTTTATTTGAAGTTAAGTCTTTTTTAATTAGAATAAAAGTTTTTTTCTTTTAGAAATTTTATATGTTAAAAATAGTAATATAGTTGAAAATATAATATATAAAATTTTAATGTTAAATAGTTCTGATTTTGTATAGTCATAGTACTGATAAATATGACCGAGTATTCCTTTTTCTTGTGTTATTTTACATCTCCATAAAGCTTCTTCAACTAAGTAATAGGCTGTAATTAAAGTTGTACTTATAGCTATATCTTTTGAAAGAAATAATATAAATAGACTTAAAGATATTATAAAAATATTTGTACATGCGGAATAAAAAATTATCTCTTTTAAAGGAATAAATACACTACTATTACCTACTAATTTGATATATAAAGTATATATATTAACAAATGATATAAAGTATAGAATAAAATAGATACTGAGCAGTGCAATTAATTTTCTAAGCATAAATTTATTTGTATTACTTCCACCAATGGCTAAGGAGATTTCTTCCATGCTATTTTTAAAATCTATTCCTAAAAAGAAAAATATTAATATTACAAATAATAATAGGAGATATACATCACAATAGGTATATAATTTATAAGGAATTATCTTTAATTGAATATGGGTATTATTTAATTTAGAAGCATTGATAAACTTTTTAGGAAAAATTCTTATTATAAAATTAAATAGCAGAATAAAAAGAGTTACTATATATAATAAATTTTTTGTAATCATGTTGTTTTGAATTTTTAAATAAAATTTTATCATAGAATTTATTCCATACCTTTCATTTTATTGTGAATTATATATGCATCTTGGAGATTTACTTTTACATTTGTGGAATTATAGGTCAAAGGTTTATGGCTTATATATTTTATGTGACAGCCATTTTCATTTTGAGTTGTTGTTAATATTTTATTATTAGATGACATATTAAAATATGTATCTGCATCTACATCTGATTCCCATAAAGTTCCGTCTACTTCTTTTATAAAATTTTCTTTTGTGCCTTTATATATTAATTTTCCATCTTTTATTACTAACAAATAATTACAATAATATTCAATATCCTCAACTATATGTGTAGTAGCTAATACAATTCTATTTTTGCTTATTATTGGGAAAAGCTCTCTGATAGTATTTCTTTGTTCTGGATCTAGTCCAACTGTTGGTTCGTCAACTACTATTAAGCTAGGATCTCCAATTAATACCTGTGCAAAACCTAATTTTTGTTTCATACCTCCTGAATATTCTTTAATTTTTCTATCTATATATTCCTTCATCCTTAACTTTTCTATTATCTCATTTATGTTAGCTTCTATTATCTTTTTAGGGTAATCTAATTTTAGATTTGCTATAATTTCTAGAAATTCTCGTCCTTTTAAATTTCCATAAGTAGAAAAGTTCTGAGGTAAATAGCCTAGCTTTTTTCTAACTTGCTTTAAACATTTCTTATAATCTAAATCGTTTAAATAGATTTCTCCACTTTGTATTGAAAATAAAGTTGCTAATAGTTTCATTGCCGTGGTTTTACCTGCACCATTTGCTCCTAAAACTCCTACTAGTCCATCATTTACTTCAAAGGAAATATCTTTAAGGGCTTGTACATTACCGTATTTGTAATTTAAATTAGTCACCTTTAAACTATTCATTTTTACTTCTCCTTTTTTCTCCTATTTTTAAACTCTTAATTATCCGGATGTAGATAAGCTTTTTCATAGGGTTTAGTTATTTTTCCACCACCTGGAATAAATGGAGAGTATACTATTTTTGTTATTCCATTCAAGTTTTCTTTATTAATGATACTTATTGTTACATCACATTGATTGTTATCATTAATTACTTCCTCATTACCAACTACTAAATACCCTCTATAATTTCTTTCTTTTATATTACCGCTTATTAAAAATATTTCACTGTCTTTACCATAAAAATTCCATTCTTGCAATTTGTTATCTCCATCAAGATTAGAATATATTTTATTTTTCCCGCTAGATTTTATATTTAGATTAAATTCTTTAATTTTACTATCATTTAATTTAGGATACCACTCAAAAACATCCGCTAAAAATATCCAGTTATTTCTCACAAAGAATAATTGGTTTCCTTGCTGCCATATTGTATTAACTTTTCCAGAATAATATACATCCATTTTTATAACTTCTCCTTTTTTACAGTTATTAGGAAGCTTAGCTATAAAGCTATGATTTGTTCTATTGAAATCTATAATTTGATTATTAATTTCTAGTCTAGATATTTTAAACTTTTCATATAATCCTAACTCCAAAGAATTTATATTATCTTTATCCATTTTAATTTCCATAGAACAATGATTTTCAAGTTTATCATCTATATTTAACTGCATATTGTATTTATCAACATAATAACCGCAATCATTTTTGGCAAAAAATGTGTTGTAATTATTGTTGCAATAATTACCATCTATAACATCAGTTCTTGAATGTATATCATAAAATTGTGGACTTGTATAAAACATATATATTGTTAAAGGTACACAAAAAATAATTGATACTATTAAGGTTAAAGATGTTTTTAAATTATGTCTATGCATTAATATTAGTTGAAGTGATATTAATGCAATTATTAACCAAAATGTATTGTGACATAAATAACTTTTATCATAGCTAATGACATCAAATTTATTTGGAAAAGTTCTTATATCAATAAGAGGAAAGATAGTGTTTGAAAGTTTGTAGAAATTAGATAAAACAACAAAAAGTATAAGTATAGATATAAAACCTATAACATCTCCAGCATATCTACTAAAAACTTCTCCTATAAGCAATCCTAAAAAGTTACAAACTATTAAACATACAACAGTATTTGTTATATATCCTATAATGTTATATAAAAAATACTCTGTAGAAACAGTATTTATAGCAGCAATTAAAATATACAATATTAGGTTTAATGTTAATATAACAAGGCCTATAACCATAAGTGTAATAAATTTGCTTAAAATTATCTGTTTAACAGAAATATCTAGTGTTTTAAAAATATCATCATCACTTTCTCCAATTTTCATACTTAAAAGTATAATTGGTATCATTATAAAATTTAATGGGAGCCATGAATTTTGAATTAATCCAACTAGTGTTAAAGAGAATTGACCATTATTATACATACTGCTTATAATTTGTTGAATACCAAAAATATATAATAAATATATAATCCATATAAGTTTTCCTCTTTTCAAATTAATAAGTTCATACTTAACTAAATTATTAATTTTTTTCAAAATATTTCACCTCGTTTAATATATAGATCCTTAGTAGCATCACCATTAGAACCTTGTCTATAAAAAAGCATATCACAGAAATTATTTATTTTTTGTCGAATGTGTATTTGGAAAATAAAAAAATATATTACAAAATAATACAAAAAATAGCATTTTTCTAAAGCTTTAGAATGGTGCTCTTTTTTTGATAACTGTATTGTACTTATAGAATGATGTCACGAAATGTTCACAATTTTGCCACTGTAAATACATTTAACAAAAATATAATTCTATTATGGTTGTAAAACCTAATAATTAAGGCTAAATACAGTTAATTCCTAGGAAAAATAAATTTTATAATTTATGTGTGGGAGGAATAAAAATGAAAAGTAAGTTAATTAAAACCATAGTAGCTTGTTTAATTATTGTGGGAGTTAGTCTAGGAGGTTATTATGGATACAAAAAATATAAAAGCAGCAAGGCAAAAGTGACAGCTAATTCATACATTACAGTAAGTGCTAAAAAGATGAATATGCAGGTGAACATTCAAGGAACAGGTGCTGCTTTTGCAGCAGTAAGTAGGGAGGTATATCCCAATAATAGTGGAAACATAAAAGATCTCAATGTAAAAGTAGGGGATAGTGTTAAGCAGGGAGATAAACTATTTACTGTAGAAAGCGCTCAAGTTAGTCAAAATTTAAGCAAGGCTGAAAGCAATTTAGAAAAGCAAAAACTTCAATTATCAAAGGCAAAGACAGATGAAGATATATCCATGCAAAATTTAGCTATTAGTGATGCTCAAAAGGATGTGGATTATGCTTCAGAACAAATAGATAAAATGGCAGTCAAATCTCCAATAAATGGAGTGATTGTAGCTGTAAATAATAGTAATGGTGATAATGTTCAAGAAGGAAAATCAGTACTTTCAATAATTGATCCTAATTCTATGAAGATTAAAGTAGCGGTAGATGAGTTAGATATTGAAAAAGTAAAGCTAGGACAAAAAGCTGAAATTAAATTTGGAGCTATCAAAGATAAGGTATATGAGGGTGCAGTAGAAAGTATTTCACAGGTTGGAAATACTACTAATGATGTGACTACTTATGACGTTACAGTATCTATAAAAGATCCTACAGGAGTTAAGCTTGGAATGAATGCAAATGTTAATATTTTAGTAGATAGTAAAGAGAATGCATTAACTATACCTACAGAAGCTTTAGTTGAAAGAAATGGAAATAAATATGTAATGGTTCAAAGTGATGCAGAAAGTACTTCCAATGCAGCTCAAGAAGGAAGTACCACCAAGGAAAGCAAAGCCGTAAATACTGAAAATAATCAATCAAAAGGAAATGAAATAAATGGTAAAAATACACAGTATAGTAGAAATAATATAACCACTGTAGGACTTAATGGCGGAAAGCTAGTACAAATAAAAACAGGACTTGAAAATGAAAATTATGTTGAAGTTGTAGAGGGACTTACAGAAGGTCAGAAGATATTAGTGTCTTTACCAAAGAGCAGCTCTAACAATAACCAAAACATGAGAAATGGACTTGGTGGAGGCTTTGGAGGCTTTGGAGGCAACATGGGAGGAGACAGAAATCAGTCTTCAAGAACTAATAAGAAAAACTAAAAGGCTATTATAAGCAAGTGACATAATAGTTTTTATATGGAGGATGAAGCTTATGGAAGTTTCTTCAAATAATAAAGAAATAATAAGTATGAAAAATATAAGTAAAATTTATAAAATGGGTATTAATGAGTTTACCGCTTTAAGTGAAGTGGAATTAAGCATTTTAAGAGGAGAATATGTGGCTATTGTAGGACCATCAGGAGCTGGAAAGTCTACACTTATGAATATAATTGGTTGTTTAGATACACCAACTAAAGGAGAATATATATTAGATGGGCTAAATACTAAGTGCAGTGATTCTAAATTGGCAGAAATAAGAAATAGCAAAATAGGATTTATATTTCAAAACTATAACCTATTACCTAAGCTAAATATATTAGAAAATGTTGAGCTTCCTCTATGGTATTCAGGAGTACCGAATAGTAAGGCTAAGAAAATGGCATTAGAAGCTATAGGAAAGGTTGGACTTGAAACCCATATAAAGCATAAGCCTTCTGAACTTTCAGGTGGTCAAATGCAGAGGGTAGCTATAGCCAGGGCTTTAGTGACAAATCCACAGATAATTTTAGCAGATGAGCCTACAGGAGCTTTAGATAGTAAATCAGGTAAAGAAGTGCTTAATATGCTTAGTGACTTAAATAAGGAAGGTAATACAATAATTATGATTACCCATGACAAAGAAATAGCATCCAACGCTAAACGTATTATTACAGTAAGAGATGGAAAGATAATATCTGATTACTTAAACAAGGTAGAAGGCAAGGAGGTGCTAAAATGAGATATACAAAACTCTTTAAAATGGCTATGTCTTCTATTTGGAGTAATAAAGTTCGTTCTTTTCTAACCATGTTAGGTATAATAATAGGTATATGCTCAGTAATTATATTGGTGGGAATAGGAGAAGGTACTAAAAAACAAGTAACAGATCAGATAGAAAAACTTGGTACAAATCTAATAACCATAAGCATTACAGGAAATAGAACTAAAGCTATTACAGAGGAGGAGATAAGTGATTTAAAGAGTAAACCTGGTATAAAAGAAATTGCACCTGCGTTATCTCAAGGAAATGTAAACATCAAAGCTGGTGATAAATCTGCCACTACAAATCTTGAAGCTACTACACCAAACTATTCTGAAATAAGAAAAGTAGGAGTTATGGCAGGGCGATTTATTGAAGATAAAGATATAGAAAATAGATTTAAGGTGGCTGTTATAGGTACAGAAACAGCAAATAATATATTTGGTACTACTAATGTAGTAGGGAAAACTATGTATGTTAATGGAATAGAGTTTACTGTAGTTGGCGTATTAGAACCACAGGGAACTTCAGCAGCAGGCTCTAGTGATGATAAAATAATATTGCCGCTTTCTACAGCAGAAAGACTTCTTAAGACTACAAAGGTAAGAACCTTTTATGTAGAGGCAGAAAACAAAGATAAAGTCAGCGAAGCAATGTCCTATTTACAATTATTTTTAAATAAGAAATATAACAATGATACAAAAAGCTACAGGGTATTTGATCAAACCAGCCTTTTAGATACTGCAAATACTACAACTGAAAGTATGACAGCCATGCTTGGAGGAATTGCAGGTATATCCCTAGTTGTAGGAGGCATAGGTATAATGAACATAATGCTTGTATCTGTAATAGAAAGAACTAGAGAAATCGGAATAAGAAAAGCTATTGGTGCAAAAAGAAGCACCATACTTATACAATTTTTAATAGAGGCAGCTAGTATAAGCAGTCTTGGAGGAATAATTGGAGTAGCTTTAGGATTTTTAAGTTCTTATGTAGCACAATCTTTATTTAAAACCACCATTGTAATATCAAATAATATAGTAATGGCTGCATTTATATTTTCAGTGCTAGTAGGTATAATATTTGGTATATACCCAGCTAGCAAAGCATCAAAACTTAATCCTATAGATGCATTAAGATTTGAGTAAAATTATAAACTCATGCTTGTATTAATAAGCATGAGTTTTAACCATATAAATAAAAAAATAGAGGAGCAAGGTTTATGAGGGAGAGAATTTTAGTAGTTGATGATGAAGAGAGAATAAGAAAACTTATAGGTGCCTACCTAAAAAAGGAAGGTTATGAGATTATAGAAGCTGAAAATGGTCTTCAGGCTTTTAATATATTCAAAAATAGCAAGATACATCTTATTATATTAGATGTGATGATGCCTGTAATGGATGGATGGTCTTTGTGTACAGAATTAAGGAAAACTTCAAATGTACCTATTATTTTTCTTACAGCTAAAGGAGAAGATGAGGATAAGCTTTTAGGATTTGAACTAGGAACAGATCATTATATTTCAAAGCCTTTTAATGCAAAATTACTTGTAGCAAAGGTAAAATCACTAATGAACAGGGTTTATTATTCAGAACCTGAGTTAAAAAAAGAATTATACTTTGATGGGCTCCACATAGATGAATTGTCTCATAATGTATATTTAAATGAAGCAGAGCTCTATCTTTCCCCAAAAGAATATGATTTATTACTGTATTTTGTGGCTAACAAAGGAATAGTGCTCAGCCGTGAAAAGATTTTAGACAGCATTTGGGGTATAGACTTTTATGGAGATTTAAGGACTGTAGATACCTATATAAAGAGATTAAGAGAAAAGCTAGGAGAAAAAGCTTACTTAATATCCACTGTAAGAGGAACTGGCTATAAATTTGAGGTGAAGAATGAAAAATAAAAAGAGTATAACAAAAAAACTTTTTATTATAACTACTATTGTGTTTGCAGTATTTATAAGCAGCACACTTATAATACAGTCCTCATTCTTTGAAAATTTTTATATAAGTAAAAAGAAAAAAGAGCTGGTAAGCAACATAGAAAAGTTTAAATTGGATTATAATAAGGCTGAAGGTAACGAGAAAACTGCTGATATTATTGAAGAGTACGAAATTAATTCTAATATAAAAATTGTAATAATGGATGCATCAGGTAATTTAAAGTTTCTCTCTAAACCTCCAAAAAGCAGATTTGAAGGTAATAACCTTAGAGAATTAAATGAATTTATTAGAGGATGGGCACAAAATAGTGATAACATTGCAAATATAAAACAGCAAAAAAAATCTATAACGTTAATAAGCAAAAGAAGAGATGTGCCGGAAAAAAAATTAATAAGCATAACGCCAGATAATGAAAAAAATGAGATTATATTTGCATTATATTCCTTGCAGCCTGTTAATGAGGCAGTATCTGTGATAAAGGAACTTTATTTATATTTCTATATTGGAGGATTATTTTTTATTATTATACTTGCTTTTATATATTCTAGTATGATAGCAAAACCATTAGTAAAAATTAATAAGGTTGCTACTAAAATGGCTAATCTGGATTTTTCTGAAAAGTGTGATATAACCAGTAAAGATGAAATAGGTAATGTAGCAGCTTCATTAAATTTTTTATCAGAAAATTTAGATAACGCTCTTACTTCATTAAGGAAAGCAAATGCCAAATTAGAAGAAGACATAGAGAAAGAAAGAAATCTAGAAAAAATGAGAAAAGAATTTATAGCTTCTGTGTCTCACGAATTAAAAACTCCTATAACCCTCATAGATGGATATGCTGTTGGTTTAAAGGATAATATATTTGAAGGTGAGGATAAAGATTTTTATCTAGATATCATAATAGATGAAACACGAAAAATGGAAAATCTAGTTTCAGATATGCTGGATTTATCTCAGTTAGAATCAGGTAATTTTAAGCTGTTAAAAGAAGAATTTGTTATCACTGACCTAATCAAAAATACTATAAAGAAATATGAAAATGTTATAAAAAATAAATCAGCAGATATAGAATTAAAATTAATAGATAATGTAAGAGTTAATGCTGATAGGAATAGAATGGACCAGGTTATTACTAATTTTATTACTAATGCTTTAAGGCATGTGGATGAAAATGGAACAATCATTGTAAGTATGGAAGATAAAGAAGATAAAATTTCTATAGAGGTTGAAAATACTGGAACTAAAATTCCAGAAGAAGAGTTTGAAAAAATATGGGATAAGTTTTATAAAATTGATAAGTCTAGAAACAGAAAAGCAGGAGGTACAGGGATAGGTCTTTCCATAGTAAAAAATATATTAAGCCTTCATGGTTATGACTTCGGAGTGGAAAATACAAAGATGGGTGTAAAATTTTATTTTATGGTACCAAAGTTTTATTAACTTAAACAAATAACAAACATAATAGCCCCATTTTTTAAAATGGGGCTATTATACTAGGGTAATTTATTATTTTTAAAACCTCTTCTATTAAAATTATTTTCAATATGTCTATTATTTAAGGATTTTTTTTGAGAAGGACTACTTTTTTGAATAGCAAAACAAATTCCTAAGGATATAAGAATGGTTAAAACTAATGAGATTAAACTCTTTTTATTGGTAAATATGTTTTTTGTCATGTTTTTTATCCAAGTTGTGTGCATTAACAAATGCACTAGTACTAAAGCGGTAATTATAAAGCCAGTCCATATATGCAGCTGTCTATAATTAATTGAAGATGCAAAATTGTTAATAAATCTAGGTCTAAAATATAGCAGTATACCTGTAACAGCACAGATAAATCCCATTATTGATAGTGCCACATTAATAAAATAATTTCTTTCTGGATGTTGTAACATTTTAATTATCACCTCTTTTTTTATTATATTTTAATATTAATTATTTTTTGTGTTTGCTATGTGGCAAAATTGATAATAAACTATGAACTTAGTCATAATAAATATAAAATATAATCATTATTTTATTAAAGTTATGCAGCATAATTTTACATATATTTAGAATGAAAAATATATTGACAGAAAGAGAATATTATATTATCATAAAATAGTTCTTATACAAACTATTTGTATAAGAACTATTTTAAAAAAGGAGGCTATAATTATGCTATTATATGCCATAATATTTATAACTTCAGCTTTGATATTCTACACTATTGGTGTGTGGGGAGAGAAAAAACAAGGTGTTCTCAAAAAATGGCATCTTATAATATTCTGGATAGGTCTCTTATGTGATACCTTAGGGACTTCATTTATGGGCAAGATATCTGGAAGTGCCCTTAAGATGAACCTGCATGGGATTACTGGGTTGTTAGCCATATTACTAATGCTGTTTCATGCTATATGGGCTACAGTCGTATTATATAAAAATGATGATAATATGAAGCAAAATTTCCATAAATTTAGTATAGTGGTTTGGGCTATTTGGCTTATACCTTATATATCAGGAGCCATTGCAGGAATGAGCAGATAACATTAAATATTTGCAGAGCTTTTAGTAAATAAGAGCTCTGTTTTTTTATATTTTATTATATTATATGATAAAATAAGAATTCTCTGATAGAAATGTATACGTGGCTTCGTATAATGATTGAATAGAGAATTAGATTAATCTAATTAGTAAATAAATTGCTGCAGCATTAAAATAATATTTCCATTGAATGATGAGAGAGGAGAATTAAATGAGTGATGATGAATTAGTGGATGGTTTAAAAAAGCATGATATGAAATATCTTCATGAATTCATAGATATTTATGGGAAACTCATATATGGTGTTTTGAATAGTGTTTTAGATAAAAATCACGAAAGACACAGTATAGATGAATGCTTTGATGATGTGCTTTTAAGCATTTGGTATAACATTGACTGTTATGATGAAAATAAAGGGAAATTTGTAAATTGGATTATATCTATATGCAAATTTAAAGCTATAGATTATAAGAGAAAAAGTAACAAAGACTATAACTTAAGTGATATAGATGAGTGTAATGCGGAATATAACAAAAGTATGGAAGAAGAAATTTTATTAAAGGAGCAAAAAATAGAACTTACCAATTTTATAAACAAATTAGGAGAACCAGATAGAGAAATTTTTAATAGAAGATATTTTAAAGAAGAGAGTATTGATGACATTTCTAAAGCACTAGGTATCCCTAAAGAAAATATCTATAACAGGCTTTCAAGAGGAAGAAAAAAGTTAAAAGATTTAATGGAGGGATATTATGATAGATAGAGATGATATTAAAAATTTAGAAATACAGAATTATGATGAAGACGAAATAGAAAGGTATGAAAGCAAAATGGATTTAGATGAAAATGCATTAAAAGAGAGAAAAGAATCTATAACCTGCAAGATATCTATTGAAAATATGGATATGTGCAATGAAAAAGTAGAGAATCAGTTAAAAGAAGGAGAAAAATTAATATACAAATTTAAAGGAATTATGAGTGGATGGACTTACTATGCAGCTATAAATTCTTATCGATTTTTAACTTATGGTATAGGTCCATTACAATTATCAAATGTGGGTGTTAATTATTTAGTATATGTAACTAATAAAAGAATGTTTATTTTAGAAGTAGATGGATATTATGAAATTATGAAAGAATATGTATTTGAATTTAGTGATATAACTAAATTTAATCATAAAAAGAAAAAAGGATATATGGTGTTTGATTTTCATCATAAGGATTTAAAAAATGATGAATCAGATAAATATATTGTAGGCACATTAAACTGGGCTTTTATATTTAATAATAGAATAATAATGAAGGTTAATCAGAGTAATATAGAAGAAATAGTTAAGTTTTTAGATGAAAAGATTTCAAATGCCTCAAGTAAAATTGTATAAAGCTTAAACAGTTTATGTTGGAAGTATTTTAAATTTTGAAGTTAATAAATAAGCTGGGTCAACTTTTCAAAGACAAATCTCCTTAAAGATGTTATAATATTTCCGTACAAAAGGAGAGGTGATAAAATGAGTGGTATAGCTGGAGAAGGATGTGAAATCCTGGTACCATTTAATGAAAGGAAACCACTTGCAGAAATAGAGCGCAGTTTAGTTAAGACTTATAAAAAGCATATTTGGTCTAAATTTATAAAAGCCATTAAGGACTTTAAACTGGTAGAAGATGGGGATAGGATTGCAGTGGCTGTTTCTGGAGGTAAGGATAGCTTGTTAATGGCAAAGCTTTTTCAAGAATTACAGCGCCATGGTCAAATGCATATAGAACTTGAATTCATCTGTGCAGATCCAGGTTATCATGAAAATATTAGAGAACTTCTTATAGATAACTGCAAATATTTAAATATACCTTTAAAGATATATGAATCTCATATTTTTGATGTGGTAGATGATATAGCAAAAGATTACCCTTGTTATATGTGTGCTAGAATGAGAAGAGGTGCTCTTTATACCAAAGCCAAAGAGCTTGGTTGTAATAAGGTAGCTCTAGGTCATCATTTTAATGATGTAATTGAGACAACTTTACTCAATGTACTTTACTCTGGTAACTTTAAAACTATGCTGCCAAAATTAAAAGCCACTAATTTTGAAGGTATAGAGCTTATACGTCCACTTTACTATGTGGAAGAGATTTATATTCAAAGATTTACTCAAAATAGCGGTATATGGCCTTTAAACTGTGCTTGCATGGTAGCTGCAAAAAAAATTGGCAACAAGAGATATGAGATTAAAGAAATGATAAAAAACATTAAAAAAGATTTTAATGATGTGGATAAATCTATATTTAGAGCAGCACAGAATGTAAACATGGAATCAATTTTAGGTTGGCAAAAAGGTGATAAAACCTATTCTTTTCTTGATTTTTATGATGAAGAATAACAAAACCCTGCAAGCATTAAAGTTTAATTTATGCTGGCAGGGTTTTTTTATGAATTAACTTTGGAAACACTTAAGAAATAATTTAGATATAAGATTGATATTAGAAAGGGTGAAACTTATGAACAACAAAATCTTGTTAATAGAAGATGATTATTCTATTTCTGATGCACTAACTTTTGCACTTAGAAAAGAAGGGTTTAATGTTAGGCAAGGATTTACAGGAGAAGAGGGGCTAGACTTATTTAATAGATTTGAACCTGAATTAGTAATATTAGACTTAATGCTTCCGGATATGAATGGATTTGATATATGCAAAAAAATAGCTGGCGAAAATAGCATACCTATTATTATGCTTACAGCTAGAAATGACATTGTGGACAAGGTATTAGGGCTTGAACTTGGTGCTGATGATTATATAACAAAGCCTTTTGATGTAAGAGAGGTAATTACAAGGATTAAAGTGGCATTAAGAAGGGTAGAAAGCTATGCTAATAAAAGAGAAGAGGATGTAAACACAATAGAATTGTGTAAAGATATTAAAATATATAAAGATAGAAGGACAGTTTACAAGAATGAAGAAGAGATAAGATTAAAACCTAGAGAATTTGATCTTCTGCTATTTTTAGCGGAAAGAAAAGGAATGGTATTTACACGAGAAAGCTTATTAGATTATGTATGGGACATGGATTATGATGGAGATTTGAGGACTGTAGATATACATGTAAGAAGAATAAGAAGTAAGCTGGATGGTCAAGAGGGTGATTCCATAATAGAAACAGTTTTTGGAGTAGGTTATAAGATGAGGGATTACAATGAATAGTCTAAAGAAAAAATTCTTAGCAGGGTTTTTTATTATATTTTTTATATCTTCCATTGTACTAAATATAATGATAAGAAATACTTTAAAATTGGATAATGAAAATACTATAAAAGAAGAAATGGATGTATTAACCAAGAACTCTAGAGAGTTTATAAGGCAGCAGCTTCTTATAGAAAGAGAAGATATTTCAGAAGAAGCTTTTGTTAAATCTGCTTATGGCACTGCTGTAAAGCTTAGTGCTTTAAATGGATGCTATGTGGCTATAAGAGATAAGGAAGGAAATATAATAGAAGCAGTAAACACAGACATAGAGCCAGAGCTACTAAAATATTCAGAAGATGCACAGTATGCTCTTCAAGATAAATCCTATATAAATATAGAAAATAAAAATGGAAGATATATAGGCCACTTTTCCTATCCTATATATCTCAGAGATAAATTGCTTGGTATAGTATCATTTAAATTAGATTTTACAAATTTGTTTATACATAAAAATAAGCTTATTAATACCATAACTTTATTGCAATTTATAACACTATTATTTTCCTTTGCTTTTTCCTACTATATGGCAAGTAAAATAACAAAGCCTTTAAATAAACTGGTAAATGGAATAGAAGAAGTAACAGAGGGTATATATGATAACAAGGTTGAGGTAAGCAGTAAAGATGAAATAGGTATATTAGCAGACAAATTTAACACCATGAGGGAAGAGATAAAAAGCTATGTAGAAAGTATAAATAAGGAAAAGGATAAAGTTATAAAACTGGAAGCTGCTAGAACAGAGTTTTTTAACAATGTAACCCATGAACTTAAAACTCCTCTTACGGGTATATCTGCTTATGCACAGATATTATCTGAAGGTGATGTAAACGATGTAGAGTTTCAAGCAAGAGCAGCTTCAAGGATTAAAGAAGAAAGTGAAAGATTACATAAGATGGTGCTGGATTTAATAGAAGTATCAAAAGGAAATACTTCTGTAGATGAGGATTTTTCCATGGTAGTTATAAAAGAATTAATAGAATCTATAATGGAAGATTTAAATCTAAAAGCTAAAAAATATAATGTATCCATAAAAGAACAATTGGAACCTTTTTATGCTTATGTGATGCCAAACAAAATAAGACAGTTAATTATAAACCTTATGGATAATGCAATTAAATATAGCTATGATAATAGTGAGATTTTGATTGAATGCTTTGAGGATAACCAGGATTTTTACATAATTATTAAAAATGAAGCACCTAATATACCTGAAATGGTATTAAATAATATATTTGATCCTTTTATAAAAGGTGAAATTAGCAAAGAAAAAGGAAGTTCAGGATTAGGGCTTTATATATGTAAAAACATTGTAGATATGCATGGAGGTACTATAGAGATGACATCAGGGGAATTTACAGAAGTAAAAATTAAGATTCCAGCAAAATAAAGTTTTATGGAAACACATCGGAAATATTTTTGCGAGATTTAGAAAAATTTCTCCCTTATTATATAAATATATTAATTTCCATAAGATTAGAAAGGGAGCGTATTAATATGAAAAAAAATATAATATCTAAAACAATATTAGCTGCAGTGATGGTTAGCTTGACTTTATCTGCAGGTTGTGTAAGAAAAGATGCCGGGGGTTTATCTGATAATTTAAAAAATGAAGAGAATAAAACTACTAAAGATGATAAGTTAAAAGCTGTAGTAAAAAGTGATATGAAAAAAGAAAGCAATAAAATGGACAATAATGAACTTAAAGCAGCTAATGGAGAAAAAATTGAATTAAAAGATTATACCGCAATATGGGGATGGATTAATGATAATACCTTGGTACTAAGTAAGGGTATGAGAGAAGACAGCTTTGCACTGCTTAATGTGAATCTTAAAGAAGAGAAAATAGTGAAACCAGAAAGTTTTAAAAATAATATAGAAATTAATGATTTTAAAAATAAGAAATTTTTGTGCAAGGATTATGAAAAAAACAAATATTTTATTTATGATTTAACTACAGATTCAAGAAAAGATATTTATGATTATGATTTTAAAAAACAAGGTAACTCAGAATATGCTAAATTTGCAGATGAGGAAGGAAGATATATTTACATAAATTATTCTAATAAAGATGTATATAAAATGCTTATAGATACAGAGTCTTATAAGGTAGCTAAGATAGATGAAAAAAAGATAAATGAAGATTGGAATGATCCTATGGGAGTAGCTTTTTCTGATTTAGTATATTCAGGATCAAATAAAGAATTTTATGCATTTTATCATAATAAAATATACCAATTTAATTTTGAAGAACCTGATAAATTAAAATTAAAAGCTAAACTTAATAAAGATATTTATATATGGCAAAATATCCATGTAATAAATAATGGAAAATCCGTGCTATTTGAAGCTTCAGAAGAAAGACGTGGATTTGTGGATGGATATATCTACGATTTTAGTACTGGAAACATAAAAAAAGTTGTTTCTTATAGAATAGGTGGGGAAGATATGTCTAGTGCTTTTTCTTTTAATAGTAAAAGCAATTTAATATTTTCTCAAGAGGTTGATAAAAAGTCAAATGTCATTCATCCTTATGTAGCAGAAATAAAAGGCAATGAATTAGTTAATAAATTTGAAGTGTTTGCACCAGAGCAGATGAAAAATAATGGATTTGGAATATATGAAGGCTATTGGAACGCAAATGGTACAAAAATATTGTTAAAAGTTAATTTTGCAGAGGATGGAAAGCTTGATGGCACCCCTACTAAGGATTTAAAGGTAACTTATAGGGTTATAGATACTAGAAAAAAATAAATGATTTTTATGCAAATGCATAATTCCACACAAAATGATATAATAAAATAGCAAAAGAAAAACTCATTAGTTTTTTATCAATAAATTTTGTGATGGTGAGAAGATGAGCAAATTATTATTAGCAGAAAAACCTTCTGTAGCTAGAAATATTGGAGAAGCACTAGGGTGCAAAGTACGAAAAAATGGATATTTAGAGGGCAATGGATATATTGTAACTTGGGCTTTTGGACATTTACTTACATTATATGATTGCAAAGATTATGATGCTAAACTGGCACTTTGGAGTTTTGAAAATTTTCCTTATATACCTGAAAAATTTAAATATAAAATAAAAAGTGATAGCAAAAATAGAAATGTAATTGATGCAGGGGCTAAAAAACAATTGGACATAATAAAATATCTAATAGATAGGGAAGATGTAACAGAAGTAATATCTGCCACAGACTATGATAGAGAAGGGGAACTTATTTCTCTTCTCATATTTGATTATTTAAAGGTTGAAAAGCCTATATATAGAATATTGATTAATGAATGGACACCAGATGAAATTAAAAGAGGATTAAACAGTTTAAAGACAAATTCAGAAATGAAATCACTGCAGCATGCAGGTCTAAGTCGTCAACTGGCAGATTGGATTATAGGCATTAATTTTACTTCTATAGCTACCATGAAATATACCAGGGGTAAAGGCAATCTTTTAAATATAGGAAGAGTTCTTATGCCGACTCTTAAGATGATATATGATAGAGAAATGCAAATAAAAAACTTTAAAGTGGAAGAGTTTTTTGAATTAACGGCTATCTTTGAAGCCAAAGCTGGTACTTATAAGGGAAAGTTTTTTCATGGTAAAAAAGACAAATTCAAAAGTAAGCAAAGTGTAGATAGACTTAAGGAAGAAATTAAAGGTAAAGACGGAATTATAATAGAAAAAACTGTTGAAATAAAAAAAGAAAATCCTGCAAGTTTATTTAATTTAAGTAATCTACAGGGGTACGTAACCAGTAAATATAAAGGATTTACTGCAGACAAAGTACTAAAGACAGCTCAAAGCTTATATGAAAAGAAATATATAACTTATCCTAGAACTGAAAGTACAGCCTTAGAAGAAAGTATTAAAGATAAAGCTAAAAATGTTTTAGAAGCCTTAAAAAAGGAACTGCCTTTTAAGGATGAAGTAGTGTTTAATGAATCTAAAAAGGTATTTAATAATGATAAGGTTGAAAGCCATAGTGCTATTATACCTACCTATATTATTCCTAAAGGCTTAAGCGAAGATGAAAAAATAGTATATGATGCCATAAAAAATAGATTTATATCTCAATTTATGCCTTCAGCAGAATATGAGATTTCAGAAATAATAACTAGCGTTCAAGGTGAAAATTATGAAAGACTATTTTCAACCAAGGGAAAGATACTTAAAGTTAAAGGCTGGCTTAAATTATATGATGAGGATAAAAAAGATGAACTGCTTCCTCCAGTTAACAAAGGGGATGCGGTAAAAATGAAAGATATTAAAGTTTTATCTAAAAAGAGTAAACCACCAGCCCATCATACAGAAAAAACTTTATTAAAAGCCATGGAAACTTGTGGTAAAAATGTGAATGATGAAGGAGAAGGGGAAGAAGATTCCAAGATCCTTTATGGATATTCTATAGGCACTGCTGCTACAAGAGCGGAAACAATAAACAAACTAAAATATGCTGACTATATTACAACCAAGGGGAAATCTTTGTTAATTACTGAAAAAGGTATAAAGCTTATAGAAAATTTCCCCATAAAAGAATTGCTAGATACAGATTATACTGGCAGACTTGAAAAAAAGTTATATGATATTGAAAAAGGAAACTTTAGCAAAGATGAATTTTTAAAAGAAATTTATGATTTTACCATAAGGGGCGTAAACAAGATAAAGAAAAATAAAGCAGAAATCATTTGTGATACAAGAAATTTGTAAATACTATTTTAATATTTACACAAATTATAAGGATTTCAACTATAACAAAATATGGAGGTTTATTTATGATAAAACTTATAGTTACGGATTTAGATGGAACGCTGATAAAGGATAATGGAGATATAAGTGGGGAGATATTTCAGATTATAGATAATCTTTATGATAAAGACATTATATTTGCAGCAGCTAGCGGAAGACTATATTCCACTTTAAATAAAAACTTTCAAAAAGTAAAAAATCCTATGATGTTTATAGGTAATAATGGTGCCTTTATACAATATAGTCAAAAGGGTGAATTAATTCATAAGTCTACTATGAACTTTAAAGATATAATAAAAATTTCTCAGGATATGGAGAAGGAGGATTTAGAAATATGTTTTTGTGGAAAAGATCATGTATATCTCAAAAATCCTTCTGAAGAACTTGTAAGAAGATTAAATTTTGGAGATGCTCCAATTATATTAGTAAATTCTTTTGAGGATATAAAATCAGAAATATATAAGGTAACCTTTGTAGAACACGGTGGAGTTAAAGCGAGCACCTTGGATAAAATAAATAAGAATTATGGTGACAAGTTTCAAATTGCATTATCTGGTGATATATGGATTGATATGATGAATTTAGATGTAAGTAAAGGAAATGCAATAAAAATGGTTCAAAATAGATTTGGAATATCTAAAGATGAAACTTTAGTATTTGGAGATTATTATAATGATGTTTCCATGTTTAAAACAGCACATTTTAGTTATGCTATGAAAAATGCCCCAGAAGATGTAAAAAGTCATGCAAATTATGTGGCTGACAGTAATAATGAAGATGGGGTACTTAATGTAATAAAAAAATATGTATGTGCAAATTAATTTAGGAGGGTATCATGAAAAAGATACTAATTACAGGAGCTAATGGATTTTTTGCTTCTAGATTTTATAAATTTTATAAAAATAAATATGACATATTACCTTTTACCAGCAAGGAATTAGATGTTAGAAATGAAGCTTTGTTTATCAGTAAAGCTAAAGAGTATAAACCAGATTATATAATAAATACTGCGGCAATAACATCTACAGAAATCTGTGAAAACAATCCGGAATTTACTAGAAATATAAATATTAATGGCAATGTAAATGCAGCAAAGGCTTCTGAAATTACAGGAGCTAAAATGATATATTTAAGTTCAGAACAAGTATTTAACGGCAATCCAGAACCAGGCCCCTATACTGAAGATACTCTTCCAATACCAAGTACTAATTATGGAAGGCATAAGTTAGAGGGAGAAAAAATAGTGAAGGAAATGCTTAAAGATAATGTTTGGATATTAAGATTTACTTGGATGTTTGGACTTCCTGAAACCTGCGGTAAAACTGGTTCGAATCTTCTATGGAATATAATATCTGCTGCAATTAAAGGTGAGAAGATAAAAGTTCCTGCTAATGAGTATAGGGGAATGACTTATGTTTATGACATGATAAGTTCTATGGATAAAATATTTGAAATTCCCTGCGGAACTTATAATGTAGGAAGCAGAAATGATTTAAGTAACTATGAAGCAGCTAAGATAGTATTAAAATCTATGGGAATCTCTCATAGAATAAATGATATAATCATAAAAGATGAAGAAAAGTATAAGACTTCACCTAGAGATTTGAGAATGGCTAATGATAAAATTGCTTCTTATGGGATAACATATCCTGAAACAGCAGTAGCTATTAAAAAGTGCATAGAAGACTTTAATTATATCTTTTAGAAAATTATTATTTAATTTATAGAAAATGATATCATTATTATAAAAATGGTATCATTTTTATTTTACATTGGATTGTTATTTTCTAAAGAATTATTAAATATTATCTAAACTTTAGATAAATTCAAAATCTATAAGCTATTATATAATTAAGTTATAGTGGATAGTATTTTATGCAGAACTTCTGATGTGAGGATTGCTGAGAATCTACCACAAGAAAAAATAGTTTTATATGACTGAAGAGGTGATTATGTTGAAAAAATTAAGAGTTGCTATGGTTGGCTGTGGAAGAATAGCGGAGATGTATAGAGAAGTTTTTAAAGAAATAAAAGATCAAGTGGAAGTAGTATATGCGATAGATACAAAGATAACTAGGGCAGAGGAGTTTGCCTCTCACTTTGAAGGCTGTAAGGCTGCAGAAGATTATAGGGAGTGTTTTGATAAGAATATAGATGTTATTCATATAGCTACTCCTCACTATTTACATCCTATAATAGCTATAGATGCTATGAAGCATAAAATAAATGTTTTAACTGAGAAGCCTATAGCAGTTTCCTTAGAAGATGCAGACAAAATGATAAAAGTTTCAAAAGAAGAAGGCGTTAAGCTTGGAGTTATTTTTCAGACTAGATATGTAAAGGGTTGTATGGAATTAAAGAAGCTTATAGAAGAAGGAAAGTTAGGTAAAATATTATCTGCCAGATCCTATTTATCTTGGAGCAGGTCTGATGACTATTATGCTGATTCCGATTGGAAGGGTACTTGGGATAAAGAAGGGGGTGGAGTACTTATAGACCAAGCTATTCACAGCATAGACAGAGTTCAATGGCTTATAGGATCAGACATGGAGTGGATAGAAGGAACTGTGGCCAATAGATTTCATAAGATTGTAGATGTGGAAGATGTAGCTGAAGCTTTTGTAAAATTTAAAAATGGATGTTTATATCATTTATATGCATGTAATTGCTATAGCTATGATGCACCAATAGAAATAGAAATAGTGGGAGAAAAAGGAAAAGTAGGACTTAAACAGGATTTAGCTTGGGTTGAAATTGAAGGAGAAAAACCTTATGAGATAAGAGAAGGTTATGATGGGCTTTCTGTGGGACCAAATTACTGGGGATGCAGCCATATAACTCAAATAAAAGATTATTATGAAAGTATAATTGAAGATAAGCCAGTGTTCATAGATGGAAAAGAGGGAAAAAAAGCATTACAATTAGTTAAGGGTATATATGAATCTTCAAAAGCAGGAAAAAGAATATATTTAGACTAAAATGATTATATAGTTAATTTAAAGGGGAGTGGTAGCAATGTATCCAAATAAAATAGGTGTAATGGTAGATTCTTTTAAATTAGGTATTGAAGAAGGTATTAAGAAGGCTAAAGAAGTTGGTGCAGATGGAATACAGATATATGCAGTGAGCGGACCTATGGATCCAGATAATTTAACAAAAGAGAAGAGAGAAGAATTAAAAAAATATATATTATCTAATGGACTTGTAGTATCAGCTCTATGTGGAGATCTTGGCGGTCATGGATTTGCTGTAAAAGAAGATAATCCATATAAAATAGAAAAGTCTAAGAAAATAGTTGATCTTGCAAAAGATTTGGGAGCTAAAGTTATAACTACACACATAGGAGTAGTTCCAGAGGATGAAAATCATCCGAGATACAAAGTTCTTAAAGAGGCTTGCGAAGAATTAGGTAAGTATGCAGAAAGTGTGGGAGCATATTTTGCCATAGAAACAGGTCCAGAAAAAGCAGCTACACTTAAAAAATTTCTAGATAATCTTGATACTAAAGGTGTTAAGGTAAATTATGATCCAGCTAACTTGGTAATGGTTACAGGAGACGATCCTGTTCAGGGAGTATACACATTAAAAGATTATATAGTTCATACCCATGCAAAAGATGGTATTATGATAAAGAAGACTGATGCAGAGATAATATATAATGTTTTTGCAGAAGGGGGCATAGAGGATTTTAGACTAGAAGATTATTTTTTAGAAAAGCCTCTTGGAAAAGGTAATGTGGATTTTAAAGCTTACTTAAAAGCTCTTAATGATATAGGCTTTGATGGATTTTTAACTATAGAAAGAGAAGTAGGAGAAAATCCAGAAAAAGATATAATAGAAGCAGTAACTTTTCTGAAATCTCATATAAGATAAGTTTATTAGTAAAAAAGCTTGTATTCAGGATAAATCTTAAAAAAGATTTATTTATGAATACAAGCTTTATATATTTAAATACAGATTTGCATTTGTATTACCTATATTAGTCAACTGTATATTGATTTAGCAGCCCATAGTATATATACTTAAATCTGTTAAGGTAATATGATAAGTTATATTTTGGTAAATTTAATATTAAAAGTTCTATGTATTGTCATATTAATATAAAATGCAATTATTTAGTTAAAGTGAGGGGTTATGTTGAAAAAGGTAAATCTTGTAGAGGGAAATATAACGAAAAGCTTAATTGAATTAGCACTTCCTATTATGGGGACTTCTTTTATACAGATGGCTTACAATATGACAGATATGATATGGTTAGGCAGGGTAGGAAGTAAAGCTGTAGCCGCAGTAGGAACTGCGGGATTTTTTACTTGGTTTGCCATGGCTTTTATACTGATATCAAAAGTAGGAGCAGAAGTTAGAGTTTCACAATCCATTGGCAAAAAGGATGAAAAGGCTATGAAAAGATATATAGTTTCAAGCCTGCAGATCAATATATGCTTAGCTATTATATATACTTTAGTACTTCTCTTAATGAATAGTCAGCTTATAGGTTTTTTTAAACTTGGAGATGTAGAAGTGGTTAGCATGGCTGAAAAGTATCTTTTTATAGTGGGAGCTGGAATAATTTTTAATTTTATTAACCCTGTATTTACAGCTATATTTAATGGTGCAGGTAACAGTAAGACACCCTTTAGAATTAACACTTTAGGGCTTATATTTAACATTATATTTGATCCTATATTAATCTTTGGAGTAGGGCCTATTAAGCCTATGGGAGCCCAAGGAGCTGCTATAGCTACAGTTATGGCACAGGTATTAGTTTCTTCCTGCTTTTTATATACCATGATAAAAGATAGATATGGGTTTTTAAAAGTTAATATATTTACAAAGCCTGATTTTTATTACATTAAGGATATAATAAAATTGGGCATGCCTGTTTCAGTACAAAATGGGCTTTTTACAATATTTTCTATGCTCATAGCTAGGATAATAGCTGTATGGGGACCAGTACCTATAGCGGTTCAGAAGGTGGGATCTCAAATAGAAGCTATATCTTGGATGACTGCAGGAGGTTTTTCTACTGCTCTAAGTGCTTTTGTTGGACAAAACTATGGTGCTAAAAAGTATGATAGAATAAAAAAAGGTTATTTTTATACTTTAATTATGGCTGGAGTTGTAGGCATAATTGCAACAATATTATTAGTATTTGGAGGTAAGTATATTTTTGGATTCTTTATACCAGAAAAAGAAGCTATAGATTATGGTATTGTCTATCTTAGAATACTTGGATATTCCCAATTGTTTATGTGCATCGAAATAACCACAGCTGGAGCTTTCAATGGATTAGGGAAAACTATATTTCCTTCAGTAGTGAGTATACTGTTTACAGGACTTAGAGTACCAGCCTCTAAAATACTATCTTCAGAAAAGCTGTTAGGCTTAAATGGAATATGGTGGAGTATAAGCATGAGCAGCGTGTTTAAAGGAATAATATTGACTTTAGTGTTTGTTATATTGATAAAAAAGAATAAGCTTATTCCAAAAGAAAATATATAAAATATTAGAAAAAGCGCTTTGATTTTATAAAATCAGGCGCTTTTTTTATAGAAAATGCCAGAAAACCTCCGTTACAAGTTTGTCTCGGAAATTTTCTTGCATTAATTTAAGGTGGTTTGGTACCACTTTAAATTAACATTTTCCAGTTCACCTTTAAGTATAGAGTGTCTATATTTAGGATAAAATACAATATGATAATTAACATTATACTTACTGTGGCTTGTTGTTTTAAGTATTTTTAATTGCTTGTTTCGGTGATGGTTCACAAGGAGGCAAAAATTGTATTGAAAGGGTGTTTACTATGAAAGTTACTAATGCAGAAGAGTTAATGGAAAGAATAAAGCAGATACGGGAAGCACAAAAAAATTTTTCTACCTATACTCAGGAACAAGTAGATCATATATTTAGGCAGGCAGCTATGGCTGCTAATGATTCCAGGATCACCTTAGCTAAAATGGCAGTAGAAGAGACAGGAATGGGTATTGTGGAGGATAAGGTGATAAAAAATCATTTTGCTTCAGAATACATATATAACAAATATAAGGATGAGAAAACCTGTGGTGTTATAGATAGTGATGAAGCCTTTGGTATAGAAAGAATTGCAGAGCCTATAGGGGTGGTAGCAGCTATAGTTCCTACTACTAATCCTACATCTACAGCTATATTTAAAGCTCTTATAGCTTTAAAAACACGAAATGGAATAATATTTTCACCTCATCCTAGAGCAAAGTCATCTACCATAGCAGCTGCTAAAATAGTACTTGAAGCTGCAGTTAAAGCTGGAGCACCAGAGGGAATAATAGGATGGATAGATGAACCTTCTGTAGAACTTTCTCAGTTAGTTATGGCTAATTCGGATATTATATTGGCTACAGGAGGACCTGGAATGGTTAAGGCTGCATATTCTTCAGGGAGACCCGCTATAGGAGTAGGAGCAGGAAACACACCTGCTATAATAGATGAAACTGCACATATAAAAATGGCTGTAAGCTCAATCCTTTTATCAAAAACCTTTGATAATGGTGTAATATGTGCTTCAGAGCAATCTGTTATTGTAATGGATTCTATATATGAAGAGGTTAAGAGAGAATTTAAAGAGAGAGGAGCATATTTCCTTAAGGATGAAGAAAAAGATAAGGTAAGAAGTATTATACTTAAAGGTGGAGCTTTAAATTCTGAAATAGTAGGTCAACCTGCACATAAAATAGCTAAGATGGCAGGAGTAGAAGTTTCAGAAAATATTAAAGTGCTTATAGGAGAAGTAGAATCTGTGGAATTGGAAGAACCTTTTTCCCATGAAAAGCTATCTCCTATTTTAGCCATGTATAGAGTAAAGGATTTTGATGAAGCTCTTAAGAAAGGTTCAAGACTTATAGAATTAGGCGGGTTTGGTCATACTTCAGTTTTATATACTGATCAGATAAAATCTAAAGATAGGATAGAAAGATTCGGAGAAGCTATGAAAACGGCTAGAACTATCATAAATATGCCTTCTTCTCAAGGAGCCATAGGAGATATATATAATTTTAAGCTTGCACCTTCACTTACTCTTGGCTGTGGCTCTTGGGGAGGTAATTCTGTATCTGAGAATGTAGGTCCTAAGCATCTTATGAATATTAAGAGTATAGCTGAAAGGAGAGAAAATATGCTTTGGTTTAGGGTGCCAGAAAAAATATATTTTAAGTTTGGCTGTATTCCTGTGGCATTGAAAGAATTAAAAGATATGGGTAAAACCAAAGCTTTTATTGTTACAGATAAGGTACTTTATGAATTAGGTTTTGTTAATAGAGTAACAGCAGTATTTGAGAGCTTAGGTATTGACTTTAAAGTATTCTTTGATGTAGAACCAGATCCTACACTTTTAACTGCAAGGAAAGGTGCAGCAGAAATGAATAGCTTTAAACCAGATGTGATTGTAGCTTTAGGAGGAGGATCTCCTATGGATGCAGCTAAAATAATGTGGGTATTATATGAGCATCCTGAAGTTAGATTTGAAGATTTAGCTATGAGATTTATGGATATTAGAAAAAGAGTTTACAAATTCCCAACCATGGGGCAAAAAGCTATGATGGTATCTATACCTACATCCTCTGGAACAGGCTCAGAAGTTACACCTTTTGCAGTAATAACTGATGAAAAAACTGGTGTAAAGTACCCTCTAGCAGATTATGAATTAACACCAGATATGGCTATAGTAGATGCAGAATTAATGCTTCATATGCCAAAAGGATTAACTGCAGCTTCAGGTATAGATGCATTAACTCATTCTATAGAGGCTTATGCATCCGTATTAGCTTCAGAATACACTAATGGATTAGCTTTAGAATCCATTAGGCTCATATTTAAGTATTTGCCACAGGCCTATGAAGATGGACCTGATAATGTAAAGGCTAGAGAAAAAATGGCTCATGCAGCTACCATGGCAGGTATGGCTTTTGCCAATGCATTTTTAGGAGTATGTCATTCCATGGCTCATAAGCTTGGATCTATGCATCATATACCTCATGGTATTGCTAATGGGCTTTTAATAGATCATGTTATACGATTTAATGCAGTAGATAATCCCAAAAAACAGACTGCATTTCCCCAATACAAGTACCCTAACGTAAAATGGAGATATGCTACTATTGCAGATTACTTAAGATTAGGTGGGAATACAGAAGATGAAAAAGTAGAGTTACTTATAAGCGCCATAGATGAGCTTAAAGAAAAAGTAAATATACCTAAAACCATACATGAAGCTGGAGTTACTAGTGACAAATTTTATTCCACACTTGATGAAATGTGCGAACAGGCTTTTGATGACCAATGCACTGGAGCAAATCCAAGATATCCTCTTATAAGTGAAATAAAAAATATGTATATTAATGCTTTTGAAGGAAGTAATGAAAGGGTTTAATGACTAAAAGAGCTTGCAGTTTATTTATCTGCAAGCTCTTAAATTTAATTTATGGTTCTTTAGATGTGGCTTTTAAGTATTCCATTATTTTATAGCTATAGCTTATCTGAAATATGATTTCGCTATCCTTTAAGTCAGAATATATTATTTCTTTTATTTTACTTATTCTATAATTTAATGTATTTCTATGAATATACAATTTTTCAGAAGTTAAATTCATATTTTGATTATTACTCAAGTAGCAAAGAAGGGTATTGTAGTAATTTGTATTATTATCTTTATCAAATTCAATGAGTTTAATTAGAGCAGGATGACAAAATTTTATAAGGTCTTCATCTAAAGAGCTTATAAGATCATAGAATTTAAAGTCATCGTAGAAAAATACTGATCCTCTTCTTTTAAGCAATCTAGATAGCTGCAGTGTTTTTTTTGACTCATTATAAGCATATTTTAGTTTTGTAAGCAGTGAAAAGTTATTACTTATACCAACAAATAATTTATTTTTTGATAAAAACTTTTCAAATTCTTTAAATAAATTATTATTTTTTAAAAGCTCATTTTTCATATCTAAAAGTATAACTATGTTATCTTCGTAATATATAGATTTAGAATTTATAAGAATGTTTTCTATGGACTCTTTTAAGCCATCTTTATGTTTAGTACTGAAGTTATAGGTTGAAATATCAAGAGTTATTATATAAAGATTTTTACCAAAATTGCATTCTGCACCTTTCATTCTTTCTATAGCCACTTCTTCATTGTATATTTTACCATCAAGCAGATCTAGAAGAAGATTTTCGTATTTGAATCCTTTTATATTTCTATAGAACATATTATTTTTCATTTCTTCAGATATGGCATTATTTAAAATTTTAACTATCTTTCTGTGCTCATCTTTTATGGTATCATGGCATTCTAGAAGTAAAAGGTATCCTACTATTTTTGAATCTATAATAACTTTACTTACAAGTCTCCTTATATTACTGGCTTCACAAGTAACTATAAAAGGTTCATTACTGAAAGGAGAATCTTTTATGGATTTAAGCTGTTTAACTGCGGCTATAAATTCATAAGTGCAATATCCCATTTCAATGTTCTTATTCCATAATTCATCTGTAATATTTTCATTTTTAGAGTAAGCTAGTACTGAAAAACTTGCATCTATAAGTATCAAAGGATTATTAAGACTTTCTGCACCTATTTCAAGAAGATATTTAAGACCTTTACCCTGAGCCAAAGAGTTAAGAAGTTTTGCTGCTGGATTAGCAATTTCCATATCCTTTAAAAACATATCTTTAACTTCATTAAATATAGAATATATATCTTCTTCTATGGAAACTGTTATGATATTAGCTTCAACCAATTTAGTTACTACTTCATTGTTATCATTATATAATATAAAATTTGAATTTAGTTCAGATGAAATTCTAGCAACTAATTGAGAAGCCTTCCCTATATATAAAGTATTTATATTTTTTAAATCTGAATTATTGGTTATAAATTTAACGTCTTTTATAAATGAAGGTATATTTTGTGTATATTCTATATGAGGAAAATCACTTTTTAATTTGTCATATATTTCATTAAAATACAAGGACATACTTTATCACCTCATTATTATTATAGGGCATGTTGCACAATAGGAGCAATGATTTTTGTTGATAGGTTACATAGTAATAAAATAATCACTATGTTAATTTATAGACATAGATAAAAGTAATGGAGGTAATATTTATGAAATATGAGAAAATGTTTTCAAAAGGGAAAATAGGCAAATTAGAGTTGAAAAATAGAATAGTAATGCCAGCTATGGGAACATCTCTTGCTAGCTCTACTGGGGAAGCTTCTTCAGAGATGATAAGATATTATGAAGAGAGAGCAAAAGGCGGTTGCGGATTAATAATAACAGAAATAACTAGAATAGATGATGAGTATGGTGTAGGGACTCCTAATCAACTAAGCGTTACAGAAGGAAAACATATCCCACAACTTGAAAGATTAGCGAAAACAGTTCATAAATATGATACGAAAATATTTGTACAATTGCATCATCCAGGAAGACAGAACCATTCACAGCTTTTAGGAGGGAAACAGATAGTAGCTCCAAGTCCTGTAATGTGCAAAGTCTGTAAGGAAGAGCCAAGAGAATTAACTACTGAAGAAGTAGAAGGACTTGTTAAGA
Organism: uncultured Clostridiaceae bacterium; assembly: GCA_946405135.1. GTDB lineage: Bacteria > Bacillota > Clostridia > Clostridiales > Clostridiaceae > CAMJGD01. The sequence continues at coordinate 53,371 of CAMJGD010000009.1, read as the reverse complement.
AATTTGTAAAGGGTGCTAAAATTGCACAAATGGCTGGAATAGATGGAGTAGAGCTCCATGGAGCTCATGGATATCTTATAGATCAGTTTATGAGCCCATATACAAATAAGAGAACAGACAAGTATGGTGGAGACTTTACAAACAGAATGAGATTTATAACAGAAATAATACTTGGAATAAGACAGATTTGCGGACCTAATTTTCCGATAAGTGTAAGAATAGATGGGGATGAATTTGTAGAAGGAGGAATTCATTTAGAAGATTCAGTTAAGATAGCTCAGTATTTAGAAAGTATAGGCGTAGATGCTATAAATGTAAGTTGTGGTATATATGAATCAGGTTTTACTATAATAGAACCTATAGCTTTTGAACAAGCATGGAAGAAGGATTTAGCTAAAACCATAAAAAAAGCTATTAATATACCAGTAATAGCAGTGAATAACATAAAGAAACCAGAAGTTGCTGAAGCTCTGCTTGAAGAAGGAGTTATGGATTTTGTGGGAGTAGCAAGAGCACAACTTGCAGATCCACAATGGGCAATTAAAGCAAAGCAGCACAAAGATGAAGATATAACACCATGCATATCTTGTTTACATTGCATTGAAGAACTTGAAAAATCGAGAACTGTAAAATGTGCAGTTAATGCAAGACTAGGAAGAGAGCTGGAATTCTCCAATTTAGAAAAGAATGGAAATGGAAGATTAGTAGTTGTAATAGGTGGTGGTCCTGCTGGAATGGAGGCTGCTAGAGTCCTTTCTATGAGAGAGTTTAAAGTGGTATTATTTGAAAAAGAACCACAACTTGGCGGAATGGTATATCTAGGAAGCAAGCCACCCAAAAAGGATAAATTAACTGATTTTATAGCATACTACCAGTGTCAGTTAAAGAAATTAGGAGTAGAGGTTAGACTAAATACAACAGCTGAGATAGAAATACTAAAAGCCCTTAATCCATACGCTGTATTCCTAGCTGCAGGATCAAATCCTATAGTTCCACCGGTAGAAGGAATAAATGGAAGCAATGTATATGGTGTATCTGAGGTATTGGCTGGAAAAGTGCATATACAAAATGAAAAAGTTATGGTGATAGGTTCAGGTATGACAGGATGTGAAACTGCAGAACTTCTTGCTGTAAATGGAAATAAAGTAACTCTTATAGATATGTTACCTCAGATGGCATCAGGTGTATATCCTTCAAACTTATACACTATAATGAAAAACTTTAGGGAGCATGGAGTTCAGATGCTTCCATCTCATAAACTATCTAAGATAAATGAAAATAGTGTAGAGTTGGTTAATCTAAATACTAATCAAAATATATGCTTAGAAGCAGATAAAATAGTTCTTTCTCTTGGAGTAACTCCAAATAGAGAACTTCTTTCATTATTAGAAGAGCATTTTGAGAATGTAAGTTTAATTGGAGATGTGGAAAAGCCAGGACGAATAGCAGAAGCTGTAAGACAAGGGTATGAAAAAGCATTTGTTCTTGAATAATTAAAAGTTAAGATTTTGTTTATATAATATTTAATAAAAAGTGAATAAATTTCTAAAGCATAATCTTCATAAGATAAAATCTTATGAAGATTATATTTTGGTTATAAAAAAGTAAAATTATAAACGCTGTAGGGAAAATTAAATATAATCAATATTTAATTTTAAATCCTTTTTCATTTTCTACAGTATGGATTATATTAATGTCTAAATCATCTATTCTTGCATAACTATTGCCTCTTTTTAGTTCCTTTAAAAATCGTAATATATCCTCTTCTTCTCCTTGAACTTCCATTTCTACAGTATCATCCATGCAATTTTTAACCCAGCCAGTTAGGTTATTGGTAGTTGCAGCGTATTGAGCAGAAAATCTAAAACCTACTCCTTGAACTCTTCCACTTACTTTAATAGAATATCTATTCAGAAATATCACTCCTTTTTAGCTTACAGTTTTCATCAATATACTTTATTTTATTAATATTTAAGAATGTGTTTCAAGGGATATTATCTCTTAATTATATTGCTATTTTATCAGCTTTTTTTCATAATAACAAAAATAAATTTAATCTTTTATAAATTAACATAGAACAGAAAATGTTATTAAAAATATTTTGAAAATTATCCTAATAATTATTATAATAGTACTATTATAATTATATTTTTAGGAGTGAATAATATTTGAAGTATGCTTTAGAAGCTTGTGTAGGAAAGTTAAAAGAAGCTTTAATAGTAGGAGAACTAAGTTCCTAAAAGTGAATTTATTAACATAAATTTAAATAATTATTCTATAAAAAATCTATTGAAATTTTTATTAAGATATTATAATATATAATTACATGTAAGCGGTAACATAATTAATATTTATTATATATTCCTGTGGTACATAAAAAAATATTAACATATTATTAAATTAATATGGATTTAAATTAGTTACATATTGTTCTATAATGTTAACGTATGCAGACGAGCTCTCTAAAGGAACAAGGAGGGATTAAAATGGCTGTAACTATTAGTGATATAGCTAAAAAAGCAGGAGTATCTTTAGCTACGGTATCAAGAGTTTTAAATGATTCAGGATATGTAAAAGAAGAGACTAGAGAAAGAATTTTAGAAGTAATTAAAGAACTCAATTACACCCCTAGCGCTATAGCAAGGAGTTTATCTAAAAGTAAAACAAATACTTTAGGAGTGCTAGTACCTGATATTACTAACCCGTTTTTTGGAGAAGTAATAAAAGGTATAAGTCAAATAGCTGATGAGAGTAATCTTAATATTATCTTGTGCGATACTGATGACAATAAGGATAAAGAATTAAAATCTTTAAAAATGCTTACAGAACAGAGAATACAAGGAATAATCATAATGCCTACTTCTGTGGAAGATGATTTTAACAGTGAATATTTAAAAACTTTAGAGAATATGGGAATACCTATTGTATTGGTAGACGGTCATGTAAAATACTCTAGTTTTAGTGGTGTATTTGTAGATAATATCAAAGGTTCTTATGATGCTGTAGAAACTTTGATTAAAGAAGGACACGAAAAAATAGCTATAATAACAGGTCGTATGAATTCAAAGCCAGCTAAAGATAGGTTTATTGGTTATAAAAAGGCACTTATGATGAATAACATTGAAATGGAAGATAAGTACGTATTTTACGGAGATTACAGACAAGAAAGCGGATATAAATACACAAAAGAGATATTAGAAATGGAAGATAGACCCTCTGCTATATTTGTAAGTAATAATATGATGACTTTAGGTTGTTTAAAAGCTATTTTTGAGGGAAATTTTAAAATACCTGAAGATATTTCAATAATATCCTTTGACCGAATAGATATTCTAGATACATTAGGACTTAATGTAAGTTATGTAAATGGTCCAAGTGTGGAGCTAGGGAAAATAGGGATGAAAATGCTGATAGAAAGCTTAGATGAAAATGAACTAAAAGAGGTAAAAAACATAACATTGATACCAGAGTTAGTTTTAAGAGGTTCTGAAAAATTAATAAAAAGGTAATAATATTGGATACTATTACACTTTTTGGAACAATGCTGTAAGCGGTTTCGAAAATTTGTATTAAAAATAATAACTAAACTATTTTATGGAGGTAGATTTATGATTGATAGAGTAATTTGGATAGTTCTAGATAGCGTTGGTATGGGAGAAATGCCAGATTCTGAAAAGTTTGGTGATGTTGGATGTAATACTATAGGTAATGTTTCAAAAGCTCTAGGCGGACTCTGTATACCTAACATGGAACAGCTTGGATTAGGAAATATAGAAGGAATAAAGGGAGTAAATAAAGTAGAAAATCCTATAGGATGCTATGCAAGATTTGCAGAAATGTCAAATGGTAAGGATACCACAACAGGACACTGGGAAATGGCTGGAGTATATTCAGAAGTGGCATTTCCAACATATCCTCAAGGTTTTCCAAAGGAAGTAATAGATGAGTTTATTAAGAGTACGGGAAGAGGTGTATTAGGTAATAAGCCTGCTTCAGGTACTGCTATTTTGGATGAACTTGGCGAAGAACATATGAAAACAGGAAAGGTTATAGTTTATACTTCTGCAGATAGCGTGTTTCAGATAGCAGCACATGAAGAAATTGTTCCTCTAGAAGAATTGTATAAGATGTGTGAAATAGCAAGAAAAATGTTAAAAGGGGAACATGCTGTAGCTCGTGTAATAGCAAGACCATTTGTAGGAACTCCTGGCAATTTCACAAGAACTCCAAATAGAAGAGACTTTTCATTAACTCCTCCTCATGATACTATACTAGATATTTTAAAAGATAATGGATTAAATGTAATGGCTGTGGGAAAAATAGAGGATATATTCACAGGCAAAGGTATAACAGAAGCTGTTCATACAAAAGATAATATGGACGGTGTGGATAAAACTTTAGAATATATGAAAGAAAATAAAAAAGGATTGATATTTACAAATCTTGTGGATTTTGATATGAAGTGGGGACATCGTAATGATGCAGAATCTTATGGAAAAGGATTAGAAGCTTTTGATAAAAGGCTTCTAGAAATAATAAAGGCTATGAAGGATTCAGATATACTTTTCATTACAGCTGACCATGGATGCGATCCTACAGTGCCAGGTACTGATCATACAAGAGAATATGTACCATTTTTGGCTTATGGTAAGGCTTTAAAGGAAAATGCAAATTTAGGAACAAGAAAAGGATTTTTCGATATGGGTCAAACCATAGCAGAAATATTTAATGTGCAAAAGATAAAAAATGGAGAAAGTATGCTTAAGTTAATAGCTAAATAATAAATTACATTTTAGGAGGAAGATCAAATGGATTTAATAACAAATTTAAACCAGGCATCAAAATATATACTAGAAAAGACTAAATATAAACCAGAAATAGGACTTATATTAGGATCAGGACTTGGAGCTATAGCAGATAAAATAGAAAATCCAGAATATTATCCTTATAGCGAAATACCCAATTTCCCAATATCTACTGTAGTAGGTCATGCAGGAAGGCTTGTAATTGGAAAATTACAGGGAAAGACAGTTATAGCAATGCAGGGTAGATTTCATTATTATGAAGGCTATGCTATGAAAGAAGTAACATTTCCTGTAAGAGTAATGAAGCTTTTAGGAGTTAAAACTCTTATAGTAACCAATGCAGCAGGAGCAGTTAATGAAAACTATAATCCTGGAGATCTTATGCTTATAAAAGATCATATCAATCTTTCAGGAGATAACCCTCTAATAGGAAGAAATCTTGAAGATTTTGGTCCACGTTTTCCTGATATGTCCAATGCATATGATTCAGAGTTAAGAGATAAGGTTAAGGCTATAGCTAAGAAAATAGGAGTAGAATTACAAGAAGGTGTATATGCTTGTATGAGCGGTCCAACTTATGAAACTCCAGCAGAAGTTAAAATGGTTCGTGCTTTAGGAGGAGATGCTGTTGGAATGTCAACAGTGCCAGAAGTTATAATAGCAAATCATAGCGGAATGAAAGTTATTGGAGTTTCTTGCATGACAAATATGGCTGCAGGAATACTAGAGCAACCTTTAAATCATGATGAAGTTATGGAGACTTCAGCAAGAGCTAGAGAAAAATTTATAAAGCTTATGGAAAACATAGTAAAGGAAGTATAGGTGATAGCTATGAGAATGTATGATATTATAGCAAAAAAGAGAAATGGCGGCGAATTAACTACAGAAGAGATTAATTTTTTTATTGAAGGTTATACAAAAGGAGAAATACCTGATTACCAAGTATCCTCTCTTATGATGGCTATATATTTTCAAAAGATGAATAAGAGAGAAACTGCGGATCTTACTATGGCTATGGTAAACAGCGGAGAAATAGTAGACCTTTCTGCTATAGAAGGTATAAAAGTGGATAAACACAGCACTGGTGGAGTTGGAGATACAACTACATTAATACTTGGACCTATAGTTGCTGCAGCAGGTGTTCCGGTAGCAAAAATGTCAGGTAGAGGGTTAGGTCACACTGGTGGTACTTTAGATAAACTTGAATCTTTCCCAGGATTCTCTATAGATATGTCTGTAGAGCAGTTTATAAGTAATGTAAATGAAAGAAAAATAGCTATAGGAGGCCAAACAGCCAATTTAGCTCCAGCAGATAAGAAATTATATGCTCTTCGTGATGTAACTGCTACTGTTGATAATATGTCTCTAATAGCAGGAAGCATAATGAGTAAAAAGATAGCAGCAGGAGCAGATGCTATAGTTCTCGATGTAAAAACAGGAAGCGGAGCTTTTATGAAAGACGAAGACAGTGCTTTTGAGCTTGCAAAAGAAATGGTAGACATAGGAAATAATGTAGGAAGAAATACTATAGGTGTAATAACAGATATGGATCAGCCTTTAGGATTTGCTGTAGGAAATGCTTTAGAAGTTAAAGAAGCTATAGAAACTTTAAAAGGGGAAGGCCCAGAAGATTTGACAGAGTTATGCTTAACCTTAGGTTCTTATATGTTGGTTCTAGGAGGAAAAGCTAAAGACTCAAAAGAAGCAAGAAATATACTTGAAGATATAATAAAGTCTGGTAAAGGTTTAGCAAAATTAAAAGAACTTGTAGAAGCGCAAGGAGGGGATCCTTCCTATGTAGAAGATCCTAAATTGTTCAAAGTGCCATCTATAGTTGAACCTGTATTAGCTGAAGAAGATGGCTATGTAAAAGCTATTAAGGCAGATGATATAGGAATATCCGCTCTTGTACTTGGAGCTGGAAGAGAAACTAAAGAGAGCGAAATAGATCTTTCTGTAGGAGTAATCATCCATAAAAAGATTGGAGATTTCGTTAAAAAAGGTGAAGCTATTGCTACAATTTATGCTAACGACAGAAATAAGAAAAATCAATCTGAAGAAATAATATTGAATGCTTATGAAATAGTTAAAGATAAGGTTGATAAAAAGCCTTTGATAAAAGGAATAGTAACTAAAGATGGAATACAAAAATTTTAAACTATCTATTTTTTAATATGGATAAATATTTCCCCTAATATTATAAAAATCTCTGAAATTATAATAGTTTCAGAGATTTTTTATATGATAAATTTTACCTAATTCATAGATATTTTGTACAAAAGATATTTATTTACGTATTATAATTATGTTATCATAGTAATTAAAATAGGTAAATAAAGTAAATGAGTTATGAGGTGGAAGAGTATGAATTTAAATGCTAAATTTAGTAAGATATTGAGCTATATTTTTATAATAGTTGGAATTGTAATTATTGCTTATTCTATAGGTATTTCTCCCATAGTTAGCGGCATTTCTAAGATGCTTATAATGCTTGGCTTAATTGTTACAGTTTTGGGCTGTATAAAATTGTCCATAATAAAAAATAATAATATTCCATTTATTAAAACTTTTGAAAACATTATAAACATAATAATATGTATTTTTCTAATATTGTTTATCATTATAGAATCTTTTATCATTGCCTACAGCAATAATCAGGATACTTCCAAAACAGATTATGTATTGGTACTTGGAGCAGGACTTTGGGGAGATACGCCTTCAAATACATTAACTAAAAGATTAGAAGGGGCAATGAAAATAAGTAAAGATAATAAGGAAGCCAAAATTGTGGTGTCTGGAGGAAAAGGGCCGGGAGAAACTGTTTCAGAAGCAGAAGCTATGGCTAAATATCTAATATCTAAAGGAATAGATGAAAGGGTTATCATTAAAGAGAATAAATCAACAAATACCTTAGAAAACATGAAATATTCAAAAAAGGTAATAGATAAAGATTCTGAAGGAGATAAATCTAAAACTGTAACTATAGTAACAAGTAATTTTCATATGTTTAGAGCAAACTTTTTAGCAAAAAGATGTGATATAAATACAAAAATGTATTCAACAGATATATTAGCTGCTATAAAACCTGCATACTATATTAGAGAATTTTTTGCAGTATTAAAATCTTATTTATTTGATAGATAATACAGAGTTTTATTTATAACAGATTAGTAATATTTTATAGTAATAAGGTTATGTAGAGATTGAAAATTCATAATTTCATACAAATCTATATTTTTTAGTTATAAATTTATAAAAAACAAAGAAAATTTCTATTTTATGATGTATCATTAATTATATGCTTATTTTGTTATTAGAGGTGTTTTAGTATGGAAGGACCAAGGGCATGTAGAAAAGATGAATTGAATGGCGTTTTAGAATTAATAAATAATTGTTTTAGGACCTCTGTAGGACTAAAACCCACTATGGGTGAAGAGTTTCCTTTATTACTTGGAGAAGATAATCTAAATAATATAAGAATTATATTAGAAGATAATAAAGTGGTAGCAGATGTAAACTTTTATCCAAGTGAAATTATGATAGAAGGTTTTCCTATAAAAGCTGCTTCCATAGGCGCAGTTTGTACTGATGAAACAGCAAGAAACAAAGGATATTCTTCTAGAATATTAGATGACATTGAAGAAATTTTTAAAAGCAAGTCTATACCTTTAATGCTTGTCTCAGGTACAAGAGGATTATATTTAAGGAGAGGCTGCTGCATAACAGGAATAGGTTATAAATATAGAATAGAAGATATGCACACCTATTATGATGATATTTTATTGAAGATAATTAATTTTGATAATATATATCCTATGTTAAAGATATATAATAGGGAAAATACAAGATTCTATAGAAAGGCCCAAGAATTTAAAGGATTACTTAAAGGTGCTACTACACCTTGGGGAAACTTTAATTATAAAATTTTTTTAGTAGGTTCAGAGTGCGGAAAAGAGGCCTATGTCATATTAAGAATAATTGATGATAAAAAAGAAAGATATGGAGAAATAGTTGAATTTGCAGGAGATAGATCTTTAGTTATAAAAGCTTGTTACAATTTAATTAAAGATGAGAAGTTAAGTCATATTATATTTTACTCAACAGATAAGGATCACATAATGGATGCAGCTAATGAATTTTCTATAATTAAAGAAAAAATTTCATTGCCTGGTACTATAAAGATAGTGGATTTCATAAGCTTTATGGAGCAATTAAAACCTTATTATAGTCAATACCTAGATGAGAAGGTACTAGACAAGTTTGTTTTTGAGCAGCATCATGGAAAATACTTATTCAAATATGGAAATGAAGTATTAGAAATAGATGATATGCAAACCTTAACAGATATTATATTTGGCAGTAATAAAGAATTAAATTTAAAATATGACCATTGTAAATGTATAAAAGATATACTAGAGAAAATATTTCCTATACCATTTATATGGCCAGATAATATAAATTTTCAATAAATTAGTATTATTTTTAGTATATATTCAGGAGGGATTGGTATGAAGAATATAGCATGTTTTGATGTAGGAGGAACTTTTATTAAGTATGCACTAATTAATTCAGAAGGTGAAATCATATTAAAAGATAAATATCCATCACCTAGAGAAAACTGTAAAGTAAATATACCTAAAACTATGGTAGAAAAGGTTAAAGAAATGCAAGAAAGTTATGAAATTCATGGAGTTGGTATAAGTACAGCAGGACAAGTAGATTCTGAAAAAGGTGAAATAGTGTTTGCTACAGAGAATCTTCCAGGATATACAGGAGCTAAGCTAGCTGAATATATAAATAAAGAACTTGGATTAAAAGCTTTTGTAGAAAATGATGTAAATGCAGCAGCTTTGGGAGAAATGTGGAAGGGAGCAGCACAAGGGAAAAAAAGCTTTGTATGTATAACCTTAGGCACAGGAATTGGAGGAGCTATTGTAGCGGATGGAAAGTTATTTAAAGGAATAAGCGGAAGTGCAGGAGAAGTTGGTCATATGATAGTCAATGAAAGAGGAGAAAAATGTAACTGCGGTATGGAAGGCTGTTATGAAAGATATGCTTCCACTTCAGCACTTATAAGGCAGTATGAAGCAGCTTGCAAAGAAGAGGGTATAGAATACTCAGATATCAATGGAGAAAAAATAATGGAGCTTGTACATAAAGGAGATGTTCTTGCTAACAAAGTTTATGAAGAATTTTTATATCATGTAGTTACAGGATTGGTTAGCATAACTCATATTTTAGATCCAGGGACTATAGTGATAGGTGGAGGGATTTCTGCTCAAGGAGAATCTTTCTTCCAAGCAATAAATAAAAGATTTAAAGAGAGAGCTATGAAGTCTTACTCAGATCATACTGAAATAATTCAAGCTGTACTTAAGAATGATGCAGGTATATATGGGGCAGCTTACTTTGCATTAAATAGCTTATAAGAAAAGTATAATACTATGGCAAAATAATGTAATTTGCTTTTATATAGAATAATTAGTAAGATTATTATAAAAAGAGCTAGCACAATTTAAGTGCAAGCTCTTTTTACTATTTATGTTGGTTTAAAAGCCATTTAAATAATTCAGGATTTTCATAGGTTACAGTCCAAGAATCATGGTTGGCTTCAGGATAAACGGTAAACTTTACATTACTGCCTAGTTCTTTTAAGGTAGATACTATCTGTTCAGTACCACTTATAGGTACCACATCATCTTTAGCACCATGAAAAGTCCAAATAGGTATATCCTTTATTTTATCTAAATTCTGAAAGAAGTTAATACTCCAAGGTCCACCACATATGGGAGCTAAGGCAGCAAACTTTTCTGGATGTTCTGTAGCAAGCTTCCAGGTGCCAAATCCACCCATGCTTATACCAGTTAAATATACTCTATCAACATCTATGTTAAGAGTGCATATTAGATCATCAATAAAATCATTTAATTCATCCGTAAGTACTGTCCACCAGGAATCTTCAGGACACTGAGGTGATACAGATATAAAGGGAAAACTCTTACCTTGAGATATAAGTTTAGGGATACCATGTGCCTTTAAGAGTTCTAAATCTTCTCCCCTTTCTCCGGCACCATGTAAGAATAGAACTAAAGGCCATTTTTTGTTAGAAGATTCTTCATATCCTTCTGGGAAAGCTACTAAATAGTTTAAATTAAATGTTTTAGTTATAACTTTTTTAAAACTTTTTTCATGTAATTTCATAAAATCATCTCCTTTACAGTATATTATGATTAGAGGTATTCTACTTTTCAATACTTATTGTGTAGAATTATAGTATTTTTAAAAAATTTGATTTTACTTTGGTAATTTACTAAAATGTATAAGTAATAGAAAAATAACTTATAGAAGCATTCTTCACTTTTTTAATTATAAGAACGATTTAACTAATTGTATTAATTATTATGGAGGATTATGATTATAATGAAAAATGTATCTGCACCTTTATATAGAAACATAGCATTAGATATTGCTAATAAAATAGTAAGGGGAGAATTTAAAGTAGGTGAAAAAATAAGCGGTAGATCTACTTTGGCTGGAATATATAATGTTTCACCAGAGACCATAAGAAGAGCTATTGCTTTATTAGAAGGTATGGATGTGGTTTCTGCAAATTTAGGAAGTGGAATAAATGTGCTTTCTGTTTCAGCCGCAGAAAAGTTTATTGAAAGGTATAAAAATAATGAGTATATAAATACAGTGAGAGAAAATATAGCTGACATCATAGAGAAAAAAAAGAAGTTGGATATAGAGTTAGAAGAAAATTTTAATAAAATTTCAGATTTTTTGGAGAGATTTAACAGCATTTCACCTTTTGTGCTTATAGAAGTGAAAATTAAAGAAGAAAGCAAATACATTGGGAAAAAGGTAAATGAAGTAAGATTTTGGAAAAATACTGGTGCTACCATAATTGCTTATAGAAGAAATAAAGATATAGTGGTATCACCAGGTCCAGATTATGAATTTCAAATAGATGACACTATAGTAGTCATAGGAAATAAAGATGTGTATGATAAAGTATGTAATTTTTTATATAGTTAATATAATGTTCATAATTGGTGTATAGAGTCTATAGATATTGTAATCAATATTTGTAGGCTCTATTTTTATAAATATTGAATATTAAAAAATAGTATTATTAACATAGTATTTACAAATTTAATCGTTTACTAAATTTATCAAACCGACAACTCTGTGATATTATAAAGTTGTCGGTTTGATTTTATTTTTTATAAAGGAGTGGTGAGATGATTGAATTTGTAAATGTAAGTAAATCCTACAAAAATAAAATTGTTATAAAGGGTATTAACTTTAAAATAGATGAGGGAGAATTAGTAGTACTTATTGGACCGAGTGGCTGTGGAAAAACTACAACTTTGAAAATGATAAATAAGTTAATATTACCCAGTTCAGGAAGTATATTAATTGATGGTAAAGACATATCTAAAGAAAACACTATAGAGTTAAGAAGAAATATAGGATATGTTATACAGCAAACAGGACTTTTTCCTCACATGACAGTAGCTGAAAATATAGGTTTAGTTCCTAAATTAAAAAAATGGACTAAAGAGGACATAATAAAGAGAACCTATGAACTTATGGAAATGGTAGGTATGAATGGTGAAGATTATATGGATAGATATCCTGAAGAGCTTAGTGGAGGTCAGCAGCAAAGAATAGGTGTTGCAAGGGCTTTTGCTACTAATCCGGATATAATACTTATGGATGAACCTTTTAGTGCATTGGATCCAATAACTAGAAATCAGCTACAGGATGAAGTTTTTGCTATTCAACAAGAACTTAAAAAGACTATAGTATTTGTAACTCATGATATGGATGAAGCGCTTAAATTGGGAGATAGAATTTGCATAATGAAAGATGGGGAAATACTTCAGTTTGATACTCCTGAAAAAATACTTAAAGATCCTGCAGAAGGATTTGTAGAAGAATTTATAGGAAAGAATAGAATATGGAACAAGCCAGAATTGATAAAAGTATCAGATATTATGATTGAAGACCCTGTGACAACTAATGAAGGAAGGACTGTACTTCAAGCTATAAATATAATGAAACAAAGAAAAGTTGATAGTTTGCTCATAGTAGATAAAGAAAATTTATTAAAGGGCATTGTAACTTTAAAAGCACTTAAAAAGGGTGCAAATGATAACCTGAAAATTAAAGATATAATGGAAAAAGATATTATATATATAAAAGAAAATGAGTCTATAGTAGATATATTAACAAAAATGAATGATACATCTGTGGGGTACTTACCAGTATTAAATGAATCTAATAAATTGAAGGGACTTGTTACAAAAAGTAGATTAATTTCAGTATTAAGTTCTCAATATATAGACTAGGAGGTGTAATCTATGAATGGCATAAAAGAGTTTATAAACTTTATTATATCTAGAAGAATGGAAATATTAACCTTAATAGGTGAACATATTGGACTTACTTTGATTTCAGTGGTGTTAGCAATTTTAGTAGGTGTGCCATTAGGAATATTAATAACTAGAAAAGAAAAATTAGCCACTCCTATATTAGGAATTGCCAATGTAGTACAAGCTATACCAAGTTTAGCACTGCTAGGATTTTTAATTCCGGTTTTGGGGATAGGCAGTAAACCAGCTGTAATTATGGTATTTTTGTATTCTTTACTTCCTATATTAAAAAATACTTATACTGGAATAAAAAATATAAATAGTGATATGAAAGAAGCAGCTAAAGCTATGGGTATGACAAGAAGAGAGATGCTTGTTATGGTAGAATTACCTTTAGCTTTGCCAGTAATTATGGCTGGAGTAAGAATATCTGCGGTAACAGCGGTAGGACTTATGACTATAGCAGCTTTTGTTGGGGCTGGAGGACTTGGATATATGGTGTTTTCAGGAGTCCAAACCGTTAATAATTATATGATTTTGGCAGGAGCCATACCAGCTTGTATATTAGCCCTTCTTATGGATTTTATTATAAGCAAAATTGAATATGCAGTGACTCCTAGAGGAATATCTAAAAACAAAAAAAGTTCAAGAAAAACATTAAAAAATAAAAAAGTGTATAAATTTGCAGCAGTTATTTTAGTTATTGCTTTAATTCTAGGCGGGTTTAAAGTTTTCTCAGGCAATAAGAAGAAAATAGTAGTAGGATCAAAAAATTATAATGAGCAGCTAATACTAGGTAATATGCTTGCAACGCTTATAGAAGAGAATAGTGACATTAAAGTAGAAAGAAAAATGAATTTAGGAGGATCTAGTGTTACATTTTCTGCCTTTAGAGCTAAAGAGTTAGATATGTATGTGGAATATACAGGTACAGCTTTAGTAAATATAATGAAAGAACCTGCTATAAATGATGCAGATGAAGCTTATAATAAGGTGAAAAGGTATTTTAGCCAAGAATATAATGGAGAATTATTAAAACCTTTAGGATTTAATAATACATATACTTTGGCAGTAAGGAAGGATACAGCTGAAAAATACAATTTAGAAAATTTTTCAGATCTTGCTAAGGTAAGTAATGATTTAATACTTGGTTCTACCATAGAGTTTCTAAATAGAGAAGATGGGTACTTAGGTCTAAAAAAAGCTTATAATATGAATTTTAAAGATACAAAAGCCTTAGATGGAGGATTGAGATATAGCTCTATAAATAGTGATAAAGCTCAAGTAACAGATGCCTTTTATACAGATGGATTATTAAAAGCTTTTGATCTTAAAGTTCTTAAGGATGACAAAAACTTTTTTCCACCCTATTATGCATTTCCTGTAATAAGAAAAGATACATTAAAAAAGTATCCAGAAATAGAGGGTATAGTAAACAAATTAGCAGGAAAATTGGATGAAGATACTATGAGAGAGTTAAATTATAAAGTTGATAAGTTAAATCAGGAACCAAGAAAAGTAGCAGAGGATTTTTTAAGAGAGCAGAATTTAATTAAAAATTGAAATAAAGGATTGTGATTTTCGCAATCCTTTATTTTTATAAAATTTTGTATGCATAGATACAAAATTTTTTATCTCATGTGAATTAGATAAAAGGATATATTTTTATCTCCCCAGCCTAGGTCCCAAGGCACATGATATCTATCTGTAGTATGGGAATTTATAAGTGGATATCCATGAGAGTCAAATCCAGTTACTATGGCAAAATGATCAATGTCTGAACCTTTAGCATAACAGATTAAATCCCCTAATTGGAGTTTGGAAACAGCGCCGCAGGAAAGCTCATTTGTAGGTGATGTGACAGCTTTAAAGTCACCTTTTTTTATTATCATGCCTCTTCCGCTATATATAAGATAATTTTTAAGAGCATCTGCATTGACCCAGGCAGAACTTCCAGAAGCTCCGTCATATTTATTGTATATACAGTACCAGGTACCATCGAATTTTAATCCACCGCCTTCTGTATCTCCTAAACATTGAGATACATAATTAGTACAATTTCCACCTATACCTGTAAAGTTTTTATACTTTTTGTTATACTTTTGAGGATTACCGCTAGCCCAAGGTATTCCACAATATTTATCCGCATATTCCACAGCTTTTACTCTATTATAATGCCCTTTTGGTACATCTTTTTGAATAAATTCTTCTTTTGGGCAGCAGGGTAAAGTATACTTTGGTTTATCAGAAGGTGTTTCTTTATCATTTAATTCTCCAGAATAGGATTTTAATGCATCTTCAAAGCAGTCAGTATACCAATCATTATATATGATCCATCTATCTCCTTTTTTTATTAATTCCATGGAATGTATTAAACTTACGCCAAAGTTGTTTATTATGGGTTCAGCATCATTAGGATATATATATTGAAATTTATAATATTCATCTGCTCTTACTCTCATTCCTCTGGAGGTAGGGGTTACTTTTTTTATCTGAGTTTCAGATTCTATATTTGTAAATTTTATATCTCTTTGATTAGACCAATCTCGCAGGTATCGTATTCTTTTTATCTCATGTTCTAAAGCCCATGTTCCAAATTTATTGGAAGTATCAAAATAATAAGGCAAGGAGGATAAATCTCCAGTTAAGAACATAGAACACCTATCATTGAATATGAGGTTTAT
Organism: uncultured Clostridiaceae bacterium; assembly: GCA_946405135.1. Classification (GTDB taxonomy): domain Bacteria; phylum Bacillota; class Clostridia; order Clostridiales; family Clostridiaceae; genus CAMJGD01. The sequence continues at coordinate 37,501 of CAMJGD010000009.1, read as the reverse complement.
TTCATTTTGAATATTTTCTTTGGTAGCATCATTAACTTCTACAGCGTAAACAGACTTAGGCGTAAAGTTTATTAATAATGGGATTAATATAAAATATTTCATCATGGCGCTTTTTATCTTAATCATTTTATAGTACCGTTAAATAAAGCTGCTAAAACTTTATATTTAGCAAATTTATAACGGTATTCACCTTCCTTTCCTATTTTAGTATGCTCTAGTATGTATATTTTAAATATATATTCAATTTTTAAAATTTAACTTAGCAATATAAATAGTATTTCACTTTCTCTAGTGAAATATAAAAAAATAATATGGTTTAATGAAGGAATATTTTATCAAAAGTTTTTTATACTTATATAGAGTAGTAAGTAGGAGAAGAATTTTTAAAATGAAGAATTCATCTGATGGTTCAAATATATTAAATATTACTCTTCCTATCATAGCCCAGATGACCGTTTATACCTTCATGTCTATATTTGACCTTATGATTATGGGGAAATTTGGTGGAAATATGGCTGTAACCGTAATAGGAATAAGTAATAATTTAACCAATGTTTTTATAACTATCTTTATATCTTCTGGAATATGTATAGGAATGATTTCTTTTATTTCAAGATTTCTTGGTGCTAGACAGTATGAACTAGCCAAAAGGTATTGCAGCATAGGTTTTATTTTAGGAGTTGCTATTTCTTTTCTGCTTATTTTTATTTTATTTATATTAAAAGAAAAATTACTTTATATGATGGGAGCAAGAGAAGAGGTATTAAAATATTCCAGCAATTTTTTAAATATAAACATTGTATCTCTATTTTTTTTTATGTTGTCCAGTGTAATGAATTCTATACTTATAGCCTATGAGAACACTATGATACCTTTTATAAGAGCTTTAATAGAATTTGCATTAAAAATTTTTTTTGATTTTATATTTATATTGAATAATCCTTATAAGGTGATGGAAGGCTCTGCTTTAGCTTCCTTTATAAGCTATTTTACTGGATTTATATTTTTGTTTTATTATATAACTTTTCATATGGAATTAAACTTATTTAAGCTAAAAAAAGGTTTTATTAAGGATGCAAAAAATATGATGATGCTTTCTATACCCTCCTCCTTTGAAGAAGCAGGATATAGCTTAAGCAGATTTTTGTGTACAAGTATCATAATACATACAGGAAGTATAGCATTTGCAGCTGATCAGATAGCCAATACTGTAGAAACTATTTCAATTACACCAGGTATGGCTTTTGGTATTACAGCTACAACTTTAGTAGGAGTAAATCTTGGAAAGAAAGATTATAAAAAGCTTAAGAAAGTATCTTATGATTCCATGTTTTTAGCTACTATCATAATGTGCTCTTTTGGCATAATTTTTTTAAATATGTCTCCAATATTAGTTAAGCTGTTTTTATCTTCTCAAGAAAGAGAAGTAGCTTATTGGGCAAGTAAATGTTTAGCCATAGGAGCTTTTGAACAGCCATTTATAGCCATATCTACAGTTTTTGCGGGAGCTTTAAAAGGTATGGGTGACACTAAAGGACCTTTTATCATATCCTGTATTACAGGATGGCTCATAAGGCTTCCTCTGATATATTATTTTATTAAAACACTTGGATACGATGTAACTTATGTATGGTGGATAACTACTTTTCAATGGGGAATAGATGCAATACTTATGTTTCTATTTTTTATATATAGAGTAAATAATTTGAAATAATTAATAAAAATTAAATTTAAATAAAAGTAATTTTTTACAAATATATTTGTAGAAAATATACAAATAGTATAGTATAATAGCTATATGTAATATACTACTTAAAATAGTATTGCGGGGTGAAATAATGGCATTTATGTATGAGCCTTTTACAGAAGATATTTATAAGGATTTAAAATATCTAAATTTGCTTGCAGAAAGATATTCAACTATTGCTGCAGCAAGTACAGAAATAATAAATTTACAGGCTATACTTAATCTACCTAAAGGAACAGAACATTTTCTTACAGATATACACGGGGAATACGAGCCCTTTGTTCATGTACTTAAAAATGCCTCGGGAGTTATAAAAAGAAAAATAGATGATATATTTGGAAATACTCTTAGAGATAGTGAGAAAAAAAGTTTAGCTACTTTAATATACTATCCTGAACAAAAAATTGAACTAATATTAAAACAAGAAGAAAACATAGAAGATTGGTATAGAATAACTTTGTATAGACTTATAGAGATTTGCAGGCATGCATCTTCAAAATATACTAGATCAAAAGTAAGAAAAGCTCTGCCTAAAGATTTTTCTTATATTATAGAAGAACTGTTACATGAGCAGCCAGGTAAAGTTAATAAACAAGAGTATTATGATGAGATTATAAATACCATAATAGCCATAGATAGATCAAAAGAGTTTATAATAGCTCTTTCAAAATTGATTCAAAGATTGGTTATAGATAGGCTTCATATAGTGGGAGATATATTCGATAGAGGACCTGGTGCTGATATCATATTAGATACTCTTATAGATTATCATGCTGTGGATATACAGTGGGGTAATCATGATATACTATGGATGGGAGCAGCTGCTGGTTCTGAAGTATGTATAGCTAATGTTTTAAGAATATCTGCAAGATACGCTAATCTTGATACCATCGAAGATGGTTATGGTATAAATATGTTACCTCTTGCTACTTTTGCTCTTGAGTTCTATAAAAATGATCCTTGTCTAAGTTTTAAACCTAAATTTGATTGCGAAAAGAGTTACAGTATTACGGAAATAGAGCTTATATCTAAGATGCATAAGGCTATAGCTATAATACAGTTTAAATTGGAAAAAGAAGTAGTTGAAAGAAGACCTGAATTTAATATGGAACAAAGACTTCTTCTGCATAAAATAGACTATAATGAAGGGACTATTGAACTTTATGGTAACGTCTATAACTTGAATGATAAGGAGTTTCCTACTATAGATCCTAAAGATCCTTACAAATTGACAGAAGAAGAGAGAGAACTTGTAGATAAATTAAAATCTTCATTTATTAACAGTGAAAAACTTCAAAGACATATAACTTTTCTTTTTTCAAAGGGAAGTATGTATTTAAAATGCAATTCTAATTTATTATTTCATGGATGTGTACCATTAAAAGAAGATGGTACCTTTCAAAGTGTAAAATTAAGAGACAAGGAGTTTAGTGGGAAAGGTCTTTTAGATGAGTTTGATAGATTGGCTAGAGAAGGATATTTTTATAGCAATAACACTGAAGCTAAAAGCTATGGTGTTGATATAATGTGGTACTTATGGACAGGTCCATATTCTCCGCTATTTGGTAAAGATAAGATGACTACTTTTGAAAGATATTTTATTGATGATGAAGAAACTCATAAAGAAAACAAAAATGCTTATTACAAATTAAGAGATGATGAAAATATGTGTAATATGATATTTGAAGAATTTAATCTAAACAGTAAAGATTCTCATATTATAAATGGTCATATACCTGTGGAAAAAAAGAAAGGTGAAAGTCCCATTAAAGCAAAAGGAAAGCTCCTTGTGATAGATGGAGGATTTTCAAGAGCCTATCAAGGGAAAACAGGCATTGCAGGATATACTCTCATTTATAATTCTTTTGGATTGCAGCTAGTATCTCATCAGCCATTTAAATCTGCAGAAGCAGCTATAACTGAAGAAACAGATATACTATCATCCATGGTAATACTTGAGCAGACTGTGGAAAGAAAACGAGTAGGAGATACAGATATAGGGGAAGAACTTGAAAGTCAGATAAGAGATTTAAAAAAGCTTCTTTCTGCTTATAGAAAGGGACTTATAAAGGAAAAAAGATAAAAAAATAAGGGGATATGAGATTTTCCCCTTATTTTTTATATTCTTTAAATAATATAGATAATCCTAAAGTTATTAATATTATTGGGAATATTAGTCTATAGTTAAGCCAATAAAAAATTTGATTAAACAACATATTTAGTATGGATATTATAGATATTAGTGTTAGTACAAAAACTGGAATAAGCAGTCCTTTTTCTCTATTTCCAAAAAGATAGAGTTGGAATAAGCCTATGGCCACAGAAAGAGTATATATAGGCCAGGTATAATTAGAAAAGTTCCAATTTGTAAAATTCTCGAAAAGAAATAGTATTCCTATGGTAGTCAATATTCCACCAGGTACCAACATACCTGGATCAGTTCTTGTCTTAAAAAATCTCCATTCAAACATTAAACCAGGTATTAATATAAATAGGGGCCAAAGATCTCTTAAAGATAAAAGATCTATATAAAAAACTCTTTTTAATATTAAAAGTACTCCAATAAGAATCAGTATGATTCCTGTAAGAGAATTTTTCTTATTCATTTTAAATCCTCCCTTGTATCCTGTATATACCTATTTTATTATATTCAAATCCCATTGTAAAATGATTATAGTAATAAAATCCAAATTTTTATTATGACTAAAGTCACAATATTTTAGACAAACTAATATAAACTAATTTGCAAACTATGCGAAAAAATAAATAGAGTGTGTTTTTAAAAACCTCATTTATATTATAGCCTCAAATGAAGGAGAATTGATTAATGAATAGAATAATGAAAGAATATGAATTTATTAATAAAAGTGAAATAAAACACAATTTAGATAAAGAATTAGAGAATAAAGCATTAAGTCAAGCTATGAACTCTAGGGTTAAGCCTCATTTTATATTTAATACATTGAATACTATAGCTTATTATTGTAGAAATGATGCAGCTACAGCAAGAGAACTTGTACTAGAATTAAGTAACTATTTGAGGAGTAGTTTTGAATATCCAGAGGAATTTATTAGCTTAAAAAAAGAAATTAGTTATATCAAATCTTATTTATATATAGAAAAAGTACGTTTTGACAGTAGAATTAATGTAATTTACCAAATTGATTATGCAAATACAGATATAGATATTCCAAATTTTATTTTACAGCCTATGGTAGAAAATGCAGTAAAGTATGGAATACTAAAAAAAAGGCAAGGGGGGACTATTAATATATCAGTAAAAAATTTTGGAAAATTTATAGCAATATCAGTAGGGGTAGATGGAAAACCAATGGATGAAAAATTAATCTATGATTTATTGGAAGGATCTATGAAAGATAATTCTATACTTGCAAATATAGATAAAAGGTTAAAAAAACTTTATGGTAAGGGGCTATACATTAAGAGTGAAGAAAATAAAGGTACAACTATGGAATTTTATATTCCTGTAGAAGATGAATGAGGAGGAAAATATGAGAAGGGTACTTATAGCAGATGATGAGAAGGTTAATAGAATGCTTCTAAGAGAAATAATAGGGGATATGGGGAATCAAAATATTGAAATATTAGAAGCAAAAGATGGATTGGAAGCTTTAAAAAAAATAGAAGAAAATATGCCAGATTTAATATTATTAGATGCATTGATGCCTGGAATTTCAGGTTATGATTTATGCAGAAAAATAAAAAAAGATGAAAAATTAAAGCATATTTTTATTGTGCTTTTAACTGGATTTGATAAAGATTTAGATGAAAATAAAGATATCTATGATATGGTAGATAAATATATACTTAAACCTTATAATGATGAAGAAATAGTTGATATTATTGAAAAAGTTTATAATTTAAGTAATAAACATAACTTTATAGGGGATGATCTTAATTGATTAAAGTTGTAATTGTAGATGATGAAAGATTTGCCATAAGGGAATTAGAATATATACTAAACAAATATGAAGAATTAGAATTGGCTGGAGGATTCACAGACCCTATGGAAGCTATGGAAAACATTAATAAGATAAAGCCTGAAGTGGTATTTTTAGATATAGACATGCCGGAAATCAGTGGATTTACTATGGCACAGGAATTATTAAAGAAAAATGAAAATATGAAAATAATATTTGTTACTGCATTTAATGATTATGCAATAAAAGCTTTTGAAATAGATGCATCTGATTATATTTTAAAACCGTTTTCAGAAGAACGAATAAATAAAGCCATTTTAAGAATATTAAAGCAAGGAAAAATTACCAAAAATGAAGAAGTAGCAGCAGAAATAAACAAGGGAGAGAAAAAGGTAAGAAAGATTCCTGTATGGGAAAATGATTCACTTATTTTAATTGATGTAGATGATGTACTATATTGTAAGGTAAAAGATGGAGAATTAGTGATTGTTACTAAACAGGCACTTTATAAAGGCCAAGATACTTTAAGCCAGATGGAAGATAAATTAAAAGATTTTAATTTTATGAAATGCCATAGGAACTATATAGTAAATCTAAATGAAATTCAAGAGATTGTTCCTTGGGTAAATGGAACTTATATATTAAAATTAAATGGAATAAAAGATGAAATACCTGTAAGCAGAAGTTATAATAAGATATTAAAAAGCATATTTAAATTTTAAATTAAATAAAACGGTAAAGTGGGGCTGTCGCACTAAGAAATTTACATACAACATATTGATTTGCAAATTTAAAATTAGCACTATATATTATAGTATTTATTCTTAATGTGACAGCTCTATTTTTATAAAATTAATTAAAGTTTATAAAAATATGGATTATTCTGAATTTACATTATAAAATAGAGGTATGGAGTATTTCAAACATAACTATAATAAAATTAGAAGGGGTGGGTTTATGATTAATAACATTGATATTTCAGAAGCAATGACTATAAAACTGGATGATGTACTTCCAGAAATGCCTGAATTTAAAGAAGGTATAAGAAGAGCTCCTGATAGAGGATTTACTTTAAATAAAGCTCAAACGGAAACGGCCTTAAAGAATGCACTTAGATATATTCCAGAAAAGTACCATGATATATTAGCTCCAGAATTTATGGATGAGCTTATGACAAGAGGAAGAATATATGGTTATAGGTTTAGACCAGAGGGAAGAATATATGGGAAACCTATAGATGAGTATAAGGGTAACTGCATAGAAGGTAAAGCTTTTCAAGTTATGATAGATAATAACTTAGACTTTGAAACAGCTTTATACCCCTATGAGCTTGTTACTTATGGTGAAACAGGTCAGGTATGCCAAAATTGGATGCAGTATAGACTCATAAAAAAGTATTTGGAAGTTTTAACAGATGAGCAGACTTTAGTTATTGAATCAGGACATCCTTTAGGAATGTTTAAATCAAAAAAAGAAGCTCCAAGGGTAATAATAACTAATGCTCTAATGGTAGGGATGTTTGATAATCAGGAGGATTGGCACTATGCTATGCAGATGGGAGTAGCTAATTATGGACAGATGACTGCAGGTGGCTGGATGTATATAGGTCCTCAAGGAATAGTTCATGGTACATTTAATACAATTTTAAATGCTGGAAGACAGAAGTTAGGCATAAAAAATGATGAAGATTTAAGAGGACATATATTTGTTTCTTCAGGCTTAGGTGGTATGAGTGGAGCTCAACCAAAAGCTATAGAGATTTCTGGTGGCGTTGGAATAATAGCAGAAGTTGATTATTCAAGGATAGAAACAAGATACAAACAAGGTTGGGTAAGTAAGATATCTTCAGATCTAAAAGAAATATTTGCTATAGCTCATAAATATATGGAGAATAAGGAACCAGTGTCCATAGCTTATCATGGGAATATTGTAGATCTACTAGAATATGCTGTAAATAACAATATAAAGATAGAATTACTATCAGATCAGACTTCCTGCCATGCTGCTTATGAAGGAGGATACTGCCCACAAGGTATTAGTTTTGAAGAGAGAACAAAACTATTAAAAAATGATAGAAAAAAATTTGAAGAGCTAGTAGATAAAAGTTTAGCTCGTCATTTTGAACTTATTAAAATACTTGTAGAAAGAGGTACTTATTTCTTTGATTATGGTAACTCTTTCATGAAGGCTATTTTTGATGCAGGAGTAAAAGAAATAGCTAAAAATGGGGTGGATGAAAAGGATGGATTTATCTTCCCATCTTATGTAGAAGACATAATGGGACCAGAACTATTTGACTATGGTTATGGACCTTTTAGATGGGTATGTTTAAGTGGTAAACATGAGGATTTAATAAAGACAGATAAGGCTGCTATGGATTGTATAGATCCAAATAGAAGAGCTCAAGATAGAGATAATTATGTGTGGATAAGAGATGCAGAAAAGAATAAACTAGTAGTTGGCACTCAAGCAAGAATACTTTACCAAGATGCTATGGGAAGAACTAAAATTGCTTTAAAATTTAATGATATGGTAAGAAATGGAGAGGTTGGACCTATAATGCTTGGGAGAGATCATCATGATGTTAGTGGAACTGATTCACCTTTTAGAGAAACATCAAATATAAAAGATGGAAGCAATATAATGGCAGACATGGCAGTTCAATGCTTTGCAGGTAATGCGGCAAGAGGAATGAGTCTTATAGCTCTTCATAATGGCGGTGGTGTTGGTATAGGAAAGTGCATAAATGGAGGTTTTGGACTTGTGCTTGATGGCAGCGAAAAGGTAGATAATATAATTAAATCTGCCATGCCTTGGGATGTTATGGGAGGAGTTGCAAGAAGAGCTTGGGCACGTAATGAAAATTCTATAAGTACAAGCATTGAATATAATGATATGAATAAAGGAACTGATCATATAACATTACCATTTATTCCGAAAGAAGAAGTTATAAAAAATTCAGTAGAGCAAGCATTTAAAAAATATAATAAATAATAAATCAAATTTACTTAGGGGGAATAAAGAATGAATAAGGACAAAAGAATAATAGAATGTGTACCTAATTTTAGTGAAGGAAGAGATTTAGAAAAAATAGAAAAGATAGTTAATCCTTTTAGGGGGAAAGAAGGAGTAAAACTTTTAGATTATAGCAGAGATGAGGATCATAATAGACTAGTGGTTACTGTAGTTGGTGAACCTGAAAAGGTAAGAGACGCTGTGATTGAGGCTATGGGAGTTGCAGTAGAGGTTATAGATTTAAGAAACCATAAGGGACAGCATCCTAGAATGGGAGCTACAGATGTAGTTCCTTTCATACCTATAAAAAATGTAACTATGGAAGAGGCTATTGACCTTGCAAAGAGCCTGGCAAAAGAAGTTTCAGAAAAGTATAATCTTCCTATATTCCTTTATGAAAAAGCAGCTTCTTCTCCAGAAAGAGAAAACTTAGCTAAAATTAGAAAAGGTGAATTTGAAGGCATGGCTGAAAAACTAAAGGACCCAGCATGGAAACCAGATTTTGGACCTGCTAAAGTACATGAAAGTGCAGGAGTTACTGCGGTAGGAGCAAGAATGCCTCTAGTTGCTTTCAATGTAAATCTTGATACAGACAATATAGAAATAGCAGATAAAATAGCTAAAAAGGTTAGATTTATAGGTGGTGGATTAAGATTCTGCAAAGCTATGGGTGTGGAGCTTAAAGATAGAGGAATAACTCAGGTATCAATGAATATGACAGATTATACTAAGACAGCTCTATATAGATCTTTTGAGATGGTAAAAATGGAAGCAAGAAGATATGGTGTAAATGTAGTGGGCAGTGAAATTGTAGGATTAGTTCCTATGAATGCTTTGGTAGATACAGCAGTTTACTATATGGGAATAGAAGATTTCAGCGTAGATCAGATTTTAGAAAACAGATTAATGGAGTAGTGCCTTATGAATAAAAACATGATAATAAAAAATGCTTCAGAAGTTGTAACTTGTAGCGGATTTAAAGCTAAACAAGGTAAAGATATGCAGAATATAGGAGTTATAGAAAAGGGAGCAATAGTTATAGAAAATGGAATAATAAAAGATGTAGGAGACTCTAAAGCTATATTAGAAAGAGTTAATGAAAAGGACTATGAAGTAATAGATGCAAGTAATAAGGCTGTGTTACCAGGCTTTGTTGACTCTCATACTCACTTTATATTTGGGGGATATAGAGCTGAAGAGTTTTCTTGGAGACTTAGAGGGGACAGCTATATGTCCATCATGGAAAGAGGCGGTGGTATAGTAAATACTGTAAAGAGTACAAGAGAAGCCTCTTTAGATGAACTTATAGCCTTTGGTAAAGAAAGGCTTGATTCCATGTTTCAGTTTGGAGTTACTACTGTAGAAGGAAAAAGCGGCTATGGTCTTGACTATAATACTGAAATGAAACAACTAAAAGCTATGGATGAATTAGATAAAAATCATCCTGTAGATATAGTTAAGACATTTTTAGGGGCTCATGCTGTGCCGGCGGAATATAAAGGAAGAACTGAAGAATATGTAGATTTTATAATAAAAGATGTACTTCCAAAAGTTAAAGATTCAGCTGAATTTTGTGATGTATTTTGCGAAAAAAATGTTTTTTCTATAGAGCAGTCTAGAAAAATATTAAATAGTGCTAAAGCTCTAGGCATGAATATAAAACTTCATGCAGATGAAATAGTAGCTCTTGGAGGAGCTGAACTAGCTGCAGAGCTAGGTGCTGTATCTGCAGATCATCTTCTTCAATGCTCAGATAAAGGAATAAAAGATATGGCTGAATCTGGAGTAGTAGCTACATTATTGCCTTGTACTGCATTTAGTTTAAAAGAAAACTATGCTAGAGGGAGAAAAATGATAGATAATGGATGCGCAGTGGCTTTGGCTACAGACTTTAATCCAGGTAGCTGTTTTACTAACTCTATACCACTTTTAATTGCTTTAGCATGTATCCATATGAATCTTACCATAGAAGAGGTTATTACTGCACTTACCATAAATGGAGCAGCTGCATTAAAAAAAGAGGATACTATAGGAAGTATTGATATAGGTAAAAAAGCTGATATTGTAATACTTAAGTATCTTTCCTACAAGTTTTTGCCTTACAATGCAGGGGTTAATATTGTAGAAAAGGTAATAAAAAATGGTGAATTGGTATGGAATAAAAGTAATAGATAAATATTTTATTTAGTTTATACAATTGAATAAAAAAATAAAGCCGATGGAACAAAATAGAGTCCTGTCGGCTTTTTCACATACACTTAATTTTTTATTATGGACTTTAGCTTTTCTATCTGTGCATCTCTTCCTTCTTTAATGTCGTTAGCTGTAGTATATACTTCTATATCTGGAAATAAGGTATTATCCTCATTTTACATAATTAATACTATTTTAGGATGACATAAGGCTTATAGCGAATAAATTATTTATTCTGGGTAACATCAGTTACAGAAAAATTATGAATGATTAATTATAATAGTAATATAACGAGATAAAAATTTTACTAAGAAAACTAAATTAAAATTGCTATAAATTAAAAATGGAGGAATATTATGAATAGAAAAATTGTTAGTATAGACAAAGAAAAATGCAATGGATGCGGGCTATGCGTTAATGCCTGTCATGAAGGTGCTATAGAATTAGTAGAAGGAAAAGCTCAACTTATAAGTGATGAATATTGTGATGGACTTGGGGATTGTTTACCTGAATGTCCTACAGGAGCTATTACTATAATTGAGAGAGAAGCTTTGCCATATGATGACGATGCAGTACAGTCCAAGAAAAAAGAAAAACAAGCTAAAAATCAATTAAATACTATTTCTTTTGGTTGTCCTGGAACAAAGATGAGAGAGATAAAAAGGAGTAATGCTATAGAAGATAACAGTGAAAAAAAATTACATGAAAAGGAGGTAGATAGCGTTAATATTATGTCACAGTTAAATCAATGGCCTGTTCAGCTAAAGCTTATAAATAGTTCAGCTCCATATTTTAAAGGAGCAGATTTACTAATAGCGGCAGATTGTACAGCTTATGCCTATGGAAATTTTCATAATGAATTTATAAAAGGACATGTCACTGTGATTGGGTGTCCTAAATTAGATGACAATGAGTATTATGTAGAAAAATTAAAAGACATATTAATTCACAATGAAATAAGGAGCATAACTGTGGTTAGAATGGAAGTGCCTTGCTGCTCAGGAATCGTAAAAGCTATAAAACAAGCTATGCTTCAATCCAGTACTATAGTTCCCTATAAAGAAGTGACTATAGGCATAGATGGAAATATAGTAGAGACAATATAAAGAAGTAAAAAGAGTTTCATTTATTAAAAAATTATGAAACTCTTTTTTATGTAATCTTTAATAACAATATTGCGTATATAATATAAGTATACTATAATTAATGAAACGAGGAAAAATTTTACATTATCAATTTTTATTCTGATCTAAAGTGTTAGATGAGGTGAAGAAGCTTGATAAATGATTTAGTTGAATTTTTTTATGAAATAAAAACTATAAACCTTTGGGAAAAATCCTGGAAAAAAAAGATAATTGGAGATGCAAATAGCAGCATATTTAGAATCTGTGAAAGAAAATTTAGAGATAATGAAGTAAAAGAAATATTTAAAGATAGTAAAAATAATGTTATCTATATTAAAGAGTACAGGTATGATGAAGTTGGTTATCTATTCAAAATAGTTATGAAAGATAGCAATGCTTCAATAGAATATATAAATGAAATAGTATATGATGAAGACTATAACATTAAGTGTATATGCGGTATTAATCAGTATGAGGATTACACTCTTTATTCTATTTTTGAATATAAAGACGAAAAGATTATAAAAGAGCAATTAGTTAAAAAATATAGTAGGAACAAAGATGAAATTTTACTTAGTTATGAATACGTTTATAATGATTATGATAATATAGAAATTATTAGTACTGATTCTGGGGTTTATAAAGACTATCATTATAATTTAAGTAAAAACATAGTGGAAGTAACCTACAAAGGAGAAAAGGGTTTAATTATAGGTATTATGGGATATGCATTTAGAGAATTTATAATAAAAGACCTTAGTAAACAAGAAAAATACGAGTCTTTTATAGTACCTAAAGGATTGGCTTTACCAAGGGATTTTGTCAGAGATGATAATAGTCTTTTTACTAAAATAGAAAAGCTTAAAGATCAATGTTATTATAATGAAAATGGAGATATAAGCAAAATTATATATACACAGGATGGAAAGGTAAACTATGTAAGTGAATATATCTATGATTAAAATAAGCATATATCATTTTTTCAAAATATTTTGTTAAGTATATTGAATTTGTTCATATACTATGATAAAATTAAGACAAAGTTAAAAATGATTATTTGGTAGAGTTGAAGAGAACCAAATTTAAGATTTACTTAAATTTGTGTTCTCTTTTTTGTTTATGTAATAAAGTAGGGAGGGTTTTTGATGTATGATGTTACTATTATTGGAGCAGGTGTTGTAGGAGCTTCTGTTGCCAGAGAACTGAGCAGGTACGATTTAAAAGTTTGTGTTCTAGACAAAGGTGAAGATGTGGCTTCTGGTACCACAAAGGCAAATAGTGCTATAGTTCATGCAGGATTTGATGCTAAACCTGGCACTTTAAAAGCAAAACTAAATGTAAAAGGTAATGCTATGTTTGATAAGTTAGCAGAAGAGTTGGATTTTCCTTTAAAAAGAGTAGGTTCTCTAGTTTTATGCTTTGATGAAGAGCATATGGATAAACTGGAAGCTTTAAAAAAGCAGGGAGATATCAATGGAGTTCCTAATGTGAAAATACTGACAAAAGAAGAGCTAAAATCCATGGAACCTAATGTTTCAGAAGAGGTAGTGGCAGCTTTATATGCACCTACAGGAGGAATAGTTTGTCCTTACGAAATGACTATAGCCTTAGCTGAAAATGCTTTTGTAAATGGAGTAGAATTTAAATTAAATACAGAGGTTAAACATGTAAAAAAATCAGAGAATGGATATATCATAAACACTGATAAAGGTGATATAGAAACGAAATTGGTGATAAATGCTGCAGGCCTTTTTTCAGATGAAATAAATAATATGGTAAGTAATGATAAAATTAAGATAGTACCAAGAAGAGGAGAATATTGCTTATTCGATAAAGCTGTAGGAAATATGGTAACTAGAACTATATTCCAGCTGCCTACTAAAATGGGTAAAGGTGTATTAGTAACTCCTACAGTGGATGGAAACCTTTTAGTTGGACCAAATGCTGTGAATATAGAAGACAAGGAAGATTTAATTACAACAAAAGCGGGATTGGATGATATTATATTAAAGGCTAAGCTTAGTGTTAAAAACATTCCAATGAATCAGATAATAACTTCCTTTTCAGGATTAAGAGCTCACTCTACCGGAGATGATTTTATTATAGGTGAGGCAGAAGATGCACCAAACTTCATAAATGCTGCAGGAATAGAATCCCCAGGATTAACTAGTGCTCCCGCTATAGGAGAAATGATAAAAGATATAGTTTTAGAAAAATTAAATCCTAAAAAGAAGGATAACTTTAATCCTATAAGAAAAGGAATACCAAGATTTAGAGAGATGAGTAATCAGGAGAGAAGAGAACTTATAGAGAAGGATTCTAAATTTGGTAAGGTAATTTGCAGATGTGAGGTAGTAACTGAAGCAGAAATATTAGATGCTATAAGAAGACCACTAGGAGCAAAGACTTTAGATGGAGTTAAGAGAAGAACTAGATCCGGTATGGGAAGATGCCAAGGCGGATTTTGTTCAAGTAGAATAGTAGATATATTAGCTAAGGAATTGAATGTTCCAGTTACTGAAGTAAAGAAAAATAGAGGTAATTCAAATATATTGATAGGCGAAAATAAAGAGGACATTTAGTAACCATCATTATTTTATTAACAGAGTGGAGGGTTAAACATGCAAGAGTTTGATATAGTTGTTATAGGAGGGGGTCCTGCTGGAATGGCTGCTGCTGTGGCAGCTAAAGAAGATGGCATTGATAGTATAATGATACTTGAAAGAGAGGATCATTTAGGAGGAATTTTAAATCAATGCATCCATAATGGATTTGGACTTCATACTTTTAAAGAAGAGCTTACTGGACCAGAGTACTCACAAAGGTTCATAAATAAAATAGAAGAATTAAAAATCCCTTATAAGTTAAATACTATGGTTTTAGATTTAAATGGAGATAAAGTTATAACAGCTGTAAATCCTGAAGATGGAATAGTAGAAATAAAAGCAAAAAGTGTAATATTATCCATGGGATGTAGAGAAAGGCCAAGAGGAGCTATAAATATACCAGGAAGCAGATGTGCTGGTATATATACTGCAGGTACAGCACAAAAATTTGTTAACATAGAAGGATATATGCCCGGAAAGGAAATAGTCATATTAGGCTCAGGAGATATAGGACTTATAATGGCAAGAAGGATGACTTTAGAAGGAGCAAAAGTTAAGGCTGTAGTAGAGCTGATGCCTTATTCTAGTGGACTTAAAAGAAACATAGTTCAATGTCTTGATGATTTTGGTATTCCACTTAAATTAAGTCATACCGTAATAGATATAAAAGGTAAAGACAGAGTAGAAGGGGTAACTATAGCTAAAGTGGATGAAAACAGGAGACAAATTCCAGGTACCGAAGAATATATATCTTGTGATACACTACTTTTATCCGTAGGACTTTTGCCTGAAAATGAAATATCAAGAAAAGCTAAAATAAAGTTGTCTAATGTAACAGGGGGACCAGAAGTTGATGAAAGCATGCAGACTGAAAAGGAAGGTATATTTGCCTGTGGAAATGTACTTCATGTTCATGATTTAGTGGATAATGTTACATTAGAGAGTTACAACGCAGGTAAAAATGCAGCTAAATATATTAAAGGCATGCGTTTCAATGGAGAAAAAATCGAAATAGTAGCTACAGAGGGAGTTAGATATACAGTACCTAAATCTGTGAATCCAAATAATGTGGAGAAACAATTAGATATAAGATTTAGAGTTGGTGATGTATATAAAGATGCATATATTTCAGTTTACTTTGATGAAAAAAGAGAAATGCATATAAAGAAGAGAATTCTTACTCCAGGAGAGATGGAAACTGTAAGATTATCAAAGGAGCTTTTTGAAAAATATAAGGGGTGTAAAAAAATAACAGTAAAGGTGGAAAGGGAGTAGGATAAGATGACTAAAAGAGAATTAGTTTGTATAGGATGCCCCATGGGATGTATGCTTGAAGTAGAAATGGAAGGAAAAGAAGTTATAAGTGTTAAAGGCAATACTTGTAAAAGAGGAGAAGAGTATGGTAAGAAAGAATGTACTAATCCTACTAGAATAGTAACCTCTTCTGTAAAAGTTGAAAATGGAGAAGTAGATATGCTTCCTGTAAAAACAGAACAGGATATTCCAAAAGATAAAATATTTGATTGTGTAAAACAGTTAAAAGGTGTTAAGGTAAAGGCACCTGTAAATATTGGAGATATAGTACTTAAAAACATTGCAAATACTGGAATAAATATTATAGCTACAAGAAAAATTGATTCAAAAAATCAATAATAGTTCTTTTTCAAAATTAATATATAAATTAAAATAGCTTGCAATCACACAGGGTTGTAAGCTATTTTAATTTATAGAATAGTATGAGTAAAATTTTCTGCCATTAATTTATTTTCCTTAGCATTTAAATGCAGTCCATCTATGTAAAAAGTATTTTCGTTATGGTCTATAATATTTAAAAACTGCGAATGAAAATCTACAAAAGCTATATGGTTACAAGTACAGTATTCTACAACCATTTTTTTATAGGCAAGGATACAAGAATTCATAAAAGAGTAATTTAAATAAGGTTCCCAATGTATATTTGCCAATTCACTTATTATAGAGGGCTGAATTCCTATTATAGGTATAATGCTATTTTCTTCAGCATCTTTAATCATAAGTAGAAGGTTTTTAAATACATAGTCTACAGAAAGGCCCATAAGAAAATCATTACTTCCGCACATTATGAATACATGACTTGGGTTCTCATCTATCACATCATCATAAAATCTTGATAGAATTCCAGAAGTGGTATCTCCATTCACTCCTTTATTTACTATTTCTATATTTTTGTGTTTTAATATGGATTTAGATAGTTCTACCCATCTATCTTTTTTATTTACTCCATATCCAAAAGTCAAACTGTCACCTATACATACTATTTTCATGTTTTCCTCCTAAATCACATTGTCAAAAAAAATTATAACACAACCACTTATATTTTACGTATAACTTTTGTTATAATATGTGAAAAGGTACAAAATTAGCATATAATAAAAAGGATGCATCACTCTAATTTTTGTTATAATACTTAAAAGCTATTAAATCCTGGGAGTTGATGAAATGAATATATCAAAATTTAGTTCTAGAGAATGTGTTTTTTTAGATGGGGCCATGGGAACTTTACTGAGATACTATGGTATAAGTGATTATGATTATATACCTTACTGCAATATAGAAAGACCTGAAATAGTAAGCAAAGTTCATGAAGCTTATGTGGAAGCTGGATGTGATATTATACTTACTAATAGCTTTAGAATAAATGATAAGAGTATTAAACAAGATAAATACTCTATGGAAGATATGATAATTTCTTCAGTGACCATAGCTAAAAGAGCATCAAAAGGGAGAAGTATAGCCTATGATATAGGACCTTTAGGTTTAAACATAGGAGAAAAAGGAGATATTAGCAGTAAAGAGGCTTTTAGATCTTTTATGAATATTTCAAAAGTGATAAAGTACCTTCCTATTGATATAATATTTATAGAAACCATGTATGATTTAAAGGAGGCTGTTATTGCTGTAGAAGCTTTTAAAGATTTACATATACCTATATTTTGCAGTTTTACCTTTAATGAATTGGGAAAGATATATTCAGGGGAAGATGTAAATACTATTTTAAAGTCAATGGAGTCTATGGATATACAAGCAATAGGCTTAAATTGTTCTATGGAACCTGAAAAATGCTGTAATATAGTAAAAAGTTTTTCAAATAATACGGAACTGCCTATTATAGCAAAACCTAATTTAGGCAGCCCTAAAGTATATAATAAGGAATTACATTATGGTATAGATGGAAATAGATTTGCTAAAGCAATGTATGATTTAAAGAAAGCAGGAGCATTTTATATAGGAGGCTGTTGTGGTACTACACCATCCCATATAAAAGCTATGATTGAGCTTATAAAATCCTAAAAAAGTTTTTTTAAGCAGTCTCTGCATATTAATATCTTCCCTTTGTTAGCAGATACAGAGTTTGTCTTATTTAAACTTTTGCCGCATATTTCGCAAACATTAGTTCCTTCTATAGAAAGGTTTGAAGATTTTTTGGCGTTATTTGAATATGAATTTTTGTTTTTTCTATTTGGCGGGCTAGAATATTCTATAGGAGTTTCTGATTTATCTCGTTTTAATATATCATAATCCATATAGAATTCACTTTCAGCAAAGAGTTCTAGTTCAAATCTAGGATTTATTTCATCATAGAATTCTTCTATAATCAGTCTTCTTACTTGTGCATCATTTATAATAAGACCGCTTTTTTCTATACCATCGAATATACTTTTTGTTATATTATTTGTATCCGGGTGCCTTTTACTGCTTTTATAAAACACTTTTAAAACGGCTATTAAAGATTCAGTAAAAGTCAGATTAGGATTTTGACTTCTTGCAGCATAAGCGATTTCTTCTTCGTATAATGCGTATCTGTCATGATATTTTCCAGAATTATATGGTAATATAGCTCTTCCATTTAAATTAAACAGTTTAAAGTTAGATTTTGATATGGGAGAGCCTTTTACTACAACTTTTGCATAATTATTAGCCATGGAAAAGAACTCCTTTATATTTTATTTTACATATAACATTCTAAAGTTATTTTACGTATTTTACAATGGACTTAAGTAATTATTATATTTGATTATAGACTATGTATAAAGTATAATACAATATGGATAAAATGTTATGAAAACG
This sequence comes from uncultured Clostridiaceae bacterium, assembly GCA_946405135.1. Lineage (GTDB taxonomy): Bacteria > Bacillota > Clostridia > Clostridiales > Clostridiaceae > CAMJGD01. The sequence goes on along the minus strand of CAMJGD010000009.1, from coordinate 18,768 downwards.
AGGATGATAAGTTATGAACAAGGATATAAAGATACTTGCTATAGAAAGCAGTTGCGATGAAACTGCTGCAGCAGTGGTAGTTAATGGTAGAGAGGTATTGTCTAATATTATCTCTTCACAGATAGATATACATAAAAAGTTTGGAGGAGTAGTTCCAGAAGTAGCTTCAAGAAAGCATATTGAAGCTATAAACTGGGTGGTGGAATCTGCTCTTAAGGAGGCAGATTTAGAGCTAAAGGATATTGATGCTATAGGGGTAACCTATGGGCCAGGTCTAGTAGGTGCTTTGTTAGTAGGACTTCAGTATGCTAAAGGATTGGCCTATGCGTTAAAAAAACCTCTTATAGGAGTAAATCACATAGAAGGTCATATTAGTGCTAATTTTATAGAGCATAAGGATTTAGAGCCGCCTTTTGTATGCCTTGTGGTGTCAGGAGGTCATACTTTTATAGTATATATGAAAGACTATGGAAACTATGAAGTTATAGGTCAAACAAGAGATGATGCAGCGGGAGAGGCTTATGATAAAGTAGCCAGAGCTATAGGACTTGGATATCCAGGAGGACCTAAAATTGACAAGTTATCAAAAGAAGGAAATGAAAATGCTATAAAGTTTCCTAGAGCTAATTTTCATGAAGAATGCTTAGATTTTTCTTTTAGTGGTCTAAAGTCGGCAGTACTTAATTATCTAAATAAAATGAATATGACTTCAAAGGAAGTAAATAATGCAGATGTGGCTGCTTCTTTTCAAAAGGCTGTAGTAGATGTACTTACAGATAATGTTATAAAGACCTGTAAGATGAAGTCAGTGGATAAGATTGCTATAGCTGGTGGTGTGGCTTCTAATTCTGCTCTTAGAAATAATCTTATAGAAAAAGGAGCAGAAATGGGTATTAAGGTTTTGTTTCCAGCACCAATTCTATGTACAGATAATGCTGCTATGATAGGAAGTGCAGCTTATTTTGAGTACATGAGAGGTAATGTGTCATCTTTGGACTTAAATGCAAAACCTAATTTGAAGTTAGGAGAAAGATAGATATATGTATTTTTTCTATTTTAATTTTTGATAACATTTTTTAAATAAGGAGAAGGGTTATGAGATTTTTACCTTATTCAAACAGTTTGCATAAATCCAAGTATAAGAAAAAAAAGAATAAATTTAAATTCTTTGAAATTTTATTTGCGGTAATATTTATTGCATCTTTTTCTGGATTATTGTTTGAGAAGATATCTGAACAAAAGTTAGGAGAAAAGTTTAAACAAAAAAGTAAAGTGGTAACTATAGATGAATCTAAAATCTACTATAATGTTGCGGGAGAGGGTAAGTATACTGTTATACTTGAATCTGATATAGGATGGACAAGTCAGGAATGGGCTAATGTGATAAAAAATATGCCTAAAGATATGAATATACTTTATTATGATAGAGCGGGTTATGGAAAAAGTGAAATTATAGGAAAAGATAGGACTGTTAAAGAAGAAACAGAGGAACTATATAAATTGCTTAAGAAGTCTGGGGTTAGAGGACCGTATATTCTTGTGGGACACTCTTACGGTGGACTCATAATGTGTAACTATGCTAAAAAATATCCTGAAGATGTAGCAGCTTTACTGCTTATAGATTGTATAAATGAAAAAGAAATCCAAACAGAAAAGTTTATAAAAGAAATCAAAACAGAAAAAAATATAAAAAATGCAGAGAAAATTGTTTCAAATTTAGGTATAGTAAGGATGCTAGACAGCATAAATTTTATTCATAGGCAGGATGATATATTAAATAAATTACCTGAAATAAATAGTGAAATATTAAAAACTAATAGAGTGAGTCATGACTACTGTAAAACTTATTATGAGGAACTAAAAGGTCTTCTATCTTATGGGGAACGTGTTCAAAGTGATAATATATTAGGCGATAAGCCTCTAATGATTTTAACTTCTAAAACTAAGGGGTTAAACAATGAAGATGAAGAAAAAAGGTTAACTTATCAGAAGGAATTAGCCAAGATATCCTCCGGTGCTGAAATATCTATAATAGATTCTAATGTAAAAAACATTCCTATAGAACAATCTAATGCAGTGTTGAATTGCATAAACTCACTAAAGAAGAAAGTGGTGAAAAATAATGAAAAATAAATATACTGCTGCTGAAATAATAGTTATAGTTTTAATAACTATAACTACTATTTCAATATTATTACTTTTAGGTGAAAGAGTAGAAAAGTGGTATTTTGGAGCAGCTTTTACCATAATTATAATATTAGCATTTTTGTATAATGTATATAAAAATCTAAAAGATAAAAAGTCTTTAAAATTTATAAATGAAAATTGGGACTATATAAATCATAAAAAGAGAAACTATAATTTTATAAGTAAACTTTTTTATACAAAAGCAAAAGATTTAAATACAGGAGAAATTTTTTACATAGATGATCAAACTTGGAGCGACCTGGAGATGAATCAGGTTTATGAAAAGTTAGATTATACATTGACAAGTGCAGGAGAACAAAAACTATATGATATTCTTAGAAAGCCTCTATATGATGAAAGTAAAATAGCAAAGAGAAAAGAATTGATAAATAAATTTCAAAGTCATGAAAAACTAAGAGAAGAAATACAGCTTATTTTACATAAAGTAGGAAGACAATACAAAGGAGATATTTTAGATTTAATATATAGTGATGAAGTAGAAAATTCAAAATTTAAAATACTATATGACATACTATTTGTTTTAAGCTTAGTAGCTCTTGCTTCTCCTATATTTTTAGGCAAAGCAGGAATATTGTTTATAATAGGCATATTTAATTTAAACATGTATATTTATTATAAGATAAATAAGTCTATAATGGGAAAAGTAAACTCTATAACATATCTTTCAGACATATTAAATGCATCTCAGGAAATAATAAAGATAAAAGATACTACTCTTAAGGAATATGAGCAAATTATATCTAAAAATATTAAATGTTGTAATAAGGTAATCAGAAATTCAGGAGCCATTGGAAGGTTAGAAGGTATAGATATTTTGGGAGATTATTTTAATATATTATTTCTTACCAAAATAAGAGGATATTATAAGATAATAGATGAAATACAGAAACATAAGGATGAGATCAAAGAAATATATGAGGTTTTAGGAGAAATAGATGCTCTTATATCTGTTTCCATATATAGAGATATAGTTAACGAATATACAGAGCCTGTTTTTATGCAAGAAAGTAACATATTAGAAGCAGTTGAAATGATTAATCCTCTAATAGAATCTCCAGTACCTAATGATGTGTATATCCATAATGAAGGAATATTGCTTACAGGATCAAATATGTCAGGTAAGTCTACATTTTTAAGAACTTTAGGTATTAATAGCATCATGGCACATACTATTATAACTTGTCTTGCCAAAGAGTTTAAAACTAGTTATTTTAATATAATGACATCCATAAGTCCTTCTGATGATATATTAAAGGGGAAAAGCTATTATCTAGGAGAAGCGGAAGCGGTTTTAAGAATATTGAGTTCTTTAAATGGAAAGCTATCTACGCTTTGTATAATAGATGAAATATTTAGAGGTACAAATCCTTTAGAGAGGGTAAGTGCTTCAGCAGAAATACTTTCCTATTTGGCTGATAATAATGCTTTAGCGGTAGTGGCTACTCATGACTTAGAGCTCACTAGTATAGTAAATGAAGGTTATGGCTGCTATTATTTTTCTGAAGAGGTAGATGAAAAAGAGGGATTAAAATTTGATTATAAGATAAAAAAAGGTGTATCACCAACAAGAAATGCTATAAAGTTGTTAAAGTATTTAAACTATCCTGAAGAAATAACTGAAAGAGCTGACTGCAGGGTTTCCAGACAGTTAAAGGAATCTATGAATTTAAAATAGTATTAGTTAAAATTTTGTTACAACATTGACACTATATTGACACAAAAGGATATTATTATATACACATAAGGTTGATAAAAAACAAATCTATGTGGGAGGTAATATTTATGGATGGAAACTATTTTAATAATGAAAATAATAATGAAAGCATGAATTCATATAATCCTAATTTTATAATGATTCCTGATAATAAAGATTCAGAAAATCAGCATTATTCTTGTGCTAATGATGAAAATAATGAAAATAGATTTAAAGAGAAAAAAGCTAAAAAGAAAAAAGGAGGAAGTATGGCATCTTATGTAGCAGTAGGACTTATATGTTCTATGCTTGGAGGAGCTATAGGAACAGCAGGAGTTCTATATGTTTTACCTAAGAGCCAATCCTTTGAACAAACAGCATTATATAAAAGCCTAGCTAAAGACAATAAAAATATTAGCTACGGACCTACATCACTAGCCATGGAAAAGGAAGCTCTAACTGCATCAGAAATAGTTAAGAAGGTAGCTCCAGCAGTGGTAGGAGTTAGCACAAAGAGCAAGGCTGACTATGGATTGTTTGGTCAAAAAGTTCAAGAAGGCATAGGCTCAGGATTTATTATAAATCAAGAAGGATATGTACTTACTAATTACCATGTGGTAAATGGAGCAACCCAAGTTAAAGTTATATTAAATGATGGAAAAGAAGTATCAGCAAAAGTAGTTAATTATGATGTTCAAGCGGATGTAGCAGTGGTTAAAATTACAGATAATATAAAAGTACCAGCAGTAGCGGAACTTGGAGACTCTGACTCTTTACAGGCAGGAGAATCAGTGGTTGCTATAGGTAATCCTTTAGGTAAAGAATTTTTAGGATCAGTTACTGAAGGAATAGTAAGCGCTATAAATAGGGATATAGATATACAAGGAAAAAAATTAAATCTTATTCAGACTGATGCAGCCATAAATCCTGGTAATAGCGGTGGACCTTTAGTTAATTCAAGAGGGCAGGTAATAGGTATAAACACTGCTAAAATAGGAGCAGAAGGAGTTGAAGGTATAGGATTTGCAATTCCTATAAATGGCGTAAAGGGAAAATTAGAAGCCTTATCTAAACCTATATTAAAGGTTGGTATAGCAGCTAGGGAGGTAACTGAAGCTATAGCTAAGGAAAATGGAGTTCCTGTAGGAGTGTATATAGTAGAAGTACAGGAGTTCAGTGCTGCGGAAAAGGCAGGCATAAGGACTGGAGATATAATAACAAAGTTTGATGGTAAGAATGTTAAAACTGTAGGTGAAATAAATCAAATAAAATCAAAACACAAATCAGGAGATGTGGTAAAAGTAGAAATATACAGGGATGGAAAAACAAAAGTGCTAGACCTTAAACTATCCGAATAGATAAAAAATTATTATATAATAAAAAAGGATGGCAAAAATGCAGCCGAATTTAAATTCTGCTGCATTTTTATTTATAGCTTTATAGCGTTGCAAATATATATATTATAATGTAAAATTCTATATATGATGATATTGTAGGGGTGATTAATGTGAAGAAAGTGCTCCTTGTTAATGACTGCAAATTTGAAAGTATAATAATGAAAGATATTTTGAAGGATATGGGTTATGAAGTTAAAATTTCAAATGAATATGCAGCTCTAGAGGATGTTAAAAGCTATAATCCAGAAATAATAATATGTAATTTAATAATGAAACATATTACTGGAGATCATATAATCAGTGAATCAAAAAAAATAAATTTTAATATAAAAGGAATACTATCCTCTAGTAATGATTTAGAGCTTGAAGACTATAAAGAAAATAAGGTTGATGCCATAATAAAAACCCCTATAAGCAAAATAGTTTTAGAAGATTTAATTAATTCTTTTTATAGTGATAACAGTGCAAATATGGTTAAAGAAAAAAAGGAAAATACAGGTTTTAGAAAGTTTATGTTCTGTCCTTATTGTGGAGAAAAATTAAATGAAAAATTTAAATTTTGTCCTCAATGTGGACAAAAAATATAGTGGCTATTAGCCACTATATTAAAGTTTCCCACTTCGAATAAAGTTTTTCCAGCTCTTCTTCTAATTCTGCTATGGTTTTATTTACCTTTTCACTTTTGTCAGGATTAGAATAAACTTCTTCTGTACACAATAGTTCTTGCATTTCAATTAATTTGGTTTCAAGGGTAGATATTTGATTTTCTAAGTCTTTTACTGCTTTTTCAGCTTCTTTGACTTTCTTTTCGGCTTCTCTCTTTTTTCTTCTCTCTTCTGCTATTTGAGTTTTGCTTTTACCTTGAGCTTCTTCTATACTTTGATATCTTTGAGGGTTCTTTTTCTTTTCAATATAATAAGTATAATTTCCAAGGTACTCTTTTACTCCATCTATATTTAATTCATATATTTTATTTACTACTTTATTTAAAAAATATCTATCATGTGATATTACTATAACAGTGCCATCGTAGGATAATATAGCATCTTCAAGGGCTTCCCTTGACATGATATCTAGGTGATTGGTAGGTTCGTCTAAAAGCAATAGGTTAGCTTGGGAGAGCATAAGCTTTAATAAGTTTATTCTACACTTTTCACCACCGCTTAGCAGAGATATCTGTTTAAATACGTCATCCCCTGTAAATAGAAAAGCAGCTAAAGCATTTCTTACTTTTGTAGTAGTCATATCTGGGTACTCATCCCATATTTCATCTATTATAGTCTTATCTGGATTTAAATTTGACTGTTCTTGATCATAATATCCTATAAAAACATTTTTCCCCAAAACTTTTGTACCGCTATCGCTTTTTATTTCATCCATTATAATTCTGAAAAGAGTAGTCTTTCCTCTTCCATTTTCCCCTATTAGAGCTACATTATCATTTCGCTTGATATTAAGATTTACATTTTCAAATAATTTTTTATCACCAAAGCTTTTAGATAAATTTTCAATATATAAAACATCATTACCGCTTTTAATTTTTGTTTCAAAACTAATTTTATATGCCTTAGCTTCTTTTTCAGGAGCTTCTATTCTTTCCATCTTTGCAAGGGCTTTTTCTCTACTTTCAGCAGCTCTTATACTTTTTTCCCGATTAAAGGATCTGTATCTTTCTATTATTTCTTCCTGTCTTTTTATCTCTGCCTGCTGAAGATTATAAGCTTTTAATTTTGTTTCCTGTTCTTTTTTTCGCAGTTCTATAAACTTTGTGTAACTAGCATTATAAGAGTCTACGTGACCGTTAATTAGTTCAAAGGTTTTTTCAGTTACTGCATCTAAAAAGAATCTGTCATGAGAGATTACGATAATAGTACCTTTATAATTTTTCAAATACTCTTCAAGCCATTCTATAGCCTCTAAATCAAGATGATTGGTAGGTTCATCTAGAAGCAGTATGCTTGGATTACTGAGAAGTAATTTACAAAGAGCTATTCTAGTTTTTTGTCCTCCACTTAATATGCTTATGTTTTTTGAATAATATTCTTCTGAAAAACCAAGTCCCTTTAAAACTTTGTTTATTTCGGCTTTGTAGGTATATCCGCCTCTATTATTATAAAGTTCAGAATAAGTGGTGTAATCTCTTATAATTTTGTTATGATAATTTTCCTTTGAACTATCATAAGGTTCATTGAGTTTATTTTCCAAATCTTTTAGTTTGTTTTCCATATGTAGTAAGTCCTCAAAAACTGTAAGCATTTCCTCATATACAGTATTTGAAGATTCCAAGGATAAATGCTGAGAGAGGTAACCTACAGTTTTATTTTTATCAATAAAAATATCCCCGCTATCTTGAGAGATTTCACCTGTTAAAATTTTAAATAGAGTAGATTTACCTGCTCCATTAGCACCTATAAGTCCTACCTTGTCTCCATCACTAATATTAAAAGTTACATTATCTAATATTACATTTATGCCATAACATTTATGAACATCTTTACAACTTAAAACTACCATTTTTATAACCGCCTTTAGAAATCTTAAAATTAATTTAATATGTATAAGATTTAAACCATTATTTTTACATACAATTTTACACATTATATTATACTATCTAATATTAGGTTAATCAAATAAACAACAGTTAAAAAAGTTCATAAAAACTTTTTAAAAAGTTCAAAAAAAAATATTGACTATTAGTCAATTTTGATTATAATAATAAATATGTAAATGACTAATAGTCATAAATGCAGTTTTACTAAGATAAATCTATGAAATTGTTGTAAAAAAATAAGAAGTGAGGATTTATAATGGTGAATGGAAAAACTAAGGAAATTATGAAAAGTAAAAAGGTATCAAATAAGAAAATGATGAAAGAAAATGATCTTTATAGTGCTGCTTATGAACTTTTTACTACCAAAGGAATTCAAAATACAGCTATCGATGATATTGTAAAAAAGGCAGGGGTAGCAAAGGGAACTTTTTATCTTTATTTTAAAGATAAATATGACATTATTAACAGAATAATCCTTCAGAAAAGTTCTATGGTTCTTAAGGAAGCATTGGAAAAAACAAAAGAAGAGCACTTCAATAATTTTACAACTATGCTTTTATTTTATGTAGACTACATAATAGAATATTTTAAAGAGAATAAGCTAACTCTTAAGCTTATAAATAAAAACTTTTCATGGGGGGTGTATAGGAGAGCTATAATGCAGCCTGAACAGTATGAAGAAATGAGTAGATTAGTAGAGACGTTTATCTCTAGTATGAAAGAACTAAATATGGATAATGAAGAGGCTGAAAAGACACTTTTTATGATAATAGAACTTACGGGAAGTGTATGTTATAGCAGTATCATATTAGAGGAACCATATGGTATAGATGAAATGAAGCCAGCTTTATTTAAATCCATTGAAAAAATGCTTAAACCTTAATGTTAAAAAAGGGGATGAATAACTTTGAAGAATTTCGGAAGATTTATAGCAAAAAATAAAGTATTAGTTTTAATAATTGCTATTTTCTTGTTAATACCATCAGCCTATGGAATGGTAATGACAAAAATTAATTATGATGTATTAACTTATTTGCCTAAAAATTTGGATTCAATGAAAGGACAGACTTTACTAGATGAGACATTTAATAATGCTGCCACTTCATTTCTTATAATTGAGGATATGGAACCCAAAGATATAGTAAAAATAAAAGATAAAATATCTACAATAGATGGAGTTGAAAAGGCAATATGGGTAGATGATTTTGTAGATATAACTGTACCAAAAGAAATATACCCAGATGAAGTTAAAAACTTTTTTTATAGTGATAAATCTACTATGGTAATAATTAAGTTTTCAGAAGGAGGAGCTTCTGAAAGAACACAAAATGCTATAGCAAATATAAGAAAAGAAATGAACAAGCAATGTTTCTTAAGTGGAGTTTCAGCCATAGTTAAAGACACAAAGGATTTAGCTGATAAGCAGACTCCATTGTATGTTTTACTAGCAGTAGTATTATCTACTATTGTATTGGCGCTAACTATGGAATCAGTAGTGATACCTTTTATATTCCTAGTTTCTATAGGATTTGCAATACTTTATAATTTTGGTACCAATATTTTCTTTGGTCAGATATCTTATGTTACAAAAGCTTTGGCAGCGGTGCTTCAACTTGGAGTTACCATGGACTATTCCATATTCCTGCTTCATAGATATGAAGAGGAAAAGGGCAAGATATCTGACAGAAATGAAGCTATGGCAGAAGCTATTGCCAATACCATAACTGCTATATCAGGAAGTTCTTTAACTACTATAGCTGGTTTCTTGGCACTATGTGTTATGAAACTTGGATTAGGTAAGGATATAGGACTTGTAATGGCAAAGGGAGTTTTACTAGGAGTAATAAGTACTGTAACTATATTACCTGCTTTTGTACTATTCTTTGATAAAGCTATACACAAATTTCAGCATAAGACTGTTTTACCAGAATTCAATAAAGTTGCTAACGTAGTAACTAATAAATATAAATTATTTGTGGCTATTTTTATTGTGGCATTTATACCAGCAGTATATGGTTCAAATCATGCTAAAGTTTATTACAATTTAGATGAGTCTTTGCCTAAAGATATGGAATCAATAATTGCTACAAATAAATTAAAAGATCAGTATAACATGATGACCACTCATATGATCATAGTAAAAGATGATATACCTTCTTACAAAAAGAAAGAAATGGTAGATAGAATAGGTAAAGTAGATGGTATAGAAAAGGTGGTTTCCTATGATAAATTTGTAGGAGGAGGAATACCTGAAAGTTTTATTCCAGAAGATATAAAAAGCAATGTGGTAAAAGACGGTTATAATTTGATCGTTGCTAACTCAAAGTACAAAGCAGCTCAAGATGAAGAAAATAAACAGGTAGAAGAAGTAGTTAAAATAGTAAAAGAATATGATAAAGACGGCATGGTAGCAGGAGAAGGACCTTTGACTAAGGACCTTATTGAGATTACTGATATAGATTTTAGAAATGTTAACTATGCATCTATATTTGCTATATTTGCAATAATATTCTTTGTATTTAAATCAGTATCATTACCAGTATTATTGGTTTTATCTATAGAATTAGCTATATTTATTAATCTAGGAATACCTTATTATACAGGAAGCGTTATTCCATTTATATCAAGCATAGTTATAGGTACTATTCAACTAGGAGCCACAGTAGACTATGCAATATTGCTTACCTCAAGGTTTGAGGAAGAAATACAGAATGGACATCCAAAGATAGAGGCTATGAGAATAGCAGTACAAGGATCTGCTAAATCAATTGTAACTAGTGCACTTACATTCTTTGCAGCTACAGCAGGTGTTGCAATAGTTTCAGATATGGAGCTTATTAAGAGTCTATGTGTGCTTATGGCAAGAGGAGCTTTAATAAGTATGGCTGTAATAATATTTGTATTACCATCTATATTAATTGTTTGCGAAAAACTAATAGCAGTTACCACTAAAGGTTGGAGAAAAAGTGCAGTTGCAAAAAGTGAAAGCCAAATGTCTGCATAGATTAACAGGGGGGAATAATATATGAGAAATAAAAGATTTAATTATATGTCAAAAACTATAGTAAGCCTTGTTTTAGTAGCTTCTGTATTAGGGACAACTACAGTTCAAGCAGCTGAATCTATAAAAAAAGATGAATCAGTTTATGTTACTTTAACTCATCAAGGAGAAGTAAAAGAAAGAATAGTAAGTGATTGGATATATAATCCTACTGGTTCAGATATAAGTGATAAATCATCTCTAAAGGATATAAAAAATGTTAAAGGGGATGAAAAACCAGAAGTAAATGGAGAAAATCTAACTTGGAAATTAAAAGATAATAACTTATTTTATCAAGGAAAAACTGATAAGGATTTGCCTCTAGATGTTAAAGTGACTTATACATTAGACGGACAAGAAGTAAATGCTAAAGATATAGCAGGTAAATCTGGAAGCTTAAAAATAAAAGTAGATATAAAAAATAAAGAATCACACAAGATTACAGTAAATGGTAAAGAAAAAACTATATATACACCTTTTACTGCAGTGACTCTTTTAAATCTACCTCTTGAAAACTTTAAAAACGTTAAAGTTAATTCAGGAGAAGTGGTTTCCGATGGAAATAACTCTATAATAACATTTATATCTTTGCCAGGTTTGAAAGAAAGTTTAGATATAGACAAGGACTTAGTAGATTTGGATTTAGAGGATACTCTTGAAGTAACAGCTGATGCAGAGAACTTTAAGTTAGGACCTATAATGATAACTGCTACACCAAATTTACCAGATGCAAAAGCATTTAAAGAAGCTAAAAATATAGATGAATTAAAAGATGGAATAAATGAATTAAAGGATGCAAGCACAAAGTTAAAGGATGGTGCTCAAAAATTATCTGATGGTGAAAAATTATTAGCAGAAAAAATGGGAGACCTTGTATCTGGAGTAGATAAATTAAATAGTGGTTCAAAAGCACTAAAAGATGGTGCATCACAATTAAATGCTGGTATAACACTTGCAGGTAATGGCGTGAACAAATTAAGCCAGGAAATGAATTCAAAATCCAACAAGGAAAAGCTAGCATTGATAACTGATAATGACAAAGTAAAAAGAGAAAGAACTTTAATAGCGCATGCTTACTATGCAAAAGATATGGATACATCAATGGTAAAACCACTTATGACATCTATCCCTACAGCAGGAAAAACTGTTACTGATGTACAGTTTTTACAACTGATAACTGCTCCTTTAGTAGAACAGCTTAAGGATTTAAATACACCTGAAAATGTAAGCAATATTAAAGAACTACTTGTCAATGCTGAAAAACTAGGAGTAGGTCTATCAGATGTGGATATAAAAAAATTAGAGCCTATAGTTAAATTGATGAATAATAAAGATCAGTATATGGCTCTTATGAATTACTTCATGGGTCTTAGCACAATAAATACTGCACCAATTAAATCCATGCTTCCTTTATTAGATAATGCAGCACAGATAAGAGGCTTACTTGGTTCAGTTGGTGAATTAAGCAAAGTTGATATTGCTTCTATGCAGAAATTTATAGAGGCTCAGAAAACTAATGGTGCAGAATTTGTAAAGAAGACTGAACCTTTATTAAAGGAAGACAATATAAATGCTCTTAATGCAGCTATAGATAAAGCATATCCTGCTGATAATGATGCTACAAAGGCTATTAATGCACAGTTAAAAGGCTTAGTTAATGGATATGTAAGTGCAGTTAAAGAAACTAAAGATAATGCAGTTAATTCTGCACCAGCTTTAGATCAGGCTTCTAAAAATCTAGCAATGTTAGCTGCATTACAGAAAGGGCTTAAGGATAATGCTGGAACTATAGATGCTGCAGCTAAAGCATTATCTGATGAAAATGTAAAAGAGATTAATAAGATGGTAGCTCAGTTAAAGCAAGTTGAAGCTGAGTTAAGCAAGCCAGAAAATCAAAAATTAATTAAAGATTTAACTGATACACTTAAAGATAAAGAATTAATGAATGAAATAGGAAAAATAGAAAAGGTTGCTCCTCAAATAGAAAGTATGTTAAATTCTTTAGATAAGAATAAACAAAATATACAAGCACTAAAAGCTATTATAGCTAAGGTTGAAGACCCTGAATTAAATAAGAAGCTTTTAAGTAGTTTAAATGAAATTGAAAAAGATATTAATGAATTAGCACCTGTTATGAAAGCTATAGAAAACAATTTAACTAATGATAGCTTATCTAAAGCAGGGAAGGATTTAACAAAGTTATTAGATATGCAAAATGATCTTAAGAAAAGCGAAGATATACTAAAAGTAATGAGAGAATCTTTAGAGGAAAACAATGTAAAAGATGCAAGAGCTGCAATAGCAAAACTACCTGAGTTAACTAAAGGTTTCAAGCAGCTTCAAAGTGGCTCTAATCAACTTTACAATGGATTAGTAGAGCTAAATGGAGGAACAAATACATTATCTGATGGTTCAAGACAGTTAAAACATGGTGCAGATGAACTTTCCAAGGGTGCTTCTGAATTAAGTGAAGGTATGAATAAGTTTGACCAAGAAGGTATAACTAAACTTCATGACGAAGTAAGCGGAAAAGTAGATGATGTAAAAGATATATTAGACACTAAGGATGAAATAGTAAAACTTTCAGAAAACTATGGTACTTTTACAGGTATGGGAGAAGGTATGGAAGGCAAAGTTAAGTTTGTAATGAAGACAGATGAAATTAAATTGCCTGAAGTTAAAAAGGAAGAAACTAAAACTGTAAAACAGGAGAAAAAGGGTTTTATTCAATGGATTAAAAACTTATTTTCAAAATAAGCTCACCATCTCTTTAAATAAAGAGTTTTAATATCAACCTCCACTTAATATGGATTGAAGAGTGATTTATTCTTCAATCCATATTTTTATTGTGTGCCTATTGTAAAAATAATATTAAAATTATTGAATATTATTTATAATAGTAATAGAATACTCCTATATCATAATTTAAATTTGATCTATAAGTTATAATATGGGAGGAAAAGGATGAAGAAGAAAATCACTATAACAGTATCTATAATAGTTTTAATTTTATTATCAGTTTTCATTTACAAAGGCACTAATGGAAATAAAAAGCAAGGTATACAGGTAAAAACTGCAAAAGTACAAAGAGGAGAGATAAAATCTTACCTTAATACTACCGCTGTAATAAAATCAAAAAATGTTAAACAATATTTTGGAACTCAGTCCAAAGTTATAAAAGTAAATGTTAAAGTAGGGGATGCAGTAAAAAAAGGAGATATTCTTGTAAGCTACGATTTAATGGATTTAAAAAATACTGTAAAGCAGGCAGAAATTCAATACAATAATGCTATTTTACAGCAAAAGGATTTAAAGAATCAGAAAAAATCTATACAGGATAAAAAGAATGAATTAGATTCACAAATAAACCAGATAGAAAACTCAGCAAATAAACAGGATTTAGCTAAACTGCCAGAAATTAAAAATGCTAAAAATTCTATACAAGATATATCAGAAGAAAAGATAAAACAAGCAGAAAATTCTGTAGAACTAGCTAAGTTAAATTATGAAAGTGCTAAAAGTAAGCTTTCTTCCATGAATGAAAATATAGTAGCTGATTTTGATGGTGTAGTTACAGATTTAAATGTAGTAGAAGGAAGTATGGGTAATCCAGCTCAACCTGCTGTAGTAGTACAAGCATTAAACAACTTAAAAGCTGTAATATCCCTAGGAAAATTTGATGCTGCGAAGATAGAAATAGGTCAAGAAGCAGAAGTTAAAATAGGAGAAAATGTTGTAAAAGGGAAGGTATCTTTTATAGATCCTGTGGCTAAAAAAGACATGGGAGTTACTGGGTCTAATGTATCCTTAAATGCTGAAATTGATTTATCAGCTCCAGCTAAAAATGCTACCATAGATTTTGATGTAGATGCAAATATCCTATTAGCTAAGAAAGAAAATGTACTTAAAGTTCCTGCTGAAACTTTAATAACTGATAAGGCTGGAAAGAATATTGTATATATAGTATCAGATGGTAAAGTACAAGAAAAAGAAGTTAAAACAGGCATTCAATCAGAGCTGGAAGTAGAAATAAAAGATGGACTAAATGAAGGAGATAAAGTGATATTAAATCCTAATGCTTCAATTAAAAATGGAGTTATGGTAAAAGAAGCTTCTGAGGAGGCCAAGTAATGATAGAAGTTAGAAATGTTATTAAAACCTATAGAAATGGAGAAATCAATTTTAGAGCCCTTGAAGGAATAAACCTTAAGGTGGAAAAAGGAGAATTTACTTCTATAATGGGACCATCGGGATCAGGGAAATCAACTTTTATGAATATTCTTGGATGTTTGGATAGAATGGATAGTGGAACATACATACTAAATGGACAGGATGTTTCAAATCTTAAGGACAATGAGCTTGCTTTCATAAGAAATAAGGAAATAGGATTCGTATTTCAAGCTTTTAATCTGCTACCAAGAATAAGTATATTAGAAAATGTGGAATTACCTATGGTGTATGCTGGAGTTTCTAAAAAAGAAAGAAGAGAAAGAGCTTTAAGCGCATTGGAGAAAGTAGGCCTCTTAGATAGAATTAAGCATAAACCCAATGAAATATCTGGAGGACAAAAGCAGAGAGTTGCTATAGCTAGAGCTATAGTAAATAATCCATCGGTTATAATGGCAGATGAGCCTACAGGTAATTTAGATTCTAAATCATCCATTGATATAATGAAAATATTTCAAGATTTAAATGAAGAAGGAGCTACCATAATAATGGTAACCCATGAACAAGATGTGGCAGAGTACACCAAAAGAATTGTGCGATTTAGAGATGGAAATATTGTATCTGAAGAATTGGTTAAAGATAGAATAATTATAACTAAAGAAAATTTATCACAACCAAATATAGGCTGATAAAGGGGAGAGTAGATTGAGCTTTATTGAAAATTTTAAAATAGCCATAGAAAGTATTAGATCTAACAGGATGAGATCTTTTTTAACTATGCTTGGCATCATAATAGGTATTAGTTCAGTTATAACCATATTGGCCTTAGGTGAGGGAGGAAAAAGCTCCATAACCGGTGAGTTTGAGAAAATAGGTGCTGCTACTGTAAATATAAAAGTAAATGCTCAAAAAGCACAAGTTTCAGACTATTTTACAGATGAGGATGTAAAGCAGATATCACAGAAAGTAGATATGGTTAAATATGTAACACCTATAATACAAAAGCAAGGAATAATAAGTTCAAAAGAAAAATTAAGGAAAAGCTATATTACTGGAGGAAATACTCAATTGTATTTTATTCAGAATTATGAAATGATTTATGGAAGATTTTTTACTGAAAGAGAGTTTTTAGAAGGAAAACCTGTAGTAGTATTAGATGAAATGGGAGCTAAAACTTTATTTGGATATGAAGATGTGGTAGGTAAAACGGTAAATATAGGAAGCAAAACTTCTCCTAAAAATGCAATAGTAATAGGTGTTACTAAAAGTTCTGGATTTATGTATGGCGGAGAAGATGAAAATATGCCTATAATGTGTACAATACCTTCTAATTTCTTAAAGACATTATATTCAAATGATTTTTATGTAGATTCACTGGTAATAGTTGCAGATTCAAAGGAAAATAGTGAAGAAGCGGCTGGAAGAACATTGAATATATTAGAAACAAGACATAATAATAAAATGAGAGATGCGTATAAAGCTGAAAATGTGTTAAAGCAGCTTGACCAGATAAACAAAGTATTAAACACATTTACAGCATTCATAGGTGCAGTAGCGGCTATATCACTATTAGTTGGTGGCATAGGAGTAATGAATATAATGCTGGTATCTGTAACTGAGCGTACCAGAGAAATAGGAATTAGAAAGGCTATAGGAGCTACTACCAATACTATATTGCTTCAATTTCTCACAGAATCCATTATAATATCTTTAATTGGTGGAATAGTGGGTATGATGATTGGTATATCAGGAGCTATTATAATAGGAAAATTTGCTAAAATAACTCCTATATTATCAATTAGATCAATTATTGGAGTAATATTATTTTCTTCAGCCGTTGGAATATTTTTTGGAATATATCCAGCAAGAAAAGCTGCTAAGTTAGATCCTATAGAAGCCTTAAGATATGAATAGGTTAAATAATAAACGTAATAAGCGGATCCTAATGGATTCGCTTATTATGTTTAAAGGATATTTTAGCAGTGCTATTTACAAAATCCATAAAGTTGTATATAATTTAATTGAAAATGATAATTGATATCATATAAAAATTGGTAAATATAGTATATAGGAGAGATGGATATGAGTGTTTTAGTAGTAGGCGGAGATAATCTTGGAAATATAAAAGATTATCTAAAAAATAAAGGATTTAAAAATATAAATCATGTTACAGGTAGAAAAAAAGGAGATTTAAAGGTGGAAATACCTTCTAATACAGATTTAGTTTTAGTGCTAACAGATTTTATAGGCCACCAAATGACAAAAACTATAAAAGAAAGAAGTAAAACAAGTAATGCTAAAATAATATACTCTAAAAGAGCTCTTAGCTATTTAGAACAAAATATAGAGCAGTTTTTTAATAATAAGCAATAGATATTGGGTAAATTAAAAACAATGTTTGAATGGAGGCTTTATAAATAATGAATTTAGATTTATATATTGTTGCACAACCTAAGGTCTGTAAAAATCAAAATATATATAATAAAATTATGGGAAACCATTAAAAGATTTCCCATAATTTATAATAAGAAGTTTTCAAAGACTATATTATAATAGTAATATTTTCATTTTTATACTTTTAAATAAGAAGGACCATCTAAAGGTATTAACACCTGAAGCGGCGGAGTGCCATTGGATAATCCTACCGCATAAAATGTATAAAAATTATTTGGCTTTAATATAGCTCCTGGAACATTTAGTACAAGTTTATTTGTAGAAGTATCACGAAGCTGAATAGTATAATTTCTGGGCGAAACTGGTAAGTAACCAGTAACTTCTCCATATTCCACATCTTTAAACAGCTTTCTTCCATCTGGAAGAGTAAGATCTAAATTCATGGTGTCTGGAGATAAGTGAGCAAACCTTATTAAAGATAAATTAGGTTTTAATGAACCATAAGTTTCTGATATAGGTAATAGGTTTAGATTTTTTAACATATTTATAGCAGCTATAGTAAATATAGATCTAGGAGGTATGTCTAACTTCTTTTCTAATATATATTTATTAGTTTCACCCGCAGGAAAAACCTTTATATTATACTGTCCAGGAGGTACAGGTAAATACTCTGTAAATTGCTTAAAGGATAGATTTTTTGCTATGGGCTTGTTATTAGCATAAACATCGACAGCGGGAGCATCAGGTGATGCATGTAATAGCCTTATATAAGATTTCATGCTTGGTGTAGTCTCATTTCTAGATTGAAACATGTCATACCAGGGATATATATTTGGTGGATATCTATACATAGTTTTCACCTTTCATTTAGTATTAGAAAGTTTTCATTTTTTATAGATTAAGCTTAATCTTATTATTCTTTTTATTATATTTCTAGCTACAGGATAAGGTATTCTGTAAGACATTAAAGTTCTAATTATTCCAGGGTTATTTCTTTCTATTTTTCTAAATATCATTTCTACATCTTCATTTATTCCACGACTCTCTGAAATGTCCATATCTCTCTCAAATTCCATCATGGGTGGAGTTTCTGGAGCTGCTTCAGAAGAGCTTGATTGCTTTTCTGTTCTTGGAAACATATATAAAGTTGGCACCAAACCCATAAATGGATTTATTGGCATGCTGCCCATCATCATAGGATTCATCTCCATGGGCTCCATCATGGGAGGATTCATTGGCATGCTGCCCATTATCATAGGATTCATTCCCATGGGCTCCATCATGGGAGGATTCATTGGCATGCTGCCCATCATCATAG
>CAMJGD010000008.1 GCA_946405135.1 uncultured Clostridiaceae bacterium | reverse complement strand
ATTTGTTCTACTGTTTTAATCCAACCTACTTTTTCAATTAATACTAAATTTTCTTTAACTTTTAGTTTATCTGTATCATTATAAAATGAAGGTTTGCTTTTTCTTCTACTCTTAAATTTTGGTTTATCGGCTAACCCTTTAAAGAAATTTTTATAAGCATTACAACCATCTTTTACAGCCTGCTTTGCCACATTATTAGATACTTCATTAAGCCAATTAAGTTCTGATTTCTTTAGAATAGTTAACTCTTTTCTCAAATCTCCACCTTTTATAAACTTACCACCATTTTTATAATTTTCTTCTTGTATTGCAAGTGTCCAATTATAGATAAATCTTGCAGTGTGAGCAGACTGCCATAATTTTTGTTCCTGTTCTACATTTGGAATAATTCTAACTTTCTTCGCCAGTATCATTCTCTAACAACTCCTTAATTATCTTTTTGCTTATTATTTGATACTCTGCAATATCCTATTACTTTTCTATTTCTCTTAACAAGTGGCACTTGCAAAACTTGATTAATTTGTTGTTCAGAATAATAACGGTGTCCACCTTCTGTTATATGATGTGGTTTTAATTTTCCTTTATTATCCCATAGTCTTAAAGTTTGAATACTTTTCCCTACTAATTTTGAGAATTGACCAATTGTATAATATCTCATGCCATCACCTCTTTATACATATTATGATAACATAAAACTATTAACTCTTAAATATATTTTAGTAGGTCTTAGTAGTTATTCAAAAACTGTTACTCCCCTCCTTTAAATTGGGGATTATGCATACTGCTCTACAGCATATTAAATCAAATGAAAGTATAGCTAAAATTAAAGCTTTTCATATTTATTTCCCAATTCAGCTATTATAATACAATACAAATCTTAATAATATGATTATATAATTCTTAAAAAAAACTTAATTAAAATATATTTGTAAAAAATAAAGAATTGCCTTAAATTTGACAATTCCTACTTATTTAATGCTTTTTCTATTCCTTTAAAAAGCCCTTAAGCTATTTTATTCTGATAATCTTCAGTATTTAAAAGTTTATCCTCCTCTGCATTAGACAAAAATCCTACTTCCACCAGTACCACTGGTACTTTCGACCAGTTAAACCCTGTAAGATCGCTTCTTTCTACTATTCCTCTGTTTTTCATTCCAACTTCTTTTATTAAACTATTCAATATAGAAGTACCATATTTCCTGCTTAATCCGCTGATATCCTTAGCATATCCTTTAGGAGCCGGCACTAGTATGGATGCTCCTCTGGCACTAGGATTATTATCAGCATCCGCATGTATTCTAATAGCTAAATCTGCATTATTTCTATTGCCAATTTCAGCTCTCTCTATATTTCCTAAGCTTTCTTCATATTTAGTTTTAGTCATCACTACATTATACCCGTTTTCTTCTAAAAGTTTCCTAAGCTTAACAGCAATTTTCATATTTATTATATGTTCAGGAGTTTTGGTAACTATACCATCTGCCCCTCCTCCATCCTTTATCTTTAATTCCTTAGAACCAGGGGCAATAGCTTCTTTATTTAAATTAGCCTTAGCAGCATGACCTGGGTCAATCACTATGGTTTTTTTACCTTTTGGCTTAACTTTTTTATCTTTAACCTCTTCCTTTTTAGTATTATTATCTTTATTATTGTCTTGTTGTTTTTTGGCTTCAGTTTTCCCCTTTTCTACTTTTATTTTATTATTTTCATCAGCTTTATTTTCTTTGCTGTTATTCTCCTTTTCAGATGAATTTTCAATGCTATCACTTTTTTCTAATAAATCACCTTGAACTATTTTTTTACTTTCTTTTTTAGAAGTACTTTGACCACATCCTGCCATAGTAATAGATAATATTATGCAAAGGCCTATAGGTATTATTTTCCGCTTCACCTTATTCACTTCTTTCTAAGTAGAAATAATCTATATTGGTCATTAATTACTAATTATGGTAGATTAATTATAATATAATCTTATACTATTGTTGAATTATGTGTCAAATTATATAAAAATAAAAAAGTCTTGTACAAGCTTATTTCTATATTTTATAGAGATAAAAATATACCATGGTCCATGTGAAATGAAAGATATTGATTACAACATAATATCCTATACAATAATTAGCTATTTTTTTAGAAATTTTAAGTTGACTGAAGCTTGCATTCACCATTCTAAAATCAATAAATATAAGAAGTAACATGGGTAGAATTATTTTAAATATGAAGCTGTAAAAATAATTGTTCACTATGGGCTTCATTATTAAATTTGCTTCATAACAAAATCCCATTTTTGTAAGAAACAAAGTAAATATTATATCTAAAACATTTAATAAGTAAATTACAATAAACTTATTTTTCATCTTATAAAACCTCCTAAATAAGTCTAAAGATGAAGAAAAATTCACTTACTAATTAAATTTTAAATTACATTATGTTTTTATATCCACAATAATTATATTAATTATTGCTTATTAATAAGCTTTGTAATAAGTGCTAACATTCCTGATGTAATTAAAGGTCCCACTGGAACTCCTCCAATAAAAGAAGCCGCTGCTACAGCTCCTAAAATCAAAGCAGGCATAACATCACTATGTCCTTGGACAGTTAAATATTTCAGTCCTAAACCACTCAAATACGTAGTAAAAAAGGAAATAACCAGTGCCATTATGCCAACCCAAGAGGTAAAAACATTTTTTATATTGATAGAAGTAATGCTACCCTTTGCAATAGGGATTAAAATAGAAGCTATAATCAATATAAGCCCTAAGTTTAATCCACCCTTTTCTATGCAAGGGAAAATGTATGATTCAATATGCAAAAGCTTTATCATTAAAAGAGTACCTGCAGCAATTGCTACAGAATCTGCTTTACCTAATACTGCCACCACCAATATAATAAGCAACATAGTAGTTGATTCCAAAATGAATCATCCCCCTAAAATATATCCATAAATATCTTATTATAAAATATATTCCCTTATATAAAAACTATTCAAGCTTTGTTTGCTTTTCTTTATCTCACTAAATATATTTGTTCATTTTTCTCTATATTTTACAATCTCTTTTTAATATGTTTACCTAGGATTTAATATTATATGTATTTTAAATATTATTTTTAGCCTATATCTATTTAGCTTAATTGTACATTGAAGCATAGTGCTTATACTCCTAGGGTTTCCATCACTGCCAAATGCCTACCTTAATATCCTTTAACATATATTTTACAAGCCTATTTAAATTTTATAAAATATGAACATATTAAAAATCTAACATAACTCTCTAGAAAATAATTGTAATAACTTCATCGTATATTCATTCTACAAAACCTAGTTTAAACGTTTTCTATTTGTAAAGGAGGAAATAAAATGAATACAAAAAAATTAACACTAGTATCTCTTATACTAATGATTTTTACATCTGTATTTGGTTTTGGAAATATACCTAGATCCTTCTATCTAATGGGGTATGGAGCTGTTCCATGGTATATATTATCAGCTATTACCTTCTTCATACCATTTGCATTTATGATAGCTGAATATGGTTCAGCCTTTAAAAATGAAAAAGGTGGCATATACTCCTGGATGGAAAAATCCGTAGGACCTAAATATGCCTTTGTCGGAACTTTCATGTGGTATGCATCTTATGTGGTATGGATGGTTAATGTAAGCTCCAGTATATGGATTCCATTTTCTAATTCTATATTTGGCAGTGACAAAACTGCAAGTTGGTCCTTATTTGGATTAAAAGCCACTCAGACTCTAGGATTACTTGGAATTGTCTGGATTATTCTAGTTACCTTTACCGCTACTAAAGGATTAGAAAAGATCAAAAAAGTAACTTCTGTAGGGGGTACTGCTATAGCATTATTAAATGTGGTTTTATTAATCGGAGCTATGATAGTACTATTTGCTAATGGAGGAAAGCTGGCAGAACCTATAGTATCTTCTAGTTCCTTTGTACAGTCACCTAATCCTTCATACAACTCACCTATAGCTTTGTTATCTTTCCTTGTATTTGCTATATTTGCTTATGGTGGTATAGAAGTGGTAGGAGGACTTGTGGATGAGACTGAAAATGCTGAAGTAACCTTCCCTAAAGGTCTTACTATAGCAGCTATAGTTATTGCCATAGGATACTCTATAGGAATATTCCTATGCGGTATATTCACTAATTGGCACAGCGTACTAGCTGCTAAAAATGTGCATATGGGTAATGTTACCTATGTAGTTATGAAGAATTTAGGCTACCAGCTTGGATTAAGCTTTGGTATGGGAGAAACTGCTGCATTAACTGTTGGTGCTTGGACTGCTAGATTTGTAGGATTATCAATGTTCTTGGCGCTTACAGGAGCCTTCTTCACATTAACTTATGCTCCATTAAAACAGTTAATAGAAGGAACACCAAAAGAATTATGGCCAGGTAAAATGGGTAAGGTTGAAGATGGAATGCCTAAATATGCCATGAAGATACAATGTATCATAGTGGTGGCATTTATACTTCTTGTATCCTTTGGAGGAGAAGGTGCAGCTAAGTTCTTTACTAAACTTGTACTGATGACCAATGTAGCTATGACTCTCCCATACATGTTCTTATCAGGAGCTTTTGCATCCTTTAAGAAAAAAGAGCATATTAAAAAACCTTTCCTAGTTTTTAAGAGCTATAAATCCGCTTTGATATCTTCCATAATAGTAACCTTAACTGTGGGCTTTGCTAACCTATTTACTATTATAGAACCTGCCACAAAAGGTGATATTGGAGATACCATATGGATGATAGTTGGACCACTAGTATTTTCTATAGTTGCGCTAGTTATGCACTGGAGATATGAGAGAAAAGTTATGTTAGAAGACAACAAAAAAGCTGCTTAATATATGATACCTTAAAAAAGTTCGTCATCTTTGGCGAACTTTTTTCTGTAAGTAATAAATTATTTAGGCAAAATCTTATACCAGCTAAAAATACTTGACATCTATGAATTTTTTTATTAATATTTTGATAATCAAACTATTTGAATTTCAAAATAAATATAGATAGAAAGTGGGAGAAAATATTGAAATTACCTGAATTAAATATAGGAGATTTAAAAGCCTCTGTTCCTATCATACAAGGCGGAATGGGTATTGGAGTTTCTCTTCATGGTCTTGCTTCAGCAGTAGCTAATGAAGGTGGTATTGGAATAATTTCAGGAGTACAGATTGGATTTAGAGAACCTGATTTTATTAAAAATACTCTTGCTGCTAATATAAGAGCATTAAAAAAAGAAATCAGATTAGCTAAAGAAAAATGTAAAAGAGGTATCCTTGGAGTAAACCTTATGGTGGCTGTAAATAATTATAAGGAATATGTACGTACATCTGTAGAAGAAGGTATAGATTTAATAATTTCAGGTGCAGGCTTACCTTTAGAATTACCTGAATTAGTTAAGGGCAGTACTGTGAAGATTGCACCCATTGTATCCTCTTCTAAAGCTGCTTCTGTGATATGTAAACTTTGGGATAAAAGATATGCTAAGGCACCTGACATGGTTATAGTAGAAGGACCTAAAGCAGGAGGCCACCTTGGATTTTCCAAGGATGAAATAATTTCTAGTGAACCTTGCACTTTAGAAAAAATAGTACTAGAAGTTAAAAAAGAATTAACCATATATGAAGAAAAATATCATAAACACATACCTATTGTAGCTGCAGGAGGCATTTTTGATGGAAAAGATATAGCTAGATTTTTAAACTTAGGGGCTAGCGGAGTTCAAATGGCCACCAGATTTGTTGCTACTTATGAATGTGATGCAAGTGAAGCTTTCAAACTAGCTTATGTAAAAGCAGATAAAGAAGATATCCACATAGTAAAAAGTCCTGTAGGTATGCCAGGAAGAGCCTTAGCCAATCCATTTGTTAAAAATGCTGAAAACAATCCTAGTAAAGTTAAATGTTTGTATAACTGCTTAAAGCCCTGTAATCCTGCCACCACACCCTACTGCATTTCACAGGCGCTTATAAATGCTAGAGAAGGAAATACAGATATGGGGCTTATATTTTGCGGAAGCAATGCTTATAAAATCAATGAAATTGTATCTGTTAAAGATTTAATGAAAGAATTAGTAGCCGAAGCTGAAGCAAATTTTAATCAGTAACTTCTTAAAAATCAAATATTTTTAAAACCCTGTTTAATTATAAGATTTGCTAACTAAACAGGGTTTAATTTAAATTATATATACTATGATAGAAGCTCTGACCTTTTTAAATCTATGAGTTCTTTAAATCTTTTATCCATAGCTTCATACTCTGGACTTTCTTCTGAAAGTGTAGAAAGCTGTCCTAGCACATAAGCAATTTCATTTTCAATCATCATTTTTTCTTCTTTAATTTGCTTTAAACTCTTTTTTTTACTAGCTGGATTTATAGATGGATTTTTATTGGTCAGCCTATCTAAATACTCTTTAGGACTATCTATTACTTTATTTATTTTGCCTTCTTCAAATACCAATAGGCAATGGCAAATGTTCTCTATCATATATCTATCATGGGACACCAAAATTATGGTGCCATTATATTCTTTTAAAGCTTCTTCTAGCTTTTCCCTGCTATATATGTCAAGATGATTTAAAGGTTCATCTAATACTAATAGCTCCTGCTGTTTAGCAATGAGCTTTGCCATTCTAACCCTAGTAAGCTCTCCTAAACTCAAAGTTGAAAGTGGACTTTTTATCATCTTTTCATTAAAACCCATATTTGCAAGCAATGTCCTTATTCTGCTTTCTTCTTCTCTAGAAGTAGTATCAAAGAGTTCTAAAACAGATTGTTTTCCATCAATGTAACGTGACTCCTGACTCAAGTAACCTATATCTATAGATTTACTAATAAAAAGCTCACCTTCATCTAAAACTTCTTTTCCCAAAAGTATTTTTAGCAGTGTAGTTTTACCACATCCATTAGGACCAAATACACCTACCTTTTCTCCTCTTAATATATAAAAACAACTCTTTTCGAATAAGTTTCTAGAACCAAAGCTCTTTTTTATATCCACTGCCTCTAGCACTCTAATTCCCTTTACATCAGCTTCATTAAATGTAAAATTAATTTTCCTATCTTCTTTAGGTTTCTGTATTCCATTTAAATCGATTTTCTCTAACTTTTTGATTTTAGATTTTATCTGTCTATCCTTTTTCTTTGCTTTCATCCTAAAATATTCTTTTTTCCCTAATCCTGCTGCCTGCTTTCTTGTAGAATCCCTATGAGCCTTTTGAGACCAGTTTTTTAATCTACTTATTTCTTCTTGTATTTTAGCTTTGTTACTTTCCTGAATTTCGTATTCATGAAGCTGACTTTCGTATCTCCTTTTCTTTTCCTCTCTATAAAAGCTATAGTTTCCATAATAGATATCAGATATTCCATCACTTATCTCAATTATCTTCTTTACTGTTTTATCTAAAAAATATCTGTCATGAGATATAACCAAAATGGTACCTTTGTATCTATTTAATTCTTCTATAAGCCACTGCATTCCTTGATAATCCATATGATTAGTAGGTTCATCCAGTATAATAAAATCTGGGTTAAGAGACCAAATACTGGCCAGGGCAAGTTTCATCTTTTCTCCCCCGCTTAAATTGTTAAACCTCTCCTCTTCCCAGGAAAGTACTTTATCCATACCTAGATAACTAGATATCTTAGAAAAATCCTTTATATTGATTTTCCCTTTACTATCCACAATGTCCCCTCTCCAGGTTCTCTGCTCATAAAAACTGTCTTGATGAAGATAGCCAATATCTATGTCCTTTTTATGCCAAAGAATGCTTCCACCATCTGGCTTAAGACTTCCATAAATAATATTTGCCAAGGTGCTTTTTCCTGCTCCATTTAATCCAACTAATCCTACCCTTTCCCCTAGAGTTATATCTAAATTTATATTTTTTAAAATAGTTACTTCTCCAAATTCCTTATTTATTTCACATAAACTAAGCATCGTTACCATAAATATCACCTTCTACAATATATTCATAAATTTTTCTATAAAAACTCTATATATTCTGCTTTGTATTAATTTTTTTAATAAAATGTATATGATTTATGAGTTAAGAATTTTTTCTAATATTTTTATTCACTTTAAATAAAATTTTTCTGATGCTGTCTTCTGAAAGATTAAATTTATCTGAAAGTTCTATAATCTTCATTCCCTCATTATAAAGCTTATATATTTGTAAATTTCTTTCCCTAATAGCTTCACGTGTACCATTGCTTTCTCCCCATGATTTTCTTTCTTCCGATTTAGGGACGTATATTATTTCTCCTTGAACATACTTTTGAAGCTCTTTTAATAGCTCCTTAGGTAAAACATCCTTTCCATTCTTGTAACACAAAGTTAAAGTCCTCCCCTTTATTTTCAATGTTATTTTTTAAGGTCTTAAAACCGCTCATTGAAAACACCCCCTATACATGATTTAATAAAATAATTTTATATATAAAAATCCCGTGGACTTTAACCATCCACGGGATTTTAAAAAAGGCAATAAAAAAAACAGGATAACCTCCTGCATGCTGCCACACTTTAAATCCATTTTATGTTTCAGATGACGGTTATTTATTAGTTTTCGAAAGCACCACAAATAAAGGGTTTATACCCTAATTTAAATTTTACAGTAAATACTAAATAAAAATTTTATAAGTACTACTCTGCTTTCGAAGATATTCAATTATAAATTATTTACCTCTAAACTAACTAATAAATATCTCATTTTCTATTGTCCTCCTTCATCTGATTTTTATTATTTTTTATATAATTCAATTTTATGCCAATATAGCCTCTATGTCAATGTTTTCTAAAAGTCTATATTTATTCTAGTATCATATCATTTTGAGCTTCATTTTTGTTTGCAACAAAGCCCATGCTTTCGTATAATTTTATTGCATGTTCATTGCATTCATCTGCCATAAGAAATGCTCTTTTAGCTCCATGACATTTTCCATAAAACAATGCTTGGCTTAATAATTTCTTTGCAATTCCTCTTCGCTGATATTCAGGGCGTACAGCTATCTCACGTACCCATAATATTGCACCTTTTTCACTTTCATGCCCATAGATTGCAACACAAATTATCCCCACAATATGGTTATTTTCTCTGTGCACTAGAACCGCATTATCTTTACAGCCTGAAGTAACTGCATTGGATTCCATACCCTCAATCCATTGTTTCATCCATTCTTCTGTTTGACCAGAAAATCCTCTGCTTTGACCTCTGCAGGAAAGAGTTACTTCTGATGCTTCCTTACAATCACAATTTTTTAAATTCTCTATAGTTTCTATATATTCAACACCTTTAGAAATATCATTATTGAAATAATCATTCCATACAGCATACATATCAAAGTGATTATTTTTAAATTCATCAAGCCATTCCCTGGGGATAAAAGTTATAAGTCCTTTTTTATTTGATTTATTTATTTCTTTAATTAAAATTAAAGCATCATTAGCTGCCCAGTGGAATTCATGTAAATCTGCTTCCTTATTATATCCAAATATCAATATTATTTCATTGTTACTACAAATCACATCATAATTTGAAATTCCAACATATTCCGTATATTCTAAGGAGTAATGCTTATACTTTTTCAATTGTTCTTTTATATTTTCAAAAACATCTTCTTTTAACACAATTATTCCCCCATAATAATATCTTTAGATTCACTATATATGAAATTTTTATATAAAAATCAACATGAGGGGGCATAGAACCCCCTCACCATTTATGGCATCTATTAACCTTTACTAGGCTAATAGCCACCTCCATGTCTTAATCAAACTGATCATCCCCTTTCCATTTATTTAACCGGTCAACTATATTATTACATGTCACTAATATATTCTCAATGGAAAGATTTTTTATAATTGTTTTTTCCGTAAATATTATGGATTATATTCTTTTCAATAATGAATTTATATATTCGCTGATTTTTAGCCTTTCTTCTTTTACCCATTCTTCATCAAAATCTAAATTAAAAGTTTTAGAAAAGGAATAATAAAGATTAACCTTCTGATAATAAGTTTCTAATTCATAAAGCTCTTTAAATTTAAATTCCACTTTAGATAAGCTCTCTTTTTTCGCTACAAAAATTTCGTCAATAAATTCTATAAAGGTTCTCATAAGATCTGGATTGTTTACGTCAAAAGGCAGTCTCATAAGTTTCCACTGCACTATCTCTTCTAATTTATAAGATTTTATGCTGTCAAGAATAATCAAATATTCGCTTACATCCATCTTTCTATAAAAATGAATTTTATCTCTTCTAGTACTCCAAAGAGCTAACTTTTCTTTTAAAGGCAAGCCTTTTATTTTAAGTATAGCTTCGCTAGGTCCAAGTACTGCCTCTTCTATAATCCTATCTTGGCACTGAAGCATTTCTTGTATGAAATTCTGATTATCTCCATAGGCAGATACATATCCTACATCATAGATTCCTTTTCTTCCGGCTCTTCCAGCAATCTGCTTTATCTCTTGAGAATTCAAAAATCTTACTTCATAACCATCATATTTTTTAATATCCATAAAAACTATTCTCTTTATAGGAAGATTAACTCCCATACCAATAGCATCCGTAGTTATAAGTATAGAATTTTCCTTGCTTAAAAACTCTTCATATTGCTTTCTCCTAACTTCTGGAGGCAAATCTCCATAAATAATACTAGCTTTTATACCCTGTTCAGAATAATAGTGAGCAAGTTCCAAAACTCTCTTTTTAGAAAATACCACTAAAGCATCTCCCAAAGCTATGGATTTATGCTTGAACGTCTCATACTCTATTTGAAGAGGAATATTTCTCTTATATTCAATAATTTCATATTCATTCCCGCAATCTTCTAAGATTTCCTTTAAAATTTCCTTTGTATTTAAAGCTCCGCACACATGGACTTCCCTACACTTTAATGCTAGCAAAGCCCTAGTCCAAGCAGCTCCCCTTTTAGAGTCATCTATCATCTGTATCTCATCAATAATAGCTACATCATATTCTTCTTCTATGTTAAGCTTTTCTATGGTACAAGAAATATGAGTTGCTTCTTCTACTATTATTTCTTCTTCTCCAGTTATAAGACTGCATTTAACTCCCTCATTATTTAATCTTTCATAATTTTCTAAAGCCAGTATCCTAAGTGGAGATAAATATATGCCTTTTTTAACTTCTTTTAATCTCTGCATAGCATTGTAAGTTTTACCCGTATTTGTTTCTCCTAGATGCAGATAAAACTTTCTAGCATATTTTCTAGCCTCTTCATATTCATTTTTAGGGTTTAAAGGAAATATATTGTCAAATTCTTTAGAAACAATTTCCGGAATATGTTTGGTTATAAGCAGGCTAATAATACCTGAACTTAAGTAACCTTCATAGTCACTTTCAGCCACTTCATGAAAGGTAAAATCTGTACCACTTTTTCTATTGTAATCTTCTATGAGCCTTTCTGAAACATATTCTAAAAGCTCTAAATATCTATTAAAAACTATTTCATAATCATTAAGATTTTGATCTTCAAATTCTTTTAATGTCTTTATTTTCTTTCTTAGGGAAGCTTCATGTTCCCACAAGGCATTAGTTTTTGTATGCTTTACTATATCTTCAATCTGGTAGATTTGATTTTTAATCTTCCTAAAATTTCTTTCTATCGCCGCTCTTTTCATAATCATCATCCTATTTAAAACATAGTATAACAATAACAAAGAGTTTTAAATCATAACATTAACTTTGTTACCACTATAATCAGTTTTATTATTGTCTACATAATTCTTAATCATTTGTGAACGTAACGTTTTGCCTTTAACTTTCCTGTTTTTGATGCTCTTTGTATCTTTTTCTTGTTCATTTTTTACAATAACATCTATTGAAGTGTTATCTTTTATACTATTTTTATATTTATTGTTTACATCACTCAGGTAAGTATTCATTTTTTCATTAATACTTTCAATGCTATTTTCTATGATATTAATACGTCTCATTTTACTAGCAGAATTAACAGGATTAATTGCTCTAGACCTATCTATCTTTATTTCACCTTTCAAAATTGCAGCTTCCTGTGATATTGAATTTTTTATAGAGAATAACTCTTTAGCCCCTGATATGTTAGTGGAAAGCCTTAAAACATTATTTAAATCTTCTAAAGAAGGTTCTACTTGTGAGTCTTTAGGAGAAGTTTTATTTGATTGCTGTTTAGACTTTTCACCTTTTTTACCTTTAGTAACACCAGTACCAAGAGCTTTACGCTGCTCTTCTAATTGAATTTTACTTATTTCTTTATCAATTGCTTCAATTTGCTTATTAATCTCAGCAATCTTTTCTTTTATATCCTTTGGGTCTTTACCAACCTTTAAAGCTTCTTCCATAATGGAATTTTTTCTCTCTAACAAGTTAGATTTTTGTTCCATTAGGCTTTTTAATATACCATTTTTATTTGACATTTTACCTAAAGATTTACTGGCAATATTTTTAAGCATCACATTTTTATTTACATTATCTGGTTTTTTATTATTTTTAGATATTTTATTATTCGAACTATACATGGAATTTGTATATTCTACATACCGTCTCGATAAGAAAGATATATTCATTTGCTTCTCCTTTATTGTAATTTTTTATGCTTTATGCGTATATTATAATATCGTCAAATTCTTTGTTGCCTTAACCAGATTTTAGAAAGGCACTATAAGCCCTTATAAAAAGCACTGTAATTATAAACATAAAAAACTTAAAATTATAATAGATAATCTTTATATTCCTTAGGTGAAACTCCGAAGGCCTTTTTAAAAGCTCGTACAAAGCTTGAATAATCACCAAAACCGCATTCTGCAGAAACTTGGGTTATTTTTTTACCTTTTTTTATAAGGTCCCTTGCCAATAATAATCGTTTTTTTTGTATATAACTATGCAAAGTACAGCCGGTTTTGTCTTTAAATTTATGCATTAAGTAATACTTATTCATATAAAATTCAGAAGCAATATTGTCTATAGACAGATCTTCAATAAGGTTTTCATTTATATAGCGTAAAATATTTTCTATTTCCTTATCATATTCAATATCCTTTTCTGCATTATTGATATTACTTCCTAAGCAAAGCCTATTAAGATAAACCATGAGTTCAATAAATAGAGAATTTTTTAATATATAGCTTCCGAAATTTTTATCTTTTGTAGCATCCCTTAGTAAAAATAAAGTATATTTTACACTTTTCATATTTTCATCATTTATACGAAGAAGATTTAAATTTTTCTTAGAGGATATTTCAAAACAAGTAAGCAAATCACTGCCTTCTCTGTTGTGCATCTCTAAAAATCTTGAATTTACCCATATAATTATTCTTTCATAGGTCTCTTCATGACTTATTACTGCTTTATGCACATCATTGCTGCTTACAAAGAGTATATCCCAGGGCTTTAATTTATACGCCTTTCCTTCTATAAGATAAGTTACATTTCCAGATATGAATATAATTATCTTATTAAATTCATGATAGTGAAATTCAAACTCCATAGTTTTTTTGTCTTTTAAATGGAATAATTCAAAATCTTTATTAAGATATCCTCTTTTTATTTTTAATTTATTATCTCCATCCTTCATTTCTCATCCTCCTCATATTTATTATAGCATCTTTTGCAATATTTTAAGCATTATTAACAATAAACATAGTAAAAGTTTAGTATATAATAGCATTATAACTTATTTCAATTATTGGAGGTAAAGTATGAAATTACATGAGCTTTTAAATGAGTTATCTTATGAAGTTATTCAAGGAACAGTAGACAAAGAAATTAAAAATATATGTTGGGATTCAAGAAAAGTCGAATCTGATTCTCTATTCATAGCTGTTAAAAATAGAAACGTTGATAGACATGATTTTGCTGCAGAAGCTGTAAAGAATGGCGCTGCAGCAGTTCTAGTTGAACACGAAGTCCTTGAAATCCCTGAATGGGTTACTATGGTAAAGGTCAAAAATTCTAAAAGAGCTATGGCTGCCATCGCCCATAAATATTATGGTGAACCTTCTAAAAAATTTAATCTTATTGGTGTCACCGGTACCAATGGAAAAACCTCTGTAACCTATTTTATTTCAAAAATTCTTTACAGTGCAGGTCGACAAGCTGGCATAATAGGCACTGTAGAAAACAGTATAGGTGGAAAGAAGCTTAAAACTGAAAAACTAAATCCCACAACACCTGACTCTATTGAGCTTCAGCAATCTTTTGCAGAAATGATAAAAGAGGGTGCAACAGATGTAGCTATGGAAGTAACCTCCTCGGCTCTGGATCAGGAAAGAGTATATAAGTGTGATTTTAATATTGGCATATTTACTAATCTCACTCAGGATCACCTAGAAGAACACGGTACCATGGAAAATTATAAAAAAGCTAAAATGAAACTATTTAAAATGTGTAAAAAAGCTATAATCAATGCAGATGACATCATAGCGCAAGATATAAAACTTCATGCAGACTGCCCTGTTATCACCTATGGTATTGAAAATGATGCAGATTTCAGAGCTTCTAATATAAAATATTCTCTTAAAGGAGTAAGCTTTTGTTTAAACTATAATGGAATGACAAAAAAAGTATCACTTAGTGTACCAGGAAAATTCAGCGTATATAATGCTTTGGCTGCAATTAGTGCCTGCTATTTCTCAAATCTTACCTTAGATGAAATAATCCTTGGAATTAATACAATTCATGGTGTACCAGGCAGATTTGAGGTAGTTCCAAATGATAAAGATATTTTAGTTATTGTAGATTATGCTCATAGTCCTGATAGTTTAAAAAATATTTTGATTTCAGTAAGAGAAATAACAAAAGGTAACGTAATTACTGTATTTGGCTGCGGAGGAAACAGAGACAAAACAAAACGTCCATTAATGGGAGAAATAGCAGGAAATTTATCCAACTTATCCATCATAACTTCTGATAATCCAAGAATGGAAGATCCTAAAGCTATCATTGAGGAAATAGAACAAGGAATGCTAAAGACTTCTTGTGCCTATGAAAAAATTGAAAATAGAAAAGAAGGAATCTTTGAAGCACTTAATAGAGCAAATAAAGGTGATGCCGTAATTATTGCAGGCAAAGGTCATGAAACCTACCAAATCCTTAGAGAAAAAATCATACATTTTGATGATAAAGAAGTTGTAAATGAATATTTTAACAAATAACTCAGATAAAAAGATATTAGTATCTATAATTGCAGCCTAAATTATTCTTAACAATTAAAGAGGTGAATAAAAAATGGAATTATTAAAAAATCATAAATCTTCCATAGTGCTTTTAGTCTCTGTAATTCTAGGTGGAACTTTAGGCGCTCTGATAGGACCAAAAGCAGCCATAGTGGAACCCTTAGGTAATCTATTCTTAAATTTGATGTTTACTGTGATTGTACCTCTGGTATTTTTCAGTGTTGCTTCATCTATAGCAAATATGGCTAGTATGAAAAGACTAGGAAAGATCATGTTAAGTGTATTCATAGTATTTACTTTTACAGCACTTATTGCTGCAATAATAGGTGTTGCAGGTGCTTTAATAATAAATCCTACTAAAGGTGTGAATAGTGAAAATATACAAAAAATCCTAGTCCAAGGAGTTAATGAAATACAAAATACAAATAATACAGGTGTTTTACAACAATTTGTAAATACTTTTACTGTATCAGATTTTGTATCATTATTTTCTAGAAAAAATATGCTTCAGCTGATTGTATTTTCAATATTATTTGGATTTTCAACAGCTATAGTTGGAGAAAAATCAAAAACTATAGCAAACTTTTTAGATTCCGCATCTAAAGTGATGATGGAAATGGTAAATATAGTAATGTATATTGCTCCAATATGTCTTGGATGCTACTTTGCATCAGTGATTGGTCAGCTTGGGCCACAAATACTTGAAGGCTATGCCAGGGTGTTCATCCTTTATCTGATGCTTTCAGTCATTTATTATTTTGGAATGTTTACTGTTTATGCTTTTATGGCTGATGGCAAATCAGCAGTGAAAATATTTTGGAAAAATGCATTAGCTCCATCTATAACAGCACTTGCTACCTGTTCCAGTGCAGCATGTATTCCCATAAACCTTGAAAGCACAAAGAAAATGGGAGTCTCAAAAGATATTGCAGAAACTGTAATTCCTCTAGGAGCCAATATACACAAGGATGGTTCTGTAATAGGAGGAGTTATGAAAATCACTTTTCTTTTAGGACTTCTAGGAAAAGATATGACTAGCTTTAAATCAATAATTACTATAATTTTTGTATCTTACTTGGTAGGTGCTGTAATGGGCGCTATTCCCGGCGGTGGAATGATTGGAGAAATTTTAATACTAAATATTTATGGTTTTCCACCTGAAAGTTTAGCCATAATAGCTGTTATAAGTACCATAATAGACGCCCCAGCAACTCTTCTTAATTCTACTGGAAATACCGTATGTGCTATGTTGGTCACAAGACTGGTAGAAGGTAAAAAATATATTTTAAACAAATTTAAAGCTAATCTAAATAATTTTTAATTCTAATATTTATAAAAATTTAAGAATTAGAAGAAGAAGCTGCAGCAGCACTAGCTGCACATGCTGCTGCTACTGCTGCTTGCTGCTGTGCAATTATTATAGCATTTATGCTATTACCTAAAGTTACCTGTAATAGTCCTTCTTCTATTCCTTCTATATAAAAATCAGAAACTAAATTTGCTGCTAACATGGTTCTCATAGACTTATCAAGTTTCCAAAACCCATATCCATCTTTTTCATATATATAATCATAAACTTCTTTTACCTCATCAACTATTTTATCTACATCAGTAGCTATAAGAGTTAAAACACCTAAAGTAGCTAATCCATCATATTGTAATTTGCATTTTTTATCTTTTAATCTGGTATATAATTTTATAGCTTTTTCACATTTTTCTTCTACTTCTTCCTCTCCTATTGCTAATATATGAGAAAGAGTCTGAAGGTTATTACCCCTGCAGAAAACATCCTTATTTAATAGTTTATAACAAGCTTCCATATTTTGAGAAGTTTCTTCTACATTCAAATCTGTGGTAGCTAATACTGCTGCGAAAACATAATCATCAGAAGAAGTTAACCAAAAATGATTTTTCTTCATATTTTCATAGAATTCATTCATTCTTTTAATTTTATAACCCCATAACTCCCTAGGTACTTCTTTAACTAAAGTATAAGAAGCCAAAGGCAAATAAGTACTGCCTCTAAAACCTGATTTTTTCATTTCATCATAAACCTCAAGCATATCTTTAAAAAATCTCTCATAATCCTCTTCAAAGTATAAAAGATTGGATAAAAGGAAAATATTTGCTCCTCTGAAATATGAAGTCCAGCTAGTTTCTTGTTTTATATAACTTTTTATTTCATTAAGTTTCTCAACTTTAACGGTCTTTCCTTTTGTTGCATGAATCATAGCTCCAAAGTGTTTTACTAGATCATACTCCCACTTAAAACCTTTTTTAAGTTCATGGAAATTATCCACCATTAAATCTACCTTTTTCTTTAATAAACTATCCATAGCCACTCCTCACTTTCGAAACTATTTTATATGGTATTTTATATCCTTTATTTGTGATAATACCATATACAATGCTGCATGTAAATAAACACCTATGATTAAATAATGCTTATATATCATTTTTTCATGATATATAAATATATTATACCTAAATGCTTCAAATGTTGTTTTTAGAAACTATCATATGCCACTGATTTTTAGAACCTATTTTTTTATATAACTTAATAGCTGCATGGTTTTCTTTATTCACACATAATGTAATATCCTTAATCTTTTATAGACTTTAAAAAGTTTGGGCTACCTATTAGCATTTTTTAACCATTAATAGGTAGACCTTTATTTAATCTCATTAAACTAGATAAAATCAACTCTAGATAAAACTTTATCACTTATGGATTTGTTATTATAAAGTCTTATATTAAATTCTAATTTAAATTCTTCAAATTTGCATCTATACTTGTCTAATTGATTTTGTCCACAAGAATTTGTTCCTAAACCATTTTGCTTATAATCGATATTAAGCACTATATAATCTCTTTTTACTAAATCAATAGTATGCTTTGCTTTTTCTAAGTCCTTATCTTCATAATAGGAAGCACTAAAGTTGAAGTTATCTTTTGCCTTTACCATTACACTTAGTCCTCTATCGTCTGAAAGTCTTACATATTTTATATCTGCTCTATTGCCATTTTCCTGTGGTTTAACATAATTCGTAAACAATCCATCTATGTCAGTTTCATAAACTCCAAATAAACTGGACTCCTTTGAATCTGCATAATTTTCATTAGGACCTTTACCTTTATATTTAACACTGCAGAAATCTTTATTAATATCTAATTTTACTCCAATTCTTGGAATCATTTCTGGTGCATTTTCCTTCATGCCACTAGGAATACCAGAAACAGAAACACAAATATCTCCATTTGGAAGAATGGTATAAGAATAAGTACTTTCAAAATACCAAGAGCTATTAGTTGAACCATTAATAGTCTTTACATTAAAGTAAAATTTATTATCTTCTAACTTATAAGACACTTCCCTGATTACTTCATGCATTAGATGCATAAAATACTTTTTATAGTAATCCTCAGCAATATACATATCGTTATCTATTGGAGCTCTAAAGAAATTTAATTTAGGTCCTCTTTTAATTACTTCTTTATTATCCTTATAACCCTTATCTAAAGTTCCTCTAACGGTATCAAATTCATAACTAAAATTGTCTCCTATAACCTTAATCAGATAACTATCTTTTACCACTTCTAGAGTACCTTTTGCTTTAACATTGCATATTCCTAAGTCATTAACAAATCTAAACTGTGCTGTTGCTAATTCATGATTAGCTTTAGCAAAGGAAGTATCTTTATTTAATACATAGGAAAAGTTAATATAGTAATCCGCTCCTTGAGTTTTTATAAAATCCTGTGGAATAGAAATATTAATTAAAGTTTCTTCTCTTCCTTTGATATTAGGCAATGATAATCTTCCACTTTTCAAAACTTTTTCATCTTCGTATATGGTATATACTAGATCTAAATCCTCTAAGGATTTAAAATCGTATCTATTGATTATTTTAAAAATTCCAGTCTTTAGATCCACTTCATGGGTTTCTACTGGCTCTATTACCTTTTTGTATTCAAGTAGTCCTGGTGATGGAGTTCTATCTGGCATAATCAGCCCATCTATGCAGAAATTATAATTTGTTGGATCGTCTCCAAAATCTCCACCATACTTATAATAAACTTCCCCATTTTCACTTATAGACTTTATTCCGTGATCAAACCATTCCCAAATAAAACCACCCTGAAATTTAGGATACTTATAGAAAAGTTCCTGATAATCCTTAAGGTTTCCTGGTCCATTACCCATAGCATGGCAATATTCACAAAGTATATGTGGCTTTTTAGATTTTTCGATAATCTCACTCATTAAAAGCTTAGAATCATGTTCAAGCCAGGTGTACATAGTTGAGTAAACATCTGTAACCTCTGCTTCAAAATCTCCTTCATAATGCACTAGTCTTGTATTATCTAATTTCTTTGCCCTTTTAGCCATAACTCTAAAATTATGTCCAAAAGCAGATTCATTACCTAAAGACCACATTATTATAGCAGGATGATTTTTATCTCTTTCTATCATTCTTTCTAATCTAGAAACATATGCTAATTCATATTTGGGGTCATCTGTTATATATGCATAATTGCCTGTAAGTTCAAATCCATGACATTCAAGGTCTGTTTCATCTATAACATACATTCCATATTCATCACATAATTCATAGAGATATGGAGAATTGGGATAATGACAAGTTCTAATTGCATTTATATTATGCTGCTTCATTAGGATTATATCTTTTTTGATCTCTTCCTTTGCAACAACCCTGCCATTAACACTATTAAAGTCATGTCTATTTACTCCCTTAAACTTAATTGCTACTCCATTAACAGTAAACACCTCTCCTTTTACCTCTATCTTTCTAAAACCTAATTTTATTGGTATAACTTCAATAAGGTCATCCTCTTTATAATTTGAAATATAAAGTGTATATAAATTTGGCTCTTCAGCATTCCAAGTTCTTATCTCTACCTCCTTGCTGTTAAAGGTAAAATTCTTGCTATCAGGTATAATAGTATCCTCTAAAATTTCATTACCGTGCTTGTCTACTAAAGATACTTTAAGTTTATGATTGTTACATTCATTAAGTTTAAAATTTACTTCCAAAGTTCCTTTTGAGTAACTTTCATCTAAATCAGTTTTAACAAAAATATCTTTGATTCCTTCAAGAGGCTCACTATAGAGTTCTACATCTCTAAATATTCCACTTAACCACCACATGTCTTGATCTTCTAGATAAGTACCATCTGACCACTGATAAACCATTACTGTTATTTGATTCTTTCCAACTCTTACAAAATCCGTAACATCAAATTCAGCTGTTAATCTTGCTCCCTTGGAATAACCTACTTCGCTTCCATTTATAAATAGCCTATAAGCTGAATCTACTCCATTAAATCTAATGATTATTCTTTTATTTAACCAAGTATCATCTATTTTAAAATCCCTTCTATATATCCCTGTAGGATTTTCTGTGGGAACATATGGAGGATTTATAGGAAAGTTATACCAAAGATCTGAATAATGCATCTTTCCATATCCCTGCATCTGCCAGTTTCCCGGAACTTGAATATCATTATAATCTTTTAAATCTATATCATCTTTATAAAAATCTTCTGGTGCATATTCAGGAGCATCTAAAAATAAGAATTTCCAAACTCCATTTAAAAGCAGATAATTATGCGTAAACTCCTTGTCTTCTAACCTTGCATATTCTAGAGAGGGAAAGCTTTTAAAATAAGCCCTGCTTTCTAATCTATTTATTCCATCTATATTGATATTCTCATGTAATTTCAATTTAATGCCTCCTTAACATCTATTATTTTTCTATAGTTTACCTATTTCCCCGTTTTTTAATTTTTTTTCATATCTCTTGTAGCAAATTGCTGCAAAACCTAGGAATATTACAACACCCAGTACATTATATACTAATACAAACATTGGATTTTCTATACCTTTACCTAAATCAACACCATTTATATAATCCATTATTAATTTAGGTTCTGGAATAGTTGATATGACAAAGGTAAATAAGAACAAGCATAAGAGCATTATTCCAATACAAATTCCTGTTTTCTACTTCCTAGCTTAAATTCTCTCTTTATATCATCTTTTTTGTATCTTAATGCTATATAAGATATTATAAGAAATAATAATTGGCATTACACCTAATAAATTCAGAGGAAAGTATACAAAAAGTAAGACGTCAAAACTTAGTAATATTGAAAAAGCCAATGGTGCCATTTAACATCATTGACTTTTTTGCATAAAAACTTTTACTTATACATCAAACTCTTCTTATAGATATTTAAAATATCCTCTCTATTAACTTCATAAGGATGATTTTTTAACTTAGATTTATTATTTATAGTGCTGTCTGTATATGCATTTATTTCTTCTTCGCTTATAAATATTTCTTCACCTAAAATCTCTCTTAAATATACGCCTAATTCATCTAAATCTTTCATATCTAGTAAACTCAATATAGTATTTACTTTACCTTTATCTTCACAGAACTCTAAATAAGCTTTTAGCAATAGTCCATTAGCTTTTCCGTGGGGTATGTGGTGAAAATAAGTTAATGGATATCCCATACCATGAGGCAGCGAAGTACCTGATTGAGCTATTACCATACCTCCTAAAGTAGACAATAAAAGTAATTTTTCTCTAACTTCATAGGAAAAATTTTTTTCTGCCAATGCACCTTTGCATTCTTTAAACATAGACAATCCTTTTTCCGCTAAGGTATCACTTAAAATATTGGCTTTTGTAGATAAATACCCTTCTATAAGATGTGATAGTGCATCTACAGCCGTATTTATAGTAACCTTATCTGGAGTATCCATCAAATACTTAGTATCTAAAAAAGCTATTTTAGGAAATACCCTATGGGAAAAATTTTTCTTTGTCTTTTCTCTATTATCTGTAAAAATAGCATACGGAGTAACCTCTGAACCAGTTCCTGCTGTAGTTGGTACTGCTATTACAGGAATGGATTCTAGCTTTTTATCAGAATATAAGTCTTCTTTTTTAGCCTCTGGATTATTTATTAAAACACCTATACCCTTTGCAGAGTCAAGTGGCGACCCTCCTCCTATACCTATTATAAAATCTGCCTTTTCACTTTTTCCTATGTTTGCTGCTTTTTCCACCATCTCCATAGATGGATTTTCCTCCACCTCATCAAATATTGAATAGTCTATATCTTGTTCTTTTAATGCATTAATTATATCTTCTAAAGAACCATTCTTTTTTGAAGAAGATCTTCCTGTAACTATGAAGGCTTTCTTACCAAACTGTGTAAATAAGCTTCCTTTTTCTTTTATAACATTCTTTCCATAAAAAATCTTAGTAGGCATAAAATATCCAAAATTATTCATAATATTCACCTCATAAAAATTATAACATTTCTATATATTTTATAATAGTTTAAGAACAATTGAATTCATTACTAACAACAAGAAATAGCATTATACTAAAAATATCACCTATTTTCTCATAAATTTATAGCCATCATACATATTTATAGATATAACTATGAAATACTATAAATACATTAAAATCATCTATTAAAAAGGAGCAGAAATGTTTATGTTTATTAAAGAATATTTGCTAGACACAAATATAGTTATAAATATATGGAATAAGTATCCTAAATTATTTGATTCTATGGAATCTGCCAAAGAAATAGATTTTAAAATTTCTCAAGATATTTCTATAGAATTATCTAAAAAAGAGTTTGCAAAACATAATGGCATCCCTGTACTTACGGATAAGTTTCTTAAATTACTAAATCATATAATCGATAATGAAGAATCAGAATTTGAAAATTGTAAATTCAATTACCCCATTAAACATAACATTAATAAAAGCATCTACTATATAGATGAAAATAAACTTTCT
Organism: uncultured Clostridiaceae bacterium; assembly: GCA_946405135.1. Lineage (GTDB taxonomy): Bacteria > Bacillota > Clostridia > Clostridiales > Clostridiaceae > CAMJGD01. Next base: position 94,400 of record CAMJGD010000008.1, on the reverse strand, counting down.
AGAACTGACTTTAACCTGCTTTGTATCTGTAAAAGCCATGAAAACTACATACTAGTCACTGAAGATAAAAAAATACTAAGTAGTGCAAAAATTATACTTCCTCCTTCAAAGACACTAAATTTCAATGAATTTATACAGGACTTAGAAAATTTACACATATTATAATAAATATAAGAAACCATAAGAAGTAGAATTCTCATGGTTTCTTATATTATTTTAGTCTATGCCTGATACCTTATACTTAACTTCACAATGATTTTTTATGAGAAGTTCCTCTTCTACTTTATTTCCTGTAACTCTATCTATAACAGTTCTCCAAATTTCATTTTCTCTATAGTACTTGCCATCTTTTTCAATAAACTTATGATTTTTTTCAAATACATGATAAGACTCATCTAACTCTTTATCAGATCTTATTTCTCCCTTTATATACTTGTCATCAAAGTATATAAGAATTTGAAATGTATATGGTGTTTCATTCTTAAACTTTAAATCCACGTAATTAAAGAATACTGTGGCACCACTTCCAAAGGGTAAAACTCTTCCGTTGTCTGGAAAAGGATCAAAACTATGCCTGTACCTTTCAGTAACTTGAAGTGGAGTATGAAGTACCATCCAATATATTAAATTTGATAATTGACATAAGCCGCCTCCTACTCCTGTCCTCACTTCTCCCATGGATAAACACATTCCTTCTTTATATCCTTTTTTCTTAGAAGTTCTTCCTACAAGCTTCCAAAATGAAAATGTTTCTCCTGGCTTTATTACTACCTTATCTATCTTTTCTGCTGCTAATTTAAGATTTGTAACCTTGTTATGCTGCAATGTTATATCTGAATTCCCAAGTTTTCTTATAAGTACAGATTGATGCCTTTTTACTCTTATAGGCAACTCCTCTTCACATTTGCTTACAGCATATTTATTACCATCAAAAGCTGTAGATACTTTTTTAAATAATCTCTTCTGTTCTACTCTAAATACATAAACACTCTTATATCTTTCACTTAATAACATAATTGTCTATCCCCCTTTCTACTCTGTCATAAAAAATTATACAAATGACTTTTTTCTAAAATTAATATAATTGTTTCTAAAGTGTTTCTTGTAGAAAAAAGAGTACAAGCTTTTGTTATTACATTCAGTACTTTTCTTTAAGTCACATGGAATTATTATTTAATAATCATAATATAATTACTATAAAAATCAGCTTTTTGTTCGGTATCTTAAGCGTTGTTTTAAAAAACTTTACACATTATATATTTATTTTAAATTTATTTATTTATTCTACTAAAAGTTTTAATTAGATTTTCTGTTAAGTCTTTCAAATGATCTTCCATGATATCATCGAGACTTAACAGGATTTCCTCTTTATCTTTTTCCTCAATAGTTGCCTTATTTCTGATAGTATCTTTTAATTCCTTTATCTGCTTATCTTTTGAATCTATTATATTCTCATATTTTTGTCTCATTTCCGTCCAATTTCTATTGATTAAATTAATAAGAGAAGCCATCTCATCTGCACTTCCTGCTATACGATTAAATAGTAAAAGATTTAAAGCTAATACTTCTGGAATTTCACTGTGAGAATATCTTAGTTGATGATCTATCTCTCCATATCCTTCTTCGAATATTGTTCTCACTTGAATTTCTGCTATAACCTTTTGATTAGTAGGGAAAAACTCTATCAAATAGTGTACAGAACGATAGCCTGATTTTCTAGACTGAATTTGAATATTTAATTCTTCAAATCTTTTAGTATCGTCTCCATCTCTTACGTTCGCAGTTATTTCAGCTACCTTCCAAGTCTTTAAAATAAAATTATGTATATCTTCCCAATCCTCTTTAAAAATATGTATAGCTCTTACTCCAATTAAATCTGTTATTTGTTCTTTGTAATTTTCTACGGAAAATTTAAAATTCTCTCCATATTTTTCTTTTCTATCAGGCGTTTTTCTTATAATCTTTTCAATTAATCCTTCAGGGGATTTTACTCTAGATTTTACAGAATGTATTTTCTTATGTGATCTAAGAGTACTTGCTATAAATTCTGCCTGAGTTTCATAAGTATCTTTATATTTAATAAAATCCATATATATCTGATTCAAAGTATCCCAATCTATTCCAATTTTTTCAATGTCCTCTTCTGTAATATGGTATTCTTTTAAAAAATCTTCTTTTACAAATTTCATAAGCTTCATTATAGTTATAAAATTTTATAATTATAATGATTTTCACCACCATTCTTTGTTAAATCAATTTATTACCTTAAAAAATTATATACTAATCATAGCACATTTTCTCTAAAATCATTTAGTAAAAATAAAAAAAGCACAGGCTAAAATAATTAAATAACCTATGCTCTCAATTTCAAATTATATTTTAAAATACATATTATTATTATAAAGTAAAAAATACCTTATAATAAGGTATTCGTTTCAAACAATTTTAGGTTACATACGAGCAACCCTATCATATTTGATTTAAAATTTATACTCTTACTATATACAAAAAATATAGAACTGTCAAGTAAAATTTAGAAATTCAATAAAAAAATTAGTTTAACATTAATATCTATTTTATCTCCCATAGGATTATCCTATCTTAAACTTTCCTTTTCTCCCCTATTTTATTACAATTGATTATGCTGACTCATAAATTACTCCACAAATAAATAGGCTTTAGAATTTAACAGGTCATGCTAAGTGAAAATATATAATTAATTTCAGGAGGTGAAAGCAAAATGTCTGTATGTGATCATCCTAATTATAAAGAAGAAATAAAAAAGCTAAACTACACTATAGACTATTTAAAAAATTATAAGAAAATGTTTTTAAAGCAAAAATTAAAAATCGATGAAGCTATTGAATATGGTAAAGGTCATTATAACTCAGATAACGCTGAACAGTTTAATGAATTAGTAATAAATACATCCCTTCAGGAAAATATGAAAAGAAAACTTTTAGATATTTCTAAAGGCCTCTCCAAACCTTATTTTGCCCGAGTAGACTTTGCTGAAGAAGGCAATGAAAATTGCAAAAAATATTATATAGGAAAGATGTCACTTATGCGTGAAGAAGATCATGATCTTCTGATTTTAGATTGGAGAGCTCCTATTGCTAATTTATATTATGAAGGACGATTGGGAAAAGCAAGTTACTCCTGTCCTGATGGTGAAATATCTGGAGAAATAAAATTAAAGAGGCAGTATACCATAGAAAAAGCAGAGCTTCAAGAAATATATGATATAGACATAACTACCAATGATGACTTTCTTCAAGCCGCTCTAGGCTCAAATAAAGATAATAGATTAAAAGATATAGTATCCACTATTCAAGCAGAACAAAACAAAGTTATAAGAGCACCTATGTGGGAACCACTTATTGTCCAGGGTGCTGCAGGTGGTGGAAAAACTACTATAGCACTACACAGAATAGCCTATCTAATGTACCACAATAAAGATATAAAACCAGAAAGCTATATGATAATAGCACCAAATAGATTCTTTCTAAGCTATATTTCAGAGGTACTTCCAGAATTAGGAGTGGAAAATGTAACTCAGACTACTTTTGAGGAATTTGCTTTTGAAGTTATAGGAAAAAAGTATAAGTTAATAAATTCCCAAGAGAAACTTTCCACCATAATCGAAAATTATTCAAGATATAAAAACTCCTGTAATGATAATATAATCATTGCATCTTCAATTAAATCTTCTTTAGAATTTAAAGATATGCTTGAAAAGTACATCAAGGAATTGGAAAAGGATTTTATACCCAAAATAGATTTTAAAATATACAATTTTGTACTATTCACCTATGAAGAGCTTAACCATCAATTTATTGAGGAATACAGCTATCTTCCTTTTATGAAACGTATTAATGAAATGAAAAAAAGTTTGACCAATAAAGTTAAATATGAAAAAAATAAAATTCTTGAGCAGATTGAGCGGGAATTTGACACAGAGATAAATAAAGTTAGAAGGGATATGGAAGATTCCCCTGAGAGGAGAGCCAAGATTATAAATCTAGCTGAGGAAAGAGATAAATTACTTTCAGACACCAAAAAAGGTCTTAAAACTTTAATAAAAAATTATATATCTAAAATAAAAACAAAATCTGTAATAGAATATTATATTGATTTTTTAATGAACCTAGAAAATTTTAATAAAAACGATTATATTAATGAATCTATAGCTTATATAAAGGAATATTCCCTTCTTAATCTTTTAGACAAAAACTTGGAAATAGAAGATTTATCTCCTCTAATGTATATTAAATTTTTAATATTCGGGCTAGATGAAAAAATAAATTTAAAACATATAGTAATAGATGAAGCCCAGGACTTTAGCTTATTTCAGCTCTATATGCTGAAACAAATAATAAACAGCAGTTCTTTCACTATACTAGGTGATCTGTGTCAGGGAATATACAGCTATGATGGCATAAAAGACTGGAACCATGTTTCAAAATATATATTTCCAAAGGAACCTTCTAACCTGCTTTCCTTAGAACAAAGCTATCGAACTACCATAGAAATAATGGATAGAGCAAGTAAAGTAATTGGAAGTCTTAAAGATCCACGTCTTCCAAAAGCCAAACCTGTAATACGTCATGGTGAAGAAGTAAAAGTTTATGAAAAAAATTCTTTAAACGCAATAGCAAATGATATAGAAACCAAAATTTACGAGATGGATAAACAAGGCTACAAATCCATGGCAATAATATGTAAAACCTTAACGGAATGCTTACAACTTAAAAATTTATTAAAGAAACATAAAAATATTTCCCTTATAACCGGAAAAGAAAAAAATTATTCTGGTGGAATTGTAATAATCCCATCTTACCTTGTAAAAGGTTTGGAATTTGACATAGTTATAATAGCAAATGCTTCGAAGGAAAAATATACGGAAAAAGAATTAGATGTAAAACTTCTTTATGTAGCTATGACAAGACCTCTTCATAAACTTTATATTTATTCCCTGGGAGAAAAATGCACAATGCTTTAATACTAGCAAAAAGCCATGAATAAGTTTATCTCATTCATGGCTATTACTATTTTTTAGATTCTGTGCTTTCTGTAGAACTTACTTCTTTTAAAGATTTTGTTTTTTCAATAATATCTTTACTGTTTTCAGCTTGTATTTCTTTATTAAACTTTACATTGCCTACAGTAAAATCATAGCCTCCCGTAGATGTAAATGTTACTAATATAGCATTGATAAATACTAAATATAGATTTTTAAAAGCAAATGAATTAGTCAATATGCTGCAGATCACTATATTAAATAGAGCTACTATAAAAGTAAAATATTTTGTAGGAATCTTTTTTATATAAGGTAACTCTTTAAAAAATTGAACCATTAGCATGGTTACTATTACAGTACCTAAAAAGGTGCTTATATAATCTAAAGTAAGAAATTGTTCAAATATCATAAAAACACCCCTAAAACTTGCTAAATTTGCCATTGTATTTTACATAACCGCTTTTAGTATTCGTACCCTTATCCGTGCTATAGGCTATATGCAGCCTTTCATTCTGTCTGTAAAGCGGAGTAGCATTTTCCCTTGGACTTAATGAACCTATTTTATAGGTAAGTCCTGAATCCTGATATACAGATTCTGGAGTGGAACCATTTTTATATTGATCTTGATAAAAATATTTTATATTTTCAGGAACATTTTTAATATATTCAGTTCTAGTACCGCGGCTAACTGGATATTTCACCAGTGTTAACTGTTTTGAATAGGATATATCTAACACTTCTATTTTATCTCCAATATCCACTTTTCCAGGTATTATATTACCTGATGCATCCCTTACATAAAACCAATCATTAATTATCTCTGCATTAGGATTTAATATGCTATTTACATAGTTTATATTTACATTTGGCTTTATAGGCTGCACTGTGTCTTCACTGGTAGATTCAGCATTAGTAACTGCTTTTACAATAGCTTTTGCAATAATATCCCCATTGTATTTTTCCATATCTGACTTTGAATCAACAAAAGCACACTCAATTAAAACACAGCTCATATTTGTATATCTAGGGACATATAGTTTACTGCCATCTTTAACTCCTCTATTTGGAATGTCTAGATCTTTTGAGATTTCACTGCAAATCTGTTTTGCAAATTCTTCTGCATTTCCTCCTGGAACTATCAAACATTCAACCCCAGTTCCTCCGCCACTATTAAAATGAATACAAAGATGAAGTTTAGAACCACTTTTATTAGCAGTTCTAACTCTATATCCTAAAGATCCATTTACTGAATTAAACTTCATATCCCAAGGAGTACAATCTACTATTATATACCCTAAAGATTTTAATTTCCCTTGCAGCTTTAACCATACTTCTCTAGTTAAATCATCTTCTTTTCTTGTGCCTTGAGCTCCAGTATCAGGATAAGCGTTATGCCCTGCGTCTCCTGAAATAACGGAACCCGCTGGTAATATCATCATCTATCTCCCTCCCTTATATATTATGAAATTACAAAGCAAAAAGAGACTTGAAATTTTATATTCTTACTTTTAAATATGCATTCATATGAATCTTTATATCAAAAAAATCTCAATGTTTTTTCTTCATTGAGATTTTTTATATTTTATTCATTTTAAAGACATTATTAAGTTTATCCTATTGTAGTTATTATTAAGATATATTCCTTACATTACGATATAATAAGTAAAAATAAAATTTGAAAAGGGTGTTACTACTATGAAAGCAAAGTTAGGTCAGATCATAGCCTTTAGATCAGATCATAAAATAAATCTTGCTAAAGGCGGAACTGTTACTGTTAAAAAAGGTGATAAAGCTCAAGTGCTGAAAAAAATTGATGACTCTACAGGTCAAATTCTATATCTTACAGGAGAAGCAGCCGGTAAATGCCAATACATCTCCATGGAAGTTGATGATAATATTGATGCAGATACTATTGCTAAAAAAATAATGGAAGAACTAAATAGGTAAGTGTTCTTTCCATACATTAAAATAGTCCTCCAATGAAATTTCTTTCTTGAAGGACTATTTTATTAATTATATAACTATTCTTCTAGCTCTCATTAACAATAGTTTAATTGCTGATACTAATACCAGCACTAAAATCCCGCTTATTAAAAATCCTCTAGAAGGTCCAAAGCTGTCACAAATCCAGCCTGTAAAAAGGTTTCCTAATGGTGTAGAACCTGCAAATACTAAGGTATAGATGCTCATTACTCTTCCTCTATATTCATCCTTTGAGTTAAGCTGTAACATGGAATTAGCAGTAGTTGAAAAGAAAATATTGCAAATGCCAGTAATAGCTAAAATCAATCCTGTAGTTATAAGGTTTTTGTTCAGTCCATTTAAAATAAGCATTAAAGATATGAGCAGAGAACTTATGACTAAAACTTTTGACTGAGGTCCTTTTTTACTTCGCATTGAAACCGTAAGAGCTCCTATTAAAGACCCAAATCCTAAAAATGACATCAAAACTCCATAGGTTTTTTCATTCTGATTAAGTACCAGTTTTGTAAAAGAAGGTACTAAAACATTATAGTTAAATGCCAGTACTCCAACAACAAAAAGCAATAAAACTGTCTCTAGCAAAATTGGAGAGTTCTTTACATATTTAAGTCCATCTCTTATTTCTTTAAGCACATTTTCCTCACTTTTATGTTCTCTTACATAGGATTCAACATGAATATTATATAAACCATATAGTACTGCCAGATAACTTATTCCATTAAAGAAAAAACACCAGCCCGCACCAAAATAAGCCATTACTATGGCACCAATACTAGGTCCTAATATTCTAGCTAAATTAAAAGTAGCTGAATTTAATGCTATAGCATTCATTAAATCCTTTTTCCCCGCAATCTCCACAGTAAAAGATTGTCTGGTTGGCATATCAATACAATTGACACACCCAAGCAAAAATGCTAGTACTAGTATGTATTCATATCTTACAGTTTTGGTAAAAACTAAAAAAGATAATGCAAAAGCTAACAGCATGGATGACACTTGAGTAAATATCAATAGCTTTTTTTTAGGGAATTTATCTATTACCACACCGGCAAATAATGAAAAAACTGTTACAGGTATAAATTGTACAGTACCTAAAATACCAAGTAAAAATGGTGAATTAGTAATAGAAAGCACCAGCCAGCTTTGTCCTATACTTTGCATCCAAGTTCCAATTAAAGATGCACATTGCCCAAGCCAAAAATATCTAAAATTTTTATGTGTCAGTGCATGAAAATTTTTATCTACAAATTTATCAGCTACTGCTAACCTGCCCAACTTAACACCTTCTTAAAATTTATCAAAAGAATAATACTATTGTTTTCTTTATTAACTAATATTATTTATGAACATCTATTAATGGATTTCTGATACTCTAAGTTCTACCGGACAATGGTCTGACCCCATTACTTCAGTATGTATATGTGCACCTAGTAATTTATCCTTCAGTCTTTCTGATACACAAAAGTAATCTATTCTCCATCCTGCATTATTTTTTCTAGCATTAAATCTATAGGACCACCAAGAATAAATTCCTTCTTTTTCAGGATAAAAATATCTATAGGTGTCTATAAACCCGCTTTCTAAAAAAGTAGTAAATTTTTCTCTTTCTTGTGGAGTAAAGCCTGCATTTTTTGTATTAGTTTTTGGATTTTTTAAATCTATTTCCTTATGTGCCACATTTAAATCTCCACATAAAATTACAGGTTTATTTTGGTCTAGTCCCTTTATATATTTTCTAAAGCTGTCTTCCCATTCCATTCTATAATCTAATCTTGCTAATTCCTGCTGAGAATTAGGAGTATACACTGTTACCATATAAAACTCCTCATATTCTAAAGTTATTACTCTGCCTTCCTTGTCATGTTCCTCTATGCCAATTCCATAAACCACAGAAATCGGCTTTTCTTTAGTAAAGATTGCAGTACCAGAATACCCTTTCTTTTCAGCATAATTCCAGTACTGATAATATCCTTCAAGAGACAAGTCAATTTGCCCCTCCTGAAGCTTGCTTTCTTGAATACAAAATATATCCGCATCTACTTCTTTAAAGTAGTCTAAAAATCCTTTTTGAACACAAGCCCTTAAACCATTAACATTCCATGAAATTAGTTTTTTCATCACCTTCAGCCTCCTTTTTTAATATTTCTATAAGTATTCATATGATTATATTGTAACATTAATTTCTAACTTCATATAGATCTAAATATTTTGTGAACTTACCCCACCCACAAATGGCTTCTTTCACCTATAAAAAAAACTGAACTTAAAAATCATCAATTTTTTAAGTTCAGGCATATTTAACTAATTAACATATTGCAAATTAATGCTAATACATTTATTTAATTATTTTTTTCTTATAAATACTCCTGCTGCGGAAGCTAAGGATCCTAAAACCATTAATCCTGCAAAACCTATTGGTTCACCAGTCTTTGGCAATTTTGTTCCAGCAACATTTTTTGATGGAGCTTTTTCTTTACTTGCATCAGCTTTTTTGTTTTCTGTCTTTGCTTTTTCTGCTGCTTTAGCTTCTTCTTCAGCTTTTTTTGCAGCTTCAGCCTGTTTTATCTTTTCTTCTACTTTATTCAATCTAGCAAGTAACTCTTGTTTCTTTTCAGAATCTGCTAAACCATTTGATAATTTTATAGCATTTTCTAAATCTTCTCTATTTAAGGATTTTTCAGCCTTTACTACGGCTTCTTCAGCTTCTTTTATAGCTTCTTCATCTATATAAGATAATCCATGACCAAAAGCATATAATGTTCCTTTTCTATCTGCAGTTGGAATAGATACTGGAAGCTTTCCTGTAGGATTAACAAGTCCAAATATAACCTCCATACCTGCAGGTATATTTATTGGAAGTGCAGCTTCTCCTTGTTGTGTTTGATCGTATCCGCTGGAGCCATATACAGCTATATTAGCCTTTGCATCAGGTAAATAAGCTATATCATATGGGTTTCTTGTGGACATTACTACAAGATCTTTATTCTTATCTGCTGCATACTTTGTAGCTTCCTGAACAAATTTAGCATTTCCATTAGCATTCATTGTGGATAATACTATATAATCTGCTTCATCCAACTTCTTCTTATCTTCTTCTTTTAAAGCATCTGTTGAATTATAAAGCATAGTATCTACCTTAATATTTGATAATTTTAAGTCTTTAATTATGCTATTCATAGATAACTCCATAAGATTCAATCTGCTTTGTAAATTTGCTGCAAGCAACACTTTTTTATTGTTCTCAAGGTTAAATGGTAATATATTGTTATCATTTTTTATAAGAGTTACAGCCTTTTCTGCTGCATTTTTTTCTATTTTCTTATGAGCTTCTGATCCAACAACTTTCTTTGCATCTGCAATCTTTTGATCTAAAGTTCTGCTGTCTTTATTTTCTATTATATTTCTGTCTATTTTTAATTTTAATATTCTTCTTACAGATTCATTTACTCTTTCTTCAGGTATTTTACCTGACTTAACTGCTTCTACTGCTGCATTATATACTTTATCAAGGTTTTTAATTTGGTCTGTGCCTTGAACTATAGCAGGCATTAACACTATGTCAGCACCAGCATTTATTGCTCTTATTACAGTATCCTCTTCACCAAAATTTTCTACTATAGCCTTCATGTTTAATGCATCTGTTACAACCACACCTTTATAATTCATCTTATTTCTTATAAGATCAGTAAGTATCTTCTTTGATAAAGTAGCTGGAATCCCTATTTCTGTGTTATCTTTTTTAGATATAGCTTTAGTATTATCTAAAGCAGGAACCACTATATGGGCAGTCATTATCATATCTATATTATTATCCATTGCTGCTTGGAATGGTTTTAATTCTGTTTTTTCTAATTCTTTAATATCTTTTTCTACAATTGGTAATCCAACGTGTGAATCTGTTGCTGTATCACCATGACCTGGAAAATGCTTAGCTGTAGCAGCAACCTTTGCATTCTGTAATCCCTTTATATATCCTACTCCCATATCTGCTACAAGCTGAGGGTCTGATCCAAAAGACCTTATACCTATAACTGGATTATCCGGATTAACATTAACATCCATAGATGGAGCAAAGTTTACATTTATACCTAAGGAATTCAACTCTTCTCCTATGGCCTGACCTACCTGTTCAGCTATCTTTGGGTCTCTAGTTGCGCCTAAAGCCATATTCCCAGGCATATTTGTTCCAGTCTGAAGTCTTGTTACTAGTCCTCCTTCTTGGTCTATAGTTACTAATAGCGGAATGTCTTTTGAAGCTTTTTGTAGTCCATCTACAAGTTTTACAGTTTGCTCTGTATTGGCAACGTTTTCCCTAAATAGTATAACTCCACCTAGATGATAATCCTGTATAATCTTTGCTACCTCAGTATTCATTTCTGTATAAGGCTTCCCATTCCAGTTTCTAAAATCTGGCATGAACATTTGCCCCACTTTTTCTTCCAGAGACATCTTATCCATTATAACTTTAATTTGATCTTCTGCTGCATTTGCTCTTGTGGAAGGCAACACTGATGCAGTAAACATAACTACACTAGTTATAATTGAAAGTAATCTTTTTTTTGCTTTCATATAATATATCCTCCTCTTGTGATTTATTTAAAAATAAAAGCTGAAAAAGGTATAAAATAACCTTTTTCAGCTTTTGCCCACAAAATAAATATGGTTACACACTGAAATCAAAATTCTATTTGTTTACATATGATTATATTAGACTTTATATACATTGTCAACCCAATTTAGGAAAATAATTTATTTATTTGATATATTATCCAAAACAATGTGAAATATGTTTTTAAAAATTTATTATACTTACTGACTATGTTAATTTATATGCTATCAAAATAAATTAAAAAAAGTAGGCTTTTTAAATGAAAAATAATATTCAGGAGTGTTTTCATCTATAACTTTAAATTCATAGCCTTGTTTTTTATAATAATTTATTATTTGTGGTAATGCCCTGCAAGTATTTTTATGCATATAATCACAATGCATAAGCAATATAATAGTATCTGGTTTATCTTTACCACTTGTGCCTTCCTTAATCAATTTATCTGGTGGTGTATTAGGTTTTATTCCATCAGATAAAGCCATATTCCAATCATATATTTTGAAGTTACAGCAGTGTAATAGCTGCAGCATTTCATCATCTAATCGTTTTCTGCTGCCGCCTGGAAATCTTATTATATTTGGACTAGTTCCCGTAACTTTATTTATTGCATCTTGTGTATCATACATTTCTTTGATAAAAGCCTCTTTACTAGAATATAGCCTTTTGAATTTGTGGGTATAGCTATGAAGACCTATACTATGTCCTTCATCATTTATCCTTTTAACCACTGCTTCCTGTCCTTCAACTTGATTACCAATAAGAAAAAATGTAGCCTTTACATCATTTTTCTTTAATATATCTAAAACCCTATCCGTAATAACGCTAGGCCCATCATCAAAAGTTAGATATATTATTTTTTCTTCTTCACCCGCAAAATCATAATGTATTTCCTTTGCTTCAGCGTTTGTGAAATATATTAAATTGAATAAAACAACAAAAAATAGTACTACTGCTAATCTACTTTTTTTCAATTTTATAAGCTATATAAAATCTATAAAAAATTTAGTTAAATGTATATTATACTAAGTTATAGATTTTATTCATACACTCAAATTTTTATTTCAGCACTACATTATAGTAAAGATTAGTGTACATAATAGCATTTATCCATGATGCTATACCGTAGGCCGACGGTGCCTTCTCACTTCCCTTCTTAAATTCTGCAAATAATTTTCTAATTTTAGAATACAAAAATCTTTTTAGTTTATTACTCTTTCTATAATAATGTTACCATTATGGTTCATAATTATCAGCATTACTAACAATTCGATTTTGTTTTAGTTCATGTTATCTTTTAACTGATATAATCTGAATTATCTGCGATATTTTAACTAATTAAAAAACCTCCAAAAATTATCTTTATACCAATAACCTATAAAAATTAATGTTATTACACAAAATAAACTGAAATATATCTGCTTAAATTTAAATATCATTGTATGTACAGTATATTGCTGGGAAACACATTTAACTAAGGTGGTTATGATTACTTAACCGCCATAACCACCTTGTAATTACTAAACTGCTTCTTTAAACCATTGTCTTATAATTATATTTATAAATTTCATATCCTGTTTAATACTGCATTCTCCATCAAAATCTTTAATAAGCTTATCAAAAAACATACTCATTATTAGCAATTCTCTAAAATCTTTATCTGAAGGAGATTGGATTATTATATTAATATCCGATAAAATTTGCCCATCTTTTTTTTCTTTTTCCTGAATTTTTAAAACCATAGTTAGCTCTTCCTTGTATATATCTAAAATCTTGTCCACAAAGTTGCTTATCAGCAATTTAACAAGCTTATATCTTCCTTTAACTACAACATCTAAATTATTTTCTATACCAAACTTTACCTTATGCTCTTTAGATTCTATATATTCCTTGATTTCAGAAGAAAGCTTTTCAAAAGTAAAACTGGTATTTACTTCAAATACTATTTCACTATATTTCTTGTAAAAGTCCTCTGCCATCTCTACATACTTTATGCCTAAATCACTTGATATATTGCTGCCTTTAGAAGATATGAACTTTTTTAGATTCCCTAAAACGTATTCATTTACATTTGCAAAACCGCTAAATCCTTTTTTCATTTCCATAAGCATTTTATCAGAAGACATTAAAAGATTTTGATATAATTCATTTTTCTTTTCTAAAGCTTCTTTTAACCTATCTCCTTCTTTTTTCAAATTGTAATAGCCTATAGCCTCTCTTATAGATACTAAAAAATCATCTTCTAAATTCCAAGGTTTTAATATAAACTTAAATACTCCAACTTTATTTATTGTGGCTATTACTTGAACAAGCTGCGAGTAACCTGATAAAACCATTCTTATAGTATCTGGGTATTTTTCTTTTACTTCTTCTAAAAGCTCTAATCCATCCATTTCTGGCATTCTCATATCTGTAACTATTACAGCAACTTCATTTTGTTCCATTATTTCCAATGCCTTCTTAGCACTGTTTGCAAATAATCCTTTAAATTTTTCTCCTATAATTCCTCTTCTAATGGAGCTTAAAATTTTTTCTTCATCATCTACAAATAAAACATTTATATTATCCATAAGCTTATTGCATTTAAAAATGCAACTTTTCACCACCCTTGCAGTTAACTATTTCTTGTAATTTTTTATTAAATCTTCTACCTGGTCTTTTGAGATATTTAGTAATTTTAATACTTCTTCATTGAGTTCAATATGATACTCTTCATATATCAATCTCCAAGAACAATAATCAGCTAAATGCAGTGCCATTAGAAGTTCTTTGTATTTAACCTTTTCATTTAACGGATCATGATGGAATAAAGCAGCCTCTATTACATATTCAGGCATACCTGATCTAGACAATATATAGGCTCCTATCTCTTCATGAGAATTTTTAAATATCTGTTTTTCCTTTTCTGGAGATATGCTTATTCTATCATCAAAACTTGGTACTTTGCCAAGTTTAGTATCATATGCAGTTATTATTACTATCTTCCCTAGGTCATGCAATAAACCTACAGTAGAAAACTCTTCATCCAACTTTTTTTCTAAAATCTCTTTATATATTTTTATTATCAAGTTGTTTGTAGTGACTAAATGATTCCATAATATATCAAGTTCTCTTGAAAATTTACTTTTACCCTTATCTATAAAACAGCTTAAAAACACTAAATTTTTTATATTATCAAGGCCCAAATAATTTAACGCTTGCTTTATAGAACCAGTCTTAAGAGCATAAAATGCCGAATTTACTATACTTAATATTTTTAGTGTCAAGGTTGGGTCTTCTTCAATAACTCTAGATATATTATCTATATTTTCATCTTCATTTATCATACCACACAGTTCATTGTAGATTTTCATGGATAGTGGCAGCTTTTCTATATCATTCAATATCTGTACTAAATCTTCATTGATAGCTATATATTCTGATTTAAATATACTATCTACTATCTCTAAAAGTTTCTCATTATCCCATGGTTTTAATATATAAGATATAGCAAGATTATTTTCAAATACTCCCAATGCTTGCTTTTCATCAGAATATCCACTTAATATCATTCTAATAACCTTTGGGTACTTATCCTTAACTATAGATAAAAGTTTTATGCCATCCATATTAGGCATCCTCATGTCTGATATTATAAGATCTACACTTTTACTATCTAAAATTTCTAGAGCTTCCTCACCACTTAAGGCAAAATACAAATTATAATCTTTACCCATAAACACTCTTCTTAAAGAGTTTAATATTTGTTTTTCATCGTCTACAAACAATATACTTCTCTTCATTTTTTTCACCTTACTTATCATTATTTAAAGGAAGTCTTATAATAAATTTTGTTCCATTTTCTTTATTGCTTTCAACATTTAACTCCCCTTGATGTTTATTTACTATGATATCATAGCATATATTAAGACCTAATCCTGGACCTTCACCTATAGCTTTTGTTGTAAAGAATGGATCAAATATTTTATTTATTATTTTTTCTTCTATAATTGGGCCGTCATTCCATATTTCGCAATGAATGCAGTTATCTGCTAAATTTGTGCATATACTTATATTCCCTCTACCATTAACCTTATATGCATTTATGGCCTGTATGGCATTTATGACTATATGATATATAGCTTGGCTTATCTGTATGCTATCACAGATTATACTTGGTAAATTACTAAGTTCTAATTTTATATTTGCTATATCTCTAAATTCTTTTTCTAAAGGGAATACCGTATCTGAAACTATTTTATTAAAATCATTTAACTTAAATCTGCTTTTCATATCAAGTTGTATAAAATTCATTAAGCTCTTTACAATCTTTGTTATCCTAGCTATTCCCTCTGAGGAATCCTCTAGAAGCTGTATAGAATCTTCATTTATGAAATCAAAATTTATATTCTGCTTAAATCTTTCTATCTCTTCGATCTCTTTCTTAATTCTATCTTCTTCTATTTCATTATTGTTTATTAATTCCATATACTTTTCAATCAATTCTTTATAATATCTACAATACTTTTTTAAAATTTCATTGTTACTTGAAATATATCCTAAGGGATTATTTATTTCATGAGCTATTCCTGCTGCAAACTGTCCTACTGCTGATAATTTTTCGCTTATTATTAATTGAGATTGAGTTCTTTTAAGTTCCAAAGTGGTTTTTTCCAGTTTTTTATTTTTATCTTGTAATGTATACATTAATTTATACAATTCTTTTTGATGCTTTCTAAGTCTTATGGCTCCTTTTATTCTAGATATAAACTCTATTTCATTTATAGGCTTATTTATATAATCATTAGCGCCTAAATCAAAACTCTTCTTTAAATATTGCTTATCTGTAAGAGAAGTAAACATTATAATTATAAGATCTCTATACTTAATATTGCTTCGTAAATTCTGTAATACTTCTAATCCGGTCATTTTAGGCATTATTATATCAAGAATCATTATATCTATATCATTGCTATGTATTATATTAAGAGCTTCTTCACCAGAAGTTGCGGTAAATATATTACAGTCTATATTTGACTCCTTAAGCATATCAATAGCTTGAATCAAATTTAATTTAGAATCATCCACCATTAATAGATTCATACTAAAACTCCCTTTTACATGATTGTTTTATAGGTAATTTTATAATAAACTTTGCACCTTTTCCTTCTATGCTGTCTACTAAAATGTCACCATTATTTTTATTTTTTATAAGATCATAAGATATGGATAGGCCTAAACCCGTACCTTTCCCTGAAGGCTTCGTGGTAAAAAAAGTTTTGAATATCTTGCTTAGGTTTTCTTTTGATATACCTACTCCATCATCTTCTATTATGCAATAAACATACTTCTCATCATTGTATGTACTTATTGATATATTTCCCAAAGTATTTGCATTTTTCTCTTTTATGGCATAAACTGCATTTACTATTATATTTAACAACACCTGATTTATATGTCCTGAAATAACTTCTGCAAATGGTATATCTCTTAAATTTAAATTTACATTGGCATAGTACTTTATTTCATTTTTTGCTATTATTAATGTATTTCTTATGGCATTGTTTAAGTCATATTCCTCAAATTTTTCCTGTGCAGCCTCATGGGAGAATAACCTTAGTCCTTTTACTATATCTCTTATTCTTTCTATACCTTCAGTACATTCTTCCATAAGATTATTTATATCCTCATAAATAAAATCTAAGCTGTTTTCATCTATAAATAAATCTACATCCTTTATCTTTTCTAATGCATCTTCACATTGTGAATTTTTTAGGTAATCATTAAATTCTGAATACTTATTTACCAAAGATTTAAGCACACCCACATATTTGTTTAAAGACTCAAAATTGCTAGATATAAATCCAAGAGGATTATTTATTTCATGGGCTATACCTGCGGCTAAATATCCTATACTAGCCATTTTCTCTTGCCTTATCATTTGAAATTGAATGTTTTGTAACTCTTCATTTTTATTTTTAAGTTCAATTTCTACTTTTTTTATAATACTTATATCTTCCCTGGATTCAATAAAAAAGATTATATTTTCTTGACTATCTTTTATAGGATATATATTGCAAATGAACGAAGAGTTACCTATACCATTTACTTCAATTTGAGCATTCCCATGTTTTAATGCTATATCCCAAGCTTTTGTATATTCTTCATTATCACTAAAAGATCCTATATTTTTACCTACTACATAGGTATCATCATGGATAAATAGCTTTTTATAGTTTTTATTTATATATATAATATTTAAATTTTTATCTGTTATTAATATTCCTTTTGGAGCTTGATCTATTATTCTCCATAACTCTTCTTTACATATATCCATATCCATATTCATCACCTCTCACAGCGTAATGGAATGTCCTTACTTTTATATTAATTATAAAATATATTTCATTATTTTTCTATGTTATATTCTTATTTTCGTATCATAATCATGATTTATTTGTATATTGTTGATGAATTTTTTCGAAAAATGATAATTAAAACACATAAAATATTAAAAGCCCACCAAAAGGCAGGCTTTTTTGTCATATTTTTTTGAATTACATTCCAGAAAGTAACCTAATAAAAGTATTTTTATAATATAATCTGAACCCTTAGCTTACCTTAAAAATCTCAATTTCTGAAGTAAGCTTTTTAGCCATTCTATTTAACTCTTCTGATAATGAATTTATCTCTTCCATTTCTGCATTTTGCTCCTCTGTAGCACCACAGACATTTTGTGTAGCATCTGATATTCCACTGGTTACCTCTAAAATATTTTGCGTTACAGAAACTACTTCGCTTTTACGTTGTTCAAGGCTATTTAAGCTATTTGATATACTATTTATTTTTTCTACTATATTCTCAATAGATAGATTTATTCCTTTAAATGAATCTCTAGTATCATCAACAGCCTTATTTTGTTCGCTTACTACTAGTTCAGATCTTCTTATAGTATCTTTTGCAATTTCAATATCTCTTTGTATGTTGTTTATAATGGTTTTTACGCTATTAGTAGAATCTGCTGTACTTACAGATAATTTTCTTACTTCTTCTGCAACTACAGAAAAACCTTTTCCCGCTTCACCAGCTCTAGCTGCTTCAATAGCTGCATTTAATGCTAAAAGATTGGTTTGTTCCGATATTGAATTTATAGTCTCTACTATCATTCCAATATTATTAGTCTTTTCACTAAGAGAACTAATTACATTTGCAACGTCCTTAGAAACCTTCCTGTTTTCTTCATTCTTTAATTCCAACATATTTATGGTGTCAAAACCTTTATTTGAAACTTCATAAACTTTATTAGAAGATTCTTTACTCTCATTAATATTATTTACAACTAAATCAAGTTCTTTAGAAAGCTCATTTGACGCCTTTACCCCAAGATCTGCACTTTCCGTTCCTGATTCCATATCCGTTGTTATTCCTGAAATAGCTGATGCTACTTCTGTAATAGAAGATGATGTTTGCTGTGTTGATATTAATAGAGATTCTGACGAATTAGAAACCACTTCAGATGCTTCTTTAATATTTCTAATAAGATTTTTCATATTATTTATCATAATATTAAAGGCATTACTTAACTCGCCTATTTCATCTTCATATTTATACTCACTTATTACAGTTAAATCTCCTTTTGCTGCTTTTTGAGTTAACCTTGATAATCTCACTAAAGGTTTTGCAAGCTCACTAGAGAATATATAACTTCCTACTATAACTACAATCAACAGTACAATCCCAAAGATCACAAGTTTGTATTGTATACTTCTTACTCCAGCAAATGCATCCTTCTGCACGGTAACTACTGCCCAATTTTGTGAATCTCCTGGCAGCTTTATAGTTTCATAGGCGCTTATTATATCCTTTCCATCTAAATCTTTATATGTTACTATACCTGCTTTTCCTTCCAAAGCCTTATAACTTGATTCTTTAAGTTTTTCTGGAACGTTAATATCTTCTTCTTTTGTTTTTGGAATTCCATTATTATCTCTAATCAAATTTCCTAAACTATCTTTTATTTTCACAGTTTTATGTAAGGTTTTATAATTATATATTTCCTGAACCTGTTTTCTATCAGGATGGGCTATTACAGAACCTTCACCATCTATAATATAAGCATATGCTTTTTTAGTACTATACTTTTCTACCATTTTTTGAAGCTCATCTAGCTTTAAGTCCGCATCCATTACCCCTAGCATCTTTCCTTCACCATCTAGTATTGGAAAAATAATAGAGTTGATAGCTTCACTATCATCATTTACAGTAAGATAGGATTTACTTACAAAAGGTTTTTTAGTATTCACACTTTGTTTAAACCACCATCTGTCTGCTCTATTTGCTAATTTTCCTTTTGACCTTGAAGTCTGATTTCCTTTCATATCCTGTATACAAAACAAATCGAAATATGAATTTCTCTTTGACGTATCCTTTATTGCTCTCCCTTGCTCCTCGCTATCAAACCCTATTACATGCTCGTTATTTACCAATTCTTCCGTTAATACATAAGCTTTCGTCATATAATCCGTTACACCATTAGATATAGTCTTAGATAATATTTGATTTTGCTCATAAGCACTCTCTCTTAAACTTTTAGTTGTATAATAGTTAAAATTCAGTCCAGCTAATGCAAGTGGTATTATAGCAATAAGAGTTGATACTAACATTATTTTATGTTTTATAGATTTAATTTTAACCGTCTCCTTACATAAAATATATTTTTATTAATACAATAGAAATCCTTGTTTATAGTATTAGTCGCAAATACTATAATAACAGTAAATGGTACAAAAATCAATTATTTTTCCTATTTTATTACAAGTTTTTTAGCATATATTGCTTAAAATTAAAATTTATATTAAAGTTATCTTTTATATTCATTTAGATTTTCCTTTAAATCTATAGATAACCTATAAGACCAATATATTCTTAATTTGCTAAAAGTATAGAAAAATGTGTATACTAATAAATGAGTATTAAAATTAATTGATACGAGGAGTGTATTGTATGAAAGATTTTGATGTAAAATCAGTAGATAAGAACATGGATTTTAATCAAGGTACCCTTTCAGGAATAAAATGGATTTCGCCAAGGGAAAGTCCTTTTTTAATTACAGGCTTTCCATGGATTAATAAAGAGAGTATTTACAGAAGGCTTCCTCTTAATCCTAAATATAAATTAACAGATGCTGTAAACATTCTCGCTGACTGCACCGCTGGAGGACAGATTCATTTTAAAACAGATAGTAGTAAAATTCATATAAAAGTTTTTTTAAGCGGAATAGCTAATATGGTACATATGCCAGCCACAGGACAATGCGGTTTTGATTTATATATAGGAAATGAAACAAATTTACACTATTGCAGCACAACTAAATATGATCATAGAAATACAGAATACGAGTGCTTATTATATGATGGAACAACTAAAGAAAATAAAAATGTATTAATTAATTTTCCTCTTTATCAAGGAGTTAATGAAGTATACATAGGTATTGAAGAAAATTGCAATATTTTTGCTCCACCTAAATTTGTGTATAGCAAAGATATAGTTTTCTATGGGACTTCCATAACACAAGGAGGCTGTGCCTCAAGACCAGGTATGGCTTATACAAACATATTAAGCAGAAAACTTAATGCTAATTGCATAAATCTTGGTTTTTCTGGCAGTGGATGCGGAGAGCCTGAAATGGCAAAAATCATTTCTGAAATGAATAATATAGGCTTACTTGTGCTAGATTATGAACCCAACTGCCTAAGTACAGAGAATTATATGGAGACACTGCCTAAGTTTATCGAAATTTTTAGAAAAAAACAAAAGCAAGTCCCCATACTTGTAATTTCACGAATTTCTTATTCATTAGATATTTTTTATCCTGAGACCTTAAAGGAGCGAGTGGAAAGAAATAATTTTCAAAAATATCTAGTGGATTCCTTGAGGGCTAAGGGTGATTCAGCTCTATTCTTTTGTGACGGATCTACTCTTCTAGGAGAAGACTTCCACGAATGTACCGTAGATGGTATTCATCCTACAGATTTAGGATTTAGTCGAATAGCAGACAAGCTTTACAGGGTAATAAAGGAAATTTTAGATAAAGCTTAATCACATATCTTTTTAATTTGTATAAAAAAATGTTATACTATACTCATTAGTACAAATTTACAGATAAGGGAGGTAGCTAAGATATAGCTTAGCAAATTACAAATATGGAAAAACTTTTAAAGCACCCATTGTTTCAATTTATACAATATGCACTTATTGGAGGCATGAATGTTCTTATTGATTTTGCCATTCTTAACCTTTGTTCTTATATCACCGGCATAACCAAAGGATGGCCTTTAGTCATATTCAATGTGATATCCTTTGCAGCATATTCTACTAATGGTTATTTTTTTAATCGTAAATTTACCTTTAAAACGGAAGGAAATTTTCATACCTATATCAAATATGTATCTGTACTAGGGATTGGCATGATACTTAATAGTTTTCTCTTACTTATGTTAACTAGAAAAAACTTTTTACTTATATGGAACCCAAGTATTCCTCTCCAAAAATCCAATAGAATTTGGATGAATATTTCAAAACTTATTGCATCTATGACTACAGGTATTTTAAGCTTTCTTATCAATAAATTTGTTGTGTTTAAAAAAGTACAAGCCTAAAAAGGATTCAAAAATTCCTTTTTAGGCTCTTTTCTATTACTTTTTTTCTTTAAAATTTATGTTCCAAAATTTATCAACATAAGTTTTGTCTAGTAGCTTATCTTGAACTTCTTTCTTCCATTTTGTTTTATCTTTAAAAGAGGCCAAGTCTGCATTATACCATTTCTCCACATCACTTCTTGTTATATTATATGAAATATCTATAAAATTAAAATTAATGGATTTTAGGTTGTCTATCAATACAAAATTTGCAGTAGCATTGTAAATTAAATCAGATTTAACAGTTTCTTGTCCAATAGATGAAACAGTTCCTTCATAATCAATGGTATATTCAAACTTATCTGAGTTAATTTTATTTACTCGAGGGATGTGGCATAAAGGCAATGTATAATTAAGATTTATTATATTTGATGCATTTCCCATATACTTGCTTTTATATTTTAGCACATTATCAAAATCATGAGTCAGTGCATACTGCTGCTCTAATTTATATTTAGCTTCCTGCTTTTGTTTTTGGGGCTTAATATAAAATTCTGTAACACCAAAGGCTAATATACCTATCACCAGCAGAATGATTATTATAAAATTACGTTTTTTTATGTTCATATATTATCCACCTCGTACTTCTTTATAATCTTACAAGCTTTATCAATAAATAGTGGAACTATTATTGATAATAAGGGTAAATTAATTTATCAATAACATCCCGAGCAGTTTTCCAAGCTTCATAATTAGTTTTGTACATTTCTAATCCTTTAGTAGTAATCTTGTAGTATTTTCTTCTAGCACCTTGGCTTTCATCACCCCAATAGGATTCCACCATCTTTTGACTCTCCAGCCTTTTTAAACTAGAATAAAGGGTAGGCTCTTTTAACTCATATTCACCATCACTATTTTCCTTTATAGTCTTTATAATTTCATAACCATAACTGTCTTTTTGGCATAAAACACAAAGTATAATAGTATCAATATTTCCTCTTATTAAGTCGCTGCTAATATTGTTAAGAATCACCAAAATCACCTCTTAATAATAAGATATAACATATTACTATGTCTGTCAATGTAATATGTGTAAAATAGTTTTTTTAAATTTTTAGTTTAATTCAAAATAAAAAAACAGAGAAGAGATACTATTAAATAGATTCTCTTCCCTTCTTTTTCTATTCACTTACATAAAAATCTTCAGCTTTTACCTTTTCTTTAAGCATACCCTTTTTATACAGCCACTCTATATTTTCTTCCCATACCTTTTTATCTTGAAATAAAAATGGCTCATCTTTTGATTCCATTTTAGGTAGTAATATATCCATACTTTCTTTTTCCACAGACTGAATTAATGGAAAATTATCTTTTTGTTGATTGTCTAATAAAATCTTAAGAGACTTATCTGGGTTATTCTTCATGTATTCAAAGCCTTTTTTGGAAGCTTTCAAAAACTTCTTTAAGGTTTCGGGCTTTTGTTTTAAGGTATCATCACTGGTAACAAAAACTTCTTCATAATAATTTGGAACTCCATAATCTGAAGGATCAAAATATTTTATATCATGACCTTCATGTTTTAATACAGGAACTTCATGATTTATAAGTCCACCTGTAGTAGCATCTACTTTTTTAGTTACCATAGAAGATAGTAATTCAAAACCTACATCTACTATATTTACTGAT
Source organism: uncultured Clostridiaceae bacterium (assembly GCA_946405135.1). Taxonomy (GTDB): domain Bacteria; phylum Bacillota; class Clostridia; order Clostridiales; family Clostridiaceae; genus CAMJGD01. Next base: position 70,489 of record CAMJGD010000008.1, on the reverse strand, counting down.
TTTGGATCTCCTCCATCTTTTTCTACCATAGTTTTTACATATTCAGTATTTAAAGGATTACCAGAGAATCCAACAGTTTTTCCTGACAAATCTTTTGGAGAATTTATATTTTTTTCTTTTAATGAAATTATAACATTTAAAGGTGTATGTGTTATCGCACCAATACATTTTACAGGTACTTTTTCATTTGCCCTAGCTATTATTATATCTGGCTGGTAATATATGCCTATGGTAGCCTTTCCTGCTGCAGGCAATGTAAGTGGATCTGTAGGATTTGATGGAAACTTTATGTTTACATTTAACCCTTCTTCTTTATAGTATCCATTTTGTATGGCAGCATATATGAAAGCATGTATAGCATTAGGATACCAATCCAATACTAAATCTACATCCTCAAGCTTTCCTGCATTTTTAGAGTCAGATTGTTTTGCACATCCTGAAAATGCAAAACACACTATTAGAGCTAATAACATAGATATCTGTTTAAATTTTTTCATGATTCATTCCTCCAGGTAATTAATTTTTTTTCAAGAATATTTATAATAGAAACAAATAAAAGCGCAGCCAATGACAAAATACATATAGGTGCAAATACTGCAGCTCCATCTAATTGTGTCATCATTCTTTTGCTAAAATATCCAAGACCTTTCTGTGCTCCAAGCCACTCACTTATAGCTGCTCCTATAACGCTTAAAGGCACTGCTATTTTAAGAGCTGAAAAAAAATAGGGCAGGGAAGATGGCAGCTTTAATTTAATGAATATGTCTTTCTTACTTGCTCCATAAGTCATAAGAAGCTCTTCCATATCTTTTCTTGTAGAACGCAGTCCGTCATAAACATTTACTGTTATAGGGAAAAATGTAATAAGTATGGTGACTATAACTTTGCTCCATATGCTATATCCAAACCATAGTACAAATATAGGAGCTAAAGCTGTTATTGGTACAGTTTGAGTAACTACCACAATAGGATATATGGCTTTTTCGATTTTTTCATTAGAATTCATAGCTATAGCTAAAGCCACTCCCAAAACCACTGATATTATAAGTCCAAGAAACGTAACTAACAATGTAGCAGGAAGATGTATCAAAAATAAAGGTTCCTTTAGCTGCCATATTTTTAATACTATCCTGCTGGGAGAAGGAAGTATATACATAGCATTTATATATCTTGCAAGAAGTTCCCAAACAGCGAAAAATATAATACTTACTATTATAGATGATTTATATTTCTTCATAGTTCAACCCTCTGCTTTAATTCATTTACTAATTCTTCTTTTATAGAAAGTACCTCTGGAAGACTAAGCATATGTCTATCCCTTGGATATCCATGAGGCACTACCACTTCTGTCATTTTTGTAATAGGTCTTTCAGAGATTACGAAAATCTTATTTGATAGAAATAAGGCTTCCTCTACATCATGGGTTATAAATAATACAGTTTTATTTAAATTAGACCATTGAGTTAACAGCCATTCCTGCATGGATATCTTTGTTATAGCATCCAGTGCACTAAAAGGTTCATCCAGGAGCAACAGCTCAGCTCCTGTAAGCAATGTCCTTATAAAGGATATTCTCTGTCTCATTCCCCCTGACAGATCCTTTGGGTGTTTATCTTTGTATTTTTCTAATCCAAAAGTCCTAAGAAGCTCCTCTGCCCTTTTTCCAGCTTCTTTAGAGCTTACACCTTGAATTTCAAGGGGCAGTGATGTATTCTGAAGTATACTTCTCCAAGGAATCAAAAGATCTTTTTGAGGCATGTAGCCTATATTTCTCTTCTGCTCTTTCATGCTTTTGCCTTTAAAGAGAATATCTCCGTTAAGCTCACGTTCAAGCCCAGAAACAAGTCTGAATATGGTGCTTTTACCACAACCACTAGGTCCGATTATACTTACAAAGTCACCTTTATCTACATTAAAGCTTAAGTCTTTTATGAGAAGCTCTGAAGTATTATCATATTTAAAATTAACCTGGTTAAATTTCAGCATAGATCATTACATCTCCTTATTGTAGGCCATGTCCCAAAACATATACTCATACTTACTGGTATTTATAAATATATCCTTTAATCTTTCCTTCTGATGATTATCCATATTTTTAGACAGCTCGTCTACTAAATCTATAATCCAATAGGTATCTTTTTTATAGCCTTCAGAAATATATCCTCTTACCCATTCTCCATAAAATTCATGTTCTGTAGAACCTGGTATTTTACTTAAGTTTTTACCAATTTCCATATAGCTCCACATGCAGGCTAATAAAGACACTGCAAGTTCTTTTAAAGTTCCATTGTGAGAAACTGCAAGCATATAGTGAGTATAGGATAAATTTGTAATAGAGGCTTTTGAAGCTTTAATTTCTTCTGAAGTTATGCCAAGTCTTTTCATGTAAGAACGATGAATACTCATCTCTCCATTTAGTATGGCATTAACCATAGATGAAAATCCCTGCATCACTTCTTCAGTATCCGCTTTTACCACTCCTAGAGCATATACTTTTGCATAGTCTAAAAGATATATGTAGTCCTGAATCATATAAAACTTAAATTTGTCTACCTCTAAAGTTCCTTCACCAATTCCCTTTACAAAAGGATGCTCATAATAGGACTCCCAAATATCTTTAACGCTTTCATAAAGTTCTTCCGTAAATTTCATTTTAAACACTCCCTAGGCAATTTTATTTTTAAAATAAAAAGGTACAAATCTCAGAAGAGATCTGCACCTATACTTTTTAAAAAAATGTATAAAATCTCTCCCTACGCTGGTTCTAACCAGATCAGGTTAAAGGGTCTAAGAATCTCGTTCTTAATCTCAGCCGGCATTACCAGCTCCCCTGGATTACTATAATATAAATTTTATTCAATTTTGCTTTACTTAGTAATATTACTACAATATATGAAAAGGGTCAATAGCTGTAAAATTAATTTATTCCTAAGTTTTACTAATATATCTCCTGGATCATCTATAACCAGTAGATATATTCATATAGCACCTATTGTATGAATTTTTGTATGGCAAGTAGAGCCTTAACGTCTATATTATCTTCAGACTTTATAAGCTCTTTAGCTTCTTCTTTAGTTAATAACATAACCTCAATATCTTCATCTGGTTCTAAATACTCTTTTGATATTTTTCCTGAGCAAGTGCAATAAACTAATGCCACAGATTCATCAGTCATACCTGTAGATACATAAGCTTTAGACTTGGTACTACTATAATCAATTTCTATTAAGTCAAGCCCGGTTTCTTCTTTTAATTCACGCTTTACTGTAGTTTTAAAATCTTCACCTTTATCTATAAGTCCAGCAGGAAGCTCATATACATAATCATTAATAGGTACCCTGAATTGCTTTATGATAACTAGTTTATTTTCTTCTACGTGAGTTGCTACTATTATTACAGCATCTATTTCATCCTTTGCTTTATTAAAAAATTTATTCTTCAATGTACTTAAATCTTTTCTAGAAGCAATAGACCAATTTCTAGTATCCCCATTCTTATTTGTATATTCTGCATTATATAACTTTAAATATTTTGTATCTGCTAAAATTTTAATATCTTTTATCTTCATTCTATCAACTCCAATATATTATTATCCTCTAAATAAATTTAATAAAACAATTTTACCACATTAGCTGAAACCATACAAAAATGGCTGTACATAATATGCAACAGCCATTTTTTAAAATTAAAGCTTTTTTACAGTTTTAATTCTGCCACATTTTCATAAAGAGTTTTTTCATCATTGGAAGCTTCAACTTGCTTCTCTCCTGCTATTTTGATTTTTCCATAATTTTGTTTTAGCTTGATTTTTACTATATCCATCTTGCCTTCTGGCACTTCAATAATCCCATAGTTAACTATGGATTTAAGCTTATCATAGTTGAAATCCTCTTCAAAAATAAGTTTTCCCATGTTTTTTATAGTTACATCTTCTTCTAACTCTCCAGATAACACTATTTTTCCAAGATTTTTTAGAAGTCTTCCATTTATGATTTCCACATTTACATCTTCGCTTAAGCTATCTTTAATCATATTATAAGTTTTTTCATTGCAGATAACTGTATCACAAATTAAATATTGTATATATTGGTCAAATTCTATATCCTCATTTAATGATATTTCCACCTCTCCATTCACATATATAAAACTGTGATCATATTTTTTTATAGAACTTTCATCTATATGAATGTTATCATCTATATATTTAGCTGTTTTTGCCATCATAGGTACAATGACTTTGTCTACTTCATAATAATCACATATAAGTTCTGATATCCCTTTTTCATATTCACTTGCTATGATTAGTTTATCTAAAACTTGAATATCAGCTATCTTTTCCTCTAACAAATTTTTGTTAACCTCTTCAACAATAAATAGTTTTTTAAAAGCTAATTTAGAATTAGGTTTCAATCCTTTTAAAAACCTATTTGTAAAGTTTATATTACCATCAATGAATTCATAGTCATTATTGTATCTAAACATTCCACCATTTATTGTTCCCTTAGATTGAATGACTCCTGCCAATTTTTTAGTACATACCAATTCGCCATTAACAACTATGGCATATATCTTTTCATTAATTAATTTAGCATCTACATCCTTTTTAATAATTAAACTTCCATTTATAAGAATAACTACAGGCTCTAAAAATCCTTCTAAATAATCTTTATCTAATATCACATTTTCATTTTGAGTTATAACCTTTATATCTTTAGGTATCCTTATAGTAGAACCAATATTTACTTTTTCACAGTTTTTTAGAAATATCTGTGATTCATCACTTTCTATGAACATTCCTACATTAGCTATTTCTGTAATATCTTTAGCTAGAACTTCCTTAATATCTCTAACATCTAGAATTCCCACATTTTTAATCTTTGACATTTTAATACCTCCTACAAAGTATCTTTTAATAATTTTAATGACGCACTCAATCGAGATCTCACTGTTGATGGTGATATAGCTAATATTTCACCTATTTCTCTGCTATTAAGATTCATTACATATTTAAGAATCAATACTTTTCTATGCTTTTCTGGCAATTTATCTAACAGTCCTCTCATAATTATGCTTTCCTCAAAGCTTTCAGTTCCCTCAAATATTTCCTGATCTTCTAGATATACCATCCTTTTTTCTTTTCTTAAATTGTCTATATTTTTATTCTTTATGGTGGTAAAAAACCACCCCTTTATTTGGTATTGATTCATAATACTAAATGTCTCTTCTTTTTCTAGTGCAGCTACATAAGCTTCTTGCACTAAATCAAAAGCTTTGTCTTTATTATGGGTAATAGATTTTGCATATGCTATAAAATCCTTATTATACTTTTGATAAACCAAATAAACATTCATTTTATCACTTCCTCGATTGGTGCTTTCATTTATATAACGTATGAGGAATTAAAAGTGTCCATTTTGTTTTATTTTTTTAATATTATTTGTAAAAATTAAATACATCCTTATCTCCACAACTTCCGCCATTAACTAACACTATAACCATATCTGGTTTATATTCTGTAATATAATCATATACATTTTTATTAAACCTGCCCTTTTGAGTATCAATATTTCTAGTTTCTTTAAAACAAAGACTTAAAAATGAAGTTAAAGGCCTTGAAAAAGAATCTCCTATAACCAATACCTTATAATTATTGGCTGCTTTATTGTTTACTATTCTTTTTTCTGTATTTCCATATCCTAAATAAGAAGCATAAGAATCTATAGAATATCCATCTTTAGATTCCATCATAGATTTATAAATGAGACTGTCTTTAAATTCACCCTGCTTTATATGTAATACTTTATCTTCAAGAATTTGAGTTAATTCTAAATCTGTTTTAAATTTAGGAGTTACTAAAGCAAAATCATCTATTCCACCATAATATTTAGATACTCTTTGTCCTTGAGACCCCAAAAAGTTATTTTTGTAAATATCAATATTAAAATTTTTCCTATCCGTATAATAGTTATCCTTATCTAACTTAATATTAAACCTTTCTTCTATGTATCCGATAGTTTTTTGATATACCCAAAAAACTGTCTCAATTCTCCAATGATGATCAGTCTTAAAAAATAGCTGTTCTTTATCCAGTTTATCCTTTGATATTTCCTCTCTCAAATCTACATAATTAACCCCGGAACTTTTTAAAACATTTATAAATTCATCCACATTTTTATTGGTGTAATCTTTATACCTATGGGCAAATTAGTATAATCTTTTAATATCTTATAAGGAGCTTGAATATATAAAAAAGGTGTTTTAGTCTTATTTAAAAAATCCTGCATATTTACTAAATTTTTAGCATTATCGGTTACATCTTGCTTATCATTAGTAAAAAGCAAAAAGCCATCTTTATCCTTTATAACACTTTTATCTGAACTAACATCATTAATAACTTTTTTCCCTAGTAATCTTTGCTCCAACCCAAATCCATCTATAAATTTAGTCTTTAGATAAAATTTATTATTAAATTCCTTTTCATAAGTACCTATTGTTCCTTTTAACCTCTTTGTGTAGCTTGTAGATTTTTTATAGCTATCTATAGACTTATGATACATAGAACTTCCACCTTCAATTAAAGTCATAGTACCAAACATAAAAATAAACAAGATAAATATTAAAGCAGTTATATTGTATTTATTTAAATGAAATGATTTCATACAAGTTCCTCCAAAGTTAAAAATTAAAATAAATAAATGGATTATATGTTCCCTTTATAATATAAGTAGTACAAACTATAAAAAGAAGTATTAAACCTACAGCATATAAAATAGACATAAACTTATTATCTTTCCATTTCTCTGAAATAACCTTTGCTATTGGAGCTGAGAAAAGTATAGCTGCAATAAATGCAAACCTATTTTCTTTTAAATATAAGATAGTTAAAGGACTTAAAAAGCTGTGCTTTGAAAAACCTAGCATGATTTTTATGTATGATAATGCTCCTGTGATGCTGCTAGATCTAAAAACTACCCATCCAATAGTTACTAAAAGCATAACATAAATATTTCTGAAAAACTTTAACTTATTAGTGCAAGAAAAATTTTTTTCAAAATCAATAAGTTTTTCTAGTGTTATAATAATAAAGTAATAAAGTCCCCAAAATATAAATGTCCATTGTGCACCATGCCATACCCCTGTTAACATCCATACAACAAATAAATTAAATACCAATCTATGCTTTGATTTTACTCTAGATCCTCCTAAAGGAAAATACAAATAATCTCTAAACCATGTTCCTAAAGATATATGCCATCTTCTCCAAAACTCAGAAACAGATTTTGATATATAAGGATAATTAAAATTTTCATTAAACTTAAAGCCAAACATATATCCTAGGCCTATAGCCATATCTGAGTATCCTGAAAAATCATAAAATATTTGAAAAGTATATGCTATGGCTCCAAGCCAAGCAAATGAAACAGACAATTCTGCAACATTTAAAGAAAATGACTTATCTGCAACTATAGCAAGGGTATTAGCAATTAAAACTTTCTTACTCAATCCTATGATAAACCTACATACTCCTTTTGAAAAATCTTCAAAGTTTTCTTTTCTATTAGCTATCTGATCTGCTACAGTTTCATATCTTACAATGGGTCCTGCTATAAGTTGCGGGAAAAAAGATATATAAAGTCCCACATTAAGAGGATTCTTCTGCACTTTGCCATTTTCTCTATATATATCAATTACATAGGATATACACTGAAATGTAAAAAAAGATATTCCTATAGGCAATGCAATATTAGGTATATTAAAATTTGCATTGGTTACCCTATTTAAGTTTTCTAAAGTAAATCTAAGATATTTAAATATAAAAATAATACCAAGATTAAAAACTAACATTAATACTATAATTAATTTTGATTTAAACTTATTAGCTCTATATTTATCTATGAGTAGTCCAAAAAACCAGTTCCACAATATGGAACTAATCATAACTAAAACAAATTTAGGTTCTCCCCATGCATAAAATATTAAACTTGAAAATAACAAAAATATATTTCTATATGTAAGCTTTTTTAACAATATATAATATACAAAAATAACTAAAGGTAAAAACGAAAAAATAAATATTGTACTTGAAAATAACATAAAACCCTCCTATGTAAAATGCATTCAATATTACTCTATCCTAAATTAGCAACATTCTATTTTATTTTAACATGATTTATGTACAACAAAAAATAAAATTATAGGAAGAATTATAAGTATTTTAACGTTGTGAAATTGTTCCTGTTTTTTCTTGACAGCTTAGTGCCTATCTCATAGATAAAAAATCAGATTTATAGATTCCAAATTAAGCCACTTTAAATACATTTTTTCCCTATTATTTATGACTTAATTAAATTATATTAATGTTAGCTCCTCTATAAAAAAAAATTATAAATATTTTAAATAAAAAAAATGACGAGATGCTTAAATAGTTATATAATAATATTGGTGGTATTTCATATTACGTAATTCATTATTTCATATAATAAAATAGTAATATAAAATATTATTTTTAAACACTAGCAATTTACATATTATTTTTTGGAGGGCTCTAACTTGCAGAATTACGAGAAATCAACAAGAAAACGATCTAAAACAAAATCATTAAAAACACCTTTTATAATAGTGGGTTCTTTTATCTTTATATCTTTAATATCCACTTTACTTGTTATTAATTCATTAAACAAAAAAGCTGATAACTATATCTATGAAGGAATAAGCGTCAATAATGTGTATATAGGTAATCTATCTAAAAAAGACGCCATAGAAAAACTTGAAATTGCTTTAAATAAGCCTTTAAAAGGAAAAAAGATATCTCTTATTTATGCAACTCAAAATTCAACTTTAACTTCTAAAGATATAAATCTTAGATACGATGTAGAGACAATAGCAGAAGAAGCTTTTGCTTATAAAAAGTCTTCAAGTATGCTAAAAAAATTTCTTGATAGAATACATTTAAAGCGTAATCCTATAGATATAACTAAAGAATTTGCTTTTGATGAAGGTAAACTAGACAAGTACTTAAAAGATTTGTCTAATTCCATAAATAAAGAACCTAAAAATGCTACTCTTTCTTTTAATGGCAGCCAATTTACAGTAACTAAAGATATAAAAGGGGTACAAGTTAAAACTGATGAATTAAAACAGTTAGTTTTAAAAAGTATAAATCAGGGTAATAATGATGATATCGTAATACCTACAAAAACACTTGAAGCAAAGCAAAAATATGTTGATCTAATTAAAGTGCAGGATAAAGTATCTACTTTTAGTACAACTTTAAGTAACCCTAACGATTATAACAGAACTCAAAATATAACTGTTGCAGCTAAATCCTTAAATGGGGCTTTAATAATGCCTGGAGAAACTTTTTCAACTAACAAAAGATTAGGACCTAGAACCTATGCTACAGGATATAGAGATGCTATTATTTTTGAAAATAAAAAACCAGTACCTGGGCTTGCTGGTGGAATATGTCAGCTTGTTTCAACACTATATAATACAGTTCTTTATTCTGACTTACAAGTAGTGGAAAGAACTCCTCATTCTAATGTGGTATCTTATGTAAAGCTCGGCCTAGATGCTACTATAGCTGGGGATTATATAGATTTTAAATTTAAAAATAATAAAGATTATCCTATATATATAGAAAGTTACGTAAAAGGTAAAGATGTAGTAGTTAATTTCTATGGTCAAAAAGAGAATGACGGAAAAGAAATAAAGCTTTATAATACTCAATATTATAAAGATGGTAAGTGCTATGCAGAAGGCTATAAGGAAATTTATCAAAATGAAAAATTAATAAGCAAAAAACGTCTATCAAAGGATGTTTACGTTGCTAATTAAGATGAATATCCTCACTGTAATATTAAAAAATATAAGTTGTACTTAACAAAAAAACAAAATGCTCCCCTTCAATATATCTGAAGGGAGTATTTTGTTTTTATTTATTACCAAGGTTCTCTCATAAATCTTCTTTTAGAATCAGGCAAGTCCAAAGCAATGGTACCTCCTGGATTCATTATACCCTTAGGGTCAAAATGCTTTTTAAGTGCACGATATACTTCAATTTGATTTTTACCAATCTGACCTTCAAGCCAAGGTGCTGTCATTTTACCTATGCCGTGATGGTGACTCATAGCTGCACCGTATTTTTGCATGTTGTCTAATATACCATATTGATAGGATAGATAATCATCTATTTCATTTATTTTTGCTATAAATATAAAATATAAATTTGCTCCTTGAGGATATACATGAGACATGTGAGTCATACATATGGTATTAGGTCTACTCTTACAAAACTTTCTTACCCCTTCATGCACTTCTTTCATTTGATCCCAAGTTACAGAACACTCTAAAGTGTCTGTCATTATACCATAATCCTGTAAATCCTCTCTCATATATGGATCTCTAAATCTTCCATGTTCCCACCCTTTTGTAACATAGCCTGTGGTATACATAGCACCATATTTTTTGCAAATTTTCTTTACTCTTCTGTTTACTAGATTGGAGAAATGTTTTTCTCCTTCTGTAAATCCTAAAAATAAGCATCTCTCCATGGGTTTATATCCCTTCATGCTCATCATGGTATCAATAAAAGTACCTTCTACCCCATATAACTTTAAAGCTACATCTGTTTCTTCAGGGTCAGACAGCCTAAATACAGATGGAAATCCAAATTGTCCCTGCATTATTTCACGTGCCGCATTTCTTGCATCTTCCCAGTTTTTGAATATATAACTAAACCTTTTAATATTCTCTGGCATATATCTAAACACTTTTAGAGTAACATTTACAAGAACTCCAAAAGTACCTTCACTTCCCATCATTATTTGATCTATAGATGGTCCTGTAGCATTTGCAGGAAATTCTTCTGTTTTTATGATTCCAATAGGAGTTACATACTCCTGACAGACTACTATATCTTCTATTTTTCCATAATAAGTAGAGTTCTGACCTGCTCCTCTTGTTACTACCCATCCTCCTACAGCTGAATATTCAAAGGACTGAGGAAAATGTCCGCAGGTATATCTTCTTTTAGCGTTAAATAATTCTGGAGCATTGTTAAGTGTCTTTTCAAGATCTGGTCCTGACATACCAGCTTCTACAGTTATAGTTTGATTAATTTCATTAAATTTTACTACTTTATTCATGTGCACTCGCATATCAAGAGATACTCCGCCATTTACACACTCCACTCCTCGAGTTACAGAGGAACCTCCTCCATACACATAAACCGCAATATTTTGTTCATTACAATATTTTACTATTTCTGCTATATCTTCTTTGCTTCTAGGATGAAGTACAACGTCTGGCAAATTTTCTACAATGCCCTCTCTAAGTCTCATAAGATCTACCATAGTTTTACCATAGGCAATTTGAAGCCTAGAGTAATTATCTATTTTTACATTTTCTTCTCCAACTATTTCTTTAAATCTTTTTATCTGTTCATCCTTTAGTTTTATGGGCACATTAAAATCTACCTTTTCTAATCCCATTTTTTGTTTAACCTTAAAATCTTCATCTGTCATATTAAAAGTTTTTTTCATAAGTGCATATAATTTTTTATTAGGATGTTTAAATTCTTTAGGATCTCCCCATTTTAATATGGAACGATAAGATCCTTCTGGCGGTGCTTCTTCATACCAATCTGGATAAAACTCATTATTATCTTTGCTCATTACAATCAACCTCCTTATACATAGGACAACCTGTTATATCTCTTATTTCCTTATAAAGACCCTTAAGAGACGGGTATATTTTTTCGTAAACGTTTTTATATAATTTAAAATAAATTTCAGCATTTCTTTTATCTGGTTTATATTCTATTTTATGATGTATCATATTATCTGCAGCTTCATGATAATCTTTATAAACTCCTAAAGCAACATAACCTATTATAGAAGAACCAAGTCCTGAAGTTTCATAGGTTTGAACCTTATAAACTGGCCTATTTAACATATCTGCAGTTATTTGACATATTATATCGCTTTGAGAACCTCCACCTGAAACAAAAACTTTTTTTATCACTTTATGGGATTTATTTTGAATTTTGTCTATTCCATCTAAAAGTCCATAATTAATTCCTTCAATAATAGCTCTATATATGTGAGCACGAGTATGAATATCACTGAAACCTATAATTGCTCCTTTAGCCTCTGGCATTTTAAGACCCGGTGTCCAATAAGGCTGCAGCATTAATCCATGAGAACCTGGCGGAATACTTGTAAGCTTTTCATTAAGCACTTCCTCTGGAGAAATATTTCTTTCTTCTGCTTCCAACATTTCTCTTTGCGCAAATTCTCTTTTAAACCAGCTTATCATCCAGTAACCTCTAAATATTTCCACTTCCGGATTATAATATCCCTTCATGGCAGCTGGATAGGCTGGCATAAAAGGTATAGGCTCAAAATATTCTTCAGAAGTGGTTTGCACTGTAGCAGTAGTACCAAAGCTTATGCTGGCACATTCCGTATCCATACATCCGCAGCCTAAAGTTTCACAGGCCTTATCTGCGGCAGCTGCTATTACAGGAACTCCTATCTTTATGCCTGTATTTTTAGATGTTTCTTCTGTGATTCCTCCTATTATAGTACCTGGTTCCACAAGTTTTGGAAGCTTTTCTCTTTCTATGCCGCATAATTGCCACCTATAATTTCTATCAGATCTTGGCCATTCTTTTCTTTTATAATCAAAGGGAATATGACCTACCTGATTACCTATAGAATCTACAAAACATCCTGTCAATTTATAATTTAAATATCCTGAAAGTAATAGATACTTATAGGTATTTTTCCATACTTCCGGCTGATTTTCTTTTATCCAATAAGATTTGCTTTTCTTCATAGTTATATCTACAGCTTCTTTCATACCTATAGTTCTAAAAGCAAACCTTTTAATTGCAGAAAACTTTTCTTTACAAAGGGCATATCTTTGATCTAACCAAAGTATACAAGGCCTTAAAGCATTGCCGTCCTTGTCTACATTTACACAAGTATCTCTTTGAGTAGTTACAACCACTCCTGAAATATGATCCCAAAGCTCTTCTGAAGACTTTTTTAGACCTATGCATGCTTCACACATGGCATTATAATATACCAATGGATCTTGTTCTGCCCATCCAGGCTCTTTAGAAAAGTAAGGTTCAAATTCAACTTTCTCCTTGGCAAGCAGCTCTCCATGCTTGTCAAAAATCAGTGCTCTTATACTTTGGGTTCCACAATCTATAGAAAGTATCAAAGGCTCCACCACTATGCCCCCTTTATCCATAGATTCATATCAGAAGTACAAACTACATTAACACCGCTCCCTAGTACATTTTCTAAAATTATATCTCCACAGCTCATCACTCTATCAACAACTACATCATCTAATAACTTCATCAATGTTAAAATATCTTTTTTTGGTATTTCCCCCTGAGTTTTTACAGAAACTCTGGGCATAGACTTATAAACAGTTTTAACTGTAGATGTCACACTCCTTTGAGGATTTTCCATTTCATTAATAGCAAAAATCTTTCCCCTTTGGCACTGATTACCCGTAACCTCCCATTTTTCATCAACTTTTTCAATAGTAAGACTACATCCATTAGGACATACTATACAGGTAAGTTCTTCCATATTATCCCTCCTGCATTTTTATTTCTAAACTTTTTCCCTGAAAAAATTTAATATCATCTAAGTTTAATAAAACTCTTTCCATTTCTGGCGGTCTAAGATGTTTATATTTCTTCTTAAATATAGTCTTTTCATGGTAATTTATCTCTACAGTAGCATTTTCTTTTATATCCTTTACCCTAAAATACATGGTTAACTGCTTATTTTTAGACTTTGTATCAATTTGTTGAGGTACCGCATATAAAAAATCTTTACTATAAACTATGGTATTTAATTCCCTATTATTATTATGACTCAAATAAGCTGCTGCACTTTCCCCTGCACATTTTCCACTTTCAGATACATAGTCTACTAAATCGTTTACATGAAGTGCATTTCCGCAGGAGAATACTCCTTCTAAAGATGTCATAAAGTTTTGATCTACATAAGGTCCCTTTGTACTTCTATCTATTTTAATTCCAAGTTTTTCTGCTATTTCATTTTCTGGTATAAGACCTACAGAAAGTATTACTCCATCACACTCTATTATTTCTTCTGTTCCCTCTATAGGGTTCATTTTTTCATCTACACTAGAGATCTCTACAGCTTTTACCCTATCCTCTCCAAATATTTTAGTGATAGTCTTTGAAAGATGCAAAGGAATATTATAGTCTTCAAGACATTGCACTATATTTCTAGTAAGACCTGAAGGATTTGGTTTTGCTTCATATACTCCTAACACTTTAGCTCCTTCTAGAGTAAGTCTTCTTGCCATAATAAGTCCTATATCTCCACTGCCAAGTATTACACATTTTTTACAAGGCATATAACCTTTTATATTTACAAAATATTGGGCTGTACCTGCTGTAAATATTCCTGCTGGCCTGCTGCCTTGAATAAATACCTGCCTTGAAGTTCTTTCTCTGCAGCCATTAGCTAAAATAAGAGCTTTACACTTTACTTCATATACTCCTTTTTTATTATTCACCAAATGAAGTACAAATCCTTTATCTTCTTTCTTTACATCTATAGCAAAAGTAGAAGTAGTTATAGCTATATTATTTTCTTTTACCATTTTAATGTATTTCTCTGCATATTCAGGTCCTGTAAGTCTTTCTCCAAATCTTATGAGTCCAAATCCATCATGGATGCACTGCTTTAAGATTCCTCCAGGTTTACTTTCCCTTTCAACTATTAATGTTGAAGCTCCATTTTTTGTAGAAGCTAGTGCTGCTTCTAATCCTGCAGGTCCTGCTCCCAGTACCACTACATCATAATTTTCCATGTTATTTCCCCCTTGACCCAATAATATTTTTCATAGAGTCAACGCCTTTTTCCATAACTAACTCATCTGTTTTTTTAGCATTATAGTCGCTATCCATTGCAGAATGATTTTTAGTTTCTCCCATTAATAAGTTTGAACTGCCACCTTTTTTAGTTATCTCCACAGCCTTCTTACCTAATTCCTCACATAAAATTTCTGTTACCAAAGGAGTACAAAAGCCGCCTTGACACCTTCCCATACCTGTTCTTACCCTTCTTTTAACAGCATCTAAGCTAGTTGCGGGTATTGGAGAATTAATGGCATCTACTATTTCTCCTTTGCTTATTTCCTCACATCTGCAAATGATTATTCCATAATCAGGTCTATTTTTTATTAATCTGCTTCTTTCTTCAAAAGAAAGCTTGTTCAAATTTGGAATACTCTTTCTCAAAGGATTGAAATTTACTTTTTCATAAACATTTTTAACCTTTGAAAGTTCCTTTACTGCAATTTTTGCTATATCTTCTGCAATAGCTGGAGCTGAAGCTAATCCTGGAGATTGTATTCCCGCAGCATGAATTAAGTTATCTACGTATTCTGACTTTTCTACAATAAACTCTTCCTCATAGTTAGAAGCCCTAACTCCTGCAAAATAAGTTATAGTATCTGCTTTAGATAATCCCTTTACAATATGAAGATGTTTATTCAATATTTTATCAATATTCTGACTATGAGTACTATAATCTTCCCTGTAAGGTTCTTCATAGGCATCAGGTCCTACTAATACATTGTCTTCTATAGTTCTAATTAATCCTCCGCCTTTGGTATCTGAAGAACTTTGATTGATTGGAGGCATGGCAAGTACCCGTGTAAATAGAGCACCCTTCTTCTTGTCTAATATCACTATTTCTCCCTTTCTTGGGTGTATGGTAAAAAACTGATCTCCAGCCATATCTGCTATTTTATCCGAATATACTCCTGCTGCATTAATAAGTATGCTCGGATATATCTTACCTCTATTGGTATCTACATATGCTACTTTTCCTTCCACTACTTTAATAGAATTTACTATAGTATTAAGACTTATTTCTGCACCATTCATTACAGCATTTTCAGCAAAGGCTACAGTCATCTTATAGGGTGATAAAACTCCTGTGGTAGGAAAAGAAAATCCCCCTGCTGCTTTTTCTGTAATATTGGGTTCAATTTCTTTTAGCTCTTTTAAAGATACATGGGTTACCCCTTCTATTCCTAACTTTTCCGCTCTTTTATATACTATAGGTGCAGCTATCTTCATCCATCCTTTTTCATAAAGAATAATATTTCCTGATCTTTTAAACTCCACATCCAGCTCCTGAGTAATTTTAGTATACATCTTATTCCCTTTTACGTTATAATATCCTCTTTTGCTTCCTGGTTTTGATGCGATACCTGGATGTATCATACCATCATTTCTTGAAGATGAATGAAAGGCTACATCTTCTTCTTTATCTACTAGTAAAATAGAAACATCATATCTTGATAACTCTCTTGCTATAGCACAGCCTATTACTCCTCCTCCTATAATCATTATATCTACCTTTTTATCGTTTAATGCTCCATCTTTAAGTTCTGGCTTTTTTATCTTTGGAATTTCCATTCCTATTACTTCAATCTTGTTTACTACACCCTTAAATCCTTTGTTTGCCGCTAACTTTCCCGCCTTTACCACTTGCTGCCAACTTTGAACTTTTCCTTCAAGTACAATACTATTTCTCCATGACCTGCAATATATATCTGTTGATACATCTTTTCTGATGCGTCTTTCAATAGTTTTTAGACCCCTTTCCATATATTTCACCACCTAGAGTTATTATGTTGTTCGGACATCCTAATTATATCTTATATTATTGTGGTTAAATTTTCAAGTACATATAAATATAAAAAAATCACCATTCAAGTTATGAACAGTGATTTTACACTTTACATATTAAATTCTACAAATCTTAATCTATAATCTTTTCATAAATTCTAAAGGATAAGTATAAATATTGTTAGGTGCTACAAACTTAAGATGCTGGTAGGGTTCTTTCTGTTCACTGGTATATATCCATCTTTCCATATCTAACACTAAAGTATTGTCCTTTAATTTTAAAATTTCTTTTTCTTCCTCTGTAGGATTTCTTGATATGATTACCTGCTCTATTTTACTTATGGTAATGTTTAAATCTTCAATCATTATTTTTGCAAGAGAATCCTTAAGATTAAATTTATTTATAAGTTCTGCTGTTTCTTCATGAAAATAAGATTCTTCTATAGCCACAGGTAAATCATCTGCATATCTAATTCTTCTTAAATAGAAGCACTTCTTTCGTTTTTTCCATTTTAGCTTCTTTAAAAGCTTACTGTCTGGTATTATAAATTCATTATTTTCTATGATATTATTTGGACTAATGCCTATAGCTTTTAAGGAATAGGTCAAGCTTATCAAAGGTTCAAATCCCAGTGAGGGATCTTTTCTAGCTACAAAGGTTCCTATGCCATGTTTTTTGTATAAATAACCTTCTCTTACTAAAGCTGCCACGGCTTCTCTTACAGTAGCTCTCCCAAGATTATAAATCTCCATAAATTCCTTTTCCGTAGGAATCTGCGCATCCACAGCATAAGTTCCATTTTTTATTTTTTCTAGTATTTCATTTTTTAGTTGAACATATAACGGCATAGGACTGCGTCTATCTATCATAAAATCTTCCCTTTCTGAGGCACTAAGCACCTCTAGTTATATTATAAATCATTTATTTTTTTTTACTATATGATTAGTTAACATAATCACAGCAATACTTATTGGAATTTTTAAATCTTACAATTATGTAAAAATAAATTATTACTATTATAAAGGTTACCAAAATCCCTGATTCCGGTGTAAACGCATTTCCTGTCCACAAACTATCTTTCATTTTCAAATTCAAAATAGCCCCAACATTATGCCGTGATTTAGAAAATAGCATATTTTGAGTTAAATTCCAAGTAAAATGGTATCCCATAGCCAGCATTAATGAATTGGTTTTTATAACTATCAAAGAAAGCATTATTCCTATAAAAATGGCATTAATAATGCCTATCCAAAAATAATAGCTGGAGGAATAACTTGAAAAGTGCAATAATCCAAATATGGCTGCCGTTATCAAAATAGAAATCCATTTTGGAAATTTTTTTAATACTCTTTGTAATATGTAGCCCCTAAAAAGCGCTTCTTCAACTAAAGCTATGGTCATACATGCTATAGCTTTAAAAAACAACATTTTTAGTGTTATAAGAGAATTGTTCATATTAAAAACTAATTTACCTTTTCCCGATAACACTACAATAAGAGCATATAGCATGAAGAATACTATCCCTACTGCTGCCCCTTCCAAAAATAGTTTTTTCCCTGTTCTATCCACATGGATTAAAAAAGAATCTAGTTTTTCATTATGAAATTCCTTTCTAAATAAAACAATCAACAAAAATATTATTAGATTAGCAATTGCAGTACTTACAGCATCTGCATACATAATTTTTCCTCCTTCATTGATGCCAAATATCATATTATGGTGAATAATGTTTCTTTATCCATCTTTAAAAGGTTGGAAGTAAAATTTTCAAAACCACAAAAATATTCTTTATGAAATATTCCAACTGTCCTAAATCCTAAGGATGTATGAAAACTAAAAGAAGCCTTATTTCCCTGAGGAGCTGTATTTACAAAAACCAATATCCCATTTTCAGGATATAAAGATTTTAAATGCTCATAAAGCTTTCTTCCAATACCTCGGCCCTCATATTCTCTCTTAATGCCAATTTGCTCTGAATAAATGCAGCCTTCAATATTTTCTTGTAATATAGTATTTTCTAGCATAGCTTTTGGATATTTGGATGTGAACCACAAAAATCCCACTACCTTACTATCATACCTAGCTACTATAAAATTCTCTATATTTTCTTCTATAACCTCTTTAGGAATTACCCTTAAAAGAACTCCTTTGTCTTTATCCTCTGCATTTTTTATATTTAACTCCTGAGATATGCTGTGTATGCTATCAATCTCTTCTTTTTTTGCTTTATCTATAAGTAACATAAAGCATCCCTCCTATCTTATATACTTATAAACACATTGCTCTTACTTTTTTGAAATGGAGGCTTTCTGCTCTAAATGCTCCACTGATTTTAACTAGGTTAATCTAAATAGTAATTGTATAAGGAACCATCTAATACTAATATATAACAATTGTAATATCTATAGCAATGATATGAGTTACATTTTATTATTAATTTTGCCATAAAACTTCTATATACATGTGTTAACCAATGTAATATAAATATTTATAAGAGGTTTGTTACAAAAATGTAAGGCTCTTGCCTACATATGTAACCTTAATCTATGGCAGCTAATATTTCTAGAGCTTAAAATTAAAGTATAAAGTGATTATACGAGGTGATTTTATGGGAGGAGAAATAATTAGATTAATAGGATTTATAATTATAACTATAGGTGTGCTTGCCTGTACATTTTTAACCAACAGAAGAAAGAAAAGTGCTGTTGCCTGGATATTAGGAGCTTTAATTCTTCCCCTTACAGGATTTGCTATAATTATTATGGGATAGTTTATATTAACCTTAGCATAGATTTCATATATCACAAAATCCCTATCAGTACCATTTTTGATAGGGATTTTTCTATATAAGCATTTCATTTAATTGAAATAATATTTTATACTACAGGCGCCAAAAGCATAATTTCTATATTATCTTTATATATTTTATCAAATTGACTTATAGGCAATGGATTTTTACCTTTGCCTACTTCAATGGTGAAACCTGGTCTTACATATTTTTCTATAAACCAATCTTTATATCCGGCATAAGACACTATTCCTGTAGGCTGTGATAAAGTATATCCACTGACCTTAGAAAATAATTCTGCAATTTGCTTTGCTTCAGGAGGCACTATATTTAAATAAGTCCAATATATTACCTCTCCCTGGCTATGATAAGCTATTGCCAATCTAAAATTATGATTTCTTGTAAAATCTGCTACAGCTTTAGTTTCTGGCTCTGATTCAGGATATGGTCCAGAATATCTTGTAGGCCCTGGTCCATAAATACCATAAGCTGCTTCAGCTTGCTTTGATAAATTCCAAGAAGCATCATAATTATGATTCAAATCTACCCCTCTAATATTTGCTTCCCAATCTTTAGAAAAATCTTTGCTCCCCTTGTTCCACAAAATAAGCCTATCATAATAGGGATTATTTCTTTGTAAACCATCAATAACTAAATCTACTCCATCAGGATTTACCATAGGCATTATATAGATACTGCTTTTATTCCAAATATCTCGTACATTATAGCCTTTTATACTAGTATTCTCTGCATAAGCCTTTGAAAAATTCTCTGCAAACTTCATAAGAAGAGGTGAAGTAATCCACTCTAAAGCATGATGAGCACCATTATAGAATACTTCGTTAGGTCCATTACCCAATTTAATATAATACAGATTTTTCCCTAAAACACTTTTCCCAGTTATGCCCGTTTCAATAAATGGATATCTCTTTTTTAATCCTTCAATATCTTTCTCTAGGATTTCATAAGTATAATTTATATTTGTGTCTACCACATCAATGCCATAGGGTACTATCAATCTTTGTCCTATCATTAAATTGTTTACATCTATATTAGAATTAGCAGTAATTATTTTGTTTACAGTAGTATAATATCTTCTTGCAATATTATATACACTATCTCCTGGCATTACGCTATAGGTATCATATCCAAAAAGAAGACTTTCTAAAACTCTATAGGTATCTCTACCTATAATTCCATCAGTCACCAATCCATTATTATATTGAAACATCTTAACCGCCTGCTCCGTAGCATTACCAAACACTCCATCTATAGCACCAGGATTATAACCTATTTTTTTTAGAAGAGCTTGTATCTCCATCACATCTGATCCACTAGACCCTTTTTTTAAAAACCTCATTACACCACCTCAAACTAATAGCTGCTATTATTATATAGATTTAAATGTTTACAGGTGACAAAGAAAATGATGCTAATGTAAATTATCTTACCTATTATATAGAAAAGGATTATAATAAATAAAATGGTTGGATCTTATACTGACACAGGAAGATAAAATATTCAAATGCATCAAACACTATATGCTGATATTGATTAAGATTCTACATTTTGTTTTTTCACTACAAATATTGTAGAATCTTATTCTGTATAATTTCTATAATTATTTTATAAATAGTCCTAATATAATTTTATGAGTAAAGTTTGTTCTGGGCAAATAGTTAATTTTAAATTTCCTTTTAATTCTATTGAGTTTTCTTTTTCTAATAAAAGTTCTGCTTTCATAAAACTTCCTATTACATTAACTGGTATCTCTATTTTTTTCTCATTTTTCGATTGTGAGTTTAAAAATAGTATAGCTTTCTTTTTATCAAATCTAACATAACATAATATATCTTCGCTTATATCTATAAATTTAAAACTTCCATGAACAAGCACCTTTTCATTTTTTCTGAGACTTATCATATATTTATAAAAATCATATATTTCCTTGTTCCATTTTTTTTCATTCCATTCCATAGGATATCTAAAATTAGAATCTTCTCCTCTTCCACCTTTAAGTCCTACTTCATCACCATAGTATATACAAGGCACTCCTAAAAAAGTAAAAAGCATTATTATTCCGCATTTCAAATTATTTTTGCTTATTTCTTCAGAGTTTCCTATTCTGTGAATATCATGACTTCCTAAAAGATTAAGCTGAAGTTTCGATAATTCATAAGGAATAGATGCATAGTGTTCTATAACTTCCTCCATGAAAACTCTTGAATTTTTTTTCTTCATATTCCCTTTTATTTTCCATCCAAGATGCGTATCTCTCTCTCCTAAGTACTTCCTTGCAGGCCTTTCAAAACCAAAATAATTCATGGTTCCATCCCACATGTCTCCTTGGAGATATTCACTGCTATCCCCCCAATGCTCTGCTAAAAGATAGATATCACTATCTAAAGACTTTAACTCTTGGCGAATCTCTCTCCATATTTGCCTATATAAATAGGAGGTTTTCATTTTACCTACATTATGTCCTACATCAAATCTCCAACCATCAATAGAATAAGGTTCTTTAAGCCACTTTTTTAAAATACTATTATTATCTTTATACATTACATCCCTTAGGTCAGCATTCTCATAATTTAATACAGGAAGTGTTTCAACACCACACCAACATTCATATTTTCCATGTTCATCTCTAAAGTAATAGGGCATATTTTCTATAAACCATTTATGTTTATTTCCAGTATGATTTATAGAAATATCCACCACTAGTTTCATATCTTCATCATGTAGTACTTTGGTAAGACTTCTTAAGGCTTCATTTCCACCAAAATGTTTATCAACATTAAAGTAATCAATGCAATCATATTTGTGAGTGCTTAATGCACTAAATATAGGATTTATGTATATAGCATTTACACCCATAGCTTTAAGATAATATATCTTCTTTTTAATTCCCTCAAGATCTCCTCCATAAAAATCAAGATTCCCATATTGTTCATACTTACCTGGAGCACTTTCCCAAGGTCTTTTACATGTTGAAAATCCATTAAAAGAGTATTCATCATCTACTACATCATTCTGTTCATTGCCATTATAAAATCTCTCTGGAAATATCTGATAAAATATACTGTCTTCTACCCAAGTTGGCTTTTGAAAATCAGCTAATATTTTAAAATCATATTTTTCTGAAATAAAATGATCATAAATACCTTTTTGATTATAAAAATATAAATTATCCGAAGACTCCATTATGAAATGGTATTGAATAGTATTTTGATTAATTACAATTTTACATTTATAATATAGCAATTCACCATCTATATCACTTAAACTCATTTCCTTTACAGTCTCTTCTCCATTTTGCAAATATCTAATATAAATCCTCTTAATAGGTGAATCTTTAAGTATTCTTATAGCTATAGTTACTTCTTCTCCTATTTTAGGACAACTTTTAGATAAAAATAACTCTGTTCCATCTGAAAAAACACTTTGTTTCCAGAGCTTTTCATTCATATTCTCACCTACTATCTTACAGATTCTCTTTCTACTAATTCTACAGGCAAAACATACTCCTTTACTTCAGAAGGTTTATTATATTCATCAACTAATATATCCACTGCTTTTTCGCCTTTAGCAAAAATATCCTGTTTAACTGTAGTTAATTCTGGATTCAAATATTTACAGTGCCTTATATCATCAAAACCTATAACAGATACATCTTTAGGTACAAATATATTTCTTTTAATAAGTCCCTTAATAAGTCCAATGGCAACTATATCAGACATGCAAAAAACTGCTGAAATTTTATTTAGATTGTCTTTTACTTTTTCAGCTGCTATTATACCACCTTCATAGGTTACATCCATTTGAAATATAATATCCTGATCAATTTTAATATTTTCTTCTTTTAATGCTTTTTCATATCCTTTAAATCTATTTATATGAACACTGCTTGTTTCAATTTCTCCGCCCAAAAGTGCTATTTGCCTATGACCTTTGCTTATTAAATATTTTACAGCATCATAAGCTCCTTTCTTGTCATCTGAACATAATGAAATAAAATCATTACATCTTTTGTCCTGATCCACTAAAACCACAGGTATATCAAGGCTCTCCAATCTGTCACAAAATTCTTCTTCTATGGCACCTAAAACGATTATTCCTAAAAAAGATCCTGTATCCATATGTTTTGAATAGTTAGCAGCATCATTTATACCTATTATTATGGTACTTAAATTGTTTTTTCTAGCTGCATACTCTGCGCCACTTAAGAATTCCTGATAAAAAGGATTATCTGTAAGTATTGTTTTTTTGTAATTTTCTTTTATAGGCATTAAAATTCCTATAAAGGTTTTCTCTTGCTTAGCTAAGTTTCTTGCAGTTATATCAGGTCTATAGTTAAGTTCTTCTATAACCTCTAAAACCTTTTGTTTGGTTTCGTCTGATACCTTATCTACTCCATTAATTACATAAGACACACTAGCTACTGAAACTTTAGCTTTTTTAGCAACATCTCTTATGGTAATTTTATTTTTAACCATATCGGTCCTCCATTTCTACCTATCCTTTTACACCACCATTTGTTAATCCAGATGTCAAAAATTTTTGTAAGAATAAAAATAGTATAGCAATAGGCAATGCAACTATCAAGGACCCTGCCGCAAATAGTGACCAATTGGTAGAATAGCTTCCTGCATTAGATTGCAAGTTGTATAATCCCATTGGAAGCGTGTAATAATCCTGGCTGGTTATAAAGGTTAAACCAAAAATATATTCATTCCAGCTTCCCAAAAATGCGAATAATGTAGTTACAGCTATTACTGGCTTAGATAGTGGTAATATTATTTTTGTAAGCATTTGTAAAACTCCTGCCCCATCTATTAATGCTGCCTCTTCAATTTCTTTAGGTATAGTATCTAAAAACCCTTTAATATTCCAAATAGCAAAAACCAATTGCCAACTTGTATATATTAATATTAAACCAAAAGGGTTATCTATAAGCTTTAATATAGAAAATAATCTATATAATGCTACCATAGCCAAAACATTTGGAAATGCATTCAAAAGTAGCAGCATGCTCATACCTTTTTTTCTTCCCTTAAATCTAAATCTTGAAAATGCATACCCTCCTAATACTCCAAAAACTATACTGCTTAATGTAGTTATTCCAGCCACTAGTGTACTATTTCTAATCCATATTAAAAAATCTCCTTGAGTAAATATATTCTTATAATTCTCCAAAGTTATGTCCTTTGGAATTAAATCTAAAGTTGAAGAAAACATAGTATTTGAAGTTCTAATAGATGTACTAAATATCCATAATATAGGAAATATTGCTATGACACTAAATATTATTAAAATCATATGGGCACCTAAATGAACAAATAGCTTTTTTTTGTCTTTTTTCAATTTAGTACACCTCCTCAGCCTTATCAAGAGATTTTTTTCTAAAGTTTGTTAAAATCAATAGTATTATAAATATAATTACAGAAAGTGCTGCACTATAACCATAATTATAATCAGAAAATGCTTTATTATATGCAAAAGTAATTATTAAATCTGTTTTTCCTGCTAATCCTTTTGTAAGCAAATAAACTACATCAAATTGTTTAAAAGTAACAAATGTTGTTATAATTATAGCTGGGGTTAAAGCAGGCTTTAAAAGCGGTAAAGTTATATACTTAAATTTTTCAAAGCTTGTTGCCCCATCAATAATAGCAGCCTCATAATAACTTTTATCTATACTCTGTAATGCCCCAAGGGTAACTACCATCATAAAAGGAGTCGCCAGCCAAACATTGACTATCGTGCAGGCTATTAAAGCATTGAGAGGCTTACTTAACCAATCTACAGGAGCTATACCAAAATATTTTAATATTATATTAATAGCTCCAAAATCATAATTATACATTCCCTTCCATATCAATGTAGAAATATATCCCGGTACTGCCCATGGAAGTACTAATACCATTCTATATAATCCCTTAAACTTTAAATCTTCTATGTTTAATAAAAGAGCTAAAAATACTGCTATAGTTACATGTATTACCATATTAGCAATAGTCCATATTATTGTCCTTAGTAATATAACAAAAAAACCACTGTCAAAGGATCCTAAAATTTTTTTAAAATTGTATATACCTACGAAGGATGGATTATTCCAGTGATTCATATTTAAATTTGTAAATGATATTATAATTGTGTAAATTATAGGATAAACTGCAATCATAGCGATTAGCAACATAGAAGGACTTAAAAATATATATGGTACTATGTTCTTACTTTTATTATTCTTTTTCTTCATATTATCAACTCCACCCTTTTAATTTTTTATAGAGGATGCATCAAAGTTCTTGAGACATCCTCTTTAAATTGAAGGGGTTACTACTACTTGGCAGCTTTTATCTTTTCTTCTGCATCCTTTTGCGCCTTTTCCAATATAGCTTTTATATCTGGATTATCTTTAGTAGCAACTTCTTTTAATGCATTTGCCAAAGGTTCCCATACATTTGACATCTCTGGTACACAAGGCATTGGTGTACATAAATCAGCTTGCTCAGATAACTTTTTAGCTATTGGATCATTGGATAAATCTACTTTTTTATTAGCTACAAGATACCCTGCATCTGCAAAAGCCTTAGCTATATCCTCTGAAGCAAAATATTCAAGAACTTTTCCTGCTGCTTCTTTATTTTTACAACCTTTAGTTATGTATGCTGCCTGTACACCTAAAAATGGCTGTGCTTTTTTCCCTGTACTTGATATAACAGGCAATAATTCAACACCTAACTCTATATTTTTATTGGCTTTGTAATCTTTTATGGCCCAAGAACCATTCATAACTGCTGCAGCCTTTCCTTCTTTAAATAAGCCATCCATTACATTATAATCTATATTTTTAGGTAAATAAGGTTTCATTTCTTTTATAAAATTAAGTGCAGCTTCTACCTCCGCTGAGTTTAATCCTGGTTTTCCATCTTTATCTATAGCAAAACCTTTATTTCCATATATCCAAGGCATTGCATGATAGGCATCACCTATATTATCTAGAAATCCCCATTTATCTCCCTGTTTCTTTTCTTTCATCATGGCTAATAATTCATCTGTATTTTGAGGAGCTTTATCTAGCAATTTTTTATTATACATAAAAGTTAAGCATTCATAAGTCATAGGTACACCATATAATTCATCTTTATATGTTAAAGCTTCTATTGTAGGTTTTATGTGATTATCTAATATTTTTGAATCAATATGTCCAGATACAGGCTCTACTATTCCCATAACTGAGAATCTTCCTGCCCAATCATTTGGTCCAAGTATTATGTCAGGCACATCTTTTTGTGATTGCCCTGATAAAGTAATTTTATTGGAAAGTTCATTTTGTTTTATAAATTTTACTTTAATATTTTTATTTTCTTTAGTAAAATTGTCAAAACTCTTTTTCAAATTTTCTTCTACACCTGGTTCATATTGATGCCAAATAACAATTTCCGCTTCTTTATTATTTTTAGCATCATCCTTCTGTTTACTTCCACAACCGGAAAGCATACTTATGCCCAAAGTCATAGTCAGCATGATAGAAAATATCTTTTTACTGTTCATAAAAAATCCCCTCCATTTATTAAAATATAAATCTAACTTTTTAATATAGTTTTAGTTTTGACCATAAATTATAATAATTTAGTTAACCGGTTAAATTTAAAAATAAAATTTTACATTTTATAATGTAAAGTGAAAATCTATTTTTATATTTTTAGTTATGCAAACAATTAAAGTTAAGCGGTTAAATTTTTTGTTAAACGGTTAACCTCATTTCTTATTATATATATGAAATTGTTTACTGTCAACATGATTTTTTAATATTCCACATAAAAAATCCCTATCAAAACAAAAAATGTTATGTATAGGGATTTTATTTTTTCTTAAAATTAATTTTGGAAAATTTCTTTATACTCTGATGATTATCTTTTCTATGTTTTTTGCATCAGCATATTTTGCTAACAGCTCTTCACTATACTTTAAATATGCATCCATATTCTCTTCTCCATCAAAGGAAACTATATTCATAAATATACTTTTAGTCTTCTCTGTTACCATAGCTCTTACACTATCTGAAGTGGTGCTTCCAAAATTTCCTGTTTCATCTTGAAATACAGGTATGCATGCTATATTTATGTCTCCTCTTCCTATACCTTCATAGCGTTCTCCTTCTTTTCCTATCCTTAGCAGCACATCATTGCCTATGGCTTCGCAGTCATAAGTACATACAGACCAAAATGATATTATGGATATCAAATTATTTATATCTACCACATTATTAACTCTATACAATCCTTTTCCTTTAACAATACGTCTTGCAAGAGACTCTGATGAAACTCTATACCTGCTTGGGTCTTTACCTAATTTTTTATAGACTTCCCTCGAAATTTTTATATTTCTTATAGACAGTACATCTTGAAGATTATTATCTTTAGCAATATCTTCGCAGGCCCTATCTATCTCTTCCCACAATGTCTCCACATTTTCTCTAACAGTAACCTCTGCCTGAATACAGCCTATAACCATTTTTTCTCCAAGAGCTTCTTTAAGTTCAGATGAAATCTTTAAATTTATCATAAAAAGTGTCTCTCCTTTAATTCTTATGCTAATACATTAATATAATAGCATATTTTTATTGCAGCTTATAGAGAGACTGCGTAATTTACTCATATCATGTTAAAAGATGCTTGTATTTACTCCCAAGAAACTATCTTATATTTATATATCTTTTCACTTTTACCTACACCATTATCTATCTCAATTATATCTCCTTCTTGTTGTCCTAAAAGATTTTTACCTAAATCAGATTCCACTGATATTTTCCCATTTATTATGTCACTTTCTTTTTGAGGTACTATAACAAGTTCCAAATTTTCTTCCATTTCATAATCATATAGTTCTACTTTGGAATAAAGTTTTATACCTCTGTTTTTTTCAGAGCTATCCTTATTTGAATAAGCTGATTTACTCTGAATATTTGTTAATTCCACTTTTCATACCCCCATAAATAATTTTTAATATATAAAAAAACATAATATTTTTTATAATATTACGTTTCATTTAACTATATTTAAAATTTATTAACCTTAATTATCCTTAAAATACACGCTTTACAAAAATATTTACTGCTATTTCTATAAAAATCATTTTTACTGTGTTTATTCCATTATATATTATATTGTATAAAAAGTAAACATAAATTACTTTTTATGTATTAATATCCATCTATAGTATTATGTTTATTTAATCTTCTATATGTTCTAATTATAACCAATAATTATATATATATCAATTATATAAATTTTTTTCTATAAAACTCTGATTTATATAAACATAATGTTGTATAATATATTTAGATAATATGATTTAAGGAGAGCATTATGCACAGAAAGTGGCAAACATCAAAGAAGCCCCAAAAAGATAATGATAAAATCAGTTCTGACAAGACAAAATTTATAGCTTTTAACTCTTATCTTGCCATAATATATTTGCTCATATTAAATTCTGTATCGGATAGTAATACTATATTTTTTATAGTTATTTTACCTCTATCTGCACTATATTGGTTAATAATAAATAAATCCAAATGGTCACCTTATAGTGAAAAATCTAAAATAATATCTCATGGAATATTTATAGCTTCAATTATACTTATACTATACAAAAAATTTTTATTATAGCATTTGATGTTTAATATTTTATATAAAAGCTGTAAAACTATAAGAAAACGTCTTTTGCATGTGCAGTCTTGTTCACCATGCAAAAGACTTTTTTATAGCATCTAACTATTATTATAAAGCTATTATCTCATTTATTTCCTTTACTTTATCCTTTACCCAAGGCAAATTATAATCTTCAAAATATCTTAAATATTCCCCATATCTATAAAGAATTTTTATCATGGTATCCTTTCTAAAATCGCTTTTTCCTAAAACAAAAAGCATTTCATTTAAGTTTAAATATCCTGTTTTATCTAAAATAAGATTATAAAACTCATATTTTACTTCAGGTTCTATAGAATTTTCTATATAATATATAAATTCCTCTATATACCCTTTTGATACGTATTTTATGGAGTGCTCTAAGAGTTCTAGTTTATATTTTAAGCTTTTTTGATGATTTACAAGATCTATTATCTCATGCCAGTTTCTTTCTGATGCAAAGCTCTCTGCCAGCTTAAAATAGCAATATATCCTATTATCTTTCATTTTATCTACTACTTTTAATGCTTCTTGTTTATAACCATTTTTATACATATTTTCTATGTGAACTAAAAGCTTATCTCTACTTCCAAAGGATGAAATACTTAATTTATTGATAATTTTTTCTGCTAAAGGTTTGTCGCCATTTTTAAGCATATTCTCAATTATATACATAATTTCATCCACTTGTTTATTATATCTTAAATCAAGATATATAGTATCTATATTATCCATAAACCTTTGGATTTGATTTCTTTTTATAAGCTCTATAGCTAGATTGTTCAAATAGGAATTCCTAGAATTAGCAAAAAACAAATCCGGATGGTTTTTTATATAGTCCTCAATCCAATCTTTTAATTCAATGGCTTTATCTAAGTTTCCATCCTCAACTAAAAGTTCTACACACATCTTTAAAAATAATATTTCATTTTCATCCCTTTGAACTTCATTATCTTCTTTGCTAGAAACTTTATAAATAGGTTTAGTGTTTGATTTAACTTCTTCTATCTTTCTATTCAGTATGGCTTTACTTTCTTTTTTCATTTGAAGAAAGTTCATCTTTTTTATCATATCATATACTAAAGTATATTTTTGGCAGTATTCTAATGCATTTAATGACTTTTTAATATATAATTTTGCTTTATCACTTTCTCCTGCTTTTAAATATACATCTGAAATTTCATGCAAAACTTCAATGCTTAAATGATCTTTGTCTACGTATTCTATTTCTCTCTCAAAGCTGTGGATTATCTTACCCGTTATATCCATAGATTCTGCTGGAGAGATTATATCTAATAAATTTTTATAGCACTGCACTTTTATTTCCGTAGAGTTAAATCCATGAATCTTTTTCATTATGATGTTAACTATATATTTTGATAACTCAAAATCATCAATTTTAATATTTAACTGCAAAAGGTGTAGCAGCATATCCCATCTTGGATCTTCTGTATCTTTTATAATCATTGTATTAAAAGATTTTAATATGCTTTTTGATATATTATTAATCTCTTTTACTTCTCTAAGTCTTGCAAAAAAGTTTAAAATTCTTTTTAATCTTTCATACTTTATAATATCATTACTATAGAAGTTTAGAATATCATAACAGGAATCTATTAACAATTGATTCATTGAGCTATCAATATGGTCTAAATATAAAAACATATTTATAACCACATCGCAGGCACCATCTATGTTTTCTAAATCTTTTAATTCTTCTTTGATTTTAGAAAATACTCTATTAAAACCACTTCTATCTTTAAGTCTTATCATTTCGGAGGCAAGACTAGAAAACTCTCTTATTTTAATTAAACCTGATTCTGCACTATCTATATATTTTAAGGTATCCTCAAATAATTTTTGATAGCTTTCTGTACTTTTTTCTAAATTCAGCTTATTTAGCATAAAAATATCATATTGTACTTTCATTCTATGAGAAATATGATAGAAATCCTTTTTCCCATGCAAATCTTTAATTAAGCTCTCTGTATTCTTATCACTTTTCTTGTAAAGCTTAATAATATTTATCATAATAGATGAAGCTTTTTGAAAATCCCCTAAAGTACAGGCATTCTTAAGCTGGCTCTCATAATAATCTAATGCTGCTTCGCAGCCTTGATTTTTTACCTGTTCATCTATGTGAGTATGGATAGTTTTTTGAATTACCATAACATCACCTCAGAATTTAATTTTTTTAACTATTTTTAAATTTATTAAGATATACAAAAAATATTCTCTATACTTTCAATTATAAAGGTAATTAGCCCATTTTGCATTTAAATTTTGTTCATTATTAGTCATAATTTTTTATGCTCTTTATGATGCTAATATATAGATTGTAGAAAATAAAAAAATAATGTAATAGAAAAACAATCTTCTCCATCACATTATTTAAAATCCAATTGCACCACAAATCAATCTAACAGTTAACTGATTTTATCTTTTTTACAAATCTTTCTGTTATTTCCTTAGGTCTTGTTATAGCTGTACCAACTACCACTGCAAAAGCTCCTAATTCCAATGCTATTTTAGCCTGTTCTGGCGTCCATATTCTTCCTTCAGCTATTATAGGTATATCTAAATCATTAGTCAGCCTCTTAAGAAGTTTGAAGTCTGGTTCTTCACTCCTTTTACTATATTCTGTGTATCCTGATAAAGTAGTAGATACTATATCAAACCCAAGTCTATAAGCTTCCACTCCTTCTTCATAAGTAGATATATCCGCCATAAGCAATAAATCTTTATGCTCTTTTCTGATTTGTTGAACAAATTCTTCCAAATCCATTCCTCCTGGTCTTTTCCTATTTGTTGCATCTAAGGCAATTACATCTGCTTTTGCACTAACTAACTCTTCTATTTCCTTCATAGTAGGAGTAATATAAATTTGGCTATCCTCATAATCTCTTTTTACTATTCCTAATACAGGTATATCCACATTCTTTTTGATTTCAACTATGTCATCATAACTATTTGCTCTTATAGCTACTGCTCCTCCTATTTTAGCTGCATAAGCCATTTTAGACATTATAAATGAAGAATGAAGAGGCTCATGTTTTAGGGCTTGACAAGATACAATTAGCCCACCTTTTATGTTAGATAATATATAATTCGTATCAATCAACTCCTTATCTAAATTTTATTAATCTTCATCTAATTTTAATGCACCATTTAAAGTTGCAATAAATTGATTCACATCAAAAACTCTTTGAATATAATCTTCTTCTTGGAATAAAAATTCTTTTAATCTATTCCACTGTTCTAGTTTTTTATCTTTATTGCCTTCAGCTCTATATAAGAGCATGGAGCAATAATATTCTGCTATCTTGCCATGAATTTTTAAATAAAAATAAGACAAGTTTCTGCAGACATCAGAATCTGAAATTTTATCTATAAATCTCATATTTAAATGAATTAAATCAATGGCTTGTTTAAATCTTGATGCCGCTATTTTATCTATTTCACCTTTTTCACCTCTGGCATAATCACTATCAAAAATCTGTGATAATTCCTTTAGATAATTCTTAATGGTTTCAGCATTTTTTCCAAAAGCTGCAGCATAGTATTCATCACAGATTTCTTCAAAAGTAATTTTTCTATTCCAAAGAACTTTAGCCATAGTATAATTTACAAAACCAGTAGGTAAAAAAGCTCTTTGCATCTGACAGCTAATCATACCATTTAGACCAATATCCTTTAGATTTACTACATCTTTATACATAATCTCAGCTATTCTATAATAGCCTGGATCATAATAATGCTCCCAAACAAGATGGTAATCAAAGTCAAAGCTATCTCCTTTAAAATACTCTTTCCATGTTTTTAAAAATCCTAAATTTTCTTTTATAGACTTTGGATACTCTAGCTTATTTCTATTATAAGGATTTAACTCTATGCTATCTTCACCAGCCTTAAAGGAATCTTTAAACTCCCTAGTTATCGGTGCAAACATCATGATGAATCTATCTGAATTTTTAATTTTCTCTTTAATTGGTTTCCAAAGCAAGTCCACATAAATTAGAAAAACAATTTTGGTATTAATGCCCTTATTTTTTAAAGCTTCATCAAGTTCATTTAATAACATCACATAATAATCTGAAGGCAGAAGCTTTTTGCATTCTTCACACTCACAATGATTGTTCATTCCATCTGCCAGCCATAAATGTAAATAATCTATATTTTTTTCTTTATCTAAATAGTCCACTATAAAGTTAATTATTATATTTCTAACTTCTTTGTTAGAATAACAAAGATTAGTATTAACAGGTATTCCCTTAAAAAACTCTCTTTTTCCATCCAATTCAGCTAGATACCTTTTTATATTATCTGGTACATCAAATATTTTTTGTTCCAAGGGCAGAGCACTTATTCCGAAAGGTTCACATGTCCATCCATGTCCGACTCCATGATATAATATACCCCTCCTCTTTATTTCCTTTTTCAATTCAGCTGTTAATATTTTTGATTCCTCTAAAGTAAACTCTCTTCCTTTTTTTAAAGGGTTATATTCTCTTTTATACCATTTTTCAAAAAATGTATAAGCATCTTTAAACTGAATGAAATAGCTGTTAAAACCTACTTTAGGGCACCATTCTATCACATCATATACATTTTCATAACTTACAGAACCTTCTATACATATACCCCTAAACCTATAAGAAGCCTTTTCTTTGATGTTTACTTCAATGCTTCCAATTGGTAAATTTGGTATATATTCTCCTTGACTGCCTGGTCGTATAAATCTACATCCAGCACTTTGTAGATATTTATATACAGCCATAAGCAGCGCTCTGCTATTAGAAGCAGCAATAATACCTGCAGCTGCAGTAATATTTATATAAAAAGCATCATCTAAATTTTTATTTTCTACTAAAATAGGCGGTTTTGAAAAAAAATAATCAAATAATCCTATCCAAATTCCCTTTAAAGAAGGTTCATATTCATTTTTAAATTCTATGAATACTCTAGAGTTTTTATCAATAATCTGTATATATCTTTTTAACTCTTCAGCGGCTAGACTATGTGTTGGATTTTCTCCAATTCCATAAATTCTAACTATGTTATCTTTCATATACTTCTCCTATACTAATCTCTTATTTTGTTAACTAAACATATTATGATTTACTTAAAACCTGTCATAACTATACCTTCCATAAACTGCTTTTGACCTATAAAGAATACTATTATCATAGGAACGGTAAATAATACTGTAGCTGCCATTAATAGTTCCCACTGCTGATTATATTGGAACATAAAAGCCTGAAGACCTATAGATAAAGGCCATTTTCTGCTATCATTTAGGTATAAAAGTGGTCCCATAAAATCATTCCATCCACCCATAAAGGTAAATAATGCTATAGTAGTAAGCACGGGTTTTGATAAAGGCATAATTATCTTCCAAAATATTCTAAACTCTCCAGCTCCATCAATTCTAGCAGCTTCTATTAAACTATCTGGAATAGTTAAGAAAAATTGTCTTAATAAAAATATATTAAAAGCTGTACCAAAAAAACTAGGTAATATCAAAGGTACAAATGTATTTACAAGTTTTAACTTTGACCATACTATATAAACTGGAATCATAGTAACTTGTCCTGGTAACATCATAGTAGCCATAAGCAAAGGAAATAGTACTTTTTTCCCTTTCCACTCTATCTTTGAGAAAGAATAAGCTACTAAGGATGAAGATATAATTTGACCAAATATAGGAATTATTGATATTATTAAAGTATTTTTTAAGTAAGTAAAAAATGGTATAGCCTTAACTGCTTTTATATAGTTATCAGGTTTAAATGGTTTAGGTATCCATTGAGGTGGAATTTTAAATATGTTTTCAGGAGATTTAAAAGATGTACTTACAAGCCATATAAATGGCAGAGAAAAAATTATAGCAAAGAATATTAAAATCACCTGAGGTAATATTTTTTTATTTATAAGCTTTTTATTTTTTTGCTTTCTTATTTCTCTATTTATACTAGTAGTTGTATTCATATATTTTCCTCCTTTATTCAGCATCATAGTAAACCCAACGTAAAGAGGTTTTAAATATTACTATAGTTACTGCTATTACTATTAAAAATAGTATCCATGCCATAGCGGATGCATATCCCATCTTTAAGAAGCTAAATGCATTCTGATATATATATAATGAATAAAATAACATGGAGTTTTCTGGTCCTCCTGAAATCTGATGAGCAGCTCCGCTGGAAAACATAAATGCCTGAGTAAAATACTGGAATGAATTTATAAGTCCCATTATAAGTTGAAACAATATTACTGGTGAAATCGCTGGAAGAGTTATACTAAAAAACTTTTTAGCCCTGCCTGCACCATCTATCTCTGCTGCTTCATATAAGCTTTTTGGTACACCTTGCAATGCTGCAAGATAGATTAACATAGTTCCACCACTTCTCCAAGTATCCATCATTATAAGAGAAGGTTTCGTAAATCTTGGGTCCGAAGTCCAAGCTGGTTGATACATACCTAATTTCCCTAAAAAGCTATTTAGCAGTCCATACTGTGGATTTAATATCCATATCCAAAGTACTGAACTGGCCACTATTGGGACTATAGAAGGTATGTAATATAAAGTCCTATATATGGACTGCCCTTTAGCCTTCATATTTAAAAGCATAGCCATTAAAAGAGCATAGATTAATTGAATTGGAACTCCTATAAGAGTTATATAAATTGTGTTTTTAAGTGATAATAAAAACTTTTCATCCCTAAATAGCTCTTTATAATTAGCTAATCCAATAAATTTAGGAGATTGAAAAAGATTATAATCTGTAAAGCTGTAATACGCAGAAGCTACTATAGGATATAAATTAAAAACTAAAAATCCAATTATCCAAGGCATACAAAATAATACTCCATAGATAAACATTTTTTTCTTATTGATTGCACCAGATTTTTTAGACTTTACTTTATTCATTAAACCAATCACTGTCCTTTCTTTAAATTAAATGATAAGCTTTCATAATAAATTCTTATCTAGAACAACGTTTACATACTTTTAAAACATGCGTCCCAATTTCAATGCCCCTTATATAAGTTCCATTTGTGACTAAATTCTTATATCATAATAATTATAAACTACACATAAAATACTGTATTTGATAAAATAGGTTACCTTATTTTACTTTTTTGGTTAAAATAAAAAAAAAGCTCTTTATAGAGCTTTTTTTATATATTAAGTAACATCATATGCTTTGTATAGAAGTTGCACTTTTACCATGTATTTTTTGATATTCACTAGGTGAAATGCCTATTTCCTTCTTAAAAGTTCTACTAAAAGAATGTATGGATTGAAAATTTAACATATAAGCTATTTGCGTTATGGTTTTATGTCCTTCCTTTAATAAGTCCGTAGCTTTTTGCAATCTCTTTTTAGAGTAGTACGCTTTAAGCGTCAATCCCGTTTCTTCTGAGAAAGTATGTGAAAGATGAGAATAACTATATCCAAGAGAATCAGCAATGATACCTAAATCTGTAATATTAAATATATTACTATCTATAAAATTAACCACATTATAAACCATTTCTTTTGCACTGCTCATTTCTTCTTTAAATTCATAAGTATACTCCCAATTTTCAAAAAAATTCCTATAGGTAAGTGTTATTATCTGAAAAATGTAGGTTTCTATCATAAGATGAGAAAAGTCATCTACATTTTTAGTTTCACTTAACAGGTTAAAGAAAGCTGTACTTATATTAAGTCTATCTTTTACTAAAGGCAGACTCCTGTTATCAAACATCTTTTTGGCATGAAAAAACCTATCATCTATAGATAAGTTTGAATTAAAAACGAATCCTAGATACATAAATCTAAAAGGATCAAGTTTGTCCGCTTTTAGTTTATGAATTTCCCCAGGCAAATTTAAAAATATATCTCCTTTTTCAACCTGAAATTCCTCATCATTTATATAACAAATTCCTTTTCCACTTTCTATATAGCTTATTTCATAGCATAACTGCTTATGAGCTTTTATTTCATAATTGCCTTTGCAGCTTAAATCTCCAACTTGATAAATGTCTATAGAATCATATTGTTTGGGGGTATCAAAATACAAATTATCATAATGAAAATTTTTGTTTTTGTAACTGTCCTCCAATTTTGACATAGCTTATATCACCTTCAATGAGAATTATTTCATTAATTGTATCATATTTAATCAATGTTTACAAAATTTCAATATTTTAAAAAAATTGCTGTGCCAGCCATTTAAGGCTTTGACACAGCAATTTAATAGTTTTTACTTATTTATTGGATTTTTATCTGCAATAGGTTGAACCTTTTCTTGCACTTTTTTAGTTCCTTCTTCCACACTCTGTTTTCCTATCAATGTTAGTTGCATTTCATCATTTACTATAGTTAAATATTCATTAATATATGGTAACATTGGAAAACCCTTAACATTATCTGATTGAAGCATCTTAGCTATTTCTTTTAATTCCTTTGGGTAAGTATCTGGGATATTATCTAAAGCACTCTTTCTCGCAAACAATCCTCCGCTTATATTTTCCTTTAAGAATGTATTTTGAATTACATCTTTAGATGTCAAGTATTTAAGAAAATCCCAGGCCTCATCTTTATGTTCAGTCCTTGAACTTATATTCCAAACCGTGGCAGTTATAAACATTGATCCTTTAAGTTCAGGATTATTCTTAGGATAAGGTATTGGTGCAACACCAAAGTTTAAGTTAGCATTATATTTTTGAACTGATTGTATTAATTCTTCTGGAAAAAAGCACATAGCAAGTTTTCCGGACACAAATGGATTTTGTGCATCGTTTCCAAAACCGGATTTAAACTTAGTTAACTGATCTACACCATACTTTTCATACAAATCTGCCTGCCATTTATAAGCAGCTATCATCTCTTTTGAGTCAAAAGTTATCTTATTACTAGATTCATCAATCCATTTAGCACCATAAGCTACAGGCCATAAAACATTATCTAGCCAAGGATAATCTG
Source organism: uncultured Clostridiaceae bacterium (assembly GCA_946405135.1). Taxonomy (GTDB): domain Bacteria; phylum Bacillota; class Clostridia; order Clostridiales; family Clostridiaceae; genus CAMJGD01. The sequence goes on along the minus strand of CAMJGD010000008.1, from coordinate 32,326 downwards.
GCATAAATCCTAGTTGAGTGATGTTTCCTTTATCATCCTTTTTGGTTAACTTATCTGTCATTTCTATAAGCTCTTCCATAGTTTCTGGAGCTTTATCATAACCAGCTGCTTTTAGCATGTCTTTATTATAAAATAGCTCTGAAGAAGAAATTGTAAATGGTATACCATATCTTTTTCCTTTGTATGTAGATCTGTCCCAAGCACTTTTAAGTATATCGTTTTCATCAAAGTCGGACTGTTTAGTATATTCAGTTAAATCTAGCAAAGATCCTTTATCACTCCAAGTAGCAATGTTAGGCCATAGATTTAAGAATATGTCAGGACCTTGTCCACTTGTTAAACCTGTTAATATCTTATCTGCGCTTTGATTTCCTATTACTTCAATCTTAACATTTGGATTTTTGGCCATATAATCTTGAGCAGCCTTTTTTATAATTGCATGCGGAGTTCCATTGTCATCCCTCTCAGGATAAAGGTGCCACAATTTTAAAGTTACCTCTTTCTTTTTAGAATTGTCTTCTGAATCAGCCTTCCCACAACCAGCTAATATGGATAGAGAAAGAACTGGTACAAGAAGTAATGATATCAATTTCTTTGTCCTCATATTTATACCTCCATAATATAAATTTAATATTCAGCTTTCAATTAGATTATAAGAAATAGCTAAAATTAAGTATTTGACTAAACTAGCTTTATTATTTGATATTTTTTGAAAATTTTAAATCTCATATATGTTAAGTTTCTTAGTGAATGTGCATGGTTACTTGTTTTTGGCATTTCACATTTAAGATTTTACTATTTTTAATCTTTATAATATGATAAAGGATATTAATGATTCTTATAGAATTAGTTTTAAATACAAATATTTTAAAGTGCACTGGGAGGTAATTTAATGAATAATTATTTAAGTACAGATAGTCTTTTTTATAAAATATGTGATTTTATTTACCATATTTTAGTAACTAGTATATTATGGTTAGTATTTAGCATACCTGTTTTTACCATAGGTGCATCTACCACTTCAGCCTTTTATATAGGGGATAAATTTATAGGAAATAAAAGTGATAATATTATAAAACAATTTATAAAAAGCTTTAGGCAAAACTTTAAGCAATCCACTATACTTTGGATTATATATTCTGCAGCTAATCTTTCTTTATATTGCATTTTTTACTTAAGTAAAGAAAATAAAACTATTATAAAAATAATTCTTCCTTTAATTATAATAATTGCTTTTGAGCTTTTAATAACTTACTTTTACGCATTTTATCTTACGGCTAAATACTATATGGATATAAAAAGCATATTAAAACTTTCCTTTTTTTTATCAAATAGATACATAATCTTAAGCATAATTTCTGCTCTTCTTTTTCTGCTATTAAATTATGCATTATACAGGCTTCCAATACTTATGTTATTTTTTACTCCCGGTCTATATATTCTAGGTAGCATATATATAATAAGACCACTATTATTAAAACATTTTCCAGAAGAAAGTAATAACGCTGTAGAAGATTAACTTTTTATTTTTTAGTAGTAAATACCATTAGATAATTGTTACTACACAGTAATTATATCATATAAAAAATTTAATGTAGGATTTTTCAAAAAAAAGCTGATGCGTAGTGCATTTTATTCATTACGCATCAACTTTTGGATTTAATATAAATTATTTACTAATTTTACTCTATATCCTCTACTAAAACTATACCATTCATTTGCATTTCCATTAAAGCAGCCATATTCATAAAATCTCCGTTATGCCAAGGTGCATCATAGGTTTCAACTCCCTTTACAGGCACAATAACCTCATGATCTAAATTTTCTTTATTCAAATAAGCTTTTAAAGTAAGTGAAAACTGACTTATACATATATCTGTACAACAGCCCACTATTACCCAGCTTTCATATCCACTTTTTATAAGCTTCTTTAAAATTTCCACGGTTTCCTTTTCTAGGAATGCATTAGTAGAATTTTTCTCTATAACTTCTATTTTATCTTTAAAAATTTTAAATTCCTCTACTAGTTCCGTTTCTTCTGTGCCTTTTAAACAGTGAACAGGATAATTTTTAAGTTCAACAGAATTCTCTGTATGGCAATCTGTAAAAGCAAATACAGGACACTGCTTCTGTATGAATCTTTCTATTATTTTATATATATCTGGTATTATTTTTTCCACTCTTTCGCTGTAAAGAGCTCCTTTTTTGGCAAAACCAGCATTCATGTCCACTACAAATAGCACTGCTTTTTTATTCTCTGATATATTATATTTTTTCCCCTCTATAGAAGCTAAACCTTTAAAATTTATTTCTGGATTTAAATTCATTCTCATAATATTCTCTCCTTATAATATCTAGTGTATAGGCTCTTATGATCTACTATTACTTCTATACATTATAATAATATTATAACTTTATTCTTATAAAATGGAAACTATTATAAGTTTCTTCGGCTTTTTACGAATATAAAAAGTACCAATAAGCCTATAGGAAGTATTTCAAATAGGGTTATCATAGGTATATATCTGCTTAAAAGTGCACTTCTATATACAGTGCTTAACTTTGAAGAAAAATATAAAAAAGGTATAAAACTAACTATATAAAATAAAAAAGGTCTATTAATTTTGAATAAATCCGAACTTACTAAAATACAGCCATAGTATTCATTGGCAGCAGTTTTAAATACAACCGTACTCCAAAAAAGAAGATAAATATATCTAGATACATTTAGAAAGGGAACTTCTATATTCTCTACTAGTAAAAGTACAGGCCATATAGTTCCATCTATAAGCCTATAACCTAAATAGTAAGTAGTAATTATCACAATCCAAAGATAGGTAAAAAGAACTATTAATAAGGCTTTAATTGAAATACTGACTATATTTTCCTTGTGTTTAAATCTTGGATATATCAATAAAAATATTTCCATACCTCCATAATAGTATATTAATTTTTTGCTGGCAGTTACAATACCTTTAAAATCGATTCCTTTTAATGGCATTAGGTTAAGATAATTTCCTGTTATAAGAGTAGGCAAAAGAAATAAACTTAATATTATTGTAAAATATAATGCTATTTTATTTACAGTTGCAATAGTTTTAAGTCCCTTTATATTTAAGTAAATAATCAATAAGAGAGTTACTATTATAATTTTCTCAGGAGTTAAAAATGGGACTATATATACTCTTAGGGCATTAGTAAAACCTGACATTACACCCGACACATATATAAAAAATCTTATAGAAAATAAAACATTAAAAACAGTTCCAATAAGCTTGCCAAAATATATTCTATTTAAAACTAATATGTTTTCATTAGGATGCTTTTTGCATAAATATATACCAGATAAAACTATTATAAGAGGATATAAACTTCCAAAAAAAACTGCTATCCATCCGTATTGCTTTGCATCTTTAACTACTGCATTAGGTATAGATAATATTCCAATACCTATGGTTGAGCCTACCATTATAGCAGTAGCTTCGCTGTCATCTAAAAGCTTTAGCTCCTTACTTTTCATGCTCCACCTCTTCCAATCTTATCTATGCTCACTTTTACATTTACATTTATTTTAGATTTGGTAATCTTATGGTTCCAATCCTCATTAGTTTCTCTTCCATATTTAGCTGCAGCTATGTAACCCAGCTCTAGAGCATCTACTTTATAAGTGGACTTCATTTTTTCAATAAACTCCTCACACTGTTTTTTAATATTTTTCTCTAATTCTTTCTCTATGATTTTTATATTATTATTATCTAATTCAGCATAAAGAGTATTGTTTGTTATTTCGCCTTTAAGCTTTACATCAATATCAAATACGAAATCTTCCCCTTCTTTTCTACATTTAATCTTCCTTTTAGATTTACAGTAGTAATCAATGTATTTATCACTGCTTTCACCAAAAGAAAAAGAACCTTTTAGATTATTTTCCCTCATTAAATTCATTACCTTGCTTTCATCCATATCCAGCTTTGCAATCATACTTTCCCCTTTAAAAAGAGCCATACCAGAAAGCTGTATCTCGTCATCTTTAAGCTCTATATAAGGCAGAGCCAAATTTTTTCCTTCTTCTTTTCTTTTAATATACAAATTTAATAAAGTATACTTTTTAGAGTAGAAATTATGTCCATAGGCATTTTTCATAATTCCATCTATATATTCTGAAGCACTAGAATATCCTTTAATCTTTTGACTTAAAATATCATTGCTTCTCCCTTTATTTATAATAACAACCCCCCTATCATTTATTTTAGGATTGTTAAATAGTATATTTACAAATCCATCAATACCCTGGGAAACTGTATCTTCACTCATAAGTATTATTTTTGGGGTATCAATTTTAAATGCTTTATCTATTTTTAACTGCCTATCTTCCCTATATTTACCTATAACCCTTCCTGTAGCTATCTTATTCATGCTGCTAACTAGACCAGTTCCATAATTATATATGGCATAGGTTATAATATATTCAGGGTTATCTCTTAATGTGTCATCTATGTCCACACCATAGCCTATAGCTACTGCATAATCTTCTATAGATATATCTTCTACTCCAAACCTTATATAAACTATAAATAATAAACAAACTATGATAATCCCTATAATTTTAAAATTTTTCAATACTCTCCTCTTCCTATCTTATCTAAATGTACTTTAACTTTTATTTCTATATCAGAGTTTGATACTACTTCATTCCAATTTACTCCTGTCCCTCTTCCATACTTGGCTACAGCTACACTTCCTAAATTTAAAAAATCTTTTTTATATACATTCTGCATCTTTTTAACAAAGTCATTGCACATAGCTTCTACCTGATTTTCCATATCCTTCTCAAATTTTTTCCCCTGCTCTGTATCTGCAGCCAAGTTAGGATATAACTTATTATTTACCACTTCACCTTTTATATTTAGATCTATGGTAAATTTATATTTGCCATCTTGCTTTTTGCATTTTACTTTTCTTTTACTAGCAGAATCAAAATTTATGTACTCATTTGAATTTTTCTGTATAGTTAGCATACCTTTTGCATCGTTTTCTCTCAAAAGATTTAATACTCTCGCTTCATCTATAGGAATTATATAGGATAGCTTATCTTCATCGAACATGGCCATTCCTGTAATTTGAAAACCATCTTCTTTAAGTTCTATGAAAGGAGAGGCTAAATTCCTTCCTTCAGAGCCTATAGACAAATATGCATTTCTTAAATCATAATTTTTACTAAAAAAATTATAACCTGATGCATTTTTTATCATACCTTCTATATACTCTGCAGGTGCGTTATAACCTTCAATATTCTTTTTAAGATACTCTTCAGGATTTCCTTTAGACACAACAACATATCCATTATCATTAACTGCTGGATTTTTAAAAAGTATATCTATTATGGGTTCTATTCCAAAGGATGCAATTTTTTCATCTATAATATATAATCTTTCTGTTCCAAGAAAAAACTTTTTATCAGATTTTCTTTGTCTATCATCCCTCGTAAGTCCAATAGTTTCTGAAGTGCCTTTACGTATAACACTTACATTTTTTCCATCTTCTTTAAACATTATAGAATCTATAGGAACTCCATAGAAAAGCGATTTATCCTGCTCATTAATGGTATATCCTATACCCACAGAAATTTCTAGTTCCTCTATATAATTGGTTTTTGTATCAGGTTTCATTAAAAATACTGCTGTAAAAATACTTATTAAAAAAATTAGGTACTTTTTACTTTTGTTCAATTAGATCATCCTTCTTAAAAAATATAAATAGTGCAATTAAAGTGCAGTATATTAAATTATATATGGTACTTAAGGGTGAGGTTATATACAATATATTATTTCTCACAAGTCTGTTTTTGTAATACTTTGTCACAATGATAAAAGCAATTATACCTAAAATCAGATAAATATAAAATTCTTTCTTTATATTAAAATTATCCTTTAGTATAAAAACACATATGTAATAAAGTAATGCTACACTTTTAAGCCCTATTAGTATCCAAAAAAATATCAGTATATATCTAAAATTATTTATTATTCCTATTCTTATAGCTTCTGTGGTATAAAAAAAAGCCCATAGAGTTTTTGGTATTATATCCACCCCAAGATGATAAATGGAAAGAACCACCACCCATTCAAACACAAAACATGAGAAAAATAAAAATTTTAAAGAAGAACTTTTTATTTTTGATTTATCTACTATAAAAGGATATATTAAAAAAATAAATTCTGGTCCGCTGTAATCATAAACAGTTCTTAGGCTGCCTTTTAATATAGAAGATATATCAGATTGAAGTACAGGAGTTAAGTTTTTTATGCTTCCTTCTGCCCTAAAGACCAGTAAGGAGGAAAGAATTATAAAAACCATTATATAAAAATTAAATATACTTACCTTACCTAAAACTCTTAATCCTTTCATCCCCACATACATTCCTACTAATAAAACTACAATATAAATCTTTGTATAAGACATAAATGGTATTACATAGGTTTTGAATATATTGGCATTTATAGGTAAAAAGGACAGCAAAGATAAAAAAAGCTGATAAAGAATAAGAAATTTAATATACCTCCTATTATCTTCCCAAAATACATTTTACTTAAAAGCAATATATTTTTATCAGGGTGTTTACTGCTAATATAAATAGCTATTAAAATGACATATACAGGATATATCATCCCTAGTAAAGCTGCTATCCAGGCATCTTGCTTACATTCCTCTACAAGATAGTTAGGTAATCCTGCCACACTTTCATTTATAGTTATGGCTATAAGAATACATACAAATTCTGAAGGAGTAATCATATTATTTTTTTCTAAATCCATAATGCCTGCTACCTTTCTTTTAATTAATAGTCTCCTCTTCCCTGATCTACAATGGATACTTTAACTTTTACGTCTATATTAGAATTAGCAATAACTTTATTCCAGTCCACTCCTGTTCTCCTGCCATATTTATAAGCTGCTACCCTTCCAAGATCTATTAGATCAAGCTTATACTGATTTTGCATCTTACTTATAAATTCCTTACAGGACTTTTCTATTTCTTTTTCAAATTCTTTTTCCACTTTTTTCTGTATATCTAAGTTTTTATCTAAATCTTTATACATGGTATTATCAATTAAGTCTCCTTTTAAATCCAAATATATTGTAAAATCATATTTATCACCTTTTTTATTGCATTTAACCTTTCTCTTACTTAAAGCATGAAAATCTACATATTCTTTAGTACTATTTTTTATAGACACTATTCCCTTCACTTTATCTTCTCTCAGCATATTAAATATTTTAGTGTCCTTCATATCCAGTTTTGTCACCATTTTATCTTTTTCAAATATGGCAATCCCAGTAATTTCCATATCTTCCTTCTTCTTTTCTATATAGGGTAATGCAATTCTTCTGCCTTCATAACCTGCTCTTGTATAAACATCAATTCCCTTATAATTATGTGAAAAAAAGTTATTACCTTCACTATTTTTTATAAGACTATAAAGATATTCAGATATATTGGAATATCCCTCTTTTTTAGCACTTAAAAGTTCTTTTACATTACCATCGTATACCATACCATAGGCCATATCATTGGTAGCATGATTTCTTGATTTATCTTCGATAAGGGGCTTTATACCATAAGCTGCATATTTTTCACCTACTACAAATATAATTTCCATACCTCTTATATAAAATTTATCTAAATATTTTTGCCTATCTTCCAAAACCTTTCCTGGAGTTAATCCTCTTCCTTCTTTCACAATACTGCTTTTAGAACCATCAGGAGAAAAAACATAAGCTTCAAAGGGGAATCTGTATTGGATTTCATTTTCACTTATTTTATCTATATCGTAGCCAAGTGCTGTTATAATCTCTACATCTTCTATAGGTATTTTTTTTATAGTTGCTAAAGTATTTATCAAAAGTCCTATAATGAAAATCCAAATTAAATATATTAAAAACTTTTTTCTTTTCAATTTTTTTCATCCTTTTTTAAAAGTATTAGCAAGGATATCAATGAGACATAAATTAGGTTAAATATAATATAAAAAACTATAACCTTACTTATTATGGTACTTCGTTTTACTACATTGCCTTCATATAAAGCAACAAAAAATATAAGAGGAGCTATAATAAGAGAAAGCATCTTTATATCTGCTTTTTTAAACATGTCATTTAATATAGTAACTGCTATAAAATAATAGTTTGACATGGTTTTAAATACAATCAGTCCCCAAAACAACATAAATATATATCTAAAATTGTTTACTATAGATATAGACAAACTTTCTATAGATAATAAAAAAGACCAATAGCTTTTTATTACTACATCTGCTCCCAGATAAACTATGGTAATAAAAGTAGCCCAAGTGTATAACAATGCTATAATTAATACACTTTTTATGGAAGTTATTAATATTCTATTTTTGTTCTTTACGCTAGGGTAAATAATAAGCATAGTTTCTATGCCTGCATATGCAAATATAGTATCTCCAACAGCTTTTATCACTGGTTTTATACCATTCTTTAGTATGGGATAAATATTTTTTATGGTTCCTGCATTAATACCATTAGCCGGGGATATAAACATCAATATGGTTATAAAAAATATAATTATACTTATTTGGCCTAATACTTTAATATCTTTTGTACTTGTATAGGTTCCAAGCAATGTAACTATAGCAATTATAGTAATGGGGCTTAAATTAGCTACAATAAAGGTTGTAATCATATTGCTGTACCCTGAAACTATAGAAGATGCTATAAATATAAAAAAACTGAAGAATACCGCATTAAAAATAGTTCCTAAAGTTTTTCCTAAGTACTCTTTGCTTAAAACTAAAATATTCTTTTCAGGAAATACTTTACTCATAAAACTTCCTAAAAGTACAATGTACATAGGATATACCATACCTAGTAAAACAGATATCCAAGCATCTTCATAAGCTAATTTTGCTATTTCATTTGGAATGCTTATAATACCTATACCCACCACACTTCCTACTAATAAAAATAGAAATTCATTTTCATTTAATAGTCTTCTATGGGCATTATTCATTTTTATTTCTCCAGCTTCCACCAGTATCTTTTTGTCTTATATTATCGGGAGTGGGTATGGAAGCAGGTGTTTTATTCATTTTCCAAAGTGGTGCCCTTATAAAAAAGTCCTTTAAATCGCTGCTGTGAATTTCAAAATAAGGTACACCAAAACTATTTAAAGAAGCTAGATGAACTATTATCAAAAACCAGCCTACAGCTATACCGAATATTCCCATAACATCTGCCAGCATCAGCATTGGAAATCTTAATATTCTTATAGCTAGCGACATATCATAATTAGGTATCAAAAATGTACAAACTACCGTAATGCCTACCACCAGTAAAGTAGTGGGGCTTACCACTTTCGATTTTACTGCAGTATCACCTATGATAATACCGCCTACTAAGCTCAGAGTTTGTGCTACCTTTGACGGAAGCCTCAGTCCTCCTTCCCTTAACAGTTCTACCACTATTTCCATAGATAGTATCTCCAAAAATGGGGTTAAGGCTATACCCACTCTAGATTGAACTATAGGACTTATGAATTTTATAGGTATTAGCTCTGAATTGAATTTGAGCAAAGTTAAATAAATGGCTGGTAAAGATATAACTGTAAAAGCTGCAAAAAATCTTAACAATCTAACAAAAGAGGCACCTATGGTTTTTTGGTTATAATCTTCAACAGCTTGAAAAAACTCAACAAATTGTGAAGGTACTACAAGAACTACAGAATAACCTTCTACCATTATGATAATTCTGCCCTCCATCATGTTTGCTGTAGCTACATCAACCCTTTCTGTAGAATAACCTTGCGGGAAAACAGTATAAGTATTTCCCTCTATAAGCTGATCTAGCTCACCAGCAGAAAAAGGTCCTCTTATATCCAAAGCATTTATTCTGCTTTTTATTTCTTCTAACACATTATTATCTGCAATATTATCTACATATATTAAGGCTATATCTGATTGAGAGCGCCTTCCCACTGTAATTATCTCTATAGTGAGGTTATTATCTTTTACACTCCTTTTTATCATGGAAATATTGGTTTCCAGATTTTCTACAAATCCTTCTCTTTTACCTCTTATCGAAGATTCATTTTCAGGTTCCATTACCGCCCTGTAATTTCCACCGGTAGTATCTAATATGATTCCATCTTCAGCTCCATTTACAAGCAGTACAGTCTTTCCTCTTTTAATGCTGTCTATCATACTAAATATATCTTTCTCAACCTTAGTATTACTCATAGATATAAATCTTTTAGATATATAATCTAAAACTTCAGGCTTTCCTGTTAAATTTTCATTTACATGCAGCATTAAAGGATTCAATACATCTCTGTCTATTATAGTTTTATCTGCCATAGCATTTACATATACTATGGCTGCATCTAAAGGCTCATCTATTCCTATATAAAAATGCCTTATTACTACAGAGTTTTTAGGTCCCACCCCTGCTTTTAAAATCTGTATATTTTCATCAAGACTGCAACTATCCACATTATCACCTTCTTTATGCTGTATTTTTTGCATTTTTTAGATTTATATTCTCAAAAAAACAAAATTTACTGATATAAATAATAAAAGAGAGATTACTTATGCTTTTAGTAATCTCTCTTTTATTATTTTTTATCAATATATTCCACTATCTTTTCAAATACCTCTTTTTCATCAATTATACTGGTATCAATTATCATATCATAATTATGTAAGTTATATATATCCACTCCATAAATCTCTATAAATCGTTTTCTTTCAAGACTGGATCTCTTTAATATGTTTTTCTTTGCTTCCTCCATAGAATTGTAAGTTTCAGAGGTTCCTCGTTTATCTTTTAATGCCCTATTTGCCGCTTCTTCTTCACTTACTTTTAGATATATTTTTATACTATCATTTATGAAATGCCAAGCAAGTCTGGCATCAAATATAAAGTCATCCTCGTCTTTACCTATATTCCTTGTATGTTCATCTATTACATAATCAAGTTTATTTTCTTCCATATACTTGTTATATTCTGTTATAGTCATACCAAGCTCTTCCGCATTTTTTCTCATCAATATACCTACACTATAAAACTTAAGCTTATAATAGTCACATAACTTTTTTGATAAGCTGGTTTTACCACTATATAAGTCTCCCGTAATAGTAATTTTCATACGATCCCTCCTTACTATTCTTATTGCCACTCTATTATATTGATTATCTTCAAAATTTATAATATCATTATAGCACAGAAAATGATTTAATATTGATTTTAAAATTAGTGTATAATAAAAATAAACAAATCAAATGTTCTTAAAAGAGGTGTTAATTTTGTTCGATCTTGATAGTTGTGTAGGTTTCATAACCAATAAAGAGGCAAAAAAGCTAGCTGAGGCATTTAATTCCAGACTCATTCCTCTTGGAACTACAAGAGTTCAATGGATTACCATGTATTATCTCTATAAATACGGCAGCCTTACGCAAAATGAGCTTTCAGAAAAACTAGACAGTAAACCTTCTACAGTAGCCAGGCTTATAGATAGAATGGAGAAAGAAGGTTTAGTAGAAAGAGTTAAAGATTCTAAAGATAGAAGAATATTTAATATAGTACTCTCTGAAAAAGGAAAGGATTTATGGAAAGACCTTATGCCAGAGGGAGAAAAAATGAGTAATATATTTTCTAGTAACATATCAGAAAAAGATATGGAAACATTTAAGAAAGTATTAAAGCAGATGGTAGATAATATTAACTAATATTATCTACTTTTTTCATAAAATATATGTTGTATTTTCTATAAATAGTTGCTATACTAATTATTAGTACAGCAATTTATTTTAAGGAGGATTTTAAAATGGCAAAAGATCCAAGAGAAATGTTAAATGCTTTTATGGGAGGATTAGAAGAAGTAGGTCAAACAAATGAAGAACAAGTAGGCGCTTTTATGAATCTGCTTGGTGCTGCTTATGCTCCTGGAAAATTAGATACTAAAGTTAAAGAACTAATAAGTGTTGCAATAGGAGTATACAACAGATGTGAATACTGTATAGTTTTCCATACATATAAAGCTTTAGAAGCTGGTGCAACTCGTGAAGAAATAATGGAAGCTGCAATGGTTTCAGTTGCTTTCGGCGGCGGCCCAACTATGGCATACAGTGTAACATTGCTTAAAGACTCTTTAAATGAATTTGAAAAGGATTTTAAATAATATAAATATAATTAATATGAAATAAAAGCAGGAAGGTAGTAACACATACTACCTTCTAATTTCGTGGAGGTAATGATTATGATATCTATGATTTTAGATAAGTTAAATGGTCATGCTAAAGAAGGTAAGGTCTGTAAGATACATGTAAATGAAGGTGATAGCATTAATCCTGGTGATTTAATGTTTGATATAGAATGCAGCAAAGGTAATTTTCAAGTCAAATCTATATATAAGGGTACTATTAAAACTTTAAAAATAACTGATGGAATAAAGGTAAAGATAGGAGACACCTTAGCTGAAATAGAAGGAGAATTAGTTAATGAAAAATCTGAGTCTAAAAAAGAAGAAAAGTTAAATACAGTTTCATCTAATAAGGGTACAGGCTTTAACTACTTTGGCGGACTTTTAAAGCCTCAAAAAGAAACTGTTCAGTGTGATATTGCTATTTTAGGAGGAGGTCCTGGAGGTTATGTAGCTGCCATAGAAGCCGCTAAAAGAGGTAAAAAAGTTTTACTTATTGAAAAAGAAAATCTAGGAGGAACCTGCCTAAACTTTGGATGCATTCCTACAAAAACTTTAGTAAGATCTGCTGAAGTCTATGATAATCTTAAAAATGCTGAAAAATTTGGGCTTTATGCAGATAATGTATCTGTAGATATGAAAAAAGTTATTTATCATAAAGATGAAGTAGTTTCAAACTTAAGGAATGGTATAGAATATATTTTAAATAAGCATGGTGTAAGAATAGTAAAAGCAGAAGGTAAATTGTTAGATGAAAATACCCTTTTTGCTAAAGAAGGCAGAAATGAAATCACTATAAAAGCTGAAAATATAATACTTGCAACAGGTTCTAAAACTTCAATGCTTCCAATAAAAGGCGCTGATTCCAAACATGTCATCACAAGTACTGAAGCTTTATCACTTTCAGAACTTCCTGAAAGCCTGGTTATCATAGGCGGAGGTATAATAGGTATGGAGTTTGCCTTCATATATGCAAAACTTGGGGTAAAGGTATCTGTAGTAGAATATTTCAATAATATACTATTTAATTTAGATGAGGATATCATTGAAGAAATATCTTCCGCTGCTTATGACAGCAATATTAAATTATATACTGGATCAAAAGTTCAGGAGATTCTTAATGAAGAAGCTGACAAATGCATTGTAGTATTTGAAAAAGACGGTGAAAAGAAGTATTTATCTGCAAATAAAGTACTTATGGCTGTAGGAAGATGTGCAAACTTTGAAGGCATAGGTATTGAAAATGCAAAAATAGAACTTACAGATAACAAAAAGGCTATAAAGGTAAATAATAAAATGCAGACTAATATAGATCATATATATGCTATAGGTGATGTTACTGGTAAAATGCAGCTAGCCCATGTAGCATCTCATCAAGGCATAGTGGCTGTAAAAAATATATTAGGAGAAGAAACCATAATGGATTACAGTGTAGTGCCTGGTGCCATATTCACTCATCCTGAAATAGCCACTGTAGGAATATCTGAAAAAGAGGCTTTAAACAAAGGTATAGAAATTGAAGTAGGCAAATTCCCTTTTGCTGCAAATGGAAAGGCATTAACCTATGGTGAGACTGAAGGTTTTGTAAAATTAATAAAAGATAAAAACTCTTCAAAAATAATAGGTGGAGCTATAATAGGGCCTCATGCTACAGACCTTATAGCAGAAGTTGCTTTAGCTATAAAAAATAATTTAACTGCCTGTGATATAATTGAAACCATTCATGCTCATCCAACTACAGCTGAAGCTTTACATGAATCCGCTTTAGCTCTTGAAGGAGGCTCTATACACTTTGTCAGCTGATATTAAAACAACTATAGTACATTCAGATTCCTTAAATCCGTGGTATAACTTAGCTCTAGAAGAATATCTGTTAAATCAGGTTTCTTCTCAAGAAGTCATACTATATTTATGGCAAAATCAAAATACAGTAGTTATTGGAAGCAATCAGAATCCATGGAAAGAATGCAGATGCAATGACCTTGAAAAAGATGGAGGAAAACTAGCTAGAAGATTATCTGGCGGTGGTGCAGTATTTCATGATCTGGGTAATCTTAACTTTACCTTTATTGCATCTAGGGATAGGTTTAATATTGAAAAGCAGCTAAAAGTGATTCTGGATGCTGTGAGAAATTTTGATATAGATGCTGAATTTTCAGGAAGAAATGATATAGTAGTAAAAAATAAAAAATTTTCAGGAAATGCTTTTTACTATTCAGAAAAAGGCTGTTATCATCATGGCACCCTGCTTGTAGATGTAAACTTAAATAAGCTGTCAAAATATTTACAGGTTTCAAAAGAAAAGATACAATCAAAGGGAATTGATTCCGTAGAATCCAGAGTTGTAAATTTAAAAAGCATTAATGAAAATATAACCATAGAAGCCTTAAAACAATCCATTAAGGATACTTTTTTAAAAATTTATGACGGAGAGGGTACTGAATTTATACCAGATAAAAATAATAGTACTTTAAAGCATGTCTATGATAAATATTCTTCCTGGCAATGGATATATGGAGAATCTCCCTGTTTTGATTTATCCCTTAGAAATAGATTTTCTTGGGGTGAATTAGAACTATGTTTTTCTCTAAAAAATGCTCATATAAAAAAAGTTAAGGTGTTTTCTGATTCCTTAGATAATTCTATGATTCCCTATATAGAAAAATGTATTTTAGGCATACCCTTTGATATTAAAAGAATAGCAGAAATCATAAATAACCTAAATTTTCCCGGAATCAATGAAAAAATACAATCTGATATATATAACTGGCTTATTTTAAAGTCTCTTGATATGTAAAATAAGGATCAAGGAAATTCTCCTTGCTCCTTATTTTATAGGTTATTAAAATAGAGATTCATTAGAGGGTGTTTTTTTATCTTTATAAATATAGTCCTGCATTTGCTTTTTAGTAGTATTTATGTCAGGTTTGGGTATAAGCATCCATTTCCCATTTATTGTCTTCTGATCGCAATAACCATCAAGGGGAAATCTTTGCTGCTCAATTTCTTTTATCCCTGAAGAATAAACAGAAAAGGCTAATTTTAGCATATAAGTTTTATCCATACTAGTCTCCAGATATGGAAATATTTCCGTAACCATGTCTAAGGCTTTAGTCATGCTTAAACTAGATGCTTTCTTAAAAACTTCATCCATAACTCTTCTCTGTCTGTCAGACCTTTCAAAGTCACCATTTCCAACTTTTCTCATCCTGCAGTAGGCTACAGACTGCATACCATTTAACTTTTGTAAGCCTTCTTTTTTTACAGGAGTTGGAGTTTTATTTTCAAGTTCAGCAAGCTCATCTATCCACTTATTTATCTCTTTAACTTCATAAGCCTTTATATCTATATCTATACCGCCCACTTTATCTATGACTTTCTCCAAGCTAAAAAAATCTACAGTAACATAATTTCTTATATCAAGTCCAAAATTTTCATTCAATGTCCTTATAGCTAGTTGAGGACCTCCATAGGCATAAGCTTCTGTTATTTTTGTCATACCATGTTTGTTTACTTTTACATAGGTATCCCTGAGCACAGAAGTAAGCTTAAGCTTATTATGTTTTGTATCAAAAGTTCCAATTATGATAGCATCAGAATGTGGTACATCATTTTTTTCTCTTCCTGTATCAATTCCAAAAAGAGCAATATTTACTATACCATCCACTTTTTGAAGGCTATCATATTTATGATTATCGACATCTGACTCCTTTTCTTCAACTATGGGTTCTTTCATATTTATGCCTAAATCCTCATCTGTTTTAGATATTTTATTGGTTTTTATTTTATTGAGCTGAACTAACCCATAAGAAGCTAATATTATGCCTGAAAGCAATACAAACATAAGTATTATCGGCAAAACATTAAGCCACTTTTTTTTATCATGCTTCATCCAAAGTACCTGCCTATTTTTTTTACTTTATTTTTATTTATATTATTATAATAAAGTAATTTGAATGCTAGTAAGTTTAAAATTCATTAAAAAAAGATTACAAAGATATTACATTACTATTCTGCCCAATCTTCTTTCTATATATTCCTCTTCCACTTAAATTCCTTATATTTTTATATCTTTCTACTATGCTAACTGCTCTATTTGCAGTTAAAGATTTATTTATTCCATATAAAGCATTCTTAAATTATTCTTCTTTCCAGATATCTTGCAATTTAACAAAATTTAAAGGATGAACCTTAAGTCCTTTTATATAATCCCTTTGGGTATAACAGCTGCAACTTACTGTAACAAATATATAGGGCATTTCCTCTACTAATATACTTTCAATTCTAGATAATTTTTCTCTATATTTGTAAGGATTTTTTATGGTTTTAACCTCTCTGATACAATCTATACACTCTTTATTATAAAATCCGCCTATATTAGCATTTCCATGCTCTTCTACAAAGGGTTCAATATAATTATCTAAAGTCCCTGTATCTCCTACCCAGCCATAATAAAATAGGTCGCTCCTTTTTCTTACCGCTTCATTATTATATTCTTCACTAGTCACTGATAGCACTTTAAGCTGCAATCCTATTTCCTTTAAGTTTTCACCCAGTACTTTTACTAATGCTTTATAATAAGCACTTTCTTTAAGCTTATCATTTAAAAGTAAAGTTAAAGTTCCTGAATTCACTTTACTTTTTTCCATATATTCTCTAGCTTTACTTACACTTCTTTCAAACCTATAAGAATTATTTAATAATGTATCTTCAGGAAATACATAGATTGAAGGATCTTCCAGATTCTTGAGTCCTTCTTCTATTATTCTTTTTTTATCTATTACACTATTAACTGCTAATCTTACATACTTGTTTTTAACTAAATCATTAGAGCTTTGAAAATTAAAGGCTAAATATTTAGATCCTAAATTTGCTGTTCTTTTTATTTCATAGCCTGCTGCTTTAATTTTATCTACATTGGCTGCATTTACAGTTATATAGTCTAGCTCGCCTTTAAGGAATTCTTCTGACAAATCTTCATCTTCTGCAGCAATAGTTATTTTATCTATAAGAGCTTCTCCTAATTTATAATCTTGAAATTTTTCTAGTATCAGTTCTTTGGTATTTTTGTCATAACTAATAAACTTATAGGGTCCAGCACCTACTGGATTTTCTTCAATATAGTCTACGCACTCTTTTGGAAGCACCGCACAAGATATAAATGCTAAATTATTTATAAAAGAAGCATAAGGCTTTTCAAGCACTATTTTCATTTCATAATCACCACAAGTCACAATGCCTTCTACTTCTTTTACCTTGCCCTCATAATAGTCTTTTGCTCCCTTTATTCCATCTAAAATCCATCTATTGCTTGAATTTAGTTTTGAACTTAAAAATCTTTCAAAAGAAAACTTTACATCCTTAGAAGTCACATTTCTTCCATTATGAAATTTTATATCCTTCCTTAAATTAAAATTCCAAGTAACATCATCACTTTCTAAATTCCAGCTTCTAGCTATGGCTCCAGTAACATCAAAGCCTGAACTGAATTGAACCAATCCTAAATTTAGTGGATTTAGCGCTTTTACATTACCTATAGTAAAAGCTTTTGTAGGGTCAAAAGTTTCTATGCCTGAAAGCTGTATTCTTATAAAAGATGTTTCAGTGTTCATATTTCCGTACTGTTTCTTCATCACTTCTTTCATGGAAATTGTTATATCATTTAAAGTATCTATGCTTTCCTGAAGCTTTATGAGGCTTCTCTTCTGCCTAAAAGCATTTATAGATATATTTTCATTTTCACTGCGCAGCTCTTCGCTTTCTTTTGACATATCCTCTACCACAGATAGAAGATATTTATTTTTGTCTAGCTGAAGATTTACTGCTTTTTCTATATCTTTAGATATATTTTGAGTTCTATTGGCAGACTCCATTACCTCATTTATTGCATCTACTGCTTTTTTTGCAGCTTCTGTGCTTTCCACTACTCTTTCTATGCTATTTTCTATTATAGATGTAGTTTTATCTGCAGTAGAAGTTATGTCCTTTATTATATCTCCTATTTCGCTTGCAGATTCAGCACTGCTTTCTGCTAATTTTTTTACTTCCCCAGCCACTACTGAAAATCCTCTTCCTGCTTCTCCTGCTCTTGCTGCTTCTATATTAGCATTTAAAGATAAAAGATGTGTGGTTTTAGATATACTTTTTATAGTATCTACTATTCCATTTATTTTTTCAGACTTTTCAATGAGTTCCATGATTACTGGCTGCATATTTTCTACAGTTTCTTTAATAGTTTCTATGCTTTTTATAGATAAGTGTACCGCTTCATAACCTGATTTTGATTTTTCTAGTGTACCTTCTATTTCTTCTAAAGTATCATCCAGCTTTTCAAATACATGCTCAGAATATTCTCCTACTTCCTTAGAGGCTTTTACAGTATTCATTATATTTTTTTCATTGCTGTCTATTTTCTTATTTATTTCTTCTACAGATTTAAGAAGAATTTCTGCAGCTTCTAAAGTTTCATAGCTTTCAGTAAGTATCCTTTCTGAAAACTTATTTTGATAATCCTGCATTTTCATAAGCTTTGGAATTCCTTCATATTTATTATTCCTAATTATATCTTTTTCGACTATTTCTTCCTTTTCAGCCTCCTTAATATTAACTGATCTCTTTTTGTTTCCCCCAAAAGAAAGCATATTTTTACCCCCTCTTAATTTATAAGGATATATATTGATTATAGCAGTAATATACAGAAAATTTCTACATTTATAAACAGAATTTATTTATATTTTATGTAAAAAAAAGGAGTATTTTATTTTAAATAAAATACTTCTGCAATTATTGTAAGGTAAAAAAGCTGCTAACCAAAATTATATAATAGTTTTACAGCAACTCCTTAGATTGGCAAACCTACTCTCCAATCTATATCTGTTGGTTTAATTCCATTCATCATTAATCTTATAATATTATATTTTATTTCATCATACTTATTAAAAATTTTTTTTGCTTCTTCAAGGTTATGATATACTTTCCAATAACCTACCATTTTACATTTTTTATTAGGGCATTTAATAAAAAGTGCTACATCTTCCACAGGATATCCTAAAAAAATTCCTATTTCATGGGGGCATGTATTTTCAAATCTACTGCTTAAAAGTACTAAGCATTGATGTAAACTCATTTTTTCACTATATCCAAATCTTTTTAGAAAATTCATATTCCTGCTGTTTTTTATGCTGCATTCTAATTCTTCTTTATTATAAAACAAAACAGCAGTGCCTTTTTCATCATTTTTCAGCTCAAAATAACTAATATTTAATGGTTCTTCTATTTGTTCTTTGCATTTATGCCAAATATCTTGCAAATTTCTAATATTACTATTTTTAAAAACAATTAAAGAGGATGTCTTTTCTTTTGTTAAGGTTGGACCTGCACTGCATACTATTACTGAAAATAAATATTCTATATCATTATAATTATATGTAATATTTGTAAATTTTATCAATTCATCTTTGCTCATAAACATCCTCCTTCTTTAATTCTTTTTCATAGCTCACTTTATGCTGTCATTTAAAATTCACTGGAAATCTAAATATAGCAATTTAAAATCTACTTTTTAAAAGCTTAATTTACAATTTTATACTTTAGCCAATAACTTACCTAATTCCTTGCATCTTTCAATACCCTCATCATCTGGAGCATTATTTATTATTAATCCCTCATCCACAAGATTAGCACCATAGCTTTCCATTCTTTCTTGCCAATCTGTCATCCATTCTCCATTTCCCCATCCATATGAACCAAATAGTACAAGCCTTTTACCACTTATTTCATGACTGATAGACTCCACAAAAGGTTCCATTTCAGACTCTTCAAGCTGTTCTGACCCCATAGATGGACATCCCAGTGCTACTGCGTCTGCATTTAATACATCTTCACTTTTAGCATCACTTACATTAATAATTTTTACATCTGTACCCTCTGACTTTGCTCCTTCCATAACTCCCATGGCCATAGCTTCTGTATTACCTGTTCCACTCCAATAAATTATTGTTATGTTCTTCATTTTACATTCCTCCTACAAATTCATTAATGATAATGAATATCATTTTCATTAATTATTTATAGTATACGACTTTTCCCCATGCTTGTAAACTATTTTATTTATTAACAAAAAAATTTTACTAACCTCTAGGATTAGTAAAATTTTAACATTTTATGTATGAAACTTTATATGATGTTCTGCATAATATATCTTTGTTCAATTCATATATAATTTTTTTCTGTTTTTATATATTAAACTTTTGAACTATTTCATTTAATTTCTGTGCAAGTTCTGCCTGCATTTGAGCCGTATCAGATACTTGTTTCATAGCTTCAGTAGCCTCATCTACTCCATTTAATATATTTGATGAATGTTCTGCTGAAGTTTGAGTATTAGCAGCTACACCTTGTACTGCATCTGCTATTTGATGCACCGTCACATTTATAGATTCAGACATTGATGCTATTTCCTCTGACATAGTACTTAAGTAACCAGCATCTCCATTGTACTGCTCACAGGTTTTTACAAATTCTCCGTAATCACGTAATACGCTTTCATTCATGTATTTTAATACTCCTTGAGCATTATTAGACAAATTATCAAAGGCAGCCTTTACTTTTTCTACTGTTTCCTGAATAGTGATTACTGTTTGAGAAGATTGTTCTGCAAGCTTTCTTACTTCTTCAGCGACTACTGCAAATCCTTTTCCATGTTCCCCCACCCTGGCAGCTTCTATAGCTGCATTTAATGCAAGAAGATTTGTTTGATCTGCTATACCTGCTATAGCATCTGCCATAACAATTATTTCTTCCACAACCTTACCATCTTCAATAGCTTTTACTATACTTTCCTCTTTGTCCTTATATAAAATATCAGCTTTACTGCTTGATTTTTCTGCTTTATCTTTTATATCCATGGATCTTTTGCTTATAGTTGCAGCTTCATTGCTTCCATCTAAAGCCTTACTAGAAAGCATATTTACGCTTGAATCTATTTCCTGTACTGAAGCTGTAACTTCTTCAGTTGCTGCGCTAGATTCATATACTGAATTTACTATTTCCTTTGTAGCATTATTTATAGTGAAAAGTTTAGAACTCATCTCTTCTGCTGTAGCAGATAATTCTTCACTGCCTGCACTTAATTCTGATGAATTTTTCATAATAACTTTTACTAATTCTTTTATATTTTCTTGAGATTTATTTAAAGCTATAGCTGTTTCTCCAAATTCATCTTTTCTATTATTATCTATAGAGATAGAAAAATCATATTCTGCAATTCTTTGAGCAAAATCTTTTATCCTTTTTAGTGGAACTGTTATATCTTTAGATATAACATATGTTAAAACTCCACCTAAAGCTATACTAATTATAAGAAATCCAATTATTGCTGAAATAGTTTTATTCACAGTATTTTTAACTTCTAAACTTTGCTCATCTTTTAATTCAATAACAGATTTTATAGCTTTATTCACACTTTCTAACCAGCTATTTTGAGTTTTCTCTATATTATCAATAATTTCAAGCTTTTCACTTTCAGTAAGGTTGTTTCTTTTAGCTGTATCCTTATAAGAATATAGGAACTTTTGAGACTTTTCTGCTTCTACTTTTATACCTGATACTGCTTTCTTTCCTTTTTCTGTAGTTATCAATTTATCCATTTCTGCACTAATATCATTGTATTGTTTAATGCTTTCATTAAATACTTTCTCTTCTTCATCTATTTTGTCTTTATCATTGCTTACCAATAGATTAGTGTAAGCAGCATAAGCCTTATTTACTCTGCCTTTTAATTCATAAGCACACTGTACCTTTTTCATTCCATTTTCAGAAACATCATTAAATAAATTGTCCAAATTATTTATTTTACTTATTGAAAGCATAGAAACTAAAAATAATAACAATAATATGACGACAAAAGAAAACAAAATTTTGGTTTTTACTTTCATTTTTTTAAATATCACATAATCCTCTCCCTCATTTGTTTTTTTACTTTACTTTATCGTCACATTTTTTTAATTACTTTATATTTAATTTAATTTTTTATAAAATTTAATTTCTACTTTCTATTTTTCAAAGTCCAATGATTTTATAAACCTATCATATCCTATAACTGTATTCTTAAAAATTTTTTTTGCATTATCTATGTATATCTGCGGTTCTGCCATAGCTGGACTAAAATGAGTTAGTAATAGCTCTTTAACTTTTCCCTCATATGCTAATTGGGCAGCTTCTTTAAAGGTCATATGTTTATTTTTTATAGCCTTATCCAAATCTTTTTCTTCTCCATAAGTTCCTTCACAAATAAACAAGTCACTATTTTTAATAAATTCTATTATTGCATCTTTGGGCCTTGTATCTGTAATATAACTTAATTTTATTCCTTTTCTCTCTCTTCCCAAAACCATATATGGCTCATAGGTTTTTCCCTTGTAATCTGCATTTTCACCCTTTTGAAGTACATTCCACAAAAGCTTTGGCACTTGATTTGTTATAGCTTTATCTACATCAAATTTTGGTCTTCGATTAATATAAAATCCATAGCCTAAACAAGGTGAAGAGTGGTCTAAATCCACTGTGGATATAACCATAGAGATTTCTTTTTTGTCTAAAGGATTTTCATTTAACTTTAGAACTTCTTGAAAATTTATCTTCATTTCATCCTTGGGATTTTCTATTACTTTTATGGAATAAGGTAAATAAGGAACTATTACCTTAAGTCCATCCATCACATCATTTGTTCCCTCTGGTCCTACTATAATTAAGGGTTCTGTCCTTCCACTATTACCGATAGTTGCCAGAAGCCCTGGTAATCCTACGATGTGATCCCCATGATTATGAGTTATACAAATTATATCTATAGACTTGAAACCCCAGCCTAACATCCTCATAGAAACCTGAGTACCTTCTCCACAATCTACTAATATCTTTCTTCCTCTATAATTTATCAAAAGAGCTGACAAAAATCTTTCAGGTATAGGCATACCACCGCCGCAACCTAATAAAGCTATATCTAGCATACCTTTATCTGCTACTCAAAATATGGTCAAATGTATCCATATTAAGATTATTACTGCTTCAATGTACTCTGCCACAGTCGTTAATTGCCCAAATAGCCTTAGCTACATATACAAGTGCTTGTTTAATTAAGCTATCTTACATTCTTTAGCATTAGTAAAATTTATTGAAGCATTTAAATCTCTATTAATGACTATTTGTTTTTGAATATTTTGACGAGTAGCTTCTCCTTTCTATTTTTTACTTCTTAATTGTGAACTTTCATATTTTCTTGAAAGCTTTCTTTGCTCATGTTTTAGTTTCTTTTCTGCTTTTTTAACTGTCTTAGTTTTATTAATATTATTTTTAGTTAAGCAATTTAGGAAAATCCATACCACTAATAAACCTTTTCTCTTTTTCGTAAACTTTCCTATTCTAATCAATATAAAAATTGTATATGAACCTACTTACACCAATAGTTTTATTTGATTAACGATAAGTTTTGCAAAACCTTATACCTTGTATTCTACCAGTAGGTGCTTTTTTTATCCCTATTTAAATTTTTTTATTACGTAAATATTCTTTAATAGGGAAATCGTAGGTCATTTAGCACATTGTAAAAAAAATGCTAAGGCTTACTATAAAAAATTGTTGACAATTCTCTACAATATTCGTTAAAATATTTTGGTGAATTGAGCTTGCGACACTTTAATATAATATTTTTCAATTGGCAAAGTGTGTTTAGCTCAAACATATAGGCATATAGTTCCGACTACGCTTTGGTATATTATTGATTATTTTTAAAAACTTTCAAATCTATTTTGTGCATATTTAAAACCTTGATTGCTATGTAAAATAGAATTTTCTTTATCTGACTTTCCAATTTTTAATGTATATATAACAAACTGTAGAGTAATTTCCTTTCTATTTAATATTGCAATCAAATAAGTCTATAATTCTATAAATTATATGGTTTTCTGTCATTTGTCAAATTTATAAACTGTAATTTTACTTAGAAATATTTTTTAGTAATTTCTTTGTCATATAATATCTTGGAATTCCATTGTATTTGTAATAAATAGATTTTATTTTTTAACAACTATCTTGTTTTTCTTGCGATAAATAGATTTTCTTATGGAGCTTTAAAGTTTTATAGTTAGTTCTTCTAGTGGAATCTAATTAATCTATCCTAAGCTCAGTTTCAAATTTATTTTTTAACATGATTGCAATCTTTTTAAAAATAACTACCATATATGTCTTATAACTTTATTATGTCACTTTAAACCTATATTTTTCATACTAAGGAGGATATATGAGTAAACTAGATAAAATATTAACAAGCATTAAAACTTTTGCAGTAGCAAAACCTATAGCAGCAACAGTAGTAGGAGTTATAACAGCATCAGTAGTTGCAACAGGAACAGTTGTTACATATAAACATTTTAATAATGATAAGGCTATAATTCAAACAGTTGAGAAAACTACAAAGAAAGATGATATAGTAGTTAAAGATACAACTACTGAAAATAAGGAGGAGCCGAAAAAGGTTGAAGATACTCAAGCAGCTAAACAAGAAGAGAAGAAAAAAGAGGAACCTAATAAAAATGCTGTCAAAGTAAATGATTCTAAAAAATCAGAAACAAAATCAAATGCCAAAAATATTTCTTCACAAAATAAATCTAATTCAAGCAGTCAAGAAAAAAATAAACAAGTACCAACAAAGCAGCCATCAACAACAGTATCAAAGCCAAAGGTACAAGCTGTGCAACCAAGGCCAGCGCAGCCTAAACAAACTAAGCCTACAAGACCTTCTGGTGTTAATGTTCAAATAACTAATGAAGTATATAATAAGATCAAGTTCAATGATACTAATACAAGAACAGAATTGGTTAGTACTCTTACACCTAAATTAGAGGCTATGTTTAGTAAAGGTTGTTCAGAATCATCAATTAAAAGTTTTATGTCAGGATTTTCCTATAAATTCTATAATGCTAAAGGTGTTTTAGATATGATCTATATTAGTAAATCAAAAGTTTCTGGAGAAAATCCTACTGCAGACCAAATAATCAATAGTATTCCAGGATTAGGACAAAGAGGATACATATTTATAAAAGTAATATATGACGCAAATACAAACACAAATACAGTATGGTATGCCTCTGCATCTCCATCAATTTAATGAAAAAAGGAGCTGAATTTAAAAGCTCCTTTTTTTGTATGCTCATTATGGCCCTACTAATCTGTAATCCTTAAAAATTTCTGTATAGATAGGTTTTCTTTCTTAAAAGCTACGAATAAAACCTGTAGAAAGTGTATGCATTCTCTATGCAAATTTATCACATATTAGAAAATCAACTACTACTAGAATGTTAGGGTAATCCTTTATTTACTCAAATAATTTTAAATACTCTTCATATCCTTCTTCTTTCAATTTATCTACAGGGATAAACTTAAGTGCAGCACTATTTATACAATACCTAAGTCCTCCTTTATCTATTGGTCCATCTGTAAAAACATGACCTAAATGAGAGTCTCCTTCCTTACTTCGAACTTCAATTCTATGCATATCGTAGCTAAAATCTGCTTTTTCTTTAATATTTTTTTTCTCTATGGCCTTAGTAAAACTAGGCCATCCGCATCCTGAATCAAATTTATCTATAGAACTAAACAAGGGTTCTCCTGACACAATATCTACGTAAATGCCTTGTTCCCTATGATTCCAAAACTCATTCTCAAAAGGTCTTTCAGTGGCATTTTCTTGAGTAACACTGAATTGTACAGGCGTAAGAACTTCCCGTAATTCTTCCTTATCATATTTATTAATATTGCTTTTCCCCATAACTTCAATTGCCTCCATATGGTATGTAGTCTATATACGTAAAATTCTATAGTTTTAGAATATCTGTCTAGGTATATATTTTCATTAAAATCTCTAAATAATACTAGAAATTTTAGCGAATTATGTTTATTAAGCAGTTTATATTCATTACTATATACCTACTCTAATTGGACTTAATCCGAAATCCTCTATCCAATCAAAAACATTTTGGAATACTTTTTCATTATTTGATAACTATCATTTACATCTGCATTAATCTTTATCCCTTCATCACTTCATCCCTTTATTTCTTATATAAATAATGCTCGATAAATTCTTCTATCCTTATTATAATTTTCTTTAATAATTTCTTGATTATCAATAAAACTAGTGCTCCTGGCATAGCTTTCTTCTATAATTATTACTTTTATTCCTGCATCCTCTGCTTTATATATAATTTTATTTATTAAATCTTGATGGGTATTTATAGCGTAAAAATAATAATTGTTTTATTCCTTTGAAGCACTTCAATCCCTCATAGGTATTCTAAAAACAAAAAATACAACATAACAGTCAATGCAACATGCGTCGAGTTTCAATCCCTCATAGGTATTCTAAAAACGGAGGGGTTTACTTATGATGAGTTCTTCATAGAGTTGTTTCAATCCCTCATAGGTATTCTAAAAACTTATATGGTTTGATTTACTGATTATGTAGTAATTTGGTTTCAATCCCTCATAGGTATTCTAAAAACGAAGTTGACTCCTTCTTACTAGGAATCAATAAAGTGGGTTTCAATCCCTCATAGGTATTCTAAAAACTAGACGAATTCAATCCAGAAATAATCAAAAGAATAGAGTTTCAATCCCTCATAGGTATTCTAAAAACAAAATCTACGGAAAACAAAGAGCGTACACACGTAAATGTTTCAATCCCTCATAGGTATTCTAAAAACGAGGAAAAGACTTCCTAACATATCAGCAATGTACAAAATAGTATCCCTCATAGGTATTCTAAAAACTAGAAAATAAAGATATAATAGAAAGTATAAAACCAAAATAGTATCCCTCATAGGTATTCTAAAAACTATATATTCTCTAATATGAGAATAAGCCATAAACAAAATAGTATCCCTCATAGGTATTCTAAAAACTTAACCCTGTGGAGCTGGACACTTTAGGGAATGCAATAATAGTATCCCTCATAGGTATTCTAAAAACAAATATATTAAAGGATGAATTCCCTAATTCTAAAGATTAAATAGTATCCCTCATAGGTATTCTAAAAACCCAAAAGAATGTTTTAGACTCATGGGTTTTGATGAAATAGTATCCCTCATAGGTATTCTAAAAACATAGCTGATGCTATGTCATTAGGTGGTGCTGAGCATGGAATAGTATCCCTCATAGGAATATAATCATCTTTTTTATAATTTTACATAAATTTATATAACATGCTATAAATGTTGGTTTTAGTGGCTTTGTAAATATACTTCGTTCTAATATCTTATTAATCATTATATTCATTTTGCGTAATAATAAGACAACAATAAGACAACTTACGTAAAATATTTAGTATAAAATCTAAATAAAAAAGCATTACCATTATAGTAATGCTTTCAATTAAATCTTAGTTATTAGCAACTTGTAATTCATCTGTTTCTTTTTCTACTACAACTTCTTCTAATACTGTTTGTCCTTTTATAACCTTTTCTAAATTCTCATTTTCCTTATCATTGCCTAAATCAACCTCTTGTACTTTACCATTCTCCTCGGACAATTCCTTTAATAAATAATCTTTTAAATCTGAAATATGCTGCCTAAAATGATTTCTATTTGAGTTTTCATAGGATAATATTCTTTTAAGCTTTCCTTCCAACTTTTCAACTAGATTATTATTTTGAATAATATAAAGTTTTTTATCATACCCTAAATATTCTCTTTCTATATACTTGTCCGTTATTGGAACTGCATCACTGATAAAAAATATTGACTTTGTTGTTGTTCTACCAATATGATAATAGCAACTCTCAATTGTATTCTCATTTTTATTTAGGTACCTATTTATTCTTTTTTGAGCTTTTTCATCTCTATGGTTAAATTTGCCCATAGGAACTGCCCAGTATAAACTTTCATTTTCACTTGATTTTATCAAACAAACTATTGGTCTTTCCTTTGAGTCATTTATAAGCAATATAAAAGTAAAAAAGCAAATAAAAAAAGGGCTTAAAGCCCTATATCAAAAAAAAAAATGGAAGATGAAAAAAAATAATATAAATAATTCGCTATATTTATATATTATATGTAGTTAACAAAATGCAAGTATTAAATAAAATAAAGTGGTGCATGAATTGTAGCACCACTTTATAATATAAAAAAGGGGGAACCCCGCCCCCCTGACAAGGTTTTTATAAGGGTACACACCTTACTACTTAAGGGAAAGTTTTTTTGTCCACCTATTCTTTTAATCTTCTTTGCACTGTTTTTGTACTTATACCCATCATATCAGCTATTTGTTTATGTGTATAACCTTGTTCTATTAGCTTAATTATCTTATTTTTTTCTTCCTCGATTTTTTGCTTTTTAGTAACTAATTTACCACTTTCAATTTTA
The DNA here is from genome assembly GCA_946405135.1 of uncultured Clostridiaceae bacterium. GTDB lineage: Bacteria > Bacillota > Clostridia > Clostridiales > Clostridiaceae > CAMJGD01. The sequence goes on along the minus strand of CAMJGD010000008.1, from coordinate 3,688 downwards.
ATTTTTCTTTGCTCATTATAATATATCAAAGCACTTTTTCTTTTTCTATCAGCTTTTTCATCTTTGCTTATTATAGTTTTTAGCTGCTTTTGTTCGTCAACTGTAATGTTAAATAAGTTTATCAGTGTTGTGTTTTTAAACCTATAAGCTGTTATGTCATCAGCTTTTTTATTTTCTGCATTTATAAGTTTAATCGCTTTTTTCTTATAGTATTTTAAAATATTTTTTATTTCTTTATCTTTTAAGGGTCCCCCGCAAGCTGGGGCGAATCTGTTATTAAGCCTAGATACCTTATCTATCACATACATATCATTTTTTGTGTGGACTAAATATAAATAATACGTATAAATGTACATAAAATTATTTCTATTCTCTTTAAAATTGCCATGCCTTATTTCAAACAATTTCTCAAAATCGAAAATTCTAGCCGAGTTGAGCGTATAATAATTTTTAACTGTAGCCTTTGTTTTAACTGGTGCTTTTTTAACTAGATTTCTAGCTTTTCTGTTTTTCCTTTTTTCTTTTTCTTTTTCTAGCTCAATCTTTTTGGCTTTTTTAGCTTTTCTTTTTAATTCTTCTTCTTTTAGTTCGGGGAAATAACCTTCTATTAATTCATCGAGCCTGTAGATATTTTTTGTGCTAGTTTCCCCGTCTAAATATGTTGTCATGCCCGTTATGGTATGCGTTGTGCCAGGGAGCCTAAAAACTTGGCTTAAGCTAGATGCTGTCTCATCTACTTTTAATCCGTATAAATTAAAGTCTTTAAGCTCTTTTCTAATTGCCTCAGCTACCTTTCCCCATAAAAAATTACCTTTTTTAGGAAGGTTTTCTAGGGTCCATATCAGCTGTATTCCTCTACCGGTGCGAACCATTAAGCTCGGTTCTGGTACTTTACTTCCAAAATAGTCTGCTTGTAAAAAGTACTTACAGCTATTATATATATCATCAGTCATTACGAAATTTTTATTTTTGTCATGATTATCGAATTCCGCATATAAAGCCCTAATTTGCTTTATGCAAGTTTCTTCCCTCTTGGGTACATAGTACGTATTTAGGCTTATATAAGTGTCCTTGGCTAAATCTATACCCAATGTGCTTATACCCATGTCTGCCCCTTCTACTGCGTTGTTAAGGCACTTTTTAAGGTCTGCGACCGTAAAATGGTACTGGCACCAGCTACCCTCTATTTTTTGTGCTAGGGTTATATAACCTTGTGCATTAAAATGTAATGCTTCTATATACTCAAGCGCCTGTGTTATATTATTTTTTGTTACCAACACGCTTTGTATGCTTGTCCCTTTGCGCAAGCTATCTTGCATAACATCTAATTTATTTCTTTTGCTGTTAATCAGGTACCTAACTTTTGTGTTAGCTAAATCTAGGTAATTTGTATTATAGTAATTGCTTACTCTTTCAGCTATTTCATCTTCATCCGAAAATTTCGATAAATCTACTAATCCATCTGGTATTTCTTCATACCCTAGATTTTCTATTTTTTCTGCTATCATTTTTTCCTCCATCAAAAATTTTTAAGCAAAAAATTTGACTTTTAGGAGGTTAATTATCTATAATATAAGTATAAAAACTTAAAAAACTAAATAATTAACCTAAATCATCAGAACAACCTCGCCAAAGGTTGTTTTTTTTCTGCTTAAAATTTAATAGGAGATATAAATTGTATTTTTCAAGTATTTCATAAAATTTTAGTTTCTAAAGTAAGTATTCGATTATGATAGCTGCCGATAGTAAACGTTATATATCGGTTTAATATTAATTATTAGGTGTAAAAATACACAAAAAAGGCAGCCTAAGCTGCCTTATTTAGCTGATGCTAAATATATTTTTGTAACTTCTTCTCTCGTGTGTCCTGCTAATTTAGATACCTTTAAACAAGCATCTTTAAAGCTGTAGCCCTGTTTTAAATAATTTCTAACCTGTTCTTGTAGGTATGTATGCCTTAAGCCATGTGCTGTTAAATTAGCCTTTTGCACCTCTCCTGTTTGTTTATATGCATTTCTTGCATCAATTGTTTTCACTCTATCCTTATCTTGTATTTCTTCACGATTATTAGAAATAAAGTTTTGTACCTCTTTATAGGTTGTCTTAAAATTATCTTTTATAAATATTTTATTTTGCTTATTTTCTTCCCCTAAAGCTTTAATCTTTTGTAAAATTTCTTTTTGATGTACTGTTTCCACGGGTTTCATGTTCATTTTTCCGTTTTTTTCTTTTGTCCATAACTCTCCAGTATTTAGTGCTTTATTAATACTATTTAAATCTAAGTTTAGGATACCTTCTAGCCTGCATCCAAAAAATCTGGCTGTATCTAAAATTAGCTCCATCCTATTCCCGATTCCCTTTTCTAGGTCATAATTTTTTGCAACTTCCCTAAATTCTGCAAACTCCCTTGTGTTCCATGTTCTGTCTACGTTTCCAAAGGCTCGTTGGTCTAATTCTAACCTATCGTTGGCAGGTATAACACGCTGGTCTATGCCTGCCCTATCTGCATAATCTCTTATTGCAGCGAGGTAATTTTTCTGCGTGCTAGCACTTAATCCTTCTGCCTTTATCTGTTGCACAAAGTCTATAACGTGCTTTGCTTTAAAATTATCTATGTTATTAATTTTAGTTTCTACTGCAAGGTACTTGCAAAACTGCTCCATACCACCTTTATAAGCTACCTCTGTTCTGTAACTGTTTATTCTATCTGTATAAACTTTTTCTGCTTGTCCAAATAGATTGTTATATCTGTTAAATTCTCTTTCATCCATTTCGCTTATTTTCATTTAGCCTTTTCCTCCATATTTATTTTCTAGGTATTTTTGTAGTATTCTTAGGTCTAGTAACTGTTCCCTACGGTGTTGTGCCTTATTTTTGTTTAATAGGTTGTAATAGTACGTAACACCTCTTAACTCATCTATAATTATTTTAATTTTTCTGCCTTTGCCAATCTCTATCTCTGCATACTGCTTTAGGTTTTTTGTTGTTATATTCCTAAACGCACTTATTTCTATATTGTTTTCTATTAAGCTTTTAATAAACTTTAAAGCAAACCTTTTATAAACTTTTCTAGTACTAAACTTATATTTTCTAGCATTTATACTTTCAATTTCTTCTTGTATTTTTAAATAATTTTCTAATTGTTTATCATTCATTTTTTTCTTCCTCCATTTTTCTTTTTTAATCTTTTAAAAATCTTTTAGAATCTTTTTTTGTTTTTGTAGCCTACCGGCTAACAAGGGTTTAAGGCAATAACTAATAAGCGTAAGCATATATTTTGCTACGTTTAGTTATTATTGTTATTTTTATTTTATTTAACAAGTGCCTTAACCCCTTGTTTTATGTATCATTCCTCGATATTGCCAGTCTCTGTCTAGTTCTATCGAACTAGACAGAGACATACATCCTCTCTTCTTTCCCTACACGTACAACATTATATGTTGAGTATTATTACACCTAGCAACCTTTGTTGCCAAAGCGGTGCCGCCTACAGATAACGGACCCTTGCCCGCAAAATCCTTAGCGTTTTCACTCTTGTGTTTACTTTATATTTACAATGTCTTATCATAATCTCGCCTTTTTCTAAAAATTGTATAAAATAAACGTGCATCACAAACTTAAAAAATTAAAAAGTTGATGCAAAAGAACCTAAAAAGTATAAAAAAGATACTTAAAAAGGTCTTGAAAA
>CAMJGD010000007.1 GCA_946405135.1 uncultured Clostridiaceae bacterium | reverse complement strand
ATAGCTTGTATCTGCTTCTTTGTAAAGTTTAAATTCCGCTCCCTTAAGAAGGTTATTATTGTCATCAGTTTTAAATAGTTCAATTTGACCTGTAATAATTTGATTTTTATAATTATAGATTATATTTTTTTCATCCTGAGTATTTTTAAGTTGAAATCTGTATAATTCATTGCTTAAAACATAATATGCAGGTGCCACCTTTTCTCTAACATAGTAGTCTGTATCAAACTTTAATTTGTTAAATACAATTTCTCCATTAGATGATGTTGGTTCTGAGGTTCTGATAACATTTTGATACTTATCAAGGAGTTCAAATACAGCTCCTTCTAGCTTTTTATCTTCATTGTTTTTATCTACTTTTATAACCTTGATACTGCCTGTTTCACCAACTCCACCGCCACCAGCACCTTGAAATATAACATCAACCTCACCTGAATCTGACGATTCTGTAATTCCTGTTCCTTTAAAAGATATAGAATTAGTAAAAGGTGATTTTTTCTTATCTACCACATCTGTTCTAAAGGTTAAAATATAAGCTTCTTCTGAGCGAGAAGGCAATATAAAAGTGAATTCTCTTGTTGCAGCATCATATTTTACATTGTTTTTATCTAAACTAACCTCTTCTCCTTTTGATAGAGTTCCATCTGAGTTTAAAATCTGTTTATTCAGTTTTACAGAAGTAGTATCTAGTTCAAGTCCTTCTTGAAGTCTATCTGTTAAAACAGCATCTATCAATAATAATTTATTAGAATTAATAGTTACATTCCAGTCAATATAAGAATTACCTTTAGTATAATCCGCTTTCTTATCTATTAAGCTGCTTTTTACATTTACTGTGCCTGTACTTTCTACACCGCCAGGTACTAAATCATTTATTAGCTTTGCAGTATTACTAATCTCATTTTCTCCATTAGCATTAAATATGGAAGTATCTGTAATTTTAGTTTTAAAAGTTATTACTTGCTCATCTTTAATTTCACTAGGAAAATTATATCTTAAGGTTCTAGTAGCTGCATCATAACCATAGTTTGATGCTTCTGCAGGGATTCCATTAAGCATAACAGAATCTGTAACAAATTCTTGTCCTTCTTTTATAATATCTGTAATATAAGCATTAGGAAGTATCATTTTATTTTTATTAACTAATACTTTCCAGGTAATTTCCCTTGTGACATAGTTATAATCTTGGCTAGTTTTACTTATAACTTGGCTCTGTACATTTTGTGTACCTTGAGATGTAGAATCTTTAATATTACCACCTGTTAATTGAGCGGTATTATAATAGGTTTTATAACTATTTCCTGCATATACATTAGGATCTGTTACTTTTGTTTTAAAGGTTATTGTATAAGTTTCATCAATATCACCATTAAATTTATAGGTTAATGTACCAGTTTTTGCTTTATCATCAGAATTTGCTTTTACATAACTAAAGCTTCCATCAATGGTGTTTTTATCTATAATGGCAGAACCTTCCACATACTCTTGTCCTAATCCTATTTCATCTGTCACCACTGCATTTTTTATGGATATCTTATTACTGTTTACAGTAATTTTCCAAGTAATTTCTCCTGTAGCTGAATTGTATCCTGCTCCTTGTTTACTAATTATGCTAGTAGGCACTCCAACACCTTTATTATCTGAAGCATTGCCTGGTACTCCACCACCTGTTAAAATTACTTTATTATTATAAGTTTTACTTGTATTAGAATTAAATGCATCTTTATCAGTTACATCTGTTGAAAACTCGATCTTATGAGGCTCATTAATAGTTTTGGGAAAAGTATAGACGAATTTTTGTCCATTCACAGTATAATCTTCGCTAGTTGAGATTCCGTCTATCTTAACACTATTAGGTGTAAAAGTTAATCCTTCTGGTATATCATCTGTTACTACAGCATTAGATATATTTTGAGCATTATTATTTACGTAAATGGTCCAATTAATTCTCTTGTTTGAGGCATCATACTTTCCATCTTTTCTAATAAAATCTGTAACAATCTTAACTGCGGCCTCATTAGAATCTACATTAGTTCCATCATGATTAAGGGTTACTTTATTGTACTCATATGTGGCAGCACCTTCAGACTCAAAAGCTTTTGGATTTGTTACCTTTGTCTTAAAGGTAATTACTTGCTCTGTCTCTATTACATTTGAAAAATTATAAATTAACTTTTTACTTGTGCTCTCATAGTTATAGTCTGAGGGGTTCGCATTAACTCTATTTATCATAACAGAGTTTGATACAAATTCTTGCCCCTGTGAAATGATGTCAACAATTTGAGCATTATTCACCTTAACATTTTCTGAATTTACTATCACCATCCAAGTAATCTCATTTTTAGAAGCATCATAGTTTCCTTCCTTTTGAACAGATACCTTAGGTGCTTCAGGCTGCTCAAAGTTCACATCAATTATAACGGGTTTAGTGTTTCCTCCTATTTCAAATTTAATTGGTACTGGACTAGGCCCTCCTATTTTATCAGGATTAAATTGAGTATTTATATAAAAGAATCCTGAAACATTAGAATTGTTCTCAACAAATTCTGTAAAAGTGATGTTTACCTTTCCATCAGTACCTATGGTTACATTAGCAATAGTATCACCATTATCAAGAGTAAGAGGAAAATTTAATGTACTTATTATTAATATTTCCTGAGGAATTTGCATGGTATAGGTATCGCCATTTTTTATTTTATGATCATTTGGCAACTCAAATTTATAGTTCAAATTAACCTCGGCATTTTTCTTTATTGGGTTTGATGACTCATTTATGGGATTTCCATTTCCATCAGTTAAAGTTACTCCTGTGATAAATGGAAATCCTGTTGTCACATCTGCTGATTTAACTTGTACAGCTGGGAAGATTGAAAATAGTTGAAGCATTATTGTCATTAAAGCTAACACCACGGATAGTTTTTTCTTATGTTTAAACTTAGATCTCTTATTTCTCATAATATCTCTCCTTCTATAATCTCATAACAAATAAAAAACCGACCTTATAATAAATAAGGTCGGTTGCACTAATGACTCAACATATACAAAGTGCCCAAATTAGTATATGTTTCAAAGTCTCCTTAATAACTTTTAGTAAACTATAATGCATTGCATTTAATAATATTTGTCATTAATCATTGATTCTTTATAATTATATCTATATATTTATTACTTATCTATAAATTTTTTGCTTAATCATATACTAATATTTGCTATATTCAGTTTTAAATTTTAAAAACACTCCATAAACATCGATGAAATTATAACTTCCTATATTAATAAAAGCTTAAATTATCTTTTCTAATATTATTAATTCTGCTCCATGTATTGATATATCCATTTTCTCTTTGTACTCACCTTGTAATTTCAATTCTTTAGTCTCAATTTTAGGTTGAGCTTGTCCTTTTAAGTATATAATCTCTTCTTGAGTCATATTTTCTGGTGCCCCTAGTTCTATCCATTTATCAAACACAGAACCATTTTCTCTGTTTAATTTGTATCTTGTTATTTTATAATCGCCCAAAAGCCCATTTATACTGAACTCTATTTTTTTTGACGGCTTTTCTTCATATATTAAATATCTTTCTATATGAGTTAAGGCAGAGATATCACCATGTAAAAATAACTCATCAAAATATGCATAGTTATATGCTAATATCTGTATACTTTCATCCTTCTTAGTTACTATGTAATCTTCCCCTTGTTCAATAACCCTATCCCCTAGCTTAGCTAATAGATAATATGCATAGTAAGATGATTTTTTTAATCCATCTTTATTGAAGAGACCGAACCCTCCATGGAATGATGAAATTCCTAATTTATTTTCTTCAATTAAGTCAGTAAAAGTCCAATAACCTAATGAATTACAACTTCCTGAACACTGTAAAACATTTTTTATAATAAAAGCTGCAACATAACTTGTATCATGAATTAAGTTTCCATTTTCAGATGAAGCATTCCACTCAGTAACATGAATTTCAATATCCTTATTAAATGTTTCTTTCAATTTATGATTAACAGATTCTAAAGTGTTAAGTGTATGATTTTCATCATGATAAATTTTCTTAATTTGAGATACAATTTTTGATATATCCTTATGATCTTTATTTTTCAGCATATTCTCTTCTACTACTTCTAAAGAAACATACTCTGGATATATGTGTACAGATAAGAAGTCTAGTGGAAGCATATTTTTCATACAAAAACATAAAAAATCTTCCATCCAGCTGCTTCCTAATATAGATCCATGAGTTATTGATGGCCCTCCAACTTTTAAATTTTCTGAAATAGACTTAATTGCTGTTGTAGTTTCTTTATAAAACTCAAAATAATCCTCTTTACTGCCAGCCCAGAAAAAATATTCATACTCTGGCTCATTCCAAACCTCAAAATACCATGTTTCTACTTCTTTTAATCCATACCTGTTTATACAATGTTTTATAAACTCTTTTATTAAATCTGTCCATAGATTTATATCCCTTGGAGGAGAAATATTGCCTCTCCACCAAAAAACTGTATCCTCTGAACTTTTTAATTCACTTGGCATAAAACTTAGTTCTATAAAAGGTTTTATATTAACTTTCCTAAAAAAATCAAAAAGTTCATCTACGTAACTCCAGTTATACTCTACATTTCCCTCTTCTGATGTATTATATATCATCATCTCATCCATAAATATTCCATGAAATCTTATATACTCAAAACCTATTTCTTTCTGCAATTCCTTAAGCTGTACTTGAAAGTTATTTCTTAAGCCTTCTGAAGCTCTTCCAAAGGTGGTAAGTTTTTTCCAATAATGTTTAAAACTTTTTCCTTCGCATTTCGCATCTATAGTAATAAGCTGTAGATCATCCCCTCTACTATGCTCTTCTTTATTTTGTGAATTTTCTATATTCAAGTAGGCATACAATTTTTTAAAAGCTGCATTTCTATCTACATCTAGATAAGTTCCAATCTTCTTATCATTATTAACATATTTAATGCTTTTATGATCAGAATTTAAAAAAGCATCCCTGTATTCAGTTGGAGAACAGTTATATTCTTTTTTAAAAAGTCTATTAAAAGAATTAATACTAGGAAAACCGCTGATATAAGCTATATTGGTTATAGTATAATCACTATTTATAAGCATATTTGCCGCATTATTCAGTCTTATATTATTTAAATACTCTTGAAATGACATACCAATTTTATCTTTAATAAAGTGAGATAAAAAATAATAATTGAGATGTTCTTTTTCTGCGACTTCCATTAAAGTTATATTGTTCCCCATATTCTCATTAGCATAATCTATTATACTATTAATTCTAATGAGATCCTTATCACTAAATTCTTGATTTTTATCTACCACTAAATCATAGTGAAAATTATTAATTAGATGCTCCCCTAGCAAATATAAGTAGCTTCCAATGATTAGTTCATAACCTTTGTTTTTTTTGTTTAGGCACCAAGTGATATTAGCAATATAGTACTTAATGGTATTAAACTTATCCTTTTCATCCTCTTGTTGAGAAAAGGATTTACAATTAAATCTCATATCCTTAAATTGTGGAAAACAGTCTTTATAAAATTCCGGATCTATTTGCAATGCCAATAATATATTTTTGTCCTTAGTTCTTCTAGTACTATGAAGTTCATTGGTATTAACTAAAACCACATCACCCTCTTGAAGAAGATAGCTTTCTTTTCCTATTCTTACATTAACACTTCCCTCTAATACAAAAATAATTTCAATTTTATTATGCCAATGTAAATCAAATCCATTAACACTATGTATAATAGTTTTTATAGGAAGCGCTTCCTCTCCCATTACAAGTTCATATTTGTAGTTCATAAGTATCACCCCTTATTATATAATACCTATTTTGGTTGCTTAGCTTTTACATATTTTAATTATACAATATTTGTATCTACTTTAGGTTTAATACTTTAGTTTTCTACAAAAAGTATTTCACAATAAAAAATAACACAGTACATTGAAGTGCATATATAAAAATAAGGAGTCTGCATATGTTTGTATAAAACATATCTATGCAGACTCCTTTATATTCATCAAAACTATAAGCTGTATTTTTTAACTATTTCATTTTCATTCATTTCATCATATACAGCATCTTTAAGTCCCCTTATAAGATCCACCATTCTATCATTCTGCCATATATTTCTTCCAAATACTACACCCTTACCACCAGCTTGTACAGATTCTTTTGCTACCCTGAATATGTCTGATACTCCATTCATCTTAGGTCCTCCTAAAATGATTACTGGCACATGAGATCTTTCAGTTATATTCTTAAAACTTTCCTTATCTCCTGTATAAGCTATTTTAAGTATGTCTGCTCCCAGTTCAAGAGATAGTCTTGCAGCATGAGCTATCATTTCTGCACTGTTTCTCTTTTCTTCAGGAATACATTCTCCTAATACTAATGGTTCAATCATTAAAGGCATTTCATATCTATCACATTCGTGCTGAAGGTTAGCTATATTTTTGATAACTTTCATCTGAAGTTCTGGCTTTAATCCCCAAGGAAGCATAACTTTCACTGCACAAAAATCCCACTTTAAAGCTTGTTCAACAGTAAAAGCCATTTCATGCTCAATATGTCCAAGAAATTCTCCTGGAATATTGCTATGCATAGGATAATCTATAGTTAATACTTTTGCTGGTGCATCTTTCACATTAAACAAATCCTGTGTTATTTTTGCAATTCCTAGACTCATTAATGTGGCATCTATTTTTTCTTCTATTAAAGTTTCCATCACTTTATAAGGATCTTCTAATCCCTTTACATTTCCTAAATAGAATCCATGATCTATTGGAATTATTACTGACTTACCTTTTTCTTTATTATATATTTTATTTATTCTTGCATTTATCATATTCATTATATTATCATGTCTCCTTTTACCCTTTTATTTTTATGCCACTATATCCTTTTTAAGAACAGTTACTAAAGCTGCTGTAACAATAGATCCTACTATAATTGCAACTATATATAATAATAAATTGGTTACTGCACCTGGTATGAAGAATACAAATGCTCCACCATGTGGTACTGCTATAGCGCATTTAAATAGCATAGATAATGCACCTGCCACTGCAGCTCCAATAGTAGTTGATGGAAGAACTCTTCCTGGGTCAGCTGCTGCAAAAGGAATTGCTCCTTCTGTTATAAAGGAAATACCTAATATCCAAGCAGTTTTTCCTGCTTCTATTTCTTCTTTAGTGAATTTCTTTTTTGAAATCTTTGTAGCTAAAGCAAGTCCTATTGGTGGAACCATTCCGCCTGCCATGGTAGCTGCCATTGCCATAGATGATTGTCCAGAAGTTAGTGATGCTACAGCAAAAGCATATGCAACTTTATTTAATATTCCACCCATATCTATAGATATCATTGTTCCTAAAACCAATCCAAGTATTACTGCATTTGCTCCATTTAAATTGTTCAACCAATTTGTTAAAAAATCATTTAAAGCGCCTACTGGTGATCCTATTACATATATCATAATCAATCCAACAACTAATGAAGATACTACAGGTATTATAAGTATAGGCATTAAACCTTCCAATGTACTAGGTAACTTTATTTTTTCTTTCATAAACTTAACTATATAACCTGCTAGAAAACCTGCTAAAATTCCTCCTAGAAATCCTGAACGAGTTATACCTGCAAGGACTCCTCCAATCATTCCAGGTGCCAAACCTGGTCTATCAGCAATAGAAAAAGCAATAAATCCTGATAATACCGGAATCATAAGACCAAAGGCTGCATTTCCACCTATAGTTTTAAGCGCTGCTGGTAAACTTCCTTCTACATCAGCTGCATGTATTCCAAAAGCAAAGGATAAAGCTATTAAAATACCACCTGCAACTACGAAAGGTATCATGTGAGATACTCCATTCATCAAATGCTTATAGGTTTGCGATGCAAAAGATACACTTTCTTTACTTGAACTTTTACTTGATTCAGAAACTTTTTTCTGTAAACCAGCTTTATAAATTTTGGCTTCATTTAATCTATCCATTATGGAATCTGCATTTTTCATAGCTTCGTGAGTCCCAAATTCTATTAGTGGCTTCCCACTGAATCTTTCCTTAGGAACTTCTTTATCACTAGCTATTATTACTACATCTGCCTCTTCTATGTCTTTTTCAGTTAGTACATTTTCTGCACCAATTGCACCTCTAGTTTCAACCTTTATATCATAACCTTTTTTCTTAGCAGCTATCTCTAAAGACTCTGCTGCCATATAAGTATGAGCTATTCCTGCTATACAGGAAGTTACACCTACGATTTTCATGCTAATTCCCCCTAATTATTTAGTATATTAATAATTTCTTCATTTGATTTTGCACTTTTCAGAGCATTTCTAAATTCTTCATGCATAAGTTTTCTTGATAACTGACTTAATATTTTCAGATGTAAGTCATCTGCATTTTCTGGGGCTGCAATTAAAAATATTATATGTACAGGTTCTTCATCTAAAGAATCAAAATCAATTCCCTGCCTGCTTATGCCTAAAGCTAATGAAGCTTCATTTACAGCAGTACTTTTTCCATGTGGAATTGCTATGCCATTCCCTATACCTGTGGATATAGCTTCTTCCCTTTTTATAACATCTTGTAAATATAAATTTTTGTCATTAAGCTTTCCACTTGTATTGAGTATATCTACCATTTCAGCTATAACTTCTTTTTTGTTTTTACCTTTAAGATCGATACATATTTGATTTTTACTTATTAGTGTATTTATATCCATAGTTTACCTCCTTTTGATGCAGGGTATATATTCAAAACAGTCATTATTTGTCTTAAGCCAACCAATAAACGTTTTCAATAAAGCTCTCTCCTTTCTCAGTTTTTATTAAGCACTAGGAAGGATATCCAACCTGTCTGTAGAATACTATATTTAGTAAGGGTATCCTTCTTGTTCATTCTGTAAAGCCTGACCTCTTCACAATTGTTCAAGATTGGATATCTTTATTTCAGTTAGCTTAAGTTTTCACTGTTTTTAAACTATTTTGCTATAATTATTTTTGTCTTTTCCTTATATTTTTCTATTATATCTTCTGTTATATCGTTATCTGTTATAATACAATCTACATCTTCTAAATCACAAATTTTTGAAAACTTTATCTTTTCAAATTTCTCACTTTCACATAGAAATATCACTTCTTTTGCAATGCTTATCATAGATTTTTTTGTTTCTGATTCAATTATATGAGTAGAAGCTATACCATGCTGTATGTCAATAGCATTAGCTCCCATAAATGCCTTATCCACAATAAAATTTTTTATAGCAGCATCTGCTATAGGTCCTACCATAGCTCTAGTCTTATTTCTTACTATTCCTCCTGTGGATATAACTTGAATATTAGGATTTCCAATAAGCTCTTCTATAACATCTACTGAATTAGTTAAAATATTTATCTGTTTATTCTTTATATGTTTAATTATCTGAAGGGTTGTAGTACTTGCATCTATAGCAATGGTTTCACCATCATTTATAAAAGATGCTGCATAACTTCCTATAATTTCTTTATTCTTAGAATTTTTACCCTGTTTTTGAAAAAATGTAAGTTCGTTCATGCTTTCATCGTTAATTACAGCTCCTCCATGTGTTCTTTTTATAAAGCCTTTTTCTTCCAAAAATTGGAGATCTCTTCTTATAGTAGCCTCAGTTACCTTGTATATTTTAGCAAGTTCATCCACTCTTACGCTGCCTTCTATATCTATCTTATTGAGAATTTCAATTTTCCTTTCTTCACCAAACATATAATTACCTCACCGTTTTCTTTTATGTTCATTTTTTATTTGTGTTTATGTTTGTTAATGTTTGTTTATGTTTATTTTAATATTATAATAAATAATTTTCAATAGTTTTTTGTTTATTTATATAAAAATATAATTTATTTTGTAAAGAATCATAATACGATGTAAAAATATACCAAACTACATATAAAAAGCGGCATAATTCACCTTACTTTTATGCCTTATACCATTGATATAAAATTATCTTTAACTAATAAATTAAAGCCATGTTTTAAATTATCAATTTAAAACATGGCTTTAATATTAACCTTCAGTAAGTGCAAATTTTTGCCAAGGTTTTATATAGTCTAGCAAAAATACTTCATCTTCTTTTATTTTTCCTACCACATTAGTTTTTCCATAATTTTTCATATCCTTTAATGCAATCTGAAGTTCTCCAGCATATTGAGCATAAAGAGAATTATCTATAATTATATCTCCTCTTTTAATATTTCTTGTATTAAAAGCATCAAATTTGTGACCTCTATATTTTATTCTTGTCATGGTTGATCTTATCATATAATCAGATATATCCCCTCTATTGAAATGATCATCTTCAAAAATGATCTTTTTTTCTACATCTGATAAATCATCTTCAATTTGTACACTTAAAGTAATCTTATAAGGATCGATTTTACTTAAAGCTTTAAATTCTTCCTCTGAAGCAAAAGCATTAGCTATGATAACATCATCAATTAAATCTGTAGCAAATAAATGCTTTGCTTGAGCTGTTATAGGCATCTCCCTATGCTGCTCTAGAGTACATATTCCTTCACTTACGGGCCAAGGTCCTACTTTAGCTTGACTTGAAGAAACAAAGGCGGCAGTTCTTAGGTTATATGTTTTAAACTGTTCACTGCATTCAATAAAATGCTTATAACTAAGCCCTGTGTATCTATGTGGATAAAAGTTATGACAACCAAGTAAATTTTCTGTGTTAGGTCTAAAACTTAGTACATTATCTAAATATTTAGTTCCACTGCTCATATTTAATTCTATTTTTAAACCATATTTATTAAAAGTCATGAGGGACTCTTCATTTCCTGTAAAACCAATATCGAGCCTAATTCCATATAGCCCCATAGTTTTAAATATGCCTAAGTCACTGTAACTGATCCCTAACTCTTTAAACACTTGTGGATTAATATCCGCTATGACTTCCATGCCATATTTATTTGCTTCAGCTACTGTTTCTTTAAATTCTTTTAATACTTTATTCTTATCTCCATCTAAAGATAAGAGGCAAGTAAATACTCTTTTGAATCCATATTTATTGGCTAACTGTATATAGGATAGATTATCTTCTAAAGCTGCATGTCCAGGATAAACAGAAAATCCTAATCTTTTCAAACAGTCCACTCCCTTCTTGAGTTCAATTGTTGTAAAAACTACTTATATTGAGGCAAATACTCTATATTTTCTCTTATAATATCATCTAATACCTTTTTAGCCACGGAAGCATCTTTAACTAAGGGATGAATAGTAAGTGCTTTTAATGCAGCTTTATAATCTCCTTTTACTCCAGCTTCTACCGTTAATTCTTCATAAGCCTTTACTATTTGAAGAAGTCCTCTGATACTTGTTTCCATGTGCCCTATATGAATAGGATGGGCTCCATTTTTATCAATAACGCAATTGCATTCAATAGCTACATTTTCAGGCAAATCTAATATAGTTCCATCATTTCTTACATTTACATATTGAATATCCTTTTTATCATTGTATATAGAATTTATTAGATTTACTGCTGCTTCACTATAGTGAGCTCCTCCTCTTTTAGCAAGTTGAGGTGGTTTTATAGCTAGATCAGGATCCTTGTAAAGCTGAAACAAATCTTTTTCAAGTTTTCTTACCACTTCTCCTCTTGTGCCTTCTTTTTCAGCTTGTTCCTTACATTCTTTAAGCATCTCTTGGGTTAAATAATAATATCTATGATAGGGACAAGGAAGCACTCCAAGAGCATCTAAAAGTTCCCCTCCCCATTGAGTATTAGGAATGTTCTTCATGGAAAAAGCTTTTCCATCCTTTATCATATCAATAACTTCTTTCGTTACATCTATACCATCCTTATAGATTTTTCTTCCCCATACTAAATGATTTAGTCCACCAAATTCGATATAAATTCTATCTGAAGACACTCCATATAATTCTGCTACCATGCTTACCATGCCTATAGGCACATTACATAAACCTATAACTTTTATTTTTGTATATTTTAAAACTGCTTCTGTAATTATACCTGAAGGATTTGTAAAATTGATAAGCCAAGCTTCTGGACATAGTTCTTCCATATCTTTGCATATATCAAGTATTACGGGAATAGTTCTTTGAGCCTTAGCAAAACCTCCAGCTCCCGTGGTTTCCTGCCCTATTAAATCATATGCTAGAGGAATTTTTTCATCCCTTATTCTTGCCTCCATAAGTCCAACTCTAAACTGTGTAGTAACAAAATCTGCATCTTTCAAAGCTTCTCTTCTATCAAGAGTAAGATGTATATTTATATCTGCCCCTGCTTTTTTAACCATCCTTTTAGCTAGGTTCCCTACTATATCTAATTTTTCTTTGCCTTCTTTGATATCTACAAGGTATATATCTTTTATTGGAAGTTCTCCTGAAAGTTTTTTATTTATAAATCCTTCTATTATTTCAGGGGTATAACTAGATCCTCCTCCAATAGTTGCTATTTTAAGTCCTGTTTTCATAAAAACACCTCCTGTTTTTTTACGACATTTTCTTTATCTTTGTTTTAAAACCCATTATTTTTAGCAACCTCTTTAAACCAATAAGCACTCTTTTTCAAAGTTCTTTTTTGGGTTTCTAGATCTAAAGACACAAGTCCATAACGATTTTTATAAGCATTTAACCAAGACCAGTTATCTATAAATGTCCACAAATGATATCCTCTAACATCACAACCTTCATTGATAGCTTTGTGCAGCCACATTAAATGATCTCTTATAAACTCTATCCTGTAATCATCTTGAATCTCACCATTAACTATATATCTTTCTTCTCCTTCTACTCCCATACCATTTTCTGAAACATAACAGGGTATGTTCCCGTAATTTTCCTTTATATTTATCATGATGTCATATATGCCTTTTTCATATATCTCCCATCCTCTATAAGGATTCATTTTCCTTCCAGGCATTATATATTCATCGAAAAAGAAATCAGGCATAAATGGCGCCTCTGGATTAGACATAGATGCCTTAGCCTTTACCCTTCTCGGCTGATAGTAATTTATACCAAGAAAATCAACTACATTGTTTTTTAATAAATCAATTTCTAGTTCTGTAAACTTTGGTAGATGGTTATATTGTTTCAATAATTCTATTAGTTCTTCTGGATATCTTCCATTTGCTGCTGGATCAAGAAAACTTCTATTAATCAACATATCAGCTATTTTAGTTGCTTTTAAATCTGCAGAATTATTGCTCCTTGGATAGGTAGGACTTAAATTTAATACAATTCCTATCTTTCCCTGTTTAATATTTAGTTTTCTGAATTCCTCCACTGCTCTTGCATGAGCTACCATTGTATTATATGCCACTTGTATGGCTTTTTTAAAATCTACTACATCAGGATAGTGAAAATTATATAAATATCCTCCTTCTGCAGGAACAATAGGTTCATTAAAAGTTATCCACCATTTAACTCTGTCTCCAAAGAGTTTAAAGCAAGTCCTTGCATAGCTTGCATACGCCTCTATTACTTCTTTACTCTCCCACCCTCCTTTGTTTTGCATTGTTAAAGGCATATCAAAGTGATAAAGATTTATAATAGGTTCAATGCCTTTATCTATAAGTTCATTTATTACATTATTATAAAATTCTACTGCCTTAGGATTTATTTCTCCTACTCCTTCTGGAATGAGTCTCGACCAGGATATAGAAGTTCTAAAGGAATTGAAGTTAAGATCCTTCATAATACTAATATCTTCTTTATATCTATGATAAAAATCTGATGTTACTTCTGGTCCCACATTATTAAAAAATCTATTGTACTCTTTTTCGTACCAAAAATCCCAAATATTCTGCCCCTTGCCATCTTCTCTTGCAGCTCCTTCTGTTTGCGGAGCAGAAGCTGCAGCCCCCCACCAAAATCCTTTAGGAAATTTGTATTCTACATTCACCACTTATCCCTCCATTTTTACTTTTTCTCCTTTTAAAGCTAAAAAATAATAACTAAAAGCAAAAAATATTACAAAAGGTCCTAAAAAACTTCCTAGAATCGCACATATAATCAATGTATGAGTAGTATAATTAAAAACATCTATAAATTTTAAATTTTCTACTTTTCTGAATAAGTTTATTGTATAAAATATGAAAGAAAGTATTAAGGAAGCAGTTAAAACGCCTAACCACATATATATTAAACCCAGCACTACATTTAAAGGTCCTGCTGCTTTATAAAGATTTAAAAGAGAAGGAAGATTTCTATTAAATACCCTTTTAAATAGCGATGCCAGATTTGAAAAGGCAAATCCAATCAAGGTAATTAGCATTTGAAATCTAAATATCTTACTTAAAGGTTCATTTTTAAATTTATAGTAGTATTGAGGTTTCATTAGGCTTATTATCGCTTCTTCATAAATTTTCATTAAATCTACCCTTTCTTAAAGCATTTTAATATGTATTCAGGTGACTAATATTAGTCACCTGAATAATTTTATATAATCTAACTATTTAATGAAGCTCCCTGAGCTGCTTCGTAAGAGTTCTCTTGCTCATAGTACTGTTTATCTACTACCTTCAAGAAAGGTAAATAAATGAAGAAAGATATAATAAGTTCAACTATCTGAAGAAGTGCTCCTCGGACTCCAGCAATGAGGAATCCTCCAATTATAGGTGGTGTTGTCCAAGGTATTATTACACCAGATGGTGGTGGAACTAGCCCTAAAGAAATGGCAACATAACATATTATTGATAGTATCATAGGAGTTAAAATAAACGGAATCATCATTATAGGATTAAGCACTACTGGTAATCCAAAAGTTATAGGTTCGTTGATGTTAAACAATCCTGGAAGTATAGCAAGTTTTCCCAATTTCTTGCATTGCTGCGACTTGCATATAAATATCATGGCAAGGCATAGTGCTAAAGTACATCCAGAACCACCTAATTGTAGATATATTTCTTGGAACTGCTGAGTAATTATGTGTGGAAGATGCGTTGCTCCTGACTGATAAGCATCTAAATTTTCTGCAGATAAAGATATCCAGATTGGGCCCATAACAGATCCAACAATATTAGCACCATGGATACCAAATACCCAGAAAAGTCCTATAAATAAGTTAGCTATAAGAGTTGCACCTAAAGTATCACCCAAAGCAGTTAATGGTGCTTGAAGTATCTTGTAAATGAACTGATGTATTGTTCCAAAAGATGTAAATGTAAATATTAATCTTACTATGTCAAAAGTTAATATAACTATAACTCCAGGTATTAAAGCAGAAAACGCCTTTGCTACTGTAGGTGGAACACCTTCAGGCATCTTTATTACCCATCCTTTTCTTACAACAAACTTAACAATCTCTGTAGATAAGATAGCTGTAATCATTCCTACAAACAACCCTTTAGCCCCAATCCACTCCATAGGTATGATATCTCCAATTTTAAAAACTTCTTTACTTCCCTCAGGAGTAAAATTCATGGTAAAAGGTGTAAGTATGAAAAATGCAACTAGTGCAATAACTGCTGTACTTATTCCTTCTATATCATAATGCTTAGCTAAACTGAATGATATTCCAAAGATAACAAATATGGTCATTATTGCCATGGTAGCTTCAAAAGGTCTTACAAAAAATACACTCCAGTTTTCCCCAAATATTTTAGTCATGAATTCTTTGTAACCACTAATAGGAAAATTTGCGAAAAGTAATGACATAGCCCCTATTATAAGTAATGGCATAGCTACCATAAATCCATCACGAATTGCTACTAAATATCTGTTTTCAGATATTTTCCCAGCTATAGGCATCAATTTACTTTCCATTGCGTCTGTAAATTTACTCATGAATAAACGGCCCC
Source organism: uncultured Clostridiaceae bacterium (assembly GCA_946405135.1). Lineage (GTDB taxonomy): Bacteria > Bacillota > Clostridia > Clostridiales > Clostridiaceae > CAMJGD01. The sequence goes on along the minus strand of CAMJGD010000007.1, from coordinate 125,159 downwards.
CTTATTATTTTTTATTTATTAGCAAGCTTTAAAGCTTGATCTAATACCTTTTCACCATTCATTAATCCATAATCCTGCGGATTTATGACATCAATTGGAATTCCTTTTTCGCTGCAGAGTTTTTTTGCCTTACTTAGTACATATCTTATTTGTGGTCCAAGTAATACTACATCAACATTATCTAGACGTTTTGACATTTCCGCTTCAGGGTAAGCATTTATGGAAACCTCTATGCCTTTAGCCTTTGCACACTTTTCCATTTTATTTACCAACAAACTTGTAGACATTCCTGCAGAACAAAATAATACGATATTAATCATAAAATCCCTCCTAAAATTTATAGTCTATTTTGTTATAAGAACATTGCTCCTTCTCAAAATATTAATATATGAATAGAATAAATGCTGTACTTATAAACTGAGAAAGATCAATGGAATAACCTTAAAACATCAATCTTTGATGAAATACCCATCTTCAGTTGCAGTTCCTATAGGCTCATTTTTGGCTAATTTCATAGCAAAATTGGAAATTTTTTTTAGGGATTCGCTTAGTCCTGCACCCCCTCTATTTGGAGTTTCTATAATATAAACCCTTTTTCTAAACAGTTCTGTACCTGTGCTGTCTTTAGACATAGCCGCGAAGGCAGGTATACCTAACTGTTTGTTCACAGCTTCCGCCAAATAACCACAACATTCTCCATATCTTTTATAATTTAGTGCTGGACCACATATAACTACATCTGGGCTTACTTTTTTTATCATGTCTAATATTTCTTCTATGGCTTCTTCTCTATTCTCTAAAAAATAATTATCTCCACAAATCACTGTAGCCGTTATATCCCCCCCATTTCTCATAAGTGCAGATTTAAGCAGCATACCAAGACCAACAGCTCCATTTTGTATTTGTGGCTTTATATTCATTCTTTCATCTCCACCAAAACCTGCTTGAACTTGATTTAAAAATTGCACTATCTTAATCATCTACTTTTTAGCCTCCTGCTATAATATTTAATAAATAAATTGTTCTATTTAACCTTATTTTTTAATTCATTTATTTCTTTTTGCATATACATCATATTTTTTATTAATTCTTTTGCCAAAAGAGTATTCATTAAATGATCCTGTGCATGTACCATTAGAAGATTTAACTCAATATGCTTTCCTTTTGCTTCATTTTGAATAAGTTCTGTTTGTATATTATGAGCTTTAATTATAGAATCTTCAGCTTCACTTAAAGACTTTTCTGCCTCTTCGCATTCCCCCTGCATTACAAGACTAAAAGCTTCATATATAAAGCTCCTTGCATCACCAGAAAAGCTTATAAGCTTAAATACTATTTCTTCATTAAGGCTTTCGCCTATTTTTTCTGCCATGGTCATTCCTCCATCTATTTTAAATTTATCTGTCTTACCATTACTATTATTTAAAGCAATAATCATGCCAATATTGTAAATGATTGAAATGTAAGTATTATTCATAGCTTTATAACAATATCCAATCATAATTTATACACATACTATACACTTGTACTTATATTGATTGTAAATGTATACATTTTTTATACACTTATACCTTCTACTTATTATGTTTATACTGAAATATATGCTAAAAAAATAAGTTTGATGTATTTGACTAATATTTTTGGCATATAAATCAAATACATTCAAACTCATTCAATTGCATATTATACTTTGATATATAATATTTATACACATAATTTATATACTTAGTATATTTCTTAAAATAAAGCTTATTTCATCATCATTAAAACATATATTATAAAACTGAGCTATATCTGCAAGACTATTCTCTATGCATCCAAATTCAAAGCTATACTTTTCCTTTAAGATTTCCTTTGAATAGCATGTAGGAGTTTCCTTTCCTGAAATTATACTGCTTATACAACATACCATATGAACCATAAGACCAATAGATATATCATATTCTATGGTCCTATTTACACTATTTTGAAGCTTTATTAAAAAATCTTTATACATTCCTTCAAAATTTGATAAATCCATATTAGAAATTTCTCTTTGAAGTGATTCAATAAAAGTGCTATAACTCATGGACTCCTCTTCTTCTGCCATTTTATTTTTATAAAAATTATCTAATATATCTTTTATTTTGCTACAGTCCTTGTCCATAAATATTTCATAAGTTGATATATAAGGTATTCCATATATCTTTGGATTAATGGTGCCCACTATAGCTAACACATTTTTCTTCTTTGAAAGAGTAGTTATTGTATTATACATATGCTGCCTATTATTTAGAGACATAGGAAAAACCTGCACATTGTAATCATTTACATTTATTTTAGTTTCAATAAAATTTTTAAGTTTAATAGCACTCCCTTCTCCTGTGGTACATAAAGTAATTATAATATTGTCATTACTTGGTATGAAATCTTCTGAAACCTTAATATTATAAGGAGCATACTGAATCATACTATATTGAATTTCATTATAGATATTGTTTATATTTGTTTCTATAACAGCTTTCCTTGAACACTCAATAGCTATAGGTGTAGATACCATATCTAAAACCTTTATATCAATACCTGTATCTTTGCTTATAAGCTCTCCAAATATATTTAAAGAACCCATATCCACAAGAAGCAATACCCCTGCCCCTTGATGTTTTTTTATAATAATATCCTTTAATTCTTCATAAGCTATTTTTGAGCTTTTATCAAGAATCATATCATAGGCATATACATTGTTGGCTCCTACTAGCTTGTTTACCACCTCCGCCATGGAAGAAGCAGTAGCTCTGCCATGCATAGCTATGACTACTATAGGTTTATCATCTACACAAGAGCTCTCCATTTCATCTACAGTCAAAAACATAGCTATAAATCCCACTTCATCTTCAGGTATAACTACTTTATACATATTTTCAATGCTCTTTGTAAAATCTTTAGCTATTTCAAACTCATTTTTATAATCTTTCTTTATATTTTTTAAATTATGATTTACTATATTCTTGTTGCTTTTCAGTCTATTAATACTTGAACTTAAATGAAGACAGAGACCATAAAATACTTTAACAGGAAAAACCTTTTGAAGCTTTTTCCCTGCCATTTTCAAAAAATTTTCTACTAAATTTATTATTTTTTCATCTACTACTTTAGATAATTCATCTTTTTTTACACCTTGTTCAAAATTTCTAATAAAATTTTTAAAATAATTTTCTATATCAAATCCCATTAACATTTTAACTTCATTCTCATCTATGCCTCTTCCATGAAGTTCCTGCATTCTTTTTTCTATTCCTTCATAAAAATTATCTGGCAAAGAATAGTCTCCTTCTTTTATATGACTTTCTTCTCCTCTAGGAGTAAAATGCAACTTACTACCATCCTCTATTATTTTATTAACTTCATCAACATAATTTTTATAAATTAATAGGCCTTAATTAACGTGTGAAGCAAAGTCTGTACAGTGAACATCAATGTTTTTATTTCCTTTAGATATAGAATTTAAAAAAGCATTAGCACAGCCTAACTGTATATCGCTTTTTAGTTGTCCTACATTGCCTGGGCAATCGTATAAGAGCAGCTGTCTAAAGGTATTAGTTGACACTGATATCTCTTTTTTTGTTCTCATAGCTTCTATTTTAAAAAATTCACATATTAATTCAAATCTTTCTTCTAAACTCCTATCGTTAAGAGCAGGTATCTTTATATTCATAGGTATTCGTCTTGTAAAAGTAGTTAAAAGTACATTATCAATATCTTCTGTGGTAGCACAGATTATTAGTAGCTTACTCTTCTTTTTATTCTCATCACCAAGAGGAGTATACATTCCCTTATCAATTAAATAAAATAACATTTCCTGACCTTCTGGAGGTAACCTGTGTACTTCATCTAAAAAAAGTATGCCTCCATTAGCTTTACTCACTATACCTTCTTTATCTTTGTCTGCTCCAGTAAAAGCACCTTTTTTACATCCAAAGAGATGAGTCATTAATAGTTGAGGATTATTAGCATAATCAGCACAATTGAAAGCTACAAAAGGAGAATCCAAGCTAAAAATTGAATTTTCTATGGCAAACTTATACATAAGCTCTGCAAACATAGTTTTACCTACTCCGCTTGGACCAAATATAAGAGTATGCAAACCCTGGGGAGGGTAAAGCATAGCAGCTTTGGCCTGTTGTATGCACTTTTTTAAGCTTTTATCACTTCCTATAAGCATATCAAAGTTGGCACTTTTCACATTACTGATACTTTGAGACTTTACATTAGAATTAAGTGCATATAACACAGGTTTCCCTTTAATTTTAAGTACTATGTCTTCTCTATATAATTCATTTAGTACAGCACTTACATTACTTCTTTGCATATTTAATTTTTTAGCTATTTCACCTGCAGATAATCCCTGCCTTCCTTCTTTTGTACTTTTTTTAATTAACTCTAAAATTTGTTCCTTATTACTTTTCATACAAAACTCCTCTTTCGAAAAGATTTATGAACTTATGTAATTATATACTATAATTTATATTACATTGTAACACATTTTTTACAATATGAGAATTTCATATATTTTTTTACCATTAATTTTTTATTTTAAATTTAAAATATATGTAAATAATAAGAACTAAGAAGTAATACTTAAAGACTAAGAGTAAAAAGGAGTGAAATTATAGTATGAAGGATACTTTTGAAAATCTAGGTAAATCCTTAAAGGATAAAAGTCAGGATTGGTTAAAAAAAGGTATGGAAACTAAAGATAAGCTTAAAAATGAGTTAGATGAAAAGTCTAAAGAAACTCAAAGTATTGTAAGTGAAAAAAGAGATGAATTTAGTAACTCTATAAAAGAAGTGAAAAATAGAGCTAAATCTGGCTTTTATGATGCAAAAGCTGATTTCTATGAGGCAAAATCAAAATACAAAAATAAATTTAAATAGTAATGGGGTTGTCACACTAAGGAATTTACATACAATATATTAAATTAGCGCAATATATTGTAGTATTTATTCTTAATGTGACAGCCCCTTATTATTATATTTTGAACCTTTCTATAACTTCATTTAATCCTTGTGCAAGTTCTGCCTGACTTTGTGACGTTTCAGCCATTTGTTCTATAGCTTTAGAAGATTCATTTATAGATTCAACTATCTGCATAGTATTCTCACTAGAATTTTGAGTACTAGAAGCTACATTTTCAATAACCTCACTTACTTGAGTCATAGTTGCAGTTATTTCTTGGGTCATAGATGCAATATTGTCAGACATAGTGCTTAAGAAGTTAGCATCATTTTCATAGTTATCTAAAGTTTCTAAAAAGGCATCATAGTCTTTCATTATAACTTCATCAATAAAGTCAAGCACCTGCTTAGTATTGTCTGACAAGTTATTAAAAGCATATTGAACCTTTGATATGGTATTTTGAATAGTGCTGACTGTGTCTGAGGACTGTTCTGCTAGTTTTCTAACTTCTTCTGCCACCACTGCAAACCCTTTTCCATACTCTCCTGCCCTTGCCGCTTCTATGGCTGCATTTAAAGCAAGAAGATTTGTCTGCTCTGCTATAGCTGCTATAACTCCTGCCATTACTTTTATCTCTTCAACAACCTTTGCATCTTCCATAGCTTTTAAAATATTTTTTTGCTTTTCATTATACAAATTTAATGTTTTATCCTTAGACTCACTGCTTACCATCTTAGTTTTATAAGCTTTTTCCTTAATTTTAGAAGACTTGCTGCTGCCATCAGCAGCTTTTGATGCTAGTTCTTCCATGCTTGTATTAATTTCTTCAATGGAAGCTGATACTTCTTCCGTAGCTGCACTGGATTCTTGAGTTTCCCGTGATATTTCTTCTGTAAAATCATTCATTTCATTAAACTTTGCATTTATTTCTTCAATAGTAGCCGAAAGTTCTTCACTAGATGCACTTAACTCTTGAGATTTAGAAAGTATTATATTTACAAGTTCTTTCATATTATTTTGTACATCTTTAAGGGATAAGGCCGTAATACCAAACTCATCCTTTCTATCCACATTGATGTCATAAGTAAAATCATAGTTTGCTAAGGATTTAGCAGTATTTTGCATTAAATTAAGTATAAGCTTTATATCCTTGTTTATATAAAATCCTACTATAAAGGCTACTAGCATCCATACTATAAAAACTATACTTACCATTGCCCTTGAATTATCATATAATATGTTATTTTCCTCACTAATTTTTGTAAAATATTCTTTATTGATATTAGTAATCTTAATTAATGACTCCATAGCCACATCCCTTATTTTTGTGACTTCATCATATTTCAATACAGCTTCATCGTATTTTTTATTTTCACATATCACCAAAATTTCATCTATCATTTTTTTATAGTTATTATAGTTTTCTTTAAATTGTTTAAAGATTTCTTCTTCATTTTCAAAATACTCTACATCATCATTTTCATATGCATTCATTAAATCATCGGATTTTTTTTCTATATCCTTTATTTTATCAGTATAACCTTTTAACTGTGTATCATCTTTCTTATAGACCAATGCCATTATGTCCCCACGAAGCTCAAGCATATTCTCACCTAATTGATTTAAACGCATAATTTCTTCTATTCTGTCTTGTGTTGAGTTAACATTTAAATTTACTTGTTTAGATTTCCTTAAGGATATAACGCATATAGATCCTATGGCTAACTGAACTATTAAAAAACAGATAATTAATTTTGGTTTGACCTTCATATTTTTTAGCATATTTCTTCTCCTCTTTTCATAAGTGCTGGTTCTTTATTATATATTAAATTAATCTAATTATCGACAATTTTTATGCATAATTTAACCATTTTTTGTACATTTTAATATAAATCATTAAATTTTCATGGATTTCATGCTTTTCCCTCCATTTTTTTATATTTAACAACATTGTTAATAAACTCTCATTTTAAACTTTAATTTATATTCATAATTTATTAAATTTCCGTAGACTAATTGTAAACTAAGCTACAAATATGTAATCATGTCCCATTTGATATGCTATAATGGTTTTAGTAATCTATAGGAGTGATTAAATGAAATTTTCATACATCTTAAAAGGACTATGGGATACTTTTAAAGATATTATGCCTGTTACTATTTTTATGCTTTTCTTACAGCTCTTTATATTTAAAAAGCCATTAAAGGATGTAAAGCTCTTTATAACTGGACTCTTTTTAAGTATCTTAGGCCTCTTTTTATTTTTAGAGGGTACTAATCTTTTTCTCCTTCCTCTTGGAGAATCTGTAGGTGAAAACTTAGTAACACTAGACAGCAAATGGATCATAATTTTATTGGTATTCATCATTGGCTTTTCTACTACTCTTGTAGAACCTGCCCTAGCTACTCTTGCCATGGAAGTAGAAGAAGTGTCTGTAGGATCTATACCCAGAAAAACACTTGTATATACAGTAGCTACAGGATTTGGAACTGGATTGTCTTTAGGTATATATAAAATTCTATATAATATAAAAACTTCAAAGATAGTCATACCTCTCCTTATTTTATCTACATTATTGTGTTTAATAGCCCCTGAAGAAATAATAGGGATAGCTATGGATTGTGCCAGTTCTACTACAGGGCCTGTTAATATACCTTTAAATCTATCTATAGCTCTTGGCTTATCCAAAGTTATTGAAGGTTCTGATCCTTTATTAAGTGCCTTTGGAATAATAGGCTTGACATCCCTAGGACCTATTATATCTGTACTACTACTAGGTATTGTTTCAAAATAAAGGAGGTTTTTAAATTTGCTATGCATAGTTACCATTGTGGAAAGAGGAAAAGCAGCTTCCATAGTAGAGAAAGTTAAAAAAGAAGGAGCAAAGGGTGCTACCATATTTTATGGACGTGGTACCGGTGAAGAAGAAATAATAAAATACTTTAATTTTCATATTGAATCTTCAAAAGAAATAATACTAATAATATGTGAAGACAGTAAATATAAAACTATTTCAGATGCCATTGTAAAAGAGGGGAAATTAAACAGCCCAGGAAAAGGAATACTATTTGCATTGCCTGTGGTAGATATAAAGGGAATAAGCTAAAAATAAATAAAGACACCTAACTTAAAAATTAGATGTCTTTACTTATTTTTTATATATGAACTTACTGCTCCTCTATGTTTGAAATTTGTTCCTCACTTTTATGGTCATCTATTGCTATAGTTGTCTGATTTGATTTCATCTTTTGTTCTGTATTTAATTCCTTATTTGCTCTATTTTGTATAATATTTAGTAAATCTATCCCTGTGGTAGCCTTTATAGTTTCCGGAACCTTAGTCATTATTTCTGTAACATAGTCCGCTACCTTTGCAGCCCCTCCTGAAGAATTTCCATTTCCACCATCAATAATAACAATCTTTTCAGTTTTAGTTAATGGTTCTGCTATAGCCTTTGCTAATTCAGGCATCTTTTCAACAATCATCTGTAACATAGCTGCTTCATTATACTGTTTATAAGCTTCAGCCTTTTTAAGCATGGCTTCTGCCTCTGCCTTACCTGTTTCTCTTATGATTTCAACTTTAGCCATACCTTCTAATTTCATAGCTTCAGATTTTGCCTGACCTTCAAGTCTTATAGCTTCAGATTTTGCTTGGGCCTCCTGTATATATTGATACTTTTCTGCTTCAGCTTCCTTCTTTACAGTAGCTTCAAGTTCTTTTTCTTTTCTCATGGATTCTTGCTCTGCTAATTCTATTTCTTTCTGCTTTTTAATGATTTGAACCATCATCTCTGTTTCTGTTACTTCTTTTTTTACCTTATTAGCCTCTATTTCATAAGCTAAGTCAGCAACCGCCTTGGCAGATTCTTGATCTTTTCTATAGGATTGAACCTTTAATTCTTTATCTTTAACAGACTCTGAAACAGAAGCTTCTGCTATAAGTTTTGCAGCTTCTCCTTCTCTAAAGGCCTCTGCAGTCTTTATTTTTGTTTCTTTTTGAGCCTCTGCTTCTGCAATTTCAGCATCTCTCTTGACTTCTGCAATTCTTCCTTTACCTAGAGCCTTTAAATATCCATTTTCATCTGATATATCTCTTATAGTAAAAGCTTTAATCTCAAGACCCATTTGATCTAGATCTATAGCAGCTACTTCCTGAACTCTTGCTGCAAACATTTCTCTATCCTTATAGATCTCCTCTACAGTCATTTTGGATACAATTTCTCTTAATTTACCTTCTAGCACATCTTTAGATGTATCTTTAATTATTTCTATAGTTTTTCCTTCATTGCCTGTATTAAATTGCTCTACAGCTGCTAGTACAGATTCTTGATCTGACTTTACTTTAATAACCGCTACACCATCTGCACTAATACCTACTCCTTGTTCTGTTAACGCATTACCTATTCTAACTTCAATTTTCATATTTTCTAAAGATATCTTATCTGTTCTCTCCAAAAATGGAATTACTATGCCCCCGCCTCCAGATATGACTCTTTTCTTTAATCCAGTAATAACTACAGCTTTATCCTGTGGTACCTTTTTCCACATGGACAATAGTATACCTAAAATAAGTAAAACTAAAGCTGTAATCATTATAGGCATAATGTATTGTTGCATAATATCTCCCCCTTTATTTTAATAATATATTGAATAAATTTTGTATCATTATAATATACTGAATTTTTTTATTGATAATTCTATTTTTCATCTAAAATTTCTTTAACTGGAATGACATAAAAAATACTCTTATCTACTTTTGTTATTATTACCTTTTCTCCTCTTAAAATTTTAGTTCCATCCATGCTTTTTGCTGGTGAATTCATTTTGTTACCATTTGCTGTATAGGTAATAGATCCAATCCCATGCTCTAATATAGTTTCAAGTACAACGGCTTCAACACCAATAAGTTCTTTTCTTCTTATGGAACTTGTATTTTCAGCTTTTTTCAATTTATCAAAAACAAATTTAGAAATTATAATAGAAATTATAAGTGCTGATGCCAAAGCAATGGCAAAAACGTATGTCCATTGATTCTTAAGCCCCAAAAGGCCCATACCTCCAAACACTGTTAGAAAGGCTGCCAGAATTGCTGGTCTGAGCAATGATGCAAAAGGAAATTCGAAACCAAAATCTATATCTGCTCCAATATTAAACAGATCAAAAACTCCTCCTAGTATAAAAGATAGGAATATATAAACCACTCCAATAATGAAAGAATAATAAAATACTTTTTCCATACTTACCTCTAAAAACGCTTTTTTTATAGTATATCATATTTTATTTATAAAAAACTATTCATTAGTAATCTACAATATGAAAATAAATTAATATATATCAATAGTAAAAAAGCATGCAGTAATTATATTAAATCGCTGCATGCTCTAAATTAAGCTGTTATAATTTAAGCTGTTTTTCTATTTTTCTTTTTATAAATAATAAAGCAAGTTCCAATGGCTACTAGTGATGCTCCAACAGCTATAAGCAGATTCATACTAACTCTAGATCCTGTCTTTACTATTTCTTTAGGATTGTTGTTTGTTGGATTAGAGTTTTGCTCATCTGTTTTAGGCTTTTCAATTTTGAATTTAACTACTTTAGTTGTAGTATTACCTGCTAAATCTACAGCCTTAGCAATAATTTCATAGCTACACACTGCTGTTATCTCTTCACCCTTATATTCTTTACCATTGAGAGTTATTATTAAATTTCCTTTAGAAGTCTTTATTTCTGGTTTTACAGAAGTAGTATAAGTTTTACCATCTTCTACACCCTTAATAGTTATTTCTGGATTTGTTTTGTCTATTACAAACTTCACTGTCTTTTCTGCTTTATTTCCTGTTTTATCTAATGCAGTTACTATTAACTCATATTTACCTTCATCCTTTATAGTTTCTCCTTTATAGTCTTTTCCATTTAAAGCCATAGTAAAAGTACCTTCATTTACAGTTACTACAGGAGTTACATCTGTATTATAGTGTTTTCCATCCTCTACACCCTTAATAGTTATTTCTGGATTTGTTTTGTCTATTACAAATTTCACCGTCTTTTCAGTTTTATTTCCTGCTGCATCTATGGCAGTAACTACTAATTCATATTCACCTTCATCTTTTATAGCTTCTCCCTTATAGTCTTTTTTATTTAAAGTCATGGCTATGGTTCCTTCATTAGCAGTTACTATAGGTGTCACATCTGTATTATAGTATTTTCCATCTTCTACACCCTTTATGGTTATCTCTGGACTTGTTTTGTCTATAATAAAGTTGACTTTAACCTCTGAAGAATTACCTGCTTTATCTAAAGCTTTAGCCACTAATTCATAACTGCCTTCTTCGGTAATAGCTTCATTCTTATATTCTTTTCCATTTAATGTTACTGTTAAAATTCCTTCATTAACGGATATTTCTGGAAGTAAATCATGGTTATATGCCTTACCATTTTCCACTCCATTTATTGTTATAACTGGGGTTTCTTTATCTAATACTATATCAAATACTTTAACTGGAGTTTCATTTCCAAATAAATCTACTGCTTTTACCTCAACCTTACAACCATTAGTAACAGGTACTTCATAGCTAAATTCTCTCTTTGTTCCCTGCTCTCCACCTATTTCAGGAAGGTTAACTTCCATTTTTAACTCACCATTTACATAGAACTTATATCCAAAAGTATCATCAAATACTGTACCTGCTACAGTTATTTGATCTTTATTAGTATATACCTTTCCGTCACCATCCACCTTTGGAGACTCAAAAGTCATAGTCGGCGGCACGGTATCGCAATATACTTTTAACGTGTAATCTTTCAATACTTGGTTATCGAAGTCTATAGCTTTTATATTTACATCATTTATAGTGTCTGGTAATGTAATCATGGCACTAAAAGTCAAGTCTTCATTTATTACTGCATTAACCCCTTTGATAAATAAATCTTTTACTGCGTAATTAAGCCTTCCTGTAACTGTATATTCTCTAGTATTAATTTTTATGCCTTCTGATAGATTATCAAACTGAATATTAAATGGTATATAATTTACTGCAAATTCTTCATGAGCTTCATTCCCAGCATTGTCTATAGATATAATCTCTATTGTATTATTTCCTTGTTTTAAATCAATATTACAAGAGTACTGCCCATTTCCTAAATCATTTATAGGTGTATTCCTTAATAATTTTTTGTTCAACATAACTCCTTGAATTCCTATACCAGAAAGATTATCTTTAGCGGTCCACTTTAATGTATACTTGCCAGTATGAGCAGTGTTAGAAGAAGTTATTTGAATCTTTGGTGCAGTTATATCAACTTTTACTGGCATGTTAAGCTCCTGCCAATCTGCTTTTTCATAATCTACTTTAGATCTTACTCTTATAAAGTATTGGCCTTCCTTTACTTCAAGCTGACCTTCTGAATTTTTAATCTTGCCATCCCAGCTCCAATCTGGGCTGTATCTTCCTACATTTCCTTGTTGTTCAGCTATTATGTCTTTATTTAAATATTCTTCTGTTTTTAAATCCCTAACCATCATTCCTTTAGAGTCTACAACAGCTATATTCATGGTCCTAGCATTTCTTAAAAATACTAAATAAGGTATTGCCTCATCATTATAGCCATCCTCATCAGGTGATATAGCAATTTTTTTAGCATTAACTTTAGGATTACCTAAATCATCTTCTCCATCATAGCCTAAGTAAACTAAATCATTATCTACTTTGCTTAATAATGTAGTAGTTCCATAAACAGAATTACTATCCCACATAGGTAAATCCACAACATTCATTTTAGACCAATTTCCATAAAACCCCATATAAGGCACATTTAATGAAGGTGCACCACTGGTATTTGAATTAAACTTTATAAAGCCTTCTACAAACTGGTTCCTTTTAAAATTTTCTGGAAGTTTAATTGTAACATATACTTCCTTGCTGCTATTTTCAGGAACAGTAATAGTATTTGGATTAAAAGATACTGAAGCTTCGTGTATTTTTACATCATAGGACATTCCTTCAGCTTCTTCAACCTCTGTAAGCACTCCACCATTATCACTTAAATTATAACTAACTTCTTTTTCACCATAATTAGTCAATTTTAATTTAAATGTTTTAACTTTATCAATTTCCCTTAATGCTACAACTCCATCACCGTATTCATCTGTAACAGTTACAGTATTGGTTATAGCATCTTTAATCTGAACTAATCCTGCTCCTTGTCTCCTTGGTGAGAAAGGCACACCATTCTTATCAAATTTAGGAACTGCTGTATTAACGGAAGTTGTCTTTGCAAACTCCATCATTTTTCTTCCTGATATATTCATGCCTTTAGCTTTTATAGCTTGCACCAATAAGGCTTCAGCACCAGCAGTATGAGGTGCCGCCATAGAAGTACCACTCATAACTTCATAGCTATTATTATTTACTGTAGAATATATCTGTCCACCAGGGGCTGTTATTTGAGGTTTAAACTCTAAATTAGGTGCTGGCCCCCAGGAAGTAAAGTCTGACATGTCTCCATTGCTAGCATTGTCTATTGGCATAAGATCTCCTTTAAAAGAAACCTTAACAGCCTTTCCTATAAAATCTTTAAGCTTTACTCCATCAGAATTTTTAACAAACATACCTGGTATGGTTATAGAAGGATCTCCAGCCATCTTTACATAATCTTCTTCTCCATCTCTGTTATAAACGATTATCCCTGCAGCACCAGCCTTCTGAGCATTTAACTGCTTTTCAACAAAGGTTATGCTTCCTCTTTTAACTAAAGCTATTTTACCCCTTAAATCTTTACCTTTGAAATCCTGTTCTACACCTAAATTACAATCTACCAAATTATATTCTCCAGTTAACCTTCCTACTGGATTTATATCTGTAGGTGTATATGCAATCTTTCCTTTATCTGAACCTGCTGAATATTCTAGTACACTAGCAATTATTTTGTTATTTTCATAGGAAGCTACCTGTAGCGTATCTTCAGCTATTCCTGGTGAACCTACCACCCCAGTATCAACTACTTCTTTGTACTTGCTTTGATAAGTAGAATAAGCAGAATTTCCTGCAGATACTACTACTATCAAACCTTCATTAGCTGCTATTTTTATGGCCTGCTGTTCAATATCTTCCGGATCCTGAAAACCTGCATCTGACCCAAGGCTCATATTTATTACATCAGCTTCATGAAGTACTGCGGATTCAATAGCTGCCGCTATATCATCTGAATAAGCATATTTTTCTTCAGGTCTATTAGAAAACACCCTAAGTGCAAGAACTTGTGCTTCTGGCGCTACACCCTGAATAGCCTTAGACTGGTCAACTTGACTCTTTTCACCATTAGCAGCAACTATTCCAGCTACATGCATTCCATGCATACCTGTATTAGGATTAGTATCTAAAATATCGTCATTTCCATCTGCAAAATTATAGGCATAAGGAACTTTAATGCTATAAAATTTACCTGGCTCTTTACTTATTATTGCATTATTTTTGCTTATTTTTGCCTTAGAAGGATCTGTTAATCTCATATCCTTGTGATTAACATCAATGCCTGAATCTATTACTGCTACTACTGTCCCTTCACCTTTATAACCATAATCTTTCCAAACATCATAAGTTTGTGTTAATGACTTTGCATAAGTCATATCCGGAACATATCTATTCGCTTCCTTAACACTTTTAACTCCGGGTATATTCTTTAGTTTATCAATTTCTCCTCTTTTCACATCCATACTAAATCCATTAGCAGTATAAAAATAATTATGTCTTATCTCAGCTCCTTTAAGAGTTTTCACTTTTGCTATGACTTCATCCTGCTGTTTCTTTAAATCATCCGCTTCACTTTTCTTTGAATTTATTAGTGATTTTATATTTTTATCCTCTTTTTTTTCTGACTTTATCCCTTGAAGCAAAGGCTTGTCCTTCATTTGTATAACTACTCTTACTACCTCTTCAGGATCATTATGCTTAAGAGGTGCATTGTCATTAAAGTTTCCTTCAGTACCATACTTTTCTTTTAATTTATTTTGTACATCTTTGGGAGAAAACTTTCTTGACATTTCTTTTGATAAGGCTGCTTTCACATCTTTTGTTTCTACCTCTTCTGCTGAAGTTCTTCTAAAATTTATTCCCATAGATAGGGATGCAGAAAAAGTTACAGTTAGCACCCATGCCAAAAATCTTTTGTCTTTTCGGTTCATTTTTTTACCGTTGCCAATAACCTATAAAACATATAAGTATTGTTCAATGTATCCGATTTTGCTGTAAGGCTACTTTCGTTTGGTATAATACTCCGAAGGCTTAAATTCCCATTAATTTATATGAGATTTTAGCATATTTTTATAGTTTTATCGCAACAGTTCACCTCCTCCTCATACTATTTAATAAATACACTGTCTATGATTTGTATGCCTTTGCATGCGTAAAATATTACAATATTTATAAATTTATATTTTACTATGCAAAAACATATTTCTAACACTTCAAATATTACCATATATTTACATATATTACAACATATTACCAGTATTTATTTTAGATAAAATTAATAAAAGGCTGTTGACAAAAGTCAACAGCCTAATAAATCATGGGTTATTTAACGTTAACATATAGTTTTCCAGCAGCTCTCTTACTTAATGTATTTCCATACCAGTCAGTTACTTTAACTTCTATTTGAGCACCTGACATTACTATATTAGAAGTTGCTGTCCAGTATCCTACATAATGTCCAGTTCCATTTCCATCTTCATCTTCCTCTTCCATCATTGGGAACTCAACAACGCTGTCACCCTTAGTTATTCCCATAGAATTAGTTATGGAATTGCTGTTATTTACAAGTGGTGCATGAATCAAGAATACTGCTTTCTTTAACCCTGGCTCACAATCGAACTCAATTTTAACTGATTTACCAGAAGTCAATTTAACATCTTTTTCAGGTTTTAAGTTTGTTATCTCTTGAATTTCGAATTTAGCATCTACATTTATCTTTTTAGTAACTTGATTTCCAGCTTTGTCTTCAGCGATTACTTTAATTTTATTTATGCCTTCATCTAATATGATTTTTGCTGACCAGTTTCCGTTTGAATCTATTTTGGCCTTAGTTCCATTAACTTTTATAAAGTTAATGTTCTCATCTACTATAGTACCTGTAACCGTTAATACCTCTTTATTAGTCTTTAAATTATTAGCTGGGCTTGTTATCTTAAGCACTGGAGAAGTCTTGTCAACAACAACCTTAACCTCTTGTGAGTCTGGAGTTTTACCATTTTCAGCAGAGGTATAAGCTTTTAGTATATTCACTCCTTCTGCTAAATTAACGTTGAAAGAGAAGTTTCCATCAGCACCTGGTTTACCTTTAGCTATTTCTTTACCATTATTTAACAGATGGAGATCTAACTCTGGAGATGCTTTACCAGTAATAGTAACATTTCCATTGTTAGTATAATAATTGTTCTTTGGTGATGTAATAACTGGTGCTAAAGCTTCATATTTAACGATAGCTCTAATCATAGCATTACCATTAGCCTCATCAGCTAGTGTAAAGGCTCCGCTTACATATTGCCAAGTTCTCTTTGCATTCTTACCATCTTCGTCAAATGCTATTCCTGGACAATTTGGATTTGGCTTATCCTGTATATAAACCATGTAGAAATCTCCAGTTACCACTATTCCTGCAGCAGACAAATCAACTTTTGTCCAATCATTCTTATCACGTTTAGCTGTAGCGTCAATAGGTCCTGCTATCATCTTTCCTGGTGCCCCTTTATCTCCAGTAGCATCATATATTGCTACCTTAAAGCTATTTCCACCAGGTACTGGCCATTCTGGATCCCAGAATTTAAATAATCCAGCTGTAACTGTAGCTGCATTCTTACCTTCTGGAAGTGACATTCTTACTGCAAATCCATTGCCGCCATCATAGAAAGCTCTTGCATTTTCTGCAGTACCATCATCATAGCCTATTTCTCCTGAATATCCTATAAATGGTGTTAATTGAACATCTTTATTTATGGTTTTATTTCCTTCTATAGTTAAACTGAATCTCTTAGCATAATAATCTTGAGCACTAACTTGAACAGTGTAGTCTCCTTCATAAGCAGCTATAGTATAATTTCCATCTGCATCAGTTTTAACAGGTGCTACTGCTGAGTCTTCTATCAAGTAAATTGTAGCATCTTTGATAGCCTTTCCTGTTTGCTCATTAATTACTTTTCCTGTTATTGTTCCTTTTGGAATAGGTGCTAATACAAAGTTCTGATTGTCTATAACACCATCATTTACTATATGAACTGCTTTATTTTGTGAATAGTATCCATAAGTTTCAGCTCTTAAAGTATAGTCACCTGAAGAATGCTTAATGCTATAGGAACCATCTGCTGGATTAGTATTTACAGATCTTCCTGTCTCAACTACAGTTACCTTAGCATCTAAAGGAAGTCCTAGAGGCTGCTGTTTAGCTTGAGCTTTAGTTATAGCTTTACTGTTTAATTTATTAGTATTAATTCTTCCATCTTCAACTTGACTAAATATCATTCTGTTTTTTAAAGATCCAGTAGCAGATACATTTGACAATTTAACATCATCTATAAACCAACCTTGTTTATTAACTGATGAATCAGAAGTGAAATTAAATTGAATATATATTCTCTTCCCTTTATAAATAGCTAAATCTATTTGTTCGCTTACATATGAATTATTTGAATTGTTTGTGTAGGTTTTCAATGTAGTCCAAGTCTTATTATCTTCAGAAACTTTTACATAGCCCTTATCATAATTATTTTCTATTTCATACCAGTGCTTAAATTGTAAGTATACAGGTCCTTCTGCTGGCATATCTATTGGAGGCATATTTAAACTCATATTTGAGCTAGCTTGATAAGTTCCGCTTAAATTTGTAGCATATACTTTTTCGCCGGATGCTGCTTTCTTTGGTCCTACTGTTGGAGTTCCCCACTGCCAATCTGGTTTCCCTGTTAAAGTCCATCCTGCTGGTTTTGTTTCGAAATCGGTACTGTAGCCTACAGTTATCCCTGAATTAATAGTAACTATATAATTTTCACTAATAACTTCATTTCTTCCAAAATCAAGTATTCTCCATCTATAAGTTAAACTTGGAATTCTAACCTTATTCGCTGGAATTACAGCTGAGTATTTGCCAGCTTTGTAGTCTCCTTCTACTCTTTCTGTAGCTATTGTAGTCCATTGATCTGCTATACTGCTTCTATATTGTAACTCAACAGTATTTACACTTATATCATCTTGAACATTGATCGTTAGTGGTATTTCCATTCCTGAAAAGCCTTCAGTTACAGGTGTATGATTAAAAGTTGGAGGAACTGTATCCTCTCCTTCTTTTAGTACTTGACCTTTAACTTCTCCTAGTCCACTTATAACTGAGGATACTGCATTGAATGCATTGATAATTCCATATCCATATCCATTATTAGGTGATTCTGGATATTGAGAATCTGTACGAGGGGTTGCTGTATTCTTTATTATCTCTTCAAGCTGAGGTACTGTTAAAGAAGAGTTAGCTTGAAGCAATAATGCTACTAATCCACAAGTATGTGGGCCAGCCATGGATGTTCCATTCCATCCACCTTCATATCCGCTGCCTGGAACAGAAGATCTTATATTTACTCCAGGAGCTGAAATTTCAGGTTTTAATATATTTCCATAGGGTGAAGGTCCTCTTAAAGAGAAGCTTGCCAATTTATCATTTATATCTGTAGCTCCTGTGGAAAAAGATTCTGGATAGTTAGCCGGATTTGCTACTGATCCAGGTCCGCCAGGATTACTTTGAGTTGTATTACCTGCAGAGAACTCTGGGAATATACCTGCTGCTCTCCAGTTCCTTACAACAGTTCTAAACCAATCATCAACACCAGGTCCGCCTCCCCAAGAGTTATTAACTACTTTAGGTGCCTTTTCAGCATGGGGTGTACCATTATTATCTTTAGGAGCTAATATCCATTCACCAGCTCTTATTAAATCTTCATCGCTTCCGCCTTCTGTGGTAAAGGCTTTGACTGCTATCCATCTAGCTCCTGGAGCTACCCCTACCTTATTGGTACCATTTTCTTCTGATCCAACCATGGTTCCCATAGTATGAGTTCCATGACCAATATCATCATAAGGTATTGCTCTATGAGCTGCAGTAGCATCAAACCAGTTAAATTCATTATTTGGAGTATTAGGATTTGCTTGGTTATATCCTCTATACTTAGTCTTTAGAGCGGGGTGATCCCATTGAACACCTGTATCTATGCTAGCTACAACTATTCCTGTACCATCTATCCCTAGAGCCCAAACTGCAGGAACACCTATTTTCTCAATATTCCACTCTATACTTCCAGCAGATGGATTATTTGCATTTTTAGCTTTTGCAGGTTCAATTAATTGTCTTGTTTCATTTGGAATTATACTTTCAACTTCTGGCATAGCTGCTATGGTTCTCATAACAGACTCTGTACCAGTTATTGACATACCATTTACTATATAGAATGAAGTATAATTCTTAACATTTCCTTTGACTTTTTCATTCTCAACATATTTTTTAAGTTGACTTTGTGTATCGTCAGCTTTAATTCTTAATTCAGATACAATAGATGATCTCTTAACTATCTCTGCTTTAGCAGATGTAAGTTTCTGCTGTTTAGCCTTCGAATCTGATTCTTTAGCCACTTTCTCCACATCAACTTGATCCTTTAACTTAACAAGAAATGTAGCTTCTTTCTTGTTCTTAAACTGATCTTTTAACTTAGGGCTGATCTTATTTTCTATATTTTCTTTTGCAGTTTCTTTGTAAGAAGGGTTAACATTTCCCTTGTTTTCTTTTGCATATACCGTGCTAGCCTTTGAAATTGGTGCAACAAATGTAGTGACAGCAAATAATCCAGTCACTATCCAAGATAATAATTTTTTATTCCCTTTTACCATATCCATCCTCCCTTTTAAATCAAAAACTTTATAGCTTAGTAAGCCTACTATCCCCCTTTCAGTTTCCTTTATAATATATGCAAGTATTTTGGTAATATATGTATTTTATAAGATATTAATTGATGCTTTTATTAAAATACTATGCTATATAGCCTGCAATTTATCTAGAAATATTATGGATAATTGATTGTAAATTAATGTAATTTATTCTATGTTTTAAAGTATATACCTTGTAATAAAAATTTTTTGTTAAAACTAAGGAGAAATCTATTAAATTCGTACGACAGGTTTTAATAATTTCTATTCACTAAAACTCAATATTTTTCATGCATATTTATAAAATTAGGGAGAATAAATAATTATAGAATATTAAATTGCATAAAATTTGTTCAAAACAGCATATATAAAGTGGTCATTTATTTAACTTTACTGATATTTGTTGTTTAATAATGTAATCAAATTTATGTACCCTAGAAACATTTAATAAAAAAAAGGCTCATTATATATAGCTAACAAAATAGTTAGCTATATATAATGAGCCTTTTTCACATCTATAAACTTTCTAAATATTAGTGATTAGATTATAGAAGCTACAATTTATTTAATTTATAATGCGCTTTTAATTATTTCATGAATAGTATAAGATAGATTTTTTTTCTCTTCTTCAGACAAATTTTCTAAATATATAGGCTTATGCACTACCATTCTTACAGTGTTACCTCTCACCTTATTCCCTACTTCTAATATTTTATAGGTACCATCCACTGTGATAGGTACAATAGGAACCTTTGACTTAAGAGCTAATTTCATGCTTCCTTTTTTGAATTCCCCTATTTCTGATTTTAAGCTTCTAGTTCCTTCCGGAAAAATGACCATAGAATAACCCATTTTTAAATTTTCTACTCCACTATTTATAGCTTTCAGCCCTTCTCTTACATCGCTCCTATCAATGAATACAGTATGAATTGAACTTAGCCAGCTGCGAACCAATGGAAGCTTTTGTATCTCTTTCTTAGCAATAAATCCAGTAAGTTTATCAATATTGGATAAAATTAGAATTCCGTCAAATATAGCTTGATGGTTAGAAATAAAAATACATGTTCCTTCAGGTATATTTTCTAATCCTATTACCTCTTCTTTGGTTTTGGATTTTTTTAATATATGTTTTGCCATAGCTCTAACCTTTTCATAAGCATATTTATCTGCAAGTTCTGGTGATTTTCTTTTTAAAAAAAATAGTTTAGTCTTTCCTATTATGCTATTTATTAAAAGATAAAATATAAAATAGATATACCATAACTTTTTAACCATAATTATACTCCTTATTTCAATTTATACACGATGACTAACTTTATTATATTATACTATGCAAATCCATTCTACAGTTATTATTGTTCCAATTAAATAAATTATAAAAACCAAATAAAAATAACCGTTAAAGTTAATTCAACGGCTATTTTATGATAGTAATTATTTTATTTGATTAATACCCCTTTTTCTTCGCTTCTATTCCACTTTCATTAATACCTGGTTCTTCTACAGTAGTAACTAATCTATTTTTTGCCCATTGGTTTTGAGTCTTATTTCCATTAGCCAAATAATTTTCCTTAGTCCATTCTTTTTTATGATTTTTTTTCATGTTACCACTCCTTAATCTATGCAGTAATTCATTAATAGTATGCATTGATTTTGAAGTAATTAATCATAAAAATTTATTAATCAAATTTTACTAACTTTTTAAATGTACCCATCCTCATATGACCTCCAACAATCACTCTTTTTAAACTATACATTCCTTGATCCAAATTCATCCAGCCTTGATTGGTGGTAAATGCCATTTTATATCCAGCTTCCATCACATCTTGTATTACATTTTCATTGTATTTGCCATAAGGATAAGCCATATATTTTACTTTTTTATTTAAAAGTTTTTCTAAATATTCTTTAGAATCACTCAGTTCTTTAATTCTCTGGTTTTGGGTAAGTTTACTTAATTTTAAATGATTAACTGTATGACTTTGAATATCAATATTATCACGTTGAAGTTTTTTAATTTCCTCTGAGCTCAAATAGTAAGAACCCTCGTCCACATTTCCTGTAACCACAAAAATAGTGGCTTTAAGTCCAAGTTCTTTTAGTATAGGATAAGCATTATCATAATTATCTTTATATCCATCATCAAAAGTTATAACAGCTGACTTTTCTGGAAAAGGTTTCTTATTTATCATATGTTCATAAACCTCATCCAAAGATAATGTATTAAATCCATTATCTTTTAAATATTTCATCTGATTATAAAAATCTTTTTTATTAACGCTAAATATCTTTCTGCTATCTTCTGTAATTGAATGATACATTAGTACCGGAATAGCTTGTCTTCCATTTTTGTTGATTTCTTTACTAAAAACAGGTCTTATTAT
This sequence comes from uncultured Clostridiaceae bacterium, assembly GCA_946405135.1. GTDB lineage: Bacteria > Bacillota > Clostridia > Clostridiales > Clostridiaceae > CAMJGD01. Next base: position 102,882 of record CAMJGD010000007.1, on the reverse strand, counting down.
AGACATTAATGAAAGCAGAAGTAGAAATGTAATAAAAAACGTTTTAGAACTTTTTTTCATATAAGCCTCGCTTTCTTCTAGTATGAGCGCAAATAATAATTCATATCAAAAAAATTATTTACTCATTCTAAAAATAGTATCTTCCTTTGTTAAAATACAAGTATTATATTACCATATAATATATATTGTGTTAACAAAATAAAAATGCTGTTTTCTATAGCTTTACTAATACATTATATCTCTTAAAGTTTATTTTACCAAGAAGGTTGCTGTAAATTATATTAAATTCAGTTTTATTCTGCAGTAAAAAAAGTTGCAGATAAGCTTGTAATAAGTTTCACAAACTTATCTGCAGTATCTTTAAATCTTCTTAAGAGCTCCAGTAGCCCCTAAATATGCTCCCATAGCAGCATTTATAACGGTTGCCACTATTCCAATAATGCATAGCACTATTCCAATAATAGCTAATACTCTATTTTTGCTATTTCGGCTCTTCAATCCTAAAACCAATCCTGTAATTGTTACAGGTGCCCCTATAATTGGAATTACCCATGCTATAATTCCAATAATTCCAAGAATCAAGGATGCAGTTGCTCTACCGTCTTTGTTTTCTCTAACATCTTCCAAATTAACCCCTCCAAAGCAATTTTAGCACAACAGATTTTACATATTGTCCCATAATAATTTATTCCATAAAAGTTTTTATATTCCTTCTAGTATATACTTTTACTTTCAATTTTAAATAAATTGACATATAAATTAATTATCTATTAGATTATTTCCAACATTTTTAACCTAGTTGTATATTCTATAATGCAGGTTTTAAAAAGCCCTTACCATTTATTTCTTCTGCTTCTGAAATAGATACTAGCGCATTAGGATCTATTTCTTCAATTAATCTTTTCACATTATTTAATTCTTTTGTAGTTAGAAGACAATATATTATTTTTTTCTTTTCTCCTGTGTAGCCGCCTTCTCCATAAAGATAGGTAGTACCTCTTCCTATTTGATGCATTATCATATTGGATATTTCATTTTCTTTTTCTGTTACTATTATAACAATTTTCTTATGATCAATGCCTTCTATAACTTTATCAATTACCACTGCTTTGATATACATTAAAATTACTGTATATAGTGTAAGCTTTAAATTGGTAGCAAACACACCTAAGAGCACTATAACTCCATTTAGTAAAAAATATAGAGTAGACATTTTAGCTCCATTTTTATTTCTTATTATAACTGCAATTATATCTGTTCCACCTTGAGAAGCTCTGCTTCTAAATACCAAACCCATGCCTATACCACTTACTATAGCTCCAAATACAGTTGATATAACTAAGTCATCCACTACTAAAAATTGAGATATATTTTTTGTCAAAAGTAAAAAGATAGATACAGTGATGGTTCCTACTATACTAAAAAATATAAAATCCTTATCTACCTTTTTTAATCCCAATATAAATACAGGTATATTGAGTATAAACATCCAATACCCTGAAGGTATATTACTTACATACTGAGCTAAAAGTGATATGCCAGCAATACCTCCACTTAATAATTTATGAGGTGCAATAAATATATTTATAGCTAGTGCATATATTAGTCCTCCTAAACTTACAAAAAAAATTCTTTTCCAAAAATCCTCTTTTTTTATTACAGGCTCATTAATCATAATTCTCCTTCTTTCATATAAAACTATTAAAATAAAAAAAGACTTCTAAAAAGGAGCCTTTACAGTATCTAAATTATATTTAAATGCAAATTTTCTAAAATTATACATATAATATAAAAGCATTATAAATGCAATAAAATAAATTACATTCATAGTACAAAACATTGATACTGCAAATTCCTTCCCTCCGAAAGATTGTTGCAAAGTTTATAGGTAGGTCTCCTGACTTTAGCTTCATCCTCTTCTTCCCTTCCCAACTTAAATGTCAGTGGCTTATAAGATTTGTCTGCTATTACAGTAGCGGGGGCTGTTGTGGTTTTTCACCACATTCCCTTTTAATTTCTCTTTAAGAGAAAGCCCATAACTTTTTATTTACTTTTACCTTAATTCTATTTCATAATAAACTATAAAGCAACTTTACTATTTTATGCTTAGCAAGCCATATTACTTTTTATATTCATCAATCTTTAAATCCTGACTTTTTTCTTTCATTTGTTGCTAAACAATTGTGCACATTAGGTGAAAATTAATTACATACAACTATGAAGTTCTAAAAAAGCTATGGTTTTATGCACCATAGCTTTTCCAATTTATCTTAGCATTATTTCCATCACTTTACTATTTTCAAATGTGTATAGCTCATTGTAAATCTTCAATTTAATAGGTTCTTTAGGTTGGACACCTACTATGGTTTTATCTTTTTTCATATCTACCTGTATAATAGCTCCCCTGTATAAGAATTTAAATTTAAGTTCCTTCCATTTATCAGGCAATCTTGGACTCAAAGATATATAACTTTCCTTTATTCTCAAACCTGCAAAACCATATACTATAGACATCCAAGTACCACCCATGTTAGCAGTATGGATTCCATCTTTTGTATTTCCATGTGTATCATCTAAATCCAGTCTTGCAGTGTCTATAAAATAATTATAAGCTTTTTCAGTATATCCAACTTTAGATGCCATAATACTATACACTGCGCATGATAAAGATGAATCATGAGTTGTTATTTTTTCATAATAGTCATAAGAATTTTTAATAGTTTGAAAATCCGTTTCATCCTCTACCAGAAAATGTGCAAGTACTGTATCTGCTTGCTTTAGTACCTGATATCTGTAAATAGTTAAAGGATGATAATGCAACAATAAAGGATACTTTTCTTTAGGAGTATTTTTAAAATCCCATAAGGCTTTAGATAAAAAGCTGTCATCTTGAACATTTATTTTATATTCTTCACTATAGGGTAAATACATATTTTTATATGCACATCGGAATAACTGAATTTCTTCATTGTTCAAATCTATTTTTTCACATAAACTTTTTAAAAATTCTTTATCCTTTTGATTAAGTAAATCATATAATTTTGCTGCCCATTTAAGATTATACTTAGCCATAACATTTGTATAATAATTATTATTTACAATGGCCGTATATTCATCTGGACCTGTTACTGCATCTATTTTAAATAGACCTTTATCAAAATGACCTATTTGTATCCATATTCTTGCAGTTTCAAAAATAACTTCTGCTCCAAACTCTTTTATAAAATCCATATCCTCTGTCACCAAGTAATATTGTATATAAGAATATGCAATGTCAGCATTTATGTGATATTGAGCAGTTCCAGCTGGAAAATATGAAGAACACTCTTCACCAGTTATAGTTCTCCAAGCAAAAGCTGCACCTTTTTTATGACCTAATTCTCTTGCCCTTTTTCTTGCAGAATCTAAAATTGTATATCTATACTTTAATAAATTTTTTGCTAGTTTTGGATGGCACAATATGAAAAATGGTAATATATAAATTTCTGTATCCCAAAAATAGTGTCCCTCATATCCTTCCCCGCTTAATCCTTTTGCAGTTATATTACTTAACGGATCCTTACCCACGGATTGAAGCAGCTGATATAGATTATATCTTAATCCCTGTTGAAGCTTTTCATCTCCTTCTATACTTATATCTGCTACATTCCAGAACTCCTTCAGATATTCATGCTGGTCTTGAATCAATTCATCAAAGGTCTTTTTACTTACTTTTTCTACTATATCAAATCCGCAATTACTAGGTTCCTTATGCCTTCGCGAATCCGTATATACCACATATTTTGTAAATTGTATTAATTTATTACTTGATTCTAATCTATAAATAGCCTTTATAGATTTTAAATTTTTTTCAATAGTTAGATCATAATTTACACTACAGCAATGCTTTACTGTGGTAGATACGATTTCCTTAGAATTTTGTGTTTGTGACTCTACCTGAAGTATATCCCCTTCTAACACAACTGATTTTACATTTAATATATTAGCATGAGCTGCAGATACACGAGGATCACTATCATTTGTATAATTTTTAACCTCACCATTAACTTCAGATTCTATTACAATCTCTCCATTAAAGTTAAGCCTTTCTATTTCATAATATATGGCAAATAGTTCCAATTCACTTAATGAAGCAATTCTGGTTATCTTTATTTTAATTTCTTTTCCTTTAGGAGATATCCACCATATCTCTCTTCTATAATATCCAGATTCCATATTCAAATATCTTTTAAAATCTTTAATTCTTCCTTCAAAAAGAGAAAATTTTTCTCCATCTATTATTATATTAATGTCTTGGGCATCTGTAACATTTACTATTTTTTGCATAGTACCCGGAAAAGCATAGGCTTTCTCGCCATAGCTTATAGGTACTGTTTCATAAAAAGCATTTATATAGGTTCCTCTAACTGTATAAAATCCATCAGGGTATTTTTCTTCAAAGTTTCCTCTAACTCCTATATATCCATTTGCAACATTAAAAATACTCTCATTCTTTAAAAGATCTTTTGCATCTAAACTATTGTCATTTATTATCCATTCCTTTTTCATAATTAATATTGCTCACTTTCTAATTAATTTATATGCTATTTAACGGCTCCTGCCATAACGCCTTTAATTATATATTTTTGTGAAAATAAGTAGAAAATAATAATAGGTATAATTGTAAGAACAAGTCCCGCCATAGCCAAATTCCACTGTATTGTAAATTCTCCAAAGAAATAGAAAGTTGAAAGAGGTATAGTTCTTAAATTAGGACTTCTTAATACTAGTGATGGCAATAAGTAATCATTCCATATCCATATAACATTTAAAATAGCCACCGTTACTGTTATTGGTTTTAATGTAGGAAATACTATCTTCCAGAATACTTGAAATTTATTACATCCGTCTATCATTGCTGCTTCTTCCAATGAACGCGGTACACTTTTTATAAAACCATGATATAAGAACACAGACAAACTCATTCCAAAACCAATATACATAAATATAAGTCCATAACGGGTATCAATCATAGAAAAATTAATAGACTTTATCTCCCAACTACTCATATACTGCATTAAGGGAATCATTACAGATTGAAATGGAACAAGCATTGTAGCTACAAACAAATATAGTATAAAATCAGAAACTTTTGACTTATTTCTTACTAAAACCCAGGCTGTCATGGAAGAAAACACTATAATTAAAATAATGCTTATAATAGTTATAAATAATGAATTAAATAAAGCTTTTCCAAAATTCATTTTTTCCATTGCTTTTAAATAATATGAAAAGTCTAATGATTTAGGTAGTCCTATAGTATCTGTAAAGATTTGTGCTCTTCCTTTAAAGGAGTTAATAAGCATAATATATATAGGAAATAAGGTTATACATGCTATAATCCACCCTAATATTCCTAATAGACTAGGCTTTTTATACTTTGCTTTCATCACATTTCAACCTCCCTTTTTTTAGTAGTATAAACTTGCATTAGTGTAATCACCGTAATAATTAAGAAAAAAATAATTGATTTTGCTTGTGCAATCGCATATTTATTGTAGTTAAACGCAGTGGTAAATATATTCATAGTTATTAGCTCAGTAGAACCATAAGGTCCTCCATTTGTTAACGATAAATTGGTATCATACTGTTTAAAAGAATTAGATAGTGTAATAAATAAGCTTACAGTAAATGCAGGTCCAATTAAGGGAAGAGTAATTGATTTAAATTTTTGCCAACTGGTTGCTCCATCTATTTCTGCTGCTTCCATAACTTCATCCGATATACTTTCAATAGATGCTATATAAATTACCATCACGTATCCAGCCATTTGCCATGTTCCAACAATAACTAATGCCCAAAAGGCCATGGTAGGATGATCAATCCAGTTAAAGAAAATATCTGCTTTATTCAACATTTCACCTAATTGTTCAAACAACTTAGTAAATATAAATTTCCATATAAATCCTAAAATAAGTCCTCCTATTAAATTAGGTAAAAAATACACTGTCCTCAATATATTTTTGCTTTTTAGTTTTGAAGTTACTAAAAGAGCTAAGGATAGTCCTACTATATTAACACAAATAACCATAACAACTGTGTATTTAGCTGTTAACCAAAAAGATGAAATAAATTTTTCATCTTTAAATACCTCTATATAATTATTTAAACCTACAAATGAAGATCCTTTAAAAGCAAAACCATCCCAATTTGTAAAAGAATAAATTATTCCTATTATAAAGGGAATAAGCACAACATTTATGAATACAAATAATGAAGGGAGCACAAACAAACAATTAGCTATTTTGCTCTTAATATTTTTATTCATTGTTTCACCTTCCAACCTAAATATTACTTATTTTATATTAGATTAAAAGCCTCTTAAATATTACTAGAGGCTTTTAATCCAAAAACTTATACTACTTTGAAGCATTAACCCATATTTTATTTATTTCATCTAACAACTGATCACCTGTTAGCTTACCTGCATAATATTTTTCCATCTCACTTGAGCAGTCTTTATCTATACCTGCAGGGAAAATATTAAAGGTCCATGGTACTGTTTTACCTTCTTGTGAGTACTTTGAAACTTCTTGTGATAGAGGATCTAATTTATCTGTACTAAATCCATCATAAGCAGGAATTAATTTAAACTTTTCAGTAACATATTCTTGCCCAGCTTTATCAGTAAATAGCCAATCTAAAAACTTTATAGCACCTTCTTGCTGTTCTTTTGTAGCATATTTATTAATACGGAAATAATTTGTATTTCCTACTGAAATGGAGTCATTACCGTTAAATGGCATTGGCATCATTCCATATTCAAAATCGACTTTGTAATCATTTATTATTGTTTGTGCCCAGTTTCCTTGATGTATTATTGCAAATTTTCCTTGAGCAAATCCAGCAACTTGATCATCATAAGTATCCTTTGCTAAATTTGTATGTGATTTTAATTTATCTAAATCTTGTACATATTGTTTAAGTTCTGGAATGTCTTTTAATTTTAATTCTCCGCTTTTAACTTTTTCTATGGTACCTTTATAATCTTTCATTACTGCAAAAGGCCAATTAAATGGATGCATAAACTTAAAATATGTTTCTTTTCCAAAAGCAATTGCATGTTCCACACCTTTAACTTTTTCAAGCTTTTCACAAGCTTTAACTAAATCATCTACTGATTTAATATCTTCTGCATTTACTCCTGCTTCTTTAAATATTGTTTTATTGTATATTAAGCCAAAACCTTCAATAGCAACTGGTAACCCATATAACTTACCATCTTTCATTGCATCATCCGCTTGTCCTTTGGATATTTTTTTAGATGCATTAGATGAATCTAATGGAGCCATATAGTTAAAAAACTTCTCAAATTCACTACCGCTTCCTGCTGTAAAAATTGTAGGTGCTTTTTCTGGATTAGATGCAAATTGTGATTGTAATAACTTCATTAAATCGTCTCCAGCTGATCCCAATATTTTAACCTCAACCTGATTTTGAGATTTGTTAAAGTCCTTTGCTGCAGCTTCAAGCTGTTCCTGTATTTCCACTTTATTTTGAATCATTGTAACAACTTGCTTTTGTTTATTCCCAGAGTTACCTTCCTTAGATGATTTTTCCCCACTAGAAGAACATCCGGCTAAAGTTGACATAGCTAATACTGTAGCAAGTATTAAACTAAATGATTTTTTCATTTTATATCCCTCCATCATAATAAATAAAAATATTTTTTTAATTAAATTTTCATGTACAATATAGTTAATTGTATACGCAAACTTTTGAAGCTTATCAGCGCTGTTTAACCCCAAAATTAAATAATAATTAGTTAAGTATTCTTATGTAATTAAAATTATTTTACTTACTATATAGACATTATATCTATGAAAAGGTATACTTTTTATAAAATTCTAATATTTATTATATAATCTTAATATTATTTTGTGAGGAGTGATATATTTTGAATAATATTTATAAAAAATTAGAACTTATCATTGCCAAAAATAAATATGAATCTTATACTCACCCTCCTTATGAACTTGAGCGTGAACTAATGGAATATATCAAGCAAATGGATATAGATAAAAGCATTGAAATTCTAAATAAGATTAATTCTTTGGAAAGAGCACAACTTTCCGATAGGCCTCTTAATTCTCTAAAATACTCTTTAGTAGGGTCCTGTACTCTTTTTACACGTGCTGTTATAGAATCTGGATTATATCCTGAAACAGCATTTATGTTAAGTGATTATTATATTAATCTTATTGATAACACTAATAATAGAGATGAAGTGCAAAATTTAGAATATAAAATGTTAGAAGATTTTATTCAGATTCTAAAAACTCACAAGGAGTATCTATATAACCCAATTATTAACCAGGTGGTTTCTTATATTAAAAAAAATATAGAAAACAAACTCTCTTTGAATGAATTAGCTTCTATTGTAAATGTACATCCAAACTACTTATCAGCTTCCTTTAAAAAAGAAGTTGGTAAAACCTTAACACAGTATATTACTGAACAAAAAATAGATGCTATTAAACTTTATCTAACATATACTGAGCTTTCAATTAGTGAAATTAGCTATATTTTTAATTTTACTCATATTACGTATTTCTCTAGTTTTTTCAAAGCTCATAGCGGAGTAACTCCTATGCAATATAAAAAGCAAAACAACCTTTCATCATACAAATACTATTAATTTATATACACTCCCTTTGATTTGGCTTACGGAAATGGTGAATGAAATTTCAAAAGGTATGAAATAAAACTCTGAAAGCATCATAGAAATGCTAAACAAATTAGTAAAAGGAGAGAGATGAAAAAGCACTTAAAAGCTATAAACGTAACTGCTATTTTCATCTCTCTCCTATTATAAAAATTTAGAATATGTAAAAATTTTTGTCATTTTAAATTGATTTTAGCTAAGAATGATACTGATTTAAATCCCTGGACTTAGCCTCTACATTCTTTATATTTTCTTCCACATCTTTTGATGCTGAATATAACTCATCTATAGAATTAGATATAGAATTTATATTCCCTAGTATATTTTTATTTGATTCTAATAAATTTTCCATGTTTTTACTTATACTTGTGCCTTCTATATTCAAATCTTCCATAAGAGAATTTATTAGTTCCACTTGACTTATAGTTTCTTTTTGAACTTCTACTATATTATCAAATATAGAACTCATGCCAAGTATCAGTTCTGCACCTTCCTTAATGGTTTTATAGGTGCACATTATAGAATCCTCTGACTTATCTACCAGATTTGAAAGAGTGGTTATTATGCTGTTTATATAACTTGTAGATTCATCCGATTGTTCTGCTAATTTTCTTATACTTTCGGCTACTACCCCAAATCCCCTTCCATGTTCTCCTGCTCTTGCAGCTTCTATAGAAGCATTAAGACTTAAAAGATTGGTTTGGCTTGATATATTTGAAATTATACTTGTAGTCTCACCTATCTTTTGAAATTCTTGAGATAAACATAATGTGTTTTCTTTAGAGCTATTTATATATAGCTCTACATTTTTCATATTATTTATTATATTGATTAAATTTTTTTTAGCTTCTTGGGATACATTTATCATATCGTTAGATTTATTTTTCATGCTATAGGTTTCTTCTAAAATATTATTAATTTTTTCAACCACATCTTCCACTCTATTATTTACAGAAGTTATTTCTTTCTCAAAAGACTTGGTTTCATTTGATATATTTCCTATAGAATCAACTATCATATTTGATGCTACTGTAGTATTCTCTATTTTATTGCAAGTTTCAGTTACAATCTCTTTAAGTTCTGAAGATGTTTCTTTTGTATTTTGTATAATATTGTTTAAACTCGTAGATAACTTATTAGAAGACAAAAGCATATTTTTTGCTCTTTTAGTAAGAGATATAAAAATTACCCCCAAAATAAAAATTTGTATAGTAAAACTTATAGTAGATATATACATATTAGTCATAGTATATGAGAATTGTTTTTTAAACAAAGTACAAATTACTTGTCCTAAAAAAAGAGAAATTATAGTTAATAAAGAGGTTAACTTTACTAATTTTGTGTCAAAGTATAGACATGAAACTGCTATAGGTACTATAGTCAAAAATATGCAATATACATGATTTAAACTATAACTAGTAGTAGTTATTACCATAAAGCATATTATGGATATGTATTTATAATATTTAGAGGAATTTGAGAACCTTTTATAACACATGGGTATTATAGCAGAAATTAAAGTTATGGCGGATAATGTCCAGAAAAAATTCCAGGGTACTATAAATATCTTTAATATATTTAATATAAAAGATATAGGTATAATAGCTAAAAAAATATAAAATATTTTATTTACAATCATATTTACTTCAAGTTCATTCTCTTTCATTAAATCTTGTTCCAAAAAAAGCCCTCCATTTTTTATAAAATAGTATCCCTAAATATATAAAATTTCAATATCAAACCCTACCTGATCACCATGTTAATATATTTTGAGTAGCTATGTGCTGATATTTAACAAAGGATATTTGTTTAGTTTCTTCATCCATTTCATTAGAAAAATATAATCTTTCTTCATCTAATTCTTCAATTTTATAAATTTGTCCACTTAAATATTGATTTAATCTAAATATGGTGGAATCTATTCTTGCCTTAATACCACCCAATCTAATATCAATAACCTCAAAACCATGACCTTTACATTTTTCATACCATAAAGTTCTAAAGGCACTATGAAAATTATCAAGTTTATCCTTCAAATCTGGCAGTACATTATCTACAATATTTTTAATTTCTTCTTTGTCATTATTTAAATAGGCTTTCCTAATTCTTATCCCTAAATCACCTTTTACTGAAAGGAAATCACTAATAGCTGCAAACATTTTAAACATAGATTTATACTCTTCTGTCTTATTAGAAATAACATCATACTTCTTTGCTAAATTTCTATAATAATATTGAAGTTCTGCATTTTCTATGTGTTTATCAAAGGCTCCTAGTAGTATATCTTGATATATTAGATATTTAGATGGATTTAAAGATTTTAAATTAGGCACTTTAATATTAGCTACCAAATCTAATTCTTCTAAAGCCATAAAATCCTCCACAGATAACCCTGTAATAAATTTACATCTCCTATTTAACCACTGCTGATCCACATTTAAATAATAAGCATGCTCTCCAAAAAGAATCAACCCTAGCAATATAGAATCAAGAGGTGCTTCTGCCCCTTCATCTCCCCAAGCTGTTGCTATTACTTCATCAATCCCATTAAGCTTACATTGTGCTAAGGCTGCCTCAGTAGTTGCGAAGGTTCTAGAATATGTAGGAGCATAACCTAGCCACTTCCATACACCTCCAGCAAATACTATTTTATTATTAAATCTCTTTCTTATATCTAAAAGCTTGCTATAGGTTTCTTCCTTTGAGTTATAGTAATCCCAATAAACTAATTTAACTTCCTTTGGAATGCTTTCAATTATTTCGTCTGTTATTACTGTATTTACATCATAGTACTGGCCATTGGGAGCACCTGTTCTAAAAAACATATCATCCCACATCATAGGAGTAAAGTCATATTTTTTTGCTATATCACATACTCTATTTAAATGTTCTATCATAAGTTCATGATGAGACTTATAACCATTTTGGGTTAAATATTCTCCTCTTCCTAAGTCAAGAGCCTCATCCATTCCAATATGTAAGTTTTCACTTCTAAAAACCTCTCTTAAAGTAGATATCATTGCTTCAATGAATGTATAGGTTTTTTCTTCACCAACTAGTAGTACGCTTTCAGTATCTTTAATTTCATTAGCATAGTCCCATTTTAAAGTTTGTTTTAAATGACCTAAAGTCTGAATACAAGGAATCAATTCTATACCCAAAGTATATGCAAAATCATCTAATTCTCTTAACTCTTTCTTTGAATATTTTCCTCTCAGATATCCAAAGTACTCATATCCATTTACCTCATAAGTATCCTCTGTATATAACATACACTGATTGTGTCCAATAAAGGCCAGTTTAATCAAGAATTTCTTAAGTTCTTCAACTTTATAAACCGCATTTCTTGAAACGTCTACCATTGTTGCCACAGATTTTATTAAAGGTTTCTCTGCATGATAAAATTCTTCTTTACCTTCTTCTACGAACTGAGCGTATAACCCTAAGGCCCTAAAAAAATTATTTTTATTTTTATACTTTATGGTATTTTCTCTTCCTCTACATATTTCTATATCATTTTCTGAAGATTCCGTAAGTAATAATACATTTATTTCTTCTCCATCCTCATCAAAGTTAATATTAAAAACCTTATTTACTTCTAAAAGCATCTTTTCTAATTCAGTATCTAATCCTACCAATTTCATCTTCATAATCACACCTCTAATATTTTTTAAAAAAGGTCATCTTTTTAATGATTGTTTTAACCATTTTAAGATAACCTTTTTCATGATTTTCCTGTTTACTGGACTTTTTCAAATATGTCATCTATAGTTTCTTTTACATTTTCTTTTTTAATTTTTAAATCTGCTGGTTCTATGTCTACTTTTTTAGCTTTACTAAATAGCCCCTTAACCCAAGTAGCAAAGCTATCTAGCTGTCTAGATATTTTCTTTAATAAAGTATTATTTTCTTTTAATATAAAGCCTGCTTTTTCTAAGCTTTTTGTCATTGTATCATTTAATTTAGATAAAGTTCCCTTTAGTTCTTTATAGTTTAAATCTAAATCATTTAATTTTGTCATCAATTGAGTAATATTTTCCTCTTGCTCTTTTGATAGCTTGACCTCATATCTATCAGCAGTTTTGTTAACTATCTTATCTATATCTTCTTTTTCCTTAGGTTTTTCTTTTATTACCTCTGTCTTTGCATCATTTATTAAAGAAGCTGCTTTATCTGGTCCTATCTCATCTCCTAGTGATTTTGTTACATTTATTTCTTCTCTAGCTACTTTTTTATTTTCTAAAGGCAACTCTTGTCCCATAGTCTGCTCAAACCCTTTTAATATACCTGATAACGCAGCAGTACCTGTTACCTTATAAGGAGCATCTGCTATTACTTTTGCATCTGTTATACCTGATGTTACAATTGCATTAGCCAACATATTTTTAGTAACTTCTGTTAAATTATTTGTGGTTACATTTATTCCCTTCCCTTTAGGTAAAACCTCCACATAACAACTAGAAATAGATACACTGCCTTTAGCCACAGGTTTACTGGTATCCATACCTAGCTGTTCTCTTATATCCTGTATGGTTATATCGATTTTTTCAATTTCCCCTTTTTCTATTTCCTCCTTTGTTACATTAAACCTATCTAACATTTGATTTCTTTGACTTTCTGTCAAGTCTGCCCCTAAAGTCACTATACGTTTATTATCTTTTGCCATTACACTTACCGGCATAAATAATCCTGTAATAATAGCACTTGCTAAAAATACAGAAATAATCTTATTTTTCATTTATTATATCCCTACTTTCTAAATAAATAATAATTTTTATAAACATTATGAGAAAAATTTTTTCTTGCTAAAAGTACATTTAAATTATACCATGGATTAACCATTACCACTATATAGCATATTAATTATATAAAAAAAGATGCCTTAAAGTAAAAATTACTTCTACTTTAAGACATACCTTTAATTTATAAAATTACATCTTGTTTACTCTGATTTATAAACTAATATATACTCTTTATTTTCTATTAAGTACATGCTCTCCACATCTTCTATTATTAAATCTTTTATATCTTTGTGGTAATCAAATGTAACACTTATACCGCAATTGGAACTTAATTTTCTTGGTGATGGCTTAACATCATATTTTATAGATTCTTTTTTTAACATATTGCTAAATTTAATTGCTCCTGAATGAGTATGAAATAATGAAATATATGTCATAATTTATTACCTACTAGCACATAACATAAAATCATTTTCTTTTTTCTCAATAGAAATCTTATATCCAGCTTTTTTCATATAGCGCTCCACATTATTTTTCGCTGTAATATTATCTACTAATACTTCTACACCTTCTGGATACTGTTTTAATGCTTTTTGAGTCATTAGCACTGGTTGAGGACAGGACATCCCTCTAGCATCAATTTGAACCAACTTTTACATCCCCTTTCACCTTCACCTCAATGTGTTTTTCCCTGTTTAAGTAAGATATTAAAAGCACTACTATTAATCCTAAAATCACTGCTACCTTTCCATTTAGGGTTGGTCCTTTTGCACTTGAAGCTAATCCAAAATTATGAACAAAAGCAGCTCCCACAAACATTCCTAATACTGACATTACTGAATCAATATTTCCTTCTGCGGATAATATAAGTTGTCTTAATGGACATCCACCTAAAAGTACTGATGCCCAACCTACCAGTACCATTCCAGTAAAATTCCATAAAGCATCATTATGAGCAACTACTTGATCAACAAAACCTAATTTGAATTTACCTATTATTAGATTACCTATAAGAGTAACTACAAATATAGCTATAAATCCTGATAATAAATAGGTATCTTTAAACATTATAAGATCTCTAATACCACCTACCATGCATAATCTAGTTTTCTGAGCAAGAGCACCTACTATAAGTCCAGCTATTAGTGACATATATATTGGAGCATGCAATGAACCTGGACCTTTCTTACTAAAAAATATAAATGTTGGTGCAGCTATTAACAATACAAATAGTCCTACATTTACAACTGGAAATAGATAACCTTCTACATTAGTAGTTTTATAATTCCTTTTTAAACTAAATCCTTTGTTTAAGAACTGAATACCTACAAATATTCCAACTGCAAATCCTAATAATCCTGTAATTGCATTTAAATCTCCGCCGCCTAATCTTAAAACCATTCTAAGCGGGCATCCTAAAAACATTAAAGCTCCTATCATAACTATGAATCCAAGTATAAACCTTATAAATGGAGAAGAGCCAGCACGAGAATCGAACTCTTTTTTAAAAAATGCCATTAAAAATGCACCTATAACTATACCTATGATTTCTGGTCTTATGTATTGAACAACTTCCGCTCTGTGCATACCTACTGCTCCTGCAGTATCCCTTATAAAACAGGCTATACATATACCCATGTTTACAGGATTTCCAAACTTAACAAGTAGTACTGATAGTATTCCTACTATAGCACCTGTTATTATAATGTCCATCTTATCTTTCATTAACCTAGCCTCCTAACTTATTTGCTTAAGTTAAATATAACAAATCTTGGTCATCTTGTTAAATTAAAATATTGTATGATTAATCCTTTAACTATTACTAAAACAAATACTTGTTTTAGTAATTATTTTGCTGACAGTTAGCACCTAGCTACTGTATTATTTTACTTGTAAATTTATCATATAATTTTATCCATGCTAATTTAAAATACTCATTTGTTATTAACAAGCTTGTACATGTATTTACAATTTGTAAAAGAATATATTTTACTGAAATAGTTATAATATAATATGTAATAACTATTAAATTTAGCGGTGGTGACTAATTTTGAATGAAGCACTAGTGGTCTGTGTCAGGGGCATAATAAGTTTTTTTACACTTCTCATTTTCACAAGAATTCTTGGAAAACAGCAAATAGGGCAAATCACTTTTTTTGACTACATATTAGGGATAACAGTTGGTTCTTTTGCAGCATCTCTTACTATTGATTTAAGCAGTGCTGCATGGCCTCATTGGGTGGGATTGCTAACCTGGGCTGTTTTAGGTGTTTTAATGCAGTTAGTTTCATTGAAATCAAAAAACATATCTCAATACATGAATGATGAAGCAGTCATTGTGATACACGATGGAAAGATACTTGGAAAAAATTTAGAAAGTACTAAGTTCACTTTAAGTGAGCTTTTACAACAGCTTCGTCTTAAAGATATCTTTGATGTTAATGAAGTTAAATTTGCCATAATTGAAACAAATGGTCAACTTTCTGTTTTTCAAAAAGAATTGTTTCAAAATATGATAAACAGCATGAATATACCATCTAATGATAATTTAAATAACGAAGTGATATTTAATGGCATAATAATTGATGATAATTTATATAAATTAAATTTTGATCGTAAGTGGCTCTTAAGCCAATTAAATAATCAAGGTTTTGATAATCCTTCAGAAATTTTTTATGCCTATCTAGACTCATCAAAAAAATTGAAAATTGATGCTTACAAAAATAAAATTATCAGCAGCAAAAATATATTTAAATGATTTTATTAAAATATAGAGCAAGTAACTACTCTATATTTTCAAAATAGAAAATTAGTTACTTGATTTTAGAAAGGAAGTAACAGAATTACCTTTAGCTTAAGGTATAGCATTATAGAGAAATGCTATTATGTATGCTAATCAGTACAAATGATTTAGTGTATGAGTAAAATCTATAAATTTTCTCTCTTATAGATTTTATAGAGCTTGTTATGATGAAAAAAACAGTATCTTACATAGTACCAATTTTAGTGTTAATTTTATTTATAACAATAATGACTTCTGGCGGAATATTAAAAAAACCCTTTGGTAAATCTGATGATGTTGCTAGCTGCATTGAAACTTTAAAAAAAGATGTAATAAATGAAGACTGGGAACAAGCTAAAACAGATGTACAACATTTAAAAGCTGCTTGGAAGACTGTAGAAAAAAGAGTGCAATTCAGCGTAGAACGTGACGAAATGAATATAATTGATATAAATATTGCTCGAATAGAAGGAGCAATATCCATAGGTGACAAATCATCTGCTATTATAGAATTAAGCGAAATTATGGAACATTGGAATGCCCTTGAAAAGTAATAAAAATAAACTTTAAAAATTTTACTTCAAAGAAGTTAAATTGAATATTATTAAAATTAATATAACTTATTACATTTATCCACCCCTAAGGTATCTTCTTTTTTAAAAGTACCCTAGAGATGGTTTATTTTTATAATGGTTTATATCTTTTAAGTGATGTAGACTTTCTGCTTCTATCAAGATATTTTTTTATATTCTTATATTCAAGGCTCGCTACTCCTGAAAAAACTATATCTATTACATTAAGCTGTGCAATCCTTGAGGCCATAGCTCCGCTTCTCATGGTTATTTCGGGTGAAGATAAAAAAAGATTGATTTGAGCAATTTCACTAAGAGTACTCACCCCATACTTTGTTAATGATATAATTAAAGCTCCTGAATCTTTAGCTATTTTAATTGAATCAATAATATCCTTTGTTTCTCCTGAGTAGGATATAGCAAAAACCACATCACCTTTTTTCAGTGTTGAAGCTGCTGTAACTTGAAGATGAGCATCAGAATATGCATAGCAGTATTTTCCTATCCTCATAAATTTTTGCATTGCATCTAAAGCTACAATCCAAGATGCACCAACACCATAAAAATCAATTCTTTTTGCCTTATGTACTGCATCCACTGCTCTCTTAACTTCATTATAATCAAGTACACTTAAAGTATCATCAATAGATTTTTTATTATTAATACATACATTTTCAATAATTGATTTTAGATCATCTCCTGGCTTTATGTCAGTATATCTATCTTCTTCCTCATTATCCCTTTGGAAATTAAGAACATCAGAAGCTATATCAATTTTAAAATCCTTAAAACCATTAAACTGTAGCTGCTTGCAAAACCTTACTATTGCAGATTGGCTTACTCCGCAATTTTCTGCCAAATCTTTTATAGTAATGTGAAGTATACTCCCCGGATTTTCGAGTATGTAGTTTGCTATTCTTTTTTCAGTAGGGTTAAAGCTTCCTGACATTTCTTTTATCTTTAAAATCGTTCCAGCCATAGTATCCACTCCAATATTTGATTTTAATTAAGTCTTAATTTATATTTTATCAGAAAGTATTTGTTAGTGAAGCTAAAATGCTAAAAAAACATACTGGTAAAATAATTTAATTAAACCCAGTATGTATTAAATAACCTATTGATTTTCTTCTTGTAAATAATCAAGTGCCTTTTGAATATATCCATGGTTTTTATCTAATATATCCTTTGCCTTGTCTTTACTTAATCTAGATATTATCATGAATATGCTTAATTTTACATCAAAATTTGTTTCATTTAAATATTCAGCAGCAATACTTTCATCTACACCTGTAGCAAGCATAACTATTCTTTTTGCCCTTGCCACAAGCTTTTCATTGCTTGCCTTAACATCTACCATAAGATTGCTGTATACTTTTCCAAGCTTAACCATAGTACCTGTAGTAAGCATATTTAAAACCATTTTTTGTGCTGTACCTGCTTTCATTCTAGTGGAGCCCATTAAAACTTCTGGCCCTACTACCACACTTATAGGATAATCCGCAACTTTTGCCATCTCAGAATCAGGGTTCATAGTTACAGAAATAGTAGGACATCCAATCTCTTTTGCATATCTCATTCCACCTAATACATAAGGTGTTCTGCCTGAAGCTGCAATTCCACATACAACATCAAAAGATTTTAAATTTTTATCCATAAGATCCTTTTCACCAAGTTCAGCACTATCCTCTGCACCTTCTACTGCTTTAAAAATAGCACCATGTCCTCCTGCGATCATTCCCTGTATAAGCTCTGCATCTACTCCAAAGGTAGGAGGACATTCTGAAGCGTCAACTATTCCAAGCCTTCCGCTGGTACCTGCTCCCATATAAATAAGTCTTCCGCCATTTTTAATATTTTCTGCTATTACATCAACAGCTTTTGCAATATCCTCTAAAGACTTTTCCACAGCAAAAGCTACTTTTTTGTCTTCATTGTTGATAAGTCTTAACATATCCACTGTCTCTAACTTATCTAAATTTAAACTATCTGGATTTCTTCCTTCAGTAACTAATTGTGAAAGCTTTTCTAAGTTCATCTTAATTACCTCCTGCAAATATTAATATGCTTCAAAACTAAATTTTCCTTCTTCTTTTATATAGTCCATTAAAAATATTTCTTCATCAACTATTTTTCCTACTACATTTACTCTTTTATCTGCAGGAAGACATTTTTTACATATTTCTAGCTCCCCTGCATACCTAAGATAATCTTTATTGTCAATAGTTATAAATCCTTTTGCTCTGTCAACATTGTTATGTGGATTTATAACTGAATCTTTATCTAGTTCTTCTCTTGAGGAAGTAGATCTTATAACATCCTCTGCCTGATCCGGTCTTTCTATGTGAACTTTCTTGAATATTATTTTCTTTTCTATTTCATTCTCAGTGTAAATATCTATTCTAAAATTTATAATCTGTTCATCCATCTTTCCAACTACTTGAAGTATTTCTTCATCCACAAATGGATCACCAAATATTACATTATCAATGCCTAAGGCAAATAAATGTTTTGCAGAAACTACTGAATTCATATTCCTGTGAATTTCAAGTGTAGGAAGCCCTTCAAAAACAGGTCCTCTTCTATTAGTAATTGAAGGAATAAACGCTGAAATTTTCATTCCATACTTTCTTAAAAGCTCATTTTTATATTGAAAGGTTTTTAAAGAAATTCCTGTATTCTTTCTCGGATAATAATTATGACATGCCTGTATATTCTCATAGTTAGGTTCATACTGTTCAAATTCTTTTAGAAACTTTTCTGTAACTGTACTTCCATTTATCTCTATTTTTATGCCATAAGGATTCTTAGTAAATTCCGCAATTTCACGGGGAGAAAAACCAAAATCTACCCTGACACAAGAGATTCCAAGTTCTTTTAATAATTTAAAGTCATTTTCCTCTCCGCCTAAATATTTATAGGTTCTTGGAGATACATCCGCAGTAATCTTCATCCCTTTACTATTGGAATATTCAACTATTGCATTAAATTCACTTATAAGCTTGCTGTAATCTGCCTCTGGAATATGAAGGGATGTAAAAATATTATCAAAACCATATTTACTAGCTTTATCAATATAATCTAAATTTTCTTCAATGCTTTGACCAAGCCCTAAATAAACAGATATTCCTTTAGACATAAAAATCACCTACTTTATTTATTGTAATTAAAGTTAAAAGGAGACTGGGAATTCCCCAATTCTCCTTTTTTGTCATCATTCAACTGGGTCTTCAAATCCCATTATATAGGTTGCTATAAATCCTGCTACATAAGCAACAAGAACACCTATAAGGTAGTAACCTATCTTACCTGGTTTTATAAGTGCTGCCAAGGGAAGTCCTGAAAGTCCCATACTTAAACATGCAACCTTCATTGCCGCATTAAATGCTCCACCAAAAGCTCCTCCTATACATGCTCCGATGAATGGTTTTCCAAGAGGAAGAGTTACACCATATATAAGTGGCTCTCCAACTCCTAATATTCCAACTGGAAGAGCTGATGCTATTGTCTTTTTAAGTCTCTTATTCTTTGTCTTAGCAAGTACCGCAATAGATGCTCCAACTTGTCCTGCTCCTGCCATAGCAAGTATAGGAAGAAGAAGGTTTTCACCTGTAGTCTTTAAAAGATCTGCATGAATTGGAGTTAATCCTTGATGTAATCCAGTCATAACTAGTGGAAGGAATGTTCCTCCAAGAATAAATCCAGTAAATCCTCCACCGTCTTTGATTGCAACTTTAACTGCACTTCCTATTGAATCTGAAATAAGTCCTCCCAAAGGTTGAAGTACAAAAATTGCAACAAAGCCAGAAATTAAAACAGTTAAAAGTGGTGTTATAAATAGATCAAGAACTTCTGGTATTATCTTTCTTATCTTATTTTCAAGCCAGCTTGAAAATGCTACTACAAGAAGAACTGCTATTACTCCGCCTCTTCCTGGTACAAGTGGTTTTCCACTCATAGTTATGTTTGCAAGAGCTGGCATTGTAATAATTGCTGCCATTGTACCACCAAGCATTGGTGAACCGCCAAATTCTTTAGCTGCATTAACACCTACAAAAAGATTTAAACCATAAAATACTGCACTACCTATGATTCCGAATATTCCTCCTGTTAAGCTCTTCGCAAAATCAGGGTTTGCTTTAACTATCATGTTATTAATTCCCATAACAAGACCACAAGCTATAAATGCGGGAATTAATGGTATAAATACATTGGATATTTTTTTAAGTAATCTTTTAAATGAAGTGTCATTTTTAGCTTTAATTTCTGCCTTTCTAATTTCTGCTTCATCCACTTCACCAAGACTTAATCCTGTAATTTTAGCTACCTCTTGAGCAACCTTTGTAACTCTTCCTGGTCCTAAAATTATTTGAAGCTGATCATCCTGTTCAACAAGACCAAGAACTCCTTCTGTTTCTTTGATGGCCTTTTTGTTAACCTTTTCATTATCATGAGCAACAACTCTAAGTCTTGTCATACAATAAGCCACAGATGCTAAGTTATCTTTGCCGCCCAAATTTTTTATAATCTGATTAGCAAGGACTTCCGGAGTAATGTTTGAATTTGCCATAATATCCCCTCCATTTTATTTTTAAGCTACAGATTTAACTGAGCCTAAATAAAACTTTTTTTAAAAGCTTTATTTACTCCCTTTATCCTTATTATATACCTTTAAAATAATATTTCAACATTTTATTTTAAAAATAAAATAAAATGTTGAAATATTGTTTTGTAATATATGAATAATAGCCAAAATGCACATAGTATCGAGTAAATATTTTGGAAGAAATTAAAGTAAAAAAAAGCTGAACAATCAGATATCGTACCGATTATTCAGCTTCATCTATGAAAATAAAATTCTAAGTTACTTGATATTTAAAGCTTTATCAATTCTCTTAAGAGCTTCTAAAACATTTTCTCTCTGAGTACCTAAATTAATCCTAATATATCCTTCTCCATCTTTTACAAAATGTGTACCACTTTCTACTAATACCCCTGCCTTGGAAGATAGATAATTTGTTATATCCTCAGAAGACATTTTTGTATCCCTAATATCTACCCAAGCTAAGTAGGAAGCTTCCATTTTCATAATTTTTAATTTTGGAATATTGTTTTTTATATAACCCTCTAAAAGCTCATAATTACCTTTCACATATGAGCTTACTTCTTTAATCCAAATTCTTCCTTCATTGTAAGCTGTTATTAGCCCTATTATACCAAAAACATTAGGAGAAGTTATAGAATTCTGCTTAAGTTTATCTCTGAAGATATTTCTTATCTTCTCATTAGCTATAATTGAATATGACGTTTTTAATCCTCCAAGATTAAACGCTTTATTAGGAGAAGTAAGCAATATTATATTATCCTTGTAATCTTTAATGTTAAGGATCGAAGTAAAATTTTCATAATGTATATGCTCAGCATGAACCTCATCTACCACCAATATAGTACCATTTTCTTTGCAAATCCTTGAAACTTTAGCTAACTCTTCTATACTCCACACTCTTCCTGAAGGATTATGAGGTGAGCAAAATAAATATAATTTAGGTTTGAATTCCATTAATTGATTTTTTAAATTTTCAAAATCAATATAATATCTACCATCTTTTATAGCTAATGTATTATATATTCTATTTACTCCTTGCCTACTAGCTGCTGCGTCAAAAGGATCATATACTGGGGTATTCATTATCACGTAATCTCCACTTTTACAAAATGACTGGATAATATAATGAATAGTAGATACTGTACCGTAGGATAAAGTTATCCATTCTTTTTCTACCTTTGCTTGATGCATACTGTATTGCCAGTCTATAACTGCTTTATAAAATTCATCGTAACAATAAGTATAACCAAATACACCTCTAGATACCACTTCGCAAAAAGATTCTTCTATTTCCTTAGGTACTTTAAAATCCATATCAGCAATCCACATAGGTATAAAATCCTGAGGCACTTCACCAAAATTTTCTTCTATGATTTTTTTATCCCATTTCCTGCACTTTTCACTTATCCTATCTGGTTTTTCATTAAAATTATACATTTTATCTGCTCCTATATTATTATTAAATCTCTTGTACTTTTAGTAAGTTTTTTGCAACCATGGTCGGTTATTAATATATCCTCTTCTATTCTTACTCCTCCAAGTTTTGATATATATATACCCGGTTCAATAGTTATTACCATTCCTTCTTTTAACTTTTCATTAGCACCTGGTGCTACTGAAGGATATTCATGTACTAAAATTCCTAATCCGTGTCCCAAATTATGTCTAAAATAATCTCCATAGCCTGAATCCTTAATAACTTTTCTAGCTATATCGTCAAGTTCTCCTAATCTTACATTAGGCTTTGCAAGCTTTATTGCTTCTTCTCCAGCAATTTTTACCACTTCATATATTTTTAGAAGCTCACTTGAGCATTGTCCCAAAGCTAAAGTTCTAGTTATATCAGAACAATAATTTTTATATCTAACACCAAAATCTAGAGTGATGAACTCCCCTTTATTAATCCTCTTATTACTTGCTTTTCCATGGGGCAGTGCTCCTCTTATGCCTGAAGCCACAATAATATCAAATGATTCCTTCTGTCCTCCCTCTTCTTTAATAAATCTAACCAGTTCATTTTCTATATCTTTTTCCTTCATACCTAACTTTATAAATTTAGTTATGTGATAAAAAGCCTTATCTGCAATATTGCAAGCTATCTTGATATTCTTTATTTCATCTCCATCTTTAATAGCTCTAATATCAGATAAATCAACTGATGTTAATGCACAATTAAGATTTTCTTTAAGACATTTATAAAAATCATAGGAAATTTCTTTTCCTTCAAAACCTAAACAACTTAAATTTTCTGTTCTGATTATACTATTCAGAATATCTATCAAAGTAGTTTTTTCAGAAAGTAATTTAATTTGAAATAAATCTTCCCTGCCTTTAACTTCTTCAAAATATCTATAATCTACAATTATATACTTATTTAACTTCGTTATTAAAGTATATCCAGAACTACTGTATAATCCTCCTAAATAGAACTTATTTTCAGGGCTAGATATAAGAATACCATCAATCCTATTTACCATATATTCATCTATTAATTTCTCAATTCTTTTAACAAATTGCATAATTTTTCTCCTTATAAAACAGAGAACTGATTTCTATCAGTTCTCTTTAGTTTAGAATTATTCATTTACTACTAATTTGCCATCTTTTATAAGTTTATTTCTATGAAGAACATTAATAACTGCAATAAATATTGCTCCTACTATTAGCCCAATTATATAAGGAATAATATTTTTTACCAAAGGCCATGCCCATATAGCTGACTCTGGGAACCACTGAACTGCACCTAATGCAATAGCTGTCATAGAACCGACAATTGAGCCTGAAACATATAATGGAATACAGAAAGAAGGTCTTTCAAGAGCAAAAGGAATGGATCCTTCTGAAATTCCCATAAAGGCTAAAAATATTGCAGTCTTTCCTGCTTGATAAAATTGCTTATCATAAACTCTTCTCCCAACCAACTTTTTATCTATCAAAGTACTTAATCCTAATCCAAAGGAAGGTATAACTATAGATAAACATCTTGCTGTTATTGGTAGCACTTTTTCAGTAGTAAACCCAAGTGCTACAAAACCTGCTGCTTTATTAACTGGTCCTCCTAAATCAAAAGCTGTAGTAGCTGATAATACTAATGCATAAACATATTGTCCTGTATTTCCTGCTGCTTGAAGTAAACTTTTAATAAGTCCATTTAACCATCCTCCGAAAGGTGTAATTACAAAAACCATTAAAATCATACAAAATAAAGCAGAAATAAGTGGAATTAAAAATGTAGTCTTAAATGCAAGCCAATTATGTGGTAAATTAATTTTCTTATTTAACCATTTTACAAAATATCCTATAATAAAAGCTATTAATATTGCTCCTAAAAATCCGGAAGGAACTGGTGACTTAGTTATCCATTTACCTTCTTCCATTACTACCCTTGCTATAGGCTTAATGGCAACATAACCTCCTATAAAACCTGCTGCAAGTGCATTTTTCCCGCCTATAGAATTAGCAGTGAACGCTGCAAATAAAGGTATAGCAAAACTAAATAATGTGAATCCAAAGTTTTCCATCAAACTTGCTAATTTAAGCATAGTAAAACTAGTTCCTATATAATTTCCTGTATTCATAGCATCTATTATAGATACAGAAGGATCTATTTTTAGAAACACATATGGTATAAGTTGAGAAATAGCTCCAATTAGTCCTCCCATTATAAGCACTGGGATCATGTAAGATATTCCAGTCATTACATGTTTACTAAATTCTGTCCATGCCGATGTATTAGTAGATACGGTTTTATTTTCTATAGTATTATTCCCATTATTTTTAGATGTAGCTGAACCAACTACTTTTTTCTTAACTGCCATTTTTACCCTCCATCACAAAATTATTATTTTTTGCTAGATTATTTAATAAAAATGTTATATTATTATATATAGGTTATTTTTCTTTGCTCCTTCTATATTGCAGTATAGATTAAGGAGCTTTTTCTATTGTGCTAAATCTTCTTCTATTTCTTTTATCACTCCTTTTGGGTTCTTTATTACTTCCTGCAAACCAACTTCATAAATCTCAAAGCCTTCAAATCTTTCTATTCCTGAAGGCGTAACAGCTATAGCATGAAGTATTATATCTGCTTTTTCAATGTCTGATGCAGTTAATTCATTTTGAATTCCATCTGCTCCCTGAGTCTCAACTTTTACCTCATATCCCATTTCTAAAGCAGCTTTTTTTATTGCTTCTGCAGCCATAAATGTGTGAGCCAACCCCATTGGACATGCACAAATTGCAACTAACTTTTTACCCATACATGATCCTCCTTTTATAATTTATTTATTAATTAGCTATTTAAAGCATTTTCAAGCATTATAAAAATCTCTTCTTTATTTAATGTACTCACTAATTTCTTTTTAAATTTTTCATCTATAAGTTTTCTTGATAAACTTGCCAAGAGTTTTAAATGAGTATTACCTCCTTGTTCATTTGGACTTAAAAGACTTAAAATTATTTTTATGCCTTCATCACTATCCCCTCCCCAAAAAACTTCAGTTTTAGGTTTGATAACAATCACTGCTGGTTTTAAAATAAAATTAGATTTTGTATGTGGTATAGCTATTCCATCTCCAAGATTAGTCTCAAATTCTTTTTCTCTATCTAAAAGCCCCTGGTAAACACCTTGTTCTTCTTTTCCAATACCTAAGTCCACAGATAACCTAGCAATATATTTAAGATATTCATTTTTATCCTTTAATTCTACATTTATTTTTATATATTCTCTTGCAAATACATCACTCATAATTTTCTCCCTCTATTTTACATCCATTATTTTCATTAGCTTATTAAAGCTAAAATCTTTTAAAGCACTTCGGACATCATTTTCATCTTCAATAAAATTATATAAATATTTAAATACAGGAAAGTTATAGCTTTCATTTCTATTGAAACACACCATGAATACTAATTGAACTTCTTCCTTGTTCCATTTAATTGGTTTTTCTAGTACACCTACACCAATTATAGATTTATAAGCTCCTTCTAAAATAGTGTGAGGTATAGCTACTAAGTTGCCAATATCAGTAGAAGACATCTTTTCTCTCTCCAATACCATGTCTATAACTTTATCATTAATAAATCCTTTAGATTTCATTGCTTGTCCAACTTCTTTTATAGCTTCTTCTGCGGTTTTTGCTTTAATATAAAAAAATGCCTTACTATTAAAAGTATCTTTTAGAATTTTTCTTCTTTGGTCTTTCTCATTAAAAGCTTGATATAACTTATTAATTATTTCATCTGAAAACACATTTTCAATATATAAAACTGGTACCTTAAGAGTTTTTATATCTAGCTTTACTGTAGACACTATAAAATCAATATCCTGTTTTAAGGCAATATCTAAATATCTTACTGGGTAAATTCCAACTATACTTATGTCGCTAATCCTCTGCTTTAGTTTTTCTGATAATAATTGAGAAGTACCTATTCCATAATGACAAATTATACATACCTTCTTACCTCTTTTCCCTTTTCTTCTTTCAAAAGCAGCTCCAAAATGCATGGCTATAAATCCAATTTCATCTTCATCTAGAGTTGCTTGAAATTCTTCCTTAAGTTTTTTTGCTATTATAGTAGCAAGATTTGTTTCTACAGGAAACTTGCTTTTTATTTGATTTAAAAGCGGATTATCTGCAACCACACCAGCTTTATACCTATTAATAAAAATTTTCAAGTGCATAATTAATGCATTTGTAAAATCTGTATCTTCTATAAAATCAATACCAGTAATTAAATTTATATCTTTTAAAGCTCCATATACAAAACTATTTATCTCATCCTTAGAATTTTTAATAAGCTCTTTTCTAGTATTATAATTATACATAATCAAACCACAACTAGATGAAACATATAAAACTTCATTTTCTACAAGTTTAATGTTCAATAAGCCACTTATATTTTTCATCATATCTTTTACTAACTCATAGTTATGAAACCTATAACTATCTTGAAAGGCGTTTTTATCTATTATATTTCCAGCTCTTACTCTAGATATTGAGACTATAATTCTAATAAGTAATGAATTAAAATCTTTATCAGATATTATTATATTGTTGTCCTTTAAAGAATTAGTAATAATATCTTCCATAAGATTAATTTCTTTTCTAGATATATTATTTAGCCTTACAAGAATATAATGATTTTCATCAATTTTTATTGCATAATCCAATATAAGAGATCTTATTTTATTTTCCTCACCCACTACTTTACTTCCATGGAAAGGTTTTGACACTATTTTTAGTTCATAATTATTTAATACATCTTTTACACTAGCAATAAGATTATTTGTGCTTGATAAACTAATATTTAGCTTTTCACTAATTTCATCTGTACTTACATATTCATTGTTTAATAAAATACAAATTACTTTTGTAATCCTACCTTCTAATGAATCATCAACCCTAAAGCCTTCTATAATTTTACGAGCCTCTTCATCAACTTTCATAATTTCCTTACTAGGACCTTCTAACTTATATCCAATACCCTTTACTGAAACAATTTCTGAGCCAAAATTCTTGAGAAAATAGTTTATATCTGATATATATCTTTTTATTGTTCTAACTGATACACCAACATGCCTGCTTAATTCTTCTGCTGTAATGTATCCTGTCTTATCAACAAGACATCTTATTATTATAGAATGTTTCTTACTTATCATTCCATACACCATCCTATATATGTATTGTAAACATTTTCTTAAACCATGTGTATATAATAAATGTCCCCTTAAGTGCCACTATTTATTAAAGATAAGAAAGTGCATACAGAGCTTCTGCATAAATTCCTATACATTTAATAAATTTATCATAACTTCCATACTCATCAGCCATGTGCGTGTTTCCTGAAGAACCATCTGGAAATTCTCCTCCAAATATCACTGAATTATTCATCATGGCAGCATAAGTCCCCGCACTAGTTATTCTTACTTTGTTGCTTATATCTCCAGTATGTTTTACATATATATCATAAAGTGTTTTTACCAAAATGGACTCTTCTGGTATATAATTAGGCCTTTTAATATTTTTTATTTCCACATCATAGCCTCGCATATGATGAAAACTCTTAATTTTGTTTTCTATTTCTTTTACATTGATATTTTCAGGATACCTAACACTTAATGTAAGTTTCATTTCTCTATTTTCAACTGCTATTATGGTAGGAACTAATATAAGATTGCCACACTTACCTTTTATATTAATTCCAAATAGTTCACCATTTCTGTTATCTCCATTAAACATACAATTAAGTTCATTAATCCAAGGTTCGTTAATTATACCACTTAATAGCTTTAGCACTTTTTCTATAGGATTATTAGATTTTTCAGGTTTAGAAGAATGTCCACCTATGCCTACTAATTTATAAGATTTTTCACTTTCAACATATTCTAATATAAGCTTTTCCTTACTTAAAAAATTTTTTATATAATCATCTTTAATATTTATATCATATCCTTTAATTGTAACAAAATTTGGAATTGTATTATGAACTTCGCCGCCTATAATTACAATATCGTTATCAATTTTTTTACTAATATTAATAATAGCTGCTCCTTTTTCACCATTTATAACTGAAAACTTAGCATCTGGAGTAAATCCATAAAGTGGTTTAGGCTCTTTTGAAAAATAGTGCTTAATACATTTAAATCCGCTCTCTTCATTCCCTCCCGCCACTATCCTAACTTTTCTTTTTAACTTTATATTATTATCATTTATTAATTTTAAAGCTAAATAACTTGCAAGAACAGGTCCCTTATCATCTACTACTCCTCTACCTATAAGCACATCATCTTTTTTTAAAAGCTTAAAGGGATTGCTTGTCCAGTATTCTCCTGGTGGCACCACATCACAATGACCAAAAACATAGATATATTCATCTCCCTCACCATACTCTATATGCGCTGCATATCCATCAATATTTTTAGTGATAAAGCCATCTTTTTTACCTAAATCAGTAAACCAGTTTAATGCTTTTGCTATTTCACTACCAAAAGGTGCTTTTTCGCTTATAGTACTTTCATCATATACCGATGGAATGCTTACCCACTGCTCTAAAAGTTTCAAAAATTCCTTTCCATATTTTTCAGACTCTAGTTTAAAATTTGTCATTCCATTTTCCCCTTTCCTAATTTATATTTTAATAACATCAATTATACACTAGTATATTAAAATTATTTTATAAAATAATTAGTATACTACTTTAATAGATATTATATAAAAAAGAATCGCTTCAAAAACGATTCTTCTATTCTTAATGTTATTTACTCTCATATAATCTAACCTTTTTAATTAATATATAAATCACACTATATTCTACTTAATCTTCTCTCCACAATAAGGACAATATTCAAAGCTGGAATCTATAACTTTTCCACAATGTTTACATCTATTTTCTGAGGAATAATAGCCACTATCATATTGACTTTCAGCAGCTTTTAAATCCCAGTAAGTAATTTCTATATCTTCACCTTTTTCAATTTTTTTACCCTTATCCTGAGGAATTTCATACACTGAATTACAGCCGTTGCATATTATATAGTATTTTTCATTCCATCTAAAAAGAGGTATAAAAAAGAAATGAAAAAAGCTGAAACTCTTTATAAGCTTCCCGCCTTGTACCTCCTGGCAATTTTTACAAGGTATACTATTTAAAATTTTTATTTCTTTTTGTTTGCTTTCTATACCAAATATTCCTATAAAAAACATAAACTCCTCCATAATAAATTAATTAATCTTTTATAAGCATTCCAGTTTCAATTCCTTGAAGAATATCTGTCTGCTTATGATTTTTCACAACTTCCATTAAATTTTTTATTGATTCAGTTATATGTTTATTTTTATGATGTACAATACTAAAATATCTATCCCAAGCACATTCTGAATTTTGAATCACATGAATCTCTCCATTTTTAATTTCCTCTTCTATAAGCCTTATAGATATAACAGCTAAATATTGATTTTCTATCACTGCACGTTTAATAGCTCCAGGACAATTACCTTCCCATAAGATTTTTATAGGTACTCCTTGCTCTGACATATAATTTTCAAATAATTCTCTTGTACCACTGCCTTTTTCACGCATAGCAAAACTTACATCAGCAAGTTCTGATAATTTAACTTTTTTCTTCTTAGCAAAAGGATGTTTAGTACTGCAAACAAGAACTAGATAATCATCTACTGCAGGAATACTGATTAAGTCTGGGCTTTTAATCTTACCTTCTACAATACCCATATCTAATTCTGATTTCAATAACTTTTCTTCTATAATCTTTGTATTATTTACATAAGCATAGGTTTCAACTTCAGTATTACTTTTTTTAAAGCTATTTATCACATTAGTAAGAAGGCAATTGCCTACTGTAACTGTGGCACCAATTCTAATTTTTTCCCTGCGAGTTTCTTCAAACATCTTTTCTTCCAAGTCATCAAATTCACTTACCACTTGTCTTGCATAAGACAGCAATTTTCTGCCTTCCTCTGTTATATATAATTTTTTACTAAGGCGTTCAAAGAGAAGGACTCCATAATGTTCTTCTAATTCTCTAATGGCTTGACTTACTGTGGGCTGAGAAATGTAAAATTTAGATGCTGCTATACTCATCTTTCCACTATCTGCTACCGCAATAAATATTTTTAAATGCCTTATAGTCATACTGTCACCTGCTTCTTCCTACAAATTTAAAATTAATTTTAAACTATTGATAGGTTTTACCTATGATATTGATAAGATAATATCACTTTCCTATTAAATTAACAAGTGATATATTAATGTTATAAAAGTAATATAAAAACCTTACAAAAGGTACGAATTCAATGGAGGAATTTTAAATTATGGCAGCTTTAACTATTAGTCCAGAAGATGAAAAAAGAGTAAAAGCCTTAGGTTTTCTAAACAATAAAGGTACTGACAATTTTTCAGGAAGAGTTATTACTGTAAATGGTAAAATTACAGCTTCTCAAGCTAAATGTATTGCTGAAGCAGCTGAACTTTTTGGAAATGGCATTGTAACTTTTACCACAAGATTAACCGTAGAATGTCAAGGTATTCCTTATGATAAAATTGAAGATTTTAGATCTTACATAGCTAAGGAAGGCCTTGTAACAGGTGGAACTGGTGCTAAAGTTCGTCCAGTAGTTTCCTGCAAGGGGACAACCTGTCAATACGGTCTCATCGACACCTTTACCTTATCAGAAGAGATACACGAAAGATTTTTCAATGGATATGCAGATGTTAAACTACCTCATAAATTCAAAATTGCTGTAGGTGGATGTCCAAATAACTGTGTTAAACCTGATTTAAATGACTTAGGAATTATAGGGCAGAGAATACCTAACTTTGATGAAAACAGCTGCAAAGGATGTAAAAAGTGTTCTGTAATGACAGCCTGTCCTGTTGGTGCTGCTCAGGTTGTAGATGGAATTTTAAAAATTAATAAAGATGAATGTACAAATTGTGGCCGCTGCACTACCAAATGTCTTTTTAATGCTATGAAAGATGCAAAGACAGGATACAAAATTTACATTGGAGGCAGATGGGGAAAGCGTGTTGCCCGAGGCATTACTATAGACAAAATTTTTACAGATAAAGAAGAAGCTTTAGATGTGATTGAAAAGGCTATACTTTTATATAAAGAAAAAGGAAAAGCTGGAGAGCGTTTATCACAAACTATCGAAAGAATTGGTTTTGAAAATTTTCAGGCTGAATTATTATCAAATGCCCCTTTAGATAGAAAACAAGAAATATTAAATAGCTAATTTTACTTAACATACAGTGCTTCACTAATTTAATCCCATATAAAAAAGTGTGGAATTCCACACTTTTTTAACATTTCTATCTATAGATGTTTATTTCTCCTTTAACAGCATATTCAAAAAGCAATATTAGTATTGCATAAGCTATTAACATCAAAAGAACAATTCCTACTCCTCCCCAAGAAGTACCACCGCAATTTATGAGTTCTCCAATATTTTCTTCATCCCTTAAGGATTTTTGTTTAATTTCAATTATACTTTTCTTCACGTGTTTAAAGTATATACTATTACCCATAAAAGCTAAAATTGCCCAAATAGCATAATTTATCCAAGGTCTAAGCTTTATATTTGCAAGGATTTCTACCACATCTATAGCAGCAAATAAACCTATAACATATAAAGCATATTTGTATATTTTTCTATATCCCATCCAAAATATTCCGCCAAAAAATGTTGCCCAATTCCATCCTGCATTGCTTTCTGGATTTTTTGCTTCTCTCCATTTACGTATATAGTAATCAAATTTGTCCCCAACAAAGTATTGGATTTCTTCCCCACTTATACCTTGAAACTTGTCTTCTTCTTTTTCCCCAAAATTGTTTTCCATGCGCTCACGCCCCCTTGTTTTCTGATTATTTAAAATATTCATTTTTATCATACCACAATTATTCGTAATAATACTATTCTTTTTATTTAAATAAGGTAAGATTTTCCCATAGCAACTCTATCGAAATCGCCTTCCCAGTTTCCAGTGAGTTTATGATAATCTTCTCTTGTTTTTCTTTCTGCTATCAGCTCTTTTATTAAAGTTTCTCTTCTTTTTTTCTCTTCATTAAACACTTTTATTCTATCTTCACAACATCCAATTTTGTACTTTCCATCTTTTAAAAGCTTTACAAGTTCTTTTTCATTTTTAGGCTCATACTCTAGCTCATTGTAAAATATAC
Source organism: uncultured Clostridiaceae bacterium (assembly GCA_946405135.1). Lineage (GTDB taxonomy): Bacteria > Bacillota > Clostridia > Clostridiales > Clostridiaceae > CAMJGD01. The sequence goes on along the minus strand of CAMJGD010000007.1, from coordinate 69,781 downwards.
CGATATCTACACAATTATGAGCATCAGAATTACCCAAAAGATTAGTATTTAATCTTCCCGCAAGCCTCTCTATTCTTTCGGAATCATCTTTTCCTATATTTGTAGAATGTATTTCTATAGCATCTGGGATATATTCTTCAATTTTAACCTTTATTTTATTCTCATATCTGTAGGGGTGTGCCAAAGCTATGTATCCTTCATGTTCTCTAACAAATTTATAAAGTTCAGTATAAACCCATTTTTTTTCTTCTAAAATTTTATCCTGCAGTCCTATAACAAGAATATCTTCTCCAGTATCCCTCATTCTTATCTCAATTCCTCCATATATCTTAAAAGGACTATACATTTCATTTAATTCTCTAATATGGTCTATGGGTACTAACTTATCATGATCTGTAAATACTATTGCATCTAATCCATATTTAATTGCTGCCTCTATATGTTCCTTTTCTGATGCCATACTACAGCTTGAGCGTTCCTTTGCATGCACATGTAAATCAATCTTCATATTTATCGTCTCCTTTAGTGAATGTTAAAATATTCTAATGTTTATTTTATCATATTATTAAGTACCCAAGCTTTATATAAACAAACTGTTATAAGTTTACAAAAATAAATAGTGGATAATACTGTACTCTCATATATTATCCACTTTATACTTCTAATTAAATTTTCTTTTTTAACACTATTCAATTATTAATACTTTATTAGGCATAGGTATACCTTTGTCATAATCCTCAAACCTCATAAGCATATCTTCCCATTCTGTAATAATTTCTGCAGTATTTCTATCCAATATTGCCTGTGTAGAATTTCTATATAAATAGTCTTTTATAAATGGTATGAAGTACCTTACTGTCATTATAATTTCCGTTATATTTATTTCCCAAGGTGCCTTTTTTATTATAACTTTTCCTATGTTAACTGCAGTAACCAATGAATGTGCTAAAAGAAACATTTCTCTATACTTTGGATTTGCTGCTGAATTAATTACAGATTTAATATTATCTATATTAGAATAGTCCTCTAATATATTAAAAGACTTACCTTCCTGCTTTATCCTTTCTGTTTCCTTAACTGCCATGTAAATTCTTAATATCAATTCTATTGATAATGTTGATATTCCCTGAATAGCCACATTCTTTAGATTAAATCCTGCTTTATACATATTTGCAGAAAAAATTCTTAAATCTCTGTTTGAAGCTTCTCTAAAAAATGAATATCCTGGAATAGGTAAGCTATGTGTAGAAAAAAAATCACCCTTCATATGTTTTAAATAGTTTCCTATAGCTTCAATGGTTGACATAGTATTATATGGAGTTCCATACTGATTAGAATATTCTACTACTTTTGTAGCAACACCATTCCTATATACTACTCCTTCAAATCTTCCATTTTTTATATTAATAATAGTTTCAATGGCTCTAAACAAATCATGGCCTTTCGAAAGCTGCCTATGAAGTCCACCTCCAAAATCCTTGCCTTGAAAATCTATAGGTGAGCCTTTATCATGTATATGAAAATTATTAAGCCACCTTGAAAAATTAGAATCTTGACTTTTCTGAAACTCCCATCCACCATCAGTTATTTTTGCTTTATATCCTGACCCAGTTAATTTATTTGTTCTATTGCTAAAAACCATATCTGCTATTGATCCTACTATTACAGCTGCTATTACAATGACTTTATCATCATTGCTCCATTTTTCTCTTCTTTCCACAGGTCTGTTTAATTGTTCTTCAATTTCTCTAATGACATTTGGTTCTAGCAAATCCTCGTAAGTTAAATTATAAATATCAATCTCATTATTTTTTAAAGCAATTTTAGATTCTTCATATAGAGTATTATAATCTGTATCTTCCACAGAGATTTCTCTATTGTCATAACTAGGTTTAGATGGCTTAGAACTACAGGAATAAGGTTTTATTCCTGTAAGTTCATATATTTTTTCAATATCACTTTTGATTTCATTTACCTTATTTTTGTTTTCAGAGATAGCATAGGTAACCTGTTCCATTTTTCCTTCAAGCAAATCTATTCTATCTTTTTGATTTTTTAAAATTATTACGTCTTTATCAAGCATTTAATTTTGCCTTCTCTAATTCATTTAAAATATATTTTATCTGGCTTTGAGCTTCATCCAATTGTTCTTTTGTAGCCTCTGCATCTTCTCTCAGTATTTCATAATTTAACTCAGCCACTTTAAGTTTCTTTTCAAGAATCATAATTATCTTTTGTTTTGCTGCATCTTTTTTTTGTATTTCATGTAAATCATCTTGTGCTTTTTTTAAATCTTCTTTTGCTTTATTGCCTTCTACTATAGAACTTGCAGTGGCAGCACCGGCAGCACCTACACCACCTGCTATTGCTGAAACCACAGCTGTGCCACCAGCCATTCCAGCACCTCCGGCTGCTAAAGAGCCTCCACCTAATGCTGCTAATCCTGCTGAAGTTGCTGCAGCACCTGATAATCCCATGAAAGTAGAACCTATGGCTGCTCCTATAGCTGGTGCTGCCATTCCGCCTGTTACTACACAAGCCACACCTGCTCCTGCAATCAAAGCCACTTTTTTAAAATTCATCTTTATCCCTCCCATTCCAAAGCATTAAAAAGCTTTTTCCTAAGGAGAATATTTTCCTCCATTATAGCTTCAAATTCAAGCACTTTGCTTTCCTCTATATTTAACAATTTTGATATATTTCTTATACCTTTTTTCTCTACATCTGTATATCTGCCATCAGCAAAGCAAAGTGATATTAAATCATTTATAAGCATAAGTTTTATATTTCTTTCTACTATGGGTTCTAATATTTTTTTGATATCTGAGCTGCCATTAACACTATTCCATATATCGGCATAGTATTCTTCAGGAATATTGTATAGCCTGCAAATACTATTTAATGCCTCTACCTCACTATCATCAACTTTTTCATCAAGGCTTGCTATATATAGTAGTGCCTTTACATAAGATACTTTTTCTTCAACAGTATTAAATAAAACCATGTTTACACTCCTTTTATATTTATTTTATATTCTCTTGAGCATTGCTTTTGAAGTTTCTTTAATCGCTTATTTTAAATAGGCAACTTAGAATATCACTTCTTCGCTGAATTATATAAATTTCTTTCATTAAAATCTATATTTATGATAATATGTATTTAAATTATATTTCTAATTGAATGTTAAGAGGTTTTATTTTATTTGAACTGTTCATTTTTTCCCTTACATATACTGCAGTAGCATCGTAAAATAAATACATCATTTCATCACCATTTTTTGTTTTTTCAAATACCTCCAATGCTATCCTCCATATAAGCGGATAAACTTCTACTGGAAAATAACCACTTTGGATTTCATCATATATGGCACAATCCTGTCTATATAATTCCTTTAGAGCAAGATTAATAGCCTCCTTATTTTCAGCATAATAATTATGTTCTTTTTTAAACAAATTAATAGATACTAAAATATTATGGTTTAAATTCCCAAAAAAGTCGGCAAAAAATCCTTCTACAGATTCATTATATTTTGTATCAAAGTATTTTTGTGCTATTGGTATAACAACTTCCATTACATCATGTCCCATTGATAAACCATTTGATCCTTTTAAGCTTATTAACATGCCACTTTTAATCATTAAAATCTCTCCTACCTTAATAATTTATTATTTCTTTAACAATTACAATCACTAAAAATCACATACTAATATTCGACATATTTTTCTATATTCCTGCAGTTTATTATACCATGACTTTTTTATCAAATATAGATAAAATTTATCATATTTTGGACTTAAAAATGAAAATAGGACTAAGAGATTTCTCTCATAATCCTATTTCTCACTTTCAAACTTTAACTTTAGTTTTTTATTCCATTCTAAATGATTTTTCAACTAAACCTATTAACGAAAAAGCCGCAATAGCAACAGGTTACTATATTAAAAACATTTAATCCACGCTTTTACTTCTTCTATTTCAGGCATAGATTTTATAGCCCCTTTTCTAGTTGTTACAATAGAAGCTGCCGCATTAGCAAAAGTCAGCATTTCCTCTAGCTCACATCTTTCTAACCCATCTAGACCATGCTCTAAAATATAAGCTAGACTACAGCCACAAAATGTATCTCCTGCACCTGTTGTATCGATTGTCTTTTCTGTTACAAAAGCAGGCTTATATACTTTATTTTCTTTATAAAAAGCATAGCTTCCATCAATGCCTGCAGTAACCATAATAAGAGAAATATTATAATCTTCCTTTAGATTTTCCACCCCTTCTTCAATTGTCTCTTTTCCTGTCAAAAACTTAAGTTCCTGATCTTCAATTTTTAGAATATCACATACTGAACAGCCATATTCTATCTGTTCTCGCGCCTCATCTAAATTATTCCAAAGAGGTGGACGAAGATTGGGATCAAAGGAAATTAGCTTCTTATTTTTCTTTGCTATGTCAATTGCTTTCTTAGTAGCCTTTCTAACGCCTTCATGTGTCATAGACAGCGTTCCAAAATGAAAAATTTTTGCATCCTGAATTATTGATTCATCTACTTCTTCTTCTGTTAATCTCATATCTGCTCCAGGGTTACGATAAAATGCAAAACTTCTCTCTCCCTGTTCATCAATTTTAACAAAAGCAAGTGTTGTATTAACATCCTTTGACATTGTTACTGCTTTTGTTTCTATTCCTATCTCACTTATGGTATCTTTAAGCATTTGTCCAAACATATCATTGCCCAGCTTTCCTATAAAAGCGGTTTTCTTTCCGAATTTACAGAGCATAGATAGTACATTACAAGGTGCCCCGCCAGGATTTGCCTCAAATACAGTATTTCCTTGAGAACTTACTCCGTTTGGAGTAAAATCTATTAAAAGCTCTCCCAAAGCTACTACATCATATTTCATAGTTTTAGTCCTCCTGAACCTCAATCATTACCTTCATTGTAGCTTCCCTGTTGTTATCAATATATTGATATGCTTGTAAATATTCTTTAAATGGAAACTTTTTAGAAAGAAGTGGTAGTAACTGTACCTTTTTTTCATTTACTAGCTTAATTCCATCAATGTAATCCTCATTACGATACATCATAGTACTCTTAATATCTAATTCATGGTCATTTGCGACTGCTAGATCAATAGTGGCCATACCAGCAAAAACAGCTACCAAAATAATAGTACTTCCTTTTCTAGCATACTTAATTGCCTGTCCCATTGTAATATTGTTTCCGGCACAATCATAGATAATATCTGCTTTATCAGGGCCAAAGGCTTCTATAATAGCTTCTCCTAAATCCTTTTCATTTGTATTAATGCAATAATCTATACCACATTCTCTTGCCTTTTGTAAACGAAGATCACTTACATCAGTAATCATTACTGCTGCTGCTCCCATACCTTTAGCTGTTTGAGCTACCAAATTCCCAATTGGTCCTGCACCTAATACAATAATGTTTAATCCATGTACATCTCCTGCCTGCTTTACTCCATGAACTGCAACTGCAAGAGGTTCAATCATGGCTCCTTCTTCTAAAGTCATACCTTCAGGCAAAGCAGTTACCTTTTCTACATCTACTGCAAAATAGTGTGATGCAACTCCTGTTGTCTGAAAACCCATTACCTTTAACTCTTCACAAAGATTATATTTTCCATGACGGCATGGATAGCATTTTTCGCATACCACTTGAGGCTGAATAGTTACCTTTTGACCTTCCTTAAAATTTGTAACCTCTGATCCTACTTTTACAATTTCACCAGAAGCTTCATGCCCTTGAGTTACAGGATAGGAAGTAAAAGGATGCTTTCCATGATATACATGAATATCAGAACCACATATACCAATTTCCTTAATCTTAATTAATACCTGATTTGAATTAATCTCTGGCACTGGTATCTCTCGAAATTCAATTTTCCCTGGCGCTGTCATAATCTGCTGTAACATATCTATTCTCCTTTACCATACATTATAAAATACTTTTATAAAACTTTTTATTAAAGTATTTTTATTATTACTCTTTTTTATTTATATGTCAATACTAAAAAAAAGGCTTTCGCCTTTTATCTAGATATTATAGAAATAGTTGTCTATAAATTTCATGGCAATCCCCATGGCAGCTGCTTCATCATGATATTTACAAGGTTTTATATATGATACATCATCCTCAAATAAATTATACTTAAGTACCTTCCTGCTTAACAGAACCATATATCTTTCAATATGTGCCCCTACATATCCGCCAAGTATAATATCGCAATCAAAAGCCATTCTTAAGTTTGATATAAGAACAGCCAAATAATCTAGATATCCATCCCAAACATTTGTGATTACTTCATCTCCATCTTCTAGACGTGAAAAAAATTTTTCTAAATTATCCTCTGTATGTTCTGACAACACTTTGGCAGCACAGTAAGCGTCCGCACAGCCTTCTTTTCCACAGTAACACTTTTTACCTTTAGGCTGAAGAATCATATGCCCAAATTCTGCACTCTTATAGCAATCTCCTGGATAAATTTCATTATGAAAATATATAGAGCCTCCTACGGTATTGCTTAATGAAAGGTAAATAGCATTGCCTTCTTTATATTTCATCTCTGCCATCGCTGCACTATTGGCATCATTTTCAAAACAAACTTCAAAAGGAATAAAATTGCTAAGTGTTTTTAAGCTTATGTTATGTAATCCTAAAATATGAGAGTGAATTAAAATCTCTTTTCCTGGTTCAATAATTCCTGGAAGTGAAATCCCTACACCTAATATCTTTTTTTCACAAATTTCACTGCTTATAATGAATTGCTGCAATGTTTCTTTAATCATTGCATAATATTCAAAACTATTCTCAAAGATAGATTTACAACGCTGCTTTTTTAAAATATCTCCTTGAAGATTTAAAAGTACAAAACTTAGATGATGTTTAGTAATATCAATTCCAATAGAATAGCGAAAATCACCCGAAATAGCCAACCGCTTTGCCTTTCGACCTCCTGTTGACTGATAATGTCCAGCCTCTGTCACAATTTCCTCCTCCATAAGCTCCTGCACATTCTGCAGAACTGTTGGCATACTTAGTCCAAGGGCAGAACATATTTCTGCATTTGAGGTTTCTCTATTATGCAGAATAAATCTTGCTACTTTTCTTTTATTTTCTTTTCTTATTTCACTTCCCATAATCTTACTCATAAAAGGTTCCTGCTTTCTTTCTTATTCTTTCTTTGCACCATAATATTCATTCTGTCTCCATTCTCTAGGGGCTATACCATAAAACTTTTTAAAAGCTCGTGAGAAATGAAGCTGATTTTCATATCCTACCAGCTCACTTACTTCCTTAATAGATTTATCAGTTATCTTCATTAAATCAGTAGCCTTAGTCATACGAAACTGAATTAAGAAATTCTGTGGACTTAATCCCATGGTTTCTTTAAAAATCTTTCCAAAATAACTTCGGTCAAGATTACAAGCATTTGCAATGTCTTCAACAGTTATATTTTCCTGATAGTGCTGCTCTACAAATGCAATTGCTTCCCTTATGTAAAAATCCTTTAGTTTGCCTCCTCGTAAAGTACCTTTGGTCACTGAAGAATGAATTAATGCATCTAAAAACAAATAAAGATGTCCTATCAAATGCAGAGGTGAAGCATCTTTATTACCTACAATATATAAAATTTCATCTTTAACTTGATTTCCCGCCTTAGAATCTAAAGGTTTATAGATTGGAGAGTTAATACCGAGTCCACCTGCCCTTAAAAATTCTCTTGCTTTAATTCCATCAAACTCAACCCAGGCATACTCCCAAGGATCTTCTTTATCTGCAAAATAGGTATTTATTTGTCCAGGACAGATTAAAAATCCATCTCCTGAACTTATATGATATTCTATTTCCTCATTTGAGCTGTTATGCGAATATAAGGTTCCCTTTCCAGAAATAATATAATGAAATAGATAATGATTCCTAATATATGGGCCGTAGGAATGTAACGAATCACATTTTTGCCATCCATACTGATATAAAGACAAATCCACAAAACTTTCATTGGGAAATATTGAATATATATGATTTTTCATAATACACTACCTTCTTTCACTTTATGATCATTAGTGATATCCTGTGCATTACATTTTACAGTCTACATCATTTTTATAGAAATATTTATTTGATTATATATCCAAATGCTATATGATTTCAACTTTATTCTCTTTTAAAACGCATTATGCTATATTTTTAGTCTTATGTATTCATTTACTTGATTTATCCAAAATGATAGCATTATAGCTATAATACACGTGTAATTAGAGGAATTGAATACTTTCTAATAATTATAATGACAGGTAAAAAAATAAGAAGAAAGCGAGGTAATTAACTATGTCTATTATTTATAATAACATAAATAATACTTTTACATTACAAACAAAGCATTCATCTTACCAATTGAAGATTGTTGATCTAGGCTATGTGCTTCATACTTATTATGGAAATACTATCTATGGAGATGATATGTCCTATCTTATTCAGATGGCAAATCGATGTTTCTCTGGAAACCCCTATGAATGTAGTTTAGACCGTTGCTTTTCATTAGATACTCTTCCACAGGAATATTCCTGCTTTGGAACCGGCGACTATAGAATTCACTCCATACAAACAATAAATCAAGACGGCAGCTATGCTTCTGATTTACGTTACAGCTCCCACAAAATTTATGCTGGAAAATATCATTTAGAAGGACTTCCTTCTATGTACGCTGATAAAGATACAGCAGCAGACACTTTAGAGCTTACATTAAAAGACAAATCCACTGGTTTAACTGTAGTTTTATATTATGGTGTATTTGAAGATTTAGATATCATAACAAGAGCTGCAAAAATTGTTAATAATTCTAATGCTCCAATAAAGCTAACAAAAGCTTCCTCTCTTTGTATTGACTTTAATGAAATGAATATGGATATGATTACATTTTATGGCCGTCATGCCATGGAAAGATTAATGCAGCGTACTCCTATTCATCATGGAATTCAATCTGTAGGGAGCCTTAGAGGAACCTCCAGTCACCACTATAACCCATTTGTAATCTTTTGTGACCATGCTGCTACAGAAGAATCAGGAAACTGTTATGGTTTTTCTCTATTATACAGCGGCAACTTCCTTGCAGCAGCAGAAGCTGATCAGATCAACAATACACGCTTTGTTATGGGAATTAATCCAGATCAATTCTGTTTTCAGTTAAATGCACAAGAATGTTTCTTTACACCTGAAGTTGCACTTTCTTATTCCTCAGAAGGATTAGGTGCTTTATCACAAAACTTTCATAAAGCTTATCGTAATAATCTTTGCAGAGGAAAATATAAAAAAGCAAGACGTCCTGTACTAATTAATAACTGGGAAGCAACTTTCTTCGATTTTACTGGAGACCAACTGGTAAATATAGCAAAAGATGCTGCTGAACTGGGCATAGAACTTTTCGTTATGGATGATGGCTGGTTCGGTGATCGTAATGATGATTTCCGTGGTCTTGGAGACTGGGTTGTAAACGAAGAAAAGCTTCAAGGTTCTTTAAAAGAGCTAGTTGATAAAATTAATGCTCTTGGAATGAAATTTGGTATCTGGGTAGAACCAGAAATGGTTAACGAAAATAGTGACTTGTACCGTAAACATCCAGACTGGGCTTTACAAATCCCTGGAAGACTTCCTAACCTAAGTCGTCATCAGCTGGTACTAGACTTTTCAAGAAAAGAAGTACGTGATTATATATATGATTCCATCTGTAAAGTATTAGAGAGTGCTCCTATTGAATATGTAAAATGGGATATGAATCGAAATCTGGCAGATGTATGGTCTGCAGCATTACCTACAGATAGACAAGGTGAAGTGTTCCACCGTTATGTTCTTGGCTTATATGAAGTGCTAGAAAAAATCACAAACCGCTTCCCTGATATATTATTTGAAGGTTGCAGCGGCGGAGGAGGCCGTTTTGATGCAGGAATGCTCTACTACTTCCCTCAAAGCTGGTGCAGTGATGACACAGATGCCATTGAACGTTTAGAAATTCAATATGGAACTTCTTATGGATATCCTGTTTCATCTGTAGGTTCTCATGTATCTGTTTCTCCAAACCAACAGACGGGCAGGGAAACATCTTTAGATACAAGAGGCACTGTGGCAATGTCAGGAACCTTCGGATATGAACTTGATATTAGTAAAATGACTCCTGAGGAAAAAGAAATAGTCAAACAGCAGATAAAGCATTTCAAAAAATACTATTTCTTAATTCAAGATGGAAGCTATTACCGTATTTCTAATCCTGGTGAAAATAATGATTATGCTGCATGGCAGTTTGTTTCCCAAGATAGGAGTTCTTCTTTAGTAAATATAGTTACACTGCATGCACGTGCAAATGCTCCATTTATGCATATCAAGTTAAAAGGACTTGATCCTGAAAAACAATACCGCATCAATGAAAGCAAAGAAACCTACTCCGGTGCTGCACTAATTTACGGAGGATATCCAGTTCCTTACGAAAAATTAACCAATGATTATCAAAGTCTGCAATTATGTTTATCAGAAGCTTAAAAAATCCCAGCAGTTTTTAAACTGCTGGGATTTTGAGTTAGATTGTCCTTTTTAGAATTAGCAGCTCAGCCTAGTTGCTGCTTTAACTACAATTTTGCTATTGGAAATTCATCCATAGCTCTAATTATATATTTTCTTCAACTACCTTCTTGTAAACTTCTGTATCTTTGTATATTTCATCTTTTAGTGGATTTAGTTTATTTTTGAATATCTTATTAAATTGATAAATTGCTAATGCAGCATTTGCTATTAAAGACAATAAGCTTACAATAAAAAATGCAGTTGAGTTATGTGTAGTAGATACAGGTGCTATACGATCTGCAAAAGAAGGTACTGTCATAACAAACATAATCCACAATGCAAGCGTTTGTGCACGATGTTGTAGCCATGCTCCTTTTTTAATAAAGAAAGCAGGTATAGTGCAGGAAAGCAATAATGCTAGTCCACAGTAAAATGAATGATCAGCTATACAATTATAAGTATAAGCAAAGTTCCATAAATCATATGCCACTATCCAAGACCAAATCATATCAGGCCAAATCATATCTTTTGTCTTATCCTTAGAAACAAAAATACCAGCCCAGCCGCAAATAGTAATAATATTGAGTAATCCAGCTATACCATTCATGATATTCCATGGTCCTGACATTAGCCAAAGATTGTTAACACGTGCTCCATTCCATGCACCATATGTGAAACATTGAAAATCACGAATAGATGCCTCAAGGATATTGATTGCTAAGATAAAGGCTGGCAAAAATAATGCCCACTTTTTCTTAGCAAATGATGGTTTATAACGAATAAACATAAACCAAAGACATCCTGCAAGAGCAGAATAAGTTTTTACCCAATTAAACCAATTACCTGTACCATATTCATTTCCTGGGGCTGCAGTTGTTGGCCACACAAATATAGTTAAAACTATAGGAACAATTAAAAAAAGTATGATTCCTCCCCATTTTGTAGAACGACCAAACTCATTAAAAGCCATTAAAGCAAACAAAACAAAAAACCAAATGGCCCAACCAGTAAAATTTGTTGCTTGGTACAAAATTCCCATAATATTCTACCTCCTTCAAAATAATGTTTTACATAGCATTAATATGCTTAACCATAATGAATTATTCAACATATGAATGTTTTGTAAACTTTTTATAAAATCATTATATTATATAGTATTTTCAAAGTCAAATTTTTACAAAGGTTTTAATACTCGCCTCAATTATTTGTAACTAAATGTTATAAAAATAATGGCTGCACCAATGTTGGGCAGCCATTATTTTTCATCTAATTATATTTTAATTTTAGTAATCAAATTGACGATAATATCTTCTGTAATCTAAATTGTGTTTAGTATAGGATTCAAAATGGAAAGCCAATCTATCTACTAATATAGTAGAACAAATAGTTGGAGCTATTATCCATCTGAATTTCGTATCAATTCCATCTAAAGCATACTCTTGTGTATCAATTACCACTAACTTATCTGTATGAGCTTTTAAGAATTTTTCTGCACGTTCGTCTAAGTGACGTCCTTTTCCTTCTCCCTTAATTAAGAACACACTGGTATCTTTTTCAATTAGTTCTAAGGTTCCATGGAAAAACTCTGCAGAAGTTACACTCTTTGTTTTAATCCACTGCATTTCTTCTAGTATGCACATGGAGAATAAGTATACTTCTCCCCACATTTCACATCCGCCAATCCAATATTGTATAGGTGCATCATAATGCTCTTTTGCAATATCTCCTGCTTTTTCCTCAAATTTTTCCTTGATAGATAATAAGTTTTCAGGTAATAAGCAAAGTTGTTCTGCAAGTTCATCATAATCTTCGAATTCTCCAGCTTTGTGTAATAGTCTGAAGAATATCCAGTAAAGAAGGATATATTCATACTCTACTCCATTTTCATGTTTCATAGGCACTACATAATCACTGGCTAAAGCTAATGGAGAATTTTCATTTTTGGTACAACAAATAACTCTAATTCCATTCTTTTTACAGTATTCTGCTATAGCAACAGATTCTTTTGTGTCTCCAGATTTTGATAAAGTAATTACTAATGAATCTTTTGTTAATTGTTTATGTCCACAAGCTAAAAGTTCTCCAGCCTGCTCTACAAAAACAGGAATATTAGTCAATTGTTTTGCCATATGCCCTATAGCCATCATAGGGGATAAGGATCCTCCTACTGCTGTAAAGAAAATATTAGAATATCCTTCAGCGGCTACCTTATCTGCTGCTTCTTCTGCTATTGGCCTTGCCTTTCTAATTAAATCTGCACTTCTTCTGTACTCTTCTTCATTAAATTTTAGCATTAATTTTTCCCTCCGTCTTTTTTAATTATCAAAATAAACCAACACTTGCACCAAGTACACCAATTAAAATTGTTCCTAAAATAATTAAAATAGGATTTACTTTCTTACCTAATAACCAGTAGTAGAACCAAGTCACTCCAAGTCCTATTAATCCTGGTATTATTCCATCTATAATTTCCTGCAATTTTTTTGCAGTTTCTCCAGAACCTATTTCCATCACTAATTCTGTGTAGACCATGTCTTTAGTCATTCCACCAATAACCATTATTCCTAAGATTCCTGCAGCAAACATAAGCTTGTCCATCATTCCATTTTCCTGCATCTTTGCAAGATAGTTAAATCCTAGTTCATAACCTTTTCTTGCACCATAGAATCTAATGAAAAATGCTGGTATGTTATATATTAAAAAGTAAAGTATTGGTCCTAAAATATTTCCCTGCATAGCTAGGGACAATCCTACTCCAAGAGCAATTACACGAATGGATCCAAGAAATATAGAATCACCAATTCCTGAAAGAGGTCCCATAAGAGCTGTTTTTACACTAGATATAGCCTTAGAATCCACTTCACCTTTGGCATGTGCTTCTTCCATAGATGCTACCACTCCTCCAACAAATGGAGCTAATTGTGGTGTTATGTTAAAAAACTCTAGATGTCTTATCACAGCTTCTTTATATTTTTCTGGGTCATCCTTATAAATTTTTTTAAGAATAGGGTTCATCATCATAGCGAAAGGAAGATTCATTTGTCTTTCATAGTTCCATGAAAATTCCATTCCTAAACTTCCTTGATTTAAAACCATTTTATTTAAATCTTTTTTAGTGACTATTTTTTCATTATTTTCCTTTTTAAAAGTCGTCATCTTCTAAAACACCCCCTGTACTCGTTTCCATAGCAGGCTTATTTTTATTTGGATTCAAGAAATCAAATTTTACAATAACATAAATAACTCCTAAAATAGCAACTCCTAGTACTGGAACTTTCATATAAGCTGCTAATACAAAACCTAAGAAGAAAAATGGTACTAACTGTTTGTTTAAAATCATTCTCATGAGCATTGCAAAACCAAGTGCAGGAAGTAAACCTGCTGCAGCACCCATACCATCAATCAATACTTTAGGAATAGCATCTAATACTACTTGCATTTTATCTACTCCAATATAATAACCTGCAAAAACTAATACAAATCTTCTTAATACATTTAGTCCTCCAATAATCCAATGTACATAATATATACCTTTAGTATTTCCTTTAGCTGCAGCTTTGTCAGCATATTTTAAAATCATTGGAACAAAAGCATCAATAAAGTTTCCAATAGCTAGAGATAATAATGCAATAGGCATAGCCAATGTTACTGCCACTTCTGGTCCTTTTCCTAAAGAAATAGCAAAGGCTGTCCCTAGCACACCACCTACAATTGTATCTGGTGGAACATATGCACCTACCGAAATAGCTCCCATAAAGAATAATTCCAAATTAGCTCCAATTATAAGACCTTGTTGAAAGTCTCCTAGCACAGCACCTACCAAAGGTCCTAATACTATAGGTCTAAATATGTATAAGGTACCCATCTGATAGTCCATTACTCCAATTGCAGCAATTAAAGCGATTAGTAACGCTTCTGTCATTTTTATACCTCCTTTTATAAGACGCTTCTAGCATCTATTTTTTTCTCACTTGCAATTTGTCTGATTTCAACATCTATTCCCTTATCTAGTAAATTCTTCAATATTTCTTCATCTTCTTTTGTAACAAAAATAGCTTTACTTATTTGTCTGGCTCCTTCAGTATTTTTTGCACCTCCTAAGTTAATAGTTGTAATCTGCGGACATCCTTCCGCTAACCTTGCTACATCTTTGATAGTTTGTACTACAACAAGTAATTTATATTTATCTGTAACTCCACTATTTAACGCTTTGATTGAATCTTCAATATTCTTAATAACAAGCTTTACCCCTGAAGGTTTACCCAGCTTTAAAGTAGTTTTCCAAATTTCATCTTTTACCACTTCGTCGCTGGCAATTAAAATACAATCTCCACCAATAGCATTCATCCAAGAAAATGCTACTTGGCCATGTAGTAAACGGTGATCTACTCTAACTAACTTAATCATAATATCTCCTTCCTTCTAAAAATCTTCTTCATCAGATTCTGAAAATAGTGAGTTACAAAATAAAACACTTTCTGAACCTATTTTAGTCACATTTTCTAAAAGCTTTTTTGTATCCTTTTCTTGTTCTCCTTGAATAAAAAGTTCAATAAGCATAGGAAGGTTCATACCTGTTAGTAAATAAAATTTTTCTCGTTTTAAATACTTCATAAATTCGTTATTCACACTTCCACCTAAAATATCTGTAATAACAATAATCTCATCTTGTTGGTTAAAGGTATTCATTAGTTCCTTAACTCTTTTTTTAAAATCTTCACCTTGCTCTACATATCCATTTAAAATGGTAACTCTCTCCTGCTCCCCCACAATTAGCTTTACTGAGCCGTATATGCCCTCTGCAAATGTACTATGACTTGCTAAAATAAAATGTCTCATATCTTTTTCTCCTCAATTATTTTGTTAAATGCTATAATAGACTTTTTATCAGCATCAAAAGGATTTTCATAATACCTATCATTTGCTGTTTCTAGGGATAGATATCCTTTATATCCCCATTTTTTTAAGTCTCTAAGATCTTGTTCAAGGTTTCTTTCTCCATCACCCCAAGCTAGATGCCCTGTAGGTTTTCCATCTACAAAATGAATATGTATAATATCATTACCAAAAGCTTCAAAGTATTCCTGAATGGATTCCTTGGCTTTAGCCATAGCTCCAAAATCAATACAAACTTTAAGATAATCTGAATTTACCTTTTCTTTGAGTCTTTTAATATCTGATATATTTGTCACCAATCTAGATTCCATAGGTTGTAATGCTTCTATAGCCAAATAAATGTTTTTCTTTTCTGCATAATTAGCAATATTCTTAATCATATGAACACTTCTATTAAAAGCTTCTTCTAAATCTTCATTATAAAAAGCCCATCCAGATGTAATTACGATATGTTTACATCCCATCGCTGAAGCTACATCTATAGCATTGCAAAAATATTTCTTTACATTTTCTTTTCTATTATTATCTTTAATTGCAATATTATTTGGTTTAGGATTGGTTTGTTCTGGACATATACCTATCACTTCTATTTGGTACTTATCAGAAAGTTCTTTTAGCTTATTTACATTTTCATAATCTCTATAGTCCATGTAAAAATGCTGGGGTCCTGTCCAAATTTCTACTGCTTTAAATCCATTTTTTTTAGCACTGCTGAAAAAATATTCTAGTGGATAGAATCTATAATGACAATTCATTGCAGCTAACTGAAAATCCATCTTCTTCCCCTCCTTTTCTATCATTTAAAATATAATCATATAAATAAGCTACTTCGCTGATAGGTATCTCTACATTATAATTTTTTAACATCAATTCAAAGCTGTTATGAACATGCTTTATAAAATCTGCATGACTCTTCTCAAATCCATCTAAGTCATCATAAATTTCTATAGCATTTTTAGTAACCAATCTTTCAACGAGAAAACATATGTGTATATATATTCCAATAATTGTTTTACTCTGAAATTTTTGTCCTAATAAAGCTTGAAGATGGTTTACAGCTTCAGAAACATAATCTAAAAGTTTATTTGCATTTAGTATGGTTAAGTTCTCCATCACGCTATGCAATGAAAAGTTTTTAAGTAATCTTTCATTGAAAACTTCAATTTCTTCTTCAGTTAGATATGGTTTAAGTGCTTGATGCACCATTGTGATATCTTTAAAATTAACAATATCCTCTAAAGTAACACTATTAATATTAGGTATATCTAGTGTATATGGCTTAATCATTAATACCACATCATACTTTTTAAACAATATATCTTCTGATTTATTTTTCATTAATTTTTTATAATCATAGTCTAAAAATTTAAGCTGAATTTGTTTGGGTAAACTTTGTTTAAAAAGTTCAGATATTTTTGAGCTTACTTTTGCTCCTGCATCACTAGTAAATACAATGGCAGTTTCTTTTTCTACTGCAGATATAAATTTATAATTGCATATATTTTCTTTACAAACACTTTGTAAAATCTTTTCTATACTCATCTGCTGTATTATTTTAAGGCCCACATTTAAAGCTAAACTAGTAGACACATTATTTATAATTCCTATATTTACATTGCCCTTAATTTGTTCAATAACTCCTTCTAAAGAGCCCATATCCACCATTAGAATTATATTCTTATAATAATAATTAGCCTTAATGTATTCATTTACCTTAAAGGCAACCTCTTCAATATCCGTATTTAGTGGCATATCTATGGCTTCAAAAAGGTTAGCGCCTAGAAGGCTGTTAACTGCATCAGATATACTAGAAGCTGTAGAATATCCATGACAAATTATGATTCCTACAATATCCTGATTTTTAATATTCTTATTGTAAAAATGAATATTTAATAGTACAAAAATTTGATTAATATCTGTAAGCTTAATGTCTAAAGTATTATTTATATTTTTAGCAATTTGTTTTGTTAAAACATATTCATTAGGTAATTCTTTAATTAAAGTATCAAAACAGCTTTTAATATCATGCAGCCTTTCCTTTTCCCAAACATTAATACTTGATTGTATTTTTTGCATAGCATTAAGTATCCTGCTAATAGTAAAGCCGCAGTTTAAAGGCAGAGTAATTCGTGCCCTTGACTTTACATCTTCTAAAATATTATTAATTAACTTCTCAACGGCTTTTATACGGCTGTTTTTATACTTTTCTTCAAAGATAATATAATCATAATACTCTCGCATAAGATGAAATCCACGATTTAAAAACTCTGAAAATGTTATATTATTTTTTTCATATTCTATATAGCAATCGATTAAATGATCAAAGAAGTAAAGTATATTAATACTAGTATCATTTTTCTTAAAATCGTGAATTGCAATAAGTTCTTCATCATTTAATTCAGATTTATAACTTGCATCTAAATGTGAAAGTATTTCACTTGGCAGGTCATATACATAAACATTTAAACTTTTATCATCCTTATGCTGAAGATAAGCATTTGCACATATCCTTTGGATACATTTTTTTAATCCATTTAGATTATTATTAAAAGGATAGTCCATAAGTATTTGAAATAATCTTTTAGATATATTTATGTTCTTTTGAATCATTTCTTCTTCTAATGAAAAAAATTTAAGTATAAACTCTATTTTTTCTTCTTCAGATCTAACATCTAGAGAAGGAACTTTAGCAACAACTGGTATATTTATTAGCAAGTTTTGTGAAAGACTTTGATAAGGATCTTCCAATGTGCTTAAAGCCACACGTGTTCTAGAAGTTTGAACATTTTGAGTATCATTTACACAGGTATACTTGCCTAAGCTTAAATATTCACTCAATTTCTGTTGACACTTTTCACTGAGATTTGAAGCATTGGAAATGTATAATACCCCATTTTTAGCTTTCTCTAAAAGTCCTGTTTTAATCTCACCTGTGCTTAAATTTTTATATCCAAATATCTCTTTTATGTAATCTGTGTTTGCATTTTTTAGTATGCTGATTTTTACATATTTACTTTCATCCTGTAAAAGCTTCTCATTTTTTAAAAATTCGAAAGTAAGCTCTGCTAAAAATTCCTTTCCTACACCTTCCTCCCCATACAAAACAATAGGCAGTCCTTGAGGAGGATATAATAGCGCAGTTTTCAACTGAGTAATGGTGTAACTTATAGATCCATTATTTCCTATGGCCTTATAAAAATCTTTTTGAACAAATTTATTTTTAGTTAAAGTTTTCATTAAATCAGATATGTTCAAAAATTCATCATATTCTATGTGTTCTCCATATTTTTTTTCTATGGCTTTTTTATCTAAAAAATATACAGGACGGGAATTTATTTTTATAAGTTCACCTTCCTTATATAATTCATTAAGATATTGACTAGTAACAGACCTGGAAATATTGAAGTATTTGCTCATATGTTTAGTTGTAAAATAAGATAATTTTTCAGCCTCAAATAATGGTGTTTGCTGAGAAAGATATTCTTTTAATTGTTCTTTTGTACTTAAATAACTCATATTAAACCTCTTTCTTTTGTTAATTAATACATAAACATATTCAAATAAGGCTAAAACAATTTTCAAATTTCCATAAGAGCTTTTCTCTTTGTGTATATACTATAATTATTCTTATAAAAAGTATGGAGATTTGATAAAATGCAACACTGTTGTAATCGTTTGTAGCAATATCAACACTGTTTGCTTAAATAATCACTTAATTTTTTCTATTTATCCATTGTTGAATAAAAAACTAAGTTATCTTTAGCCTATTTAATATTGTGTAAAATTTAATATCTATGAAGACATGCAAATAGAAGCATTAGTAAAAAGTGACTTAATGCTTTTAATTTTTACCATATATATATAAATATGGTTATATGTTTATAAATTAACTTAATATTTGTATACTATAATTACATATTTATATATTCTAATTACATATTTATAATCTAATTATATACTACTAAAATTCATTATATATGCTTATTTAAATTTTTATTTAAGTTGGCTTTTATTATTTTACTATTAAATCCGCTTTTAAATATAATACTTATATATTTTTTTATAGCAAAAAAAACAAAAAAAGATTACAAGGTAATGAATAAAAATGCATTACCTGCAATCTTTTTTTGTAATGTAATTAAATAATCTTCACTTTTAGTTAAGTGCAAAATATAAACAAAATTTTCATAAAAATATTAACTTATTTCTTCTAAAATTAAATTCTTAAGAAGGTACGAATGTGTATCCAATGACTTATTTATTACCTCTTCATTAATAACTTTACCTTCATGCATATAGTCATAAGCATCATATATACAAATTAGAGAAACATTCGTATTGCTTAATGCTTTATTTAAGTTGATTTCCCAATTTAAAAAGTCATCTTGTGATGTAGTTTCAATAGCATAAGTAGGTTGTCCAATCCATCTAATGCCATTGTATTTTTTAACTTCATCTTCTAAGCAAATACTGCTGATTTTTTGTTTTAATTGAATTAAATCCCCCTGTTTATTGCTCATAATCAATTCTTTTACAGGTCTAAATTTAATATGGTTTATGGATACATCATTAATTTTTAAAAATTCTATCAATTCAACATATAAGTTTTCCTGCATAGATACATAAATAAGCTCATTATTATTAATTCCTTCTATTATATAGAAATACATATTAGCAAAGAGATGCTCTTTTCCATAGTAATAAAAACTTGAATGTGTTCCAAATATATCTTTTAGATTTAGTTTAGATGAATTATTCAGCTTCTTTTTACAAAATATACATTCATACACTAAATTATCGAGAAACTGGCTTAAACTAATTATTTCATCATCTAATAAATTATCATTCTTTTCAACTATAGCATTATTCAATTTTTTCCTTAAATCTTCTATATCAGCGTTTAAATTACAATTATTGCATAAAAAATTCATAATATCACATCCCTGTCAAAATATTTATTTTTATTATTTAATTATATCATACAAATATGTGAATATATGTATTCTAAAATTATTAAATGTATAAAAGGTAGAAAACATAAATAAGTTGTTAAAATCAAGAATTTTAAGGATCAAAATAAATAAATTGCAAAAATCTATTTTTCTATAAAGAACAATAATATCAGTAAATTATAAATCTAAGGCAGGGTCAATCATAGCCCTGCCTTAGATTTATAATTCTTTATATTTAAGACTAATAACCATACTTATTTTCAATGAAAAGAAATAGATGCTACGGATGTAACTTACATTATAACTAGCATATTCATAAAGATGTGTACAAAGCATTGAATTCTTTACTTTCATCAGAGAGAATGTTCTAAATGCAGTAAATAACCATGCATACATATATTTTTTTAAAATAAAAATTCATCTTTAGCCAGATTATTTTTGTTTTCTTAGCATTCCGCATTTATCCTCTGACAAATATTCAAAATTATATTTGGAATAAAGCTTGTCTGCTGGACTATTTGCTATAAGACATACATAACTATCTTCATGAGTATTTTCTCTCAAAAACTTATCGATGGATATCATGATCTCATTTGCGTATCCTTCTCGTCTATACTTTTCATCTACCATGATATCACTTACCACATAAGTAATCCCTGCGTCACCCACTACTCTTCCAAATGCTATAAGTTTATCACCATGGTAAATACTTGCAGTAAATAGAGAATTCTCTATTGCTATTCTGCTTCTTTCCACATTTTTATTTCCCATTCCTGAACGTACTCTTAGATCTACATAATCCTCTGCAGCAGGTTTATCAAATACAACTTTTGTAAATTTCATTACATATACCTCTCTTCTTTATTTAACTCATATTTTCTTGATATTTTACGTTCAATCTACGTAATCTTTTTTCTAATTTCTTAACTAATCTTGTTTATTCTTCTGCTTGCTTCATAAAAGTGATTTTTTTCAAATCATCATCATTAATAAACTTCCCATCACTTTTATAAGTTTCTTCTTGTCTTGCAAGTGTCCTTGTATAGAATTACTATTTTTTCAACTTCCGAATTAGTTATCATATCTATTAACTGATTCAATTGTTTTGAAATGGAGCTTTCTCATACCTTCCACCTCATCACAGATAGATTTTAAGTTACAGCTCTGGCAATCTAAATTCATATTATTTAAAACATGGTTCAATGTTTGAGTAATTGCATCCACTTTATTAGCATATGCATTAAGCTCTTTGAACTTAGGAATATTTTCAGTAATAAAAATTATACAAGCAGACTTTACTAACTCATCTTCTTTTAATTTATTAATATATACATTACCTATAGTTTCAAAATTAATTCCTTTCCTTACAGCTTCTTTGCTGACTCTAACTTGTTCACGTTTATCAAAGCTGGATGCTCGAATCATATATCCTTTGGGTATAATATTATATTTTACATACTCTAAATCTTTAATAGCTTTGTATGCTCTATCATCATCATTTAGATCATTAATATTTAATAAAACAATCCTGCCAAAAGCCGTATCTTTCTTTATTTCATTTAAATCTGCACCATATAATAAGATTTCATCTTTTGGAACTAAGCACTTTGACGTGGTGACACAAGAATAATTTAAGGAAGGAAGTCTATTTCCACCCAATTCAAAAGCTGCATCTTTTGAAAGTATCAATTCATTGCTTAGGCACATTTCCCAATTAACATTTTCATATACTCTTAATTTTTTAGGAGTATATGCTGAAAGTAACTCTAATGTATCACTAATTATACCATTATACAATTCCATTATAGACTAGTCTCCCTTTTCTCGTTATCAAAACGTTTACGCAAGCTTTTATAGATTGACGCAACCAATTTCATATCTAAGTTAAAAATGTAAATAATAAATAAAAGCACTAATAAAGCAGCTGGGATTATTAAAAATAACCAATATAAGCTCATATCATTTCTCCTTTGCTAAACCCTTTTGACGAGCATACTCAGCAGCACCTAGTGCACCCATCAATTGAGGGTCAATTTTAAGATCAATAACCTTTAATTTTAATACATGTTCAATAGCCTTTTTTAAACCTTCATTTTTAGCACAACCGCCTGTTAAAGTTATACTGTCTGTAGCACCAGCTTTTTTTGCCATAACAAAACATCTTTTTGCCACAGCCAGCTGAATACCTGCTGCAATTTCTTCTTTAGGCTTACCTTCTCCTGCAAGAGTAATAACTTCACTTTCAGCAAATACAGTACACTGTGCCGTAATTGGAATAACATTTTTGGCTTTAAGGGAAAGCTTACAAAACTCTGGTAAGTCTAATTCAAAAGCTCTTGCCATTGACTCAAAAAAGCGACCTGTACCTGCAGCACACTTATCATTCATAGCAAAATTTTTTACTGTTCCATCTTTATCAACCGAAATGCCTTTTACGTCCTGTCCTCCAATGTCTATAATAGCCTTTACCGTTGGATCAGTTACATGTACTCCCATTGCATGGCAGCTAATCTCACTTATATTTTCTTGAGCCTGAGGAACTTTATTACGACCGTAACCTGTACCAATCAAATAACTTAATTCATCTATGCTTTTTAAGCCTGCCTGTTCCAGGGTCTCTTTCAATCCAGCTTTTGCACTTTCTTCTGAATTAATTTTACTTTTTATTGTACTGCTAGAAACCATATTACCTTCTTCATCAAGTATAACTGTTTTGGTATATGTGGAGCCTACATCGCATCCTCCAAAATATTTTTTCATAAAATCTCCTCCCCCTAACTATCACCAAGTATTTGCATCCTCAAAATCCACTAAGCTTGCATCAAGTGGTTCTTCACGGAAAACTGTCTGCATATATCTGTTAACTTTACTTCGCATTTCTTTTCTAGAAACCGTTCTTGGATCACACAAATCATGTTCAACCCAAATTAAATGTATGCCTCTTTCACGAGCCTGATCTTCAAATAATCCTTGAAGTCCTGCCATGGTCTTACAGGATACATGACTGTACATTATAACCATATTGGCATTGAACTCTTTGCATTGCTTCCACAATTCTTCTAAAACATTTGCATGGCCCCCATTAGTATGACTTCTCATAGACATACGCTCATATGCTTTAGCTAGATCAATTAAGGAAGCTTCCTTATTTTCAGTATCAAAGAAGTGGTGAGAAAGCATACACTCCATATCAACTAAAACTTGAATTCCCCAGCAATTTTGAGCCCAAAAAGAAAAGTTACTATAATAGTGAGCAGGACAGGACCAAACAATTGCACGATGACGATACTTTGTTGTACCTTGTTTACCGTACTTTTCTTTGTCTTTTTCATAGCCCTTCATCATTAATTCATATACTTCTTTATCATTTTTTAAAAACCTTGTATCTAAGCTGCCTGCTATTTGAAAAGCATACATTCGATGCAGAGCTAATGAAGGACCAGTAATTTGAGGATAGGCTGTTTTATTTATATCCCACTTTTTAAGCATATATTCTGTTTCTTCATTGTATCGTTTCATAACTGTAAAGTAAGCATCCCAATCAAACTTTTCTCCAGTCTGCTCTTCAATAAATTTTATAGCTCCTTGAATATCCTTAACCGCATATCTTTGAACTTCCTCCTCATTAAAGCGCACTGGGGGTGACAGTGGATAAGTAGGAAGATTAAAGAATCTATCTTGGTATGTTGAAGCCATGCAACTACCATCACAAGGCATACTGCTTGATATAAAGCAACAGCCAATTCGAGGGTAATCTCCTACCACTGCACAACCAGATTCCGCTGCTGGAAGAGGACATACATCTGCTGGCAAGCCATAGTTTTCTACTGCATCAATATAAGGCATGGAACTTTGTTGATCCATTTCTGATGGTAAAAATATAGGAATCATTTGCACCGGTAATCCCTTTAAATTTGGAAACCCTGCCATGATTTGAATAGGCATCATTTCATCAAATAGAACTACTTTTTTACTAAGCTCTTTTGCCTTTTTACTTTTACCATTTAAATTAGCATCACCCTTTAATATAGTTTTTGTCATATCTATTGCATGAGAAGTCATAGTAAAAAACTGTTTATGGCAGATTCTTAATTCTATGCCTCGAAGTCCTAAGGTGTGTCTATCGATAAATGCAGGAGTTGTAAGATAGGAGCTCATCCATCCATATCTAAATACCGCCTTTTTAAGCTGACTTGGACACGCTAATGATAGCCTTATCAATGCTCCCCAGCATTTAAGCCAACGTCCAAAATCATACATAGTATCTCTAAAACCCTTCCACTCACGACGCTTCAAAATCATGTCCCCAGTATATAACTTACCTAAATTATTACTCACGGGCTAAAGCCTCCTTCTCTTTATGAATTTTTTTAATTTCAAGGCTTTCCACAAATGCTTGAACCCTAGTTCTAAGCTGTCCTGAAGTTCTTGACATGTATGGACGGTCAATAGAAAGGGTAGGTATACCTCGTTCCTCAGTCATAATATGGCTAGTTAAAGCACGTTCATAGCCCCAATAATCACAGAATTTCATTTGCTCATAAATTATGCCATCTGCATGGTAATCCTTATAAAGATTTTCTGCAAAATCACGTCTTTGATTGATCTTTTCATGACTTACATAACGTGGACAAAGGCTTTGCTCTAAATACTGCCTGCAGATAGAATCTAATACTTTTTCTCCATCTTTAAGTATAATTTCCTGACGGCCTGGGAAAGAACCAAAACAAAAACGATCTGCTACAATAAGTGCACCGGATTCTTCAATTAATTTAGTTAACTCCGGATCATCTATTTCACTACCAACCAAGACTACTTTAGCTCTAAAGCTTTTATTATCATCCACTTCTCTAATTTTTATTTCCTCCAAAGTCTCCCGAAGCTTATCTATAATAAGATACTTAGGACAAACATATGAAACTAAATTAAGTATATGAAATTCATAACCTGTTATAGGAGGATTTTCTTTCTTTCTAAACTCTCCTATTTCAGTTATTATCCTGCAAACCTCATTATGAAGCATAACAGCTTTGCACATAGAATCATCGGAAATGTCTACTCCTAAGTTCTCTTTTAACTTATTTAATACTTTAAGCTGAATCTGCTGAACATAATGCAGCACGGCATCATCATTTACCTTATAGGGAACATCCACATGAGAAACAAAAAATCCTTTTTTATCAATTAAGTTCAGCACTTCAATATTTTCCATTGTACGATTCATCATTGCACAAGCATCAATGCCTGCAATGGCATCAAGAAAATTATAACTTCCCTCTATAGTTCTTTCTAATAGTGCCCTGCAATACTCACAGGTATAGTTAGACATATAGTATGTTGCTATTTCCATAGACCCGGTTTTAGGTGCACGCATACGAAGTGAAAAACAATTATCTAAATTAAGAAGTACCTCAGGCATATGAAAGCATGTATATCCAATAGCAAGTTTTCCTTCATTCTTAGCTTGTCTAATAAGTTCATTATTAACATCATCAAGCAAGTTTTCAAAGTAATATAAATGCTTTAAATCTTTCATAGCTTCTCCTTTACAATAGATTTATATTTTTAATAATTTCTTTTGCCCCAATAATCACACTAGAATCTTCAGGAAGATTAAATACACTTTTACCTTGAATATCAAAGGCTGCAAGATTTTTATCTTCAGAAATATAAGACAAAATAGGAATATTTCCTGTATCAATATAATCAGAAAGTGACATGTCATTAATTCTATTAACCACTGCTCCTATCTCATCATACATTACTAGATTATCTGCAACTTTTTTTATGGTTTGAATTACTTGAGTACCCTTTTTGCTTGGATCTGTAACTAAGATAAGATGAGTTACTTTCTCCATAACACGGCGATTGATTTGTTCAATACCAGCCTCTCCGTCTATTACCACATAATCAAATTCATTTGATAAAAGGCTTATTACTTCTTTTAAATAGGAATTAATTTTACAATAGCAGCCTGCAGATTCAGGACGTCCAACAGCAATAAATGCAAAACCGTCCTTTTCTACCATGGTATCAAAAATGCGATATCTTGCTTCACCTAAAAGCTCAATAGCCTCTCTTGTATTGCCATCTTCTACATTTTCAATAATGGATTTACGAATATCATCAATTGTGCTTGCTGGCTCAATACCTAATGCAGTGGAAAGCCCTACTGCAGGGTCTGCATCTATTGCTAATATCTTAGCCTTAGGATAATAAGAAACTAAAACCTTCACTATAGCAGCTGAAATAGATGTTTTTCCAACACCACCCTTACCTGCTACTGCTATTATTTTTGATTTATTTTCCACCATTCTCTCCCCCCAAATAACTTATATATAAATTTATTTCACATATTTTCCATACATTATTATTATATTTTACTGCTTGTGTATTTATTAACAAAACAGTCCATTGGAAACTGAATTATATATTAAAAATCAGCTAAAACTTCATAGCTGCTTTGGGTTCTTCTTTTAAAATAAAAAGACCATAAGAAGATACTATCCTCTTACAGTCTAAAAAGCGTATTTTAATATTTCCTGTAGTAATTTTATAGTTATCAAATAATTTTTCACTTTTATATGTATTAACAACTATAACATCTAAAAACATAGGCTGGCGGAACATTAAAAAGAACTCTTTCCATATCTATTTTCTTAAAATAAACTGTAATAAATTCTTTTTTTAAAAGAGTATACTGAAATGTTATAAATAATCCATCAGACTTTAATATGCCTCTAGTTTTCTCTAATATTTTATTTGAACCATTTTTCGGTAAACTTGCAAAAGGCAAACCTGAAACAACGTAATCCACTTTTTCTATATTGTACTTTGCTAAATGTTCATCTACATTTTCATCAGAATCATTTATTACTATAATATTATCATATCTATTACATTTTTCTTCCAACCGTTTGCAAAACTCTTTATTATATTCTAGTAATAACAATATTGTATCCTGCTTTTTTCTTCCCAAAAGCTTGTCTGTAAATACTCCTGTACCAGGTCCATACTCAACAATACATTTTGCATTTTCAAAGTCAATATCAGAAACCATCTTCTCTGCTAATTTTTCTGAACTAGGTGCTACAGCTCCCACAGTTCTTGGTGACTTAAAATATTCTATTAAAAAGCTTATTACCTTCATACCAAGTTTCCATTGCTAATAACCTATAAAAACATATAAGTATTGTTTAATTTTCTGTTCAATGTATTCGATTTTGCTGTAAAGCTACTTTCGTTTAGTATAATGCTCCGAAAGCTTAAATTCCCATACAACGCATGGTACATATACAAGTTTACTTTTGCGTGTAACATCTTGTATTTACTTATTTTGCTTGATCCTCGCTAACTACTTACGAAAGTAGTTCTATTTTTATAGTTTTATCGCAACAGTTCACCTCCTACTTATTTTATGGTCTTAGTATAAAGATAAAAAATTACAAAATTCTATTTAAATTTATTAAGAATTTATTACTTTTTACTACCTTAACTTTTTATCCTATTATTGTTAAAGGCGTGTTATACCGCTAACTATTCACTTAGCTGTACAACAACTCCTTTTTTATTTTATTAAATATTAAGTACTTGATTTTGTTTAAGTAGTAATTATTATAGAAATTTAGTAGCTTCTATTTTTTAATGTATGTACTGATAAAAGATACCCTATTAAGAGCATCACTAAATTAAATGCAATAAATAGTACTGTATCTTCTGCATTCATAGAAGTTAATACCCTAGATCGCATAGCTACTGTTCCTTGTGAGTAAGGATAGATTCTTAAGAGGTCTTGACTTATAAATATAATAAAAAATCCTACAAAAGCACCTGCTGCTGCGATTCCTATTGGTTTGGTAAAGCTTTCTGTTTTAATGTTCAAGTAAACCTGAATTGATATTATAGATGTTCCTCCCAACCATCCCAAAATCGCCCATAATAGAAACTTAACTCCATCTCCTTGTTCAAAAGGAATATGAATAAATTTTCCTATAATCATAAATAAAGCATAAAAAATCAATTGTATAAGGAGAGTGTATCCCGATAATACTGTAATTTTACCAATTACTATTTTTCTTATACTTACCCCATTGGCTTTCATTCTTTGCCAGTTCTTATTTCTGCTTTCTACTCCCACAACTACAGAACAAAGAATTGCCAGCATTATAGGAAAGAAAATTTGACTGTAATAAAAAGCAGATTGTCCCCACAAAACAAGAGCTAAAGTTCCTTCATTCAAAACATTTCTATTCAAAACAAAAATACCTGTTCCTATAAATAAACTGAATGCAGCAAAGAATACCCCAATTGGCAATAGATAATTCTTTTTTGCCTTCTTTAATTCCACTAAAATATAATTAAACATATCATCACCTGCTTCCCTTCTTATTTAAAACATTAGAAAACAATAATATAAGTCCTACTGCTGCCATAAAATAAATTATTTCTCTTATTCCAAGTCCTGTTTTGGGAATAAAACGAGCCACCGCTCCTTCACCCACTTTTTCAGATACCATTTTTACTGGTGATAAAACCCCAATATATCCCCAGGGAAGAATTTGTCTTAAAACTTCTGGGACTCTACTCATCATAATTCCTAAAAATCCTCCAAATAGACCAATGCTAATGGAAATTGCCTGTTTTTCAAGCTTTAATGACAAGAAAACTTGTATAGCTATCAAGAATAAATTAGCAATAGCAAGTCCAATCAAATGATGTAAATACATATTTATCTCAAAAGGTACTTGATATTTTTTTGCAATGACTGGTATCATAATGGATTGTAATAATGTAAGAAGGGTAAAAAACAATCCTGCATAAATCACCTTAGAGATATACAAGCTTCCTATATTTTGTCCTGAAGGTATAAGCAGCTTTAGTGTATTTCCCTTGTGCTCAATATCTGAAATCTTTGAACAAAAAAGTGCAATAGCAATAGGAAATAGTAAAGCATTCAAATCTGAAAAACTTCCAACAATAATAGAAAAATTTCTACGTTCTGGTACCCTCATATATTGAAGGTTAGATGCAGTAATCCACATCATTGCAATTATCAGTATAAGAAAGGATATGCTGTAAGCCTTTGTACGCTTTGCCTTTAACCTCTCTAAAGATAAATTTGCAATCATATTTACACACCTTCCTTCATGGTCATTTCCAAGAATATGGACTCTAAAGTATCTTTTTCTCTTCTTATTTCATAAATGTCAACAGACTGGTTTGATAAAGAACGAATAAGATTTGCCGTATCTTTATCCTTTAAAATTGGAGTTTGAATATATCCATCTTGACGAAAATCCGCTGTAATTCCAAAGCTTCTTAATTGCTCTAGTAAAACTGTTCTTCCTTGATTGCTTACTCGAAACAACATATTACCTGAATATCCACTTTCCAGCTCATTCAATTTCCCTTCATAGAGCAGTTTTCCATGATTCAAAATTCCAACTGTAGTAGCCATTTGCTCAATTTCTGATAGAATATGACTAGAAATCATAACGGTAATTCCATATTTTTTAGGAAAACTTTTAATTAACTCTCTGATTTCATGTATTCCTGCTGGATCAAGTCCATTGGTAGGCTCGTCTAAAATAAGAGCCTTAGGAAATCGTACGATAGCTAGAGCAATGCCTAGTCGCTGCTTCATACCCAAGGAATAGTTTTTAACCAATTTGTCCTTTGCTTCTAATAAGCCAACAATAGATAATGCTTCATTAATATTCTTTTCCGGAAATCCTAGTAATTTCTGCATCACCTTTAAGTTTTCATACCCTGTTAAGTTGGCATAATAGGATGGCTCTTCAATGAGAGAACCAATTTGTTTTAGCTCATGATTTCGATTAGCTTTTACCTTTTTCCCAAAAAGATATATATCTCCTTGTGGATGATGAATTTGAGCTTTTAGAAATGATTCAAATGATTCTACGAGAAGAAAATTATACAAATATTATCACAGCAGCTTCTGCAGCAGAAGCCTTAACAGTTTTTAAAGCAAATGAAATCCATCTGGCAGTTTTAGATATCATGCTTCCAGACGGGGATGGATATGAAATTCTAAAAGAGATTCGTAAATCTTCCAACATTCCTGTATTATTTTTATCTGCAAAGGATGACATGGAGGACCAGTACCATGGATTTTCATTAGGTGCAGACGATTACTTAACAAAGCCCTTTTATCCAAAGGACTTGCTTTTTCGTATCCATGCAATTTTAAAAAGAGCTTATCCTGAGGATTCAAAAGCCACAAATTTAAAACATGCCATTATTCATTGGGATCGGGCTGAAATTGAGAAGGACAATGACTTTATTCCCTTGAAGGCAAAAGAATATGCCATTCTTGAAGTACTTTATCGAAATAGTAACCGTATTGTAACCATCGATAACATATGTCAAGCCGTATGGGGAGATGCCTATTATGGATATGAGAATTCTTTGATGACACATATTAGAAAGATTCGTGAAAAAATTGAAGCTACCCCCTCCCATCCAGAGTCATTAGTTACCATAAAAGGATTGGGATATAAGCTGATTGTGGAAGGAAGATGATAATTTGCAATCAACAAGTACATTTATAAAACGTAAACTCCTTCAATTTATATTGGCATTGGTACTTCTTCTTTTTATTAATCTTGTAGTATTTACAGTCATTGGCTACCAGTCTGTAAAGAGAAATGCTAGATTAGTAAAACCCAATGATGTAGCCAGTACACTCATAGATGAAATAAAAAAACAGCAAAGAAGCAATCAATATAAATGATACTATTTTACATACCTTAAAGGACAATCATATATGGGCCATGCTTATTGATGAACAATCGGGAAATATAAAATGGAGCGCATACCTGCCTGAAGAACTTCCTCTTTCCTATTCTAGAGGTGATATTGCACTTTTTACTAGGTACTATCTAAAAGATTATCCGGTTTTCACCTATGTAATAGAAAAGGGAATTTTAGTCCTTGGCTTTCCAAAAGACAGCTATGCAAAATATCCTGCCAATTATTATGACATCAAGGGGATGAAGCTTCTTCCCAAATATCTAGTTGTATATATTTTACTTAATGTAGGAATATTGTTTGCATTCTACTGGTTCTCAAAGCGCAAACTATTTAGAGACATTCTTCCTATTACAGAAGCAATCTGTGACTTACCAAAAGGTAAAGAAATAAATTTACAGGCAAGTGGTGAATTGTCTTATATTCAGATGGCACTAAATGACACTTCAGCAAAGCTTAAAACACAGGATTCTATGCGTGCTAATTGGATTGCAGGAGTAAGCCATGATATTAGAACTCCACTATCTTTGGTATTAGGTTATGCAAATCAACTCTCCAAAAGTCCTGCACTAATTGAAGATGATCAAAGATCTCTTCAAAAGATTATTACAAGCAGTGAAACTATTCGAAGTTTAATTGAAGATTTAAATTTAACCTCAAGGTTAGAGTATAACCTGACTAAAATCAACGATGAGTCCATTGATATGGTTAAATTGCTTCGAAACATTGTTGTTGATTATATGAACCAAGATGAATATGAAAAATATTCTTTTGATTTCAATGTTGAATCAAACAATAAATTCATACTAAAAGGCGATGCTGGTCTTCTTGAAAGAGCCTTTCGTAATTTAATTTTGAATTCTATAAAGCATAATCCTAATGGATGTGATATCTCCATTCATATTGTTTCTTATGTCAAAGGAATGGTGATTACTGTAAAAGACAATGGAAAAGGCTGCTTAGAAGAGAAAACAAAGCTTCTAAACAAGCCAACGCAAGTGCAAATGCAAGAAAAGAAGAATCCAAACAGTTATCATGGTCTTGGACTTCTAATTGTAAAACAAGTAGTAGAATTACATCATGGAGAAGTTATATTCCATAGCGGCGATAACACAGGTTTTCAAGCAGAAATGCATTTTCCCATATAAATTAAAGCAAAAAATTTCTACATAATTTATTTTTACATAAGCACACAAGCCCCCACATATATAATACTAATGTAAAGCAAATAAAAATCCAAAGTACTTAGGAAAACTTTCCCTCAGATTTTTTTGCTTTAAGGTGTATAATAGAAGAGTTGACTATAAATTTTTTTAGGAGTGATTACATGAAGAAAAAAATATCTATGGCTTTAGTTTTTATTATGTTACTAACTTTTATGGCTGGTTGTAGTAATAAAAAAGAGAAAGCTAAAATTACTAATGAGGAAACTGTAACTTTAAAGGTAGTAGTGCCAGATGGCATACCAGCTTTAACTATGGCAAAGATAATTAAAGAAAATAAGTCTATAGATAAAAATATAGCTTTAGACTTTTCTATAGAAAAAACTCCAGATACCTTAGCCTCTAAGGTACTTTCAAAGGAAGCGGACATAGCTATAGTTCCTTCAAACTTAGCGGCTCAAGCTTATAATAAGGGACTGGATTATAAATTATCTGCTACAAGCAGCTGGGGTTCTTTCTTTTTAATAAGCGAAGAGAATATAGGAGATTTAAATAATTTAAAAGGAAAAGAAATAACCACCATAGGTAAGTCCTTGACACCAGATATTATACTTAGGTACATACTTAAGCAGCAAGGCTTAGAGCCAGATAAAAATGTAAATCTTAACTACTTAAATGGTGCTACAGAGCTTGCTCCTAACTTTATAAGCGGAAAAGCTAAAATTGCAGCAGTACCAGAACCTATGCTTTCAACTATATTGCAAAAGAAGCCTAATACTAATTTAGTAATTAGCTTAAATGAGCAGTGGAAAAAACTTACTTCATCAAAATATGGTTATCCTCAAAGCAGCCTTATTATAAAAGGAGAAGTTGCTTCAAAACATAAGGATTTTGTAGATAAGTTTTTAAAGGAATATGAGGAAAGCATAAAGTGGGCTAATGCTAATCCAGAAGACCTTGGTAAGTATGCAGAAGAATTGAAGCTATCTGTAAATAAATCTGTTTTAAAAGAAGCCTTAAAGAGAGCTAACATGAATTTTGTATCCAATGAAGAGGCTAAAGGAGATTATGATAAATATTTTAAAGTGCTTATGGACAGTGATCCTAAAACTATAGGAGGCAAACTTCCAGATGAAAACTTATACTTTAAAAAATAAAAAGTATATATTTTTAGGAATTTTAATATTATTTTTGACTTGGATAGGAGCTTATTATGCTATAGAAAATAGCATAATCCTCCCATCCCCTAAGGAAACTTTAATATCCTTAAATGAAATAGTTAAAGATAAAAGTTTTTATGCAATTTTACTTAATACCTTAAGACGTACTATAATAAGTTTTTTAATTTCTCTTATACTAGCTGTTATCCTAGGGATAATAGCTGCCTTAAGCAGGGGATTTTATTACTTTCTATCCCCTATCTTAGCTTTACTTAAAACTATTCCTACTATGGCTATTGTAGTGCTGGCTTTAATATGGCTTACTAATGATAAGGCACCTATATTAATAGCTACCATAATCATATTTCCTATTTTATATGAAGCAGTTATAAACGGTATACAGGATATAGACCAAAATTTAATTAAAATGGCCAAGGTTTATAAAGTTACGGAAAGAAATATTATAAGGTATATTTATATTCCTAATGTGTTAAAAAGTATATTTTATGTATTTTCTTCAGCCTTAGGTTTAAGCTTAAAGGTAGTTATTGGAGGAGAAGTTTTAGGGCAGCCTCCTAACTCTATAGGAAGCAGTATACAAGTGGAGAAGATGCAGCTAAACACCTCAGGAGTTTTTGCCTGGATTATAATATTAGTACTTATATCCTTAATTATTGAAATTTTATCTAAAGTTTTTACTAGGATTCTCAAAGCTTGGAAGGGAGAGAACTAAAATCTTGAAAGAAATTTATGTTAAAGAAATTAAAAAATCCTTTGGAGATTTACAGGTTTTAGAGGATATATCTATGGACTTTGCTAAAGGCAGCATTACTTGCATTCTAGGACCTTCTGGCTGTGGTAAAAGCACTTTACTTAATATAATATCAGGAATAATAAAGGATTATGAAGGGCAAATAGAGGGCTTTAACGATAAACCCTTAAGCTTTATATTTCAAGAGGACAGATTAATCCCTTGGCTTACAGTTTATGATAATATGAAATTTGTTTTAAAGGAAAGGTTTAAAGGAGCAGAACTTTCAAAAGTAATTAAAAAATATATTTCTATGGTAGGAATGGAAGATTACTTAAACTTTTACCCAGAAACCTTAAGCGGAGGAATGAAACAAAGGGTAAGCATCGCTAGAGCCTTTGCTTATGGCGGAAAGATTATGATAATGGATGAACCTTTTAAGGCTTTGGACTTAAAAAATAAACTTCAATTAATAAAAGATTTTAAAAAGCTTTGTATAGATAATGAGGTTACGGTTATATTTGTAACTCATGATATAGATGAAGCTATAGAACTTGGAGATTATATCTATGTTTTATCAGAAAAGCCTGCCTATATCAAAAGAAAAATAGAAAATACAAGAGATAAATCTATAAGAGAACTCCTTTTAAAAGATATCATAGAGTAAAATATTTTCATGAAAAATTTCAAATGCTAAATCTCTCACAAAGTGTATTGAACATTGTTTATTAATATTATATAATTGATAATAAATATTAATAAGTTTTCTATATTACTTAAGTTTAGTTTTTATAATGCTTTTTTACTGATAATAATCATCAGTGAAAAATTTTGGTATTAATTAAGCTTAGTTTTTACAGTAAATATACTAAGTTTTAGGGGGATTAAATATGGATAGTATTAAAAAGCTTTATTTCACAACATTTATTTATTTAATATTAGGACTTGCAGAAGGAGTATTTTACAGAGAGTTTACTAAAATGAATAACTTTGATAGCTATACTACTTTAAAAGTTACTCATGGTCACATATTGATTTTGGGTTTCTTATTTTTTATGATACTTTCTCTGCTTGCTACTAAGGTAAGCTTTGAAGAATTGAAAGGTTTTAATGTTTGGTTTTGGACTTATAATGTAGGACTTATATTTACAGTTGTAACCTTTATTTGGAGAGGCGTTCTTCAAGTAAAAGGTTTGGACTTTAATGGCTTAAATCATATAGCAGGGTTAGGACATGCTATATTAGGAATTGCCCTAATATGGTTTATGTTTATATTTAAAGAAATTTTTAAAAATTTATCCGAAAAGAATTTATAATTTTTTCTTTTAATAACCTTTACAAATTTTACAATGGGGCTGCGCATCAGCAGTTAATAACTGCTGATGTGCAGCCCCAATCCACATAATTCACTAGCCTAATTACTTCATTGATTCTATAATACTGTCTGCAAGAGCATTCATTGAATCAGCATCATCCTCTTTCATGGAAGAATTCAATGATATTTCATTATCTAAAATAGTCATTTCTTTCATACCATCCAATAGCTCAGCCATTAATTTTCCCGACTGGGGAGCCCATGAGCCATTTTCTATAAGGGCGAAGGTACGTTTCTGAAGATTCAATGCCTTCATATCCATTATATAACCTAGCATTGGCGGATAAATATTCAAGTTATAGGTGACAGAGGCAAGAATCACATGGCTGTATTTAAATGTGTCAGAAATTAAATAAGATACATGAGTTTGTGAAACATCATACATAGCCACATTTGTCATTCCTTTTTCCACTAGCCTTGCTGCTAGGTAATTGGCAGCGGACTCCGTATTACCGTACATTGATGCATAAACTATCATTACACCCTTTTCCTCTGGCTCATAACGGCTCCACTTATCATACTTATCCAAGAAATAGCCTAAATCATTACGCCATACCGGTCCATGCAAAGGACATATAACCTTAATATCAACCTTTCCTGCTTTCTTTAGTAGAGCCTGTACATGGGGACCATACTTCCCGACAATGTTTGTATAATATCTTCTGGCCTCGTCAATACAATTGCGTTTAAAATCTACCTCGTCATTAAACAATTTCCCATCTAAGGCACCAAAAGTACCGAAAGCATCGGCTGAAAACAATACACCATTGGTAGTATCATATGTTACCATAACTTCTGGCCAATGTACCATTGGAGCAGCTATAAATACAACTTTATGCTTTCCAAAAGACATTGTATCCCCTTCTTTGACTTTTATCACTTTATCATCTACATTAAAGCCAAACTGATTCATGAACATAAAAGCTTTTTCTGTGCATATAATCTTCACATTTGGATAGCGAAGAATAACTTCTTCAATGCAGGCTGCATGATCTGGCTCCATATGGTTAATTACCATATAATCCAGCGACCTATTTCCTAGAACTTCTTTAACATTCTCAAGAAACTGCCGGCAAACTGACCAGTCAACTGTATCAAAGAGCACTGTCTTCTCATCCAAAAGCAAATATGAGTTATAAGAAACCCCCTTTGGAATTGGATGAATATTTTCAAAAAGGGACAAGCGGCGATCGTTGCCCCCAACCCAATAAAGATCATCAACTATTTTTCTGACACAATACATGGTTTTTACCTCCTTTACGCTAAAAACAAACTATAATGCTTATTATACCACTAAACTTCTATAAACATATTCTTTCCTTCACCGCAAGCGGGACATGTCCACTCTTCTGGTATATTATCAAATAGTGTGCCAGGAAGTACTTCACCTTCCAGATCACCTAGTCCAGGATCATATTCGTAACCACATCCACTGCAAGCATAATGTTTCCAAGTTGGCTGAATTTTCTTTGGAACGGCTCTCTTCATCTTCTTCATAGGTGGTGCCTCCTTCTTAGGTTCCCCATTATCTAAAGCCTCAATGAGCAATGGAAGAATTTCCATTAAATCACCTAAGATACCATAATCCGCGTTCTTAAAAATTTTTGCATTTGGATCCTTATTTATAGCAACAATTGTAGTAGCATCCTTTATACCTTTCAAATGTTGACCTGCACCTGAAATGCCGCAGGCAATGTAGAGATTCCCATTAAACTTTTGGCCAGACATACCAACATAACGATTTAGTGGTAGATATTTAAGTGTTTCAGCTACTGGACGAGATGAACCGATAGCTGCACCAGCTTGAATTGCTAAATCTTCTATAAGCTTCATATTTTCTTTTTCCCCTATACCCATTCCTGCACTAACTACCCTGTCCGCCTTACTTATAGGAGTATCAATATGAATTCCAACTGTGAAATCATAACCCTCTTCCTTAAGAGCCTTCACAAGAGCATCAACTCTTTCTTTTGGAGTTCCTTCCTTGAAAATAATTTTCTTACGATAGCCTGTGATAGGCCCTTTCTGAACAGCTCTAGCTGCTATTTCGTTTTTGGGCATCTTACCTATAATATGAGAAGATATAACTAAACGCTGAATTTCATTAGTTCCCTCATATATTGTACAAATCTTAGCGTCTCTGTAGGCACGCTCAACTTCCATACCTTTCATATAGCCGCTTCCTCCAAATATTTGGAGGGCATCATTTACAATCTCAAGGCAGACATCCGAAGCATATTGTTTTGCCATAGCTGCTTCCATACTATAAGGTTCATGATTTCCTTTCAGCTCTGCAGCACTGTAAATAAGTAACCTAGCTGCCCTGAGCTTTGTTGCCATATCAGCAAGCTTAAAAGCTACTATCTGTTGCTGACAGATTGGTTTCCCAAATTGAACTCTTTCCTTTGAATAAGCTAAAGCATTCTCATATGCCCCTTGGGCAATACCTAGGGCCTGGGCTGCAATACCGATACGCCCGCCATCCAATGTAGACATAGCAATCTTAAAACCTTCGCCCTCTTTTCCTAATAAATTTTCCTTAGGAACTTTTACATCGTTGAAAATCAACTCTGCAGTGGCGGAAGAACGGATACCCATCTTATCGTAATGCTGTCCAAAACTAAATCCATCCCAGCCCTTCTCTACAATAAATGCACTGATGCCTTTAGTACCTATATTAGGTGTAGTAACTGCAAATATAATGTAAATATCAGCTTCCCCTGCGTTGGTAATAAAGATCTTTTCACCATTTAAAATGTAGTAATCTCCTTCTAAGACAGCAGTGGTTTCAGTACCACCAGCATCACTTCCGGCATTCTCCTCGGTAAGACCAAATGCTCCAATTTTCTCTCCTTTAGCCAAGGGAACCAAATATTTTTGTTTCTGCTTATCCGTTCCATAAGCAGCAATTGGATATGCACCTAAAGATGTATGAGCAGAAAGAATTACTCCTGTACCGCCATCTACCCTTGATAATTCCTCAACGGCAATAGCATAGCTGACTACGTCCAAACCAGCTCCGCCATATTTCTTCTGATATGGTATACCCATCATCCCCATATCAGCCAGCTTATGAACTACTTCCGAGGGAAATCTGTTTTCCTTATCCAGCATAAATGCAATGGGTTTAATTTCCTCCTCTGCAAATGCTCTGATTTGGGACCTCAAATTTTCATGTTGCTCTGTAGTCTTAAAAAACATATATTTACCCCCTTTAAAACAATAGATTTTCATAAATGTATATAGTATCTTTTAAGGCCATTATATACCTAAAAGGTATACATTACAACCGTAGCTTATCCAAATTTCGCCATAACTACTCACTAATGGTTCAATAGATCCATTCATATCAAATTAAGCCTTTGTTTTAAGCGATATTTCTCAATAACTGCGAATACCTTAGTACTTTAAAAAATATCACTTAATAGTAATACCTCCAATCAAAAAGAATAAAATAAAAGCAAATCAATA
Source organism: uncultured Clostridiaceae bacterium (assembly GCA_946405135.1). Lineage (GTDB taxonomy): Bacteria > Bacillota > Clostridia > Clostridiales > Clostridiaceae > CAMJGD01. The sequence continues at coordinate 30,673 of CAMJGD010000007.1, read as the reverse complement.
ATATTTTGGCATTTTTAGAAGGATATTGGCATAACATAAAGAATATAATAACTTATATATGAAAGGGGGAAAATGTTATGGAAATAAGAGAAAAAATTCTTAAAATGGCACAACATATAAGCGGTAGAAATAAAGCTTATACTGAAAATGATCCAGAATACTATGTATTTGCCGATTTAGTAAATGATGAACAAGCCGATGTTGTTATTGCAATGAAAAGAAGAGAACAAGAAGCCGTAGAAGACATTGCAGCAAGAGTGCATAAAAGCTATGCTGAAACTTTTGATATTTGTATGCAGCTTGCTGATATGGGAATTATCGAAATTAAACCTCAAGGAGATGGAACAGATAAATTTGAACTTCCAATTTATGTTCCAGGAATCTATGAATTAATGATGCTTAATCGTGAACAAGCTGATGCTCACCCTGAGATAGCCAGAGCCTTTGAACAATATACAAGAGAAACTGTTGAAGCTGTTACTACAATTATGCCCATGGGTAATGGAGCAATGCGTGTTATTCCAGTTGAATCAGCAATTCAGGCTGAAACCAGAAAAGCACCCTATGAAGAAATATCTTATTGGTTAACTAAATATCAAAACCATATTGGTATTGCACCATGCCAATGCCGTTTGGTTCGTACTCAAATGAATGAAGGTACTGGCAGTATAGCAGAAGAACTATGTATTATTCTTGGTGCTACTGCTGAATCAGCTATTAGAACAGGTAAAGCAAGACGTATAACAAAAGAAGAAGCAACAGAAGTTATTTTAAAAGCTGAGAAAATGGGTTATATGCACCAGGTTACAAATATGGATGGTACTAATAAAATTTGGGCAATTTGTAATTGTCAACGTGATATCTGTTTAGCTTTACGTACTTCACAGTATTTTAATACACCTAATATGTCACGCTCTAATTATATTGCAGAAGTTGATACTGAAAAATGCGGAGCCTGTGGACAATGTGTGGAAACATGTCCTGCTAATGCTGTTAAGCTAGGATATAATTTATGTACTAAACAGCAAATTGAATACCCATTTACCCCACTTCCTGATGACCATAAATGGGGCCCAGAACGTTATAATCCAAATTTCAGAGAAAATTTTGAAAATGTTTATGATTGTGGTACATCACCATGTAAAACAACTTGTCCAGCTCATATTGCTGTTCAAGCGTATATAAAGTTGGCAGCTCAAGGAAAATATATTGATGCTTTAGAGTTAATTAAAAAAGAAAATCCACTACCTGCAGTCTGTGGTCGTATTTGTCCACATAATTGTGAAAATGAATGTACTAGAGGCAATATTGATGAACCTGTGGCAGTAGATGAAATAAAAAAATTTATTGCTGATGTGGAATTAAATAAAGAAACAAGATTTGTTCCAGAAAAGTTATTTGATTATAGTCATATTAAAATTGCCATAATTGGTTCAGGACCAGCAGGACTTTCTTGTGCATATTTTCTAGCTCAAAAAGGCTATACAATCACAATCTTTGAAAAGCAGCAAAAACCTGGTGGAATGTTAACTTTAGGTATTCCTTCCTTTAGACTTGAAAAAGATGTTGTTGAAGCTGAAATTGATGTTCTTCGTCAATTAGGCGTTGAATTTAAATGCGGAGTTGAAGTGGGCAAAGATGTTACTTTAGATGAATTGCGTGCCCAAGGATATAAAGGATTCTATATTGCCATCGGTGCCCAAGGCGGCAGAAAACTTAACATTGAAGGCGAAGATTATGAAGATGTTATTTCTGGTGTTGATTATTTAAGAGATGTTAATCTAGGTAAAGATGTTAAAACTGAAGGTAATATTGTAGTAATCGGAGGAGGCAATGTAGCAATTGACGTTGCAAGAACTTCTCTTAGAACCGGTGCCGAGACCGTAGATATGTTCTGTTTAGAAGGGGAAAATGAAATGCCTGCCCAAGATGAAGAAGTTATTGAAGCTAAAGAGGAAGGTATTGTTGTAAATAATGGCTGGGGTCCAAAACGAATCATTGTTGAAGATGGTAGAGTCACAGCTGTTGAGTTTAAACGCTGTTTAAGTGTTTTCGATGAAGAAAGAAGATTTAGTCCAAAATATGATGAAAATGATATTAAAACTGTAAAAGCTGATAAAGTATTGTTATCAATTGGTCAAGCTATTGTTTGGGGTGACATGCTAAAAGGCAGCAAATTGGAATTAAATCGCAATATGACTGCCAAAGCTGATTCATTAACATATCAAACAGGTGAATCAGATATATTTGTTGGTGGTGACGTTTATAGCGGACCAAAATTCGCTATTGATGCTATCGCTGCAGGTAAAGAGGGAGCTGAATCATTGCATCGCTATGTTCATGCTGGTCAGTCATTAACATTAGGAAGAAATAGAAGAATTTTTAAATCGCTTGATAAAGATAATTTAAATCTTGGTGGCTATGATAGTGCTAAGCGTCAAAAAGTTCATCATGATTCAACTAAGAATAATACTTTCTCAGATCCACGTATTACGTTTACAGAAGAGCAATTAAAAGCTGAAACTAACCGTTGCTTAAAATGTGGTGTTGCTCATGTTGACGAAAATAAATGTATAGGCTGCGGAGAATGTACAACAAGATGTAAATTTGATGCAATCACAATTCATCGTAAATTTGATGCTCATAGTTATGGCTATGAAAATATTAAACCACATGCACTTTCGAGAGCAATCAATATAAAAATTAAAACAGCTTTAAATCCAAATAGAGATAGCATGGACAAATAGTCAATAGGTAGGGAAATATTATGCATGAAGTAACTGTATTAGTAGAATTAATAAAAATGGTTGAAACTGCTGCAATTCAGAACAATATTGATGAAATAGATACTATTGTTGTTCAAATAGGAGAAATGTCATCAATTGTACCTAGATATATGATGGAGTATTTTCCTAATGCAGCAGAAGGAACCATTTTAGAAAATTCTAAATTAAAAATTGAGATGCTTCCAGCAAATGGTTTATGCCATCATTGTAATAAAGTTTTTAAAATTGTAAAGAATAAGGGTAAATGCCCTTACTGTAATGCTGAGGATTGGGAAATATTAAGTGGAATGGAATTTATCTTAAAAGAAATCATTATTAGAGAATCTTCAGCACCAAGTTAATTAGTTTTACTTTTAGCTCTCAAAACCTTGAGTTAGCAAGGTTTTGAGAGTTTTTTAAATGCAAACTCTTTCATGCAAACCATATGAAGCATATAATAATTTATTAATAATCAGGTATCACATATTTTTTGTTATTGATGTCTAATACTTCTGCTTTAACTCCGTAAACATCAAAAATATTTTTAGCATTAATCATACTATCAATGGTACCTGTTTCAATAATCCCATTATTAAACAATACAATTCTATCAGAATACATTAAAGCATGGTTAGGATCATGTAGTGTCATAATACATGTAACTTTTTTTGATAAATTGATTTCTTTTACCATACTCAATACTTTAAGCTGATTTTTTAAATCCAAATAAGAGGTAGGCTCATCCAGCAAAATCACTTCTGTATCCTGAGCAATAGCCCGTGCTATCATAACTAGCTGTCTTTCTCCTCCACTCAGTCTATTGAATTCCTTATTCTTCAAATCTTCAATACCTATATTGCAGATTGCTTCTTCCGCTTTTAGAACATCTTCTTTTTTAGGCATATATCCTATGTGCGGAGCCCTTCCTAATAAAACCATATCAAAAACTGAAAAATTAAAATGAGAACTGTATAGCTGTGGAACAGTAGCAACAATTTTTGAAAGGTTCTTTACCTTAAGCTTTGCAATATCTTTTCCATCTATATATATGTTCCCATGTACAGGCTTTATGGTTCTATTGATGGAAGACATCAAGGATGTTTTACCACTTCCGTTTGGACCTAAAAAAGTAGTTATAACCCCTTTTTCAATATTTAAGTTTACTTTTTCAAGGACAGTATGGTTTTGATATGCAATTGTAACTTCTTCAAACTTTATCACTGCCATCCACCTGCCTTCGTCTTTCTTATGAGAGCTATAAAATATGGAGCACCTATTATGGTGGTTAGAATTCCAATAGGAATTTCAAAAGAGCAAAGATTTCTTGAAAAACAGTCTACAATTGCCAAATAAGAAGCTCCTAAACAAAATGACATGGGAATCATTTTGCTATTGTCAGAACCAAAAACCATTCTTAGCATGTGTGGAATCATCAATCCAACCAAGCTGATAATTCCAGAAACAGATACTGCTGCGGAAGCTAATAATGTAGATGCAAAAATAAAAATAATTTTATATTTTTGCGGATTGATTCCTAGAATTATAGAATCTTTTTCTCCCAAGGCTAATACATTTAACTTCCACCTAAAAATATATGTCAATGAAAATCCTATAAGCATATAAGGAAGTACTGAATAAACTTTCTCCCAACTTGAAGTATGGAGACTTCCCATAATCCAATATATTAAACCTTGAAGCTTCATAGGATCAATCATTATTTGCAATATTGATAGAAATGCTGTAAATAATGCGGATATTGCAACCCCTGATAAAATAAGAGATACCACAGATGTATCTCCATCTTTTGTGGCAACTAAGTAGCAAATAGCAACACTAATACAAGCAAAAAAGAAAGCACTGATTTGAACAGGAATATTTAGAAAAGATAATGCAAGGGCAGCTCCAAAAGCTGCCCCAGAGGATAACCCAAGAGTATATGGCTCAACAAGAGGATTCTTTAATACTGCTTGGAATGAAGCTCCTGCAACAGAGAGACTTGCACCAACAAGCATTGAAAGAATAACTCTAGGAAGCCTTATCTCAAATAATACATTTAAACTGTTCATGTCAATTGCAGCATTAAAGACAGTGTATCCGCTTATCTTATAAACTATCAAATCAACTACTCTTTCAATAGGTATGTTATAAGAGCCTATACATAAAGTGATTAGAAAAACAGGAATAGGTAAAAGTATTACAATTTTTTCTGCTATTTTTTTCATCTAACCCACCCCTACGTAGCAAGTTAACATCACTTGCTTTTATTTAAAATCAACATTATATAACTTTTTCAACATATCAGTTTTAGATTTTTCAAGATCAGTATCCTTAAATAAATCTGGATAAAGTGTTTTCGCCATAAAGTTAACTGAATAAACATACTTCACTGTCCAAAGATCACAATAGAAAGGATGAGGTAATTCAACAACTTTTTTGTCCTTTACTGCCTTTATATTGCTCCATTGAGAATCCTTAAAGTAATCTTCAGGATTCAAATCATTGATATTCCACATCAAAATAGCCTCTGGATTCCACTTTATAACATCTTCCATCTTTGCAACAATATGCTCTTCTTTTATATCAGCAGCAGAATTCTTAGCTCCGCTCATTTTTATAATACTATCGCCAGTACTATTGCTTCCTGCTATATCAAGTTTTGTAGGTCCCCATACAAACATTGCAGAAGGCTTTTTTGCTTCATCTACACTCTTTAGCTTATCATCAATATTTTGAAGTTCTTTTTTTGTGTAATCTATAATTTCAGATGCTCTTTTTTCTTTACCTGAAATTTTGCCCAATATATCCATTTTGGTATAGACTTGATCAAAATTATCAACTTGTATTCCTATTACTTTTACACCTTTATCTTCAAGAGTCTTTATGTCATCCTTCTGACCTGCCCACATTACCACTACATCAGGTTTCATTCCTACAATATCTTCGATATTTTTATCAATTGCAGGAAGAGTTTTATTTTTTACTCTTTCATCAATCTGAGCAGTAAGATCATAAACTTCTTTAGTGTCATATGTCCATTTATCAATAGCTATTACTTGATCCTTTGCACCTAGCATGTATAAATCATTAAGCCCACTATTTAAAAGGCACACAATCTTTTTTGCGGGATAGTTTACTTCAACTTCTTTTCCTCTTGAATCTGTAACCTTAACAGTTTCGCTTTTTTTACTTGATGTGTTCTCAATCTTTCCTTTTTGGCAAGCTGCAAAAAGAACTGCTGACATACAAATAGTTGTAATTAGTGCAATAATTTTTTTAGTTTTTTTCATTTTATTCCCTCCGATAAAATTTTAGCAAATAGAATTGGACCATAAAAAAATATTCTTTTACATCAAAAATTATAATATATTTTTCTTATAGTACAAGCTATCATGGGGGATATAAAATGCACATTTTTCAATTCATTAAGATTTCACATTTTCATAACGATTTCAGTTAAAATCATGAATTATACTTATCATTTTTACCACTTCCTATGCCCCGGATAGGGATATAAAATTAAATATTAATATTATAAATCCTGTTCAAATTGAACTTTAACAAAATATAATTAAGCCTTAAGCCTTCCAAAATATCTTGCTACTTTTAAGTCTGCTTACACCTATTTAATAAAGCGATCAATAGCTTTATTAAGATTTTCAATTGCTTTTTCATCACCCGATTCTACTGCATCCACAATGCAATGTTCTATGTGGTCCTTTAAGATTACTTTGCCCGTGTTATTAAGAGCTGCTATAACTGCTGACAATTGAATCAATACTTCACTACAATCTTTCCCATCTTCCACCATACGTTTTACAGATTCCAGATGACCACTTGCGCGAGACAGGCGATTTAGTACTGCTTTTGTACTCTGATGGCTATGTTTATGCTCATGTGTTTCATTATGTATATGTGAATATTCTGTGCCATCAGATTCCTTATGAATATGTTCTTGTGCTTTTGCATCCATAATTAACCTCTTCACCCCTATTTTAATATCTTAATTATTTTACTTAATTTTTTTAAAACTACTTTATCTTCAACAAACATACTTATTCCAGCTATATAAAAAGTAGATTAACTAAATTTATATATTCGTAGAATTAATTTGAACTTAACCTATACTTTTAACTTCCATTTATCCTCATCTATAAGATTAAGAGCTACTGTTGAGCATAGCATGTTTTATATCCTATGACAACTATTATAACACTAGGATATGGAACATGCTTAATAGCAGTATCTATTTCAAAGTTTTTTGATTTTTATCTTTTAAAAAATATAGCAGGTAAGCAAGACATCCTTTGTCTAGTTTACCTGCTAATTTTTTTATTTTCTTTATAATTTATTCTTTTTTACTGTGAACTAATTATTAAAAATAGACTTCATATTTTTTCCTACTGCTTTTAGCAGTTCTTTGGGTAGTTTTTCTACTTGTTCACCAATCATTACTCCATGCGGCTGTTTGTATCCTTCATTCCATAGAAAATTAAATATTTTTTCATTTGCTTCGCTGCTTTTCCCCATTTGAAATGCATATACCTGCACATTTTTGGATAATAGCTCTTCTACAGCTTCTTTTGCTGATCCTGGGAAACTTGATGCACCATCTGTAATTTCGAATACTAGCTTTATTTGTTTTCCTTTTTTCAGTTCCATTTCCTGTATGGGGGTAATTCTATCGGATATTTCTCTAAGGCAGCTTGCATCATCAGTTGCTCCATCGGTTGCATCTAGCTTTACTATTGAGCGAATTATATCGCTCTTTTCTTTTTCCTTCACACTTTTATCATTAAATTCTTTAACATTATAATACTTACTTCCAAAAAACCAGGTTTCGCTTAAAACTTCTACCTTTTGATTCAATTGTTCTGCATTGCTTTTTAAATATTGATTAAAATCATCAATTGACAGCAATGTCACCGCCAAAGCTTTTCTTGCCGCCTCAATTTTTGATGCATTCATTGAACCTGAATTATCTATCACAAAAGAAATCTCTATTCTTTCAGGCAATATATCTGTTTGAGGCTCTAGTAAGTATCTATTAAAAATTAAGAGATTTTTATAATTCCCCTTTTTTTCAGCTTCTACAAAATCCGTATAAGATTTAACAAAGCTATGAACATCTATTTTTCCCTTTATTTGATCATTCTTTTTTACACTTATCTCCTTTTTTGCGTCCCCTATAAGTTTTTTCCAAAATCCACGCATTTGTTCTCTTTCAGATTTCATTTTATTTGAATAAAATTGAAACAATTGTTGATCTTCCTGGCTAATTCCATAAGGCTCTAAGTTTACTTTACCTTGTATTGCATTTTGTACACTCACACTTATTTGGTCTTGCTCAACCAGCATTTCTTCTAGAATCTTTTCCACTTCTTCCTGTGTAGATTCCAGTGAATCTGCTATCTCATCTGCTTTAGATTGTTCAAAAGGACTTTTGCTTCCCTTTATCTTCTCTTTTTTCTGTGCTTTTGATTTATAAAATATCATTTCATCAATTTCTTCTTTCCATAGCTTCTCAAAAGTTTGAAAGATAAAAGAGCGGATGAATGGGTCTCTTTCTATAATTCCTTGATCATTATTTATTTGTTTAACTAATTGATAATGAATAAATTCAAAAAAAGGCTGATTGAAAATTTTTCTATCAAAGAGATTTTGAGCACATCCTTCTATTTTAGGCTCCATTTTATATAATTCAATAATTAAAAAACTGTTTGCAAAAGCTCTATGCCTAGGCATCTTAAGAATGGACTCAGTGGTCTTACCTGTTTGTTTCATATATGAAACAATTTTTTCAAAGTTTTCTTCATCCCTATACATAGGGCACATCTGTAAAACTCTTAAAAATGATGTGAAATTATCTAATAGATGTAAAAAACTTAAAATTTCTTTTTTTACATAATTCGAAAGAATTTTAGGTTGATAGGCAGGATCTTTTCCCATCCCTTCTTTTTTTATAATAGCTAGAATATAGCTTGTTATACTATCAATTTCTTTCTGCCAATCTTTTTTTCTATTCAAATATTTTTCAGTTTGCTTTTTCCAATCAGGGTATAAAGCTAGCTCATAGTAAATATGCCACATTATTTCATTGTCATCCAAATTCCCATCTAAAAAACTTTGAAGGGGCAAGTATAGCACTCCTTTGAAAGGATCTAATAGAAATCTTTCTAATTTTGGATCAGGAATATACATCAAGCTAGAATCCCCCGTAAATGTGGCCAATGAGCGTTGTTCTTTTTGTAAAAACTCTTCCAAATGTTTTTTAGATTCTTCAATTAAGGTTTGTTCATCAAAGTCAAACATACTCATTCCTCCTATTGATACAGTGGCAAATCCCACAAATCTTTTGGTGTATCAATTCGATCAATATCTAATAGATTTAATTTACCTTCTAAATCCATAAGCAAATATTTTGAAATGTCTAATTCTAAGACATTTGTAAAAAACACATCTTTAATTGTAGCCTCTTCATTTAGATACCAATTTCCAAAATTCTCTTCAAATAAATATATAATCCCATCTTCACTTAAAATTACGGCTGTGCCTTTTTTAGATTGAACATCAAACAAATTACCTTTTAAATCATTCATTTCTACTTTTATAATTTTTTCATCTTCAGATAATGAAAATATCTTAAGCTGCCCTTTATTTCCTATCACTATAATAGAATTCTTAGTACCATCTTCATCCTCTAAAAAGCTAATTTTCCTTATTTCATCATTTAGAAGATTCATTTCTTCTGTAATAGTAAATTGTTTATTTTCATATTTAACAAAATATAATTTTCCCATCTTTGTTCCAACTACAAAATAATTATCGTTTATTTTTTCCAATGCAGTGCATTTTCGAATAATACAATGTATGTTCTTATGAAAAACCAAACCATATTCATCTTTTTCTTTTATTATTTCAAATAAATTTAACTTGTCTTCCCCATTTTCCACTACAAATAAATCATGGTTAATTGCTAAACATCTTCCAAATCCATCAAAGTCATGATCGATTTGAATCTTTTTAACTTTAATCTGTCCGTTAACATCAGGTATTTGAGCAAAATTATCGCTTAAAATCAGATAGCATCCCCCTCTGACTCCAAAAAGCAAAATTTCTTTATCATTTAATTTATATATAGATGAAATTCTCTCTTTTATTTCTTTAACGGGAGAACTCCATTCTCCTTCAATCTTATTATGATCAGAAAAACCATCTACACTATTTATATAAAAAATTTGAACTTTTCTATCTACACTGCTTGTAATAAAAAGATTTTCATTAATCCTCAATGCACTTTGTAAAAAACTATCAAAACTAAAAGCCCCCAATTGCTTTATGGAATCTATTTTTATTGAAGTCTTTTTGATATGGTTAGCATAAATCCTATAATAGGGAATTAATTCAGCTAATAACTCTTCTTCCATTTGTAAAAGTTTATCTAATTGTTCTTCAAAATCATCATCTAATATTCCATTTATCTGGCATTCATTCAGTTTTTTTCTTAGATCTTTAACTTGACTCTTAAAATCCTTTCCGTCTACTGACAAATTTATTTTCATTCTTCTCCTCCACTAGCTTCTAAGTAATCAATTAGATCTTTTGAATGCTCTAAATGGGATAATTTTTGGTCTAGCATTTGATATTTATCTGCATCAATTCTAGATGAATCATCAATATTATATTTAAAATCTTCCATTAGTTCTTCTGGCAAGCCTTTTCTAGAATTTTCCTTACCAAATATCTGATGAACTACATCTAAATAGCTTAAACTTTCTATTGACTTACGAACATAGCGGTATGAACGAGTACGAATTTCCTCATAGGTTGTAGTTGCTTCTCCTATGGCTTTTGTATCAACCTTCCAGCCTTCGCTTTCAGGGAAAAATCCAAAACGCACAGCTTGTGAGAGAATATAGTTTTGGTCATCAGGATAGGTAATTGAACTTATAAACCCATCCCACAAAGCTTTGCTCAAATCTTTTTCTTCACCTTGATTCCAATTATCTAAAACATGCAAAATATTACGAATTGATAATACAGATTCTCGAAGCTCTACCTCGCTAATTCCAAAATCTCTTTCCATTTCGTTGTCTTTCCACTTACCCATAAAAACATTCTGAGTAACCCTACACAACTGAGAAAATCGAAACAATTCCTCTAATGTCCTTTTAGAATCTGGTATATGAATGTTCCCATTTTTGTCAGCTAATCCTGTTATTATTACTCTAAAAAGTTCATTTTTTTCTGGGAACTCTTGATCTTCTAGTGCTCCAGTTATCTGTTGTGGTACATAATTGTATTCAATGGTTACAAAACGTGATTTAAAGGCTGGGTTTAGCTCATTTGTTCCTTCATAGTTAACCATTTGAGTTGACAGATTTCCTGTGCCAATAAATCCAAAACCAGGTTTAATCAAAACAGGACCAATTCCTGTAATGTAAGCTGTACTTCCCGCATGACGCTGCAATATATCATTCAAAGCGATTAAGTTTTGCATAGCAATTGTATTTAATTCATCTAAGATTACAGTACGACCTTCTTTTACTGCAATTAAAATTTCTCTTTCTATTTTTTTGACTTCAGTACCAAAAGCGCTATTGCTTGCTACCAATAAATCAGAAAAACTCTTCCATATTTGAATCTTAAGCTGCAGCTGCTCTTCATCAGTCATCTGTTCTAATCTTTCTTTATGTTCATCCATCCACTTATAAAAATCTTCTATAATCATATTTAGATAATCCGAATAAGATCCTTCGGAAAAACTATGTCCTAGAGATAAAGTTTTCTCTACAAACATATCCTCGTAGGTTAAATTATGTGAACCAGAAATAAAAAGCGGCTGCAAAGATTCTATTTCCTCTTTACTTCCATTAGTTAAAATATTTTTATAATAAAGCTTCATTTCTTCATTAAATTCTCTAAATTTTTGAATAGCATCTTCTTCTGTGGCATTAGGATTTGCAGAAAACCACTCCTCCATTTTGTTTTCTAACTCTATTTGTATTTTATTTTGAATAGTAAAATCTAAAGCTGCTTCAGTTGCTAATTGTGTTTTTCCGCTTCCTAAATGACCTACAATATATACAGGAACACCTAAATTTAAGGAATCTATCACTTTTTGCTTTGCTTTAACTACATAAGGGGTAGCTATCAAACGCTGCTGATGCTTAGTTTCTATATCCATTATCAATTGACGTTTATAATAAAATTCCCATGCCTCTGGAGAATTTTCTAATAGCTTATTTAATTCATTTTCCAACTTTTCTATACAATCAACCCTATATCTTGTAGCTGAATTACTTCCATAGTGACTGAAATTGTTGCTTTCGCTATTTACTCTTCTTTCAAAACGTAGAAAAAACTTTTCATATTCAATTAAATTTTCAATTTCTTGTATCTTTTTGCCCTTATGTGCCCTTTCTTTTTCTATATAAGCCTTATATTTTTTGTAATAAACATTATCTTTTTTAGGGTCAGGAGGAATTTTGTCATACCTTTCTTCAAATTTTCGAAAAGCATTAAAAAAAGATCCTTGTTCTTTTATTTTTTTATTATTTTCATATTCTGATGACTTTATGGCTTCCCTTCGCAAATCATCTTCATACCAATTTTGCATTTCTTCTACAGTAGGAATATAAACTTGATTAAGATTTTTTTGTTCTTTCACAAAAATTTCCTCCTTTGCATTATGCATCTATTATATTATCAATATTATGTAAATAATAATTGTATGTAAATTAAAATCCCGATTTTTTTAAAATTCGGGATTTTAATCATACTATTTAGCTCTATGTGTTACTAAATAATTTCATATTCCTTTAGTAACTTTTCAACTTCTGTTCCAGCTATTTGTTTTTGAATTTTACGTCTAGTTAATGGAGGTAAATCAATTGATGGTTTTTCTCCATCTAATAAACATACACCTGCATTTAGCAAATAGCGGATATCATATCTTGAATTGTATACCTCAGGAACTCCTTTTTCAACTCCAGTCAATACATATACTGCTTCCATAGCTGTACGTCCTGAGTATTCAATAGTAAATACAGTATCACGTCCTGGATCATCCAATGTTTCAGCATATTGTCCAAGGAAAGCAAAGTTTACTCCATTCTTTGGTACAACATAAGGACGATCTCCAAATTCACGAGGCATAAATTGAGATGTGATAAATGGCATCATAACAGGAACTGCAGTACAACTTTCTGCTAATTCTTCTATTTTATCTGTAGGAACTCCTATATGATATAACCATTCTTTTGTAATTTCCTTACCAGTACAATCTCTCATAGGTTTCTTAATATAGTCCCCAGGAACATCTGTAAATAGACTATATACCCAAACAATAACATCTTTTTCAGGTTGACCATAGTATTGTTCTTGACGGTTTATGGTCCAACTCATTAACCATGAAGAGTCAACTGCTGTGACTATACCACCTGTTACAGTGCGTCCAGTATATGGAGAACGTTTTGTAATCTTTTCAATATACTCTGGAACACGTTCATCATGACAAGTTACTGTACAAGATTCCCAATTAGATTTTTCTGGATCTGTACAGAATTTATCTGGATTTCCAAATTCATCACATTGAGCCGCTATATTTCTCCACAAAGTCCAGCATCCTTCTGCTTTCTTAATAAATGGAGCTGGAGTATTGTCATCACCATATCCAGAACCTTCAGTCATAGAACCATTAGTTATAAATACTAAGTCATTTTCTGTTAAGTCAATAGAAATATCCTTCCCATTTTTATCTCTTGCAACTATTTTCTTTGCAACCTTTTTATCATCTGAAATTGAGAATTCAACATTATCAACAGTAACTCCATATTCAAATTTAGCACCATTGTCTTCCAAGTATTTAACCATAGGTTTTACAAATGAAGTGTATTGATCATGACGTGAGAATTGCAAAGCTGAAAGAGTTGGTAAACCATCAACATGATGGATGAAACGATTCATATATAATTTCATCTCTAAAGCACTATGCCAATTCTCAAAAGCAAACATTGTTCTCCATATTGTCCAGAAATCAGTGTTTAAAAGTTCCTCGGAAAAAATTTCTTCAATAGATTTATCTTGAAGTTCTTCATCTGTCATCATTGTAAAAGCAGCTAATTCTTTTGCTAAGTCTTGACCCAAATTAAATTTTCCATTGTCATAACGTTCGCCTCGGTTGTGAGTAATACGGCAATTGCTAAAGTTTGGATCGTCATGATTTGTATAATAAAAATGATCTAACACAGTCATATTAGGATCTTCTGTAGATGGTAAGGAGCTAAACAAATCCCATAGAACCTCAAAATGATGTCCCTGTTCACGTCCACCACGTGCCACATAACCTGCATTTTGGCGAACTTGACCATCCAAAGATCCTCCAGGAATATCTAATTGCTCTAAAAAAGTAATCTTACTACCATCCATGTGAGCATCACGAATTAAAAAACAGCCAGCGGCCAAAGCACCAATTCCTGTACCAATCAAGTAAGCTTTCTTGTTATCAATTCCTTTAGGTTTCCTTGCATTTACTAAAGAATGATAGTTACCATTTGTAAGAGTAAGCCTATCATCATATGTTTTTAATTTCATGTTTTCTCCTTCTTTCCTAATAATATTCAAATCCTACTATTATGTTTAGATTTCTTTTATATTCATTTTATTAGTATGACCACAGGATAAAATACTTAATTATTTATCCTTAAGCTTTGCGAATGCTTGATATCAGTAGGATTTACTTATACTTATAATATAACTTTTTTATACTTTTTACATTAGATAAAAAAGCTGCAGTGTTCGAAACTCCAACACTACAGCCTTTTTGCCTGATTTTTAGGCATTTATATTAAAATGTCTAATAAAAAGAAATCTCTTATTGCTTTTTTTATTATACATCATCTAAAGCAGCACTTCGCTTAAGAGATAAGATAATGTTTCCATCGAAAAGCTGCCCAATACGTCTGCTAACAGCATCAGGATCTTCATTCATTCCGGAAGAAATCCAGTGCAGTAACATTTGAGTGAGGGCACACTGATAAAAGGAGGCAATCAACTCTTTATCCTTAGAAGAAGCTGAGATACCTTTGCTTACTTTCTCAACATACCGAATCATCACATTTCCTGATACATTATATATATAGTTCTCCAGTTGTTCTCTTTGCATAGAATTATATACATGATAAATGGCTTTTCTATTTTCTAAAGCAAACTTAGCAGCTGCAATAAAGCTCTCCTCCCAGGAAAGGGTATCATTATACTCATCAATGACTCTCTGAAGTTCTGTTTGGAATATCTCTGATAAAACTGCATATACATCTGAATAGTAATAATAAAAAGTATTTCTATTAATCTCACATGCTTCAACAATAGACTTAACTGTGATTGTATTAAGTGGTCGCTCATTCAACATTTTTATAAATTCATTGCGAATCATTTTTTTTGTATATTGCTGTACCAAGTTCTCATCCCCTTTTTTAGGATCATAGAAATAATAATTATTTTTTTATTTCTTATTGACAATTCTTAGCTGGACTTAATGCTTAATGTATATTCAAAATTGTAACATATTGAAAAAATATCTATATTTATTATAACATCATTATTACTCTGTATCATGCATAGCAATGGGGTGAATAATAAATTTAATTAATATCTAAAAAGTAATATATAATTACACATTAAGCAGCTCTAAGATTATGGCCTCTTAGAGCTGCTTAATGCATAATATCACAATTAAATTCTATGTTTTCTTAATTATATTATCTATGCCATCTACTTCATGAAAATTCCAACTAATTCCATATCTTTGTTAAAGGATAATGTAAATTGAACCTTACCTTTTTCATACTTAGCTATAGCTACAACTACAGCATAATTATCTTTTTCTTGAAAAGCTATCTTAGATATTGAATCATATTTTCCTAAACTTTTATAATTAACCCATACTTCCTCTAATTTATTTGCAGATAATTTATCCTTTAAATCTGAATTAAATTTTGCCACAACAGCATCATATTTTTCATTGTTTAAATCTTTTATTATCTCCTCTGATGCAGCTTTTAACTTATCTTCACTATAAGCAGAACTTAATTTTTTAGCACCACATCCTCCAAGCATCATAATACATAAAATCATTAGCATAATTTTAGATAATCTTTTCATTTTTACTTACATCTCCCTCAAATTTATTTTTTATTTTTATAGAAAAAATTAATAATACTACAGCACAAATTCCAATCCAAAGTTCAGCTACATATATCCCAAAACCTAGTGTAACAATAATAGCACCAATGCTATCTACAACACCATGAATTAGTATTGATAAACCTAAATATATTTTCTTTCTTTGGTTTATTCCATATAATATCAAGATACTTAACCCAACATGAATAAGAATAGCAAATATTCTTTCAATACCTCCAAGCAGTACATTCATACTTGTTACTGCTTTAAATGCTTCACTAATGCCATGTTTACCAGCATCATAACTTCCTTTATTTAAAGAAATTAATATTACTAAGTTTTGTATGCTAGAAACACCTGATACAATCATAGCTTCTATTCCACCGTGCCCTATTCCAAAAGAAAGTCCGTCAAACCAGCTTCTTTTTTTCTTAAGAGCTAATTTAAATCCCAAAAACCTGCCTATCTCTTCAAATAATCCAGCAGTTATGCCTAAAAATATGCAGTAAATTATAGGATAAAAAACAGTCATGGTGCTGTACCAATCCATTTTGGGTAAAATATACTTAAGAATTGGTAATCTAAAAAATACTTGAGATATTAAAAATACCAAAGCACCTGTAAAAAATGATTTTAACCCTCTTCTTTTAGCTGCTATTAGGTAAATCAGATAACCTATTGGTATTCCAAAACATATGATAATATTTATGATAAAACATAATATTAGTGCCGAAAAATTCACCAAATCGCCGCCTTTACATGTGTTCTGTTAAATAATTAATGTAAATTATTAGGAATAACTATATTTACTTTAAAAGTTTTTTCATCATATTCAATTCTCATATTTCCTTCATATTTCTCTAATGTCATCTTTACATTTTGCAAACCGATACCTTTATGATTTTTTTTAGTTGATTTAAAGTTACCATCACCTTTTATAGGTGGTTTATCTAAAGAGTTAGTTATATTTATTACAACAAAATCATTAAATTTATCAATTCTTAAAAATATTGCCTTATTTTCAGATGAATCTTTTGTACATTCTATCGCATTATCTAGAAGATTGGAAAATATAGTAGTAATATCCATATCATTGATAAACTCCATGTTTACCTCTCCTACCTTGCAATTTAAGCTTACATTAAACCTCTCTGCTTTCTGCATTTTATCATTAATGATTATGTTTAATACTTTATTGCTTGTATAATATTTTTGACCAAGCCTATCAAACATATTGTACATATTTTTAGTATACTGTTCAGCCTTTTCATGTTCATTCAGCTTATATAGATTCTCTATAGTCTGCAAATGATTTTTTATATCATGAATGATTATTCTAGAATTTTTATATTTGCTTTCTAAGGAAGCGTAATATTCATATTGAATTTCAGCCTGCTGCTCATAAAGCTGTAATTGGTTTTTTAACTCATTATTTTTTGATATTGATTGAAATATATTTGTAATAAATATATTTAATACAATAATTGAAATAATATTTACTAATAATAAAATTATATCTTCTAGTGATAAATAAGTTTGGATATACATCATTAAAGTAGTAATATAAAAAATACTAAATATAGGAAGCACTAAGAAATTTAAATATTGTATAGGGGTAATCTTCTCAATTTTTCTCTTTCTATAACATATTATAAATAGTCTTGAAGCACTTAAGTTAGCAAATTGCACTATGGTTGAACTTGTTATAAAAAATATATCAGCACTATAAAAATTAATATTAAAGTTTAAGCAGATTATTTGGAATATAAGAACAGCTACAAATTGGAAAACGGCCAAACTTACTATATACATGAAATAATATAAAATATATATTTTCTTATTGTTATAAAGTAAATGCCCAACTATCAATGTTGCCGATATAGTTACAGCTAAATTTAAAAGTTCACCGCAAAATATTTTAGATAATAAAATTACTATAGTAAATAATACATAAGCTATTACGTAGAAATATTTTTTATAATATAGATTTCTTTCAAATTTACTCATAAAATCAAAAATTATATAAGTAGAAAATAATGCTAATAAAAATATTATTATCTGTCCCAAAACTGTAACTGAATTATTCACCATAAACGCCCCACCTTACATATTTTTAATGTGATTTTCTAAAAATATATTAAACTTTTCTCTAAACTCTGACGACTTCTTTTGAGACAGAGGTATAATGCTTCCATCCATCATAAAAATGTCATATCCTTTTATAGATTTCACATAAAATAAGTTTACCGTAAAACTCTTATGAGGCATTAAAAATCCATATCTATCCATGCGTTTTGCAACAGTAGTTATATTTTCCTTTAACATGTAGCTATTATTAAAAGTTTTTATTTTAACCCTGCGGTTTATATATTCAAAATAATATATATCCTTTGGAGCTAATCGTACAACTCCCTCTAATGTTATAAATTCTATTAATTCCTCCCCTTCTCTATCTTCTAAATATGCAATAGCCTCATTTAATTGAGTATATATCTGCTCTTTTTTAATAGGCTTGTTCAAATATGCAAAAGCATGAACCTCAAAGGCTAAGTTTACATAGTCAGTGAAATTTGTAATATAAATTATTTTTACAGTTTTATCATATTCTCTTATTCTTTTTGCGGTTTCAATGCCATCTATTCCTGCCATATCAATATCTAAAAATATTATATGAAACTTTTTTTTATAGCTTAATAGTTGTTCCCCGCAATTGTATGTGCTTATTGTACTCCTACATGCATCATATTCTTCTATATATTTTTTTATTTGTTCTATGATATTTTTATCATCATCACATATTGCAATATCAATCATATACTCTATCCTCATGAGATTTATTTTATCATTTTCCTAGGTTATAAGACTTCTTTATATAAGTTCAAATTTAAAACATGTATAAGTTAAGTTTTCCTATAGAAACTCTATAACATAATTATATGATTTAGAAAATTCATTGCAATATGTATTACGTAATATACAGTTTTTAGTACATGAAGTACATACTATTAGTACGCACCCATGCTGGGCGCACAACAAAAAAAGACTAGCATTTTGCTAGTCTTTAGAGCATTTCTTCGGTAGCTGTCACCGTAAAAAAGGTTTTATCATACCATTAATTATATCTTTCTTAGCTTCCTACACTAACAGTTTCTGGAAGAGTACTTCCTCCATCGATAACCACCTGTGTTCCTGTGATATAGGATGATTCATCAGATCCTAAAAATGCTGCAAGTTCTCCTACTTCTTCTGGATCTGCTAATCTTTTTAATGGTACTGCATCAGCTATTCCTTTGATTACAGCCTCTGGATTTTCTAGATTTGATTGTTTTGCTATGCTCTCAGCCATTGGTGTTCTTACATATCCAGGGCAAATTGCATTAACAGTTATATTATGTTCTGCTACTTCCCTTGCTAAAGACTTAGTAAATCCAACCAAGGCAGCCTTTGTAGTAGCATAAGCTGTTTCTCCTGGATCTGCTACCATATCACCCGTAACTGATGACATTATAACTATTTTTCCATGCTTTTCTTTAATCATTAAAGGTAAAACAGCCTTTGTAACATTCCATACCCCTTTAATATTTATATCTATGTGAAAATCTCTATCTTCTTCTGTCATATCTAAAAAGTTACCTAGCTTACATATCCCAGCATTATTTACCAATATGTCTATCTTGCCAAACCTATCAGTAGCGCTATTAATAGCCTTCTTAACATCTGCCATGTTTGTTACATCTGCCTTTACAGCTAAAGCTTCAAACCCTTTTTTATTTAATTCTTCTGCTATATCCTCTACTGCTGAAGACCTAGCTAGTAAAACAACCTTTGCGCCATGCTTTGCATAAACCTTTGCAATTCCTTCTCCAATACCTTTAGAAGCACCTGTAATAAGTGCTACTTTACCATCTAATTTTCCCATAATCTCATCTCCCTAAAAATCACTTTAATAAATTTGGAAATCCCACCAGGACTCATTTCCAGTTTATATAAAGTATTAATTTAAGTCAAGTTAACATGGGAAAGAGATGCAACATTAAAAAATAAACCGTAAAGCAAGGTTACTATATAAATTCTGCTTGCTATACGGTATAAGACTTATTTACATCTGAAAATATCTTTTAAAACTAATTAGTTTCAATACTTACTTCATCTATTAACTTCTTTACTTGGCTAAGAGTACATGCCTCAGTACCTTCTAAAGAAACAGAAGCTGCCCCGCTGGCATTTGCAAATTTTAAAGTATCTTTATTATCAAGATTATTTATTAAGCTGTAAACTAAAGCTGCTACCATTGAATCGCCTGCACCTACAGTACTTTTAACATCTATCTTTAAACCTTTAGCACTATATACTTCATCTTTTGTTATAAGCATTGCTCCTTTATCTCCAAGTGATACAAGCACTTTACCTATTCCATCTTCAATAAGTTTTTTTGAAGCACTTATAATGGTATTGGAATTTTCATTTTCTAAATTCATTAATTTGCTTAATTCATGAATATTTGGTTTTATTATATCTGGCTTTTCTTTAAGTCCTTCTTCTAGAAGTTTTCCTTCTGCATCTAATATGGTTACTGCACCCTTTGTTTTAGCAATCTTTATAAGCCTTCCATAAATATTTACTGGTATTGAAGGACTTACTCCTCCGGATAAAACTACTATATCGCCTTTATTACATAGACTTTCAAAAGAAGAAACAAATCTGCTTAGTTCATCTTCTGTTATTAAAGGTCCTGGCTCATTTATATCAGTATATACTTTGTTTAAATCATCAACTATTTTTGTATTTGTTCTAGTACTGTTTTGAATATGAATAAATTCACATGAAATATTTCTTATGTTAAGTTCATCTAAAAAATATTTTTCCCATACTCCACCTAAAAAACCAGTACAAACAGAATCAATATTAAAATTTTTTAAAACTTTTGATACATTTATTCCTTTTCCACCTATATCGTATCTTATACTTGATACTCTATTCACTTCTCCCAATGTAAAATTGTTAATGGTTAAGGTTTTATCTAGTGCTGGGTTTAATGTTACAGTTATCACCATATACTTCTAACCATCCTTTCATCTTATATAGCTAATCAATTGCTGTTATGATTTCAACTCCTGCCTCTTCAAAATCTTTAATCACCGTTTTATCTAAATCAGTATTTGTAATTATTGCTGTCACAGCTCTAATAGGACTTATTACAGAAAAACTTACCTCATTGAACTTTGAACTATCAGCTACTACAAAAACCTTATTAGCCACATTCATCATAGCTTTTTTACTTTGTGCTTCTGTAAAATTTGGAGTAGTTATTCCTTCTTCTGCAGATATACCATTAGTACCTATAAATGCTTTATCCACTCTAAAATTTCTTAAAGTACTTTCAGTTAAATAACCTACCATTGCTCTTGTAACTTTTCTTAATGTTCCTCCAGCAATAATAAGCTCTATGTCTTCTTTATTTGATAATTCTAAGGCAATATCAAGGGAATTAGTTATTATAGTAACATTTTTTGCCTTAATATTTTTAGCAATTTCTAAAGTTGTTGTTCCTGAATCAAGTATAATAGTATCATTATCTTCAATCAAAGAAGCCGCTAGCCTTCCAATATCAGCTTTTTCATAATGCTTTTTATCTTCTTTTTCTTCAAATGTGGGCTCAAAATTTGTTTTTTTAGCCTGTACTGCTCCTCCATGAGTCCTTGTTAAAAGACCTTTCTGTTCCATATCCTGCAAATCTCTTCTTATAGTTGATTCAGATACATTAAAAATATTAGATAGTTCACTAACTTTTATACTACTTTTCTCTTTCAAAAGCCCTGCAATTTTTTCTTGCCTTTCTTCAGCAAACATAAAATTCACTCTCATTTCTGATTATTTATGCTTATTTATAGTTAATAATTAAATTATAGAGCATACTCGCGCACATATCAATACATTTTTATTCAATAAATCACAATTTCTTGACTCATCACGCTCATATGCAATTTTATCTTTCATATATGATCATGATAAACAAATTTTTACTCATTTTTGCATAAAAATAACCCCCTAAAAAATAGGAGGTTGGTGTTATACAAATAAAATAGAAATTTTCTTATTCAATTTAAATTAACTCATTGTATAATTCACTCTCATTAAGTTTGTCTTCTTCTGCAAAATTTCTAGTAACTACTTTTATCCTTAATTTATTTTTTGTCACTACTTTAGAATTTTATATTGCTCAAAGTGAGTTCCTTTATACATAAATGCATTTACAGGGCATATATGAAGGCACCCTTGGCAAGAAATACATTTATTTTCAAACTCAACCTTTTCTATTAGCTTTATATTTCCTGTAGGACAACTTTTTTCACATTTACCACATTTTATGCACTTATCATAATCTACTGAAATATTCTTTTTTGCCCAAGTCTTTGAATAAGCATTAAAAAACTTATATACAAAACTTCCTAATGCCACTCTGCTTCTAGATATATGTTCAATGCTGCTTCTTCCTTCCATAAAATCCTTAACTATCTTTTTTACCTTGCTTTCAGCTTCACTATAGATTTCCTTATTCTCTTCTATGGAACTTTTCTTAAAAGCTACAACATAATAATTGTTAGGCATACTAATAGTATTTTGACTTATAACATTAAAGCCTTTGCTATTTAATAACTTTCGTAATTTAAAAGCTCCTGTACCTACTGTAGATGCAGGTGTAGAAAATATTAAAGCTCTCTTTCCTTTCACAAAAGGAACATTAATTTTTACCCAATCTGTAAAATACTTTGGCATCATCTCAGCATAAATAGGTGCTCCAAACACATAATAATCATAAATATCTTCAATAGCATTTTTATTTCTAATATCTATCAAATCACATTGTATATTATAATATTCAAAATGTTTTTTAAATTGCTCTGCTACATATCTTGTGTTACCAGTGCCTGAAAAATAAATGATTGCCCCTTTCATTTTATCTCCCACCTTATATTTATTATAGATTTTAAACTAAGTTTTATTCTTCTACAAATTGTATATTTTCCATAATTTAACGTATTACACATTTTCCACATTTATCTTCTAAAACTATTGGTGATATAAAAAGGTACATTATAGAAGAAATGTTTAGAAAATTAAAAGTAAAAGGTGAAAAGAAAACACCTTTCCACCAATAAATCATAAGCCAAATCAAAAATTTATTTAATTGTTACTACAGGCTTTATTAAATTAGCTGGCTTATTTTTCATTAACATTAGAGCTTCTTCAATTTTGTCAAAGCCTTCAAAATGATGAGTTACTAACTTACTGGTATCTAGTTTTCCTGTTACTAAGAGTGAAGCCATCTTTTCCATCTTGAGTCTTCCTCCTGGAGTGAGACCTGCATGGATTGCTTTATGTCCCATACCAACACCCATTCAATTCTAGGTATTTTTATA
Source organism: uncultured Clostridiaceae bacterium (assembly GCA_946405135.1). Taxonomy (GTDB): domain Bacteria; phylum Bacillota; class Clostridia; order Clostridiales; family Clostridiaceae; genus CAMJGD01. Next base: position 7,305 of record CAMJGD010000007.1, on the reverse strand, counting down.
TACTCTCCTTCTCCTAGATAATTAACATTACCTACTGCTCCGCCTGGCTTTAGCATTTTTATAGCCTGTTCAAATGTATTAACATCTCCACCTGCAATAATAACTCTATCAACACCTTTATTCTTGGTTTTTTCAAGGACCTGCTCTACAATATCGCCATTTTTATAGTTGATAATATCAGTTTCACCATAATATTTAGCAGCTTCTACACAATTTGGTCTTGAACCTACCTCATAAATATAAGATGCTCCCCTCTTATTAGCACCTGCAACTGCCATTAGACCTACAGGCCCAATTCCTATTACACAAACGCTATCACCAAATTTTACATCAGCAAGTTCAACTCCATGAAAGCCTGTAACAACCATATCACATAGCATTACAGCATTCTCTGGTTTAACATTTTCAGGCAAATGTGCAAGATTTGCATCAGCATGATTAACATGGAAATACTCTGCAAATACGCCATCCTTGAAATTGGAAAATTTCCAACCACATAGCATTCCACCTGAGTGCATTAGATATCCTGCCTGAGACTCTAAAGCTCCCCAATCAGGAGTAATAGCAGGTACTATTACTCTATCTCCCGGTTTAAAATCCTTAACAGGCTCTACAACTTCTACAACTGCTTCATGACCTAAAATCATGTTTTGTCTTTCACCAATGGCACCTGCCCATACTGTATGAACATCTGAAGTACAAGGAGCAAGAACAATCGGTCTACAAATAGCATCGAGAGAACCACAAACAGGTTTTTCTTTTTCAATCCAACCTGTTTTACCAATTGATAACATTGTAAACCCTTTTATGGATAATTTTGGTATAACGTGATTTTGTATCTTAAAGTTGACACAATTATAATTATATTATACAAACATTTAAATCCTTATACAATATATTATTAGAAAATTTTGAAAACTCATTATGTTATTTTGATAGTACTGTTTAACCTAATAGCAAATTCAGTTATTCTTCCTTCGCAAAAATCTCCAGGGAACATAAACAAATTATGAACACAATTTGTTTTGCTATATAAAAGCCTCACTTTAACAACTTCTGTTAAAATGTAAGTGCTGGAACAAACACCGTCATGTAAAATAACCTCCCATTTGCTATACTTTTAATAAAGTAAAGAGATGGGAGGTTATTTTAAATTCTATATGCTTTTAAACCTTTCTTCGTTTTTTTCTTATAACAACTAATCCAGCTAAACTTAAAAGCACTCCTCCAACTACTAATAAGTTGAAATCAACTACAGCCCCTGTTTTAGGAATTATTTTTGCTATAGGTTGTGCGACAATGCCGTAATCGCTAAAGTGGGTTGTTATAAATACTAAGTATCCATCTTCCACCACAGCATGCATTGGTATAACTGTGCCATCATCTGCTATATGAACTACATCAAGTCCTAAACGACCTTTTAAATTTTCAGGAATTCTTATTTTAACTTTTACCTTTCCATCTGGTTGAACTTTAACATTGCCCTTGAATAAGTATACATCATAAAGAGCTACAAGCTCCTTATTCTTAATCTCAGGAGTAATATCAGCTGCCTTTTTAACACTCTCTGCTGAGCTAACAAATTTAGTATTTGCATTTGTGCCATCAACTTTAATTGGTGTTACTACAAGATACACATCTGAGTCGAATTTTGTGCCATCAATTCCTGTAACCGTTAAGTCATTCTCTTCATTATAAAGCATAATCTTGCTAAGAGCATCCAAGCAATCATTAAGCAATTTTACTAAATGTTCACCAACTAAACTTTTTTGTTCATTGGTCAGTTTAGTATATAAGTTATTAGCATTTGTTACTAAATCTAAGTTTTGCTTTGTTATTTTTTCAGTAGAAGGTAATTGGTTTATTATACTTTTTACAGTCTCAACCTCTTCTTTTAGAACATTAATCTTGTCCATTAAGCCATTTATTATATCTACCTGAGGCTGTAAAATCTTCTTTTGCTCTTTTGTAAGTTTATCTATATCAGTTAATATTTCTTTTATACTTCCTTCTTTTGAAATTAATCCTTCTAGCTTTGCATCAATACTTGAAACTCTTGTATTTATAGTATCAATTTGACTTTGTAGCTGAGCTATTATATCCAGCTGTTGTTTCAAATATTCGGCTTCCTTTTCTAATGCCAACTTTTGCTCTTTAGTTAGGGTAGAAGTATAACCAGCTATCTTATTGTATTCATCTTGAATTTCCTTTTTAAGGCTTATTAACCCATCTATCCCTTTCGGAAGTACATCTACCTTACCATTAACAATACTTGTTTCGGCTTTTATGTCCATTACTTCTTTATGAAGCTTAGCGTATCTAGCTTCTAAAGCTTTTATTGCATTATCAGTATTAGTTTTATATGGTTCAGGTAAATCGCTATGGCTGTTAAATTCAGCTCTTATACTTTCGATTAATGCTTTGCAGTCTGTTGTGTATATAATATTTTCTACTTTAGGCAGTGACTTTATTTCAAAAGCTAATTCAGTTGAATTTCCAGCTTTATCTTTTAGTGTTAAAGTGTACTTACCAGCTTTATCGAATAAAGTTTCATTATTAAATGAAATTTCATTAGCTTCATCCTTTTTGTAGGTTGCATCAGCAATTTCACCAAAATCATCAGCAAGCTTTATTACCCTGCCAATAAAGTAGATTGAAGTCTCTGTAGCTCCAGTAAGCTTAGGTATAGTCTTGTCTATTTTAATATCAACATTTTGACTAAATTCGTTGCCGGAATTATCCTTTGCAGTTACTGTAAGCTTATATTGTCCTTCCTTATTTAGCTTAATTGTTCCTACTCCATCACTAATGGTTACTGTTCCTGTTTGTGGAACTGTTTCATTAGTAGTATAAGTTACTTCTTTTACTCCTGCTAACTTATCAGAAGCTTCTACCTTTACACTAACATCACTACTTGTCCAATCAGTTACATCTGGTGCTAATGTTAATTCAGGATTGGTTGAATCTACAATTACTCCATCTGAATTAATTACTACATAGTTTCCTGCATTATCAGTAACCTTTGCATATACTATAAATTTATCATCTGGTACTACATCAAAGGAGTTACCACTTGTCCACGCTCCATCTGTGTCGTGTTCTGTATAAGAACATACTTTTTCGTCTTTTGAATCACCATTTGATTTTACCACATCTTTACCTTTTAATGAATGGCTCATGCCAGAATTAAATATGAATGTTAGCATATATGGATCTTTATTTCCTTCTTCATCCGTTCCACCTAATATTATTTTATTAACTGCACTTTCAAAAACTACTCTATCAAATTCTTTTATAGGCTTATTGCTATCAAAAACTTTTCTAAAACTTTCAATTCGTTTTTTTACATCAATATTATCTTCATTTACAAGTTCTGCTTCATCTCTTTGAGCTTTAAGTTTTTCTAATTCAGTCGATAGTTCTGTATATTTAAGTTCATAAGTATCTTTGTCTATCATTTCATCTATTCTCATATCAACTAATTTTCTAATCTTATTTTCTATAGCTGAAACTTCTCTTTGAAGCTTTTTTAATTCTTTTATAGAATTAGTAGCATTAATTGTATTTTCTACTGTTTCCATAAATTCTTCTACTATTTCTTTATTTTGAAGACAAAACATATTAAATGCTTCCAAAAATGCATTTTCTATTATCTTTTCGTCTATCCCTTTACTATCTGGGCAGTATTTCTTACCTTTTTTAGTTGATACAACACAATGCCAAATGGTCTTTTCATGAGAAGTATTACTATGCCATCTTCTTCTCGTAGCCGTTCCACCACAAAAACCACATTCAATTTTACTGCTAAATGCAAACTGCCTGCTATATTTTTCTTTTCTTCCCATGTTACTGCTTCCTGAATTTCTCTTGTTTAATATCTTCTGAGCTTCATTAAACATTTCTTCTGAAATAATTGCTTCGTGATGGGAGTTAATATAATATTTTTCTTCTTCTCCCATATTATCAAGCCTTCTATGAGATATCGGATCAACTGTAAAAGTCTTACCTAGCAGTAAATCGCCTTTGTATTTTTCATTTTTAATAATTCCTCTTACAGAACCATCATTCCAGCTTGTGCTTCCCTTTTTGGTTTTATACTTTAATTTAGTAAGCTCCTTTGCTATAACAAAGCAGCCTGCACCTTCTACATATCTTTGAAAAATATATCTAACGGTCTTTGCTTCTTCTTCATTTATTGTAATTACTTTATTTATTGAATCATAGTCATACCCTAAACAGCCATTGAATCCAACCATTTCTCCTCTTTTCATTTTCATCTTTAATCCCATTTTTACATTAGCTGAAATAGATTCACTTTCTTGTTGGGCTAATGAACTTAAAATGACAAGTAGCATTTCACCGTTCATTGTCAGTGTATTTATATTTTCCTTTTCAAATAAGATTGCAACATTATGTTCTTTAAGAAGTCTTACATATTTTAATGTATCTAAAGTGTTTCTTGCAAATCTGGAGATTGACTTAGTTATAATTAAATCAATCTTCCCATCTACCGCATCATTAATCATTCTTTGGAAATCTAATCTTTTATCTGTCTGAGTTCCACTAATCGCTTCATCTGCATATATATCAACAAGTGCCCAATCCGGCTTATTTTCTACCATATTTCTATAATGTTCTACTTGGGAATTATAACTACTTAATTGTTCTTCTGAATCCGTACTTACTCTGCAATAAGCAGCTACTCTTAATCTTTCAATAACCTTTGCATTTTTTCTATTAACTCTGCTTGTATTAGCTTTTATCACCTGAACATCTGCCATATGAATCGCCCCTTCAAAACATGTATTCCTATAACTTATTAGTTATTATTATACGACTCCTATCATGTTTTTTCAAGCGCTGATCATACTAATCTTATATTTTTTCATTAATTCATTTTTTATTGCTATAAATTCCTTATTTGATATCAAATTTAATTTTAATAATTGGCTTAACATTGCAAGCTGAACACTATATTTCATGTTATTATCCATATAATAATATCCCCCTTACTTCTTTTAAGCAAAATAACAGGCAAAGAATTGAAAACTCACTAATTCTTCTTTGCCTGTTATCTATAAATACAATTTGTGTTTGTTAATTTTTAATATAGAGAAAGCAGCTACTCCTGTAACTACTTTATATTGCTATAAAAAATATTCTTCTCTTTTGACTTTCCTAAAAAATCTTCTCACATCATCAAGAGAATCTGTTACTCTATATTCATTAAGAGCTTGAAGCACTCTTTTTCTGTACTTTCCTTTAAAGCTTACTCTATAATCAAGTATTGAAATAATACCTGTATCCGTTTCACACCTTATAAGCCTTCCCATACCTTGCTTTAGCTTTATTAGCATTTCAGGGAACACAATGTGCTCTATAAATTCCTTTAGCTCCTCATACTGCATTTTTTTATGCTCATAAATAGGTGTAGGTGTTGGGAAAGGCAAATTTACAATTATTAGCGAGGATAAAATATCTCCAGGACAGTCAACGCCTTCCCAAAAGGAACCAGTTGCAAATAAAACACCGTTTTTGCTCCTTTTATAAGCATCAAAGATATTCTTCTCACTTTTATCCATCTTAAATAATGGATATTTTATTTTAGTTTTTGTTAATTCATAAACCTTTGATAACAGTGAATAGGATGTAAATAGAACTACTGCATGTCCAAAAGATGCATCTATAAGCCTTAAAATTTCATCTGCTATGGCTGAAATATATTCCTCACTTTGCTTATCTGGATAAGGTACATTTTCACTAATATATAGTAAGGTATTATTTTTATAGTCATAGGGTGATGAATAACTAACTTCACTTAGCTTATTACTGTAGCTCATATCTATTCCTGAAGTGCTTTTAAAATAATTAAAGCCTCTATCATCTGAAAGTGTACCTGATGTTAGTATCTTAGGCACTCCACTTTTCCATAGAACCTTATAAAGCTGTTTTTCCATATCAGTTGGAATAGAGCAAATAGAAATTAACCTTTCACTTTGTGGATTTTCAAGCCAATAAATTATATTAACCGACCTATGAAATATTTCTATAACTTCTCTTAAATTTTCAATCATTAACTCAAGCTGTCTATTTTTTTCAATATCAGCTTTACAATATAGACTTATCTTATCAAGTTTTAAAATGATATTCCCAAGTATTTTTCTTTCATATGCTCCAAGTTTAACTCTAATCTGGGAACTCTCTTCCTCAAGCTCAATGTTTTTTAACTGATTTAAAAGACTTTGATAGAACTTTTTAGCCTCCAGAGATAACTCATCTAAATAGCCTTTTGCCACTGTCAAGTATGGTTTATTTCCCTTCATTTTACTTTTTAAAACATTAATAATAATAAGTACATCTTCATAAGAAAATCTTTTTTCAAAAATTTGAATGGCAGCATCCATTAATTTATGTGCTTCATCAATTATTGCTAATGAATGCTCTGGCATAAGACTTGTCTTTCTTTTATATCTTTTAATTGCATCGGCTATATAGTAGTTATGATTACAAACTTGAAAATTATGGGTTGATGATTTTACATATTTCATAAGTTCTATATACCTACATTTTTTATAAAAATGACAACTATAATTACAGCCTTTAGGTACATTTATCTTTTGTATTATATGATTTTTAAGTCCCTTATACTCATCTAAATCTATTGAAATTTCTCCTATTCTTAAATCTATTAATTTATTAAGCAGTTCTTTATCACTATCCTTATCACTGCTTTTCAAATAGTTCATTATTCTCTTAAATCTTAAGATACAAAAATAATGTTCTTTACCTTTTCTTAAAACTGCACTTAATGGCTTATCTATAATCTTATTATCAACTAAAATTTTTGATAAAACTGGTACATAGTTCTTAATTATGGCATTCTGTAACTCAATACTTGATGTTGATATTATTGAAACTGATTTGTTCTCACCTGTTTTATAAAGGGAATATACTATAGAGGCTACTAAGTATGCATAAGTCTTCCCAGTACCTACCCCTGCTTCACAGATTGAAATATTATTATTTTTTATACCATTAAATATTTTTTTAGATAGTTCAATTTGATTATCTCTTACTATAAATCCAATTCCATACATGAGCCTTTTGAAAATAAATTCAATCATTTCTTGAGGCTCCAATGGGAAATTTTCCCTTTCCTTTTTCATTTTCTTCTCCTCACATCTCCTTGACAGCACAAGGATACGGTGGAATTTACTCCACCGCATAGTTTCTGCTGTCAAGTAGTTTATTTATAAAAATAATTTCTTCTAAATTAATGTGCATCATATTTGTTCTCAACACCCC
>CAMJGD010000006.1 GCA_946405135.1 uncultured Clostridiaceae bacterium | reverse complement strand
TTGGATAAAACGATAATTTAACCAAACAAATTTCCAATTTATATTATTGAGATTAAAATTTTAAAATATAAAAAATTATATGGGTTTATTTTTTATAAAAATTTGATATAATATAAATAAGAAATACAGATAATAAAAAAGTAGAATGCGTCAACGCTCTACTGATATACAATTCTAGTTGCTTAGGCAACTGGTATCACTATAATTTAACATGTTAAAAAATAGTAGCCATCCAATTGCGACTTGGGCTACTATTTTTTTGAGATTTTTTCTATAAGCAACACTATTAATGTTAATAGTGCTATTAAGAATAAACCACCTTGAAATAGCAACATTAAAACGTCGTTACTCATATGTATCACCTCCCTTCAAAAGGGATGAGTGATACCAGTAGCCCACATTCAACTATAAAATTGTACTTTAAAATTATACCATAAGTGAAATTCAAAATCTATGATTTTGATAATTGAACTTACTCCTATGAACGCATGTGAATAGTGAGTTTCATCTATGTAGAATATAAAGTTCCTCTACCATAAGGTACAATGTGGTTGAGAAATTTTTCTATTTGAATGATTTACCAAATAAGTTATTTGAGATATAATAATTATTAATCAATTCATAGAGAATGTAAATTAATAGTGGTAAAATTAACTGTTAAATAGTAATTTAAGTGACGCTCTAAATCTTCGATTTAGCTAGCGGAACTTACTCCTACGTAGAGTAGCGAAGTAGGAGTTTCCTTTAGTTTATGATACTATAAATGCCTATATATCAAGTTTTTTATCATTATTTATAATGAAACACCTACTCCATTTCATTACGTAGGTGTAAGTTCGACTGACCAAATATAAAATTTGGAGTCTCACTTAAATTTCTAAGTTATAGAACTGATTTAGAAATAGTAATTTAATGTATAGGCTACTTAATAATCTTTCAGACAAGACAAAACATAACACAAAAAGACGGGAACAACCGCGTGAAAAGAGATAAGATATATGTACAGACAGGGGTGATGATTATGGGGTGGATTGAAGGAATCGGTGAAGCTATAAACTATATTGAGGAGAATATCACTAAAGAAATCGCAATAGAAAATATTGCAAAAAAGGCATTTATGTCCACCTTCTATTTTCAAAAAGGATTTGCAATGCTTTGTGGTTTTACAGTAGGAGAGTACATCAGACAACGCAGGCTTACCCTTGCCGGCAGTGAGCTTGTTTCCACTGATGAAAAAATCATTGATATTGCACTGAAATATGGTTATGCCTCACCGGATAGTTTCACAAAAGCGTTTACTCGATTTCATGGTGTCACACCTACTGCTGTTCGAAAAGATGGAGCAATGATTAAATCGTTTGCTGCGCTGAAAATCAAATTTTCATTGGAAGGTGGTTATATTATGGATTACAAAATTGTTGAAAAAGATTCATTTACTGTCATTGGTGTATCAAAGGTGTTTAAATATGATAGCGCAACTACAGAAATTCCACAGTTTTGGACAGAGCATTATCAAACAGGAAATGGAAAATTTATATGTGGAATGTACGGAGTATGCATAGATGAGAGCATAGGTTCAGATGAGTTTGAATATTTGATTGCAGATAATTACAATCCGTCCATAGAAATACCTAATGGTTTTGTTACAAAGATTATTCCTAAACACACGTGGGCTGTTTTTGTTTGCAAGGGCGCAATGCCGAAATCTCTGCAAGATGTGAACAGAAAAATCTTCTCAGAATGGCTACCTAATTGCAAGGATTATGAAATTGCAGCAGGTTATAATATTGAAATGTACACTAATGTAGCTGATTATCCGAAAGGTATTCAAGATGAAAATTACTACAGCGAAATTTGGATTCCTGTTAAGAAAAAATAACTACGTAAAAGAGCATACGGAGTTCATAAATTATTAATTTGTTTTAATAGTTTATTATTTTAAATATTAAAATTTATATATGTTTATTTTTTATAAAAATAGTAGCATCCAATTGCGAGTAGGGGCTACTATTTTTGAGATTTTTTACTATAAGTAATACTACTAATAGGATTAACTTTAATAGTAATATTATGTATATTACTCTATTTAAAATGATAAAAACGCTATGAGGCATAAAATTGTTGTTACAATTGCAAATACTGAAACTATTTTAGATTCATGCCAGCCAGATAATTCAAATGAGTAATGTATGGGGGCCATCTTAAAAATACGTTTTTTAAACAATTTAAAAGATGTTACTTGCATTATTACTGATAAGGTTTCTAGGAGATAGATTCCGCCAACTATAGTAACAATAAGCGGATTTTTAAGTATCATAGCTATTGTTGCTACAGCCCCGCCAAGAGCTAGAGAGCCAGTATCCCCCATAATTATCTTAGCTGGATATGAATTATATCTTAAGAATCCTAATAATGATCCTGACAAGCAGCCACAAAAGATTGATAATGAATAATAACCCATACTAAAACTTACTATAGTAAAGAATGTTATTACAAGTAAGGTTACTGATGCAACGAGTCCGTCCAATCCATCGGTTAAATTTACTGCATTGGTTGTAGATAAATAATAGAATATAATAAATGGTATGTAAAGTATTCCTAGATTGATTACTTTTGTAGTGAATGGAATTACAATTAATGAGCCAATTGAAGAAATATGGTAGGCATAAAAGGCAAATATACTTGAAACCAAAGTTAATAATAGCATTTTTTGTGTTGGAGTTAATCCATCATTTTCTTTATATAATTTCTTTAAAAGGTCATCAATGAAACCTATAGAACCAAAAGCTACAAAGGCATATAATGCAATTTTAGTTTCGTAAATACATTGTTTTGGATAAAACAACATTACAGTTATAGTTGAAAAAATAAATATAATACCTCCAAATGAAGGGGTATCAGCTTTTTTATTATGATTTTGAGGTATTCCTTTTTTAATGTTTTGTCCTAGTTTTAATCTTTTAAAAAGTGGAATGAGAAGCCATCCGCTAAATAAAGACATAAAAAAACTTAATAATACTGCAGAAATAATAGTATACATAAAAAACTCCTTTGTTATTTTTAAATTTATTTTGCTTTTACGTAGTAATTCATTTTTATACTTTTATTATTATGTTAATATATTAGTTGGAATGTATCTATAATTATGTATAAATATCAAATTAACTTGAAAAGTATATAATATTTACTTGAATATAATTCAATTATCTTGGTTATTATGAAATGCTATGAGGTGTGGAAGTTGAAAAGGGATTTAGAAGAAATAAGGCAAACAGATGGAAAAATAAAACATAAACTGGATTACATTTTGAGTAATTCGGATATTATTGTTAATGATATTAATGAAGTAAAAGCGCTAAAGAATGATATATATGAAAAAACTTCTAAAATATTTATATACAATTTAAAAAAACTGATTCAATTGGAGTTAACACAAAAGAATCTAGCTAAAAAAATTGGTATTTCAGAAGATCTGCTTTCTAAATATAAGTCTGGTGAAGCTTTTCCATCCATAGAAACCTTGATATATATTTCTGAGGTATATAAGATAAGTATAGAAAAACTTATTGGTACGCCATTAAGTGCAGTGGATATTGAAAGCTTAGAATGTAATAAGCAAACTGAATTTAATTTGTTTGAAGAAAAATATTATGTATATTTCTTAGTTACTAACATAGCTAAGGAAGGAGCTATACATGAAGGGATTATTGAATTCGATAATGATAATGTAGTATTTAAGATTCTCTCTAATGGTGATGTGATTAAATATTTTACAGGTAAATATAATGTGTCAGACAAACTGATATTTTTTAATTTAAAAAGTGCAAATGATGGTATTGTATACATAAATATGATTAAACCTAATGTAAATAAAGATAAATATATGGGCGGCTTAGGTATGCTGATGCTTTCATCAGATGCAAATAGTAAGCCCTGTGCTCAAAAAATATTGTTCAGTCGAGTTAGATTAGATAGGAAATTACATTACAATAATATAAAAGAGCTATTGAACTTTTCTTATGAAGGTGTAACTTTAGGTCATGTTAAAATATCTCAATGGGAAGATGAGATTGTATATAATTTTATTAGAAAGCTCTCTAAGGAGTAGAATAGGATTAAGAGTGGAAAGGGTTATTTAAATGTATGCAATTTATAATTAGTTAATATAGGGGGAGAGTTCTATGGAGAAAACTAAAATAATTTTTGGGGTAGTAGTAATTTCTATTATTGTGGCAATGATTTCCTTTAAAACTGATAGAACTGAAGACAATATGAGTAAGTTACCAAAGGGCGAATATTTGAGTCAATCCACATCTCCAAATGGAACATATACTATTAGAACATATCTTTCTGATAAAGGCGGGGCAACAGTAGCTAATGCAGTAAGAGGTGAATTAATACTAAACAATAAAAATAAGAAGCCAAGAAATATTTACTGGGACTATAGAATTAATGTTTCTGTAATTACTTGGGAAAGTGATGAAACTGTTATAATTAATGGTCATAAAATAAGCTTACCTAATGGTAAATATGATTGGAGAGTAGATAAATAGGTTAGAATCATTTCGCAATTTTTTATTAAAAAAATAGGAATATCAAACCAGGGGCTGTTCCACAAAGAAATTAATAGTTTGTTGTGTGGCAGCCTCTGGTTTCCATTTTGAAAGTTATATTTATTCGTGGCTTTTGGTTTTTGTTCTATAGTATGTCTAATTAGAAGATTGGCTATTGTTATCTTGAGAATTTTGATCATTATTTCTGTGTGTGAAATTTGATTTCATCTTTTCCATAACGGCATCGGCTTGAGCTTGTGTAATAACACCATCACTTACCAGCTTGCTTAAAGGATTATTTTTCTGCCTATTTTGATTATTACGCTGATTATTATTTTGCTGTTTATCTTGTGATCTATTTTGTTTATTTCCAGCAGGACGTGTTGTATAGGCTGCTATAATCTTATCTGCTTGCTCTTGTGTTATAGTTCCTGCGGTTACTAAGGGTTGAATATTATCTTGCATTCTTTTTTTCATTTGTTCTTGGGATGGTCTATTAGTATTTTGCGCGTTACTGCTTTGAGTATTCTTACTTTGACAGCCAGCAAGTAACAATATAGACATACCAATTGAGAATAAATATACTGTTGTTTTTTTGAAAAGCTTATGTTTTTTTATTAATATACCTTCCTTTACCTATAGTAAATTTTATTTTTGAACTTGATAAGTTCCAGTTGTAGCACCATTTGTATTTAATGCTAAAACTGAGGTTAATTTAATTTTTTTAAACAACTTTATTATGAAGATGAATTGTGGCATTATGATGGCAATTATGTAAACAAATAAATAAAGAAGTGTGCTATGGATTAGAAAGTTATAATGAAACAGCCGGAGAAAATTGGTGCTTTAAATATCTTGCTGAAGTTGAAGTTATGGGATATAATAACCATATTTAAGCAAATATGAAGGTTATAAAAATTAAAGTATAGAAGCTATGAAGGCGGGGAAAGTTATGAAAATAAACTTTAAGTATATAGTGAGTTTTATTATTTTATTAATAACGGAAATATTTATTGCACTTTTTGTAAATGATGCTATTATTAGGCCTTACGTTGGAGATATTTTAGTAATTATTTTAATGTACACATTCATAAGAGGATTTGTGCAAAAGCCAATAAAGTTTTTACCTGTATATCTATTCTGTTTTGCTTCAATAGTGGAGATAATGCAGTATTATCGCATTGTAGAATTACTTCATTTACAAAATAACAAAATAATTTCAACAATTATTGGAACTTCATTTGATATAAAAGATATTTTATGCTATCTAATTGGAAGCATAATTTTGATTATATGGGATAAGACAGTAAAAAGAATTACCTCATCAATCAATTCATAATTCTTAATGAGGTATGCAAATTGGTGTGAAAGGTGGCTGAATAAAATAATTACTCAGCGCCTACTGGATTGTTAAATATTTTACTTTTATTCATTATAATATTTTTTCATTAAATGTTTGGCATTACTGTTTCCTAAAGCTGCTGCTTTTTTAAAACAGTTTTTTGCTTCTTCATTTTTTCCTAATAATCTTAATGTTAGACCTTTATTACTCCATGCACCAGAGTTCTTTTCATTTATGTTTATAACTTTATCAAACATTTGTATAGCTTCATTTAATTTGTTTAACCTTTTTAATGCCAATCCTTTATTATTTATAGCATCTTCAAAATCTTCTTTAATTTGTAGTGCTTTATTGTAATATTCTATGGACTTTAGATATTGATTCATATCACTTAAAATATTGGCTTTAACATAAAAAAGTAATTCATTAGAATTATTTATTTTTAAAGCTTCATCAATACATTCTAAGGCTTCATTGTATTGCTTCATATCATCTAATATATTTGCTTTATTTAATATTGCTTGCCAATTTTGAGAGTCTATTTCTATTGTTTTTGAAAAATAATATAAAGCTTCAGAGTGCCTATCTATTTTTAGCAATGAAAATCCAATATTATTCCATGCCCAACTTAAAGATGGTTCTATATATACTGCATTTTTAAAGCATTTAATAGCTTCTTCATGTTTACATAAATCGCTGTAAATAATTCCTTTATAGTACCATGCACCAAAATTTTTAGAAGAATGTCTTAGTATTTCATCAAAGCATCTTTCGGCTTCCTTATACTCTTTTAAATCAATCAAAGAAATTCCATGATAATATAAGGACTTTAAATCTGATATATCATGATTATTTAAATCATTTTTTCCCATATCCTATTTTTCCCTCCATAGTTTTAAGGATTAATAATTTTGATTTTTTTGAGCCTTATTCCTAAAGATTGCATAGTGTTGTAGAATAATTCCTCATAAAGCATTAAAGTATTACTAGTTGTAATATAGGGGAATTTCAGTTGGTTAGGTATATTGTACATTACAGATTCTAAGTATAATTTTTTCAGGTAATTTAATGTAAAATAAACTTCAGTTAATGCTATTTCATCATCAAGAAAGTGATTAATTAAAATTTCATCTTTAAATTGAACCATAGGACAAAAAGAAAAATTATCTATTAAAATATTTAATAGAGAATAGACATCTATAAATAAATATTCATGCTTTATTTTTTGCTTATGAAATTGCAAAAATAACTTTGCTATTATATCACCATCCAAATGCTTATAATTTTTTAATAAGCCTTTTGAAATATCTAATGGAGTTGGCCAACTTAAACATGAACATAACTCGCTGATATATCGCTCATAGTCAGTTTCTATATTTTTGATTGGTTTTATATTTGATAAGTATGGTAAAACACAATAAAATCTATATCCAGGGTCAAACTCTAATATACTTGGAAAAATACTGCGTAGATTAGAGCTTTGAGGAAGTGAAGGCGGGGAAAGTACAATTTCACATATTGCCATAAATGATAGTAAGAATTCTGTATTATTTTCAGCTGGAATTTTATTAAGAGCAATCTGTAATGGATAATGGTAGTAAAATAATTCGTTAGATATAGGATCATGCAAAAAATTTAAATCAATATTATCTTTAATTAAAAATAATTCTGAAGCACGACAAAGGCTTTCATAAATACTTCGTGTAGATGGAATTAGTTTTAATAGTTTTAGTTTAATATTTGAAAGTTCTAAAAACAGAGCTTCCTCCTTTTTATCTTCACTAAAATCTATATTATTATATTTATAATACGTAAATCCTCTTTTAGTACAATCTAGATGAGAATATAATTTTTCATCTATATCAGCAATTTTTTTGCATATAAAGAAATTTGGATTATCTAATCTAATGTTACTATATTTATTATATTTATTTAAAAAAATGTCATAATTATCATTAAAGCATAAGTATGAAATTATGAGATCTATATTAAGCCAGTCAAAAAGTAGTTCTGTAATATAATCATCATATATTAAATCTTTATTATTGTGTATAATATCAATTATTGAATCGCCATTTTCAGTAGTAAGATTATATTTTTCATTAATATATTTTAATAAATTTATGACAATAACTTCTGAATATTGGTAGAGCATTCTAATATACTCCCCAAAGGGTGTAAAGGAAACCTCAAAAAAATGATAATATTCATGTAATGTAATAAGAAGATTTTGGGTGATAATTTTATTGGATTTGTAGTCATATATGGAATTTTTATACTCATTTAGATCAAAAGAAAAATTTATTTTATATGCAAACATATCAAAATAATTATTATGGTTGTTATTCGCATATAGGAGTACATCTAACAAATTTTCAGTATCCATAATTAATTACCTTAATCCATGGTAAGGATATTCACCATTAGAAGTATTATCGCTTGCCTCTTTATCATCAATAACTTTTAGTTCCAATGTTATCTTTTGTATAAAGCCATTTTCTTCATCTATTTTAGTATTAGCTTTAGCTGAAAATAATGATAGTAATTTAACATCAAAGCCTAGTTCGCTATTCTCTTTTTTTGTAAAGATACAATTTGCTTCTATAATTAACTTATCTACTTTAAATAAAGGATCTAATCCTTGTTCTTTTCTTTCTTTTTCACTTTTAATTAGTTCATCTTGTACTAATCTTATAGCACTGCTTAATGGAATACTATTTTTTAGAATTTCATCATTCATTATAATACCTCCAGCTATATGATACTATTTTATTGTTATAAATTTCTATTTAATAATATATATGGTATTTTTTTTATAATCAATTAATGCTTAATATAAATACTATATTGAATATTTTAACATAAGATAGAAATATTTCAATAAATCTGGTTTATCTTAAATTAATTTACTTTCAGATTTTAGATTTAACAGTAGAGATGTTTGCTTTATATACAAGATGGTAAATTTAAATATTATATAATATAGACAAATTTAAATAATGTTTATTTATATATAGACAAAATTTAAAATATGTTGTACAATAAAATAGAATAATTTAAAATAATTTTAAAAGGAAGCGATTTTTATGGATATAAAGTCAAATGAACTATTTTGGAGTGCGGCCATAGAAGAGGTAAAAAATGGTTTTATAGAGAATGACCAATATTACAAATGTATAATTTGTGAGGAAGTATTTGAGAAAGGTCGCATATATGAGATAAATTCAGAATTATATGATGCAAAGAAAGCAATTGAACTTCATATAGAAGCAAAGCATGATTCAATGCTTCAATATTTATTGGGAATGAATTCTTCTTTTACAGGATTATCAGATATTCAGAGAGAGGTATTAACTTTAATGTCACAAGGCTTACCAGATAAAGAGGTTGCAGCAAAGCTTGGAGTTGCTCAATCAACTATAAGAAACCACCGCTACAAGTTAAGAGAAAAAGAAAGGCAGGCAAAATTATTTTTAGCTATAATGGAGCTGCTTTCAAAGAATACAAATAAAAAAATTAATAAGTTAGATAAAGAAGTTATATGTGATGTACATAAGACAGCAACTACTATAGATGATAGATACAATATTACTGATAAAGAGAAGAAGATCACTATTAAGAATTATATGAATGAGGAAGGAGCGTTAAAAAGTTACCCTGCTAAAGAAAAAAAGAAAATTATTATATTAGAAGAGATAACTAAAAATTTTTCTAAAGGAAGAATATACTCAGAAAAGGAAATTAATAGAGTTTTAAAGAGAATACATGAAGATTATATAACCATAAGGAGAGCTCTAATAGAATATGGGTTTCTTGAAAGAACTAATGATTGCAGCAAGTATTGGGTAAAAGAATAGAATTTGAGGGGATTTTATAATGTCCAAAATTTAATATGCAAGTTTTTAAGGATGTTTATTAAGGTAAGTTAAATAACTTTCCGAAAAATGCTTGAAGATCAATACTGCAATACTGTATTAAAACATGGTCTAATGAAAGTATTTTTATAATTATTGGATTCTGAGGTGAAAGTAATAATGAAGATTGTAGTTGCTCCTGATTCTTATAAAGGCAGTCTTACTGCAAAAGAAGTAGCAGATTGTATAGAAAATGGTATAAAGAAAGTTGATAGAAATATTGAAATAGTTAAAGTGCCCATGGCAGATGGCGGGGAAGGAACGGTTCAATCTTTGGTGGATGCTACAGCAGGTGAAATTATAAACTTAAGAGTTAAAGATCCTCTTATGAGAGAAATTGATTCTTTTTATGGTATTTTAGGAGATGGGAAAACAGCTATCATAGAAATGGCAGCAGCATCGGGGCTTCCACTATTAAATAAGAAAGAAAGAAATCCAATGAAAACCACCACCTATGGAACAGGACAGCTTATAAAAGATGCACTGGATAAAGGATGCAGACATATTATTATTGGACTTGGAGGAAGTGCAACTAATGATGGGGGCTGCGGTATGGTCATGGCATTAGGTGGAAAATTTATAGATACTAAAGGTGAATGCATTCAATGGGGAGCTGAAAATTTAGATAAAATTGAAAAAATTGATTTAAGCAGCATGGATACTAGGATAAAAGAATGTAATGTAGTGGCAGCTTGTGATGTAAGGAATCCTTTAGTTGGACCTGAAGGAGCTTCTTATGTTTTTGCAAAGCAAAAGGGTGCTGATGAAAAGATGACAGAAGAATTAGATGAAAAGCTTAAACATTATGGAAGATTAATAGAAAAAGAGATAGGAGTAGAGGTACTAAATTACCCAGGTGCAGGGGCTGCAGGTGGGCTTGGGGCTGGACTTCTAACATTTTTAGATGCAGAGATTGTAAGAGGAATAGATACTGTTAGTGAAATTACTAAGATTGAAGAATATATAAAGAATTCAGATTTAGTTATTACAGGAGAAGGAATGATTGATTTTCAGACAGCTTATGGTAAGACACCTTTTGGAGTAGCTAATATTGCTAAAAAGTATAATGTTCCGGTTATAGCTATTGCAGGCGGCATCGGAGAAAGAGCAGAAGAATTATATGATAAGGGCTTTAACAGTATTTTTTCAATTGTAGAAAAGCCTATGGTATTGGAGGAGGCAATTTGCAATGCAGATATCTTACTTGAAAAAACAGCTGAAAGAATTATTAGGCTTATTAAAGGTATAAATCATAAGTGGTAAATCTAATTATGCCTAAGATATGAG
Organism: uncultured Clostridiaceae bacterium; assembly: GCA_946405135.1. GTDB lineage: Bacteria > Bacillota > Clostridia > Clostridiales > Clostridiaceae > CAMJGD01. Next base: position 135,382 of record CAMJGD010000006.1, on the reverse strand, counting down.
GTTTGTTAAAATCAGCGTATCTTAGGCTATAATTTATGTTTTATTTATTATGAGATAATTTTGACCTTTTTGTAAATTTTTTACCGTTTTCATGGGCTCCTTTTTTTTCACCATTTTCAATGCCTATTTCAGAGCCAGCCTCTGAATACATTTTCCTTTTTTCTGCGTTGGACTTTGGACGATCCTTCATTCTATTTTTGTTATTATCCATTTTTAAAAATCGCCTCCTAAAACAATTAAATCTCTAAATTAGTGTACCCGTAAATAAACTTTCTTATTATTTAAATTATTAGATGGAAAGAAAGATTTTATTTGCGAAAGCCTTCAAAAGTAATGACTTGATCATTACTTTCAGGATACTGTCTAAATTTATAATCAGAGGAGATACTTATATTTTTAAATCCTATGTTTTCAAGTATCATTCTAAATTCTTCTATTCCATACCATCTCATTGAAAAATGTTCTAATTCTGTGTCAACGAGTTTCTCATTGTCCCATTTCTCATATCGTATGTATGAAATGCTATGTTGATTTATTAAGTCTACTTCAGTGAGACAGTCATTTTCTGTAATTAGTTTTCCTGATTTATTTAATAGACTTTTTGTTGACACAGATCCAGTTTGAAAGTTAGTAGGAATAAAAATATCAACTATAAGTCTGCCTCCAGGACAAAGATGATTATAAAAACATTTTAATGCATTTATAGAATCCTCTCTATTTTTAATGAATAAAAAAGATCCTGCAGGAATAATGATGGATTCATATTCATGTGGGAGGGAAAAAGACTTCATATCTTCTTTATATAGATTAGGAGCTAGTCCTATTTTGCTACAATGAGTTTTGCATAAAGATAACATTTCAGATGAAATATCCATTCCTTCCACATTAAAGCCTTCTTTAAGAAGAGGAATTAACACACGACCTGTTCCAACGGCAGGTTCAAGGATTTTTCCTCTGCAGCCTTTAAGTCTCTCTTTATAATATTCCACATCCCCAAAGGAATAGCCAATAGGTGTATCAATATCATAAAATTCTGCAGAAAGCTTGCCATAATAACTAAACAAATAAAGTCACTTCCTTATATTATCTTTTGATACGTATCTACTATTATAACAAATAATTCCTATCGTAACTTTTTACTAATTGATTAAATGCAAAAACATTATATGAAAATATGATTTTATTAAAATTCAGCATAGAATATTACTTATAACTATTATAATTAATTAAATAGATTAATGCTTAAAAAAATAATTTTAAAAGAACTTATATATAAATCCAAACCAATAAATGGTATAATTATAATTAAATGTTAGAATAAATAAATCTATTTAAATTATTTCTAAAAGTTAAGACAGTATTTAAAAAATAAGGTCTAGTAAGATCAGAAAGGAAAGGTTCCTAATGAGTATAGCAATTAAGGTTGATAACTTAATTAAAACCTATGAAAATAATCAAGTAATTAAAGGAATCTCTTTTCATGTAAATTGTGGAGAGATTTTTGGACTTCTTGGTGTAAATGGAGCAGGTAAAACTACCACTTTGGAATGTATTGAGGGCATTCGTAAGTATGATGGCGGAAATATCATGATTCAAGGAAAAGCTGGAGTTCAGCTGCAATCTTCATCACTTCCTGCAAATATCAAGGCTATTGAAGCAATGAACCTGTTTTGCAGATGGAACAAAACTCCTGTGGATTTAAACTTAATTGATATTATGGGATTGAATGAATTAAAAAATAAACAGTATAAAGAAATGTCTACGGGACAGAAAAGACGATTGCATTTAGCACTTGCCTTGATAGGAAATCCTGATATTATCTTTCTTGATGAGCCTACTGCGGGACTTGATGTAGAAGGCAGAGTTTCATTACATGATGAAATCAAGAAGTTAAAAAAACAAGGGAAAACAGTTATCATGGCTAGTCATGATATGGCAGAAGTAGAAAGCCTTTGTGACAGAATTGCTATTTTAAAAGATGGTAAAATTGCTTTTTGTGGTACGGCAAGTGAATTGACCCTTGAAATAGGAAAACAAAGCAGAATTTATATTAAGACTTCCTCACCATTAAAACTTCATAAATTGGATGAAAGCTGTTATGCAGGTGAAGAACGGGGGTACTTATTGATTGATACAAAGGATATAGGTAATTCATTATTTGAATTGCTTACAATTGCAAAGCAGCAGCAAATAAGTGTTCTTGATGTTAAAATAGAGCGAGAAACTTTAGAGCAGAGGTTTATGGATATTGCAAAGGATGTGGAAGTATGAGAGCGTTTTTATATAGTGTAGTTTTGCAGTGGAAGATGGATATAAGAAATAAAGATATACTGTTGATTTATTATGTTGTACCAATTATATTTTTTGCCTTTATTGGGGGAATATTTACATCTATCAATCCAAATTCAAAGGATAGCCTTATCCAGTCAATGACTGTTTTTGCAGTAACCATGGGAGCGTTTTTAGGTACACCTGTACCTCTTGTTGAGCTATATGGCAGTGAAATAAAAAAAGCATATAAAGTGGGCAACATTCCTTTATGGTTGGCAGCTGTAAATAATTTTATATCAGCTTTTATTCATCTATTTATTACTAGTCTTATAATATTTTTTATATCACCAATTGCTTTCCATGCAAAGCAACCTGAAAATATATCTTTATATTTTATTTCTCTTGCAATTTTTATTTTTACTTGTTTAACCTTGGGGACGCTATTAGGATTGCTTATAAAAAAAACAACGAAGCTCACAATGGTTTCACAACTTTTATTTCTACCCTCTATTATGCTGTCTGGTATCATGTTTCCTGCGGATATCCTTCCAAAGGTGCTACAAGGTGCTGGCAAAATGCTTCCTGCAACCTGGGGATTTCAAATGATGCAGCAAAGCAGTATGAACATATCAAATATGTATCCTTTGCTTATTATTATAGCAATTTCAATTTTTATAAGCATTTATAGAATTACAACGTTGAAAGTTGATTAGATAGTAAAATATAGTAATAAATTCTGCACTAAATAAAAATAATTGTATAGATATATAATATAACCTTTGTTTTGGCGAGGGCTTTGATGAAAAAAAGTATAGTCCTAATCATAATGGCATTTTTAACTACTATGTCTTTAAGTTATGCAGCCTACAGTATGCAGAATAGTAAAGTTCTAGAAAATAGGATAACAGAGCAAAATACTAAAATATTAGAGCTGGAAAAAATGAATAAAGAATTAAAAAAAGAAACTGAACAAATGAAAATAGACAATGAAAAACTTAAAGAGCAAGAGTTTCTTCCTTCTCCTATTTATAAAAAAATACAAAATTATCTTGGAGAAGATATATCTAAAGTAGGCATAGCTTATTATGATATAAATAGTGGAAGAAACTTTTCAATAAATGGTGATAAAGTCTTTAAGGCAGCAAGTACTATGAAAGTGCCTTTAAACATTATCTATTATGATTTAGTCAGCAAAGGAGAAATAGATTTAAATGAAAAGTTAACTTATACCTCAGATTGCTATGAGGGTGGTACAGGAATTATTCAGGGTCAAGCATCGAGAGTGAGTTATAAAATAAAAACTTTGTTAGACTATACCATACTATATTCAGATAATATAGCAGCAAATATGCTCTACAAAAGGATTGGAATGAAGAATGCTAGGGAAGCTTACAATAAACTAGCAGGCATGGATATGGATACTAGTGGAAATTATACTTCTGCAAATTTTCAAATGCAGTTTTTTAAAAAGCTGGTAAAGAATCCAGACAACAATCCATATTATAAAGATATTATAGCAAATATGAAAAAAGTGCCTTCTCATAATAGAATAAGCAGATATATTCCAAGAGAAATTGTAGCTCATAAAGTTGGGGATTATGACATATATGCTAATGATACAGCTATTATTTATACTGAAAATCCTTATATGCTTATGTTTTATACTGAAAATTTAGATAATGCCTATGAAAAAATAGGACAAGTGTCAAAAATCATATATGAATATCAAAATAGTCTAAAAGATTAGTTGTAAAATATCAAAACTTTCTATTATATTAACCAATATTATCTTTCAGAAAAAAGTATAAGAAGAATAGTAAGTGAAGAAAAATCACTAGGTTAGTAATAGAAGAGGATGCTTAATTATCAAATATTATTTTGATGCTTAAGTATCCTTTTTATTGTTTAAAACTTTATATGCTCAAGTTTTAATGAGAACTGTTTATGAGGTATTAATATAAAAAAATGGATGATATAATATCTACAAATGTGGGACTTAGAGGAGGTAATAATATGAAATTAGAATTTAGAATACCATCAGAAAATGATGCCAAGCACATTGCAACTTGGAAATATAATGGGATATATTCTTTTTACGATAATGATAAAACAGAGGCTAAAAAAGAATGGGCATTGAATATACATAATGAAGAAAATGCTTTTGTTATATATAATGAAAAAAATGAACTAATAGGCAATTGCAGCTTTGATTATGATGAAGGTCAGATTATGCTTGGAGTACAGATGAAGCCAGATTTAACAGGTAAAGGTATGGGAACAGAAATAGTAGAGACTATATTGAATTTTGGAAGAGAAAAGTACAAGTTTAATAATATAGAATTGCTTGTGGCTAAATTCAATAAAAGAGCAATAAGAGTATATGAAAAATTAGGTTTTAAAATTATAGAAGAGTTTGTGTGGAATGTAAACGGAGAAGAAAAAGAATTTATAGCTATGAGAAAAGAATGGGATATCTAACCAAAGTATACTCCACAAATAATTATGATAAACTTGCATAAGTTATAAAGCAATCTTGTGAAAAAGAGTGTAAGCATTTTTAAAATAAAATTTGGTTACACTCTTTTTGATATTCTAAATCAGTAAAGAACCTTTGTCCATTATCACTATCCCATTAGCCTCAATTTTATCTGGAGTAAATACATAATCCATGTGGAAATTAGAGTTGTTTTTTCCTCCAAATATAAAATTCATACCTAAGGCAATATGAGCTGTACCCATGCATTTTTCATCTAAGGGGGTATATCCCATAATATTTTTTACATTTTCATTTAAGCCTATACCAAACTCACCTAAAATGCTGCTATCTCCTGGAAAGGATTTTATGAAGCTAAATAGCTCTTCAGAAGAACAATTAATCAGTTTTCCATCTTTAAATTCCATGTAAACATCTTTAAGTGTAATATCATCAAGATAAATTAAAGGTATTATTATACTTCCTTCCACACTATTTTCCACTGGAGCTATATAAATCTCGCCACAAGGCAAGGAACCAGTGCCATCATCTTTAAACCAGCATCTATTGTTTAGCTTAAAGGATAATTTTTTATCTTCATCAGTGTAAATTTCTATACTATTACAGTCTTTAAGCTTGCAAACAAGCTCTTCTGATCGGATTTTTAGCTTATCATAGTCTATGTTATAGGCATTAAGCATCGCGTTTTTGAATATTTCAAAATCTATTTTTTCATAGTCTGCATTCTCAGTAGTTGGAACTTTTAATTGAATGAAATATTCTTTATCCGACAGACATTGGAAAAGTTTTTTCATATAAGCGGCATAAAACTTTATCTTTTCTTTAGGGAAATCCTTATGTGGAGTTGGCGGAGTGTACATGCATATATCAATAACTGAATGAGCAATTTTAAAGATTTCAAAGTAATCTTCAGGGAAATTTAAATATTCTTCAGGTGTGTTACTATAATATTCCTTAATGAACTCTGAAGAATATTGCCACCTAATTGGTATTGCGCCATTTTTAGCAACTTCAATAGCTATTTTGTCTAATATTTCAAGATCTTTGTTTTCTCCCCAAAACTGAAGAAGTACAATAGAACCTTTTTTTAAATTCATAAATTTTACAATTTTAGGAATTAAGTTAATAAAGTTCATTTTAAAACCTCCATAATTTTCAAGAATTTTTTTAGCGATAAAAATAATTATTTTAAATTTATTTTCATGTATATCTAATTAGATTATAACAATCAAAATGAAAATGTAAATATAATTCTATAAACACAAAAATAGATTGACATAAATTAATTTTATTAATATAATTTTATTAAAAGATTAAAGAATATTTTGGGAGGAGAATCTTATGGAAAAACATCAATTATTAAAAGAAGAATTTAATAAGGAATTGATAAAGCTAATGAATAATCAGAAGGAAAAGGCAGAACTTCTCATGAAAGATGCTTGTACGGATGAAGCTAATTTAGAAAAGATTAAATTTAATGTTGTAGATATTTTTTCTAAAATGTTTATTGTGAGCTATAATAATGTATATGGCAAAATGAAAAATCAAAATATAAAAAATGCAGTAGATACTATAGAGGATGATTATGAAAAATTATATCATGCCTATATGGTATTCTTTGATAAAATACCAGCTCCTTGGAAGGAAAAGTATGATAAAGATAAGGAAATGGGCATGACTGTGGAATGTGTTATAGAAGAATTAAAACTCAATACTGCAAAAGATATAAGAGAAAGATTTACTATTTTATATAATAAATATAAAAACTAATATAGCAAAGTTATTTGATTTTAAAAAGGAAGGTGTGAAGTATTGGGAGAGGACTCAATTTTAATATTTAAATGCTTAGCTGATAAGTCTAGGCTTAAAATAATAAATAATTTAATGGAAGAGCCTATGTATGTAGAACTTCTATCAGAAAGATTAGATTTGGCACCATCTACTATATCCTTTCATCTGAAAAAGCTTGAAGAAGCAGGAATTGTATATTCCACAAAAGAGCAATATTATGTGGTATATAATTTAAATTTACAAATACTTAAGTCATCAATTATGGATTTGATAAAACTTGATAGCAGTGATAGGTCCATTGAAGAAGCGCGCGAGGAAAGCTATAGAAAAAAGGTGATAGATTCATTTTTTGAGTATGGAAAGTTAAAATATATACCTGTTCAGCGAAAGAAAAACAGAATAATTCTTGAAGAAATCGCTAAAAAGTTTGAAGCAGGAAGAGTTTATTCAGAAAAAGAAGTAAATATTATTATAGCAGATGTGTATGATGATTTCTGTACTATAAGAAGAGATATGGTAGCAGAAAAGTTATTTACCAGAAAAAATGGCATGTATACATTATGTGGTGAGATAAATAAATAAAAAAATCCCGAGGCTTAAAAGTCCTCGGGATTTTTACTACCATTCTCCTGGATAAGCAAGAATTTGAACTGTAACTGTTCTTCTTCCAAAAGCATAACATTCGTTGGATGAGTTCATGTATAGGTCTATTTTAAGATTTTTTATAGCAGAACCAGTATCAGCTGCTATAGCAAGTCCATATCCTACGATGTAAAGTTTTGAGCCTAAAGGAATTACAGAAGGATCTACCGCAACAGTACTAAGACCAGATGCATCTCTCACAGGTCTTAGCCCCGTAGCAGTTACAAGGCCGTCACAATAGGCTGTTGCTTCCATTTGCAGAGTCCTTTTAGCTATACCAGTACCACGGTCTAAATTGAAGTTACTGCCATGGCTTTTTTTAGAAGCTTGCAATGATTTCAGTTTGCTTGTACCGCTACTAATAGCATCTTGAGCCTTATTCTTTACAGATTTTGTAGTTAGCTGTGGCAATAAAGCTTTTAATGTAGATAATGCATCCTTAATATCACTCTCAGATGAGTTTGATGAGTTAATTACAGAAACAGAATGAGCTATTAAGGAATTTTCGTTTTTTTCTATTACTGAAACAGCATTTTCTTTTTCTTTATTTAGCTTGTCTAAAATCTTCTTTTGATCGTTTTTCTTTGTTTCTATAGTACTAAGTGATTTTTTAGTGGATTCTTGCAGTGTTTTAAGCTCATTTTTCTTATTGTTTAGTTCATCCATGTTTTTTTGAAGGGTTTGCTTTTCTTCATCTAAATCACTAATAAGCTTTTTATCTAAGGAAATTACCTTTACTACAGCTTGAGCGTTGGATATAAAATCAGAAAAACTGTTTGAAGTTAATAGTAATAGCATAGGGTTAGAGCATAAGTCATTTTTGTACATTTCCCTCAATCTATTACCTAAAATAGTTTGATTTTCTTCTATGCTTATCTTTTTATTAGCAATTTCTTGTTCTGTGTTTTTAATTTTGCTTTCAGTTTTGTCAACTTCAGTTTTATTTTTAGTTAATTTATCATTCAATTGGTTAATTTCAGCATTTAAGTTAGATAATTTGTCCTTTAGTTCAACTATTTGTTTATCTAATTGTTTAATTTGGAGAGTGCTGTTTTTAATATCTTCTTGGGGACTAGCCTTAACAATAGGTGTCATAAAGCTGTTGAACACTAATGCTATTGAAGCAAGTGCTACTACAAATTTTTTTCCCAAAATTCAACCTCCTTATATTTCCTATACAATCTAGTTCAAATACTTTGTATAGTTATATAAATAACATAATAAAACTTATTATATAATTATATAATAAATAAGCAACTATTATCTAGTTATATTTTATCATCTATATTAAATAATTGGGGCAATTACTGAAGATATCTTGGTATAACAGCGTTACATGCAAGAGTTCATTTCTATATCTCTTATGTTTAATAAAGTAATTTTAGTAAAGATCTATTTTTTAGAGATAAAAAAATATAATATGATATAATATTTTAGGTAAATCCTATTATAAATAAAAGAGGCACAGAACTTATTTTCAATTCAAGGAAGGCTAGGGGGAATTAGGATGAGTAAAATTTATAATGGTATAGTTATTTTTGGAGAAATGGGTGCAGGGAAAGATGTGCTGGCAGAACAATTTTGCAGTTTGAGAAAGCAGGCTAAAATTTATAAAATCAGTGTACTTTGCAGAGAGATGATGAAAGTATCTAAAGTTAATCTTAAATGGAGGGGGCTTGAAAGATATATAGGTCAGACCATTGCAGATAAAATGAGAGAAATGGATATAAATATTATGTGTGATTATATATTAGCTCTTATATACGAGAGAGGTCAAAAAAAGTATGGATGGGACAATAGTAATGTAAGGGATGAAGATTTTGATAAAGAACTTTTAAAGCAGCTTTCCATATTAAGAAATGATGAGTTGTCCATTATTGTCGGTGGAAGAACTTTGACTGATTTAGAATATTGGAAAGAAAAAAATTACTTAATAGTAGGTATTAAAGTTAGTGATGAGGTCAGAAAGAAAAGACTTATTTTAAGAGATGGAGAGAGTACAGTAAAAAATAGCAGCTCTAAGCATAATACGGAAGTTAATGTACCTTATATAATAAATAATATGTGTGATGAAGTTATCATAAATGATGGAACTTTAGAGGATTTAAAAATAACATCAGAAAAGCTGCTTCTTAAGTATAATTTTTAAAAAGTCATAATAGCATTAAACTGTAGTAAATATATTTTGCTGCAGTTTTTTTAGTGCATTACAAAGGACTGTGATTTGTTAGTAAAATTTATTTTTACTAAATCTTTTTGATAATAATTGAAAACTGGAAAAAAACTAAGATAGACAGACATAAATGAGCAACACCTGATTTTGTCAACATGTTTTACCAATAATGGTATTTTATCATTATTTGATTATTATAACGAAAGGTCATATTATTAGTATGTGATTCAGTAAATTCATAATAGATAATTTATTCTGAATCTTTTTAATTAATGACAATTTTCAAATACAACATATTTTAAAGTTGAGGGGGAATATAATGATTTTTGTTGCTTACTTATTAGTATTGGTTCCAATTTTATTTGGGGTAAATTTCCTATTAACTAAAGAAAAAGCTTATAGGCTATTATCTTACACATTATCAGCTATTTGTATGATACTTTCTATATTATTATTAATTAATGGGCCTCAAAGAGTGGAGTTGTCAGGGAAAACATTTATATTCATTGAAGGATTTATTACTATTTTTGAGTTCGGAATTGTTACTTTTTTAACATATACTAGTATAAAGCATAAAAAGAATAGAGTGGCAATTCTAAGTATTATTCAAGGTATTGTAATGATTTATACCTTGATTTTTACTGGAAAAGAGTCTAGTGCATATATTAATATAGATAAGTTATCCATATTAATGCTTTTAATAATTAATATAGTAGGTACTTTGATAGTTGTTTTTTCTAATGGGTATATAAGTATTTACGAAAATCACAGACACATGAAAAGTAGACAAAACATGTTTTTTTCCATGATATCAATATTTCTGGGAAGTATGAATGCTTTAGTAATATGCGATAGTTTAGCCTGGATGCTTTTCTTTTGGGAAATCACTACAGTAATATCTTTTATACTTATTTCTTATAATGAAGATCAAGAAGCATATAACAGTGGCTTTAGAGCTTTAGGGTTAAATCTTATGGGGGGTATAGCCTTTGCTCTAGGGAATATTTTATTAAAAGATGGATTTGGAATAACTACACTTACTGAAATAAGTAAAAAAGGATCAGCCTCAGGTATATACATGATATCAATTTTTTTGCTTTGTATAGCAGGATTTGCAAAGAGTGCTCAATTTCCATTTCAGAGTTGGTTAATTGGTGCCATGGTAGCCCCAACTCCAGTATCAGCTCTTTTACATTCTAGTACCATGGTAAAGGCAGGAGTATTTTTGATTATCAAGTTGTCCCCTGCTTATGCCAATACTTGGCTTGGAAGTACAATAGCTATATATGGAGCTTTTTCATTTTTGCTATGCTCTGCTATTGCTGTATCTCAAAATAATGCCAAGAGAATTTTGGCCTATTCCACAGTAGCTAACCTTGGTCTTATAATCTGTTGTGCTGGTATGGGAACCACGATAAGTATATCCGCGGCTATAATTCTTATTATATTTCATTCATTGTCAAAAGCATTGCTATTCCTAACTACCGGTCAAACAGAACATGTGATAAACAGCAGAATTGTTGATGATATGACAGGACTTATAAATATTGCTCCAGGGCTTACTTTGATTAAAGCTTTTGGTATTATATCAATGATTTTACCTCCCTTTGGAGTTTTGGTTACAAAGTGGCTTTCTATAGAGGCTTCTGCTACTAATCCCATAGTAGTCATACTATTAGCCTTTGGAAGTGCATTAACTAATTTATATTATGTAAAATGGTTAAGTACCATATTAGCTTCACCTACTAAAAAAATCAAATTCAAAAATTCTTATGATAAAAACATATATGTACCACTTCTAATATTATGCTTACTGATCATACTTACTAGTGCAGGTATATCACCAATATATAATTATCTGGTATCACCGGAGGTGAGCACTATCTTAAATAAGACTGATGCTTTGGTGGTAAATGGAGGCAAAGTCATATCAAGTACAGGAACCTTTAATAATACATTGGTTTTACTGTCCCTAATCATTTTAATTGTAGTTTATGCATTTTTAAGGAAACCATTAACTTCATCAGCTAAACAAAAAAATATATATATGTGTGGTGAAAACAATTCTTCAGAAGAGGGAGCAGAATACTTTAGAAGCTTTGATGGAACTTATGTGAAAGCTGAGGAATCTAACCTTTACTTCGGAAATTTATTTAATGAGAGAAAACTTAATAAATTAGGTTATATAACATCATTATCTATTTTAATCACTGTGCTCATAGGGGGATTAATATGAAAAATTTGGGAGTAGTTTTATTGGTTGTAGTTTTGGCACCATTCTTAGGTTGTTTAGCTTCAGGAGTGGAAAGAAAATTATCTGCAAAGCTTCAAAATAGGGTTGGACCTCCGCTATTGCAACCTTTATATGATGTATTAAAGCTATTTAATAAAGAAAGTTTTATAGTAAACCGATATCAAAATATTTATGTGGTAGCTTATTTAATCTTTATAATTATATCTTTGGTTATGCTTGTACTGCAAATGGATCTGTTAATGATTTTATTTGTATTTACCATTGCCAATATAGCTCTCATAGTAGGAGCTTCAGTAACTGGATCACCTTACAGTAAAATCGGCAGCAAAAGAGAGACTATTAATTTAATAGTTTATGAACCTGTTTTAGTACTTTATTTTGTGGGAATGTATATAGTTACAGGTTCTTTTGGCATTAGCAAGTTAAAAGATTTAGATAAGCCTCTTATACTATATATGCCTTTAATTTTTATTTCAATGCTGGTAGTGATGTTAATTAAGTTAAAAAAGTCTCCTTTTGATTATTCTGGTTCTCATGAAAGTCATCAGGAATTAGTAAGGGGCATTACTACAGAGTTTTCTGGACCAGCATTGGCTTTAATTGAAATTGCTCATTGGTATGAATTTGTATTTTTAATGGCTCTTATGTTTTTGTTTTGGAGTACAAATATTTTTATAGGTATAGTTATAAGCATACTTACATTTTTATTTACAATAGTTGTGGACAATATTTCTGCCAGAGTTAATTGGCAGTGGATGTTAAAATTCATATGGCCAGCCTTAAATGTACTATGTATTGCTAATGTAGTATATATATTTTCTAATAAAAGGTTATAGTATGGAGGTGCGATTTTAATGGCTTTTTCAATGTTTTCAAATGCAATGAGTAAGTCTCCTTGGGTGGTTCATGTTAATTGTAACAGCTGTAATGGCTGTGATATAGAGTATTTAGCTTGCATTACACCCTTATACGATGCAGAAAGATTTGGAGTTAAGAATATAGGATCTCCAAAGCATGCAGATATTATGGTAGTAACAGGTTCAGTGAATCATAAAAATGTTAATGTCTTAAAAAATATATATGATCAAATACCTGAGCCTAAAGCTGTAGTTGCTGTTGGAGCCTGTGCATGCACTGGGGGAGTATTTTATGATTGTTACAATGTGATAGGTGGAGTAGATAAGATACTTCCTGTAGATGTATATGTTTCAGGCTGCTGTCCTAAACCAGAATCTATCATGGATGGTATTATGAAAGCGGCTGAAATCCTTCAAGAAAAGAAGCAAGCCCTTAAAGAAGTTACAGTATGATGTTAAATGCATTAAGGAGGCAAAAAATGATAACTGAGTATGAAACTATTAATAAAGAAGAAATTTTAAGCTTATGTAAAAAATATAAGGATGATGGATATAGATTTGTAGCTATAACCGCTGAAAAGCTTGAAGATAGGTATGAGTTTACCTATCATTTTGATTTAAATTATGAAATGAAACATGTAAGAGTGTTTTTAAGCTTTGAAGATAGTTTGCCTAGTATTTCAACTGTATTTCCTGCAGCATTTTTAATAGAAAATGAGTATCAGGATCTTTATGGACTTATTTTTGAAGGATTGATTATAGATTATAAAGGTCATTTATATTTAACTCAAGATGGACCTGTAGCACCGCTAGCATAGAGAGGAGTTTTATCATGTCTAAAACTATTATACCTTTTGGACCTCAGCATCCCGTTTTACCTGAACCATTACAATTAAAGCTGTCTATGGAAGATGACATAGTCAAAGAGGCTATTCCATCCATAGGATATGTACACAGAGGGCTTGAAAAAATAGTAGAACTTAAGGATTTTAATCAATCTGTATATGTAGTTGAAAGAGTCTGTGGAATATGCAGTTTTATGCACTCTATGGCTTATGTTAGAGGTATTGAAGATATTATGGATATAAAGATACCTGAAAGAGCTGAATATATAAGAGTAATATTTGCAGAAATTGCAAGAGTTCAAAGTCATCTTTTATGGCTTGGACTTTTAGCAGATGGATTTGGTTTCGAGAGTTTATTTTTAGAGGTTTGGAAATATAGAGAACAAATCATGGATATTCTTGAAATGACTACAGGAAACAGGGTTATTATTTCTGCCAATAAAGTAGGCGGGATTACAAAGGATTTAACCAGCGAGCATATAAGTTTTATTCTTAAAACTATAGATAGTGTTGAAAAAAGCGTAATGAAGGTAGAAGAAGTATTTCTAAAGTCTTACACAGTAAAGCAAAGGTTGGTGGGAGTAGGGATTTTAAGCCATGAAGATGCTGTAAGTTATGGTGCAGTAGGTCCTATGGCAAAAGCTTCTGGCATAGCTTTAGATCTAAGAACTACTGGTTATAGTGCATATAAAGACTTGAATTTTAAACCTATAGTAGATAATGGATGCGACAGTTATGCAAGATGTGAAGTAAGGCTTTATGAAGTTTATCAATCTTTTGATTTAATAAGGCAAGCTATTTCTAAACTTCCTTCTGGGGAAGCAGCTGTTGAAGTTAAGGGTAACCCAAATGGGGAAACTGTTTCGAGAATAGAGCAGCCAAGGGGAGAAGCAGTCTATTATATAAAGACCAATGGTACTAAGAATTTAGAGAGATTAAAGATAAGAACTCCTACTTTTGCTAATATACCTGCATTAACTAAGTTAATTCCAGGATGTAAGTTAGGAGATGTGCCGATATTAATACTAACTATCGACCCATGTATAAGTTGTACAGAAAGATAGAATAGGTGGTGGTATAAATGTTGCAGATGTTAAAAGTAGTTATGGCTAATTTAACTTCAAAGCCTTCTACAAGGCTTTATCCTTATACTGTAAGAGAGCCTTTTGAAAGAGCTAGGGGAAAAATTATATTTAATGATAAAAATTGTGTTTATTGCAGTCTATGTGCAAAAAAATGTCCTGCATCAGCTATAAAGGTTGACAGGGCAACTAAAACATGGACATTGGATGCATATCGCTGCATAATCTGCGGTGAATGTGTGAATTCCTGTCCAAAAAAAAGTATAACTATGAGCAATGAGAGGAGAAAGCCTACTCAGCAAAAAATTTATGAATGCTACACAAAAGAAGTGCCTCCTACACCATAAAATGCATTATGTAGCTTTGTATTAAATAATTAAATTTTCATATATTATATAAAGATTTTATCAAAAAATGCTAGCAAATTTTGATAAAATGTTGACAAGCCATCTGATAGATGATACCATAATAATAATATTTTTAAATGAGGAGAGAATTAATATGAACCTATCATATAATATAGTTAGTAAAGTTAATAAAGTATTCTTTTACTTTAGCTTTTTTAGATAGGTTTGTATTTATGTTAGAGTAACTTTCATAGATGCAAACCGAAAAGGAAACTTAAGGTTTTGTATCTATGATGGCTAAGGTAATTTGCTATGCATTTAAAGCCACGTAGATGATGCTATGTGGCTTTTACTATTATATCTTGTCAAATTAAAGGTCACAGGCGAAAGCTATGTGGCTTTTTATTTTGTACAAGGGGGATCATAAAATGGAAAAGAGTAGAGAAAAATTTTCAGGGAAACTAGGATTCGTTTTAGCTTGTGTTGGAGCGGCAGTTGGGTTAGGAAATGTATGGATGTTTCCTTATAGATTAGGGCAAAATGGAGGAGCTGCATTTTTAATACCTTATTTTATATTTGTATTTATATTAGGTACAGCAGGCATGATAACAGAAATGGCTTTTGGAAGAACTATGGAAAGTGGTTCCATGACAGGAATTAGAAAAATATTTAAAAATAAAAATGTAAAAGGTGGAAAATTCATAAGTCTTATACCTACTTTAGGACTTACTGGAACACTTATGTTCTATGCCATTGTGGTAGGATGGGTACTAAAATACTTTTTTATAAGTTTAGCTGGAGGGATATCCAGCATAAATCCAGAAAAATATTTCAATAGTTTTGCAGGCAGCGGGGAAACTATAATATGGAATGGAATTGCCATAGCTATAACCTTAGCCATAGTTATAGCAGGAGTATCAAAAGGTATTGAAAGAATGAATAAAATAATGATGCCTTGTTTATTTATTATATTTATCATTTTAGCTATAAGATCTTTGACTCTTCCAGGAGCTTATAGAGGAGTTCAATATCTCTTACTTCCTAGGTGGGAAAAGCTTTTAGAGGTTAAAACTTGGGTAATGGCATTGGGACAAGCGTTTTTTACAGTTTCATTAACTGGATGTTCCTTAGTGGTTTATGGCAGTTATACTGACGAAAAGGTGGACTTACCTTCTGCAGCTATTCATACAGCCATTTTTGATACTTTAGCAGCTTTACTTGCAGCTTTTGTTATAATACCTTCAGTGTTTTCCTATGGATTAGACCCAGCATCTGGCCCTGCCTTATTATTTATTACAATACCTACTATATTTAAGTCTATGCCTTTTGGTAGAATTTTAAGTACATTATTCTTTTTGAGCATAATATTTGCTTCTATATCTTCTTGTTTAGTAATGCTTGAAGGACCTGTAGAAGCAGCTATGAGTGAGAGAAAGATCAGTAGAAAAAAGGCATCGATTGTAATTTCTATAGGTTGCTTTTTATTAGGTATACCTATGTGTATAAATATGAACTTATTTGGCAAGTTCTCAGATTTTATAACCATAATTATTAATCCTTTAGGAGTTTTAATAGTGAGTATTACATTTTTTTATATAGTTGATGCTGATGAAGCTATGAAAGAAATAAATATAGGAGCTAAAAAATCTTTGGGAAATTATTTTATACCTTTAATTAAATATGGCTTTACTCTAACTACTATTGTAGTAATAATATTAGGAGTTATATATGGAGGAATAGGCTAAGATTAAGGGGAAATATAGAGTGTTTAAAAAGGAGCATCAAGTATAAGATGCTCCTTAAATATATTAATCCATTATAGGTTTGCAATCTTTAATAATTCTAAAGGGTCTCATCATATCGTGATCTTCATGTTCAAGTATATGACAGTGCCACACATAATCTCCTGAATGATCTTTAAAGTGCATAATGATTCTTGTTACCATTCCAGGATCAGTCCTGACAGTATCTTTCCAACCCCTCTCGTATTCACGGGGCTGAATGGCAGGCCCAGTATATTCAAGTATTCCTTTATCCTGATAAAGCTGTAGGTTAAATGGCCTTCTATCTAGAATTTTAAATTGAACTAAGTGAACGTGAATAGGATGAGGAAAGGTGGTTAGGTTTATTAAATTCCATATCTCTATGCTATCAAATTCTGGCTTTTCAGTAGCTGGATCGTGCCACATGAGGTTATTTAATAAAAGCATAGGTCTTCCATATTCATCCGTGGTAGCACTTAAGGTTAAATCTCTTGCTTTTTCTGCCATACTTTCTTCTATATGCTCCGTAGGATATAGATTTTCAGGTATTTCACTTTTATCTTCTTCTTTTAATGGAAGGATCACTCTAAATTCCATTATTACACTGGTGTTTGGATTGGTATCTGAGTTAACAAGAGTTATACTTTTCCCGTTTAGATTTGAAAAGTCTATAATGATGTCAGTTCTTTCCGCAGGTTCTAATATTATAGATTTTAATTGTATAGGATTAGTTAAAAGACCTCCGTCGGTACCTATTTGATAGAAGTCTTGTTCATTAGATAGACTAATGGTGTAGGCTCTTGTATTAGAAGCATTTAATATTCTAAATCTGTACTTTCTAGGTTCTACCTTAAAATGAGGCCATACTTTTCCGTTAACCACTATAGTGTTACCCAAAAATGCTGGAACTACAGAGGGCCTTACGGGTACAGGAAAGGGTGGAACCTCAGGATAGAAGAGTGAACCATCTTTATTAAATGATTTATCTTGTATCATCAACGGTATTTCATATTCTTCCATGGGTAGTTTTAATTTTTCTTCTAATGTATCTCTAATAAAATAAAATCCAGCTAAACCTGCATAAACATTTAATCTGGTAGTTCCTAGGCTATGATCATGGTACCATAGAGTTGTAGCCTGCTGATGATTTGTATATTCATATACTTTTCTTTCAAATTGCTTACCTGCTAGGGCATAATAGTTTGTAAACCAGGCTTCTGGACTCCCATCGCTATCTGGGGATACATTTGCTCCATGAAGGTGAACTACGGTTCTAACCTCAGGGGTATCAATGGCTCCATGAAGAGTACGATCTACAGGCAAAAAATGTTTAAAAGGTAAATCATTAATCCACTTTACTAGGATACTTTGATCCCTTACAACTTCAAAGGTGGGGCCAGGATACATTCCATCATAACCCCATATGGTAGTTTTAGGAAAACATTTATGAAAACAATGTCTTGACTCTATCATATGCACTTCGTAATATAGCTTTCCATCTACTATTCTTGAAAATTTAATTACAGGTGGGATTGGGAGTTCGTCTACAAATTTGGGGACAGTACTTGGGTCTGAAGGGTCAATATAAGGTTCATTATTTATATAATTTTCATCCAATAGTATCACATCCTTTTTCAGTAGTTTTCTGTTATATAATCTGTAGATTTTTTAATATATAATATGCAATAGAAGTAATTATGTTATCTTAGCTTTGCAAATAAGGATTTGCGTAAGTATGTATTAAAAAGAATCTATAAGTTTTAATGCACATAAAAATAACTAAGACCAGTTTCAGTCTTAGTTATTTTTATAGAATATCTATTCTAATTTATTTACAAGCTTTTCACATATTTCATGAGTAATTAATGAATCCTGTATGGAAGGTACAGGCATTTCATTGTTTTTAACACAATTTAAGAAGTGTTCTACTATTTGATAAAATCCCCGTCTATATAATGTGGGATCCCAATCATTAAACTTTAAAATATTTTTATTATTATTCTCAAGGTGAGTAGTGCTTACTAAATCTTTTACAATAAATTTATGCCCTGGGCACATATATTCTACTACTTCTTCGGAAGCACCGCTGTCCCTATTCATTATTCCAATAGCTGTAGTGCTTTCATTAGACAGTTCAAGTACTATGTTATAAAGTTTGTCATCTTTATTTAGAAACCTAATATGAATATCTTCAAAAGGTTTTCCCATCATAAAGCGCATAGTATCTACAACATGTATGAAGTCATCATAAATAAATGTTCTAGCATTGTTGGGCAAAGCAACTCTATTTTTCTGAATTAGAATTATATTTGGATTTTCTTCATTTTTAAGGTTTTTATACATAGGTGCAAATCTTCTGTTAAAGCCTACCATAAGTATTTTACCAGCCTTTTGAGATAAATCTGCAAGTTCTAAAGCTTCATCATAGCTATAGGACAAAGGTTTATCTACATAAACATTAATTCCATTTAGAAGAAGTTTTTTTACTATATCAAAGTGAGATTCAGTAGAAGTGTGAACAAAAGCTGCATCAATTCCACTTGCTATTAACTCGTCTATAGTTTTTACTGCAGTAGGTATTCTGTACTTTTTAGAAAGTTTATTTAATGTGTTTTCATTTCTAGTGCATAGAACAAGCTCTAAATTTTCCATAGCAGTAATCACTGGTAAATAAGCTTTTTGTGCTATATTGCCTAAACCAATTATTCCAATTTTCATAAAACTGCCTCCTTAAATTCTTTAAGATAATTATAAACATTAATAGCATCTATGACAAATACTAAGTAGTTTAAAATAATGAGTCTTAATAGTGTTTAGAAAATTAGATAAGGTTCTGATTACTGTTATAATAAAATTTATTATAAATAAAAGAAATGCCCTATAAGCATATAATAAGCTATTAGGGCATTCCATTTTATATTTATTTAAGAGAGAGTTCTAGATTTTTTTAATGCTATGCCAAGTGCTAAGCTGAATGAACCTATAGTTATTAGTAAAAAATTACCAAATAGGTTCCCGGTTTTTGGTAGTGGAGAGCTTATTTTTGAATCAGTGTTAACTTCCTTAGTGGGTTTATCTACAGAAGTTTTGTTATTATCTTCATCTTTTATATCATCACTACTAGCAGTGATACCAGCTTTTTTTAATATTCTTTGAGCAAAGTTTAAGCTTTCAGCCATTCTATTGAGGA
This sequence comes from uncultured Clostridiaceae bacterium, assembly GCA_946405135.1. Taxonomy (GTDB): domain Bacteria; phylum Bacillota; class Clostridia; order Clostridiales; family Clostridiaceae; genus CAMJGD01. The sequence continues at coordinate 115,673 of CAMJGD010000006.1, read as the reverse complement.
CTTCTTTATTAGTATCCTTGTCCTGAGTTAAGGCTTCTTCTAATTTGTTAAGGTCTCTAAGAGCTTTTCCATAATCTGAAGTTTTAATATAATTTAATATATCATCAATGTCTTCTGCGTATTTGGAAGCATTTTTTGCAGACATTCCGTTATGGGGAACATATATCTCTTGGATTTTTCTTGAAAGTTCCTGTAATAATAATGAACTTGATTTTTGTATATCTTTATCTGGTGCTATAGCTTTATTTCTGTAAACAGATTTTATTAAACTATCTCCATAACCGCTAGCCATCATTGACTCATATTCAAATATAGCAGTACCGTCAGCTAGATGTCTTGAACCTTCAGAGATCTGTCTGACTAAACTCTTTTGACTACAAAAGCTGTAGGCAGAAACCCCCATAGTTGCATAACATTTATCATAAGTAAAATCTAAAGTGTTTTGTGTATCTGTAGTTACACCAAATTCCATATAAGACATAGGCACTAGGTTGTCTATGCATGACTTAGATACCCAATCTTTAGGCTCTTGCATTAAAGTAGTTGGTCCAAATTCATAGTTTGGCCAAACGTCTGCTGAAATCTGTAAGTTAGGTTTCTTTGCTTTTAATTCACTAGACACTCTGTGAACAAAGGTATTTATAAATTCTGCTCTAAATTTACACCAAGTATCCCAAAGATTATGTTCTTTATTTATTACTATAGGATCTATACCATATTTAGCTTTAAATAAATCTCTTGTATATTTATCATAGCCAAAATCATTGCTGCCATCATGAGCATCAGGATAACGGACATAGTCTACCTGTAATCCTGCTATATCATATTTATCTATTATTTCATGGTATATACTCATCACAAAATCTCTAGCCTCTGGCAGTGCAGGATTTATAAAGTAATATTTTTCTTCTCCTACTTGTTCAAAGTCATCACCTTTTCTACTGATAAGGCTCCACTCAGGTTTTTTTTCATGAACAGGACCGCCGTTATCTGCAGAACTTACACCTATAAAGAAGTTTTCAACCCAAGCGTGGGTATCCATACCTCTTTTTTTACCTTCTTCTATATATGCCTTGAAAACATCAAAACCATTGTACATTGGATTTTGTTTTGTTATGGCATTGTCTGTAGGGAATATGGGATATCCATTAAACCAAGTCTCAAGATATACTGTATTTATGTTATACTTAGCTAGGTTATCTAATTTGGCGCGTACTTGTTCTATATTTGTTTCTTTTGGTCTTATCCATACACTTCTAAATTCTACTTTTCTTGATTCAGTATTTAAATAGAAAATTTCATCCATTTCTTCTTCAAAGTCCTTTATTAAAGTTTTTAATGAATCAAAATCAAAATTTTCTATTTTACTACTGGCTTCTTTTATTATATTTTTACTGTTTGCTATACGTTTTTCTATTTCTGCATAAGGTATATCTCTAAACTCATTTTTAGATGACTCATAAGCAGATATAGTATTGCTTAAAGAAATGTTTAAATAATCTATTATAGATTGAGGAGTAAATATTGCAAGTATTTCTTTGCTATCCTTATTCATCACTATAGTAGAACCAACGGTAACATTATCTTTTAACCATTTATCTTTTGCACCATGACCTGATAGTACATATCCTTTTTCAGGTATAGCTGAATTATTACCGCCAACCTTTACTACTTTATTTTCCTCATTAACTGTAACTTCATATCCATATATATTTGTACCAGTAGTAGCACTTCCGTAATTTTTATCATAAACTATTAACTGATCTGTTCCTCTATGTCCAGGATAAGGTCTTTTACCTGCATCATCCCAGCCAGCAGGATTATCTTCTCTTGACTTTGGATTAAAGGCATCAAAAGAGATTTTTCCAGCTTTATATAGTGTTAAATTATCTGTAACTATTTTTATTTCGTCTCCTACCTTGGCAAGAGATTGAATATCCTTAAAATCAGGGTTACCAATGTGAATGGAAATGACTTGTCCATTATCTGGTATTATGCTGTTATTAGGATTTCCATCCTGAGATTTAATAGAGGCTATTTTACCATCTACTACAGTAATCTCCATACCCCAGGCGTTAGTGTTGGTGGTTTTGCCAAAGGAAGAGTCATATATTACAACAGCATTGCCTCCTCTTTCTACATTAAAGCCTGTAATTTCAACTATTAGGTCTTTTATTTTAATATACTTTTCAGGTATTACTTTAATATTTATATTTGAAAGACTAACTTTTTCACCTATAAATAAATTTTCACCTTTAGGTTTTTCTGAGCCTGAAAATGAAATCACATATCCATTAGAAGGTATATAAGTGCCTTTTGAACCTTCATTATTTTTAGAAACAACTATGCCGTTGGACACTACTATTTCTAAAGTATCTTTATCAAATTTAGAGGTTGTGTTTCCATATTCTGCCGTAAACACAGAAATAGAATTATTTTCTCTAGTAGAATTTAAATTGTTAATTAGAAACTTATCACCATTTTCTCTGATTAAGTATTTATATAAAACAGGTTGAGGTAGGGTATAGTTTTCTATAGTTACTTTTTCTCCTACTTTTAGATTATCATTAATCCATTTTTCTTTAGCGTCATGACCAAATAATACAAAACCGTTGTAAGGAATTTTTACTGCCCCTTGCCTGTTAACGATTTCTTTAACGACATAGTCACCTTTCTCATAATCAACTATGGCCGCAGCGCACCATGGATTATTGTCAGTTAAATCACTGGAATTTTCTCTTGTAAAGAGAATGAGTTCTCCTCCAGCTTGGATAGGTCTATTTTGTCCATCTACAACCATTTTATTTCCATTTTGAGCTATAACGTTTACAACTTGGGTTTGAGCCATAACTTTTAATGGAATCATGGATAAAACAAAAAAGAGACTTAAAAGTGCAGATAATACCCTTTTCATTAATTCAATCCTCCTTAATATAATTTTGTAAAAAAAGGTATAATATATAAAAAATATTAATACCTACATATTTATAATAGTGAAGATTTTCTTCTATGTCAATTATAAAAAATAATTATTTTTCAATATTTAAAATATTAAGTAAAATTATTGCAATTTAATTTAAAACTAAATCTTCGTATTGAATGGTAGTGAACAACATATCATATTAAAGCATTATTTATTATTTTAATTTGAATGCAATTATGATAGCATATTATATAGTAATGCTTAATCAAACTTTTGATGAGGTGGTTGAGAATGGGGAATGATATTTTAGATACTAGAGGAAAAATACTTCAGGCAGCCATAGATATAGTTGGACTAAAAGGAGAAGTAACCACAAGAGAGATTGCAGAAAAAGCTGGAGTGAACGTAGCAGCCATAAATTATTACTTTGGTAATAAAAATAATCTTCTTAAAGAAGTTGAAAATTATTATTCAGGATTACTGTATGATGACCAATATGAAATATTAGCCAGTAAAAAATTAGATAATACAGAAAAATTGATACAATGGGCTAAAAGTTTATTAAATTTTATGTTCAAGTATCCCGCAATTGTAGGATTAATAGTTAATATTACTACGGAAGATAAGAGTTATAGCCCTGTATTAATTCAAAAGATTTATGTTAATAGGGAAATACAAGCTGCGGTGGAAGATATAATATCAGAGGCCACAGGGATAAAAGATAAAAAGATATTAAATTATAAGTATTTACAAGTCTTTTCTGGAGTGCTAGGACCAGTGGTAAATCTTCTAGTAGCAAATACTTTCGGAAAAAGAGAAAGCATAGCTGATATAAATTCTCCTAATGAGTTAGATGAATATATAAACCTGCTTGTAAATACGGCATTAAAAAATTAGTACAAGTAAAAGGAAGCTTGTTATTTTAAAAAATATTTATTTGAAATAACAAGCTTTTTACATTTCGTATATTGACTGAAAATTTTGAATATGGTAGTATTAAAACAGATATTTAAAACGCTTGTTTAAATAAGATTTATAGAAAGGAGCATATATGAGAAAGTTTGCAAATTTTATTGTAAACCATAAAAAATTAATAATTATATTCTATATAATTATTGTTGTATTATCTCTGGTAGTTAGGAATTTTGTTTTCATAGAATATGATTTAAGTTCCTATTTACCTAAAGATATGGAATCTATAAAAGGAAGAGATATACTGCAAAAGGAATTTAATATTAAAGGTACTGCTGCTCTTATGGTAAAGGGCAAAGAATTTTACGAGATAAAAAATTTAAAAAATGAAATTAAAAACATTCCTGGAGTTAAAGATGTTATATGGTTAGATGACGTAGAAGATATCAATAAACCTAGGGAATTTATGGATAAAAATATATCTAAAAGATTTATAAAGGAAGATTATAGTTTACTTCAGATTCAGTTTCTAGAGGGAAATGATGACTTAAGTACAAGTAAAGCACTAGACCAAATAGAAAAAATCACAAGCGGTGAATACTATTTAGGTGGTCAAGCGACTACTTCCAAGGATATGCAAGATACCACATCAAAAGAAATACTCTACTATTCTCTAGTGGCATTTATAATAATATCTATTATTTTGCTGCTATCTTCAAGCTCTTATTATGAACCAATTTTATTTTTTATCACTATAGGTACAGCCATAGCTATAAATATGGGGACTAATTTAATCTTTGGAAAAGTATCTTCTAATACTCATGCTGTGGCAAGCATTTTGCAATTAGCTGTTTCCATGGATTATTCCATATTTTTATTTAACAGATTTCACGAAGAACTAAATAGCAAGGATAAGAAGGAAGCTATGATAGTAGCTATAGAAAAGACCTTCAGCTCTGTTTCTGCCAGTGCGTTAACTACTGTAGGCGGATTTCTTGCTTTGGCGGCAATGAAATATGGTATGGGAAAAGACATGGGATTTGTACTTGCTAAGGGGGTACTTTTAAGCCTCTTATGTGTAGTAACCTTAATGCCTTGTCTAATACTGGTGACAGAAGAGAGATTTAGTAGATACAAGCATAAAATTCTTCTTCCCCAATTTAATAAAATTTCAAAGTGGTCTGTGAGTTTAAGATATGTAGTACTGATTTTAGCTGCATTAATAGCAGTTCCTGCATTTTTAGCACAATCAAAGCTTCAATACTATTATTCCACAGAAAAAACTTTATGGAGCAAATCTAAGTCTGTAGTTTCTAATAATAAAATTAGACAGGTGTTTGGGAAAAACAATGAATTGATACTAGTAATACCTAAAGGGGATAAAACAAAGATAAAAAGCTTAATACAGGATATTAAGTCTATGGAGGGAATTGAATCTGTAGAGGGAATTTACTCCATGATAGATGAAACCATACCAGATATGATGATTCCTAGGGAAGTAAAGGATACTTTTGAAAGTGACAAATATACTTATTATATTTTGAATTTAAATTATGACATAGAAGGAAAAGAAACCTCAGAAGGTATAAAAGAGATTTCAAAAATGGCTTCAAAATATTACAAAGAGTGGTATCTCACAGGAGAGCCTGCAGTATATTCAGATTTAAAGGAAGTCACCTCTAAGGATTTTAGTAATGTTAATATTATTTCTACCATAATCATAGGATTAATTCTTATGGTTACATTTAAGTCTATTATGCTTCCTTTAATATTAATTTTTGTAATTCAATTAGGCATATGGATTAATTTGAGTATACCTTATTTTCAAGGTATAACCTTAAATTTTATAAGCTTTATTATAATAGGTGCAATTCAGCTTGGTGCCACAGTAGATTACGCTATATTAGTTACTAGCAGGTATAGAGAAAACCTTGAAAGCATGCTCCCTCTTGAAGCTATGGAAAAAACCATTAAAGACACAGGAAGATCAGTGCTTACAAGCTCTTTAATATTAATGGCAGGAACTTTTAGTGTTTCACTTATAACTACCATAAAATCTGCTTCAGAGCTTACATTGCTCATTGGAAGAGGAGCCTTTTTAAGTCTATTACTGGTTTATATTTTGTTACCTGCTATGCTTTTGTTTTTTAATCCTTTAATTAAGTATACCACTATAAAATGGCCTAGACACTGATTATATTAATATAGGAGTGAGATATTATAGAATGAAAAAAATATTTTTAAGTGGAATTTTGACAGTTTGTCTAATTATGCTTAATATTCCGGTTCATGCAGCAGTTATGAAAGATGAGACTGTATATGTAAACTTAAATAATGATGGAAGTGTTAATAATATAAAAGTAGTAAATCACGCATATGAAAATGATAGTTTAGAGGAATATATTGATTACGGCTTATACAATAACTTAAAAAATTTAGTAGGAGATGTAAAACCTAAAATTTCAGAAAATCAGATAACTTGGTCTAAAAATGCTTTTAAAAATGGGGAGCTATACTATGAAGGTGACATAGATAAAGATCTGCCTATAGGAATTGCAATAAAATACTTTTTAGATGGGCAAGAGATGAAAGCAGAAGAATTAAGAGGAAAAGATGGTCACCTTAAAATAGATTTTAATGTAAATTTTAACCCTAAAAATGAAAAAGTTAAACCTAACCTAATGGCTCAAATAGGAGTAGAATTGGATTTAGATACATTTAAAAATATAAAGTCTGAAGGTAATAAAGTGGTAGTGGGGAAAAAATCTACTATAAATTTTATTGCTTTACCTCCTAAAGAACAAAAATTTACTCTGGAGATGGATGGAAAAAATATTGGATTAGCACCTATTACTATAACCTTATTACCTGCAAAATTTTCAGTTCCCCAGGATATAAGAGATAGTGTAGATAAACTTACTATGGGACTTGAGACTATGGATAAAGGCTCTCAAGGTTTAGAAAAGGGAATGAGCAATATGATAGATGGTACATCAAGGTTTAAGGGAGGTATGGTAGAGTTAAATCAGGGCATTGGTAATATAAATATTGCATCTAAAAGTATATATGATAATTCAGGTAAAATAGTTTCTGGTATGGAAGAATTCAGTGAAGGGTTAGGGGCTTTGACAAAGGAAAGCAACACTATGATTCAGGGGCTAAACGGATTATATAATGGTTTTGATCAGCTATCCACAAAAGGAAAAGATATTTATGAAGGATTAGGAAGCTTATATGATGGAACAAAGAGTATAAGCAACGGAATAAGTGGATTATCCATAGGTATGCAGCAACTTGAAGGAAATCATCAAAAGCTAGTACAGTTAGCTATGTTAATGAAGGACAGTTCTGACCCTATGGTAAAGGCTATGGCACAGGGAATTATAGAAGAAGCTCAAGCTATGAATGCATTAAAGGAAGGTATGGAAGGTACTAAAGCAGGCATGGAGAATGCAGAAAAAAACTTAAAACTTTTATACCAAGGTTATGGTGAATATAATAAAGGAATGTCTTCAGCTAAAGAAGGTATGAAATCATTTATTGACCAAAGTTCTTCCTTTCCACAAGGCATAGAGAAATTTTATAATAATTTTGAGTATTTGAAAGAAAGTAGCTTAAAGCTTAGGGATGGTTATGGAGAAATAAATAAAGGGTTAAATTCAATTAATAAAGAAACAAGTTCTATAGATGAAAATATAGATAAATTAATAAGTGGTCAAAGGGAAGTGCTGAAGGGGATAGGTGATTTCAATAACAATGGAATCAAAAAGATGAAAATCTCTATTGAAAAGAATATAAATGAAAGCTTTTTAGGGGATAAAGTCAGCGACTCCTACACTTCTTTTGCAGACAATGACAAAAATAAAAATTCTACAGTTCAATTTATCATGCGAACACCAGCCATAGAAAATATAGAAGAGAAAAAAGAAATAAAAGCAGAAAAACAGAATAATAAGAGCTTATTGCAAAGATTTTTAGATTTGTTTAGATAAGATAAATAATATTTAGGGATTTTCTGAAAAGATTTTTTAAAGAAATATAATTTTCAGATATCCCTATTTTTTATAGCTTAGCACTATATTGTTTTAGGATAAGCTTAAAATTTTAGCACTATGCAATTGATCAAAACTAAAGAATGTGTAGTATATGTGAATGATTTAATTATAAAACTTTAAAAAATAAAGATAAATGTATATTTTCTCGAAAATATTGAGATTATCAGCCTATAAATTAGAATTATGAATGTATTTAATTTTGACAAAGAAGAAAATAATCACTATTATAATATCAAGAAAGAAAATTTTCATCATTCTATATTTTTGTTTCTAAAGAATATGATTTTCTTAGCATTTTATTTTAACATATCATAAGATAAGGGGAAAGATAGAAAAATTAAAATATTTAAATATCTTTTCTACATATAAATGAAAACAATTGCAAAATTATAAGAGATCTGTATTGTATAAAAGGGATAAAGCTAGTATTTATAAGGATTTTCATAATACAGATTTTATTATAATAAAAAATGAAAAAAATTTTTATAAAATGAAAAAATAAGAAGGAATTTTTCTTTAGATGCAGAATATAATAGAATATGAACAAAAATAAAAAATAATCAGAGGGGGATTCGTATGATAAGAAAGAAAAAAGCTGGTATCATGGCAGCAATACTTGCAACCATGCTTACAGCAAGCGTATTTACAGGATGTGGCAATAAAGACAAGGACAATGCTAATAATGCAGGAGATAATAAAAAACAGGAAGAAAAAGTTACTGTTGAATTTTGGACAATCTCTTTACAGCCAACTTTTACAGATTTCTTCAATGATTTAATCAAAAAATATGAAGGAGCTCATCCAAATGTAAAGGTTAACTGGACTGACATGCCTTATGATGCGATTCAGAATAAGTTAATAACTTCCGTTGCAGGAAACACTGCTCCAGACGTGGTTAACTTAAATACTGGTATGGCACTTACTCTTGCAGGAAAAGGCGCTTTAGTAGATCTTAACAAAGAAGCTACAGAAGAACAGAAAAGTATCTATATAAAAACTCTATGGGAATCCGCAAAATTAAATGATTCAGTATATGCTTTCCCATGGTATGGAGCTCCATCAATACTTATGTATAACAAAGAATTATTAGATAAGGCTGGAGTAACTCCTCCAAAAACTTTTGATGAAATGCTTTCTGTAGCAAAACAAGTAAAAGATAAGACAGGAGCGTACATTTATATTCCTGAAGATTTTACTCGTATGTTATTTTTAAATGGACTAGACATTGTTAATGCAGATAAGTCAAAAGCAGCATTTAATACTCCAGAAGCTGTAGAATTACTTAATAAGTATAAAAAAGCTGTTGAAGATGGTTCACTTCCAAAGACTGGATGGGGTAAATGGGATGAAATGTTAAAACAATTCTCAACTAAGAAACTTGCTATGATAAACTCCGGTGCACAGACCTTAAAGAGAATAAAAGACGAAGCTCCAGATGTTTACAAAAATATAGAAGTTACTACTCCAATAGTTGGAAAAACAGGACAGGTTTTAAATCCAATAATGAATATCGTTGTACCAGAAGCAAGCAAACATCATAAAGAAGCTATAGATTTTGCAAACTTTGTAACTAATGATGAAAATCAGTTAGCATTCTGTAAAACAGTACAGATATTCCCATCAACTTCAAAGGCAGCTCAAGATCCTTTCTTTAGACAAGATAAAGACACTGTTGAAGGAAAAGCACTTAGCATAGTTGCAGATGAACTAGAGAAGTCAGCTGATTTAACTATAGGATTAGCTAAAGAAGGAGATATATTCACAGTTATAAATAAGGCAGCAGAATCAGTAATACTTGGCGGTAAAGATGCAAAAGCTGCTCTTGATCAGGCAGAAAAAGACGTTAACAATTTACTTTCTCAAAAATAATAATTAAATGAATTATGTAGGCAAGGCTTTTACCTTGCTTACATAATTTAAAAGGGGTTTTGATATATGAAGAGCAAAAGCAAGAGTAATAAGAAGAAGTTAAGAGATACATTAATTGCATATGCTTTTATGGCTCCAGCACTCATACTATTAATTGTATTTGTATTTTATCCAATAATATATAGTTTCCCCCTAGCATTTTTCGATTACTCAATTGTGGGTAAAACTAAGTTTGTTGGATGGGCAAACTTCTCAAGGGCAATTCATGACAAAGAATTCTGGATTGCAGTTAAGAACTCTATAACTTTCGTACTTGTTGTTCCACCTATTCAAATTTTAGCTATATTACTTGCAATACTTGTTAATAAAGAGCTCCCAGGTATGAAATTCTTTAGAGCTCTATTTTATATACCTGTAGTCACTTCCATGGTAGCTGTTTCAATTACTTGGGGATGGATATTCAGTCCAGACGGAGTTTTAAATACACTTCTTATGAATATAGGATTTATTAAAGATCCTATAATGTGGCTTGCAAGCCCTAATTTGGCCTTATTTTCACTTATGTTTATAACTATGTGGCAAGGACTTGGTTATTTTATGATGATATACCTTGCAGGATTACAATCAGTTCCCAAAGATATGGAAGAAGCCGCTATGATAGACGGAGCAAATAAAGTTCAAACCTTATTTAAGGTAAAAATACCTCTATTGAAACCATATGTTTGGCTATGTACATTAATGTCCATACTTTCTGCCGTTGGAGTATTCGATGTGGTTTACGTATTAACAAATGGCGGACCAAACAATGCAACCCTTGTAACTAACTTATATTCATTCCAAAAAGCATTTACTGATTTTAGCTTTGGATATTCAGCAGCAATAGGGTTATTAGTTTCTATTGTTACTACAGCATTAAGTACAGTGGTATTTGTATATGGTAAAAAAGGAGGTATGAGTTACTATGGTTAATGAGGTAAGAAGTTCACAGACATCTGTGGATTTGAAGAAAAGAAAAAAAGCAAAAAAAATAAGATCCGCTACGCTTACTTACATACTCCTTATTATAATTGCTTTTTTCACTGCAGGACCATTTTTGTGGCTTGTAAGTACATCTTTTAAGTCAGGTCAAAATATATATGATATGCATTTTTTCTTTAAAAATCCTACCATAAAAAACTATACTGGTGTAGCACAGTTTATGAATTTATGGCAATACTTTTTTAATACAGTAGTTATAACTGTAGGTTCTATTTTAATAGATATAATTTTATCTTCCTTATGTGGATATCCTCTTGCTTGTATGGACTTTTACGGCAAGAAGGTAGTAAATGTAGCATTGATAAGTACCATGATACTTCCAGCCGCTGCAGGACTTGTTGTAAATTATCTTACAGTTAAGAATTTACACTTAATGAATACTTTTATGGGAGTAATATTACCGGGTTCTGTAAAAGTGTTTAGTATAATACTTATGCGACAAGCTTATATGGCAATACCTAAGGAAATTATAGAAGCAGCCAAAATAGATGGAGCTTCAGAAATGAAGATATGGTATAAGATAATGCTCCCAGAAATAATGCCAGCAGTGTCTACACTTGTTATATTTGACTTTATAGGAAGCTGGAATTCATTCCTATGGCCAATAATAATATTACAGGATCCAAAGAAATATCCTATAGCTACAGCATTACAATACTTAAATGGACAGTTTAACTATAAATTTGGATATATAGCAGCAGGAACTGTAATATCTATAATTCCAGTACTTATAATATTTGTGGCATTCCAGAAATATTTCATAAATACTATGGCCGGAGCAGTAAAAGGTTAAGGTGGTAATTGAAATGTTAAATAGAGATTATTACGTATGGGTTGAAATAGAAGCAAATAAGAAGAGAATATTAGATGAAAAATATTTTGAAAAGATGATGGATAAATGTGTTGAAGCAGGTATAGGTTCTATCATATTAGCAGTTAAAGATACAACAGGTTTTGGAATTTATCATAGTAATGTAGTTCCTCACTATAGTATCTTTGATAAAGATTTTCAAAATATAGATTATCTTGAAAAATATATAAAAATAGCTCATAGCAAAGGCTTAAAATTACATGCAGCAGTAGATGTATTTGCAGAAGGCAGGGTAAAGGAGAAACATGAACTTTCTCCAGGCTTTAAGAATCCTTCTTGGCAGTCATACATGCAGGGCATAGGTGATGATGGTAAGCCAGCCATAAGGCCTATTTCAGATCTAAAAGGCATAAAAACTATAGGTTCTATTGACGACTTTTCTGAAGTTTTTGTAAATCCTATAAAAAAAGAAGTAAGAGACTATGAAACAAACATAGTTAAAGAACTGGTGGAAAAGTATGACTTAGACGGAATTGTGCTTGATAGAGTCAGATTTGTTGGGTTAGGTTCAGATTTTAGTGATTATACTAGAGAAAAATTTGAAGAATTTTTAGGAAAAACTGTGGAGAAGTGGCCTGAAGATGTATATAAGCTTGTAAATAAAAATGGAGAGATACAGGCTGAATATGGTGCATTATTTGGTAAATGGGTTACTTTCAGAGCATCTTATATAAAATCTTTTATACTTCAAGTAAAAGATGCAATAAAGACAAGTGGCAAAAATGTAGAGTTTCTTGATTATACTGGCTCTTGGTATCCTATTTACTATCTTGTAGGAGCAAATTGGGCAAGAGAAGGTTATAAGGCTGAGGAGTACCCATGGGTGGACAAAGAAGAGTATGCCAATACAGGATATGCTCAATATATAGATAAGCTCTTGTCAGGATTCTACTATGAAGATGTAACTATAGAAGAAGCTTTAAAAAATGGCAAACCGGCTTATTGGTACAGCGTAGAAGGATCTGGAGATATTGTAAACAAAGTTGTAGGAGATGCAGTACCATACATAGGGAGTCTATTCGTAAAGCAGTATGAGAATAATGAAGATGCTTTTAAAAGAGCAGTTGAAATGTGCTTTGAAAAATCTAAAGGCTGTATGATATTTGATTTATGTTATATAGATGGATATAACTGGTGGGATGCTTGTAAGGCAGGACAAAAATAATATTAAGTATGATGCAATAGTTGGTGGAGGGTGAAAATAGTCTTACCACCACTATTTGTACATCACATATTCAGCTAGGCGGTGATTATTATTGGAATAAAAAAAATTAGTGAAGATTATTTTGAGGGTATATTAAATCTTTGGAAAAATAATTTTGGCGAAGAGTTTAGAGTCACAGAAAATATGCTTAGAGAGAAAATATTTGAGGATATAGATACCTTTAAAGAAGGCTCCTATGTACTTTTAATAGATAATGAAATTAAAGGAATAATAGTTACAAAAGTTAATAGACATGGATTAGAAGAATACAAAGATTGTGCATGGATTAGTACACTTTTGATAGATGGTAAATTACAAAATAGAGGCTATGGAAGTAAGCTTTTAAACATGGCAGAAGAAAAACTTGAGGATTATGGAATAAGAAAAATATACTTAGGTGGAGAGATGAATAATTTCTTTTCTGGAATACCTGCTCCACAGATGGAAAAAATTGATTTTTTTAGAAAAAGAGGATATTTTGTAAACAATGAAGATCATTATGACCTCATGGCAGATGTTTCTAAAATAGATTTTGATGAATTAAAAGTTAAGAAAAATGAAAGCAATGAGTTTAAAACTTTTGAGTTTACTATAGATTATAAGCAAAAATTAGATGAGTTCTTCGATAAGACATTTCCAGGAAGATGGAAATATGAGATGGATCAATACATTCAAAAAAATGAAGAATTAAGAAATATCCTGATACTACTGCATAAAGATGAAGTAGTTGGTTTTTGTAAAATATTTATAGCCGAAAAAGAAAGTGAATATACTTTAATTTATGGTGAGAACTATGGTAGTTTAGGCCCTATAGGCATAAGTGAAAGCTTTAGGGGTAAGGGTGTGGGTAATAGAATTTTATGCGACTCTTTAAAGCTTTTGAAAAGAAGAGGGGCTCATAATGTTCTCATAGATTGGACTATATTAAAAGATTTTTATGGTCAATTTGGATTTAAACCCTTTAAAACCTATAGAGGCGGATATAAATCTAGAGACTTGTAAAGATAGTGGGTGTTAATATGGATAAAGATTATATGCTCTCCCATATGAAAAAATATTCATATGAAGATAATGTATTTTCTTTTGAAGGAGCAGTATCTGTTTACAAAGGAAAAGGCTATAGTATGCCTTTTAGAATAGATTGTTCACATATAGATTTTTTTCCTGTATTAAATGAGCTAAAGGCTAAACAGGCGTCAGGAGTCAGGCTAAGTTTTAATACAGACAGCAAGAATATAATTATTAATGTTATAAATGACGAAGAAGATTTAATGCTTGATCTTTTTATTGATAATAGCTTTTATAAAGGAATTACAGCATCTCATCACAAAGGGTGCATAGAGTTTTTAGATTTGCCTGAAGGACTAAAAAAAATAGATATATGGTTAGATCAGCGTAGAGAATTTAAATTGTGCAATTTGATGGTTGATGAAGATTGTAATATATATAAAGTTCAATCAAATCAAAAAAGATGGATACATTATGGGAGTTCCATAAGTCATTCTTTAGAAGGTGAATCACCATCTAAAACCTGGGCAGCTATGGTGGCTCAAAGACTAGATCTTCATCTTACAAATCTAGGTTTTCACTCTGAGTGTAAGTGTGATCCTATGATAGGATTTGTCATAAGGGAAATTCCAGCAGATTATATAACATTGAAAGTTGGCATTAATCTAGTGGATGGAGATTTAAATACAAGAACATTTAAACCTGCAATTTTAGGATTAATTAATATCATAAGAGATAAGAAACCAGATACCCCTATAGTATTATGTTCACCTATATATACTCCTTTATATGATGATATAAAAGGAGGCAGCGGATATAATCTTAAAGAGATGAGAGAAGTTGTTTTAGAGTGTGTTCATATATTTAGAGAATATGGGGATAAAAACATATTTTATACAGATGGTCTAAAGTTGTTTGGACCCCAATATATACAACATATGCCAGATGACCTTCATCCTAATGCAGAAGGACAGTATATCATGGCAAATAATTTTATAAATGAAGTTTTCAAATCGCATTTACTATAATCAAAACTCTGTAAAAAGGAATGATTGACATGGAAAAAGAGGTTTTAGTACAAATAAAAAAAGGATTAATAGTATCCTGTCAGGCATTAGAGGATGAGCCACTTCACAGTCCTATTATAATGTCAAAAATGGCAGTTGCGGCTAAAATGGGTGGAGCAGTAGGAATAAGAGCGAATACTGTAGAGGATATAAATGAAATAAGAAAAAATGTAGATTTACCTATAATAGGTATAATAAAAGAAGTATATGAAGATTCGGAAATATACATTACTCCAACCCTTAAAGAAACAAAAGAATTATTAGATTCTTCAGCGGATATAATAGCATTTGATGCTACCTTAAGAAAAAGACCAAAGAACGAAAAACTTGAAGATATTATAAGAGAAATAAAGAAATCTGGCAAGCTAGCTATGGCGGATATTTCAACATATGAAGAAGGGATACAGGCTTATAAGTTAGGAGTGGACATAGTTTCTACCACTTTATCCGGATATACACCTTATAGTCCTCAATTGTTAGAGCCAGATTATGAGCTTATAAAAAAATTAAGCAAGGATATAAACATACCGTTAATAGCAGAAGGGAGAGTAACCACTCCTGAACAGCTTATTAAATGTTTAAAATGCGGAGCTTATAGTGTGGTAGTAGGAGGAGCCATAACAAGGCCTCAACTTATTACTAAACACTTTGTGGAAGCTATAGAAGATAATGAGATAAGTATAAAATGCAGTTAGATTATTAGAGGCGGTATTATGATATTGAGTAAAGAAGATCTTATTGAAGGATTTAAGCAATTAGGGATAAAAAAAGGAGATATATTGCTTATTCACAGTTCGCTTAAAAGCTTGGGCTGGGTTAAAGGCGGCCAATATACGGTAATAGATGCTTTAAATACTTGCTTGGAAGAGGAAGGCACACTTGTGGTGCCTTCCTTAACTGGTAAAAGGGAAGATTCACCCTGTAATCCTCCAGTATTTCATGTAGAAAAAACTCCTTGCTGGACAGGTATAATACCAGAGACAGTAAGAAAAATGCAAAATTCTGTACGTTCCTGCCATCCCACTCATTCTGTAGCGGCTTTAGGATATAATAAATATGTAATTACCAAAGGTCATGAAAATACTAAATCTCCTTGCGATGAAAATAGCCCTTACTTTAATATAGCCAAATTAAATGGCTTTATTTTGTTATTGGGGGTAGATCAAGAGAGTAATACTTCTATACATAGTTGTGAGGAAATGGCACAAGTACCTTATCACCTTCAAAAGGAATATACAGAAATTATAATTGAGGGTTATAATGGTGAGAAAATAAAAGTAAAAAATAGGCTGCATAATTGGGATAAACCTCCTACAAATTTCAATAAATTGGAGCCTATGTTTTATGAAAAAGGTATAATGCGTACTTTACCTATAGGAAATTCTGTTGCTAGACTTATAAATGCTAAAAACATGATGGAGTACACAATTGAAAAATTAAGGAAAGAACCATTATTTTTACTTTGTAGCAATAAATAGTTAATCAAATATAGCAGGATTATAGCAGTATATGGAGAATAAATAAACTAAATATATTATAATGGAGGAAACAAAGAAATTATGTCTGAAAGCAAATTTATATTGAAGATAAGAAGTTTATATAACAGCTTTTCTAAAGCAGAAAAAAAAGTAGCTGATTACATATTTGAAAATCAGAATAAAATAATTTACATGTCTATAACAGAATTTGCAGAGAACTGCGGCGTGGGTGAAACTTCTATAATAAGGTTTTGTAGAAGGATAGGTCTTAAGGGGTATCAGGAGTTTAAACTATTGCTTGCAAGGGAAAGTGTAAGTCCTAAAGAAAATTTTCATGCTAGAATTGATGATGCTGACGATATAGAAGGAATAATAAACAATATAACTGCTGTAAATATAGAAGCTATACAAAATACATCTCAAATTCTTTCAAAGGAAGCTCTGCAAAAAGCCGTTACTGCAATTTTACATTCAGATAAAGTAGATATATATGGGGTTGGAGCCTCAGCCTTTACCGCAGGAGATGCCAAGTACAAATTCATGAGGATAGGCATAAACTGTGAATTTATAGGAGATCCACATTTGCAGTGTATGTCTGCTGTAAATTTAAGATCTAGCAGCGCAGCTATAGGAATAAGCTTTAGCGGTAGTACTAAAGATACTGTAGATGCCTTAAGTCTTGCAAAAAAAGCAGGAGCATTTACTATAGCTATAACCAATTATGAGAAGTCTCCCATAACCAAGTATGCAGATGCAGTACTTTTAAGTTCTGCAGAAGAAACTCCTTTAAGAAGCGGGGCATTAACTTCAAAAATAGCCCAATTACAAATATTGGATATACTATATACTGCGGTAGCACTTAAAATGGAAGATAAGGCTTACAAAAATTTAGATAAAACTGCAGAATCAGTATTAACTAAAATATATTAATTAGTAGTTAATGTTTTTTATAAGATTAATTAAAATAAATTTGTGGTGATGTATTATTTAGGCAGAATAGGAAATTGTGCGTAAAGTGTCAGTTGGATGGGAAGTTGTCACTGAACGAAAAATCTATAAAGATTTGCGGTACAATTTCCGCATTCCACTGCCACTGAAGAGTTAATCTCTCTTTATGTGGCATTTTGTTATATAAAGGAGGAGATTGAGTTATGAAAACCACAAGGAAAGTGACTACTACAGGTCTTTTAATTGCTCTGCAAATTATTCTAACCAGATTTTTTTCATTTGAAACTGCTACTTTGAGAGTAGGTTTCGGTTTTTTACCTATTGCACTTTCTGCAATACTTTTTGGCCCTTTAACGGCAGGAGTTACTGCAGCATTATCAGATATAATAGGAATGCTGCTGTTTCCTAAAAGTATGTATTTTCCCGGATTTACTTTAAGTGCATTTATCAGCGGTGTTATATATGGACTTTTATTATATAAGGATAAATATTCTCTTAAAAATGTTTTTTTTGCAGTTCTGTTAGTAACTTTAATTTGTGACCTTGGACTAAATACACTATGGCTTTTGATTATTACAGGTAAGGCTATAGGAGTTATTTTTATGTCTAGGTTAATAAAAAGTGCAGCAATGTTTCCTATACAAGTTATAATGATTCATTTGGTATGGAAACATTTGAATCTAATTGAAAAAAATTAGCATTAAAAGCCCTTTTAGAGGTACGAAAATATAAAGGCTATGTTGTAATAAAAAGTAGATAACAAATTATATTTCATCAACTTTTATTTACAACATAGCCTTATGTTATGGGAACATATATAGTACTGTCATTATCACATAATCATATAAAATTATATAAGTTTTACTTTGACATTTAGTCCTACTTCAAACATCCTATCCCAGGGCATAAAGCAATCTAAAATTTCTATTTCATAGCTTCTATCTATGAAATTCTCTTTGGAGAATTTAGTTAATTCCTTTTTTACTATGTTAGACACTTCACCTCTTTGCCCATCGGCTTTAAAATAATTTAAGCCTTTTTCTGGAAGAAAATTATCTGTAACAAGCTTTCTTACATGAGAGCAGTAAGCAGTATCTTCCACATATCTTAATGCAAGAAAATCCAAGTGAGTTTTTGTTTTGCCATATATATGGTAAATCATGGCCTGGCATATGGTGGTACCAAGGGTATTTGAATTTGTATTCCAACCTGCATAAGATGCAACTTTAAATAGTAAATCTTTTTGAGATAAATCTTGAATTAATTTTATATCTCCACCATTACCGTAAGCTACATCTGCTACAGCACAAGGCAGCTTTTTAATATTTATTATATAATCTATAAATTCCACAAATTCAATGAGATTCTTATTTACATTATAGTTTGCCTCAGGCATATTTTGTTCCCAAGCTTCATACATTATTTCAGCAGGAGAATTTACCATGAGTACTAGGTTTGCAGAATTTATGTCCTCAACAGGTATACATCCAGCACAAAGTATCTGATATTTTATGGTTTCATAAAGCAATCTATCTTCATATAAAGGCATTATACAAGGTCCTTTTACACTAGAAAATCTTGTATATACACAAGGCCTTATGCCTTTGTCTTCATTTATCAGCCTTGAAAATAGTGTAAGTCCAACTTCATCTGCACCAGGATACATATATACTTTAAAATCTAATCTATTATCATGTATATAGTCTCTTAAAACATGCTGATCAACAGCAGTAAATCCAAAAGGAGCAGAATCATCCTGCGGTATTACAAGAAAATCTATAGTATTATCTTTAACTAGTTCCATGGTATATTTATTTATTTTGCCATTTATTTTTCTCCTATGAGTGTAATCTTCTAAAACCCAAGAAGGAAGCATCTCTTTAATTTTATCTAAAGTTTTAATTTCTTCTTCATTTATAATTTCCAAATTTCTCTTATGGCTTAAATATCCATATTGAAATATTTCTTTTCCGTAATCCTCATAATAGTCTGGTTCCTCATCGCTGCTTGAATAAGAAGGACATCTCATTATCAAATTAAAAGCATAAATTTTAATTTTAGAATTTAATTCTTTTATCTTTTTAATATTGTTTAATTTAGATTTACAATGTTCTAAGGATGAATGATGAAGCCTTGAAGGTAGTATACCTCCATATACAAGCATGTCTATAGATAGTATTGCGAAATCAAAAGTATTTATGTTGTCAAATATCCAGGTCCACATTTTGTCTATATCTGCAGCAGTTTTTTTATATCCAAATATATTAGTGGGTGGAATAACTATATTGTAATCCGTTTCCTTAGAAATCATAGGAAGAAAACTAAGGTTGCAGGGCCTTTCATCCAATGGAATGTATAATATATTTTTCATAGCATTAAGGACAGTATAAATACTTATCCTATTCCCTCCTTATGTGTTTATTTAAATTGTTTCAATTAAAATTATATAATAGAGACAATTTTAAGTATTTGACTTAGTTTTCTTTTTTGTTGTACTTTACTTGCTTTATTTGAGAACTACTTAAACAGAGAATAGGATATATAGTAAAATTTTATTGGTCTGCTTTGCAGTGGTTTTTTTTATACTGGCTGGGAGATATTCCTGTAGATTTTTTAAAGGCTTTACTAAAAGAGTGTATAGACTCATAGTGCAGTGTTTGAGAAATGTCTGTTATACTTAGTTCGTCTTCAAGGAGCAGCCCTTTTGCCTTTTGAAGTTTCTTGTCTGCAAAATAAGATTGAAGAGTTACACCCATTTCTTCTTTAAATATATGAGAGAGATAGGAATAACTATAACCTAGAGTGCTGGATATTTCAGTAAGCTCTGATATCTGTAAAAGATTATTATCTATAAAATTAATTACGTTATAGGCTATTTCTTTTGGAGTTCCTGTAAACTCTTTATAGTCATATTTATACTCCCAGTCAGAAAAGAAGTTTCGATATACCAATATCAAAATTTGATGCATGTAGGTATTTATCATAACATAGGAATATTCGTTTCTATTTCTTAATTCTTTTAATGCGCATAAAAAAGGAACATATATATTAAGTCTATCTTTTTTTATAGGATTATTAATGCTATTAAACCGTTTTTCAATATTGAAGAATGAATTTTTATCCTGATTTTCATGATTAAACATAAATCCAAGATAAAAATATCTAAAATTTTCACAGCTGCCAGATTCAATTCTATGAGTTTCTCCTGGCAGATTTACAAATATATCTCCCTGTTTTACTTTATATTTTTTACCATCTACATAAAAAATACCTTCTCCAGAAAAGATATAACTGACTTCGTAGCAAAATTGTTTATGATCTTCTACCACATAGCCAGGTTTACAGCTTAAATCGCCAATTTGATATAGAATTATAGATTCATATTCATTTGGTGAGTCTAGGTAGAGATTATCAAAATGGAATCTTTTTCTTTCTACAATTTTATCTTTAGGGGACATAATGTTCTCTCCTTTAAGGGAAGTTTGCTTTTAAGAACATTATACATCATAGAATAAAAAAAATCTCTCCACTAAGGAGAGAGATGAAAAGTAATCACTATCTGATTATAGATTTTGCAAACTTGATACTTTCTGTAGTTCCCAAAACAGGTTCTTCAATACCTTCATATTCTATGGATAGATAGCCGTCATAGCCAAAGTCATAAAGGAGATCTACTACAGCTTTTAAAGGTACATCACCATTACCTAGAGCCATGCCTTGAAAGTGTTTTCCGCTTACTGAAGAATAAACAGAAGGTTCACATCCCACATCTTTAAAGTCTTTAAAATGAACAAATCCTATGTAGTCTTTTAGATTTTTTACTGCTTCTAGAGGATTTTCTTCAACTAGCATGAAGTTCCCTACATCTGTATTTGCTCTAAGAGAAGTAGAATTTACTTTTTCTATGATTTCCTTAACCTGAGAGCTTTTACCTGCAAAGAATCCATGGTTTTCTAAGACCATAACTATGCCTTTTTCTTCAGCATGTTTTGAAGCTTTTTTAAAACATTCTAGTATCCATGATTTCCCTTCTTCATAGGATATGCCATCTTTAGGATTTCCGCTAAATACTCTTAATAATTTTGTATTTAATTTTACAGCTGTATCAATAGAAGATATAACATACTCCAATTCTTTATCTCTTGCTGCTTCATCTTTATGCACAAAATCATTTCCTATAGAATAAGAGCTTACTTCCATGTGAAGTTCTTTCAAAAGTTTTATGGACTCATCTATATTATCATTGAAAAAGCAATCTAAAAGCTCTACACTTTGTACTCCATTATCATGACAGTATTTTATAAAATCTAATATGTCCATTTCTTTACTGTACAATTTTTTCTGTAAACACCATGCACTCACACTTAATTTCATAAGTTACCTCCTATTTTACTATTACTTCATGTCCAGAAGCTGCAGATTCATAAATAGCATCTAATATTTTCATTAATTCAACACCATCTTCAGCAGGATTTAAACATTCAGTTCCACTGGAAACGCAATCAACAAAATGGTTGATTTCTTCATCAAAGTTATGTCCAAAGCTGTAGGATTCTGGATCTATCATAGGTTCTAGATTTGATAAATATCCATTTTTGTCTTCATAAATTTCTAAAGTTGGTTCCATTTGAGCGCCAGCTTTGTCTCCATATAATTCAAGATATAAGGAATCTTTTTTTATGTTTTGTACCCAGCTGGTTTCAAAGAAAAGTGTCATACCATTATCAAATTTTATTAAAGCTGTAGCACAATCTTCTACGTCATTAAAAGTATCATAATCTTTAGAGTAATATTTTGTTACACCTTTTATTTCAGGTTTTATTCCAACTTTATTGAAGGTTGAAGCAGTAACAGAGGTTACTTTAGGTTTTCCTGAAAGGTATCTTACAAGATCAATCATATGAACACCAAGATCTATTACAGGACCACCACCAGATCTTTTTTTATCTGAAAACCATCCTCCAGGATTTCCCCATCTTCTTAAACAGCCGGTTTTTGCATAATAGATTTCGCCAAGCTCTCCAGCATCAATCATATGTTTTAAAGCTTTTGTATTTTCTCCAAATCTTCTTACAAAACCTACCATTAAGAGTTTTCCTGTTTCTTTTGCTACTTTTACCATTTCTTCTGCTTCTTTTCTATTTAGAGCAAGAGGTTTTTCACATAAAACATTTTTTCCAGCTTTTAAGGCTGCTATACTCGCAGGAGCGTGAACATTGTTCCAGGTAGTAACGCTTACTGCATCTATTTCTTCCATTTTTAACATTTCGTTATAATCTGTAAATACGTGTTTAATATCATACTTTTGAGCAAATTCTTCTGCCCTTTCTTTATTTATGTCGCAGGCTGCAATGATTTCAACATTAGGTAACTTTTTGTATGCTAATGCGTGAAAATTACTTATAGAACCTGTTCCTATTATTGCAACTTTAATTTTTTCCATGATTAAAGTCCTCCCTATAGATAAATTTATCCTTTAAGCAAAATATATCAGAATTTCGTGTAAATATATTTGTTTTATCCTGCTCAAATTTTTATCATTTTTAGTAGGAATGAAATTTATATATAATACTAATAAGTGTTATAATTAATATATAGCTTTTTAGAAAGGATGTGGTAGTATGGAAGAAGACCCCCCTAGTACTTATAATAGAAATACTATAAACGTGGCTACCACTAAGGAAACATTAGATAAGGAGGGCTAATATGGCAGAAACAGTGATAGAACTTATTAGACAAAATAAAATGGCTGAAGCTAAAAAACAGCTTATGGATATGAATGTAGTGGATATAGCACAGCTGCTTGAGGACGTAGATAGCGAAAAGATGCTTATAACATTCAGATTGCTTCCTAAGGATATGGCAGCAGATGTATTTTCCTATATGTCTAATGATCAACAAAGGTACATAATCGAGTCTATAACTGACAAAGAAATAGAAATAATCATTAATGAGTTATTTCTTGATGATACTGTAGATATATTAGAAGAAATGCCTGCCAATGTGGTAAAAAAAGTTCTAAAAAATACAGATGAAAAGAAAAGAAAGCTTATTAATCATTTTTTAAATTATCCTGATAATTCAGCAGGAAGCATAATGACTATAGAGTTTGTTGATTTAAAGAAGGAAATGACCATAAAAGATGCTATGAAATATATCAGGGAAACTGGTGTAGATAAAGAAACCATAGATACCTGTTATGTAATTGACAATAATAGAAAGCTTGAAGGCATTTTACCCATTAGAAAGATTATATTAAGTGATGAGAATGTACTTATTAAAGATATAATGGATACTAATTTTATTTCAGTTAAAACTCTGCATGATCAGGAAACTGTGGCATTGATATTTAGAAAATATGACCTTCTTTCTATGCCTGTAGTAGATAATGAGAACAGACTTGTTGGTATCATAACCATAGATGATATTGTGGATATAATTGATCAAGAGAATACTGAAGATTTCCAAAAGATGGCTGCTATGGAACCTTCGGAAGATGAATATTTAAAGACAGGAGTTGTTACACTTGCTAAAAATAGAATAGTGTGGCTCCTTATTCTTATGATTTCAGCTACACTTACTGGAGGCATAATAAAAAAATATGAAGATGTGCTTCAATCTGTGGTGCTGCTTACAGCTTATATACCTATGCTTATGGATACAGGTGGTAATGCAGGGTCACAGTCATCTACTCTTATAATCAGAGGACTTGCATTGGGAGAAATAAAATTAAATGACTTTTTCAAAGTACTTTGGAAAGAACTTAGAGTTAGTATTTTAGTGGGAGTAACGCTTGCTTCAGTAAATTTTTTGAGAATAATTATTTTTGATAAAACTAGCGTATATGTTGCTCTAACTGTTTGTATAAGTCTTTTCTTTACTGTAATTTTAGCAAAAGTTGTAGGAGGTATGCTCCCTATAGCAGCTAAAAAGCTAAAAATGGACCCTGCTATAATGGCAAGTCCTCTTATAACTACTATAGTAGATGCTTTTGCTCTATTCATATATTTTACTATAGCAAAGATACTATTGGGAATATAAAATAAGCAAATATAAAGGACTAAAATTTTTCTGCTAATAAGAAAGATTTTGGCCTTTTTTGTTCTAAAACTTTTGAGTGCTACACATCCCTTCATACGAAAAATATCTGTACTTCAGATAACAAATAGTATACACAAAAATAAAAATATGGTATTTATAGCATAATAAAAATAAGTTTTATTGGATAAATTATATGAATAGAAATAAGTTAACTTAAAGCTTATAATTATGTGGAAAAATATTGAACATATGAGAATTAATATATATTTAAATTTAAATTAGATTTTTGTATAATATTTTATATGAAATTTTTATAGGCTGTAAGGTATATATGAAATTTATTTAGAAAGAGGGAAATAAAGTTGGACAATGCTGCAAAAAACAAAATAAAATTATATGGATTTAACAACTTAACGAAATCCCTGAGCTTCAATATTTACGATATTTGTTACACAAAAACAGAAGAAGATAGAAAGAAGTATATAGAATATATAGATGAGCAGTACAATTCAGAAAGGCTTACTAATATTTTAAAAGAAGTTACAAGTATTATAGGGGCTCACGTACTTAATATAGCAAAGCAGGATTATGATCCACAGGGAGCTAGTGTGACTTTATTGATTTCTGAAGAGGAAGTTCCTTTATATGTTATTGATCCTTCTTGTAATAGAGGCATAATAACTCCTACCAGAGAAAACATTGTAGGGCATCTAGATAAAAGTCATGTTACAGTTCATACTTACCCAGAAAGTCATCCTCAAAATGATATTAGCACTTTTAGAGTGGATATAGATGTATCTACTTGTGGACAAATATCACCATTAAAGGCTTTAAATTATCTTATTGGCAGTTTTGATTCTGATATTATAACTATTGATTACAGAGTTAGGGGATTTACTAGAGACATTGATGGACAAAAGCATTTTATAGACCATGACATAAATTCTATACAAAATTTTATAGCTAAGGATACTATAGAAAGATATAGCTTAATAGATATGAATATATATCAGTCCAACATATTTCATACAAAGATGAAAGTCAGAGACATACATTTAGATAATTATTTATTTGAAGTACAGGAGGAGCATTTGTCTACTGAAGAGAAAGAGGTTATAATAAAAAAATTAGATAGGGAAATGACAGAAATATTTTATGGGATTAATGTTCCCAGCTTATAGTCATAATAGTTTTTAACAAAAAGCAAGGAATTTTATGTCCTTGCTTTTATTAATAACCACTGTTACGCCCTTTTAGGTTACACCAGTAGGATATTATTTTATTCACTTTTATAATTTCTACTAAAAACACTCATAAATCTACATTTTTTTACACTTAATTTAATTAAATAATAAATTTATATAAGTAATATGTCAAGCATTTATAAAAAATATAAATGTATAAGCAGTTAAAAAAGTATTTAAAGATTAATCAAGCTTCTTTTAACTTTGTTTTCTGTTAACTACTATTAATCCAGTAGATACAAGAATAAGAGCTACTATTATATATAAGGTGATGTTTTCTTCTGGCACAAAAATAGCAGATAAAAGGGCTCCAGATACGGGAATAGTAAACCTATATAGACTTATTTCCCCTGCTTTATTGTATTTTAAAAGAGTAAACCAAAGAGAAAAAGCTATAGCTGATAAAAATGCAGAATATATAAGTAGTATCCAAGCCTTAGGAGTAAATACCATAGCACCAGCTTTTAAATTTGGTAATCCAAATAACAGCATCAATAGGGCACCTAAAAACATCTGCCAAGCTGTTACCAAAAAAGGATGTATCCTTTGAGAAAGGTTTTTTACAAATATGGAACATACAGCACCTAAAAGTGATGCCATAATTAGAAAACCTTCCCCTTTAAAATTGAACTGAAAACTTAAAGATTTTCCCCAATTTACAAAAATTACGCCTAAAAATCCTGTTAAAAGACCTATAATTTTTGTACTATTTATTTTGTCATCTTCATATACCATATGTGCAATTATAATTAAAAAGAAAGTTTCAAGAGCCCCTAAAATAGCAGCTTTCATACCCGTAGTATTAGATACACCAATATAAAACAATCCGTAATACAGGGTTGTCTGAAAGCTTCCTAAAAGCAAGAGTTTTAACATATCTTTTTTCCCTAGTCTTATTGATTGTTTCATAAACAATATAAAGTATGTAAATATAAGTAAAGAGGCCATTAAAAATCTTGTACCTGCCAATACTATTTTTGAATTCATGTCATTTTGAGCTATATTTAATTCCTCATAACTTATTTTTAGCACAGGGAAGGCACTTCCCCAAAGTATGCAGCTTATAAGTGAAATAATTATCTTAAAAGGGTTTTTAGAAAACACATCTTTATTATTCATAACTTGTCCTCTTTTCTACCGATAATATACCTTTTAAATATACCATAATAGTAAGTGATATGGTAAGTTCTTATAAAAATTTTGTATACATACAGTTTTAACAGCGTAGAAATAGAAATTTAACCTAATTTGATTTACAATAGAATCAAGTGAGATATTTCATAATATTTAAGAAATATAGAAGAGGGGGTTTTTTTATGGAAAATATTAGGATTGATGATTTTACAAAGTACAAATTCTTATCAGATTTAAATTTTTCGTCTCAAGGAGATAAGGCTTGCTTTGTGGTGCATGAGTCTGATTTAGAGGACAATAAATACAAGTCTAATTTATGGCTATATAATAAAGCTGATAATAAGCATTTTCAGCTCACCTCTTTTAATAATGAAAGCAATTATATATGGCTAAATGACAGCGAAAGTATTTTGTTTTCAGCAGTAAGAGATGATAAAGATAAGGAAAATCTTAAGCAAGGAGAGGAGTTTACACAGTTTTATAAGATAAATGTAAACGGAGGAGAAGCAGTAAAAGCTTTTAGAATACCCAAAAATGTGAGTTCTATTAAACAGATAGATGAAAATACCTTTGTATTTACCGCCATATATTCAATAGGTAAGAAGGATTTATCCGCTTTAAGTGATATCGAAAAGGCAGAAGAACTAAAGGTAAGAAAAGAAGAAAAAGATTATGAAGTTTTAGATGAAATACCATTTTGGGGTAATGGTATAGGATTCATCAACAAGAAGAGAAACAGACTTTATATATATGATGCGAAAAGCAATAAATGTGAAGCAATAACTGAAGAGTATACCAATGTAGATGATTTTCATTTAAATGAGTCAAAGGATAAATTGGTATTTACCGCATACACTTTTAAGGATAAGATGCCAATAAGCAATGGTGTGTATATATATGATATAAAATCTAAAAAGCTTCAAGGCATATCTCATGAAGAGACTTTTGGATATGGTTATGTGAATTTTATGGATGAAGACACTATAATATGCACTGGAAGTTCAATGAAAGATTATGGTATAAATGAAGATGCTAAATTTTACACTATAGATATAAATACGAAAGAAAGAAAACTCCTAACTCCAGACTTTAATAAAAGCACATGGAATTCGGTAGGGTCCGATTGCAGATATGGTGGAGGAAATGGCATAGTAAAAGACGGAAAATATCTATATTTTATAACCACAGAGTTCCATAGTTCCTATATTAATAGAATGGATGAAAAGGGACACATAGAAAAGATAACTAAAGAAAAAGGCTCTGTAGATACCTTTACTGTAAATAATGGAGAGATACTTTTTGTTGCCTTAAGGGAACAAAAGCTTCAAGAAATATATAAATTAGAAAAAGGACAAGAATTGCAGTTAACTCATTTCAATGAATGGGTTCAAAAGGAAAGAAAGGTAGTAATACCTGAAAAGCTTCTAGTAAAAACAGCTCCAGGTGTAGAAATAGAAGGGTGGGTTATTAAACCTGCAGACTTTGATGAAAACAAGAAATATCCTGCTATACTTGATATTCATGGAGGACCTAAGACTGTATATGGAGAAGTATATTATCATGAAATGCAGTACTGGGCTAATGAAGGATACTTTGTATTTTTCTGCAATCCAAGAGGCAGCGATGGAAGAGGTAATGAATTTGCAGATATAAGGGGAAAATATGGCACTATTGATTATGATGACATTATGAGATTTACAGATGAAGTGCTTAGTAAGTATAAAAATATAGATAGCGAAAGGGTAGGGGTTACAGGAGGTTCCTATGGTGGCTTCATGACCAACTGGATTATAGGACATACTGATAGATTTAAAGCGGCAGCTGCTCAAAGAAGCATATCTAACTGGATATCAAAATTTGGGACAACAGACATAGGATATTACTTTGTAGATGATCAAAATGCTGCTACACCTTGGGGAGATGTAGAAAAACTTTGGAACCATTCCCCTCTTAAGTATGCAGATAAAGTCAAAACTCCAACTTTATTTATTCATTCAGAAGAGGATTATAGGTGCTGGCTGGCAGAAGGTTTGCAGATGTTTTCTGCACTAAAATATCATGGTGTGGAGGCAAGATTATGCATGTTTAAGGGAGAAAACCACGAACTTAGCAGAAGCGGTAAGCCAAAACACAGGATAAGAAGGATAAAAGAAATAACAAGCTGGTTTGATAGTCATTTGAAATAAAATTTAAATAAAAAATCATTCAGGAGGATTTTAATTGAACCTACTGAATGATTTTTTTTATTTAAAGAATTTTTGAAGTCTAAAAAATTTGTAATAGATTCTTAATAAAAAGCTATAATATTTTTTAATAGTTTCATATTAAAATTAATGTATAGGGATAAAACATTAAAGGAATATTAGACTTCTATAAAGAAATATATAAGGCTTACTATATTTTATAGGGGGATAAAAATGAATAATTTTAATGTACTAGTTGTAGATGATGAAAAAGAGATAAGAGATGCCATAGAGATATATTTGAGGGGAGAAAATATAAATGTAATAAAATGTAAAGATGGGATAGAAGCTCTTGAGAGGCTTGAAGAAAGAGAAATCCATCTTATTTTGCTGGATGTGATGATGCCCAGGCTTGATGGAATAAGAACCTGTATGAAGATAAGGGAAAGCAAAAACATACCCATAATCATACTTTCTGCAAAGAGTGAAGATACAGATAAGATTTTGGGGCTTAATATAGGAGCAGATGACTATATGACAAAACCTTTTAATCCTCTTGAGCTTACTGCAAGAGTAAAATCTCAATTGAGGCGTTATATGAGTTTTGGAACTTATAAGCTTCAAGAAAATGAAATAAAGATAAAGGATTTAATCATTAATAAAGATTCAAAGCAGGTTTTTATAGGGGATGAAGAGGTAAACCTTACTCCTACAGAATTCAATATCCTTAGCCTTCTTGCAGAAAATCCAGGAAGAGTATTCTCTATAGAACAGATATATGAAAATGTATGGAACGAACCCTTTTATAACAGCGACAATACTGTAGCAGTACATATAAGAAGAATAAGAGAAAAGATAGAAATAAATCCTAAAGAACCAAAGTATATCAAGGTGGTGTGGGGAGTTGGATATAAAATCGAAAAATAATTCAAAGGGTTTCTTAAAGTTTTTAGTAGGAGGGATTAGAAGACAGACTGTAGTAATCATTGCAATGACTGCTTTTGCAGTGTTTTTTATGGTAGATTTATTACGTTTTAATAATATAGCTAATATAAACATTGGAAAAGATTTCGAAAGAAATATGTATGATGCATCCGTATATACAAGTTATCATATTTATGAAGAAACCAAAAACCTTGAAGATATAAAATCAGGTAAGATATCTAAAGTGGACATGCTAAATATAGTACCTGATCCATCTGTAAAAGTGGCCATAGTAAATAAAGAAACGGGGAATGTTTATACTAATGACAAAAACTTTATGGCAGGAAAGTTAAGTATAGAAGATTATATTGCGAAAAGAAAATATAAATTTTACTATGAATGTGATAATGTAAATACTTTTTCACCTTACATAATGAATAATGAAAATCCTTCAAAATATAAAAATTCAAAGACTTTAAGTGCTTTTAAGGAATATTACTGGGCGGATATAGATGGCTTTAAGGCTATAGGATTCTATAAATTAATGATTCGAGCTTGGAGAAGTTTAATATTTATTATTGTTTGGGCTCTTTTATTAATAGTATACCTATATAATTGTTATAAGGCTGGAAAGGAAGAAGTAAAGAGGGAAATAGGGAACTTGTTTTTAATTAGAATTCTTCGCGGAATAAAAAATGTATTTTCCTTAAGCGGCATGGGGAAAAAAGCTTTTTTTACAATGGTTATCAGCATAATTTTAGGATTGTATCTAGGACTTGGAGGATTATACTGGCTGGGGGATTTATACAATCTATATTATGACTTTAATATGTATCAAATAACTTTTTTATGTATAATTGCTGCATACTTAATATTTATATTTATACCAGCGTTTAAAAAGGCTTCATATTTTAATCATATATTGAAGGGAACTAAAAATATAGCTTCAGGAGATTTCAATTATGAACTCAAAGAAAAAGGTGATAAAGATCTTAAAAAGCTTGCTCATAATATAAATATAATAAAAGATGGATTTAAAGTAGCTGTAGATGAGAAGGTAAAGAATGAAAGACTTAAAAGTGAGCTGGTTACTAATGTGTCTCATGACTTAAAGACTCCTCTTACTTCTATAATAAATTACATAGATATATTGCAAAGAGAAGATGTGACTGAAGAAGAAAAGAAAGATTACATAAAAATATTGGACCAAAAAAGTCATAGATTAAAATTTCTTATAGAAGATCTTTTTGAAATTTCAAAGATGAATAGCGGGAAAATAGAGCTTGAAAGATCTAATATAGATATAGTGGAGCTTATGCATCAATGCCTTGGTGAGCTTTCAGGCTATTATTCTGAAAAAAATATAGCTTTTAAGGTAAGCTCTTTTGAAGAAAAAGTTATGATGAATGTGGATGGAAAAAAGATGGCTAGGGTTTTTGAAAATATGATTTCCAATGCACTAAAATACTCTATGGAAAATACAAGGGTGTATATAGATATAGCAGAAGAAAAAGAAAATATCAGTATATCTTTTAAGAATGTTTCTGCTTATGAGATGAATTTTAATGCAGAAGAACTATGTGAGAGATTTAAAAGAGGGGATGAGTCAAGGACTTCAACGGTAGAAGGTTCTGGACTTGGACTTGCCATTGCTAAGAGTATAGTAGGGTTACATGGCGGAACTTTGAAGATAGAAACAGAAGGAGACCTTTTTAAGGTATTTATCTTACTCAAGAGAGATATGTGAATTTGTTTTAAATATTTATTGACCATCTAGAAAATATGTGCTAACATGATAAAAGATAAAAAACTAGTACTTTTAAATCAGTCCAGAGAGGCTGACAAGGTAGATAAATGAGAGATAAGTAGGATAGTTTTGTATTATTATGCCTTTGTCAGAGTCTGACAAAGGCTTTTTTGATGCAATAAATCCTATGGTATACTCAAGAGTACTAGTTCCACTTAAAACTTAGGAGGAATAAGTATGAGTAAAAATGAAAAACACTATGACGCAGACTATTCTTTAACCACTGTAGGCGAAAAGGATAAAAGAGGTTTTATTTCTATGATGGCAGTAATGTTAGGATTTACTTTCTTCTCTGCCAGTATGTGGGCAGGGGGAACCCTGGGAACAGGAATGAGTTTTAAAAATTTTATCCTTTCTGTACTTGCAGGTAATTTAATCTTGGGAGTATACACAGCATTTCTTGCTTATATTGCATCGGATACAGGTCTTTCTACCCATCTTCTTGCAAAATATTCTTTTGGGGACAAAGGTTCCTATCTAGTTTCTTTCATTTTAGGTATAACACAGGTAGGCTGGTTTGGAGTAGGTCTTGCTATGTTTGCACTGCCTTTTCAGAAAGTTACAGGGGCAAATATATATTTACTAATAGCTATATCAGGAATATTAATGACAAGCAGCGCTTACTTTGGAATGAAGACATTAACTCTCTTAAGTGTTATAGCAGTACCATCTATAGCGGTGCTTGGCAGTGTCTCAGCTTTTAAAGCAGTAAATTCTGTAGGAGGATGGCCTGCACTTATGCAGATAAAACCAACTTCCACCCTTGGCTTTACAGCTGCACTTGGATTATGCGTGGGTTCTTTTATAAGTGGAGGTACCTTAACACCAGACTTCGTAAGATTTGCTAAAAATAAAAAGATAGGTGTCCTAAGCACTATAATAGCTTTTTTCTTGGGAAACTCCCTTATGTTCCTATTTGGAGCTATAGGAGCTATGGTAACTGGGAAAGCTGATATTTCAGAAGTTATGATGACTCAAGGACTTATAGTACCAGCTATGATTATATTAGGATTTAATATATGGACAACTAATGACAATGCCATATATGCCTCAGGACTTGGATTTTCAAATATAACTAAGATACCAAAAAGAAAAGTTGTAATATTTAATGGAATATTAGGAACTGTTATGTCCTTATGGCTTTACAACAACTTTGTAGGCTGGCTAAATTTCTTAAACTCCATAATACCATCCATAGGAGGAGTGCTTATAGCTGATTACTTTATAATACATAGAAAAGACTATGGAAATTATGAAACTATGAAATTTAAAGATATAAATTATGCAGCAGTTATAAGCTGGTTTGCAGGAGTAATAGGTAGTAAGTTCTTACCAGGAATAAATGTAATAAATTCAGTAATTGTATCTGTGGTAGTATATGTAGCAGCAGATTATATAACTGAAAGTTTAAAATCAAGAAAACAGCAGGAGAAGGAGGCGGCATAAATTGTTAATAAAAAATGTAAGATTAAAAGATAAAGAAGGATTTTTCAATATAAGTATAGATGAAGCTGGAAAGATAGATAGAATATATAATCAGGATTCAGAAAAAAATATAAAGGAAGATAAGGTAATAGATGGGGAAGGAGGACTCGCACTTCCACCCTTTGTAGAACCGCATATTCATCTGGATACTACACTTACTGCAGGAGAGCCTAGGTGGAATATGAGCGGTACCCTATTTGAAGGTATCCAGTGCTGGTCTGAAAGGAAACCTATGCTTTCTAAGGAAGATGTAAAAAAGAGAGCAAAAAAGGCTTTAAAGTGGCAGATAGCCCAAGGTATACAGTATGTACGTACTCATGTAGATGTGACAGACCCAAGCCTTATAGCTTTAAAAGCTATGATTGAAGTAAAAGAAGAAATGAAAGACTGGGTAGATATTCAAATAGTGGCATTTCCCCAGGAAGGCATATTATCTTATAAAAATGGAGAAGAGCTTTTAGAGGAGGCAATAAAGCTTGGTGCAGATGTGATAGGTGCTATACCTCATTTTGAATTTACAAGAGAATACGGTGTGGAGTCTATAAATAAAATATTTAAATTAGCAGAAAAGTATGACAAGCTTATTGATGTACATTGTGATGAAATTGATGATGAGCAGTCAAGATTTGTAGAGGTGCTTGCAACAAGGGCTTATGAATATGGAATAGGAAGTAAAGTGACAGCTAGTCATACTACTGCTATGCATTCTTACAATAATGCCTATGCTTATAAGCTCTTCAGGCTGCTTAAAATGTCTGGTATAAATTTTGTAGCTAATCCTTTGGTGAACACTCATCTTCAAGGAAGATTTGATACCTACCCTAAACGCAGAGGTATAACAAGAGTAAAAGAGCTAAATGAAGCTGGCATAAATGTTTGCTTTGGACATGATGATATATTTGATCCTTGGTACCCTATGGGAACAGGCAATATGCTTCAGGTACTTCATATGGGATTACATGTGTGTCAGATAATGGGATATAATGAGATCAATAATTCCATAGATTTTATAACAGAAAATAGTGCAAAAACTATGAATTTTACTGAAAACTATGGAATAAAAGAAGGAAATGATGCAAATATTATAATATTGCCTTGTGATAGTGCTTATGATGCTATAAGGCGTCAAGTAAAGGTGAGATATTCTATAAGAAAAGGCAGGGTATTAAGTGAAACAGTACCTGAAAAGTCCAATGTATATTTAAATGAAAAAGAATATATAGATTTCAAATAATATAATATCAATTATATAACCCATATAATAAAATCCTTTATAAAAGACACTGCCTCAAAATGATTGAAAATCATTTAAAAAGGCAGTGCCTTTTTATGCTATAAATCTAGCCATATATATCGCCAGCTAATTCTTCTAAAGCTTTTCTATCCAAAATCACCAATGAATTATGTTCTTTTTTAATTAATTTGTTATTAGAAAGTTTATTTAAGGTTCTTGTTAGGTGCCTATAGCTGGTTCCAAGTAAATCTGCCATTTCCGTTAATCTATTAGTAGAAAGTTCATCTTTAATGGATAGATTATCATTTTCTGAAGCAATAGATATTATATAACTTGCTAATCTATTTTCTAGAGGATATAAAAGGTTTATAGAGCTGCTTTTTGAAAGTTTATCCAGCTTGCCTCCTAAAATTTTGCACATACATCTTAAAAATTTAGTATCATTTAATACATTGCTTCTTATATTGATCATGGAAATCCCTATGCACAAGCATTGTTCAACAGCTTGAATGTTTGAACCTGCTGTGTCAATATCAATAAACTCAATATCTCCAATTACCTTTAAAGGTTTGTAAAATTGAAGCAAAAGAGATCTGCCATTTTTAAGTAAAGTATAAACTTTAGCTTTACCTTCTACTAGAAAATAAAAATAATCTAAATTTTCATTAGTTTTACAGATATATTGATTTTTGTTAAATAGATGTAATTCCATATATTCACTCATGTCTTTTTCAAACATGTTGTTAATATCATATTTATTTATATAATATTCTAGTTTTGATCTATCATTTATTTTTAGCAATGATATCACTCCTTTTTACTTAGTTATATTATATATTATTATGCAACTTTAGGACATATGTCCTAGCCATATTAAACCTTTCTATGTTAAAGTTCTTATAAACTATATAGGATTTTCATTGAAAAATATTTAATTTAAAAAGGGGGAAATAATAAATTGAATAAATTGTCAGCGGTGTTTATAGGTGTAATGATTGCCATTATGATTACTTTTAATGGAATTTTTGCAAAGCAAACTAATGATTATTTATCTGTACTTATAGTTCACATTGCAGGTATATTAACTGTAAGTTTAATATTGATAATAAAGAAAAAGAAAGTTGTTATAGACAGTAAAATCCCTAAATACTTATTTTTAGCAGGTGCTATAGGAGTATTTGTAACACTTTTTAATAATATGTGTATAAATAAGCTTGGGGTATCCTTAACTTTAGCTTTAGGACTGCTTGGACAGTCAATTTTATCTGGAATAATAGATCATTTTGGTCTGTTAGGTATGAAGGTTCATAGATTTAAGCCTAAAAAATTAATAGGTTTTGCTATAGTATTCATTGGAATAATAATAATGATGGTGTATTAGGAGGAAAATATGTTTTATATAATAATTGCATTTATAACAGGAGGAATGGTTATTTTATCTTTGATAATAAATTCTCATCTATCAGATAAAATAGGAGTATTTCAAGGAACTTTTGTAAACTATGTAGTAGGCATATTGGTTACTTTAGTGGTTTTACTATTTAATAGAAATTCTATTAATTTAACTTCTTATGATTTCTCTAAGATTCCATTTTGGGCTTATCTAGGTGGAGTTATAGGAGTTATGGTAGTAGCAATGTCTAATATCATAATACCTAAGATACCAGCTATTTACTCTACATTGCTTATATTTATAGGTCAACTTTTTGCAGGGATAATTATAGATTATCTTACAGGAACTGCTGTATCAAAAGGTAAGATAATAGGCGGATTTTTAATAATTATAGGACTTATGTATAACTTTCTAGTAGATAAAAATGAACCTGAATCAGAGAATACATTAACTAAATCGGAATTTTAGATATTATGTAAATTTGAGTAAAATAGAACAAAAATCATTTTAAATGATTTCTTGACAAAGTATTTTTAATAGTTTATATATAATATATGTGAATATGGTCATGGTAGAGGTGCGGTGTCTAATAGTATTTCTGTGGAGGTAAGCACTAAGAAGCAGATTGAAAGGAGTCATCGCCGAAGCATACAACTGATGCTTTAAGGTTGTATAGCTGGTTTTATACAAAATATGTATAAGACTGTCACAAATTTTTATTTGTGGAGAGCTATCCTTCGGCAGAACCTTTTTTTGATTTTGTGATTTTGTAAGGTCCTGGAGTTGATGCTCTAGGGCCTTTTTTAGGTTCAATGTTGATTTTACTTTAAATAGCTCCTCCGTGTATTCACTATAATTTAAATGCTTAAGGAGGATTCTTTCAATGAAAAGAAAAAAATTATTAATTCCAGTGTTATCCCTTTTATTTTTACTATTAATTTCTACAGTGGCTTTTGCTGCGGATTCTAAAGATATGTCCGGAGTAAATTCTATAAGATTAGGATTTTGGACTTTACTTCCACCTATTATTGCCATAGTATTAGCTTTTATAACTAAAAATGTGGTTATTTCACTTTCCCTTGGAGTATTAGTAGGATGTTTTTTAATAAATTTAAATGGAGGAAATGTGTTTCAAGCACTATTTTTAGGATTTTTGGATTTTGTATGTAGAATACATACATCTTTAGCTGATCCTTGGAATGCAGGTATAATACTTCAGTGTCTTGCTATAGGAGGAGTTATAGCTCTCGTAGCTAAAATGGGAGGCGCTAAAGCTATAGCAGAGTCCTTAGCTAAAAAGGCTAAAAGTCCCGTAAGTGCTCAAGTAATAACTTGGATTTTAGGTATATTAGTATTTTTTGATGATTATGCTAATTCCCTTATAGTAGGACCTATTATGAGACCTGTTACAGACAAGATGAAAGTGTCCAGAGAAAAATTATCCTTTATAATAGATGCTACTGCTGCACCTATAGCAGGTATTGCTCTTATATCTACTTGGGTAGGCTATGAGCTTAGTCTTATAAAAGATAGCTTTGCTAATGGTATTGGTGAGCAGGTAGATGCTTTTGGATTTTTTATATCTACTATACCTTATAGATTTTATAATATATTGATATTGCTATTTACTCTTTTTACAGCTATATTTTTGAAAGAATTTGGACCTATGTATAAAGCTGAAAGAAGAGCTAGAACTACAGGAAAGCTATTAGACGATAATGCTAAGCCTATGGTATCTGATGAAGCTACTGACCTTGAGCCTAAGGAAGGTATAAAGATAAGTGTATGGAATGCAATTATACCTATAGGAGTACTTATAATAGGAGCTTTTTTAGGATTTTATTATAATGGATATACTACGATAATGTCAGGAGAAGATGAGGTATTGAAGTCAATGCTTTCAAACTCACCTTTATCTATAAAATCTGTACAAAGTACTTTTGGAAATGCAGATGCTTCAGTAGTTTTATTTCAGGCTGCTTTACTTGCATCTATAGTGGCCATGGGTATGGGAATTTTTAAGAAGATTTTTACTTTAAGTGAAGCTATAGATACTTGGATTAACGGAATGAAGTCTCTTATAATAACAGGAGTCATACTTCTTTTAGCTTGGTCACTTAGTAGTGTAATAAAAGACCTTGGAACTGCAAAGTATTTGGTTTCTATACTATCAGATAAGATGCCGCAATTTATTTTGCCTAGTGTGATATTTATATTAGGTTCTATTATATCTTTTGCTACAGGGACATCCTATGGAACTATGGGAATACTTATGCCGCTTACTATTCCTCTAGCACATTCTATAAATGCTGATAGCAGCTATATGATAATGAGTGCTGGGGCAGTACTTACAGGAGCCATATTTGGAGATCACTGTTCACCTATATCTGATACCACCATATTATCTTCTATGGGATCTGCTTGTGATCATCTAGATCATACAAGAACTCAAATGTGGTATTCTCTTGTGGTAGCTGGATTTACAATATTCTTTGGCTATATACCAGTAGGATTAGGAGCACCTGTATATATTGTATTACCTATTTCTATAATATTAGTAGGACTATTTGTATACTTTGTAGGCAAGCCAGTGGAAGATAATGAGGAGTCAAGCAGTGAAGCTAAAGCAAGCTAGGATTTAAATAAAGAATTTTTATGATCTAAATGGATTGCTTTTGAGTAGACTTCTAAAGCCCTTTTATAATTCTTATTATTTTTATAGCTAGTATCTTTATTAACCAAAGATATATAGCTATTTTTTTGTTGCTATAATTTTACATCAAATAACAAACTATAAAAATAATTACAGGAATTACTGTTAAGTAAATAATAAACATTATATCACTATCCGTTCATAGTATTTATATTGTTCTAATAAATTAAACTATAAAGTTTATTTCTGAATTTACGAAATATTAGTAATTATAAAGTATGTAGTTTATTTGTTTTGCTAAAAATAAGATAAATAAAAATAATTTTTTTGTTCACTATAAATATGGTAACGCTCTATATTTCATAAGGGAAGGGAGCAGGCTGATATGTCAAAGTTATTCTCTGGAATTAATATAAAAGATATGAGTTTAAAAAACAGAATAGTTATGGCACCCATGTGTACGGATAGTGCTAACCGAGATGGCACTATAAAGGATTGGCACTGCATTCATTATGCAGCTAGAGCTATAGGAGGAGTAGGACTTATAATATTAGAAGCAGCAGCAGTGGAAAAGAGAGGAAGGACACTAGATAATGATTTGGGGTTATGGGATGATTACCAGTTAGAAGGCTTAAAAAAGATAGTGGATTTATGTAAAAGTTATGGGGCTAAAGTTGGTATACAGCTTGCGCATGCTGGAAGAAAAAGCTTGCTTCATGAGGAGGATATTCTAGCGCCTAGTGCCATACCCTTTATAAAAAATTCTCATATTCCTAGGGAAATGAATATAGAAGATATAAACACTGTAATAATGTCTTTTAAGGCTGCAGCAGAAAGAGCAAAGATGGCAGGTTTTGATATGATTGAGCTGCATGCAGCTCATGGTTATTTAATAAATCAGTTTTTATCTCCTGTTACCAACAAAAGAGAGGATGAATATGGCGGAAGCTTAAAAAACAGGGCTAGGCTTCTTGAAAACGTAATCATAGCTGTAAGGGAAGTGTGGCCCGAAGATAAACCCTTGTTTGTACGAGTATCCGCAGAGGATTATGTGGAGGGAGGAAATCATCCTAAAGATATATCAAAAATACTTAATATAGTAAACAAAAATAAGACTATAGATTTTATAGATGTAAGTTCAGGAGGAGTAGTATCTGAACCCATATATTCCTACTCAGGTTATCAGATAAAATATGCAGAGATAATAAAACAAAATACAAGTATACCTGTTTTAGCAGGTGGACTTATAAAAGAACCTAGTTTTGCAGAATATGAGCTTAATAATGGATATATAGATTTAATATACTTAGGAAGAGAATTACTTAGAAATCCTTGTTGGCCAGTTTATGCTGCGGAAAAGCTTAAAGAAGAATTAGTATCAAATAATAAAAATCACTAGCAGATTTTTGCAAAACAAAAGCTAGAAAAGTAGCTCGTAAAGTTACCTTCCTAGCTTTTGTTTTTAGTATGCCTTTCCCCAGTAAACCATATGTTTAGCTTCTTTACCACAACATACACATTTATCTTCTATATGTTCCTGTTCAAAAGGTATGCATCTTGATGTGGTTCCAGCAATTTCTTTTATCTTTTCTTCACATTCTCTGCTTCCGCACCACATAGCTTTTATAAATCCAGATTTATTGTCAGCTGTTTCTTTGAATTCCTCCATGTTATGAGCTACATAGGTTTTTTCGTCTCTTAATGTTCTTGCTTTTTCTAAAAGTGATTTTTGTATATCCTCAAGTAGTGCAGATAATTTTTCTTCTAATTCATCCATAGAAACTACAGCTTTTTCCCTAGTATCTCTTCTAACAAGTACCACTTGATTATTTTCAATATCCTTAGGGCCTACTTCTAAACGCACAGGAACTCCCTTCATTTCGTATTCATTAAATTTCCAGCCTGGCATTTTATCAGAATCGTCTAGCTTCACTCTTGCAACCTTTGCTATTTTATCTTTAAGCTCATTAGCTTTATCAAGCACTCCTTCTTTATGTTGAGCTATAGGTACTATAACTACTTGAATTGGAGCAATCCTTGGAGGAAGTACAAGACCGCTGTCATCACCATGAACCATTATTATGGCACCTATTAGACGAGTAGTTACTCCCCAGGAAGTCTGGTGTACGTATTGAAGTGTACCATTTTTATCAGTGTATTGTATGCCAAAAGCCTTGGCAAAGTTATCTCCAAAATTATGAGAAGTACCACTTTGAAGAGCCTTACCATCATGCATTAAGCTCTCTATAGTATAGGTTGCGCTAGCTCCTGCAAACTTTTCTTTTTCAGTTTTCTGTCCTTTTATTACAGGAATAGCAAGGGTTTGTTCGCATAAATCTGCATATACATTAAGCATATCTATGGTTTCCTTTTGTGCTTCCTCTGGAGTAGCATGCACTGTATGACCTTCCTGCCATAAAAATTCTGTAGTTCTTAAGAAAGGACGAGTAGTTTTTTCCCATCTAACCACGGAACACCATTGATTATATAATTTTGGAAGATCATTATAGGATTGAACTATTTTTGCATAGTGTTCGCAGAATAGAGTTTCTGAAGTAGGACGAACACATAGCTTTTCTGTTAATTCTTCTGTACCTCCATGTGTAACCCAAGCTACCTCTGGGGCAAATCCTTCTACATGATCTTTCTCCTTTTGCAGCAAACTTTCTGGTATGAAAATTGGCATATATACATTTTCATGACCAGTAGCTTTTAATCTTCCATCTAAATCCTTTTGAATGTTTTCCCATATAGCATATCCATAGGGACGTATTATCATACAGCCTTTAACACTAGAGTAATCTAC
This sequence comes from uncultured Clostridiaceae bacterium, assembly GCA_946405135.1. Taxonomy (GTDB): domain Bacteria; phylum Bacillota; class Clostridia; order Clostridiales; family Clostridiaceae; genus CAMJGD01. The sequence goes on along the minus strand of CAMJGD010000006.1, from coordinate 74,396 downwards.
AAGCTCAGCTTTTTTTACTATGTCAGTATACCATTTTGCGAAGTCTTCAGACATTGAAGTTATAGCTTCAACAAATTTTTTGTTTTTTCCCATAATATAATCCTCCTGTTATTTTTATAAACTTATTTATTTAATTTAATACATATTTTTGAATACAAAAAAACCTCCATCCCATAGGGACCGAGGACACGGTGGTACCACCCTTATTAGCATATTAAAGTTTTTAATATGCTCTCTTGACTATTTTAACGGCGTATAACCGCTGTAGCCTACTGTTATTTCGGTACAGAACTCCAAGGCTGGTTCAAAATTAATTTCTTAAGGATCTCTCAGCTTAAAAATCCTCTCTCTGTATAGAATTGTTAATTTTTACTACTCCTTATCACAGTTTCATATTTAGCTTTTAATTAAAATATTAGATTATCAATTTTAAAATGTCAATAGTAAAAATTAAAAGCTATGAGCATTATTTACTCAGGCTAAAGTTTTCATTGCATTTATAAATAAAATCACATACAATAGAATATAATAATTGATATCAATAGATAATAATTATTATACTATCCAGCTTTTAAAGTAATTTAAGCCATGTAAAACTTTATTTTATAAGCTGTATCATCTAAAATATTATAATTTGAGAGAATCAGACGGAATGTAATTAACCTGAGGAATAAGTAAGTTAGAAATATGTCAAAATAATAAGGATAAGAGGTTATATATAAATAAAGTTAATATTAAATAGAAAATTTTGTATATAGGCATAGTAAGGAGAGAAGTAAATGACTGATAATAAAATATTTGAGCAATTGCATTCTAAAGATAATACTTATAAAAATCTTTATGATGGAGAATGGGTAGAAAGTAATACAAAAGAATTAATTGAAATAAAATCACCTATAGATGGAACTGTGGTAGGTAAAATACAAGCTATGAATAAAGAAGAAGTAAATAAAGCCATAAAAAATTCAAAGGAGGCTCAAAAGCTTTGGGCTGAGGTGCCTTTAAACCGAAGGGCAGATATACTCTATAGGGCAGCAGATATTTTAGAAGATAATGCTGAAAGGCTTGCAGAGATATTAACTTTAGAGATAGCTAAAGATAAAAAGAGTTCTATTTCAGAAATTCTAAGGACAGCTGACTATATAAGATTTACTGCAGATTCTGCAAAGCAGTTAGAAGGGGAGACCATACCTGGAGATAGTTTTCCTGGTACTACAAGGAACAAGATATCTTTTGTTACTAGAGTACCTTTAGGAGTAGTTTTAGCTATATCACCCTTTAACTATCCCATAAATCTTTCTGCTTCTAAAATTGCTCCAGCTTTAGTGGTTGGAAACTCTGCAGTTATAAAGCCTCCAACTCAGGGAAGCATATCTACATTATATTTAGCAGAAGTATTTAATAGAGCAGGACTTCCTAAAGGAGTCTTAAATACTATAACTGGTAAGGGCAGCGATATAGGGGACTATTGTGTTACTCATGAAGATATAGATTTTATTAATTTTACTGGAAGTACAGAAGTAGGACGGCATATATCCAGTATATCTGTGATGAAGCCGCTTTTACTAGAGCTTGGAGGAAAAGATGCTGCTATAGTTCTTGAAGATGCAAATATAGATAAGGCTGTAGATAATATTGTTTCAGGAGCTTATTCTTATTCAGGACAAAGATGTACAGCAGTAAAGAGAATACTTGTTATGGAGTCCATTGCAGATGAACTTGTAGAAAAGCTTAAAGTTAAAGTAAGAGCACTTAAGACAGGAGACCCTAGAAAAGAAGGTGTAGTGATTACTCCACTTATAAACAGTAAAGCTGCAGATTTTGTTATGGAACTTATAAAGGATGCAAAGGATAAAGGGGGAAAGCTTATAACAGGTGGAAACAGGGAAGAAAATACTATATATCCCACTCTTTTTGATAATGTTACGCTTGATATGAGGCTTGCCTGGGAAGAACCTTTTGGACCTGTTTTACCTATTATAAGAGTAAAGTCTATAGAAGAAGCCATAGATATAGCAAATAGATCTACCTATGGACTTCAAGGGGCTGTATTTACTGAAAATATTGATAAGGCTTTTTATATAGCAAATAAGCTTGAGGTGGGAACGGTTCAAGTAAATAATAAGCCGGAAAGAGGACCAGATCATTTTCCATTCCTAGGAGTAAAGTCTTCGGGCATGGGAACCCAAGGTATAAGATATTCTATAGAAGCTATGTCAAGACTTAAAGCTATAGTTTTAAATTTAAATAATGCTGAGTAGTATTGAAAAACAGTATAGTTAGGTAGCTATACTGTTTTTGCTTAAAGATTAATTCCCATTGACTATATTATAATATGAGTTAATGGTTATCCCGCAGTAAATTAAATATATGACAGTATATATTATTATGGTTACAGTTATGGGCAGTTTTATATTCACATTAACTAAAGGAAGTCTCTCAAATATACTTAAAGCTATATAAGAATGAAGCACTCCTACTATTAAGGGAATTATAAAGAGAAAAATTACTTGTTTATTTATGGATTTTTTTATTTCTTTAGGAGAAGCACCTACATTTTTCAATATGTCATAGTTTCCCTTATCTTCCTCAGCATCAGATAACTGCTTAAAAAATATTATACTAGCTGTACAAATCAAGAAAACCAATCCTAAAAAGGTACCTATGTAAGAAAAAATTCCAGCTGTTTTAGAAGTATCTTTATAATCATCATAAAAAGAAGATAAGTTGTTTTCTATATTATTTTTAGAATTAGGTCTTGGAAGATTTTTTTCTTTAACTATTTTATCAAAGGCTTTATTTATCTCCTCACTAAGTTCTTTTGAATCTTTAGAGTTATCAACTAAAAAACCTTTAAGACGAAAAATCTTTTCATTTTTAGATAACTGAATAAATACATCATCTCTTACTACGAGAAGCCTTGAAATAAGACTTTCATTTATTATATGCTGTGATTTAAAGTCAATAACATCAAAGGAGGATTTAGTATTGTCTATATATGCCTTAGTTCCAATATAACTTTTCATGGTATTATCATTATAGTATCCATCTATGATGATAGCTTGGTTTTTAGAATTAAGCTTTTTACTTTCTTTTATATTCAGAGTTTTAATAATATTATTATAGTCACTTTCAGACATGATAGAGAATCTGCTTATATCTTCAGCAGACAATGAAGTATTTACCTTAGGCCATTTTCCATTCAATCTTATGAATTTAGCTTCTACTTCTCCATTAAGCCTATGATCAGGATATTTAGCTATTACATTTTTTATATTATCATCGAGAGATCTCTCATTAGATACATAACAGAAGGAAAAGGGCTGCTGTTTGGGAACATACTTTTCATTAATGTAATAATAGCTGTAGCTGCTGGCTACTGCAATTATTGTACCTGCAATTAATATGGATACTGTAGCTAGAGTTTTAGCATTTTTATTTATTCTATATAGAAGCTCTGAGGTACTAAACATATTTATTCCACTATAATAATGTATTTTATTTCTCTTTGACAGCTTGATAAGAAGCACTAAAAAAGAAGAAAACAGTCCATAGGTTCCAAGGGTAATAAATATTATTGCAATAATAGCATTTCTAGAATAATTTATTTTTTCAAAAGACATTACAAGGCTGTAACCTTTTGAAACTAGAAATAAAGATACTATGGATATAAGTATAGAGATTTTAGGCTCTTTTTCTGAAACTTCATCAGATTTAAAGAGGGATACCAGTTTAATTTTTTTATGGACAAAAAATTTTTTATAGAAGCTATTATAAATATTATTAAAAAAGTTTTTGCGGTATTAATTATTGCGTTAACAGATATGGAAAAATTCGGGATACTGGTAGATAGTTTCATAGCTTTTAGTAAAAGCATGGTAAATAATTTTAAAAATAAAGAACTTATAAATATACCTAAACCTAGAGAACCTAAACCTATAAAAAAGGTTTCTGTAAAGATCATCATACCTATGTGTCTTTTCTTTACTCCTAAAATTGAATATAGTGCAAATTCCTTTCCACGTTTTTTTATAAAGAATGAATTGCAGTACCATATAAAAATTATGCAGAAAAAAATCAATATGAAATTAGACAGCTTAAACATATCTGGAATAAATTTCATGTAATCCATAACTGTGAGCATATCACTATTACTATATATAGACAAAAAGGTAAAATAAACCACTACTATAAAGGTCAAGGAAAAAAAGTATAAGATATAATTTAAAAAGTTTCTTTTTATATTTTTAATACCTAATTGAAGTAAATACATAGACAACACTCCTTGCTTTTATTATAGCTTTAATTGAACCTTTTGCGAATATATTAAAAAATACTGCTTGCACTTTTGTGCAAGCAGTAAAGGATATGTGAACATATTTAATATGTCCTTAGCTGTTAGAACTTACTATACTATAATAGGAATTTACTGTTAATACATAATATATAAGATATATTATAGTATAGGTTAAATAGCATAGTAATATGGGCACTAATAAATTTGAATTTAATATATCTGATAAAAGCTTAAGTGCAAAGGAAGCATGACTTATACCTACTATTAGAGGCAGTATAAATACAAGAAGCATCTGTTTTGCTATAGAAGCTTTTACTTCTTTTTTAGAAACACCAACCTTTTTTAAAATATCATAATTACTTTTATCAGAGCTTGCTTCTGAAAGCTGCTTAAAGAAGATTATACTTCCTGTACATATTAGGAAAACTAAACCTAAAAATGCACCAATGAATATAGATAGTCCTGAAACTTCTAGCATTCCTTTATGAGGTTCGTAAAATTCGGAATACTTGTCAGAAAAATCCTTTGACTTTTCTTTATCTTCTATGCTCTTTTGAGGCAGTATTTTTGACAGCTCATTAGAAAGTTCACTGCTGTCTTTTTTATTTGAAGTTATATAGGCTAATACAGTTGTACTGGATTTTTTATCATATAATTTGTTAAATTGCTCATCATTAATGACCATAAGACTTTTAAATCCTAAAATATTTTGATTTATTACAGCAGTATTTTTTATTTCATTTATTTTAAAATCTGTGCTTTTATTGGCGCAAACTATAGTATAAGTATTACCGGTGGGGTCATTTTGAAATTTAGGTGAAAAGTTAGGATCAAATATAATTGATTCAGTATCTTTTAAAGATATAGGCTCCTTTTTATTTAGTTCCGTATTTAATTCATTATATTTACTTTGAGAGATTATAGAAAAAGTATCTTCAACATATTTACCCTTAGCATTTTTCATCAGAGAAGGATATTTTGCCTTTACATCCATAAGTTCTATGTTATGAGAGGATAGCAGCTTATTTTTAGGATATTTTTCTATGGTTTTTTCGATTTTTTCAGCTGCTTTTTTATCTTCCGTAACAAAAACATAAGGTATAGGAAATCTATTGCTTACTTCTCTTTCTGTATTAAAATATATACTATAAGTAGTACCTACAGCGGTTAGAGTAGTAGCACTTAAAACTGCTATAGTAGCTAAGGTTTTTGCATTACCTTTTATTCTGTATAGAAGGTTAGATGTACCTATCATGTTTATGCCTTTATAGTATCTTCTAGTATTCTTTCTAGAAAGTTTTATGATAAATACCACAAAGGATGAGAACAATATATAGGTTCCTCCTATGGTAAGACCAAGTACAGCAAAGATGGATACAGGGAATAAAGTCATCATCCACTTAGGAGATGCTAAAATGTAACCTAAGCCTATTAATATTAGAGATAGTATGGCCAATATTAAAGAGGATTTAGGCATAGATTCTCCGGATTGTTCTGCCTTAAATAAATCTACTAGTTTAAATCTGTAGATTATACTATAACCATGTAAAGATGCTATTAAGAATAAAGCTAAAAATACTAAAGATGTCTGGATTACTGCTTTTGGTATTAAGGTAAATTTTACAGTTATAGAGTTAATATTCATAAGCTTTATCAGAATAGTGGTGAACATTTTAGATAGTAATCCTCCAAATAGTATTCCAACCAAAAGAGCTATTACTCCCATAAGTAATGTTTCATAAAATAACATTCTGCCTATTTGCTTTTTCTTTACTCCCATCATAGAGTAAAGGGCTATTTCATTTTTTCTCTTTTTCGTAAAAAATGAATTAGAGAACCAGATAAACATGGCTGCAAATATAGCTATAACTATAGAAGATGCCTTAAAAGAGCCAGATATCATTTTTGAATCTCCAATAGCTTTTTGAATCTCAGAATTATATCGTATAGAAGTAAAGGTGAAGTATATCATAATACTAAAGGACATAGATAGAAAGTATAGAAAGTAGTTATAAAAGTTTCTTTTAATGTTTTTAAATGCTATGCTAAACAAAGACATGATTTTCCCTCCTCAAACTAAAGCTAAATGTCTGTGACTGTATTTCCAAGGGTAGACAAAACATCTAATATTTTTTGGAAAAATTCTTTTCTTGAACCACCCTTTATAAGTTCTGTAAAAAGCATTCCATCTTTTATAAATAATATTCTTTTGCAGTAACTTGCAGCAAAAGCGTCATGAGTTACCATCATTATGGTAGCATTTTCGCTTTCATTTAAATCACTTAAAGTTTGAAGGATTTCTGCAGAAGATTTAGAATCTAATGCTCCTGTAGGTTCATCAGCTAAAATTAAAGCTGGCCTTGTTATAATTGCTCTAGCTATAGCGGCTCTTTGCTTCTGGCCGCCTGAAACTTGATAAGGATATTTGTTTAGAGTTTCATTTATTCCAAATTTATTTGAAATCTCCCATACTCTGGTTTCTATCTCTTTCACACTAATTTTTGAAAGAGCTAAAGGAAGCACTATATTTTCTTTTATAGTAAGAGTATTTAAGAGGTTGTAATCCTGAAACACAAATCCTAACTTATTCCTTCTAAAGGAAGATAGTTTATCCTCATTCATTTTTACAATATCATCACCATCTATTACTACACTTCCAGCAGAGGGGGTATCTATAGTGGATATTATATTTAGTAATGTGGTTTTACCTGCTCCTGAAGGTCCCATTATTCCAACAAATTCTCCTTTTTTAATATCTAGGTTTATATCATGAAGAGCAGTATAGGTAACTCCTTTTGATGCATAAACTTTTTTTAGATTTTTTGCAGTTAAAACATTTTCCATGTTATTTATTCCTCCTATATAGTTGCTAGTAAATTTTTTTGTACATTCAAATCACAATATTATTCTATAAAAAAGAGGTAAATAGAACCATCTATTTACCTAACAAAAGGAGAATTTAAGCTTACACTTTTGTAACATTAAAGTAATTTATGAGTTTGGGAAAATGAATAGTCACTTGTGTATATTTTTCATATTCAGATTCTATACTTATATCATGTCCTAGCTTATTACACATCTTTTTAGCTAAATATAAGCCCATGCCTGTAGATTTGTTATAAATTCTTCCATTGTATCCTGTAAAACCTTTATTAAATACTCTATTTATATCTTCAGGTTTTATACCAGTACCATTATCTTTTATGGTGAGTCTTTTTTCTTTTTCATCCTTCTCACCTGATATTTCAATTTTTCCTCCGGTTTCTGTATATTTTAATGAATTTGATATGACTTGGTCTATTATAAACAAAAGCCATTTTTTATCTGTAAGTATAGAGTAATCTATATCATGCATATCTAAAGAAATTCTTTTACCTATAAAAGTTTTAGCATTCTTCTTTATTATTTCCTTCATTACTTTTTCAAGCTCTATTTCATTTATAAAGTAATCCTTGGAAAAATCATCTATTTTAGAATAATACAGTGCCTGCTCTACATAATTATCTATTTTTCTTAATTCTTCTTCAATGCTTCCTATAAATTCTTCCATAGGTTTACCAGAACTGCTTTCAATGGTGAGCCTGGTTACAGCTATAGGAGTTTTGATCTCATGAACCCAAGAGGTTATAAAATCCATGTTTTCTATTTTATCTATATAAAGCTTTTCTATCTTTTCATTTTGATATTTATATACCTTTTTTATTATATCATTATATTTATTTTGCTCTTGAGTTTTGCCTTGAGGAAGAGAAGTATGAATTTCTTCTATTTGATTTTCTACTAGCTCATCTAAAGTTTTATAATAATTTTTTAGATACAGGAATTCAAGAATAAGATAAGTATCAAACAATATCCAACTTACTAAGTTTATATACAATATATTATCAAACCTTATTTTTACAGTATCATCTACATATACTACGGTGGATATAAACAGCATTATAATTAAGAAAAATAATATTAGATATCTTTTATCTTTTATATATTTTCTAAGTTTCATCCTACTATATATCCTTGACCTTTCTTGGTTTTTATGAAGTCTTCTAATCCTGCATCAGCCAGCTTTTTTCTTAACCTGTTTATATTTACTGTAAGGGTATTATCATCTACAAAGCTCTCATTTTCCCAAAGGCTTTCCATTATTTTATCTCTGCTTACCACTGAGTTGTTATTTTTCATAAGAATATATAATATTCTAAATTCATTTTTAGTAAGTTCTATTTTTTCATCATTAAATAGCAGTGTGCCATCTTTTAAATTTAGCAGTGCTCCATCATATTCAATGACCTCTGATTGTACGTTAGCATAGGAATAAGTCCTTCTTATAAGAGCGTTTATTTTAGCCATAAGTACTTCTAGGGAAAAAGGCTTTTGTATAAAGTCATCTCCACCCATATTTATAGCCATTACTATGTCCATGTTAGTATTTCTTGAAGATACAAATATTACAGGTACCTTGGATACTTCTCTAATTTTATTGCACCAATAAAATCCATCAAAGCAAGGCAAATTTATATCCATTAAAATTAAATGAGGTTCACTATTTAAGAATACATTTAAAGTTTCATTAAAGTCTTCTACTGATACTGTTTCAAATCCCCACTTTTGAATGTTTTCTACTACTAGTTCTCTAATCTTAATATCATCTTCTACCACCATTATTTTAAACATAATGTTAACCCCCTAAATTTTTCATCTAATAATATTTTACATCAAATAAGCTATTTTTGTAAAAGCAAGTCATGTATAATTTATAACCTAAATTCCATACTATAGCTATAGTTAATTAAGATGAGGAGATGATTGCATGGAATATATAAATGATTTTTTAAAAGGATTTCCTGCTCAACATCAAAATATAGCACCAGGACATGAGAAAGACATGAACCCTCCTCCTGTTTTTGAAGATTTAAATTATAATAAAAGTTCTAACAGGTTAAAAGGTAAAGCAGCTGTTATTACAGGCGGGGACAGCGGCATAGGAAGAGCTGTGTCTGTAGCATATGCTAAGGAAGGAGCAGATGTAGCTATAATCTATTTAAATGAGCACGAAGATGCGGAATTTACGAAAAATGTAATTGAAAATTACGGAAGAAGATGCATATTAATTCCTGGAGACATAGGAGATGAAAATTTTTGTAAAGCTGCTATAGATAAGGTTATATCTGAATTCCATAAGATAGATATTTTGGTAAACAATGCAGGAGAGCAGCATCCTCAAAATAGTATAGAAGATATAACTTGTGAGCAGCTTGAAAGAACCTTTAAAACCAATATATTTGGAGCATTTTTTATGACTAAAGCTGTAATGCCTCACTTAAATCCAGGTGCTAGCATAATAAATACTACTTCCATTACAGCTTACAAAGGTAATGAAACCCTTATAGATTATTCCTCTACTAAAGGAGCTTTAGCAGCATTTACGAAATCTCTTGCCTTATCTTTAAGCTCAAGAAATATAAGGGTTAATGCAGTAGCTCCTGGACCAGTGTGGACTCCTTTAATAGTTTCTTCCTATGAAGAAAATAAGGTAGCTCAGTTTGGAACAGATACACCCTTAAAAAGAGCAGGTCAACCAGTTGAATTAGCACAGGCTTATGTATTTTTAGCTTCTCAAGATGCATCCTATATAACAGCCCAGACAATACATATTAATGGTGGAGAAAGGGTTAATTAGTTAAAAATTATAGTGTGCAATTAAAGAAGATTTCTATACCTTATGCTATGAAAAATATTCTTAATTGTACACTAACTGAAATTGTAATCTTTTTATAAATACTTAACTGCTATTATATGTTATTATTTAAGAAAACAGTGAATTTTATAATAGGAGTGAATATAGTGAAAAAAGGTAAATATATTATCTTTACTATTCTAATTATTTCTATGCTTCTTTCAGGATGCAATCTATATGCAACACCATCTTCACTTATTAAATCACCAAAGTTATCTGAAAATGTAATAAAAAATAATATTAACTTAAATGATGAAGATGTTAAGGCTTTAGCCCAAAAATTTATGCCGGAGAAAGCGAAAATCTTGGAAGAAAATAAAATAGTTACAAAAAAGAATTACTATATAGCAGATTTAGATGGAGACTATAAAAACGAGCTTGTAGTATTTTTTAAAGACGAAGAAAATTTTAAAAGAGGATTTTTTGTTTTAAAAAATAAAGAAAATAAGTGGACTAAAGTATATGAAAAAAGTGTAGAAGGAACCGGAATATCTATGCTGCAATTTTTACCTGTATGTGGTGTGGATAGTAAATGTTTACTTGTTGGATTTCATATATCTGGACATGCTGGTGGTGAGTATTACGCTTATGATTTTACAGAAAAGGGTGTAAAAGAAATAGAGCTAGGAAGATGGAATAAGTTTGATATATTAAGTACTCCTGTTAAGGATGAAAAAAAAGGATTTGTTTTTGGAGTTCAAATTTATGAAGCAGGCTCTGAGTACAATAGCTATATCATAAGATTTAATGGCAGCAATTTTTCAGCTGCTAAAGATTATTATGAAAGTTATTTTAAAGAAAATGTAAAATATTATCAAGAGGATTTAAGCGACGAAAGAAGAAATCAGCTTTCTTGGTATTATCTTATTGAATCTGAAATAAAGGCTGGCTTGTATGAAGAGGCTTTAAAATCTGTTAATGAAGTTTTTAAAATAAAAGAAAGTAAAGAGCCAACTGTTATGGAGGTCGGGTATTATAAGTTTTTGATATTAAAAGCTACTGCTTTAAACGGATTAAAAAGGTATGGGGAGGCAGAGAATATTTTGATATCTCTTTCAAAAGTAAGTTTACAAAATGAAAATGATTTTTTCTATTATGAGCCAAAAGAATTTGCTTTATCAGAGATATATTTTCAGCTAGGTGAGGTATACAAAGGACTTTCTAAAAAAGATGAGGCTAAAACATATTATTATAAGTCTTTAGATATGCTAAACAAACTTTCCAAGGAAGGTATATTTAATACTGACAGCACTTCTAAAATAATTAAGGAAGTACTTATAAACCCTATAATTGAAGAATTAAAAAATCTATAATGAAATGAGGTGAGAAGAATGAGTAATAGGATACTTATTGTGGAGGATGAAGAGAATATACGAAGTTTTATAAATGTTAACTTGAGCATAAGTGGTTATGAAGTTCTTGAGGCTTCCACGGGTGAAGAAGCTTTATCTATATGTGAAAGAGAAAAGTTGGATTTAATAGTGCTTGATATAATGCTTCCTGGCATAGATGGATATAAAACCTGTGAAAATATAAGAAAAAAGTATCCAAGCATTGCCATAATAATGCTCACAGCAAAAAATCAGGATATGGACAAAATAGTAGGATTAGAGCTTGGTGCAGATGACTATATGGTGAAGCCCTTTAATCCTACAGAACTAGTATATAGAATTAGAGCTATTTTAAGAAGAACTGGAAAAGGAATTAAGAAAGAGGAAGAAGAAATCTTAATTAATGGAGAAATCTCCTTGGATAAAAGATCTCAGAAAATTTATAAATTAGATAATGAACTTAAATTGACCATTAAAGAATTTCAGCTTATGAAACTATTTATGCAAAATCCAGATAAAGCTTTTACAAGAGATGAACTGCTGGATTTAATATGGGGCATAGAATTCTATGGAGATATAAAAACTGTAGATGTACACATAAGAAGATTAAGAGAAAAAGTTGAAGATGATCCTTCAAACCCTAAATATATAGAGACCATATGGGGTTATGGATATAGACTAAAAAGGTGTTAAGTTATGATAAAAATAAATAGTATAAAAACGAGAATAGTAAGTTACTACTTTATAGCAATCTTATTAACTGTATCAATATTAGAAGGCTTGCTTTTAATAAGTATAAAGGACTACTATTATAATGGTATAGAATCCATTTTAAAAGATCAGGTGAAGATGGCAAGCAGATTTTATTCCAAATATCTTAATTCTTCAGATGTGCAGAAGATTGCAGAAGATCTTACAGAAAACTTTTTTTATAACATGGATGTGGATCTGCAAATACTAGATAAAGAAAATAGGGTAATATGGGATGCATTAGGAGTACCGCCAGGCACCAAAATTGAAACTGAAGATACAAAGAAGTCTTTAGGTGGAGAAATTGGAAAGTGGATAGGAAAAGATGAAAGCAGATATACTTCAGAAAAAATAATGGCAATTTCAGCTCCACTTATAGCAGATAAAGTTATAGTTGGTTCTATAAGAGTTATAACGTCTATGGAACCTTTGGAAAGTTTATTAAATAAGATAAGAATGTTACTCATACTTATCGGTGTGGTGGTTATGGTGATAACTACATTATTAAGTGTGTTAATATCTAATAGCATAATTAAACCTTTAGAACAAGTTACAGAAACCGCTAAAACTATGGCAAGGGGAGAGTTTAAAGTAAAAGCGGAGAAAAAATATGATGATGAAGTGGGAAGTATGGCAGATACCTTAAATTATATGTCTGAACAGATACTAAAAAGTGAAAGGTTAAAAAATGATTTTATATCTTCTATATCTCACGAGTTAAAAACTCCTCTTACCTCTATAAAAGGATGGGCCATGACATTAAAACTTAAGGAATTTAAGGATCCTATTCAAAGGGAAAAAGGATTAGATATAATAGTAGGTGAAAGTGAAAGATTAACAGCTCTTGTAGAGGAACTTTTGGATTTTTCAAAATTTGAATCATCTAAAATAACTTTGAATATAGAAAATATCAGTATAAATACCCTTTTAGAAGATATAGTAATTCAGATGGAGCCAAGGGCGGTAAGAAATAATATAAATTTAGTTTATGGAGGAGAAGAATTACCTTTAATCAAAGGAGATAAAAATAGATTAAAGCAGGTGTTTATAAATATTATAGATAATGCTCTGAAATTTACTGAAGATGGAGGAGAAGTGTATATAAAAACTTTTAACCATAATGATTATATAAACATAATCATAAGTGATAATGGCATTGGTATAAAAGAGGAAGATTTGTCTCATGTGAAAGAAAAATTCTATAAAGGAGAATCTAAAAAATCAGGAAGTGGTATAGGACTTGCAGTTTGTGAGGATATATTAAATCTCCACGAAGGAAGCCTTGAAATAAATAGTATCTATGGCAAAGGCACTGAAGTTAAAATAACTTTAAGAATAGATAAATAAAATAAAAACATGGTTTTATATTGTAACCATGTTTTTTTATTTTATTAATCCCAGCAATCTATATTAGTTGAATCTTTTAAAATGCTTCTATGAAATACAGGTTCTTTTCCATTATTCTTTTGCCTTGTATAATCTTTAAGGGCTTCAAAGGCAATATGTCCTATCTGTACTATAGCTATCAAGTTAATCAGTGCCATAAGACCCATGAATAAGTCTGCCAGGTCCCATACTAATTGTATTTGGGCTACAGAGCCTAAAATCACCATGGAAACTACAGATATTCTATATATGAAAACCAAAACTTTGCTAGATTTTATAAACTCTATATTTGTTTCACCATAATAATAATTTCCTATGATAGAGCTAAAAGCAAAAAGGAATATGCATAAAGCTATAAAAGTATTTCCCCAAGAACCAACTTGGGAACTTAAAGCCTTTTGGGTAAGCTGTATGCCAGTTAGTCCACTTTCAGTGTAAGCACCAGATAAGAGTATTATAAAGGCTGTACAACTGCAGATTAGAAGGGTATCAGTAAAAACTCCAAGAGTCTGAATTAAACCCTGCTTTACAGGATGAGTTACCTCTGCTGTAGCAGCTGCATTTGGAGCACTTCCCATGCCTGCTTCGTTTGAAAAAAGTCCTCTTTTTATTCCCATCATTATAGCTGCACCCAAGCTTCCTCCCAAAGTTTGCTGTAGTCCGAAAGCATTCTTAAAAATTAAAGAAAAAATATAAGGTATATGAGTTATATTTTTAGTTATTACAAATAAGGAGATTATAATATAGGCTACTGCCATTATAGGAACTATTATTTCTGAAGCGGCAGCCACACTTTTTACCCCTCCAAATATTATTACTGCTGTTAGTAAAGTTAAAACAATGCCTACTATAGTCCTATTTATGCCGAAAGCCTGATTAAAAGCTATAGATATGGTATTGGCTTGAACTGAATTAAATACAAGCCCAAAACAGATGGTTATAAGTATAGAAAAGATTATTCCCATCCAACGTTTTCCCAAGGCTTTTTCCATGTAATATGCTGGACCGCCTCTGTAGCTGTCTTTATCTCTTACTTTATATATTTGAGCCAAAGTGCTTTCTACAAAACTGGAAGCTCCCCCGATTAATGCTATAAGCCACATCCAAAATATGGCCCCAGGGCCGCCTACGGCTATAGCAATAGCTACTCCTGCCAAATTACCTGTACCAACCCTTGAAGCAGTACTCATGCAGAAAGCTTGGAAAGAGGAGATGCCGCCTTTTGTTTCCGTAGAATTTCTTGAGTCTGCAGCGCCTTCTCCAAGAAGTCTAAACATATGTTTAAAATATCTTAACTGAACAAATTTAGTTTTAAATGAAAAGTATAATCCTGCAGATATTAGAGTTATTATCAGAACATAAGACCATAAGATAGAATTTGTGCTTGATATAATTTTTTCAATAGATTCTAGCATATTTGTTATCTTCTCCTTTGTAGAATATAGATGTAGATTTAATCAATATAAAAATTGTATATAATAAATATGCCTGTGTCAATTAATTGTTTATTCCAAAAATTCTTTTGATATTATGTGGTCTTATAATAGACGGTATAACGGGTATTACAAGGAAAAACAATTTTAAAAATGTTTGTAGTTATTTTAAACTTGAATTAGTATTTATAGTTTAATTCATAAATGATGAAAAATTAAAGCTATTTGAAAGCAAGAGAGCAGGAAAATAATTGTATTTTCCTGCTCTCTCTAAAGTTTTAATGATTTATTATATACTGTTTAAAACTATTTTAAGCCTTGTTCGTAAGATTCTATCATTCTTCTAACCATTTCTCCGCCAACAGAACCATTCTGTCTGGAAGTTAGGTTTCCTTTATCTACTTCTTCGTAGTTGCTTAAGCCCATTTCTGTAGCTATCTCCATCTTAAATCTGTTTAATCCATGTTTAGCTTCAGGTATAACTAATCTGTTTGAACCTGTTTTGTTATAATTATTTGCCATTTGTCATTCCTCCTTTTTTATTTTGTAGTATTATTTTGTACTGATATGAATTTAATAAACTATAAAAATACATGAAATAGAGGCACTAAATAGCATTTATGCATAAATGTAAGTATAAATAGAATAAAGGACATGTTTATCCGTAGTTAGCATGATTTGTATTAAAATGTAATAATTTTTTATAAGGTAGAATTATTTTTTATAAATTGTAATGTGCTTATAGCAATTTTTATTAGGTTCATATAGGATGCAGATGACAGGTCATGACCTGCCTCAGGAATTTTCACGAATTCCATCTTTACTCCAAGCTCTCTGCCTTTGCTATACAAGTCATTAGACTGAGATATAGGAACAGTTACATCTTTCTCTCCATGTACAATTAAGGTAGCAGGAGAATTCTTGGTTAAATAATTAATAGGACTTGCCTTTTTCAGCAGTACTTCTATTTCTTTTTTGTCTAAGCTTCTATTGAATCCTATAAAATTCTTTATAATGTTATTTAACTCGTTGTTGCTGCTTAATATTAGATTGGTAGGTCCACAATAATCTATTACATAATTTATATTAACAGGATAGGATTTTAATTTTTCACAACCAGTGAAATCTTCATTAGAACTATAGGCTGTCATCATTGCTAGATGTGCTCCCGCAGAAACTCCCCACAATCCTATATTATTCGCATCTAGATTATAAAGCTCAGAATTTTTATATATCCATCTCACAGCGTCTTTACAATCTTCTATGGGTGCAGAGAAATTAATTTTTTCTGAAATAAGCCTATAGTCTATACTTATTATGGTAAAACCTTCTTCCCTTATTTTGTTCATGGCAGAGATTGTATTGTTATCTAAACTTTTGTTACCATAGAGCCAGCTGCCTCCATGTATATATACTATTACAGGGGATTTTTTAAATTTCATATTGATAGGAGTATATATATCTAACTTTATAGCACCTTCATTGGTATCTTTATATGTAATATCTTTATAGGTTGTTCCTTCCGCAATAGAAACTTTGGTATCTTCACTTTTAGATGCTTTTGAAGATTTATTTATAGAGGAATTGTCAGTAAAACTTTTTGATTTTGAATAATAGAAACACAGCAATGAAGTTATAAAAATTATAAAAATCCATACAAAAAGTATTTTTTTATTTTTCACTATTATCACCCATTACATTATACGATTTATAATTTTTTTTGTTATGATTTAAGTTTGGTATTAAATCCATATTGTCCTATCACACCAAAGTAAATCCATTAAACATAAATAGTATTACCTTTTTAAAAAATAAAATTAAAAGACTACTGACAGAAATGTGACAGTAGTCTTTACATAGATTAACTATTTATATATAAATTGGAAAGGAAACAATTTTAGTAATTGGATAATGATTTATAACTGAAGGAACCATTATTATTTTGTATACACTAATGTACAGTTATAATTAATCCTTTTTACAAACTTATACCGAACCGGTATAGATTCAAACTAAATTATAAATATAATATAATAAATATAAAAAAATTAAACTTATTGTTCCATAAGATTTTTAAAGTTTACATTTTTTAATTCAGCTATTAAATTGTTCTGAACCTTGGACAGTGCTTTATGGATTTCACAAAAGCTGCTTCTTGATAAGTTACAATTTTCAGGAGAACTCATGCATCTGTTCATATATATTGGACCATCTATAGCTAGTATTATGTCATAAAGATTTATTTGCTCTGGATGCTTATTTAGAGCATATCCTCCATTGACCCCTCTAAAAGATTTAACTATATTTTTCTTAGTAAGTTTTCTTAAAAGTTTTAGAAGAAATCTGTGAGGTATACTTTCATGTTCAGAAATAAGTCTGGCTTCAGCTTTTTCTCCATAGCCTAATTTAGACAAATAAAGCACAACTCTCAATGCGTAATCAACTTCTTGACTGATTTTCATTTTTTTCTCCACCATTAAGTTAATGTTAGATTCAGATAGAGTTTTTTTAAAATAAATAAATTTTCTATCTAAAAATTATAATAATTTATTCAGAAATCCAGCATCCATCATATGTAATTTGAAAAAATATGATAGTGTCATGGATGACAGCTTTCTAATAAAAAAAGTATACCTTTCTAGTATATTTTTAATATATAACTTTAGTTTAATAATGTCAATAACATCTATAATATATATTGACAAAAGAACATGCGTTCGATATAATAAAAACATAAGTTCGCATTAATCTTACGTAGTTTAAATATAATAATAAAGTAGCAGTCTTAAATAGAATTTTGGGAGGTATCTTTCATGAAAAAGAAGGAAGGGCTTTTTGTAAAAATAAATTATAAGATGGATTTTAACAGCAGAGGCATAAAAGAAAAAGGCACGGAAGAAAGAGGAAATCTGCACAATGGTACTTTAAAAAAATACTTATTTTGTGCTGGAGTATATAATAAAAATGGTGGCACTATGATATTTCAAGCTAAAGATCTAGATGAGGCTAAAGATATAATTTATAATAATCCTTTCTGTAATGCTCCAATATATAATTATGAAATATTGAATAAAGATAATATAGCTTTATAAAGTATTTTTAATACAGAACATTTTTAAAAGTCAAATGCTCTGTATTTTTTACTTATAATTCATAAACGATATCTTCTATAACTAAAGATAGATTTTTTATTAAGCTTATAGTTTTATCTTCTCTTGACTTATCTTCGCTTTTAATTATTTTTATACTAGGCCTTAAAGGAAAATTTGGCAAGGTATTTTCTACTACTCCAACTTCTCCATTGCTAAGCTTTACAAGAGTTCCTTTTGGGTAAGGAACTATAACTCTAGAGAAGGCCTTTACCATATTATAATCAAAATGAGTTGATGAATTAGCCATTATGTATTCAATAGCTTCACTAGGAATTAGGGCTCTTCTATAGGGCCTGTCTGAGGTTAATGCATCATATACGTCTGCTATAGCTACTATTCTGGCTAATTTATTTATTTCATTACCCTTCCTATTTTCAGGATACCCGTTGCCATCCACTCTTTCATGGTGCTGAAGTGAAATTATCCTAGCTTTAGAAGAGATATCTGATATATTCTTTAGGTAATCATAGCCCTTAGTTGTGTGCTCCTTAGCAATATCAAATTCTTTTTCTGTTAAGGGGCCTGGCTTCATTAAAATGTCTGCAGGTATGAAAGTTTTGCCTATATCGTGAACTAAAGCACCTACGGAAAGATCTAAAAGATCATACTTATTTAATTGAAGCTGTATTCCTAAAATAACAGAAAGTATGGCTACATTTACTGAATGTTGATAAGTATAATTGTCCATACTTTTTATGTCTACTAAGTTCACCATTACATTTTTATTGGATAATATTTCTTCCATTAATTCTTCCGCTATATCATGTATATCTAAAAAATATTTTTCTCTTTCTTTTATCACAGTGTTTAAATTTTGAGAACTAGACATTTTATGGTCGAAAGTCTGATTAAATCTTTCTACACTTGAAAAAGTTTCCTTTATAGTTTTTATGGACTTTTGTCTTAATTCAGGTTTTATAATATCTTCAATTTCATTGTCGCTATACTCATCTATTATATATAATGAATATATCTGAATACTTTTTATTCTATTAATAATGCTTTCTGTTAACATTACCCCTGACTTTAATAAAGCTCTGCCATCATCATCAAAAATAGTTTTGGCAAGATAACAGCCTTCTTTTACGCATTCAATAGGAACAAGCCTCATTTTTTATAACACCTCGTTAAATTTGTATAATCTATAAAAAGATTATACTATTATGTAAAAAATTATTCCATATGAAATGCAAGTTAAGATTAATTAAACAAAAATACAAGTAGTTGTAAATAAAGATATCACATTAGATAACATTATAAATAAGGACTGTAGATAAGTTTATATAAAGTTTACAAACTTATTTACAGTCCTAGATTTTAGTAAAAGATTTTTTATATATTATAATTATTTTTACTTTTTAACCTAGAAAGTTTTTCTTGTAAAGTGTTCAATTCTTTCTTTTCTTTATCTATTTTATCTACTATTTCTTTAAAATCGTTTTTATCTAGAGGATCTTTATTATACTTTTTGTAAAATTTTTTTCCTAGTTTTTCATATAATTCACCTAGGCTTTTTTCTTTACTTGATATCATCATATAAGCCTTTGAGATTTCTATAGCAGTTTCTGATGCCTTTACTACCACATCTTTTGTCTTTACAATACCTTTATTTAAATCAGAAAAAGATTTGTTTAAATTCATAATAACCTCCATATATTAGTTTTACTCAATACTATTATATGGCTTTTTACAGTAACTGCCTCAATCTATAACAGCTCACCTGCAAAAATTAAATTAAGTATCTTAAGCTGATTAAATATCCAAAAGATTCTTTTTATAACTGCAGTAAATGTGTCTTAACACATTCATTTTTAGGTCAAGTTCCTGTTGAAGTTCAGAAACTCTGGATAAATCTTCCGCTGCAATAGCTTCTTTTATTTTTGTAAATAAGCTTTTTCTTGTATAGCTGTCTTTCATGATATAATGTCTTAAATCATTTATGGCCATCCAGTTTGACACATCAAGATCTAAAGCTTTATCTGTAGAGTGAAGCATTTTAAAGGATCTTATTTCATCCATGTAGTTGTTTATGATTCTATTGCTTATCTCTGTAAGCCATCTTTTAGTAGCTGCTATACGAAAACTATTAATTAATTTATCATTGAATACATTACCTTTTTTTAATACTTCAGTTTTATCTTTATATAAGTCAAAAGCATGTAAATTTTCATATACTGTAGCTGGAGCTTTACCGAAAAAATTATTTCTTTCTTCTTCAGAAAAATGTTCAAAAACATCTTCTTCAGATCTATAAGCTCTTGGTTTTTCTAAATAATCTGCATCTTCTCCTGGATTTTTAGAAAGCTCTTTAAGTAATTCATCTTCAGTTTTGTTGTTTTCTACAGCATACTTAACTCCGTCAGCCATGCACATATAAAGCACAGCTATAGCTAGGTAAGTATTAGTATGAGGATTTGGAGATCTTAACTCAAATCGTGTAGCCATAGGACTTTGCATATCTCTTATGAGACCAACCAATATGGTTCTATTTCTAGAAGGAACTTCTGTAGTTATTCCTAAAGAAGTAACAATGCATACAGGAGCTTCAAATCCTGGTTTTAATCTTCTTAAAGAGTCATTAGTAGCTGAAACAAAGGGATTTATTATTTCATAATTCTTTAATACACCCATAATGGAGCCATAGCCAAAGATACTTAAAAAATGATTTTTAGTGGCAGTAAACAAATTGATAAGTTTTCCATTCTTTAATTTTAATGCAATACCTACATGGGTATGTTCGCCGCTACCAGCTACTTCATCAATAGGTTTAGCTAAAAATGTAACTTCTAATCCATCTCTTCTAAAAGTTTCTTTAACTAAAGTTCTTACAAGCAGTTCATTGTCAGCAGCCTGTATAGCATTAGAATATTTCCAATCTATTTCTAATTGTTCCATTATATGAGTTAAATTACCGGATTCATCTATTTTTGCTTTTACTCCACCCACTTCTTTATGACCCATTTCAGGATAAAGACCATATTTTTCCATTAACA
Source organism: uncultured Clostridiaceae bacterium (assembly GCA_946405135.1). Lineage (GTDB taxonomy): Bacteria > Bacillota > Clostridia > Clostridiales > Clostridiaceae > CAMJGD01. The sequence goes on along the minus strand of CAMJGD010000006.1, from coordinate 53,320 downwards.
ATAAGCATTTTTCTAGAGCAGTTCTAATGCTTCCTTTTGTTCTAGTCCAATATTGTTCTTGTAGGACTTGAGAAGTTGATAATTCTTCTACTTCGGCCTTGTCATTTGGAGTTTTTACCCAGAATTCTAATTCTGTAGCAGAAGTAGCTGTAATATCTTCTATATCTTCAAAGGTTATTCCATAATCTTTCAAGCATATAGGATATTTTTTAAAAAGTTGTAATAGTGTATTTTTGAAATATTCTATGGAAGTCTTTAAAATATGTCTTGAATCCACTGCTTTTCCTTCATGATATAAAAAACAAGGAATTCTTAAAGTACCTATGGGTTTTTCTAAGATAGGGTCTATATGTTCATAATTATAATCTATAAACCACTCGCAATCTAAATCTGCTATCATATCAATTTTAGCATTGTTTAAAGAAGCTATACCAGGGAGGACTACAGAAGAACCATCAGTTTGCACAGCAGCACCTGATAGAAAAGATTTTATATCGTCTAAGAATAATTTGACAGGTATTTTTTCGTCAGTGTCATTTCCAGCCAGATCTATTCCTACTATGGAAATAAATTTTATTTCTGGATGTTTTGATAATATTTCCCTTAAACTTTTTTCATTATGATCATGTTTAGGAATGTGATAAATTAAATCGTCATACATGCTTATTACCTTACATAACATTTAAGTATGTAAGGGTTAAGTCACTTCCTTTCCATTAATGGTTTAATTTTATACTTAATTAAGTTATTTTTTTTAAAAAACATAAAAAGATTCTATTACAACTTATTTGTAGTGTCAATACAAATATGAAATTTTATGTTATATTTCATTCATAATCTTTTTTTACAATGAAAAAGTTTTTTGATAAAATTAAAAGGTAGATTATCTGATGTGGGAAAAGAGGAGTTGATTATATGGACATGGGGGATACAAAAAATAGACCTGTAGGTTTTTTTGATACAGGTGTTGGCGGAATAAGCGTTTTAAAAAGGGCTATGGAGATTATGCCTAAAGAAAATTATATATATTTCGGAGATTCTAAAAATGCTCCTTATGGAACTAGGCCTGTGGAAGAAGTAAAGACTCTTACTTATGATGCAATAGAGTTTCTTTTAGAAAAAGGGGCTAAAGCTATAGTTGTGGCTTGCAATACAGCTACCAGTGTAGCCATAGAAAGTTTAAGAAAAAAGTATAAATCTATACCTATTATAGGCGTAGAACCAGCTTTAAAACCTGCAGTGGAGATGAGACATGAAGGAAAGATAATTATCATGGCTACACCTATAACTTTGGTGGAAAAAAAATTTAATAATTTGGTAATAAATTATGGTAAGAACTCAGAAATTGAACCTTTACCCTGTGCAGGATTAGTAGAATTAATAGAAAGTGGTATTACTGAGGGAGAAGAGCTAAACCATTTTTTAACTGAAAAACTTGAAAAATATTTAAATTCTAAAATAGCTGCTATTGTTCTTGGATGCACTCATTATCCATTTATAAATAGAGAACTTCAGAAAGTAGTGGGAGAAAATGTACCTATAATAGATGGAAGTGAAGGAACAGCCAAAGAACTTAAAAGAAAGTTAGTAGAACATAATCTGTTAAATGAAGAAAATGGGGAAGGAACTGTAGAGATATATAACTCTTTAGACAGAAAAGAAATTGTAGATTTTAGTTATAAATTACTTTATGGTAAAAAATGAGTGTATTATGGTATGTATGAGGTAGAAAAATTATTTTTTCTACCTCGTTATTTCATAGATTTGGTTTTTAGAAGGAGAAAATATATTTTTAGAAATTTATAAAAAACTTTGTTAAATAGTTGACAATATATTTATTCTATGTTACATTAAAGTTAAGATAAATTGATAGAATATTTAAAAAATAAAGGGGTGTCTTGCATGGAAATTAAGGTTAGGGATTTTCTAGGCGCAAATTTTGAAACTGAAGATGCTATAGTGCTAAGAAATTATATAAAGCAAAATATTGATAACAAAATAATACTAGATTTTTCAGACATCAATAAGGTTTCAACTTTATTTTTATGTTGTCTATTTACAGATTTAATAAATGAAGAAGGAAGAGACTACATTGTTTCGCATGTGAACGTTAAAAACTTATCAAATAGTACAGACTATAGACGAGTAGTTTTAGGTACCGCATTTTAAAACGTTATAAGACACTTACTTGGGATTTTCTATATGGGGGTTGATTATGGTGATCAACCTCCTTTTATTTTTTGTAAATAGCATATTGAGATGGATACAATTAACAGAGTATAATAATATTAAAATAAATTAAGGAAGGTGTATATATATGAATCCTATAATTAATATAAAAATAAAAGATAAGGGAACTATAAAGGTGGAACTATATCCAGACATAGCGCCTAATACAGTAAAGAATTTTATAAGTCTTGCTAAAAATGGATTCTATGATGGATTGATATTTCATAGAGTTATACCAGGTTTTATGATACAGGGCGGATGCCCAGAAGGATCAGGCATGGGTGGACCAGGATACTCAATAAAAGGAGAATTTACTCATAATGGTTTCAAAAATAATTTAAAACACGGCAGAGGTGTCATATCTATGGCTAGAGCAATGCATCCTGATTCCGCAGGAAGCCAATTTTTTATAATGGTAGAAAATGCACCGCATTTGGATGGGCAATATACTTCCTTTGGTAAAGTAATTGAAGGCATGGAGATTGTGGACGAAATAGTAAGTGTAAAAACAGATTTTAGAGATAAACCTTATGAAGATCAGATTATGGAGCAAGTTACTGTAGATACTTTTGGAGAAGAGTATAGCGAGCCAGAGAAGTTATAAAGGAGGAGACATTTATGGTAGGGAACGATAAGTTAGTATTGTTATATGGATTAACAGAAGATGAAATAAATGTGTTTAAGATGTCAAATCTAAACTATAAGAATATAACAGAAGAAATTGCAGATATGAAAATAAAGGAAATAATATCTGGAGAAAATAAAGTATGTGCTAAAAGGAAACTTCCACAAGAAAAGGTTATACTTTTCAATAATTTCTCCGATAATGAATTAGATAAGATAATTAAACTTATAAGGGCAACTATAGGAAAAAGTCCTGTATTAGCTGTAGTTACAGAAACATCTTCCAATTGGACTTTTAGTTATCTTGTAGAACACTTATTAGAAGAAAGAGAATGGTATAAAAACATGGAGAAAGGGCGAAACAAAAGTGAGTAGAGTTGGAGAAAAAGTAAAAAAAGCAAGGCTTGAAAACAAGCTCACCCAAAAGCAACTAGGTAAAAAGCTTGGAGTGTCTGAAACCTTTATTAATGAAGTTGAGACAGGTAAAAAAATACTAAATGAAAAACTAATAGATAGAATATCAAAGGTATTAAATACAGATATTAATGACATCAGTATGTATTCAGAGGAACCTGTCTATGATGAGACTCCTAAGAAGGCACCAGAAAATAAGTCTTTTAAAGAGCATAAAGACAATAAAGAAGTAAATGAAATATGGAACAAAGCTTTTGGAGATGTACTTAAAAATGTACCTATATATGATTATTCTTTAAGTAATGTCTTATCCTTTAGACAGATGCCTGTATATTCTAACAAAATTGAAGGCTATCCTCAGGATAAAGTGTTTTTTATAAGCATAGAAGATGATGATATGCTTGGATTTAGAATTGCAAAAGGCGATTTAGCTTTTTGCCATGCTATAAAAGAAGTACAAAATAATTCAATATATCTATTAGAAATTAACAATGAGAGATTTGTAAGACAGGTTAAAAAGCTAGATAGTACTAAAATTCTTCTTGTAAGTAATAAAGCAAGTGTAAAGGCAGAAACAGTAAATATAAAAGAAGCACATGTGCTGGGAAAAGTTGACAAGATAGAAATTCAATTATAATATCATTGCGGGGTATTAGTATGAAAAGAGTATATGTTTATTTGGCAATACTTTTGACCCTGCTATCTGGAGCATTTATTTTTATAAAAATAAATGCTCCTATAAAGATAGCATTAGTGGGAGATTTTGAGGAGGAAAGAAGTGCTTTTGATGCCACATCTATATTAGCTTCTAGAATTGCTGAACAAGAAATAAACCGTAGAGGCATTCTAGACAAAAAAATAGAAGTAGTAATAAAAAATACAGACTTTAAAAATCTTGATAAATTATTTAATGACATAAAAAAAGAAAAGATAGAAATCATAATAAGTACTGGAAATAGTGAAAATTTAAAATCTATAGAACCTTATCTTAAAAAATTGAACATAATGTGCATTAGTCCTAATGCCACATCCATTTTTATGAGCCAGAAAGATAACAATATATATAAAATTCTGCCAGACGATTCCAAAGAAATTAATAAGCTTATGGAATACTTAGATTATAACAATATTCCCAAAGAATTTTATGTTATATACAATAAAGATAATATTTCTTATGTGAATTCTGTAAAAGAAGAGATTAAGGCTCAAAAGGGTAAGATAATAGGAGAAAATACCTGGAATGATTATTGTGAACTTTATGAAATAAAAAATATAGAAACCATAAAGAAAAGTCCTGGTGTACTTATACTATCTTCTGCCACAGAAAGTGCTTTTATAGTACAAAAGTTAAGGATGGCTGGAATCAATGATAAGCTTATAATAGGATTTTCTTGGAATGGGGATTTTAAACTCATAGAAAACGGAGGAAACGCAGTAGAAGGTGTAAAGATAATAACTCCTATAGACTTAAGTGAGGAGTCCAATCGATATGAAAGGCTTAACTCTAAACTTAAAGAATTTGATAAGCATAATAGTATGATAGCAGCAGGTACCTATGAAGCAGTTATGGTTGCGGGACAAGCATATGAATATAAATTGAAGCATCATTGTACTTTAAAAGAAGCCTTTGATAAAAAGAAAATTTATGAACTATGGGAGGATAATACTATAGTTTTTGATAAATATGGAGATTCTCAAAGAGAAGAATATTTATTTTATATAAAAGACCATCAGTTTTCTAAAATGGAGGAAAAGTAGCATGGCATTTAATAAAATTGAGAGCATAAAAGAAGCATCTTTCTATAAAATTCTAAGATATAGCATGGTATTTTCCATTTTCATATTTTTGATAGTAAGTACCTTTGGAACTTTTTTATACTATTTGATGATGAAATCCAGTGAAGAGGATTTATCAAATGTGCTTATTAAAAATATAGAGCAGAAAGAAAACAGGTTATATAATATATCAGAAAGCCTTGCTTTAACTATGGAAGAAAACACAAAGGATGAAGATAAAAAAAGGCTTTTAGATTTTAAGATAAAAGATGAAGAAGATATATTGGGAATATTGATTTTAGATGAAAAGGGTAAAGTAATAAATTCATCTAGCAAATTTAATGCTTTAGTAGGTTATGATTTTAGTGAACAGAGCTACTATAAAAAATCAATAAATAAAAACAAAACTATAATATCAGATCCTTTTATATCACAATTCGATAAAAAAATTTCTATGAGCTTTGCAACGCCTTTTAGAAATTCTGAAAATAAAAAATGTATATTAGTTCTTTTAATAAGTCCTGATTTTATAGAAAATTCCCAAAAAGATTTAAGTTTAAAATACATGATAGCAAGCAGTAATGGCGACATAATATTCAGTAATGGTAATTATGATAAACAACTATTAGATACTAAAGTGTTTCAAAATATGAAAAAAGGTGATTTTGACACTTTTATTCATAAAGATGAAGATACAAATAAATATATGCTAACTACTATTAAAGCAGATAGTCGAAGTTCTACTTATGTAGTGGTTCAACACTATCTTTTTAACAATAAAAATTTAGTAAATGGATTAATACTAATTGCAATATTTAATATTTTATTGGTAGTCTTTTTTATTTTACTTTTTTCTTCTAAATTTTCAGAAATCGTAAATAATTACATAAACATTTTGCTTAAAGAAGTAACTAAAATCCAAAAAGGAAATTATGATTTAGTTAGTCCAGCTATATATCCCTATAAAGAATTAAATGAATTTATGGCAAGTTTTTATGATATGGCTCATAAAGTAAACCAAAGGGAACAAGAACTTTTAGTTTATAATGAAGAGCTTAAGGCCTCAAATGATGAAGTTACAAAAATGCTCATAACTATAAATAATAACGAGAAGGAGAAATATGAGCAGTATATAGAAATAATGCATACCCTTCTAAATCTTATAGAAATAAAGGATGAGTATACTGCAGGACATTCTAAGATGGTAACTCATTATGCTACTCAAATAACTAAAAAGTTAAATGCAGAGTATAACTTAAATTTAAATGAAGATAAAATAAGGGTAGCATCTATACTTCATGATATAGGCAAAATAGGAATAAGCGGACACATATTAAATAAACCATCAAAGCTCACAGAAGAAGAGTATGAAATAATTAAAACTCATTCCTTAAAGGGATATCAGGCTTTAAAAAATGTTAGAAATTTAAAAGAAGAAGCCACAATTATTAAATATCATCATGAAAGATTTGACGGTAAGGGATATCCTGATGGCATCGAAGGAAATACCATACCCATTGGTTCGAGAATAATATGTGTGGCAGATGCCTATGATGCTATGACTTCAGACAGGCCCTACAGAAAGGGATTGAACAAAGATTATGCAGTTGAAGAACTGATAAAAAATAAAGGTACTCAGTTTGATCCTTTCATAGTAGATGTATTTATTTCAATACTAAATGAAGAAAAGTAATTATCAATGCAAAATCTGATTAATGCAGTTATCTAGGTTTTGCATTTTATTTTTTTGTAAGCTTTTTCTATTAGTACAAAAAAAGCAAATTATCATATTTATATAAGAGGATATAAATGTATAGGAGATAATGCTGAAGATGTATTATAATTCTAAGTTTACAGAAATGCTGCCGGATTATATAAAAAGCAAGCTTATAAAGCTATCTCTTTCAAAGGATGAAAAGAAGGGGAAAATAGAAATAGTGGCTTTACTTGGTGAGAATGAGAATAAAGTTAGACAATCTTTAGATAAAATAGGTGGTAGCCTGGAGTATTTAGGTTTAGGTTTTGGAATTATAACATTAAATGTGGAGGATATAGACAAAATATCCTCTATAGAAGGTATTAGTTACTTTGAACTGCCTAAAATATTATATACATCTTATGCAAGCAGCAACAAGAGTTCTTGTGTAAATGAGGTATGGTCAGTATATGGATTAGATGGAGAAGGCGTACTAATAGGTTTTGTAGATTCTGGCATAGACTATACTCATCCTGCATTTATGGATGATAAAGGCGAAACAAGAATAGATTATATATATGATTTATCTGAACAAAGTAAAATATGGAATAAGCAAGAAGTAAATAAGGCAATAAAGTCTTCTAACCCTTATGAAGTAGTACCAGAAAGAGACGATTTAGGTCATGGAACTCATGTAGCTGGTATAGCCTGCGCGGGTGGCAATATAGATAAAATGTATTATGGAGTGGCCTATAAGAGTTCTATAGCCATGGTTAAAATAACTCCTCCAGGAAAACTTAATTTTACTCAAAGCACTCAAATAATGAGAGGTATAAAATTTTTGATAGATAAAGCAAAGGAATTAAAAAAGCCTTTGGTAATAAATTTAAGTTTCAGTACCAATGATGGTGCACACAATGGCAGTAGTCTATTCGAGCAATATATAAGTACTGTATGTAATATTGAACCTGTAACTTTTGTAATATCTGCGGGCAATGAAGGCTCTGCAGCACATCATGTAGGGGGAAAATTAAGAGATGTGCAAAATATAGATTTAAATATATCTCCAGGAGAAAGAGGAGTGATAGTGCAGCTTTATAAAGGACTGTTAAGCAATATAAGCATAGAGATAAAAAATCCTTCAGGTATAACTACGGGAGTTGTAGGGATAAAAGAAGGTTATGAAGAAAAAGTCTTAGGAAATGATAAATGTATATTTTATTATACTGGTCCCAAGCCCTTCGATATAGATGGAGAAACCATTATAAGTCTGCTTCCAAATAAGGAGCAGGTTATTGAACAGGGATTATGGAAGGTAATAATTTATCTTAATAATAATGAAAGCAGTATATATGATATGTGGCTTCCTATTTCAGAAGGTTTAAATCCTAAAACCAGATTTCTTCAACCGGATGTATTTAATACTTTAGGTATACCTGCTACGGTTTTTAATGTAATTTCTGTTGGAAGTTATAATGATGCTACAGATAATATATCAAGTTATTCAGGAAGAGGGGCTTTAGATAGAACTATAACCAAACCTGATATAGTGGCGCCAGGGGAAAATATACTTTCTTCTGTTCCAGGAAGAGAATTTGACAGTAAAACAGGAACTTCTATGTCATCTCCTACTGTTTCTGGTATAGCAGCTTTGCTTATGCAATGGGGAATGATAAAAAGTAATGACGTATTTCTTTATGGAGAAAGACTTAAGTACTATTTATTAAAAGGTGCAAGGAAAAATAAACCTTCCTTGACCTATCCAAATCCAACTTGGGGATATGGGGAAGTATGTGCCAAAGGTGCACTAGATTTAATTATAAGTGAAAAGAGAGAAGGGGAATTTTTTATGGTGAACAGACAAATGGAAAGCTGCAGCAGCATGTATACAAATCCTGAATTTAATAACTATATTGTAGAGTATGATGGAAATTTAGTAGAGAATTTAAGTAAGGTAGACTTTGCCTGTGGATTTATATTAGATGAAAACTATGCAGTGGTTTCTGTAAAAAGAGACAGAGAGAAAGAGTTGTTTTCAAAAACAAGAGAAATAGTGTATGTAGAGCCTCAAAGCTTATTTACTCTATCTCAGGTAACACCAGAAGATGCAGCTAATATAACAAAATTTCACCAAAACCCTTATCTTACTTTGACTGGGAGAGGAGTGGTGGTGGGTATCATAGATACAGGCATAGATTATCTTAATTCAGAGTTTATGTATGAAGATGATACCACAAGAATAGACAAGATATGGGATCAGACTATTTTTACGGGACCGCCTCCAACAGGATTTGTTTTTGGTACAGAATATACTAAAGCACAGATTGATGAAGCTATCAAAACTAAAAAGCAGGGAGGGGATCCATACAAAGTAGTACCTTCTGTAGACAAGATAGGACATGGAACAGAAATGGCCTGCATCATAGGAGGAAGAGGAAGAAATCCAGATTTAATAGGAGCTGCTCCAGAGTGTACTTTTGCTGTAGTAAAGCTAAAAATGGCTAATGAAGTTCTTCTTAAAAAGATGAATGTGGCAAGCATAAAGACGCCTACTTATGAGAATACAGACATTGTAATGGGTATAAAGTACCTTCTTTCTTATGGCAGAAGCTTGAATAAACCTATAGTTATATATATTCCTTTAGGAACAAATATGGGTTCTCATGATGGAAACAGCATAATAGAAAGGTATATAGATAATATATCTAAAACCAGAGGACTTGTAGTTGTGGGAGGAACAGGAAATCAAGGAGATTCAGATACTCATACCTCAGGCAATATAAGTAAGACAAGAGATACAAAAACTTTAGAAGTTAAAGTTTCTTCACTACAAAAGGATTTAGCTTTTGAGATATGGATAAGTAAGCCAGATAAAGTTTCTATAGGCATTGTGTCACCTTCTGGAGAGGTTATAGAAAAGATACCTGCAAAGCTTAAGGAAAGTGAGGAAATAGATTTTGTATTTGAAGGCAGCAAGGGATTTATACAATACCTATTACCAGAAGAAATTACAGGAGATGAGCTTATAAGAGTTAGCATCACTGATATAAAAGAAGGAATCTGGCAAATTAGGCTTACAGGAGATTATATTGTAAATGGGAAATATGACGCTTGGCTTCCTCAAAGAGAGCTTTTAATAGGAGATACTCGATTCTTAAATTCAAATCAATATACTACCCTTATGATACCCTCTACCAGCAGGAATATTATTACTACAGCTTATTATGATCAAAACAATAATTCTGTAGTAGGAGAATCAGGAAGAGGATATACCAGGGATGGGAGAATAAAGCCTGATATAGCTTCTGGGGGTATAAATGCAAAGACTACTTCTCCTGGAGGAGGAACCATAACAGTTAGTGGAAGCAGTGTGGGAGCTGCAGTGCTGGCAGGAGCCTGTGCTCTCTTAATGCAGTGGGGAATAGTGGATAAAAAAGACATAACCATGTATGTACCAAAGATAAAAACTTATCTCATAAGAGGAGCTTCAAAAAGACCAGGAGATATCTACCCTAATACTGAATGGGGATATGGGATGCTAAATCTTCAAGGAGTTTTTGAAAATATTAGATCTATCCTAGATACCAATTTAGATAGGGCAGACAATGATTTAGAGAGTTATTCTGAAAAATTTTTAGAATACAATATAGGTAATATGCTAGTCAGAATACCATTAGTTAAATAAATGCAATCACAGTTCATCTAAATCTTTCATATTATATATGGGATTATTTTATTAAGGAGTGCATAGGATGGCGCCCAAAGGAAGTATAAAGGTTCAGGTCTTCAAAGGAGAAGATTTTGTTCCTATAGAAAATAGTAAAGTAACTATAATTGAAACAGGAGAATCGGCACCCGCTAGACAGGGAGAAAAGGTGATAAATACAGATTCTTCGGGTCTTACTCAGGAAATCGATGTAAATACTCCGCCAGTTGAAAATTCTATGAACCCAGGTGATAAGTTACCCTATAGTTTTGTGGATATAAAAGTTGAGTATCCAGGGTTCAATACCATTGTTGTAAAAGGATGCCAGATATATCCAGATAGAGTTGCTTTTCAGCAGTTTAACATGATACCTGTTACTAGGGGACAGAGACAAACAGAGCAGGTTATAACTGTAAGTCCCAACACATTGGTAGGAAAGTATCCACCTAAGATACCAGAAGACCCCAATAAACCATTGCCGCCTCCCCCTAGTGGATTTGTGGTGTTAGAAAAACCAGTAGTTCCTCAATATATAACCGTTCACTCTGGAGTACCTGATGATAATACTGCTCCGAATTATACAGTAAGATTTAAAGAATATGTTAAAAATGTGGCCTCTTCAGAAATATTTCCTACTTGGCCTGAAACTGCTATAAGGGCTAATATTTACTGTATAATATCTTTTGCTTTAAACAGAGTATATACAGAATGGTATAGAAGTAAGGGAAAAGATTTTCAGATAACTAATAATACAGCTTTTGATCAGGCTTTTACTTATGGTAGAAATATTTATGACAATATTGATAGGATAGTGGATGAACTTTTTTCAACCTATGTAAAAAGGGTGGGAAGAAAACAACCTCTTTTAACTCAATATTGCGATGGTATAAATGTTCAGTGTCCAGGCTGGCTTACTCAATGGGGAAGTAAATATTTGGGAGATCAAGGGAAAACGCCTTATGAAATATTGACCAATTTTTATGGAAGCGATATAGGATTAGAGACAGCTGAAACTGTAAAAGGAATTCCTACTTCATATCCAGGATACATTTTATCTCTAGGTTCCACAGGTATGCCCGTGAGAGATGTGCAAAGGTACTTAAATAGAATTTCAGAGAATTATCCTGCTATACCAAAGCAAGCTGTAGATGGGGTATATGGAATGCAAACCAGAAATGCTGTAATAGAATTTCAAAAGATATTTAATCTTCCTCCTACAGGCACTGTAGATTATGCTACTTGGTATAAAATCTCCGAAGTTTATGTGGGAGTTACTAAAATAGGGGAATTAAGAAGTTATAAATCGAAAAAGAAGATTTTTTATCCGCCTATAGATTTAAGTATGTATCAAAGAGGAGATATTCCTTATATATTTTACGAGGATGATATGTAATTTATGTTAAAAGGGGACTGTTGCAAAATATATTGGATTATTTTTAAATTAATATTCAATATATTATAGATAACGTTAATTATGCAGCATCCCCTAAATTTTTATATAAAATTAAAGCAAAAGGCAATTAGATATTACATTATTTGAAAATTGATGTAAAAAATAATATAAAAATGCATTAACAAATGAAGATATATATCGTATAATAAAAATGGCAGAATTTATAATAGTTGTTATTATATTAACCATAAAATTTAGCATAATTGGAGGTAGTTGTCCTATGAAAGGTACTGTTGTGTCTACCTGGATGAAAACTTGTAGAAATATATACGGTGATGAAGTTGTGGATAGAGCTATGGAGAGTGCGGGCTGGACAAGAAATAGAATATTTACGCCCATAGAAACTATTAATGATGAGGAAATAAAGAAGGTTATAGGTAATATAGCATCCCAAAAGAATATGGATATAAAAGAATTATGGAGGGTAATAGGAAAAGATAATATAAATTCATTCCACAGGGATTATCCTGCATTTTTCCAAACTGAAAATGTATATTCATTTTTTAAGTCTTTATTTGATATACATGTGGTTATGACTAAAAAGTTTTCAGGAGCCAAACCACCTCTCGTAAAAATTGAACCTGTCTCTGCAAGAGAAGCTATATTTAGTTATAATTCTGCAAGAGGCATGTTTGATTATTTTATGGGACTTTTTGAAGGAAGTTGTGAATTTTTTAATGAAAAAGTACAAGCTCAACAACTTGAAAAGACTGATAGCACTTTAGTGCTTAAATTAACATTTGATAAAGATATATATTATAATAAAAAGTATTTTATTAACAATCTGTTATCTTTTGGATTTATAAAGAGTTTTGGAGCTAAAGTCGGGGTTTTCACTTTTATAGTTACTACTTTAGCATGTTTACCGATATTAGGAGTTCAATCTTATGTTAAATCCCTAGTTATAGGATTGATATCAGCCATCTCTTCTTATGTGATTTCTTCAGTTATGTTATCACCAAAAAATATGATAGAAGAAGAAATTAAGAGAATAATAGAGGGTAAATATACCTATGAGAGTAATATAGTTACCAAGGATTTCTTTGAAGATATACATAAACTTATTTCAGATTATAAGAAATCAATAAAAGCTGACTTTACAGGTTTTAAAGGTATTACAGATGAAATGAATACCTTTGTAGATACCATAAATAACATATCAGATTCTATGAATCATACTTCAGGAGAGATAAGTGGTGTAGTGGAACAGGTAGCTAACGGAGCTGTAACTCAAGCTGAAAATACAGAAAAAACTGTGGCTATGCTAAATGATAATATACAATCACTTAAATCTATAGTGGAAAATGAAAATCAAAATAAAAATGAACTAGAAAATGCTATGGTGAAGATAAATAATAGCTATAGTAACGTAGATAATGCAAGTAAAAATATATTGACTACTCTTCAGAGTTTTCTACAAGTTAAAGAAAAGGGTAATGAACTGCAGAATAAAGCTCAGGATATAACAAACATAGTGTCTATAGTATCAGGAATATCTGAGCAGACTAATCTATTAGCTTTAAATGCATCTATAGAAGCGGCTAGAGCCGGTGAGCAAGGAAGAGGATTTGCAGTAGTTGCTGAATCTATAAGAAAACTTGCAGAGCAGTCTAGAGAGGCTGTGCAGGAGATAAATTCTAATTTGGTACAATTTGTAGGGGATATAGGATTATTAGTAGATAATATAGATAGCCAATATGGAACTCTTGAAAAAGAAACTAAGAGTTTAGAAGTAGTAAGGGATATAAGTTATGAAGCTACCACATCAATTCAATCTGTATCAGGGTCTATGATTAAGACTATAAGCGAATTGAATAGTGAAGCTGATTCTATAGCAAGCATGTATGAAACCATAGAGTCCTTAGCAGCTATAGCAGAAGAAAATTCAGCTTCTTCTGAAGAGGTTAGTGCAAGCGTTGCTAATTACACTAATGAAATTAAAAAGCTAATAGATAATATATACGAGTTTAAAGCGATAACAGAAACATTTAAGAAGGACTTAGAAGAGTATAACATTTAATTAATATAATTCTTAGAAAAATTTTAAAATTATAAAGAGCTGTGTGGACTTAGAATTATTTCCTATTTCCAAGCAGCTCTTTTAATTCTTTATCATATTCCTTTTAAACTTATAAAATCAGGGACAAAGTCTTCTGAATTAGTGCCAGATTCTTGTATAAATCCATTTTTAATGCCTAAATTTAAGGCGTAGTTTATAAGGCTGTCATAGTGGGAGTCACTGAGTTTTTTATTTATTTCAGGGTACTCATAAGCTTTATGCATAGGAGTATATTGATTCATTATGCTTATATATGCAGATTCACCATAAGTAGCATATATATAGTCTATTACTTTTTTTGAGTCAAAAAGAAGGCCGGGAAGCATGAGATGTCTTATTATAACTCCCTTTTGTATAATTCCATTTTCGTCAAACTTAGGAAAGCCCACCTGCCTTATCATTTCATCTATGGCTTTAGTAGCGTTTTGGAAGTACTCTGGTGCTTTTGAATATTTAACGGAGTACTTATTATTAAAATACTTTAAATCAGGTAAATATACATCTATAAGTCCATCAAGAGCTCTCAAGGCATCTACGCTGTCATAGCCATTAGTGTTATATAAAATAGGTATATTAAGGCCCACTTTTTTGGATAGCTTTAGAGCTTCTATTATTTGAGGAATATAGTGAGTAGGGGTTACTAGATTTATATTATTAGCACCTTTTTTTTGAAGGTTTAAAAAGATTTCACTAAGCCTTTCTATGGAAACTTCTTTACCTAGATTATCTTGACTAATGCAGTGATTTTGGCAAAAAACGCAGTTTAAATTGCAATTTGAAAAGAACACAGTACCGGAACCATTGCTGCCAGATATGCAGGGTTCTTCCCAAAAATGCAGATCAGCTCTTGCTAGTTTTACATCTTTACCGCTTCTGCAAAAGCCTATTTCTCCATTTAATCTATTTATGCCGCATCGTCTTGGACATAATTCACATTTTTCTAATAGGTTAAGCATTTTAAAGCACCTCTAATTATTTATTTTTCAATAAATAATTATATTATTTTTTAAACTAAAATCCTAGTCATTTATTTTTTAATTTAAAATAGTAGAAATAAATGCATTGAGATATAAATATTAAACTTATTACGCCAAAGGAAGGGTATAAAATTGTTATAAGATTAGAAAAGCCTACTTGGGATATAGGTATAGCTATAGCTAAAATTAAAAATATAGATTTCTTATAGGATAAGTTAAAGGATTTTTCTATGGTTTTACTTATGCTGTATATATCTGAAACTTCCGTAGAAAACATCTCCATCCATATTATTATAAGAAGAGCTACTTGTATGGATCTTCCAAATCTATTTGATATATATAAAAGAGGTATTTCATATTTGTATATATAGGGCTTGTTCAACATTAGCATCATGTTTATAAAAAAGGATAGTAAAGTTAATCCCATAGCTCCTAAAGTTATTCCAAAAGTTAGAGCTTTTTTATCCTTTATTTCGTTGCTTAAAGGAACTATAACTCCGCTGGAGCATAATAGGTTAAAGCCTGCATATAGCATGGAAGATATTAACCAATGATTTTTTTCCACGCTTATATTTTTCATATTACTCATAGTCATGCCATCTTTATAGAAAAGCACATAGAGCGTAAATATGGTTACTATAACTGTTATGAGACAAGGAACTATAAATGAATTTATACTTATGAGTCCTTCAGTATCGCCCCACAGGGTAATCAAACTCAAAATGCACATAAGAGTTATACCTACCCATTTTGATAATCCGAAATACTGATTTAATAATGCACCGCTTCCTGCTAGTATTATGGCAGAACTGCTCAATAAGAAGAAACCTGTGATTATATCAGTAACCTTGCCTAAAACCCCAGGGCTTACTATATCTATCAATTCTTTATAGGAGCTTATATTAAATTTTAAACTTATTATGGCTATAATATTTGCTACGAAAATATACATTATTCCACATAATATTATTCCCAAGAAACTTTTGTAACCATAGGAAGTAAAAAATTGAGTTATTTCTTTTCCAGAAGCTAATCCAGCACCTACTATAGTACCTATGAATACTGCAGCAATCTGAAATGTACTATGTAAATTTTTTTTCAATAGGAATCCCTCCAAAATAATCATCTGTATAGTATATAAAATAATTTCTTTAAAAATGATTAATTAAACAAATAATATGATGGTAGATTTAAATTTTTAAATTTGGGGAATATAAAAACATATGAATTTTAAGGAGTGAATCCTATGAGAAAGTACTTAGTAACTGTTATTTTGATTTTCTGCATGCTGCTATTTTCATCCTGCTCTGGGAAAGATAAAGAAGCAAAGGGAGGAGAAGAAAAAGAAAAATTTAATAATAAGATTGCTATGAATGTTACTCAAAATTATATGAAATATATTATGAGTGGAGATATGGAAAATGCTAATAAGCTCTATGCTAAAGATATTTCAGAAAAAAATAAAGGTACTTTAGATAGTGATTTAAAAATAGTAGGATATAGAATAGATGAAGTAAATGGAATGGGAGAAGCAGCCTTGATAAAGATTAAGGTCAGCAGAAGTGTAAAGGATATAGCAAGTGCTGCTTTAGATACCTATAATATTAAAATAGTTAAAGAAAAGGATGAATATAAAATAAAAGATATAAGTGCAACCACTGAAAAGGAGGCATTTCAAGAAGGCCAAACCATAAGAATGAGACAAAAAAATAATATAAAAACTAATTTGGTTATAGATCAAAGCGGAATTCCTCACTATACATTTTCTAAAAATGATAAAGCAAGGGTGAGTAAATTACAAATTCCAAAAGATAAGTTTGGCAATATTAATTTTTCTTATAGTGGTGATAAGCTAGCTTTTACTACTTATGATAAAAATTCTTATGCAGCTATAATAAAAATAGATGAGAGTCTTGCTGTACAGGGGCAGAATGGAGGAATGGGCGGAGGAGGTGCAGGCACTCAAGGAGGAGGGCAGCCAACACAAACAGGCCCTAGAGAAAAGCCCATTGGTAAGGAGATAGTATCCTTAGATATATTAAAAGATACCATGATACACCAGATATACTTTTCTCAAGATGAAAAATTTGTGGTAATTCAATTTGAAGATATAAATAAAAATTTAGGAATAAAAATATATAATGTAGATAGCGGAGAGTTAATTCCCGCAAATTTAGAGGATCAATTTCCTTTGAACAAATATAATATTATATTTTATTCCTTTGATACAGATGTAATAAATTTTGAAATTAGGCAAAAGGGGGAAAGTGAAAAGAATTCAGCAAATCAGCTAGGCATATGGCAGATAAGTTTAAAAGACTTTAAGATGAAAAAATTATGATGTATACTTTATATATAATAACTATGAGAGGATTTATATATGCAAGAACTATGGGGAGATAAGAGATATTTAAGTTTAAATTATTTTTTAAGGCATAAATTTGGGGAAAAAGTATTTAAGATATCCTTGGACGCTGGTTTTTCCTGTCCTAACAGGGATGGAACCATAAGTAAAGGCGGTTGCATTTTTTGCAGTGAAAGGGGTTCAGGAGACTTTTCAGGAAATAGAAATTTTTCTATAACTAAACAATTTAAAGATATAAAGGCTATTATGAATAAAAAGTGGCCTCAAGGAAAATATATAGCGTATTTTCAGGCTTATACCAATACCTATGCTTCTGTAGATGTATTAAGGGAAAAATATCAAGAGGCTATAGACCAGGATGGAGTAGTAGGGTTAGCTATAGCAACCCGTCCAGATTGCCTGGAAGAAGAAGTACTTGATTTATTAGAGGAATTTAATAACAAAATTTATTTATGGGTGGAGTTAGGACTTCAAACTTCAAAGGACAGCACAGCTAAGATTATAAATAGAGGTTATAATCTTGATACCTTTGAAAAAGCTGTAAAAGATTTAAGAAAAAGAAATATAGAGGTGGTAGTACATACTATATTCGGGCTACCGGGAGAAGATGAAGATGCTATGCTAAATACTATAAAATATGTATCGACCTTAGATATACAAGGGATTAAGTTTCATTTACTCCATCTTATGAAAGATACTCCTCTAGTTAAGCTCTATGAAAATAATAGATTAAGATTTTTGGCTGAAGAAGACTATATAAAGCTAGTATGTAAGTCTATAGCTATATTACCGCAAAATGTTGTGATTCATAGGCTTACAGGAGATTCTCCTAGAGATTTATTGATAGGTCCTATGTGGAGTTTAAAGAAATGGGAGATATTAAATGCCATAGACAGGTACATGGAAGATAATAATCTATATCAGGGTTTGTATTTTTCTACAAATACACTTTAGCACTTTTGTCATTTTTACGCATGGATTAAAAGCCTCCAAACATATAAAATATAATTATAATAAAAAATTGGAGGTAATCTTAAATGGCAAATTTATCATTAAAGCATATATACAAAGTTTATCCAGGAAATGTTACAGCGGTAAAGGATTTCAATTTAGAAATTGAAGATAAGGAATTTATAGTATTCGTAGGACCTTCAGGTTGCGGTAAATCAACAACTTTAAGAATGATAGCAGGACTTGAAGAAATATCTGAAGGAGAATTATTTATAGGAGATAAGCTAGTAAATGATGTAGCACCAAAGGATAGAGATATAGCTATGGTTTTCCAGAACTATGCATTGTATCCTCACATGACTGTTTATGATAATATGGCATTTGGACTAAAATTAAGAAAAGTTGACAAGGCTGAAATAGATAGAAAAGTTAAAGAAGCAGCTAAAGTATTGGATATAGAACACTTATTGGATAGAAAGCCAAAGGCTCTATCTGGCGGACAGAGACAGAGGGTTGCTTTAGGAAGAGCAATAGTAAGAGAACCAAAGGTATTCTTAATGGACGAACCTTTGTCAAACTTGGATGCTAAGTTAAGAGTTCAGATGAGAACTGAAATAGCAAAACTTCATAAGAGACTTCAGACTACTTTTATATATGTTACTCATGACCAGACAGAAGCTATGACTATGGGAACAAGAATAGTTGTAATGAAAGATGGTGTTGTTCAGCAGGTAGACACTCCACAGCATATTTATGATCATCCAGCTAATGTATTCGTAGCAGGATTTATAGGAAGTCCTCAGATGAACTTCTTAGATTCAAAATTAATAGAAAAAGACGGAAAAGTATATGCTGATTTCGAAGGTGAACATGTTGAGTTACCAGCTGATAAGGCAGAAGAACTAAAAACAAGAGGATATGTAGGAAAATCTGTTATCATGGGAATAAGACCAGAAAATATAGATGATAACAAAGATTTCTTAGATGAACATAAGAATTCTATAATAGAGGCTAATGTTGAAGTTACAGAACTTATGGGAGCAGAAACTTATATATACCTTTCAAAGGGTAAATCAAACTTAGTTGCAAGAGTTAACGGAAGTTCACCAGTAAAGAGTGGAGAAAAGATCAAGATAGCTTTAGATGCTGATAAAATTCATATATTTGATAAAGAAACAGAATTAACTGTACTATAATATATTGTCAGGAGGTAATTGAGGATGTACAATTTTAAGGCTTTCCTACAGGAACTAAGCTCTAACTCTGGTATTCCATTTATTTTAATATGGGAAGATGGAAGATCTATATTTCAAAGTGGGCAAAAGCCAAAAGAAATAGATGTTTTAGAGACTTCAGTTACGTTTGGAAAGCAAAGAGCAAAGCTTGTAATTGACTCAAAGTATGCCGTTTGTACATCTTTAATTAAATATTACATAGAGAATAAATACAAAGAATTGTTTTCTATGAGAGAGCAGATTTTAATTGATATCATTGAAGGGAAAAGTGTTTCTTCAGACAAGGTTGATAAAAACTTTCCCTTCATATCTAATGGCTGCAATTTAATTCTTATTTCTGTAGATGGCAGCAGGTATGAGGCTCTAAATATTGTGAAACAGATATATAACGAGCAAGATATATTATCTATGTTATATGATGACAATATAGTCTTAATTGGAAGTTTTGATGAAGCGGATGAGCATGCTGAAAGCATAAGAGAAGCTATAATTTCAAACCTATATTGCAGATGTTATGTGAGCTTTTCTAAAAGGACTGTTAACGCATCTGAAATAAGAGAAGCCTATAATAACGCTAAAGAATCTTTGTATATAGGCAGAAAATTAGGGATAAAGTCTGAAATATATGATTATGATAATATGATTTTTGAAAAAGCTATATATAACATAAGTCCTGAGGTAAAAGAAGAGTTTTTAAAGCAATTTAAACATAAATTTGATGCTTTTGATAGTGAAATGATAAATACTATAGAAGAATTTATGAATTCAGGTCTTAATATAAGTGATGCTGCAAAAAAACTCTATATTCATAGAAATACTCTTATATATAGGCTTGATAAAATAGTTAAAGATACAGGATATGATATAAGAGATTTTAAACAAGCTAATATATTCATAATAGCCTTCCTTATATGGAAGGAGAGTAGATAAAAATGAAATTAGATATAATTATTTCTGCAGATGATATAAAAGATAAAGTGATAAAAGATAAGGTAGTTGTAGTTATAGATATGTTAAGAGCTACTTCTGTTATAGTTACAGCTATAAATAATGGATGTAAAAAGGTAATACCGGTTTTGACTGTGGAAGAAGCTTTTGATATAGTTAAAGATCACCGAGAACAGTACATATTAGGCGGAGAAAGAAGAGCTTTGAAGATTGAGGGCTTTGATGTGTCCAATTCTCCTCTTGAATATGATAAAGAGTCAGTATGTGATAAGACTGTGGTTATATCTACAACTAATGGTACTAGAGCTATAAATGGATGTATAGATGCAAAGCATATATACATTGGAGCTATGATAAATGCTAGAGCTGTAGCTCAAAAAATTATAGAACTGGGAGAAGATGTGGTTTTTGTAAATGCAGGTACCTATGGTCAGTTTTCTATGGATGATTTTATCTGTGCGGGCTATATGATAAATTGCATATTGGAAAGCACTAAAGCAGAATTGACAGATGTGGCATTTACAGCAAACTATGCATACGAAAATAACAAAGACATATTAAGTTTTATAAAAAATGCAAGACACTATAATGTTATAAAAAGTTTGGGACTAGATGAAGATTTAGCTTATTGTATGAAAAAAGACATAATATCTATTGTTCCCGAATTTAAAGATGGAGAGATAAAGCAATCAATCAATTGACATATTGTTCCTTTTTAAATTTTTTTATAAAAATGGAGCATCCTTATTTTGGATGCTCCGTTTTTCATTGCTTTAAAATTAGAACATTTTTTTATCTTAGAAGTAATATTATTTTAACTATATAACTTGAAATATAAAGAATTTTAAATAGTAAGATTCATCAGAATTCCATAGTATAGGGTGATCCGCAGATTGAGTTCTAAATTCCACTTGTCTTAAAGTTCTCTTGGCATCTTTTGCAGCATCTCTTAGAGTTTCCTTTAGTAAATCTTCTTTCATGAAATGAGAACAGGAGCAGGTTACAAGGTAGCCACCAGGACGTACCATTTTAAGGCCTCTTAAATTTATTTCTTTATAACCTCTTTTAGCACCATTTACTGTATCTCTAGATTTAGTAAAAGCAGGGGGATCTAATATCACTACGTCAAAACTTTTCCCTTCTCTAGCCCAATCAGGAAGCAGATGAAAAGCATTATGACACTGAAACTCTACCCTATTAGACAAACCGTTAAGCTCAGCATTTTTTCTAGCAAAATCTACAGCGTGTTCTGAAACATCTATACCTAAAACAGATTTAGCTCCTGCTATGCCTGCATTAAGCGCAAAGGAACCTGTATGAGTGAAACAGTCTAATACTTCTGCATCCTTGCATATTCTATGAATGGCTTTTCTGTTTTCTTTTTGGTCAAGGAAAAAGCCGGTTTTCTGACCATTTTCTATATCTACATAATATTTAACTCCATTTTCTGTTATTTGAATCATGGTATCAAAAGGAGCAGTTAAAAATCCTTTTTTCTGTTCAAGCCCCTCTAGTTCCCTTGAAGCTATATCGCTCCTTTCATAGATTCCTTTTGCATTAAAGTCTTCTAAAAGTATTTTTACTATTAATTCTCTATATTTATCCATGCCTAGGCTTGCTATCTGAATTACATAGTAGTCTTCATATTTATCCACAGTAAGTCCAGGTAGAAAATCTGCTTCACCAAATATGAGTCTGCAGCTAGAAGTATCTATTACTTTTTTTCTGTAATCCCAGGACATCTTAAATCTTTTACTAAAGAATTCTTCATCAATTTCTTCATTTTTATCTCTGGTCATTATTCTTAAAGCTATTTTAGAAGCATCATTTATGTAAGCTTTTCCGATAAACTGTTCCTTAAAATTATATACTTCTACAATATCACCATTTTTATATTCACCGTCATAGCCATTTATTTCATCAGAATATATCCATGGGTGTCCATTTTCTGCTTTTCTTCCCATACCTTTATGTAAATAGAACTTACAGCACATATGTATTCATCTCCTCTATAACTAATCTTTTAAGATTATACCATATATGATATGCAAAAATATTAAAGTAAATAAATAATATTAATTTTTTAAATGAAATTTTTAAATAGGTGCAGAAGCATTTTTTTATAAATAGACTAAGAACATTCTATAATATATAATAATATATAAGCAAACCGCGGATTAATAGAAAGGGGATACTATGAATTTATTATCTTTAGAAAACCTAAGCAAAAGTTACAGTGAGAAGATTCTATTAAATAATATATCTTTAGGAATAAATGAAGGAGAAAAGATAGGACTTATAGGTATTAATGGTACCGGTAAGTCTACTTTTTTGAAGATTATAGCTGGTATAGAGGTGCCAGACGAAGGCAGCATAGTAAAAGGAAATAAGGTAAGGATTGAATATCTTTCTCAATCTCCACATTTTGAGATGGAGGCCTCTGTTATAGAGCAAGTTTTCAAAGGAAATTCTGAAGAAATGAAGATTTTAAGGGAATATGAAAATACTTTAGAGAAGTTAGAACGAAGCCATAACTTAAGTAAAGATGAGTCAGGGGATTTAAATTCTAAACTTATAAAGCTGCACAGTAAAATAGATGCTTTAAATCTATGGGATCTGGAAAGTGAAGCTAAAATGGTGCTAAGCAAGCTAGGTATAAATGACTTTGATAGAAAAGTAGCACAATTATCTGGCGGACAAAGAAAAAGGATAGCTTTAGCAAGTGCCCTTATAACACCTTGTGAATTACTAATTTTAGATGAACCTACTAACCATTTGGATAATGATACTATCAACTGGCTTGAACAATATCTAAATAAAAGAAAAGGTGCCCTTTTGATGGTTACCCATGACAGATATTTTTTAGATAGAGTAACTAATAGAATATTAGAGCTTGATAAAGGAAATTTATATAGTTATTCTGGTAACTACAGTATTTTTCTTGAAAAGAAACTTGAAAGGCAGGAGCTTGAACTATCCAATGAAAGGAAGAGGCAGAAGCTATATGAAAAGGAATTAGCTTGGATAAGGCGAGGAGCAAAGGCAAGAACTACAAAACAAAAAGCTAGGATAGATAGATTTGAAAAACTGGCAGAGCAAAAAATAGATATAGCTGAAGAAAAGATAGATATATCAGTTATGAGTTCTAGGCTAGGTAAAAAGATAGTAGAGTTAAATAATATTTCTAAAGGTTATGAAGGTGTTGAATATATTAATGACTTTACCTACACATTTTTAAGAGAAGACAGAGTAGGAATTATAGGCCCAAATGGAATAGGTAAGACAACTCTAATGAAAATAGTAGGAGGAAGGCTGCTACCTGAAAGCGGCAGTGTAGATATTGGAGAAACTGTGAATATAGGCTTTTTCTCTCAGGAAAATCAGCATATGAAAGATGATATGAGAGCCATTGAATATGTAAAGGAAATAGGAGAGTTTTTACCTACTTCTACAGGTTATAGAATATCTGCTTCACAAATGATGGAGAGATTCCTATTTTCACCAGAAATGCAGTGGACACCTATAGGTAAGCTTTCTGGAGGAGAAAAGAGAAGACTATATTTGCTTAGAGTACTTATGGGTGCACCTAATGTATTATTATTAGATGAACCTACTAATGATCTGGATATACAGACCTTAACCATATTGGAAGATTATCTTGATGATTTTGATGGAACAGTAATCGCAGTATCTCATGACAGATATTTTTTAGATAGGGTATGCAATAAAATATTTTCCTATGAAGGAAATGGGAAAATAGCTGTATATCATGGGAATTATAGTGATTATCTAGATTTAGTTAAAGAAACAGCTGTTGAAAATGTAGATAAAAAAGAAAAAGCTGTGGACAAAAAACAGCAGCCTGTGGATAAAAAATATAAAGATAAAAAGGATAAACCTCTTAAATTTAGTTTTAAAGAGCAGAAGGAATTTGAAGAAATAGATGATATAATAGCTAATATAGAAGAAAAATTAAAAGATTTAGAGGGATCTATTGAAACTCATGCTTCAAATTACGAAAAGCTTCAGGAACTCATAAAAGAAAAAGAGCAATTGGAGTTACAATTAGAAGAAAAGTATGATAGATGGACATATCTTAATGAATTAGCAGAAAAAATAGAAAAACAGAAGAAATAAATAAAGGTATCCTAAGAGATACCTTATATGGGAGGCAATATTATGAAAGTTGACATGAACTATGTAAAGGACCTTTTGGTAGAAATTCTAGACATACCAAGTCCTGGCGGGGATACGGAAGTGGCCATGGAAAGATTAAATAAGGAGTTTAAAGCTTTAGGCTGTGAGGTGCATGGTACTAATAAAGGAGCAATATACACCACTTTAAAGGGAGAAGATGATGAAAATCAAAAAACTATAACAGCTCACATAGATACCCTAGGGGCTATGGTTACAGAGATAAAAGCTAATGGAAGACTAAAGTTAAGCGGTATAGGTGGTTTTGCTTGGAATTCTGTAGAAGGTGAAAATGTAATAATTAAAACTATGAAAGGTAAGTCTTATACAGGAACTATAATGCCTATAAAGGCTTCCATGCACGTACACGCTGAGGAATCTTTTAAGATGACTAGAACAGAAGAAACTGTAGAGGTTAGGATAGACGAAGATGTACATAGTAAAGATGAGGTTCTAAATTTGGGAATCAAGGTAGGAGATTTTGTTTACTTTGAACCAAGAGCTGTCATAACAGACAGTGGATATATAAAGGCTAGACACTTAGATGATAAAGCAGCAGTAGCTATAGTTTTTGGTGTATGTAAGTATTTAAAAGAAAATAATATAAAGCCTAAATATACAACTAACTTTTTTATAAGTGATTATGAGGAAATCGGCCATGGAGTTTACGCTATACCAGAAAAGACAAAAGAATTTGTAGCCTTAGATATAGGACCAGTGGGAGAAGGACATACTTCAGAAGAGCATAGTGTATGTATTTGTGCGAAGGATAGCAGAACACCTTACAACTTTAAACTTAGAAAGAAACTTGTAGAATTAGCTGAAAGAAACAACATAAAGCATGTAGTAGACGTTTATTATAGATATGGCTCAGATGCAAGCATGATAGTACTTCAGGGTAAAGATTTTAATTTTGCCTGCTTAGGACCTGGAGTAGATGCTACTCACCACTATGAAAGAACTCATTTAGACTCCATAGAAAATACTATCCAGCTTATAATAAAATATATAACAGAATAAAAGTAAAGTATATTAAACTTAAGTTTTAGTGTAATGCATATAAATATGTATGGGATAATAAAACTGCCCTAGGATGATAATTTTCACCTTAGGGCAGTTTTTTATGACTATTAATTAAATTTTACTTTTTCAGGTATATGCTCAAATAAAATAGTATTAATTTTTTCTTTTTCTAAAGAACTAAATTTTTTTTCTATCTCTCTAGAATTTTTTTCTATAGTGCCGCTAATATATAGGGAGTTTTCATCGAATTTATTCCATTTCCAATACTTCACCTTGTCCCAAGGAATAAAGCAGGTTAGTGCATTAGTTATGATACCCTTAATGCCTACTCCATCCTCTGTTATTATTAATTTTCCCACCAATATATCTATAACAAATAGTAAATTCAACACGAAGAATATAATCTGTGGAATATGTTCAATTAAATCACCATCGGCAATAATTAATACAAGATCCAATATTATTATGGAAGCATATATTACAGGGAAAATCAGTGACTTTTTAGAAAGTTTTGCTTTAAATAATGGTGCTTTTTTAGAATAGCTTTTATTATTTTTAAAACTTTTGTAAAATGTAAAAGCTGCAAAAAATATAAAACATAGCATTAAAATTGAGTTGAAATAAAATACAGCGCTCATGATGTCCTCCTAAAATAAATAGTATTTATAACCTTATAATGCATTATATCATAACTTAAAATACATGTAAATATTTAGATAAATATTTTTATATAAGGCTTGGGTTTTCAATGTGAATAATAGTGAGGACTTAGATAAGCAGTATAAAAAATCTTACAGCCTATAGACTGTAAGATTTTAGAATTTTATTGATTTGCATATTTATCTAAAAGTTCCTGTATTTTTGGAGTACATCTTCTTCCACAGCAAGGGCCAGAGCCAGCACCAGTAGCTTTTTGTACATCTTCTACAGTTTTTGCTCCGTTTGCAATAGCTTCCTTCATTTTAGATCTTGGTATAGCTTTGCACAAGCAAACCTTAGTTAATTTATCCATAATCTGCTCATTGACATTATTCTCCATAAAAATATCCTCCTAATCTATTTAGTATCTCAAAAATAACTTAATTTCATATTAAAACAAACAATAATATATATCAAATAATAAAAACTATTATTAATAATATTAAAACATAAAATTTAATAGTTTTCAAGTTTCAAGTTGAGTAGAATTTAGTTTTTCAATTCACCATATTATTAAACAATATCAATTAACAACCTACTAAAAAATTATAGAATTATTTTGCAAAAATGAACAAACTTAATTAACTATTTATAAAAATGGGACTGTGGCACTAAGGAATTTACATACAATATATTGATTTGCAAATTTAAAATTAGCACAATATATTGTAGTATTTATTCTTAATGCAACAGCTCCTTATAGATAGATTATATTTAGGTTATTTTTCTCTTTAATTTTTTTAACATATTTAAAACTAAATCAAATATAAATACCCCACCTATAATTGCTGCCACATATGATATAAAGTTTTTTAGAAGAATTAAATATTGTTTGTATTTATATTTATTTATATACTTATCAATTTATGATTTTACTTTTTCAGGATATTGATTATCGTAATGTTTATTTGTTAATCTGAAGTAATCATCAATATACATTTTATAGTCATAATATACAGAATGCTTAATTGAATCTTCTATCAAGACGTTTAATGATATCATTTCAATATCAGATAACTTATTGTAGTTACTGTATACTTCTACTAATGAGTGTGTTCGTTTAAAATTAAAATAATCAGCGTATTCAACTTTAAGTTCTTTTGTAATGGGAGTTAAATCTTGAAAAATTGTATAGTTACCACATATGAATATAAACAACATAAAGAATATAGTGCCTTTAGAGAAGTATTTATTTTTTCTAAATATCTTCATTGTACTAGTCTCTTTTTAAAAATGTATTTATTATACAATATAAGTATATCATGCCGTTTTTTTTGAAGTCAATGCAGCTTGTATAATATAATTTTGGTGTAAGCATTGTAAAAATGGAATTGGCTTGTATCTTTTTCAATTTCTTGCAAAGTCACATAAGATTATTTATAATTGACAAGACACTTTAGTTATAATATAATCAAGGATAATGAAAAACAGTGAATAGGAAAAGTACTTAAATTTGAGTCTTAAAGAGAGTGGCTGTTTGGTGGAAAGTCATAGATAGAGTTTAAGGAAAATCACCTAGGAGTTGGCAGCTGAAAACAAGATGAGTAAGTGAGCCCGTAGTTCTGCGTTAAAGAATAGAGTATAAAATGTACTCAAAAAATGTGCTGCGTATTTACATAATAAAATAATATTTATAGCAGCTTTGAAAATCATGGGTGGTTTAGCGAGTTAACTTCGTCCTATAGGATGAGGTTTTTTTATTTATATAAATGAGAATATTACTAAATATAATAAACTTAAAGGCTAATTTTATAAGAATGGAAAGGAGTAGAAGAAATATGTATAAAAAAGTGGAAACATCCAGAAGTTTTGTGGATATGGAGAAAGACATATTAAAACTCTGGCAGGAAAAAGATGTAATCAACAAAAATTTTGATTTAAACAAAGATGGAGAATATTTTACATTTTATGATGGCCCTCCAACTGCCAATGGTAAGCCCCATATAGGACACGTATTAACAAGAGTTATGAAAGACCTTATACCAAGATACAAAGTTATGAAAGGTTATAAGGTTTTAAGAAAAGCAGGTTGGGATACTCATGGTCTTCCTGTAGAACTTGAAATAGAAAAGAAACTTAATATTTCAGGAAAACAGCAGATAGAAGAGTATGGAGTAGAGAATTTTATTAAACAATGTAAAAACAGTGTATTTACATATTCAAGTATGTGGAAAGACATGTCTGAAAAAATAGGATTTTGGGTAGATATGGATAATCCTTATGTTACTTATCACAATGACTATATAGAGTCAGTTTGGTGGGCATTAAAACAGATGTGGGACAAAGAACTTTTATATAAAGGACATAAAGTTTTGCCTTACTGCCCAAGATGCGGAACAGGACTATCTTCTCATGAAGTAGCACAGGGGTATAAGGATGTAAAGGAATCTACAGCAGTAGTTAAGTTTAAGGTTAAAGGTGAAGAAAATAAATATATATTAGCATGGACTACAACTCCTTGGACACTACCTTCTAACGTAGCTTTGACTATAAACAAAAAGTATGACTATGTGGAAGTAAAAGCAGGGGAAGAATATTATATACTTGCAAAAGAATTAGTATCTTCTGTACTTGGTGATATAGAATATGAAATCCTAAGAGAATTCAAAGGGGAGGAAATGCTTGGACTTGAATATGAACAGCTATTTAAGTTCTATACTCCTGAAGAAAAAGCATTCTATGTAATCCATGGGGATTTTGTAACTTTAACAGATGGTACTGGAATAGTTCATACAGCACCAGCTTATGGTGAAGATGATAATAATGTATGTAAAAAGTACAATCTGCCACTAATTAATCTTGTAGATGCAGAAGGTAAGTTTATAGACTGCGTGGAACCATGGAAGGGAATGTTTGTTAAAAAGGCAGACCCAAAGATATTAGAATATATGCAAGAGCACAACATGTTATTTAAATCAGAGAAATTTACTCACTCTTATCCACATTGTTGGAGATGTGATACACCGCTTTTATATTATCCAAAGGAAAGTTGGTTCGTAAGAATGACAACTTTAAGAGATAAACTTTTAGAGAATAATGATAATATAAATTGGTATCCTGACAATGTAAGGACAGGAAGATTCGGAAAGTTCCTTGAAAATGTAATTGACTGGGGTATATCTAGAGATAGATATTGGGGAACACCACTTCCAATATGGGAATGTGAATGTGGACACAAAGAATGTATAGGAAGTATTGAAGAACTAAAGAAAAAGGGAATAAATGTACCAGAAGATATAGAACTTCATAAACCTTATATAGATAATGTTCATTTAAAATGTGAAAAATGCGGTAAAGAGATGAAGAGAACTCATGAAGTTATAGACTGCTGGTTTGATTCAGGATCTATGCCTTTTGCTCAATATCATTATCCATTTGAAAATAAGGAAGTGTTTGAAGCTAACTTCCCGGCACAATTTATATCAGAAGCAGTAGACCAGACAAGAGGATGGTTCTATACACTTCTTGCTATATCTACAGCTATTTTTGATACTAATCCATTCCAAAATTGCGTGGTATTAGGTCATGTTTTAGATAAACAAGGTATAAAGATGTCAAAACATAAGGGTAATGTAGTAGATCCTTTTGATGTCATTGAGACTCAAGGTGCAGACTCCACAAGATGGCATTTTTACACAGCTAGTGCTCCATGGCTTCCAACTAGGTTTTCAAAGGATGATGTAGCAGAAGCTCAGAGAAAGTTTTTAAGTACTTTATGGAATGTTTATTCTTTCTATGTGCTATATGCTGAAATAGACGATTTTGATCCAACAAAATATGAAGATTTCCAGTCGGAAAATGTTATGGATAAATGGATAATATCAAAACTTAATACTCTAGTTAAGACTGTAGATGAAGATTTAAATAGCTACAGAATAACTCAAGCTGCTTTAAATATAGAAAATTTTGTTGACGAACTTTCAAACTGGTATGTTAGAAGAAACAGAGCAAGATACTGGAGTGAAACTTTAACAGATGATAAGATAGGTGCCTATGTTACATTATACAGAGTACTTGTAACTTTATCTAAAGTAGCAGCACCGTTTGTTCCATTTGTTACTGAAGAGATATATCAAAACTTAGTGGTAAATCTTGATAAAAATGCCCCTGTAAGCATTCATCTATGCAGCTGGCCTGAATATAATGAAAAGCTTGTAAACCAAAAGTTAGAAAAGGATATGGAAACAGCTTATAGATTAGTTAAGTTAGGCAGAAGCGCAAGAAATGGTGCTAATATAAAGAACAGACAGCCGCTTTCAAAAATGCTTTTAAGCACAAAATCTCTTCCAGAGTATTATGGAGATATTATAAAGGATGAACTTAATATAAAGTCTATAGAATTTGGTTCAGATCTTTCTCAATATGTTAATTTTGAAATAAAACCTAATTTACCTGTATTAGGCAGAGCTTATGGTAAGCTAATACCTGGTATAAGGAAAGAAATAGCAGCAAGAAATCAAATGGAACTTGCTCAAACTGTTCAAAATGGCGGTACAGTAACTATAAAAGTAGGAGAAACAGAAATAGAGTTAAATGAAGAAAATCTACTTGTTACAATGCAGGGACTAGAAGGTTATGCTTTTGCAGGAGAAGGAGAACTAGGAGTAGTTCTTGACACTACCATAACAGAAGAGTTAAGAGAAGAAGGACATTTAAGAGAGATAATAAGCAAGATTCAGAATATGAGAAAAGAGAGCGGATTTGAAGTAGCAGATAAGATAAGACTATATGTAGCACATAATGATATACTTATAGATATAGTTAAAAAGTTTGAAGAAATAGTAAAGAGAGAAACTTTAACTATAGAAATAGTTTATAATGGAGAGTTTGATTATACTGAATACACTATAAATGGTGAAAAACTAGATATGACAGTAGAAGTAGTTAAGTAATTTTATAAAAACTAAAGCGCTTAATTCTTAAAAACGAATTAAGCGCTTTTGATAGTAACTCATGGATATTTAACTTTAAACATACTGCTATTTTGTTTTGGTTATAATAAAGTTAAGTTAAGCAGGTAAAGATTGAAATAAGGCTTTTAAAAGTGTAGTATTTAAATTAAGCAGGAAAACGGATATAATTAAATTAATGGTAAGGAATGGAGGAGGATAGAAATGGCAGCTTCAATAAAGGATGTTGCAAGAGAAGCAGGAGTTTCCATTGCAACAGTTTCAAGAGTTTTAAATGATGTAGACGTTGTAAATGAAGAGACTAAGAAAAAAGTATTAGAAGCTATAAAGAAACTTGGTTATAGACCTAATATAGTAGCAAGAAGTTTAAAGACACAAAGGACAAAAACTATAGGTATATTAGTACCAGATATATCAAATCAGTTTTATCCTGAAATTGTAAGAGGTACTGAAGACGTAGCTAATATATATGATTATAATATAATGTTATGTAATTCTGATTCTGATTTGGAAAAGGAAAAGGAATATCTAAGAGTGCTAAAAGAAAAAATGGTAGATGGAGTACTATATATGAGTAGTTCTCTAGAACCAGAGATATTAAATCTAATAAACGAATTAGAGTTAGCTACTGTACTTATAGAAAGCAGGGATGAAAAGGGTGAGCTTCCTAGTGTAACTATTGATAACAAGGCAGCTGCTTATGATGCTACAAAGCATCTAATAGATTGTGGGAATAAAAATATAGCATATATAGGAACTCATAAAAATGCTCAAAATGCTTGGATTATGAGATATTTTGGTTATGAAGAAGCTTTAAAAGAAAGCGGCTTAGAAGTAAAAGAAGACTTTTTATATTTTGGAGATCTAAAAGCCCAAACAGGTTATGAAGCTGTAGATAAAATTTTAGAAAAAGGCGATATAGATGCTATATTCTGTGCTTCAGATGAAATAGCCATGGGCGCTATAAATGCCTTAAGAGAAAAAGGTATAAGTGTTCCTGAAGATATAGATGTTATAGGATTTAATGATATATATGTGGCATCTATGTTTTATCCAAGATTAACTACTATATCACAGCCTATGTATGATATGGGGTCTGTGGCAATGAGAATGCTTATAAAGGTTATAAATCATAAAAAACTAGATCAAAAGCATTTTGTATTACCTTACATATTGGTAGAGAGAGATTCCTGTAAAAAATAATAGATTTTAAAGTAAATAAGGTTTAGGATAGTTATTCCTAGACCTTATTTTTTAATATCATAAAGACTCAAAGGGGATGGATTCAATTTGGATAGCATAATTATAGATGGAAGAAGATTAAATTATGTATTGAGAAGATCTAAAAAAAGAAAAAGCATAGGGATATCCATTTCTATAGAACATGGGTTAGTAGTAAGTGTACCGTATAATATAAATAAAAAAAATGCAGAACAGCTATTAATAGATAAATCACAATGGATAATAAAACACCTGAATGATGTAGAAAGTGTGAAAAAAGATAGGCAGGAGAGAAAATATGTAAATGGGGAAAAACTTAAATATTTAGGAGAAGACTATCTTTTAAAAGTTTTTTATAACTGCAGTAATAAAGATATTATAGTTATTCAGGACAAAGAAATTCAAGTAAACTTAAAGTGCATAAAATCTAAAGAAGATGAATATATAATTTTAAAAAATAAAATAATGAACTGGTATAGGAAAGAAGCCTACAAAATTTTAAGAGAAGTAACAGAAGTTTATGCAAAAGAACTTTCTGTTAAACCTAATAATATAACTGTAAAAAATGTTCAATCCATTTGGGGCAGCTGCTCGAGTAAGAATAATATAAATTATAACTTAAAGTTAGTGATGGCACCTATGCCAGTAATAGAGTATGTGGTGGTTCATGAACTATGCCATATAATACATAGAAATCACTCAAAAGAGTTTTGGAGTTTAGTAAAAAGCATATTACCGGATTATGAAAATAAAAAGACTTGGTTAAAGAAAAATGGATATAAATTAAATTTTAATTACATTTATTAGTTGACAGTGAGTATTATTTTGTTTAATATATACCATATAGGGGTATAAAGGAGGACTTAGTATGAAAAGATGGATAAAAGTTTCTATAATTGTAATGGTATTTTTAGCCTTATCAGGAATATATTACTCAAAAAATAGCAGGAATAATGTCAGCGGTGGAGGTGTTAAGAGTAATAAAAATGAATTTAATTGGAGCAAGTTTGATCCTGAAGATAAGAAAAATTCACTCCCTGTGCTGATTGAATTAGGCTCTCCTACTTGACCAGCCTGCAGACGGGTGGATCCTGTTTTAAAAGAGGTTAAAAGTAAGTACGAAGGAAAGCTTGAAGTAATAAAAGTAAACATAGAAGATTCAGAAAACTATGGTATAGCAGAAAGATACGGTGTTAGAGTAATGCCTACAATTATATTTTTAAATGAAGATAGGGTAATAGTGGATAGATATGAGGGAATCCTTTCTTTAAAAGATATAGAAAAAGTATTATCATCAATGGGGGTTAAATAGGAGATGAATATTCTAAATAATTTTTCAGAGATTATAGCAAATAATATTTGGCTAGCGCTTATAATGTCACTTATAGCAGGATTAGCTTCCTCTTTTAGTCCTTGTGTCTTGTCTTCAGTACCACTTATTGTGGGGTATGTAGAAGGAAATGGAGTAAAGGATAAAAAAGTTGCTTTAAAGATGTCTATATTTTTTAGTTTAGGGGTTGCAGCTACCTTTACTATAATTGGAGCATTATCTGCTGTATTGGGTAGGTTTTTTAGCGGAGCTGGTAAGTGGTGGTATATTATCTTATCTGCAATAATGTTAATAAGCGGATTGCAGCTTTTAGGAGTAATAAATATAGGAGTTAATAAAAATAGCTGCAGGATTCCTAATATGAAAAAGGGATTAGCAGGAGCTTTCTTTTTAGGCATATTAGGCGGAGCACTTTCATCTCCTTGTGCTACACCTGTTTTAGCAGCAATATTAGCTTTTGTAGCTGGAAAGGGTAATGTGCTGTTAGGCATAATAATGCTGCTATTATATTCCGTAGGTCATTGTACTTTAATACTGTTAGCTGGAACTTCTATAGGACTGGTAGAAAATTTAAGTAGTTCTCCTAGAACTATAAAAATAGGAAAAATATTTAAAATAGTATTAGGTATAGTAATACTACTTCTAGGTTTATATCTTTTCTCTTTAGGAATTTAAAGTGCTTTTCAGCACTATTTTTTTTAAAAATATAGTTGCATCAACAACTATATTCATTTATAATATTGTTGTTAATGCAACTATATAAAAGGAGATGGCATAAGTTGAATAGGAAGTCAAATAAAGGGTGTGAATCTATAGGAAAATATATATCTACGTTATATAGATCAGGAAATGCGTATTTTTCTAAAGAATTTTCTAAATATAATATAGGAAGCGGTCAATTTTTTTTTCTAACTTATCTTTATGCAAATGATGGAGTAATTCAAGAGGAGATAAGTTATAACCTCAATGTAGATAAAGGAACTACAGCTAGAGCTATAAAAAAGCTTGAGGAGGAAGGCTATGTATATAGAAAAGTGGATGAAGAGGATAAAAGGGCTTATAAAGTTTATATTACAGATAAGGCTTTAAGCATAAAAGAAGGCATATATGCCACTTTAAAAAAATGGAATAGTATAATAGCTTATGGTTTTAGTGAAGAGGAAAAAGAAATTACTTTGAGATTGCTACAGAGAATGGTAGAAAATCAAAAAAGATATAGTGTAAAAGGAGCTGATTTTAATGGAAAAAGATAGGCAGAAAAGGTTAGCCACAGAGCCAGTAGGAGAACTTCTGGTTAAATTTTCCATACCTGCTATAGTTGGTATGCTAGTTAATGCTTTATACAATATTGTGGATAGGATTTACATAGGACATATAAAGGATGTAGGTGGTATTGCTATATCTGGTGTTGGATTGACTCTGCCAATTAGTACCATAATAATGGCCTTTGGTATGCTAATAGGTATAGGGGCAGGAGCTTCTACTTCCATAAGACTTGGGCAAAAAAAGAAGGATGAAGCAGAACATATTTTAGGTAATGCCTTTGTCTTAATAAGTATAATAAGTATAACTATAACTATAGTTGGTATTTTAACAGTGGATAAGGTGCTAGTTGCATTTGGTGCTGCAGGAGATACATTTGTTTATGCAAAAGATTATATAAATATAATTTTTATGGGGACAATAGCCAGTTCTTTGGGGTTCGGTTTAAATAATCTTATAAGGGCGGAAGGTAATCCTAAAATATCTATGATGACTATGCTTATAGGAGCTATATTGAATACTGTTTTAGATCCAATATTTATATTTGTATTTGGTATGGGAGTAAAGGGTGCAGCTATAGCTACGGTTATATCTCAAATAGTATCCGCTATTTGGGTGATTAGCTATTTTCTAAGAGGTAAGAGCACTTTAAAATTAAAAAAAGATAATTTAAAACTGGATAAATATATAGTAAGAACTATATTAGCTATAGGAGTAGCCCCTTTTGCTATGCAGATAGCTGCAAGTATAGTATCTGTGATATCTAATAAAGCTTTAAAGAATAATGGCGGTGATTTGGCTATAGGGGCTATGACTATTATAAATAGTGTAGCACTCATATTCTTAATGCCTATGTTTGGACTTAACCAAGGGTCTCAACCTATAATAGGATTTAACTATGGTGCTAAGTCTTATAAAAGAGTAAAGGATGCTTTAAAATATGCTATTACTGCAGCTACTGTAGTTGCTGTAACAGGATTTTTAGTTATACAGCTGTTCCCTGAGGGTATAGTAAAACTGTTTAATAAGGATCCAGAATTAGTGAAAATAGGTGCCAGAGGTATAAGAATATATTTATTTATGCTTCCTGTGATAGGGTTTCAGATCATAAGCACCAACTACTTCCAGGCTGTAGGAAAAGCAAAGATGGCAATGCTGTTAAGCATGCTAAGGCAGGTAATACTTTTAATTCCTTTATTATTAACATTACCTAATATATTTGGACTTAATGGAGTTTGGATGGCAGGCCCTATTTCTGATGGATTATCTGCTATAATTACAGGCATATTTTTGTATAAAGAAATGGGAAAGCTTAAAGAGGCCCATGAAAATTCAGGAAATGAAAGTATAGAAAATATATGAAGTAAATTACTAAATTAAATAATATACTATGAATAAATAAAAGCTTGCAGCTTCAGTTATATCTATTGAAGCTTGCAAGCTTTATATTTTAGTTTAATGTTTTAACTATTTTTTTATAATCCTTATCTTCTATAAAAGGAGCTGTAAATAAGAATTCTTTTTCATGTCCACAACTTGAGCATATGCAATCACATATGTCAAAAGGTATACCATCTATAAGAGCAATTTCTAAATCTTCTGCTATATAGTCACCACCACAGATTTCACAGGGTGTTTCATTTATCACTTTATACTCACTTTCAATATATTTCATTATATCTTTAATTGTCATAAAAGCCTCCATTTAAAAACAAAAATAATTTTAAAAAACTTACATATAACATGGTAACATTATTGCAATTGCTTTGCAACATTCACTAGTCTAATTTTCATAGTCTTATTATTACAAGTTACACATATATTAGATTGAATATTACTTTTTAATTTTAATAGTTTTATGGAGGTTTTATGATTAATTACATATGGTTTTTTATGATATTTTTTGGAGTTGTTCTTGGATTTTTTACAGGTAAAGTTGAGATAGTGTCTAAATCTGTAATAGATTCTGCGGCTTCTACAGTGGAGCTTATGATAGGACTTGTAGGCATAATGTGCTTATGGTGCGGTATCATGAAGATAGCTGAAAAAAGCGGGCTTACTGGGAAAATAGCAAAGGTGTTAAGACCTATTTTAAATTTATTATTTAAGGAAGCTTCTCATAGTGATAGGGCTATGGGGGCAATAGTTATGAATCTTACTGCTAACATGATGGGATTATCTAATGCAGCTACTCCTTTTGGTATAAAAGCTATGGAAGAATTACAAAAAATTAATGAGGATAAGAAGAGGGCTAGTGATGATATGGCACTGTTCATTGTACTAAATGCTGCATGTATTCAGCTGGGTCCTACCACCATAATATCTATAAGGGCTGCCTGTAACTCGCAAAATCCAGGGGGAATAATAATTCCTAGTATTATAACTACTGCTTGTGCTGCTTTAGTTGGAGTATCAGCCTGTAAGCTGCTTGAAAGGTATTTTTAATTATCAGTAAGTGAAAGGATTGAAATGAATGATTGGATATATTTTGAAGGGGATAATACCTTTAATAATTGTGCTTGTAATTATATATGGTGCAATCAATGGAGTAAAAGTTTATGAATGTTTTGTAGAGGGTGCTAAGGATGGAATACATATATGCCTTAGGATTTTTCCTTATCTTTTAGCTATGATATTGGCAGTGAAAGTTTTTAGAGAGTCTGGAGCTATGGACTATTTAATGTATTTTATTAATCCGGTGGTTAAATTTGTGGGAATTCCAGTGGAAATAGTTCCTCTTATTTTAATAAAACCTCTATCAGGCAGTGGTGCCTTGGGGGTGTACAGCGATATCATAAAGCAATATGGCGCAGACACATCTATTGGGTTAATTTCTTCAATAATAATGGGTTCAACAGAAACCATATTTTATACAGTTACAGTTTATTTTGGAGCTGTAGGTATAAAAAAGGTTAGACACACTGTTTGGGCAGCGGTAATGGCAGATTTGGTAGCAATAATTGTAGCTACATTTATAGTAAAGCTATTAATATTGTGAAAAAATGAGCAATTAAGAGAGAAAAGAATAAGAATAAAGCAAACGTCATAAAGAGTATGCAATAACTCTTTTTATATTTTTATGAAGCTTGTTAAGGAATTATTAATAATATATAATAAAGTTGTAAACATTGATAAACTTTTTAATCAACTAAAAGGGGGATTTAAACATGATAGAAATTTCAAATGTTACTAAAACTTATAATGGTACTACTAAAGCTGTAGACAGCCTGAATTTGGACATAAGGAATGGAGAAATATTTGGATTTTTAGGGCCTAATGGTGCAGGAAAGACTACTACTATAAAGATGATAACAGGAATAACTGAATTAGATCAGGGAGAGATAAAATTAAATGGTATCAGCATAGTTAAAGATCCTCTAAAAGCAAAAAAACAGTTCGGGTTTGTTCCAGATAGTCCAGATATGTTTTTGAGGTTAAAAGGTATAGAATATCTAAACTTCATGGGAGATATGTATGAGGTGCCTAAAGACTTAAGGAAGGAAAGAATAGAAGTACTAAGTAAAAGATTTGATATGAGCGATGCTCTTAATGATAAAATTCAAACTTACTCTCATGGTATGAGACAAAAGATTGTTATTATGGGAGCTATAATGCATGATCCATCCATATGGATACTAGATGAACCACTAACTGGACTAGATCCAAAGTCAGCTCATATACTAAAAGAAATGATGAGAGAGCATGCAGATAACGGAAATACTGTATTTTTTTCCACTCATGTTTTGGAAGTGGCAGAAAAGCTATGTGATAGAGTAGCTATCATAAATAAAGGTAAAATTCTTTTTTGCGGCACTCTAGAAGAGATAAAAGAGCATATGAAAGAAAATTCTTCTTTAGAAAATATGTTTTTGGAGATGACTGAAAATGAATAAGATATATGTTTTAGTAAAGACCATGCTAAAAACTGCAGGTGGCTCTAAAGCTAAAAAAGGTAAAAAAAATTATGACAAGCTAATGTTTATATTTTCTTTACTAATATTTGCTGGGTGTATAGGAGTGCCTTTAGTTAAATTTATAAGTTATACATATGATTTATTATCAGGTGTAAATCAACAGGGGATTATATTGAGTTTAGGATTTTCTTTAGTAAGTTTAGTGGTATTCATTTTTGGTATACTTTATGTTTTGAGTATTTTCTATTTTTCTAAAGATGTAGAATTTTTTCTACCATTACCATTAAAACCTAATCATATTCTAATTGCAAAATTTATAACAGTTCTCATGTATGAATACTTAACAGAGATATTTATCTTACTTCCTAT
Organism: uncultured Clostridiaceae bacterium; assembly: GCA_946405135.1. Classification (GTDB taxonomy): domain Bacteria; phylum Bacillota; class Clostridia; order Clostridiales; family Clostridiaceae; genus CAMJGD01. The sequence continues at coordinate 13,964 of CAMJGD010000006.1, read as the reverse complement.
ATTATCAGTATATGGAGTTAAAAGTTCTTCAGGTATTCTATATTGGATATTTTCTATAATAATATTTATAGGGTTACCTATATTCCCTTTAGTATTAGCGGCTGTAATAAATATGATAATAATGAGATTTACTAATTTAGGTAAGCATAAAGATGCTTTAAGAACTATAGGTGGAATACTTGCTATGCTTATAGCTATAGGTTCCAATATTGCAGTTCAAAAAACCAATAATTCTATGATAAGCAGCGGTAAAATTGTAGATTTAATATCTCAAGGCAACAATTCATTAACTAGAGTATTTAATAGTATATTTCCTACTTTAAAATTTGGTGTACTTTCACTTGCCAGTGCAGGCAGCGGAAAAATGATTTTAAATATGATCATATTTATAGTAATAACCTGTGCTGCAATTTGTATTTTCATGTTTTTAGCTAAAACTTTATATTTTAAAGGAGTTATGGGAATATCAGACTCTTTTGCTAAGAGGGAGGAATTAAGGTCTGAAGAATTGGACAAAAAGACAATTCAGCATTCAAGACTAAAATCTTATACTTTTAAAGAATTAAAGATTTTATTTAGAACTCCTGCATTTTTGGTAAATTGCGTTATTGGAAATTTTATTTGGCCTGTATTCTTGCTATTTTCAATGTTTATGAATGGAAAAAGCTTTAGCGGTTTAGGAGAGTTTACTTCTAAATTGGGGGATAAAGGTATATCAGGTATAGTTATTGGGGTTTCTTTTAGTATAATGCTTTTTATGCAAAGCACTAGTATGATAGCTTCCACAGCTATATCAAGAGAAGGCAGCAATATGTATATAAATAAGTATATTCCTATAAGTTATTCAGAACAGATACTTGCTAAATTGTTTTCTGGTTTTATAGTAAACATGGTAAGCTTAATATTTTTCTTCTTAATGTTTTTAGTGATGAAAGTTCCAGTATTTATAGCGGTGCTTATATTTATAGTTTCATGTCTTGCAAACTTTTTAACTTGTGCTTTAGGCATTCTTATAGATTTAAAAAGACCAAAACTTAACTGGGATGATGAGCAAAAGGCTGTAAAGCAGAATTTTAATTCTTTGATAAGTACATTAATTACTATGGCTTTAGCTGGAGCTAATGCATTTTTGACTATAAAATTTGAACCATCCTTAGGGATAGCTTTTGTATTGATAAGTGTTATATCTATACTGCTAATAATAGGTTTTATACAATATATAAAACATAGAGCTTACAAGTTTTATGTAAATATTGAATAAATAAAATTTGAAATTGTAATAGTCTATATTTTCCTACTTTTCTTATATTTTTTTCGTATAATATATAGATAAATAAAATGGGGGGACTTATTTTGGAGGCTATGGAGGATAAATCCAAAAAAGAAGATATTAAAAAAGAAAATCACAGTAAGGAAGATAAAAACAAAGAAGTAGCTTTAGGTATTTGTTTTGGATGTGGTATTGGTATAATGGCAGGTGCTGTAATGGATAATGTAATTCTAGGTATGTCAGCTGGTGGCGTTATTGGAATTATAGTGGGGATTATAGTACGCCTTAGGAGAAAAGTGAGAGGTAAGAGGTAAGAGTAAGGATAGAAAATAATTATACTTCTTAACTATTACTTGCGAAGGAGACGGGGTTAATGAAATTTGCTTACATTATTATACCATTGCTTTTTATTTTGATTATTTTAAAACAGTTAAGATATATGAAAGAATTAGTGATATCAACGAGAAAAAGGTACATAGAAATTACTATTGTATTGCTTTCTGTGGCTGTTTTTGTGTGGATTATATATTTTTATGCTGATACTTGGATTCATTATGTAACAGGAGTATTGGGAATTCTTATGTTTATAAGTATATGGATTAAAGAAGGGATTAGTTCAAAAGGGTTCATATCAATGTATAAATGTAAAGAGGTTATATTGTGGAATGAAATTAAAAAAGTTATGATAATCAATTCAAAGGACATAAAGGTTAAGTTATCAGGTGATTTTATGGAGCAGACATTTCATTTTAAAAAGAGTGATTACAATAAAGTAATTACTATTCTACAAGAAAATTTGCCTAAACAAGCGCAGCTACAAGTTAGATAAAGATATACACAATATTATCTTGAACAGTTAAATATAAAAGGACAAGCTGCTTTGTGCTTTGTTTTATAAGCAGAAAATATAGCGGATAAAAAAGAGCTTAACTGAATTTTCAGTTAAGCTCTTTCCTTAATCTTTTTAAAATCCTTTTTAAAAAGAATATATATGAGAGTTCCATCAAATATCCATTGAATTGTAGTTATAACCCATACATATACTACAGAGAGTTTTAAAATATATACGAAGTAAAATATCATAGGTAATCTTATTATCCAGCTGGATATAAGTGATACTATAAAAGGAGTTTTTGTATTCCCTGAACCTTTTAATATACCGCCAACTATCATAGACACAGCCATAAAGGGTTGTTCCATAGAAGCTACCATAAGGCATAAAGCACCAAGTCTTATAACTTCTGTTTCAGAGCTATTTATGAATAATCGAATTAGTCCATTAGGAACTACCAGGAATAAAACTGAACAAATTAACATGATTAGTGTACCTAATAATATAGAAGTATAGGCATATTCCTCTGCTTTCTTATAATCTTTTTCTCCTATCTTATGTCCAACTAATGTGGTAGCAGCTACAGCAAATCCCCATCCTGGCATGTAGGATATAGACTCTATAGTAGTAGCTATCTGATTTGCAGCAAAAGCAACAGTACCAGCACTTATTATCATAAAATTGCATAACAATCTGCTAAGGCTGAAAGCACCTTCCTGCATTGAAGATGGTATAGAAAGTTTAAGCAAATCCCGCATTCTATGACATTTAAAATCTAATATATATTTCATATTTATCTTAAGCTTTGATTTTTTTGTGCTGTATACAGCTATGAATATGAAGCCTATAGTTTGGGCTATAGATGTAGCTAGTGCAGCACCTTCAACTCCAAGTTCAGGCATTCCTAGCTTACCGAATATAAGACCGTAATCTAAAGTTATGTTTATTATATTTATTAAAACTGAAGCTAACATAGGTGTTTTTGTATTTCCAGAGCCCCTTAAGATGGCATTTAATATGCTCATCAGCATATTGAAAAAGATTCCTATAGAAGCTATTTTCATATAAGGAGAACCCAAAGATATAACATTTTCATTGGCACCAGCAGCTTTAAGAATGTCAGCGCTAAATATAAAAAATATTAAAAATACAAATAGAGATATTATAGCACCTGCAATAAAGCCTAAGGTAGAATATTCTTCTGCGGCTTTATAATCTTTTGCTCCCATTTTTCTAGCTACTAAAGAGGTTATGCCCACAGAGATTCCTACATTAATTAATATATTAGAAAAAGTATACATTATTTCAGAACTTAAGCCCACACTGCTTACGGCTATATTTCCGCCATATTGGCCAACCATCATGGTATCTAATACCCATATCATCATATATAATATCATTTCACCTACTGCTGGAAGGGCAAGATGAAGAACATCTTTAACTGTATCTTTGCGTATTTTCATACCAACACCTCATATAAAAAATGTAACACAATAATAATCATAAGGTATTTTTATGTATAACACAACATGTATAGATAGTAAGGAAGTCTATGTTAATAATAAAAAATAGCCTATGCTTTATTTTTCATAATAGCATAGGCACATATATGAAATTTAGCCAGGACTAAAGGCTAAATATGGGGGATCTTTAAGGAGTTTAATTTATTATATGATTTATAGTATAAAAAGTTAATGATATTTATAAATTATCAGAAATATGAAATGTTAATGACAATAAAAATCTTTTGCTTCAATATATTAAATCATTAAAAAGTTATAATAATAATATAATGGACACGAATAAAAAAGTCAATATAAGCATTTGGAAGTATAAAAATAAATTCTGTGTATACCAGCACATTTTCATATTAAGCAAAAATGAAGCATAGTTCATAAATACATTCACTGCAAATTGTAAATGGTGAATAATAAGTAAAAATAGAAGAAAAATCGTGAAAACGTTTCAAATAGTTAAAAAGTTAAAGCTAATTTGATGAATATGAAGAATAGAATAATAATTAAAGCTTAATAGTCTGTAGAAATATATGTATCTCTCTGATATAATAAAATTATAGACAAAATATAAAAAATGTACTTGTATGAAATACAAATATAATAAATTTTAGGGAGGCAATTAAATGGGAAGTAAAGCCTTAAACAATTTTTTAAAAGAAAATCTAAATGACTTAAAAAGTAAGGGACTATATAATGTAATTAATACTTTAGAAGGAGCTAATGGTCCTATAATAAAAATTGATGGGAAAGAACTTGTAAACTTATCCTCAAATAACTATTTAGGATTAGCTACTCATCCAAGGATGATAGATGCTGCTATAAAAGCAACAAATGTATATGGTGTAGGAGCAGGTGCTGTAAGAACTATAAATGGTACATTAAAAATACATGATGAACTTGAAAAAAAATTAGCAGAATTTAAACATACAGAAGCAGCTATAGCATTCCAATCCGGATTCAACTGTAATGCTGGAGCTATACAAGCTGTAATGAACAAAAAAGATGCTATATTATCAGATGCTTTAAATCATGCTTCTATAATAGATGGATGTAGATTATCTGGTGCTAAAATAATAAGAGTTGAACATTCTGATATGGAAGATTTAAGAAGAAAGGCTAAAGAAGCAAAAGAAAGCGGACTATACGAGAAAGTAATGGTAATAACTGATGGAGTATTCTCTATGGATGGAGATGTAGCGAAACTTCCAGAGATAGTTAAAATTGCAGAGGAATTTGATCTAATAACTTATGTAGATGATGCCCATGGCTCAGGAGTAATGGGAGCAGGAGCTGGAACAGTTAAACATTTTGGATTATCTGATAAAATAGATTTTCAAATAGGAACTTTGTCAAAAGCTATAGGTGTTGTAGGCGGATACGTAGCAGGTTCTCAAGATTTGATAGATTGGCTTAAAGTAAGAGCAAGACCTTTCTTATTCTCAACATCTTTGACTCCAGCAGCAGCAGGGGCTTGTATAGAAGCTTTAAATATAATGACAGAAAGCACAGAATTGGTAGATAAAGTTTGGGAAAATGGAAGATATCTAAAAGACGGCTTAAAAAAATTAGGTTTTGATATAGGACATAGTGAAACACCTATAACTCCATGTATCATAGGAGATGAAAAATTAACTCAGGAATTTAGTAAGAAGTTAATAGAAGAAGGAGTATATGCTAAGTCTATAGTATTCCCAACAGTTCCACTTGGCACAGGAAGAGTTAGAAATATGCCAACAGCAGCTCATACTAAAGAAATGTTGGATAAAGCTTTGGCTATTTATGAAAAAGTAGGTAAAGAATTAGGAGTAATTAAATAGTATATATTGCCTAAATTTCATCACTAATTTTGAATATATGGAGGAAATAGCATGAAAAAGATATTAGTTACAGGAGCCTTAGGCCAGATAGGTTCAGAACTTACTATGCATTTAAGAAGTATATATGGTGCTGATAATGTTGTAGCTACAGACATAAGAAGATTAGAAGGTAATGAAACTGTAGAATCAGGACCTTTTGAAATTTTAGATGTACTTGATTCTTGCAGCATGGCTGAAATAGCCAAAAAACATGAAGTAGATACAGTAATTCATCTTGCAGCACTACTTTCTGCTGTAGCAGAAGCAAAACCAGTGTTAGCTTGGCAGATAAATATGGGAGGACTATTCAATGCACTAGAAGTAGCAAGAGAGCTTAAGTGTTCCTTCTTTACTCCAAGTTCCATAGGAGCTTTTGGTCCAAGTACTCCAAGGGATAATACACCTCAGGATACTATACAAAGACCTGGAACTATGTACGGTGTTACAAAGGTTTCTGGAGAACTATTATGCGATTACTATAACAAAAGATTTGGTGTAGATACAAGAGGAGTAAGATTTCCAGGACTTATCTCTTATGTTACACCTCCAGGCGGCGGTACCACTGATTATGCAGTAGATATATATTATAAAGCTTTAGAAGAAGGGAAATATACATCCTATATAGGTGAAGGAACTTATATGGACATGATGTATATGCCAGATGCTTTAAATGCTATAGTTAATCTAATGGAAGCAGATGCTTCAAAACTTGTACACAGGAATGCTTTTAATATAACAGCTATGAGTTTTGAACCTTCCATGATTGCTGCTGAAATAAGCAAACATATACCAGGATTTAAGATGAGTTATGAAGTAGATCCTGTAAGACAGGCCATTGCAGATTCTTGGCCAAATTCCATAGATTGTACTGCAGCAAAGGAAGAATGGGGATTTTCTGCAAAATATGATTTAGCGTCAATGACAGAGGACATGCTTAAAAAGCTTAAAGTAAAATTAAACATAAAATAGAAAACTATTATTAAATTTAAAAAGTAGCTTGCTATATTTAATATTTGCAAGCTATCTTTTTATTATTAAGCATTTAAAATCTTTTTACTAAGTTGCCTAGGTTAAATTAATGAATTAAAATGTTTATAAATAATAAATAAAATTTTAGATGAATGAGGAAATAATATGGCTGATAAGTTTCTTATAGTAAATAGTAAGGTTTTGCCTGAAGTTTTTGAGAAAGTTGTGAAAGTAAAAGAACTTTTATATACAGGTCAGGTTAAAGATATTTCAGAAGGTGTAAAAGAGTTAGGCATAAGTAGAAGCACATTTTATAAGTATAAAGACAATGTTTTCCTTATGTCAGAAAGTGTAAAGGGTCAAAAGGTAACCATAGCTTTGCTTTTATCCCATGAGGCAGGAGCCTTATCTAATGTATTAGACAAGATTGCAGAAAAGAAAGGCAATATACTTACAATAAATCAGGATATACCTATAAATAATGCTGCAAATGTAACTATAACTTTTGATATATCAAATCTTATTGTGGATATAAAAGATCTTTTAAACGAAATACAAGATATAGATAATGTAATAAAAGTAAAGCTTATAGCTATGGAATAATTTATATTGGAGTTGATATGATTTGCTTCGATGGAAAGAACTTTACGAAGAATGTATTAACTGTCACAAATGTGATTTAGGCGACAATAGAACTAATATGGTGTTTGGTGATGGTAATCCTAAGGCTAAAATAATGCTTATTGGAGAGGCACCTGGGGCAGATGAGGATAGACTTGGCTATCCTTTTGTAGGTAAAGGAGGCCAGCTGCTTACCAAGGCATTGTTAGCATTGGATTTAAAGAGAGAAAGAGATTATTACATATGCAATGTTTGTAAATGCAGACCTGAAAATAATAGGACACCAACAGAAGAAGAAGGAGAAACTTGCCTTCCGTATTTAAGGAATCAGGTAGCATTAGTAAGGCCTAAAATAATAGTGTGTTTGGGAGCTACTGCTTTTAGATTTGTAATTGATAGAGAAGGCAAAATAACTAGAGATAGGGGAAAATGGGTAGAAAAAAAAGGCTGTTACTTAATGGGAACTTTTCATCCTGCAGCTATCTTTAGAGATGAAAGTAAAAAGGCGCTTTTTTGGCAGGATCTTAAAAGCTTAAAAGAAAAATATTATGAATTAATAAAAATAGAGAATACACTATAAAAAAGAGCGATGTTATTTCGCTCTTTTTTATTGAAAATTAAATTTAATTGGTATTATGTTAAGGCTGTGAATTAATAAGATAAACTCTGTTTAAAAGTTTAGTTATTTCTTCTCTAAGCTGCACAGCTTCTTCAGGAGACAATCCTGTATTGCAAAATACAGCCTGTGGAATGCTTAAAGCCTGCTTTTTCAAATCTATAGCTTTTTCAGTTAATTTTATTACAACTTTTCTTTCATCTTCTGAAGAACGCTGTCTGATTATAAAACCATTCTCCTCCATCTTCTTTAGAAGGGGGGTCAAGGTTCCAGAGTCTAAGTAAAGCCTTTGACCTAGTTCTTTTACTGTAATATCATCTTTTTCCCATAGAGCCAAAAGGGTTATATATTGAGTATAGGTTATACCTAATTTTTCAAGAAAAGGTCTGTACAACCTTATGATTTCCTTGGAACATGCATATATAGCAAAGCAAAGTTGATTATCTAGTTTTAATAGTTCATCTTTCATAGAGTATACTCCCTTAAAATTTAGTCGATTACAATTTAATTTCATTAAATTATTATATAATTACTTATACATAATGTCAATAAGTGTATAGTTTTGCAAAAATCTTTATTGGTTTTACTGGAATAAATTCTATACTAGGGGTAAAATTAATACTATAGCATAGTTTCGAAGAAGGGTGTGAATTTAATTGAATAACAAAGTTTTTATAAAAAACAGAAAAAATCTTGGGGATAAATTAAAAGATAATTCTTTACTTATAATGTTTGCGGGAAGTGCACCTAAAAAGTCTGCAGATGAGGCTTATCCTTTTACGCCTAACAGAAATTTTTATTATCTTACAGGTATAGATGAAGAAAAAGTGATACTTATGGTATTAAAAAAAGAGGGTACTCTTAAAGAAACTTTATTTATAAGAGAAGCAGATCCTGTTATGGAAAAGTGGGTAGGAAAGACTATAAGTTCCGAAGAAGCTAAAACCGCATCAGGCATAGAAAGCATAAGTTATATTAAAGATTTTCAAAAAGAAGTTCATAATAGCTTATTTAATGATGACATAGAAAATGTATATTTAGATTTAGAAAAGGACAGCTGGGATGATTTGCCTAATCAAAATCTATATTTTGCACAGGAATTAAAATCAAAATATCCTAATGTTAAAATCGAAAATGTGTACAATGAGATATGCCAATTAAGAGTTATAAAATCTGAAGAAGAAATTGAGGAAATAAGAAAAGCTATAGAAATTACTAGAAAAGGTATAGAAGCTTTAATGACAAATGCTGAAGATGGAATGAAAGAATATGCTCTTGAAGCTCATTTTGACTTTGTTTTAAAAACTCATGGTGTTAAAGATTATGCATTTAAAACCATAGCAGCTGCAGGTAAGAACGCTACCATACTACACTATGTAGACAATTGTTCAGATATGAAAGATGGAGATTTGATATTATTTGATTTGGGAGCTCAATTAAATTACTATAATGCAGATATAAGCAGAACATTCCCTGTTAATGGCAAATTTACTGATAGACAAAAGCAGATTTATAATATAGTGCTTAAAACCGAATTGGAAGTAATAAAAGCTATAAAACCAGGACTTCCTTTTGCAGAATTAAATAAAATTGCTAAAAAGGTATTGGCAGATGGACTTAAAGCAATAGGTAAAATAGATAAAGATGAAGAGCTTGTAAAGTACTATTTTCATGGAGTAAGTCATTATCTAGGATTAGATGATCATGATGTAGGAGACAGAGGCATGAAATTAGAACCAGGCATAGTACTTACAGTAGAACCTGGATTATATATTCCTGAAGAAGGCATAGGCATAAGAATTGAAGATAATGTACTTGTAACAGAGCAGGGAGCAGAGGTTCTTTCAAAAGACATCATAAAAACTGTAGAAGATATAGAGAATTTTATGAATAAATAATTAATTATTTATAATATAAGATATATACATCACAATATGATATATAATTAGATAAGAGTTCTTTAATCAAGAGCTCTTATTTTAATATTTAAGGATAGAATACTTAAGGTGAGGGGAAGAAATATGAATTTTAATTTTTTTCAAGGAAGATATGGCTGGGATAGATTATCTACATTTTTAGTGGTTCTTTCGCTCCCATTTTTTATGTCTAAATACACTATGATTTTAGGCATAGTACTGCTTGTATATGCCCTAGGCAGAGCACTTTCAAAAGATGTGATAAGTAGAGGCAATGAAGCCATGAGATTTGAAAGTAAAATTAGGAGCATAAGCGGTAGTGCAGCAGGCAGCAGAAGGTATAGCGGCAAAAAACAAGGAATAAAAGGAAGTTTTAATAATTTCAAAAAGAGTATGGAAGAGAAGAAAAAATATAAGATAACTGCTTGTCCTAAATGCGGTCAAAAGCTTAGGTTACCAAGGGGTAAAGGTAAAATAGTAGTAACCTGTAAAAAATGTGGATATGATTTTAAAATGAAAACTTGATAATAAAAAGCTATTAGAAGTACAAATTGTTATTGACAATAGCATTTTATTTGTCTATGATTAAGTTAATAGAAAATGCTTTGAAAAGAAGAGTAGTAAAGGGGAATGTCTAAAGAGAACTGGGGTAGGTGAAAGCCAGTGACAGAAAGCTTTATGAACATGGTCTTGGAGCAGACTTTCTGAATCTTAATTAAAGGTTTAGGGAAGTACGGCAGCAACCGTTATGTTGCAGGGTGATAAAAACTAAATCTATGTTTATATAGAAGGTGGAGTCACTTACTGAGATACTTATGGCGACATAAGTATAATATAGAGTGGTAACGCGTATAATACGCCTCTATGTGGATTTTGACATCTGCATAGGGGCTTTTTAAATTGCAAGTTATTTTAAATAGTATGTATAAGTTCTATTTAAAATAGTAGATAAAAATAAAATTGAATAAGAAATTGAGATAATGGAAAAATCTCTAATATAAAAGGAGGAACACGTATGTGTAAAGATAAGAAGTTTTATATTACAACACCTATATACTATCCATCAGCAAATCTTCATATAGGTAATACTTATACTACAGTAGCTGCTGATGCTATAGCAAGATTTAAGAGGTTAACAGGCTATGATGTTATGTTTTTAACAGGAACAGATGAACATGGTCAAAAGATTCAAAGAATAGCAGAAGAAAAAGGAGTTACTCCAAAGGAATATGTAGATCAAATAGTTTCAGGAATAAAGGATTTATGGAAACTTATGGATATAAGTTATGATAAATTCATAAGAACTACTGATGATTATCATGTAAAAGCAGTACAGGATATATTCAAAAAACTATATGACCAAGGGGACATATATAAGAGTTCCTATGAAGGCTGGTATTGTACACCTTGTGAATCTTTTTGGACTGGAACTCAGCTTGTAGATGGAAATTGCCCCGACTGTGGAAGACCAGTTGAAAAGGCAAAGGAAGAAGCATACTTTTTTAAGATGAGTAAATATGCAGATAGACTTATAGAATATATAGAGACTCATCCAGATTTTATTCAGCCAGAATCAAGAAAAAATGAAATGCTAAATAACTTCTTAAGACCAGGTCTTCAAGATTTATGTGTATCAAGGACATCTTTTAATTGGGGTATACCAGTAGAATTTGATAAAGGACATGTGGTTTATGTTTGGATAGATGCTCTATCAAATTATATAACAGCTTTAGGTTATGGCAGTGAAAATACAGAGTTGTATGAAAAGTATTGGCCTGCAGATGTTCACTTAATAGGAAAAGATATATTGAGATTCCACACTATATATTGGCCAATTATGTTAATGGCTTTAGGATTGGAACTTCCAAAGCAGGTATTTGGTCATGGATGGCTATTAGTTGATGGAGGAAAGATGTCAAAATCTAAAGGTAATGTAGTAGATCCAGTGGTATTAGCAGAGCACTTTGGAGTTGATGCTATAAGATACTATCTGCTAAGAGAAATACCTTTTGGATCAGATGGATTATTTAATAATGAAACCTTCATAAAGAAGATAAATTCAGACCTTGCCAATGATTTGGGAAATCTTCTTTCAAGAACTGTAGCTATGATAGATAAGTATTTTGAAGGAGTTATACCAGCTCCAACAGCTACAGAAGCTATAGACAATGAACTTATTAAGCTGGCATTAGATACTCCTGAATTAGTAGAAAAATCAGTAAATGCTTTAAAGCTTCCAGAGGCATTATCTCATATATGGAATCTTATTGGTAGAGCAAACAAGTATATAGATGAGACTACACCTTGGATTTTAGCAAAAGACGAAGATAAAAAGGAAAGATTGGGGACAGTTCTATACAATTTAGCAGAGACTTTAAGAATAATATCTGTACTGGTATCTTCATTCCTTCCAGAAACCTCAAAAAAGATAAATGAGCAGCTTTCAGTAGAGGTTATAACTTGGGACAGCATAGCTTCTTTTGATGGTACTAGTGCAGGAACAAAAGTTAAAAAGGGTAATGTAATATTCCCAAGAATAGACTTAGAAGCTAAACTTAAAGAACTTGATTCATTAAAAGGGGAGCAGGCAGAAGAAAAAGCTCAAGAGATGCAGCCTATAAAGCCTGAAATAACTATAGATGATTTCGAAAAAATAGATTTAAGAGTGGTTAAGGTATTAAGCTGTGAAGCTGTAAAAGGAGCAAAAAAACTTCTTAAGTTAAAGGTAGACCTTGGAGGAGAAGAGAGACAGGTGGTTTCTGGTATAGCTCAATACTATAAACCAGAGGATTTGGTAGGAAAATATGTAGTATTAGTAGCCAATTTAAAACCAGTGAAATTAAGAGGAGAATTATCTCAAGGTATGATACTTGCTGCTTCCACTGAAGATGATAGCAAACTATTTACAGTAAGTATACCAGGAGAACTTCCTACAGGAAGTCAGGTAAGATAGTAAATACAATCTATGATGTAAGATATGTACAAATAAAATTTTAAGGGAATTTATAATATATAGAGCTTGCATACTTGAATAAATTTATTTAAGTAAATGTAAGCTCTATTTTTTAGATAAAGGTAATTTATTTTAAATATTACCGTATTATAGATGAAAAAATTATAAAATAAAGGCGGAGAGAAAATGATTGTTAAAAAAAGAAAGTTTATTTTTATATTTTCATCCATAGTTTTATCTTTTAATATGTTTTTATCAGGATGTACTTCTAAAAAAGCTTCGGCTCAAAATTCCAATAACTTTAAAAATACCATAATAACACCTCATATGGAGTATAAGCTTAAGAAAGGTTCAAATATAGTATATTGTTCTACTTTTCAGTTGGCTTGGAATGAACTTAAAGACAATATGATAAAAGAAGATATAAAGCTAGCTGAGGAAGAGGAAACTGTTAAAAATCTCAATAAGTCATTAAGTACCAAAAAGGATTTAAGTGATAAAGATTATGTGGCAATGGTTGGATACGCTAAAGATGGAATACTCGAAAAAATCAACAAGGAACTTAAAAGCAAATTTGGTAATAATGCAGAAGAAGTGAAAGCAAATTTTCAAAGGCCTGATGATATACTAGCCTATGCATTTTTGTTAAAGGAGCTAAAATTTAAAAATAAATTTGAGAAGATAAAAGAGCCTTTAGTATTTAATAGTGAAAATAAAGTTAAGTATTTTGGTATAGAAAGAATGAAATATGATAAAAAGCATGATGAAATAAGTGAACAGGTAGAGATTTTAGATTATAAAGACAATGAAGATTTTGTAATCAAATTAGTGTCACAATCAGAAAATGATGAAATAGTCCTTGCTAAAATTCCTTATAGAGAAACCCTCCATAATACTATAGAAGAGATTAGTAAAAGAGCTGAAGGCAAAGAAACTCAGAGATTAAGAGAGGGAGATCGATTGATGATTCCATGTTTTGACTTTAATATAAATCATAATTATAAAAATCTAGAAGAAAAATATTTCATGAATAAGGACTTTGAAGACTATAAGATATCTAAAGCTTGCCAAAGCATAAAGTTTAGTCTTAATGAAAAAGGAGCAAAATTAAAATCCGAGGCAAGAATAGAGGGTACAAAAAGTGCTGCTGTTGTGGATCCTAAAAACTTGGTATTTGATAAGCCATTTTTATTGATGCTAAGAGAAAAAGGTTCAAAAGAGCCCTATTTAGCTATATGGGTAGAAAATAGTGAAATTCTTGTAAAAGACTAATAAATTACTTTTAGATTTAAGTTAAAAACATAAAGTCCTTATGAAAACGATAAATTTTCATAAGGGCTTTTTGTGCCAAACTTTAATAGAGAGTGTGAAATTTTTTCTGTAAATAGCTTCCTATGATAATTTTTTAAGGGCA
>CAMJGD010000005.1 GCA_946405135.1 uncultured Clostridiaceae bacterium | reverse complement strand
TACTTTTATAATTAGATTCTTGACAAAAAAATTGTATTCTAATCACTATTAAATTAAAATAAAAAAAATTTTTAGTAAGTATAAAGATTAAACTTTTTCAAAAAACTTACATTTAAGTAATATCTACTTTTTATTATGACAGGATATAAATTATTGAAAGACATGCAGCTAGTGATAACATTAAATTTACTCTTTATTGTGACAAAGGCATAAATTATCAAAAGGTATAATTTGAATACCATATTCCATCTACTTTTTAGTGTGACAGCATCATAGTATTTTGGTAATACTACTAGTATACTCACTTCCCAGATAAATACAACTGCATCTCCATTTACAGGTTTTAAAGATAAAAACGGTACCAATAATTTCAAATAGAGTATAATAAATTTCAAATTTCTGTAATATCTCTTTAATTATTAATAGACTAAGAAATGGAAATAAAAAAAGAGTGTTGCAAAACGGCTTTAAAAAGTAGTTCGCAACACTCCCAAAATAATATCCCTACGCGCCTTTAGGCTATTATAATTTTATCCATTATTATCAGAACTTATTCATATATTAAATTAAAATTTTTAAATATAACAATTTGTAGGCTTATGCCTTGTACACGCCTGCATATCCATAGCTATTCTAAAATTTTTGAAACGAAGAATAGCAAATTGACATTTTTATTACTATGTCGTTGTTTCAAAATGCTGCACTGCATATAATTCCCATTTGAGCAGATATATAAGTTATCCATATCCATAAGCCAGAACTTTCAAAAGGTTTTTTGGCAATATCTGTAATAGCTATTATACTATCAGATGTCATGAAAATTATTGCTGCTATAAAAGTAATCCACCATGCTTTCCCTACAGAAATAGCTAAAAATAGAGAGAATAGAAACATATTAATAATTATGGCACCATAAATGATGGAAAAAAATTCCGTGTTTCTTTCTTTTTTGTACTCTTTTATCACTAACTTATACCCCAAAAATATTATAGATGCAAAAAACCCTATAGCTATTATGAAAAATTTTCTTATATCCACACCATTTTTTAGCATTGTTCCTATATAGGCTGTTGCATAGTTTATGTGAGCCATAGAAAAAAATATCATTCCACCTATTAAATTATTTTTCATACTTATTATCCCACACATTATAAGATCACCTATAGAAGAAAAAAGCATACCTATAAATACAAATAAAGAATATAAGTAAGTATCTTCAGAAGCATTAAAAAAAAGAACAAGTGCACAAGAAAGCATGGAGAAACTTATCATTGCTTTTATAGACTTAGGAAGCATTCTTTCTAATTTGCCATTTAGAGGAATATTATAAGCAATAATAGCTCCTACTGAAAACAAAATTACTTGGATGAAGATTATAATTTTTATATAGTTTAAAGATTCCAAATAGTTTTCCCCCTTTTTTTATAATTCTACTCCCTCTATAATCTTTGATTTTCTTCTTTTATAAATTATTACCTAATTATAATATATTATATCTAAAGTTATTAGATTCAGCTTAAATTATACAAAAATGGCTGTGTATAATGCATTTTAATGCATTATGCAGCAGCCACTTGTTTTTTAAAAGGTCTTTTTAAAATTTGTTTTTTAAATTCATATTAAAAGTTTGTATTACTTCTAAGTTTAATCAAAAGATTCTTTTTAACATTACTTATTATTCTTTAAAACCTCTGCTAAAGCTGCTACACTTCCTAAGGAAGATAAAGTTTCGGTTGGAAGTATAAGTTTATTAGCAGGTCCTTTAGCCATCTCTTTAAGAGCTTCTACTTGTTTTAGAGCTATTACAGTTTCATTAGTTCCTGAATCTATTATTGCTCTATTTACTTTTTCTATAGCTTCTGATTCTGCTTTTGCTATGGTTTCTATAGCTTTAGCTTTACCTTCTGCTTCTAGTAATTGTGACTCTCTTAAACCTTCTGCTCTTCTGATATTAGCTTCCTTTTCTGCTTCGGATTGAAGAATTTTAGCTTGCTTTTCACCTTCTGCTCTTGCTATATCACTTTGTTTTTGACCTTCTGCCTGAAGTATAAGTGCTCTCTTATCTCTTTCAGCTTTCATCTGTTTTTCCATGGCTTGCTGGATTTCAGAAGGTGGTATGATATTTTTTATCTCAACAGATAAAATCTTTATACCATAAGCATCAGTAATTTCGTCTACTACTTCTAAAAGTTCTTGATTTATTTTATCTCTTCCTGATAAAACTTCATCTAATGTCATGTTACCTACTATGTTTCTCATATTGGTTATGGTAGAATAAACAATACCTGATTTATAGTTTTCTATATTATAAACAGCATCCCTTGCATTTAAAACTTTGTAGAATATTACATTATCTATAGATATCTTAACATTATCTTTTGTTATAACATTTTGAGGCTCTATATCTAGTATCTGCTGCTTTACAGAAACCTTTCTTCTTACAAAATCTGCAAAAGGAATAGTTAAATGCCAGCCTGGCTCTAAAGTCTTATAGAATTGTCCGAACCTTTCTAGTATATAAACATATCCTGTGTTTACTACCTTAATAGAAGATATTAATGAAATTAGAATCAATACAAGAATTACAAGTAAAATTATTTTAGCCATAAAATCAACCCCCTAAAAATATTAAATCTTTTTTACTATAAACTTATTTCCTTCAAGACTAACGACCTTCACTCTATCTCCTTTCTTTAGAGCTTCACCATCATTTCTAATTGTCCAGTAAATGCCATCAATTTTAACTAATCCTTTGTCTATAATTTCATCATTAACAATTATTTCTCTTCCTATATAGGTCTGTTCTGTTCTTAAAACCGGTTTTATTTTGCCCTTAATTTTGATTTTAAATACTGGATACGCTGCTATTAATAATATTCCACTTATTACTAAAAATACAATGCTTTGATTCAGTAATGGATATCCAAGTATAAATGTAATAATTGCACCTACACTACCTACAGTAAACCATACAAAAAGAAGGCTGCTTGTTATAATATCTAATACTAAAGTAACAGCACCTATAACAATCCATAGTATAAGTTCATTCATAGAATCTCCCCCTTTCTTTAATTATATAATAATTTTTATTATGTATCTATAAAATTTATTTAACAAATTAATATTTAATTTACAATTTTATTATATAGTCAATATTATCATAAATAAAGCTTAATATTATCCTAAAAAGAGTTAAATTATACTGCTTTATATTTCTTATCTATGTTTACCTATAAATCTTATTGATTTTCTCTTAATTTCATTCTATGATTTAGAAGTAGTAGAAAGTGATAATTTTTTAGATTTATAGAATAATATTTATATAATGAAGTTGGGGTGATTTAAATGAATTATATACGAGTTGGTGCTGCTAGTCCAATAACTAAAGTTTCTGACATAAATTTTAATGTTAAAAATATAAAGCACTGTATTGATGATGCTTTTAATGAACATTGTAAACTAATAGTATTTCCTGAACTAGCTGTAACCTCCTATACCTGTGGAGATTTGTTTCTCCAAAATCAGCTTCTAAATAGAAGCATTGAAGCATTAAAAGATCTTTGCGACTATAGCAAAAATAAAGATATGCTTATTGCTGTAGGAGCACCTTTGGTATTTGAAAATTGTCTTTACAATTGTGCCTGCATAATTTTTGAGGGTACCATTTTAGGAATAGTTCCTAAAAGTTATATACCAAATTACTCTGAATTCTATGAGAAAAGATGGTTCTCTGAAGGTATAGATATTAAGGATAAAACAATAGATTTATATTTTCAAAAGGATATAGCTTTTGGAACAAATTTAATCTTTTCAGATGGGATTAATAAATTTGGCTTTGAAATATGTGAAGATCTATGGGTAACAATTCCCCCTAGTTCTTATCTAACTTTAATGGGAGCAAATATAATATCAAATTTATCCGCATCTAATGAGCTTGTTAGTAAATGTACCTATAGAAAAAGTCTCATAGAATCTCAAAGTGCAAGATGCATGAGCGCTTATATATATGCTTCTTCCGGAGTGTTTGAATCCACTACAGATTTACTATTTAGCGGTCATATGATGGTATCTGAAAATGGCAATACTTTAGCTGAAAACAAAAGATTTCAAAGAGATAATGAAGTTATAACAGCTCTAATAGATATAGATAGACTTAATAATGAAAGATTAAAAAATGTGACTTTTAGAGATAATTCAAAATACACACATTTTGCAGTGAAAGAAATAAAATTCAGCTATGCAGATATGAGCTATGGTAATTTTGATAGATTTATAGATAAGCATCCCTTTGTTCCTTCTAGTGAAATAGAACGTTCAGAAAGATGCAGAGAAATATTCAATATTCAATCTTCCGCACTAGCAAAGAGAATGGAACATACAGGGCTTAAAAAAGCCGTAATTGGTATATCTGGAGGATTAGACTCAACTTTAGCCCTTCTTGCCACTGTTAAGACCTTCGATATGTTAAATATACCACGAAAAAATATATTAACCATAACTATGCCTGGATTTGGAACCACTGACAGAACCTATAATAATGCTTTAGATTTATGTAGAAATCTAAATACAGAATTAAGAGAAATAAATATAGTTGAAGCCTGCCTTAAACATTTTGAGGATATAGGTCATGCTGTAGAAAAGCAGGATGTAACTTATGAAAATGTGCAGGCAAGAGAAAGAACTCAGATATTAATGGATATTGCAAATAAAGAAGCCGGACTGCTAATAGGTACTGGAGATTTATCTGAATTAGCTTTAGGCTGGTGTACCTATAATGGAGACCATATGTCAATGTATTCAGTAAACTGCTCTGTGCCAAAAACCCTAGTAAGATATCTTGTAAGATATGTAGCTGATAATGAAGCAGATGAACATACATCCAAGATACTAATAGATATATTGAATACTCCAGTAAGTCCTGAACTTTTACCTAAAGATAAAGAAGGAAACATAACACAGAAAACTGAAGATATAGTGGGACCTTATGAACTGCATGACTTTTTCCTTTATCATTTTATACGCTATGGTGCCACTCCTGAAAAAATATTATTCTTAGCTGAAAATGCCTTTAAACATGATTACAGCAAAGACACCATAAAACTTTGGCTTGATAAATTTATTAAAAGATTTTTTACCCAACAGTTTAAACGTTCTGCTTTACCTGATGGTCCAAAGGTAGGTACTATAAGCTTATCTCCTAGAGGCGACTGGAGAATGCCTTCTGATGCCAGCTATAATCTTTGGATGGATATATAAGCTAATATTTGATAGGATTTAACTGTAAATATTTTCTCAAATTTATTTTAAAATAGAGTTTACTTTAAATGATTGATAGGATTCAACTATGAATTATTATTTGATATAGTATTATGAGAATATCTATATATCTAAACCATCATAGATATGATACATTCTGTGAAAATCTACAAAATTGACCATTGGGATTTTCACAGAATTTTTATCTATATATATCTAATATAAGTCCTTGAATTTCATCTATAGTAGAAGCTATGTCAAGATTTTCTTTCTCTTCACTTAAAATCATGTTTGTAAGTTCTTCTAATTTATCATCTATAGTTTCTACAGTAATAAAGTACTGAGTTTGCCAAAAGCTTATATCTTTTTTTACGCTGTACATATATTTAAGCACTGATTCTAAGTATTCTTTTATTAAATTTTTATACATCTTAACATCTGCATAACATTTAGTTATTACAAGTCTATTCCCTTTTTTCTTTATATCTTCTAAAAGTTCTTTAAGTTCTTCTTCATTTTTTCTATCTCTTGCAAAATTAAAGCTTTGAGAAAAATCTTTTCTCATCTCTACTTTTTTTCTATCTGTAGGTAGAGTTGTACTCTTTCCTATCCTAGATATTTCCATCTATTTCCCTCCAAAATTCTATTACTTTTTATCATTATACCATTTTATATAAAATAATTAAATTCACATTTTTTTCATAAAATATTTTATTTAAATTATACTACAAATCTAATTGATTTGATTAACTAGTCATTTGGATGAACAGTAAAAAATTTAATGAATTGCACGAAATCTAGCTGATTTGATTAACTGCTCATAGAATGATATAATATTTTTGTTATAGATTTTATTAGAGGTGATGACATGAAAAAACTTTTTGAAATGTTTTGGTCTTTTTTTAAGATAGGTGCCTTCACTTTTGGAGGAGGTTATGCTATGATACCCTTAATTGAAGCGGAAGTAGTTACCAAGAAAAAATGGATATCAAAAGATGACTTTATGGACATAATTGTAGTATCTCAAAGCTTTCCTGGAGCCTTAGCTGTCAACTGTTCCACTTTTATAGGCTATAAATTAGGAGGCATAATAGGAGCTATTATGGCATTATTAGGAGTAGTCCTTCCTTCATTTACCATAATTATTATAATTGCTGCTTTTTTTATGCAATTTAGAAATAATAATATAGTAGATCTAGTTTTTAAAGGCATCTCTGCAGCTGTTCCTATGCTTGTACTAGTTGCAGTAGTAAGCCTTTCTAAATCATTAAAGAAAAACTATCTAAACCTTATAATAATTATTACATCTATAGTTCTAATTTTATTTTTTAAGGTTCATCCTGTTATAGTTGTGCTTTTATCTGCTCTGTATGGTATTATTTTTCTAAGGAAGAAGGTGGAATAATGCAGCTACTTTTAAAATTATTTTTAACCTTTTTAAAAATAGGTGCCTTTAGCTTTGGTGGCGGATACGCCATGCTCCCTCTTATTGAAAGAGAGCTAGTAACTAATAATCAATGGCTTAATTATAAGGAATTCATAGATATAATAGGTATTTCCCAAATGACGCCAGGCCCCATTGCTATCAATTCCGCTACTTTTGTAGGATATAAAATAGCTGGAGTTCCTGGAAGTATATCTGCTACATTGGGAGTTATTATATTTTCCTTTATTTTAGTATCCATTGCATCTCATTATATACTAAAATTTAAAGATTCCCTTATACTGAAATCTGCTTTTTTAGGTATGCGTCCTGCGCTTATAGGATTAATCATATGTGCCTTTATATCTCTTGCAAAACAATCTTATTTAGACATAAAATCTATTATTATAGGTGCTATCATTACAGTGCTGCTCTTTACAAATAAAGTGCATCCTATACTAATTATAGTTATATCAGGCGTACTAGGAATTATATTTTATTCTTACTAATTTTAATTTATAATTACAACATTTGTATTGACTTAATGGATAATTATATTTATACTGATAATAAATACAATATAATATAGTTTTCAAAACATAAGGGAGTAGCTTGCAGGTTGATCCTGTTGCAAAGTCAACAACCGGTGAAAGTCATCTGGCTTTGTATTAAATAGTAAGACTTATGTATAACGGGATACGTTATACATAAGTCTTTTTTAATTATAATATGCTGTATATTCTTATGTTTTGGATATACTAGCTTTATATAATATTAATATAAGGGAGGGTATAAATTAATGTGGTTTGATAAAAATTCAGAAGAAATTATCAAAGAATTAAATGTAGACCTAAAAGAAGGTCTATCTTCAGAAGAAGTAACCATAAGACTTCAAAAATATGGTCCAAATAAGCTTGTGACAAAAAAGAAAAAGACTCTTATTGAAATTTTTCTTTCTCAACTAAATGACGTAATGATATTTATACTTATAGGTGCAGCAATTATTTCAGGTTTTATGGGTGAATTAACAGATTCTATAATTATCTTAATAGTTGTTTTAATCAATGCTTTAGTTGGAACAATACAAGAATCCAAGGCAGAAAAAGCTCTTGAAGCCCTTAAAAAACTTTCTACTCCAAAAGCAGTAGTAAAACGTGATGGTGAAATAAAAGAAATTCCTTCAGAAGAGGTAGTTCCTGGAGATATAGTAATACTAGATGCAGGCAGATATGTGCCTGCAGATTTAAGGCTCATTGAAGGTGCAAATCTTAAAATAGAAGAATCTGCACTAACTGGAGAATCAGTACCTTCAGAAAAAGATGCATTTGTTACCTTTGATAATAATGATATTCCTTTAGGAGATCAGAAAAACATGGCATTTATGTCTACTTTAGCTACTTACGGAAGAGGAATAGGTATAGCAGTAGGTACAGGCATGGATACTGAAATAGGTAAGATTGCTAAAATGCTAGATGAATCAGAAACTGAAATGACTCCTCTCCAAAAAAGGTTAGCAGAACTTGGCAAAACCCTAGGCATAGGTGCACTTATTATATGTGGTTTGATGTTTTTAGTAGCATTGATTCAAAAAAGAGATTTATTTGAAATGTTTTTAACAGCTATAAGTTTAGCCGTAGCCGCTATACCTGAAGGACTTCCTGCTATAGTTGCCATTGTTCTAGCCATGGGGGTTCAAAAGATGATAAAGGAAAATGCTATAGTAAGGAAACTTCCTGCAGTAGAAACTTTAGGTGCTGTAAATATCATCTGTTCCGATAAAACCGGTACATTAACCCAAAATAAAATGACAGTAACTAAATTCTATGATATGGATTCTGTTAAATCTATAGATGAAATAGATATAAATGAAAATAGACATAAACTTTTAATAGAAAATCTAATGCTTTGTAATGATGCTACCTATTCCGAAAATAATAAAACTGGTGACCCTACTGAAATAGCTTTACTTGAAGTGGGAGCCAAATTTAATTGGTTCAAAGATGATTTGCAAAAATCTCATAAAAGAGTAGATGAACTCCCCTTCGATTCTGATAGAAAACTAATGACTACAGTAAATGCTTATGATAATGAATATTTTGTATTCACTAAAGGTGCCATTGATAATATATTAAAAATAACTAATAAAGTTTTGTTAAATGGAGATATAGTAGATTTAACTCATGAACTTAAAGAAAAAATAATGAATGCATCAAATTCTATGTCTGATGATGCATTAAGAGTTCTAGGCGCTGCATATAAAAAAATAGAATCTACAGATATAGCTATTGATACTTTAGAATCAGAATTAATATTTATAGGTCTTGTAGGTATGATAGATCCTCCTAGACTTGAAGTAAAAGATTCTATAGCTACCTGCAAAAAATCAGGTATAAAAACCATAATGATAACTGGTGACCATAAAAATACAGCCTTTGCTATTGCTAAAGAACTTGGAATAGCAGACAGTACTTCACAAGCTCTTTCAGGATCTGAACTTGATAAATTAAGTCAAGAGGATTTAAATGTAAATATTGATAACTACAGGGTATTTGCTAGAGTTTCACCAGAGCATAAAGTGAAAATCGTTAAAGCTTTCAAATCTAAAGGAAATATAGTATCTATGACTGGTGATGGAGTAAATGATGCTCCTTCTTTAAAAACCGCAGACATAGGAGTCGCTATGGGTATAACCGGTACCGACGTAGCCAAAGGTGCTTCTGATATAGTATTAACCGACGATAATTTTTCAACTATAGTATCTGCTATTGAAGAAGGAAGAAATATCTATAACAATATAAAGAAATCTATAATGTTTTTACTTTCTTGTAATCTTGGGGAAATAATCTCTCTATTTTTAGCTATACTTTTAAATTGGACTGCTCCCCTTAGACCTATTCATATTCTCTGGGTTAATCTTATAACAGATACTCTCCCAGCTCTTTCATTAGGAGTGGATCCTGGAGATAAAAATGTAATGGATAATAAACCAAGAGATCCTAATGAAAGTTTATTTGCAGGTGGTGCTGGCATAGCTTTAGTACTAAATGGAATACTCATAGGAGGATTAACCCTCATTGCCTTTAAATATGGAGAATATAAATATGGTACTGGAATGCATGCACAAACTATGGCTTTCGTAGTATTAAGTGTATCCCAATTATTCCATGCACTTAATATGAGACATCCTGAAAAATCTATATTCCAATTGGGATTTTTCACTAACAAATATTTAATATTATCCATAATACTTGGTATATTCTTACAGGATATAGTTGTTACCGTTCCTTACTTAGCCTCTGTATTTAAAGTATTTACTTTATCCTTAAATGATTGGCTATTTGTTGGTTTACTTTCCGTAATGCCTTTAATAATAAACGAAATAGTCAAAATATTTATAAGAGCATCAAAGAAAACAGCTTAAACAAAATAAAAGGAGCTATTGCAGAATAATAAAAAAATCATTCTGCATAGCTCCTTTTCCTTATATTTCATTTTAACTACAAATATAGTTTCTATATTTTACATTTAAGATACTAATTTATTTATACTTTTTAGACAATTCCACATAATACCTTGATGAATTTATAAGGCTCTCTCTATCCTCTTCTGTAAGCTCTCTTACTACTTTCACAGGTGATCCCATGCATAACACCCCGGAAGGTATTTTTTTGTTTGGAGGAATTAAGCTTCCTGCTGCAATTATGGTATTGTCTCCTATTTCCGCTCCATCTAGTATAATGGCTCCCATACCAATAAGACAGTTATCTCCTATATTACAAGCATGAAGTATAGCATTATGACCTACAGTTACATTTTTACCTACCCTAGTACCACATTTATGATGATTTATATGTACTACAGAGTTATCTTGAATATTACTTCCTTCTCCTACAAATATAGGCATACCATCTGCCCTTAACACAGCACCATACCATATATTTACGTCTTTTTCTAAAGTAACATCCCCTATTATATCAGCACTAGGCGCTATAAAAACCTCTTGGTGAATATTCGGACCTATATCATCAAAACTATATATCATAAAATCATCTCCTAATAGTTTCTTTATGAATTTAATTTTAACATATTTTGTTTAAAACCACTACTTATAAAACTTTTTTAAAAACAGGAGATATATCATAAAAAATTTAGTTATATATATTTATATATATTTAAAACTAAATATTTGAAGAAAATCTTTATTGCTTAGAATATAAAATTTGGATATAATAACACTATCACTATATATAGTGTACTATTTAGCACTGAGTACAATATATAGTTATAATAACTTATATTTCAATAGAAATTATATTTTTTTATTGTATTTTTATAAAACAACTCGGAGGTGTTCTAATTAATGGACTCGATAAAAGACTTATTTAAGAGATACTACACAACCGCATTAGAAAAAGATAAATCAAAAACAGTATACGATTTATTTCAGTGGAAAAAAGTAAATGTTCTATTAACAGATCACAAAACAGGGAAGGTATTAACAGACATGAAAGACTTGGAATTTCCAAGCCATTATTCTCAAACAGCTTGTGATATAATAGCTTCAAAATATTTTAGAAAAGCTGGTGTACCTACCAAAACTGGTATGGAAACAAGTATGAAAATGGTAGCTCACAGAATGGTTAACTTTTGGAAAGAGGCTTTAAAGGATGAAGGATTAATAAAGACAGAAGAAGAAGCCCAAATTTTCTATGACGAAATGGTTTATGGCCTCTTAAATCAAATGTATGCACCTAATTCTCCTCAATGGTTCAATACAGGGCTAGCTTTGAGTTATGGTATAACAGGCAATCCTCAGGGTAGTTACTATTTTGATGAAAAGCTTGGAAAAGTAACTTTATCTAAAGATGCTTATACCAGAACCCAAGCTTCTGCCTGCTTTATAGTTTCTATAGAAGACAAACTTTTAGGAGCTCATTCCATATCTGAGCAATATACTACAGAAACAAAGCTCTTCAAATTTGGTTCAGGAACAGGAACTAATTTTTCTACTTTAAGGGCTGAAGGAGAAAAACTTTCTGGAGGAGGTTATTCTTCAGGGCTTATGAGTTTCTTAAAAGGTTTTGATAGAAATGCCGGAGCCATAAAATCTGGAGGCACTACAAGAAGAGCAGCCAAAATGGTTTGTTTGGATATAGATCACCCTGAAATAGAAGAATTTATAAGCTGGAAAGCTAAAGAAGAAGATAAAGTAAGAGCTTTAGGTAAAATGGGCTATGATGCAGATTTTGAAGGAGAAGCATATCTTACAGTATCCGGACAAAACAGCAATAATTCTGTAAGAATATCTGATGAGTTCATGAAAAAGGTATGTAATTTAGATAAGGATAGAGAAGCCACCATAGAACTTAAGGGAAGAGTAGACTCTAGAGTGAATAAATCTATTAAAGTTAAGGATCTATGGAATCTGTTTAATGAGTCAGCTTGGAAGTGCGCAGACCCAGCGCCACAGTTTACAGATACCTTCAACACCTGGCATACATGTCCTGCTGGAGAAGATGGCAATTTAAATGCTCGCTACAATAGATTGAATTCTACAAATCCTTGTGGTGAATATGCATTTTTAGATGACACTTCCTGCAATCTAGCTTCTATAAATATTTTTAAATTTTATAATGAAAAAACTAAAAAATTTGATTTAGATGGATATATTCATATTATCGGTTTGAATCAGCTGCTTCTTGAAGCTTCTATTCACTGGGGCCAATACCCTACCGAAGATATTGCAAGGAAAACTTATCTTTTTAGAACTACAGGCCTTGGAGTTTCAAATGTAGCTTCCTTATTCATGGTGATGGGATATGCATATGATTCTGATGAAGCAAGAAATTTGGCTGCTTCACTTACAGGCATACTAACAGCTCATGCTTATGCAGTATCTTCACTGATGGCTAAAGAAATAGGACCTTTTGATAAATATGAAATTAATAAACCTTATATGTTAAGAGTAATAAGAAATCATGCAAGAGTAGCCGGTTCTTTAAGCAGTGCTTATGAAGGATTAAATTATAAACCTTTAGAAGTAAATCACAAAATATTAATAGATAACAATTTAAAAAATTTAAGTGATACTCTAAAAAAAGAATGGTCAAATGCACTAGAAATGGGAGAAAAATTTGGCTATAGAAATGCTCAAGTATCAGTAATAGCACCTACAGGTACCATATCCTTTGCCATGGATTGCGGTGCTACCTCTATTGAACCTTTCTTCAGCCACATTGTTTACAAAAAGCTATCTGGCGGAGGTTATATGATATTAAATAATCCCGTAATAGAAAACTCACTTAAAAGCCTAGGATATTCTGAAACACAGATTAAAGATATAGTAGATTACATAACTAGAAAAGAAAAAATTTCAAATGGAGATTTTGAATACGAAAAAGTACTAGATGGTAAAATTGAAGGTGCTCCTCATCTTAAAGATGAACATTTGCCTATATTTGATACAGCAAATACTTGCGGCACTGGGCAAAGATACATTTCACCAGAAGGTCATGTAAAAATGGTAGCAGCTTTAACCCCTTTAATATCCGGTGCTATATCTAAAACAGTAAATCTGCCTAAAACCGCTACCACCCAAGATTTTAAAGATATAGTTATAACTTCCTGGAAGCTCGGTGTTAAAGGCATTGCTCTATATAGGGATTCTTCTAAAGCTAGTCAGCCTCTTAATACTTCTCTTTTGGAGGATAAAGATCCAGAACTAGAAGACCTTTCCTATAAAGAACTGCTTAAAAAAGCAAAAGAAATGCAGGAAACCATAGATAAATCAATTTCAAAGCGAGATAAACCTCAAGGTATAAGAAGCGGCACTACTCATCCTGCTCAAATAGATGATGTTAAAATATATACTACAGTAAATAGAAATGATAAAGGAGATATATCTGAAATATATATAACCACAGATAGAGAAGGCACTATCATTACAGGATTATTAAATTCCTTATCAAAATCTATATCTGTAATGCTTCAATATCATGTTCCTCCAAAAGACATAGCTAAAATGCTAAGAGGACAAAAATATGAGCCCTATGGATTTGTTCAGAAGCATCCTTATATAAAAAATGTTTCTTCAATATCCGATCTCATAAGCAAAATAATAGATATAGAAACTGGAGATTTTTCTAGATGTCAGATAAAACCTGATAGCTTTGAAACAATACCTGCTCCTGGATTAAAACCAGACATGGACACCTTAGATTATAATGAAGTCAATAATTCTCAAGAAAAAAGCTCTCATGGTCATAGGGGAGAAAGAGTTTATGGAAGCACCTGCCCCACTTGCTCCAGCACGAGAATGGTTAAGAACGGAACATGCATGGTTTGCCTGGATTGCGGCTCCACCACTGGATGCAGCTAAGCTTGACTAATAATATAATTATGAAGCTTTTACAAAAGTATTATATATTAAAATAATTTTTATAAATATAATTAAATGTGCTTAAGGCCGCTGTATAATTAATGAGATGTACTATAATTATGCAGCGTCCTTTGTTTTATACCATTTCAGCACTTTAAGTACTCTATATAAATCTTTTATTTATATTAACATATATATGCAAAATAAATATTATGATAATATACCCTAGGTATAAAACTATTAAAGGAAGTGCTTTAATGGGAAAACATAAAAAACTTAGCAGAGATAAAAAGAATATAAAAAAAGAATATAAATTTGTTTACGGCATACCTCATTCCCATACATCCAATTCCACAGGAAAAGGAACTCCCATAGAGGCTTTTCAATATGCCAAAAACAATGGATTAGATTTTTTAGTTATAACTGATCACAATAATTATATGGATGAAATTATAAAATATAAAGATTCTAAAATGTCTAAATGGACTTCACTACTAAAATCTGCAGAAAAAATAAATAAAAAATATGATAATTTTCTTGCTTTAACAGGATTTGAAGTTACTGGCACCCCTTGGGGACACTTTAATTTCATAGGCACAAAACATTTTTTTAAAGGGAGCATAAAAGATTTGAATAAACTTGTACTATGGTTAAGTAATAATCCTTCCATAATGAGCATAAACCATCCTGGAACCCATATGGAAAAGCTTCCTTTTAATGATTTTTTGAATAATTATCTCACTTTGATAGAAGTAGGCAATGGCTCTTCTGGTAAATATTCTAGATATGAAAAAAGATATTATGGAATGCTGGATAAGGGATGGAAGCTTGCTGCAGTAAATTCCCAGGATAATCATAAGATTAACTTTGGTGATAGTGAAAACCTTACAGTAGCTTTAGTTGAAAAATTTGATAAAAAGTCACTTCTAGAAGCATTTAAAAAGAGAAGGACTTATTCTACAGAATCTAAAACTCTAAAATTTTTATTTAAAGTAAATAACTGCCATATGGGAGAAATCATAAAATGCACTGAAGGTGAAAATTTAAAATTCACCATCATAGCAGAAGACACTAAAAATTTTATAGAAAGTGCAGAAATAATCAGTTCTAAAGGTGAAGTTATAAAAAAGATTAATTTTCCTGGTGAAAAGAATATAAAATATTTGTTAAATGTTAAGGCTAATATAAAACAAAATTGGTATGTGGTAAGATTAAAGCAACAAAATGATAAAATAGCTATATCTTCACCAGTTTTTATTAAAATAAAATAAAAAATAAAGATAATTCCTTATTTTGAGGAATTATCTTTATTTGAAGAATCATCTTCTTTATTCATATTTTTTACTCTATTTGGTTTTGCTTTAGGTTTTATTTTTATATCCTTTTGCTTTTTATTATTTCTTTTGTTAGAGATCAAATCGAAAAACCATAAAAAAAGCACTACTAATATTATAGATTGAATAGGTATAAATATTTTAGGATTATATGTTAGTTTAAATATTGCCGCTAATATTGGCGGAACAAAGAAAACTAATAATCCTATTACAAGGACAACCCATTTATTAACATTTAGTTTTGATAATACATATATATCTAATAGGTTATATACCACTATAGCAATCATAGCATATAATATTATGTATAGGATGGATTTCCACATATCAACATTTCCCCCCTTCTGTTATAATATTTAATAGTCATCTAGTTAATATGATATTCCATAACCCAATATATTTCAAGAAAAAATTATAGATTAGATTTTAAAAAAATAATAAAACCCTCAGCAGTTTGCCAAGGATTTTATTATAAGTTGGTGGGGTACCAATTTGACAACAATATAAACTAAAAGCTTACTCTGTCTTAATAATATAATATTACTTTAAATCAAAAAATACAATATATTTAATAAAAATATTTAATTTTTATTATATTAATAATTTTCTGCAGATTTTTGAAAAAATATATCTTTTCCAATAAAAAAAGTATATCTTTTTTGATAAATTATTATATAATTCTGATATAATATTATTATCCATTCATAATATATAGATATATGGGGTGATTTTGTGTCTCTAATAATTAATTCCCAACTAGATGAGTTAGATTTACAAATACTAGATATTTTAATAAAAGATTCAAGAACTCCTTACTTAGAGATAGCTAGAATTTGTCATGTAAGCGGAGGTACCATTCATGTTAGAATGAAAAAAATGGAGGACCTAGGTATAATAAAAGGTACCAAAATAATATTGGATATGCCTAAGCTTGGTTATGATGTCTGCTGTTTTGTTGGTATATACGTAGATAAATCTTCTTCTTTTAACAATGTAGTAGAAGAAATGTCTAACATTAAAGAAGTAGTTGAACTTCACTACACCACTGGAACTTATTCTGTATTCGCTAAAGTTATATGCAGGAGCATATCCCATCTTCAAGATATACTTATGAATAGCATTAATAACATTGATGGAATAGAAAGAACTGATACTTTTATATCCCTATCCCAACCTATAGATAGAAATATTCAACTTTAATCTAACTATCTATGGATATCTTTAATAAAAATAGGTTGTATTAAAAAACTTTAACACTAGTATTACAAAGTTTTTAGTACAACCCTTTTTATCTTGCCTTTTTTATTCTATTTCGCCAGATACATTTTGTACCTTATCATAAATATTACCATTTTCATCTATTACTTTATAACTTTCAAAATGTTTATGAGTTCTTAAAACCAGATAAGGATAAGTTATAGCCTGAGTAACAATATCTTTTGGAGAAGGAGTCTTCTCTTTTACTATAATAATAGAACTGCCATCCTTTTCATAAGCATCTAAAAACTCTAAAGAATAACCTCCTGTATTTCTCCTTCCTGCTAAGACTACTATATACTGCCATTCGTCTAAGCCCATGGTAAAGTACCCTCTATATTTTTTGTAGACATTTATTGAATCTAAAAGCTTTTTAGGAATTTGATTATAGCTTAATTTTTCAAAATTTTCTTTTGTTCCTGCTTCACATTCTTTATTCCACTGTTTGAAAGCATTATTTTTAGGTTTAAAACTATTTTTGCTTGCACATCCTGAAGCCATTAAAAAAGGAATCATTATAATAATAAATATCCTTTTCATGTTATCTCTCCTTTAAAGTATTTATTTAATTATATCATTTATTATTATATTTACCATAAAATAATAAATAATAAATTTATGACACAAATTTTTATTATTTACTCATAAATTTATTAATTTTGTAAATAATAGATTTGTAAAGTTAATTTAAAGGAGATGGTGTTTAAATGAGAGCACTAGATATTACTGCACTTTTATTAGTTATAATAGGTGCTGTAAACTGGGGATTAATTGGATTTTTTCAATTTGACCTTGTAGCAGCGTTATTCGGAACCATGACTGCATTTTCAAGAGTTATATATGCTTTAGTTGGCATTGCCGGATTATATGCAATATCTTTCTTTTCAAAAGAGAGATACCACGATGTAGAATAGTGTTTACCCAAATGAAGCTGCTGCACTAGTAATTAGTACAGCAGCTTTTTTCTTACAAAAAGAGTATTTTATTAAAAAATATAAAAATGTAAAAAAATTATGATATAATATGAAAAATAATATAAAAATATATCTTGAGGAGGTAATACATGTATTTAAATTTACTTTTTGGTTTTCCAATTTATAAATTATTTTTTTATTTCATCATATACTCTTTTTTAGGTTGGTGTACAGAAGTTATATATGCTGCATTTAAAAGAGGTAAATTTGTAAATAGAGGCTTTTTAAATGGTCCTTTTTGCCCAGTATATGGCTTTGGTGCATTAATACTTATAGTAGTACTCAATCCCATAAAAAATAATATGCCTTTGTTATTTATTTTTTCTATCCTTCTAACTTCATTATTAGAATACATTACTGGATATGTGTTAGAAAAAGCATTTAATACCACTTGGTGGGATTATAGTGATAATAAATTTAATATTAAAGGAAGGATATGCTTAAGCTTCTCTATAATATGGGGACTAGTCTCTATGGTAGTGGTTAAAATGGCTCATCCAGTTATTGAACAATTAGTGGACTCCATTAACTTAAATTATATACCTTACCTATATTACGGATTTATAATATATTTTTTTATAGACTTTTTAATAACTTTAACTTCTTTAATCCAGTTAAAAAGTATTATTACAGAATTAAATGAAGTATCAAAAGAAATTAAAGCTATATATGATGAATTAAAAGATAAAGCAAGTGAAAAAGCTGAAGATATAGAAATTCATATTAAAGAGCTGAAAAATAAATATGAAGAACTATTTAAGGATTTAAAATTTGAGCATATTAGAATAATAAAGGCCTTTCCTGATATGAGTTCTAAAAAATTTGATAATATATTAAAAGAAATACAAAATAAAATAAAATTTAGATTATAAATAATTTTTTTAAAATTTAAAGGGTTTGCAGCATAAATAGAAAATTCATACTTCAAACCCTTTGTTTTTACTTTTTAATTAAAGCCCTTTGCTGAAATCTAGAACCTTTTAATTTCTTCAAACAACTCTATAGCAGCATTTTTAGGACCATCTTTTTCTTTTCCTGGTATGCCTAAGCAGGTTCTTATGACACCAACTTTTACGCCTCTCTTAAATAACTCATTAAAATATCTATCTAAAAGCACATCAGTTTCTTTTTGCTTTTGGGCAGGTCCAAAAGGATTTGCAAAATAAGACTTAACAAGCCCTTCCTCTGTAGTTGTTCCCTTTGCCATCCTAGCTCCATTTCTGAATACTTTAATCGCTTCTTCTGGTGAACTAAAATAATCTAAAGCTTTATTGGTTTCATTTACCTCTTCGTAATTATTAGCATATAAGAATAAATCTACTTTATATCCTCTTACTATCTCTTTATAAGTTGATACAGGCATAACAAGCCTTGCATTAGTTTTATCAGGATTCATAAATATACTTCTATCTATTTCTTTAAATGCATATCCTTGATCTAAGTCATCTAGTCTTACAAAGGCTCCTATTTCAGTACCATATCCTAGTACATCATCCTGTTCATTTATTTTTAAAACTCCCATGTCATCAAAAACAATAGTCATATCACTAATATAATTTTCACTTAATCCTCTAAATGCCTCAAGGCTTTCTGATTTTCCTGCACCACTGTCTCCTACTATTACAACATTAGCTGATTTACCATTTTTCATAACTATATTTACCATGGCACCATGCAAAGGTAAATATCCTCTTTTTATCATTATCAAATTGTGAAGAGTTAATGTCATCTTTTTCATATATCCAAAATAATCTATAGCGTCTCCATAACTTACATATCCAAGCATCATATCATTTTCCACATCATCATAAAATATAGTTTTTACTTCTCCGCTTTCATCTCTAGCTCCAAATACATACACCATATCTGGCTTTTTGCCTCTATACTCTTCCTCTCTAGCTAATTCAAATAAATTGCATAAAGTTACTCCGTGAGCCATAAAATCTCTATGAAAATATATGTAAGCTAACAATTCTCCCACTTTTGCAGGATAGCAAAACCAGTGATCTTTATTTATAGAACAATACCTTAATGGATTTGAGTAAGTCTCCTTAAACATACCATCTCTTGTATTTTTTTTAGGATACGCAATAAATGGTGTTTCTAAAGATAAAGTATCTATAAAAGGTATATCTTCTAATATCTCATATCCTTTAGGGATAGGCCACAATACATTGTTAAGAATAACCCCGGCATTTCCTCCCGCTGGAAGCTGTCTATAAACTTTTGGAGCATATCCTAATATATTTTCTTCTATCTTCCTGTAAAGCTCTAAAATCATTTTAGAAAATCTATTATTAGCATCAGTAAAACTTACAGATGCTAATCCTTCTGTAACTCTATTATTCTGAACTATAGTATATCTTTCAAGTCTTCTCCAAAAAGCATAAAAATCTTCTATAAAATCAATGAACTTATCCTTATCTGAAATAAGTGGTTCGTAAGATGGCCTAAGTTTAACTACCTCATCTTTTTTCAATATAGTAAGAAGTTCAAAGGCTCTTGTTAAGCTCTCTACCATTTCCTCCTTATCTAATTCCTTCATACTACTTTGTAAATACTTATATATATTAGAATTTCTTTTTTCCACTTTACTTAAATATGCATCTAATACCCTTCTGAATCCATCGCTGCTTAAAAGGTTTTCAAAATTATCGCAATATTTAGCAGTAAAATTCATCATTGCTTTTTCATTACTTAACGAAAATTCTTTTTTCATTCCATCTCCTCCAGTTGCAACATTTGATTATTATTTTTGCATATATTTTAAAAAAAATCTTATTACTCGTTGATTATATCATAAAATTTGCAATTTTATCTATATACAAACTTTGTTTTTATTAAATATTCATATAAATACCTCTTTTCATTTAATTTACCTTAATAATCTGTAAATTTAATAGGAATACATACTTAAAACGCTCTATTTTCTTGTTAAAGAATAATTTCGTAATAATAAGCAATTATTCTCTATAAATTTGAGGATTTTTGATGATTTATTATAATTATAAACATAAATTCCTTTAAAATTACTATTAAATATTTTCTATTAAATATTTATCCTATACTATTTTGTTATTTTTTATAAATAGCATATCCTAATTTGCTTTTATACTAAATATTTATCTCTTTCTTTACATAAAAATAACTCCGTTTTAAAAGGTTGTCCATTTTAAAACAGAGTTAAAATTAAATTATAAAGATTCTTTTATTATATCCCTAACTATTTCAGCTATATTATTTTGATCTTCTTTTGAAAGGTTTTTTGTATATATAGGTTTATGTATAATTATATTTGCCTCAGCCTTTCTAAATTTTCCTTTTTCCTCAAAAGCTTTATAGGTACCATCTATGGTTATTGGTATTATAGGAACTCCTGGCTTTACTGCCAATTTAAGACTGCCCTTTTTAAATTCCCCTAATACACCATTCTTAGCCCTTGTCCCCTCTGGGAATATTGACATAGAATAGCCTTCATTTAAATATGCTATACCTTCATTTATAGATTTAATAGCTTCCCTTATGTTTTCTCTATCCATAAAAATACACTTTATCTGCTTCATCCAATAACTTATAACTGGTATACCTTCTAATTCTTTTTTCGCTATAAATCCTACTGGTTTACCTAAAACACTAATAATAGAAGGTACATCAAAATAACTTTGATGATTGGATACAAAAAGGCAAGGCTCCTCTAATAAATTTTCTCTCCCTATTACATTTAATTTAACGCCCATGGTATTCAGAGTAAAATTGGCCCATTTAACAAGAATTTTATTTGTATACTCATCAGCAGCCTCTTCTCCCTTAAATTTTTTTAAGTATTTAATCTTTAAGGCTTTTATTCCAGTACCTATCATGTATAAAGCATAGTAAAAACCTAGAAAAAAAGTGCGCATTTTCTCACATCCTCACTTAAGAAATAAAGCAACTTCATTATACTAACTACAAAAATAAAATTCAAGTTTAAATCTCTTTCCTTATGAAATAAAAAATGATAAACTATTTAGTAGAATTCTTTGCTAGATTATACAAGGAGTGATTTTATTGAAGTACAAATATTTAAAAATACTTACCATCTTTGTTATAGTGCTATCCCTTATGCTTACGGCTTGCGCTAATGATGTAAATCAGAGCGTCAAAGTAAATAATAAGAAGGATGAACTTAAAATTCATTATATAGATGTAGGTCAAGGAGATTCCATATTGATTCAAATCAATGGTAAGAACATGCTTATAGATGCGGGACCAAGAAGCAGTTCTGACAAGCTTTTAAAATACCTTAACACTATGGGAGTAAAAAAATTAGATGTAATCCTTGCAACTCATCCTCATGAAGATCATATAGGCTCTATGGCCTCCGTAATAAAGAATTTTGATTTGGGGGACTTTTATGCTCCAAAGATAACATCCAATACTAAAACCTTCGAAAATATGATAACTGCTCTTAAGGATAAAAATAAAAAAATTAATGTGGCAAAAGCTGGAGTTAAGATAAATCTAGACAATAAAATTAATTGTGAGCTTATAGCTCCTAACAGCAGTAGCTATGATAATATAAATAACTATTCTGCAGTATTAAAATTAACTTATAATAATACGGCTTTCCTATTTACAGGGGATGCAGAAAAAGTTTCTGAAAAAGAAATATTACAAAAAAATTTTGATGTAAAAGCAGATGTATTAAAACTTGGACATCACGGCAGCTCCACTTCTTCCTCCAAGGAATTTTTAGAAAAAGTGTCACCTAAATACGCTATAATAAGCTGTGGTAAAAATAATGATTATGGTCATCCTCATAAGGAAACCTTATCAGAAATGAAGAAAAGAAATATAAAAATTTATAGAACAGATTTAGATGGAAATATAATATTAATAAGTGATGGCAAAAACATATCTAAACAGCCATAACCTCTGCAAAAATGAAGCTTTTAGAAATATTGACAGGAATTAAGCCTTGATATATCATAATATTTGTATAAATAATGTGTTGATACTGTGATCACATTATAATTATACTTTTCCATCACTTATTTAGGGTAAATATTCCTTTCATCCTAGAGGATGGAAGGCTTTTATTTTAATAAATACAAATTTAAATATATAGGAGTGAAAAACATGGCACCAACTAGAATTAGAACCAGATTCGCACCCAGCCCTACAGGTTATATGCATGTAGGAAATTTAAGAACTGCTCTTTATGCTTATTTAATAGCTAAACATGAAGATGGAGACTTTATTTTAAGAATTGAAGATACAGATCAAGAAAGATATGTAGAAGGAGCTGTAGATGTTATTTATAACACTTTAAAATTGACCGGTCTTGAACATGATGAAGGCCCTGATGTAGGTGGTAAGTTTGGACCTTATGTTCAAAGTGATAGAAGGAATATATATATTGAATACGCAGAAAAATTAGTAGAAAAAGGTGAAGCTTACTACTGTTTTTGTTCTAAAGAAAGGTTAGAAAACTTAAGAGAAGCATGTGAAGCTAAAAAAGAAACTTTTAAATATGATAAGCATTGCTTACATCTATCAAAAGAAGAAATAGAAGAAAACTTGGCTAAAGGTGTACCTTATGTAATAAGGCAAAATAACCCAACATCTGGCAGCACTACTTTTGATGATGTAATATATGGAGCAATCTCTGTAGATAATTCAGAGTTAGAAGACATGATTCTTATAAAATCAGATGGTTTACCTACTTACAACT
The DNA here is from genome assembly GCA_946405135.1 of uncultured Clostridiaceae bacterium. Lineage (GTDB taxonomy): Bacteria > Bacillota > Clostridia > Clostridiales > Clostridiaceae > CAMJGD01. The sequence continues at coordinate 140,390 of CAMJGD010000005.1, read as the reverse complement.
TTGCTAATGTAGTGGATGATCATCTAATGGGTATAACTCATGTAGTAAGAGGAAGTGAGTATCTATCCTCCTCCCCAAAATATAATAGATTATATGAAGCCTTTGGATGGGAAATACCTATTTACGTGCACTGTCCTCCAATAATGAAGGATGCTCACAATAAATTAAGTAAAAGAAATGGAGATGCTTCCTTTGAAGATCTTTTAAATAAAGGTTATTTAAAAGATTCAGTTTTGAATTATATAGCACTATTAGGATGGAATCCTGGTACAAATCAAGAGATATTTTCTTTAGAAGAGCTGGTAGAAGCATTTGATTACAAGAATATAAACAAAGCTCCAGCTATATTTGACACAGTAAAATTGAAATGGATGAATGGAGAATATATAAAAAAATTATCTCTTGAAGAGTTCCATAAAAAAGCTTTACCTTATTATAAAGAAGTAATTCATAAAGATAATGTAAATTTATTAAAGATATCAGAGCTTTTACAGACTAGAGTAGAAATATTCACTGAAATTCCTGAAAAAATAGGATTTTTCGAAGAACTTCCAGACTACTCCATTGATATGTACGTTCATAAGAAAATGAAAACAACTTTAGAAAACTCATTAGAGAACTTAGAAAAGGCTCTTCCAATTTTAGAATCTCTTGAACCTTGGACCTTTGATAATGTATCTGAAACTATGATGAATCTAGTAACCGAACTAGGAATAAAAAATGGTCAGTTATTGTGGCCTTTAAGAACAGCCCTTTCCGGAATGCAGTCCACTCCAGGCGGAGCTTTTGAGATAGCTGAAATCATTGGTAAAGAGGAATCAATAAAGAGAATCAAAATAGGTATTGATAAGTTATCTAGAGCATAAAATATCCATATTAATAAGCGAATCCTTATTCAGGGTTCGCTTCTATATTCTCTGATATACTAGAATCCTCTTCTTTTTTATTTTCTAAAGTAAGCCAATTCACATATATATGAAATAAATTTACCACATCCTGCTCATTATATAGGAGAATCTTTTCAATCTTTTCTTCTGGCATTCTCTTGATGTAATTACTGTCTTTTATAACCTTGCCGAAGGTTTTAGCTAAGTTTGCCCCGCTTATAACTTCTCCTTCTCTTTCTATACCTATCCTTTTTTCTAAATTTTTAAGACCTATACTTTCCTTTAATCTTTTTTCATATTCCTTTTGAATGTCTATATTTATAAAATAGTCTTTAAAATCAAAATCTATATTATACTTATTAAAAAGATAATTAATAACAGAAAAATCATTATTGCCAGAGAATGTAACTATATATCTTTTCTTTTTATTTTGATACATTTCATTAAAATACTCTTTTGCCATATAAAGTACATCTACAGCTTCCCTTTTATTTTCTATCATATACTGCACTACATTTAGTGTGGAAGTAACCTCATCATAATAGCAGCTTCCAAATACCCCTATACATATAGGTTTTTTATATACATAGTGCTCAAGGTCAAAAAATATTGCCTCTTTGTAATTATCTTTTTTACCATCTATATCCATAACATTTTCTATATTTATCTCTTCTACATCTATAGTATTTTCTCTAACTATCACTTTACCACTCTTTCCTATATAATATGAATGCATTGAGAATCTAAAGTATATACTACATCTTTTCTCTCCACTATAATTTGCACTTTTTCACTAATCTCTGTATCCTCCATAACCTTTTTTACTAATTCCCTAGTAGGATTTACACATATAGGATATCCCACAGATTTAAACATAGAAAAATCCCCTGCAGTATCCCCATAGGCATAGCTTAATTTGAGATCTATGTCATATTTATCCCTAAATTCTATAAGTGCCTTTTCTTTACTTTGGCTGTTCCACATGGGAATAACTTCTCCCGTATATATATGATTTTCATCCATTACATATTCAGCACCTTTATAATCATCAAAACCGTGCTTTTCAGCCATTTCTTTCACTAACTCTTTAGGGCTTCCTGAAATAGTTATTACTTTATGTCCTTGCTTTTTATGCCATGCAATTCTATCTCTGGTAAATGTATACACCCTATCTCCTTTTTGCTTAACAACCTTTTTTGCTATAAATTCGATTTGTGAGCTGTGAAGTCCTTCAACAGCTTCTATATATATATCCGCCATCTTAAGAAGATAATTATCATAGTTTCCTTGTCTCTTATCCCACTTTTGATATTCAGGTCTAACTTCATTATACCATTTTTCAGGCTCTATTATTTCGTATTTAACCAGTTTTTTAAAAACTTCTGCTATTAACCCTTCTCTATATAAAGTACCATCAATATCAAAAAATGCAGCTACAGTCATAACGATAAACTCCTCTCAAATTATATTTTATAGTATAATACCATTAAAAAAAGAAGACTTCAAACAATTTAATAATTAGACTTATAGTTTATTTTATACCTTTATCCATGTATAATGCAAAAATATTTATTTTTGATACCATTATTTTAAGTAAAGTTAAATAATTATCAATGTATCATATGGTATTGACTTATTAGCATTAGGATGATATTATAATTATAGTGATAATGATTTTCAGTGTGGGGTGTTAATGATGAGCGTTTGCGATTTAAAAGTTGGACAAAGAGGCATAGTTATGGATATTAAAGGTGATGCAAAACTTGCCAAAAGACTTTTAGCTCTAGGTTGTATTGAAGGTACAGAAATTTTTATAAAAAGATCCGCACCTTTAGGTGACCCTATAGTGATTAACTTTCGTGGTTTTGACATGGCTATAAGAAAAAAAGATGCAAAGAATATATATATTAGAAATACTGTAGCATAAAGTATTCTCTAAAAGTGTACAAACTAAACTATTTTTAAGGAGGACTTAAATGGTTACAGCCGCTTTACTCGGAAATCCTAATGTAGGAAAAACCACTCTCTTTAATGCTTTAACAGGCTCTAATCAATATGTAGGTAACTGGGCAGGAGTAACTGTAGATAAAAAAGAGGGATATATAGATAAAAATATAAAAATTGTAGACTTGCCAGGTATATATGCTATGGATACTTATTCCAATGAGGAAAAAGTATCCAAAAGTTTTTTAGAGAAAGGAAATGTAGATGTAATCATCAACATTGTAGATGCCTCTAGTTTGAATAGAAATCTATATCTAACTACTCAGCTTAAGCAATTTAAAAAGCCTATAATTTTAGTATTAAACATGTTAGATGTAGCAGAAAATAAAGGTATAGATATTGATCTTAATGCCTTATCAGAAAGCCTTAAAGTTACCGTAGTACCTATGGTAGCTAGCAAAGGTAAAGGAGTTAATGATATTGTTCAAATACTTAATAATAAAAAGTATTTAGACATAATTGATGATAATGACTGTTATTTTCCTGATGAAAAGTCTACTTACACTTTTATTGAAAATATATTAGGTAATAGCATAAATATTAAAAACAAAAAAAATAGTAAAAATAGTACAGAGCTCATTGATAAAGTTGTATTGAGTCCTAAGCTGGCATATATACTTTTCATGGCTATAATGTACTTAGTATTTAAGATTACTTTTAGTTGGGTTGGGCAACCCCTTTCTGATTTACTTGAAAATTTCATTACTAATAAATTTTCTCCTTTTGTAGAGGGCCTGCTTTCTAGCTCAAGTCCATGGTTTAAATCACTAATAGTAGAAGGAATCATTGCAGGTGTAGGCGCAGTAATTGTTTTTATCCCTATCATTTTAACTTTGTTCTTTTGCATTTCCATATTAGAAGATAGTGGATATATGGCAAGAGTCGCATTAATTATGGATAAGCTTATGAGAAAAATGGGACTTTCTGGGAAAGCATTTATTCCTTTTGTTATTGGTGTTGGATGTTCAGTACCTGCCATAATGTCAGCAAGAACTTTAGAAAGTGAAAAAGATAGAAAGCTTACAGCTTTGCTTGTCCCTTTAATGTCCTGTAACGCTAGATTACCTGTATATGCAGTATTCATAGCAGCTTTTTTCCCTTCTAAAGGTGCTTTGGTAATATCTGTTTTATATTTATTAAGTATACTAATTGCATTTTTAATTGGTATTTTGTTTAAAAGCACTATATTTAAAAAAGATGAAGAACCTTTCATAATTGAATTACCTGAATATAAGATTCCTGAAATGAAAAATGTTTTAAGACATACTTGGGACAAGGGTAAAGGATTCTTAAAAAAGGCTGGTACTATAATATTTGCTATGTCTATCATTACATGGAGTTTTTCTAAGTTCAATTTCTCAGGATATACTGAAGAAATTTCCCAAAGCTTTTTAGCTTCTATGGGAAACATACTTGCCCCTATTTTTAAGCCTTTAGGCTTCGGTAGTTGGCAAGCCGCTGTATCTCTTTTAATTGGATTTGTAGCAAAAGAATCTGTGGTATCTACTATGGGTATAGCTTATGGTGGAAATCTTGAAACAATGCTACTTACTCATTTTACATCATTGTCAGCCTTTGCATTTATAGTATTTGTGCTATTATACACTCCTTGCGTAGCTACTATAGCCACTATGAAAAAAGAATATGGTTCAAAGATGGCTTGGTTTTCAGCTATATATCAGCTAGTTCTAGCTTGGATTGTATCTTTTATCATATACAATATAGGCTCTTTAATTATTTAAAGGAGGATTGATTATATGATTATAGAAGTATTGATAACTTTAATTATTGTAGGCTTTGCTTCATTTATAATATATAAAAATATAAAAGACACAAAAGAAGGCAAAAGCGGTTGTGCTGGATGTTCTTCAGGAAATTGCGCTAACTGCAAATCTAACATTATAAGCAGTATAAATAAAAAGTAGCTATTAAAAAGTTTAAGGTCTATGAAAAAATTTAAATTTTATTTTTTCATAGACCTTATTTTTACAATGGGTTAAATAAATTTATTATTAGTTTTTATTTATTGATAAAATAGTCTAATACATCTTCTATAGATATTATTCCCACTACTTTTAACTCTTCATCCACCACAGGTATTGATACTACGTTATTGTCTCTTATCTTTTTAGCCACTTCCATTATGTCTTCATTTTCTTTAGCAACTATTACCTGCTTTGACATTACAGATTCTACAGGATACGTACCATAATGCCCTTCATCAATGAGGAATCTATATATATCGGCTTTAACGATTATACCAGCTATCTTTCCTTCATTATCTATTACAGGGGTTCCATTTATTTTGTTATTTATCATTATACTAAGAGCTTGTTCTAATGTATCTTTGCAGGAGACCGCTATAACTTCATCACTCATTAAATCAACAACCTTCATGTTTGTCACCTCCAAATATAAATACAAAATGTATATTTTTCTTTATAATTTAATTATATACAAAAATGGATTAAATGTAAATGAGATCTCAATTAATAAAAATACACAAAATAAATAGAGCTCATTACTTTTTAGCAAATGAGCTCTATTTATTATAATTTTTACATTTTTTCTACAGTGTCAATACCTAATAAGTTTAATGAATTTTTGATAACCTGGCAGGTAGCCTCTACCATTTTTATTCTTGCCTTTTTAAGTTCTTCATCTTCTACATTTAACACTGAATGTAGATTATAGAATTTATTAAAGGCCTTAGCCACTTCTATAACATATCTTGTAACTATTGAAGGTTCTAGTTTATCTATAGCCATAAGTATAGATTCTTGGAATCCTTGAAGAAGTTTAACAAGTTCAAACTCTTCAGGAGTATTTAACTTAGAATAATCTATTTTCCCTTCAACATTTCCAGCTTTTCTTAATACACTTTTACCTCTTGCATAAGTGTATTGAACATAAGGTCCTGTTTCTCCATCAAAGCTTAGCATATCCTTCCAGTCAAACACTATATCTCTTTCTCTATTATTTTTTAGATAAGTAAATATAACTGCCCCAATACCTATCTTTTTAGCTGCTTCTTCTTTGTTTTCTAAAGATGGATTTTTTTCATTTATTACTTGAAGAGTCTTTTCTACAGCTTCATTTAATAGGTCTTGCAATAATACTACATCACCTTTTCTTGTAGAAAGTTTCTTATCAGCAAACTTTACAAGTCCAAATCCAACATGCTTACAATTCTCTGCCCAATCATAACCCATAAGCTTTAATGTAGTAAATATCTGCTTAAAGTGCAAAGCTTGAGGAGTTCCAACTACATATATATTTTTATAAAAATCATAAGTGTTTTTTCTATATATGGCTGCTGCTAAATCCCTTGTAGCATATATGGTAGCCCCATCTGCTTTCTTTATTATACATGGAGGCATATTATATTCATCAAGCATTACAACTTTAGCACCATTGCTATCTATCAATAATCCTTTTTTATCTATTTCTTCTACTACAGCATCCATCTTATCGCTGTAAAAACTTTCTCCTGCATAGGAATCAAACTTTACTCCAAGCATATCATAAACTTTTTCAAATTCTTTTAAACTTAGATCTTTAAATCTCTTCCATAAAGCTACTTCTTCTTCTGAACCATCTTCAAGCTTTTTAAAATGCATTCTTGCTTCATCTTCTAAGGATGGATCTTTTTCTGCCTCTTCATGAAATTTAACATATATTCTTAGTAATTCATTTATAGGTTCTTTTTCTAGAGCCTCTTCATCTACCCATCTCTTATATGCAGATATAAGCTTACCAAATTGAGTTCCCCAATCTCCAAGATGATTTACTCCTATACAATGGTATCCTTGAAAACTTAATATCTTATAAAGAGAATTACCTATAGCTGTAGTAAATAAGTGTCCTACATGGAATGGCTTTGCAATGTTTGGAGAAGAATATTCCACCACTACATTTTTACCTTCTCCTACAAAAGAAGAACCATAGCTATCCTTTTCCTCTAAAATCTTTTCTAAAGTATCCTTTATAAAGCTGCTCTTATCCATAAAGAAATTCAAATAAGGTCCTAGGTTTTCTACCTTTTCAAACCCCTCTTTATTTATTTTTTCTTTTAACTCTCCCGCTATGATATTAGGAGCTTTCCTAAACACCTTTGAAAGCTGAAAACATGGAAAAGCAAAATCACCCATATCTGATTTTGGAGGTATCTCTATAAATCTTTCTATAGTTTCTAAATCCATATCCACATGTTCTTTTATTCTCTCTGCCACTAATTTTTTATAATCCATAATTTATTCTCCTTCCTATAAATAATATGCTATAATCATAAAGCTTTTATTACAGAACTAATTTCTGTATAAGTCATTAACCTTTTACTAAAGTACAAGCTTCATATTAAACTAATCTTCATGCTTTGTTTTTAAAAATAAAAAAACCGCCTCTTAAATAAAATAAGAGACGGAATATCCGCGGTACCACTCCAGTTGATCTAAAGATCCACTCAAAAATTTAACGCTTATCAGCGGATTACCCTACTTATAAAAAATTTTAACATAAACTTTAAATGTTCAGGCAACTTCTCCAAGGCTCTCTTCCTTATATATATTCTTATAGGGCTTACACTCTGTCCCTACTCGCTGTAAGAAGTCTATAAAAGTACTCTCCTCTTCTTCGAATTTACATATTAATTTACATTTTATTATATAACACATTAATTATGGTTGTCAATAACTATATAATATGATGCTGTCTTTCTTTTCCTATAAAAAATACTGCTAATGCATCATTTCCGCTATAAGCCCCTACAGTGTTTCCTATATAATTAATAAGCACATCTTTTACACCTATTTCTTCTATTATATAATTCTTAAGATTTAACGCTTCCTCATAACAATCTGCATGACATATAGTAACCAGCTGTTCTTTAGGATTCTCTATTCTTTCTTTTACAATTTCTCCAAGTTTCTTAATAGAATTTTTTCTGCCTTTTACTTTCAATATAGGTATTACCCTGCCTTCTTGGTTTAAAGTTAATATAGGTTTTACATGAAGCACTTTTCCAATCGCTGCAGCTGCTGTAGAAATTCTTCCTCCTCTTTTTAAATAGCTTAAATCATCTACTAATATATAGGTATTTAAAAACATTTTTTGATTTTCAAGATACTGAATTATGCGTTCTTTTGATGCTCCTGATTCTTTCATTTCCACTGCTTTTATTAGGAGGAGACCTTCTCCTAAGGATGCAGTTAAAGTATCTACTATACTTATATCTGCTTCAGGGTAATCTTCCAATATCATTGTTTTAGCTATATTTATTCCATTAAAAGTTCCACTTAAACCAGAAGACACACATATATATAATATATCCATGCCTTTGCTTACAAATTCTAAAAATTTATCATAGATAGCTTGGGAGCTCGGTTGAGAAGTTTTAGGTATAGCTCCTTTTCTTATATCTTCAAAAAATTTTGTATAGGGCAAAGTCTGCCCAAAATCATCTATATATTCATTGCCATCATATGAACAAGTCAGACTAACGTAAGGGATGTTTTTATCTTTTATATATTCTATAGGTAAATCTGAACAGGAATCGGTCATTATTATAAAATCTCTCATATTACTTTTGTCGAATAATATTTTTCGACAAAACCTCCTTTTATTTTTTATAATTCAATTTTAACTCATTTTTATAATAATATAAATATAATAAGTTTAAATTTTTGAAATTTTAAAATTTTATTTTAAAATATGCAAATCATAGTATTAAATTCCTGTTTAATATATATGAAGTCTAGTTTTTAAAAAAAGTTATCTTAATGTTATATCCATTAAGATAACCTAAATAACTAATAACTATTTACAAACCATCATATCTAATATTATTTTATCTGTATCTACCATACCCTGAGAACCTAATTCCCCTAAATTTTTAATGGTTTGTTCTACAGAATCATGAATTATTCCATCACTGCAAGCCACCTCTATGTTATTTATAGCAAGTATTGAACATTGAATGGCTGCACTCACTGCAGTAGATATTTTAAGTGCACAACCTCTTTTGGCTCCATCGCATATGATACCTGATATATCTGCTATCATATTTTTTATTACATGCACCATAGAATCAAAGTTTCCTCCAAGTAAATAAGTCATGCCGCAGCTAGCTCCTATGGAAGCTGCCACACCGCATCCACACAAAGCTGACAGCCTTCCTATGTAGCTTTTTATGTGGATAGTAACTAAATTACTTATAGCTAATGCTCTTCCTAGCTTTTCTTCTCCTAATTTTAATTTTTCCGCTACTGCTACTACTGGAAGAGTGGCAGTCAATCCTTGATTACCACTTCCAGCAGTACTCATAACTGGAAGTATGCATCCATCCATTCTTGCATCCACCGCAGCTGCAGTAAGAGCTAAAGCATAAGATTCTATGCTATCTGACCATATTCCTTCATTTATGCTTCTATAAAAAGTTTTTCCTACCTTCAATCCATAATCCTTTTCTATACCTTCCTGTGCTACTCTTCTATTCATCTCTGCGCCTTCTAGAAGAAAACATATGTCCTTAAAATCTACTTTTGTAGAAAATTCATATATTTTTTTTATGGTTAACTGCATATCACTTTTATTATTAATTATATTTCCATCTTTTTCAAAATTTTCATCCTTAAATAGTACTTCATTCCCCAAAGACATGAATACTATTTTATTATGTCTATCTTTTATTATAACTCTAGCTTCTTTTTCATCTAAATATCCTACAGCTTCCACATAGAGTTTAGATTCAGTTTCTTTTAAGCATATATCAACATTGCCTTGATTTATGTAACTTTCAGCATATAATAAATTGTCCTTATTTACATTTTTTAAAACTTCAAGTCCTGCTTCAGAATCTCCACATATAGCTCCTAAAGCTCCAGCTATATGAAGTCCTACTTTGCCAGTACCAGGTATACCTACTCCCATACCATTTTTTAATATATTTCTACTTACATATACAATTATTTTTTCTGGACGTCCACCCAATATATCCTTACATTTTGAAGTAGAAAGAGCTACAGCTATAGGTTCAGTACATCCCAGCGCTGGTACTAGTTCTCTTTTTAACAAATCAATATACTGCTGAAAGTTCTCCATAAAAATCCCCCTTTTAACACTTTATTACTATATTAAATTTTTCTGTAATCGTTTTCTAACATAATTGTAACAGACATAAAAGCTATATTCAATAAGTTATATGATGAATAACAAAATTTACATAGAAAAATGACTTTATATACATATTATTTATATATATGTATTGAAAAATAATTATTAATACTATAGATTAGTATTATGAACATTTTTTTAAAAAGGAGATTTTTTTATGGAAAGATTAGGAATTATAGATATTGGTTCAAATTCTGTACGATTAGTTTTATGTGATATAAAAAAGTGTGGTTCTTTTAAAATAATAGATGATATAAAAGAATCTATTAGGCTTGGCGAAGATATTGAGTTAAATAATATTCTAAGTGAAGAAAAAATAGCTACAACCTTGAATACTCTAAATACTTTTAAGACTTTATGTATGGCTTTAAATGCTGATAAGATAATTGTAGTAGCCACAGAAGCTTTGAGAAAAGCATCAAATGGAGAAAAACTAATTGATTTAGCTAAATCAAATTTAGATATGGATATAAAGGTTCTTGAAGGCAGTGAAGAAGCAAAATATGATGCTCTAGCTGTAATGAATAGTATCTACACCAAGAATTCTCTCATAGTTGACATAGGTGGTGCTAGTACAGAATTAGCATGGATATATAATGGAAAAGTTAAAGAATGTACTAGTTTACCTTTTGGAGCTGTAAATTTAACAAAAAGATATAATCTTTATGATATAATTAAGCCTTCAGATGATAATGACTTAAGAAATTTTCTTATAACCCAATATAAATCAATACCCTGGCTTTTTGAAGCAAATTTTGATGAAATAATAGGTATAGGTGGATCTATAAGAAATATTGGAAAAATCGATAGAAAGAGAAAAAGATATCCTTTAGACATAGCTCATAATTATGAATTGACTTCCTATGATGTAAGTGAAATATATTATCTTGTTAAAAGTAAAAATTTAAAACAAAGAATGAAAATAGAAGGATTGTCCAAGGATAGGGCTGATATATTTGTAGCAGCTGTTTCCTCTTTAAATACTCTTGCAGAACTTTTAAACATTACGAATATAAGAATAAGTGGTAAAGGATTAAGAGAAGGTCTTATATTTGAATATATGAAAAGTAAATATGACATCACAGATAACATTTTAGACTCCTCTTTAGAAGGAGTGCTAGAAAGCCATGACATGAATAAAGAACATGCAAGAAATGTATATAATATTTCAATGAAACTCTTTAGTGACTTAAAGCCGCTTCATAAGCTTGATGAATCCTTTAATAATATATTAAAGACTGCAGCACTTTTACATGATTCTGGTATAAGTATAAGATATTATGACCACCATAAACATTCATTTTATATAATAATCAATTCACAAATAAATGGGTTATCTCATAAAGAGTTAGTGATGAGTGCATATTTAGCAGCCTCACATAGAAACAATGATTTTCAAGTGAATTTATGCCATTTCAGTGGTATAATCAATAGGATGGACGTGGAAAGCATAACAAAGGTTGGTGTACTCTTAAGAATAGCTGAAAGTCTTGACAGAAGCATGATAGGTGCTTTAAAAGCATTAAGTTGTTCTATAAACAAAGATTCAGTAGAGATAAAAATACATGCAAACAAGGATATGAGTCTTGAAATCAAAGATGCACTCAAAACTAAAAATGCTTTTGAAGAGATATACGGAAAAGAATTAATAATAGACATAGAAAAATAACTAAAAAGAACAGGTTCATCCATGATTCCTGTTCTTTTTACATTTTAGTAATCTATTATAAAATTCTAGCATTATTGTTTATTTATATAAAAATATTGTATAATTAGATTAACTTTTAGCATAAATTAACTTTTTAAAGGTAATTCTCTTTATGAATAGGAGTGTAAATAAAGATGCTGGACTTTAAAAAACTAACTATAGAGGATAAATCTCTTTTTGAAAACTATTTAAAACCCTACAATTTTAAAACCTGCGAATACTCTTTTACTAATTTGTTTATATGGAGAAAAGCTTGTAATATAGAATATTCTATTTTAGATGGAGCACTTATAATTAAAAAAACTGATTTTGATTTTAAAACTCACTTTATGCAACCTATTGGATATAAAAAAGAAAATTTAAAACAAATAATAGATGCACTTATTGAATATAAAAATAATAATAACATGGATTTTCTTTTTAAAGATATAGAAAGCGACTTTCTTCCACCTTTAAAGAGTATCTATGGTGATGCTATATTCATTGAAGAAGATAGAGATAATTTTGATTATATATATGAAAGTTCAAAACTTATATCTTTATCTGGAAAAAAGCTTCACAGTAAAAAAAATCATTTTAATAATTTTATTAAAAATAATAACCATAGAGTAGAGGATATCTGCTCTGAAAATATAAATGCATGTATCAAAACAGCCCAAGAATGGTGTGAAAAAAACATTTGCGAAGGCCATTTATATTATGAATTAAAAGCCATAGAAGAATTATTGAAGAACAATAATACACTTGACTTTGAGGGGATTGTAGTTTACGTAGAAGATAAGCTCTCTGCTTTCACTATTGGTGAGAAATTAAATAAAGAAATGGCTATAATACATATTGAAAAAGCAGATGCTGATATTAATGGTCTTTATACTTTTATAAATAAGACCTTTGTAGAAAATAAATTTAGCGACATTCCCTATATAAATAGAGAGCAGGATTTGGGCATTGAAGGTCTTAGAAAAGCTAAGCTGTCCTATCAGCCCTTTAAATTGGAACCAAAATATTCTGTAGATATAAAATTATAAAGTAAAGTCTTTCTTCTAAAGACATCATTTAAAGCTATGTTATAATCCGTAAATTTATAGAAATATAAGTATTTTATGTTAGGAAAAGTTATCATAAAGTATCTTATGGGATTAGTCTTTATAAAGACTTTATATTATGGTCTGTATCTTCTAATTAATTTTTTAGATGCAGACCATAATTAATTTATAGAACTTTACTAATTCCTTCTGAAGATTAATTTTTATTCATCAACATCTTCTACCACAGGAAGATTGTCTAAATTATTGCTTTTATCTTCATCAGGTAAACTCCTTAAAAATTCTTCGCCACTCTTTGAGGTTGCTACAGTAACCCCATTTATTTCTCCACGTTTTGCTATAGCAACAGCTTGTTCTTTCATCAATAACTCACCATTATCTAATTTATAAGCAGTTATTTCTCCTTTGTCTCCTTTTACAGTACCTACTATATGATGATGACCTTTATCCTTCATAACCATTCACCTTCCTTTTAATATTACTATTTACCAAAGATTAAATAATATTACATCCCATAAAAGATGTAACTATATTTTTATATTATTATTTAACAGCAGCAAGCATATTATTCAAATCAATAAAATTTTCAATAAAATAATTTATTTAAACAACTATCTAAATTCTTAAAAATACTATACTTAAATTTTCTGATATGGAAAAGTATTAGAAAGATGCTTATTTAAAGATATTCGAGGTTTGGATTATTATGGAATTGCAATGCACCTATATAGTTAGAGCCCATATAAGATTATGTCACAAATAAAAGTTGATAGATTATGCCTGTAGCTTGGATTAAATTTTATTTAAAATAGAAGCAATACCTTTTTGTTTCCATATGGCTGTAAAACTTGTAAAAAGGCATATCTAAGACATCTACAGACTGCTAAATACACCATAGAAAGTGAAACTATACATAGACTAAAAATGAAAGTAAATGCAAAAGCAGAAGAGTTGATAAAATCCTTATGTTCTACACTGCTGCTTTTGAAATAATTAATAAACATGAAGCTTTTGAAGCCTGAAAACATTTTTATGTTAATGGGTACAATTATTCAAATAATATAACAAAGACTCAAAAATGGTAATGTTATACTTTTTAAAAATTTGTTTCAATATAAAGAACAATATTCCTATATATGATATAATTAATATAGTTTCTAATTGTAATATATTATGGAAAAATCACCATATTACGGAGAGCATAAGAAAGGAAAAATGATCTATGGATTATAAACTAATTGGAATTAATATGGAGTATTATTATCTTATGCTATTACCCAGTTGAGAAATGATATTAAGCACACTAATTCTATTTTGGAGAAGATTGCAAAACAGATCGGCGTCCCAAAACCACCTGTGGGTGGTGAGGTAAAAACTTTTATTTAAGAAGGTAATAAGATTAAAGCCATTAAAAGTTGTATTTAAGAACTGCTGATTTGCGATAAAAAAGCCGTGTGGTATTTATGAAATTACTAATAGCAAAAGACGAGTATCATATAAGGTTTTTGTGACATTGAAGATTTAGAATTGTTCTTGAAAAAGAATAAAGACAAAATTTGCAAGAAAATAGCTCCTATTTTTACAGTGGGGAAATACAAAGAATATCCAAATATGGAGGTGAGGAAATTGACTTCTAAAGAAATTGAAAAATATATGTCAGTGCGATAATTTCTAATTATTTACAAAGTTACAGTAATATAATTTTAGCTTAATGGTATATGTTTATAAAGAGTGCTATATAATAGTAAAACAATGTGAACTATATCATAAAACAATAATCATTAAGTTAAAGCATGTTGGGGGGGAGGATTATGGAATCTAATAATAAAATTGTAGAAGTAATTACACAAGGCACATATGATATTTACAAAAAATATTACATGTTTTCTATGTTTAGAGGAAAGATGTATAAGCTAGGTCCAATTTTATTTTATGTTATCAATATAGTTGGAATATTAGTGGTTATACTTTCAGGTACTTATTCTGGGTTTGAAGCAGTAGATATAATAGTGCTTACTATACTTATATTAATGGATTTAATAATGATTTTGCTTATGTTTATAATACCTAAAAGATATTATAGGTCTGCGAAAAATATTATAGAATCCACTAATAAATTCAGATTTACAGAAGAGTACATGGAAGTTGAATCAACATCAGAATTAGCCAATGATACATCACATATAATGTATAATGCTTTAAATAGAGTATGTGAAATTGAGGACATGATATTTATTTATTTAAGTAATTCACAAGCATATATTATTCCAAAGAAAGATTGCACACCTGAAAATATTCAAAAGTTGAGAACGATTCTAAATAGCAAGGTAAAAAAATACAATAACTATTCCAAAAAGATATAATTCAGAATTTAAAAGTTAAAATAAGTTTGTAATTTTCTTGTATTATAAATTAAAGGTGCTAAAATTCTTTAGGAAGAAAAGGTGATTAATCAATAATCTATTTGAAAAAGTACACATAAGAAAAATAGCTCTAATTTAGATTAGTGCAGTTATATTGACTTTTGCAATGTTACAAATACCTTTTGCTAAAAATATTTATTTAATGGATAAACATTTTGCAGAAGTTATTTTAAATATCTTAATTCTAACTTGGTTTTATGTAGCATTTTCCAAAGAAAATGTATAAGTAAAAAGTAAAGTGATTGATTCCATAAAAAAGGTAAATTGTAAAAAAATAGTTCAACTATATGTTTTAAATCTTGGTATTTATATTGGAACAGGTCTTTGTATATTCATTGGAGACAAGCCTTTAACAAAAGTTCCTTCTAGTATGTTTATTATTTTTGGAATAACTTTAGCACCGATAGTTGAAGAATTAATATTTAGAGGTGGATAATGAGCAGATTGAAAATTAGATTTGGTATTATTCCAGCGATTTTTGTTTCTGCAATAATATTTGGAATAGTACATTTTGATTTAAATATACTTGGAAGATTATTTTTTGGAGTGCTAAGTGCAATATTATACATTGAAACTAAAAATATTATAAACTGCATTATTCTTCATATACTAAATAATGCAAGTATATTTATATTTCCTACCATATCTCAATATACTAAATTTTCAATAAATACTGATAGTGAGTTTAAAGCAGGCATACTAGTACTCATAATTTTTAGTTGTTTTGTTTCATCAATAGTATTTAACATTATTTATATAAAAAAATAACTTGCCAAAAAAAATAGTGAATTTATCATAGTATTCTTTTAACAACCCTTTATTTATTAATATTTAAAATAAATAAAAGGCTGTTACTAGTGCATTAAAAAAATCGAATTGCTATTGTAACAGGATACATTCTTTCTATGCTTGAACATCTACTTTTTATTATGACAAAGACATAAATTATCAAAAGGTACAATTAGAATACCATACTCCATCAACTTTTTATTGTGACATAAGTATAGTATTTTAGCATATATACTACTTACAATTTAGAATCCAAATTTTTACTGATAAAATCAGCTTTAATTTTTACTTCCCTGTTCATCTACTTTTTATTATAACATGGTTATAGTATTAAACTATGCAATACTCGCAACGTCATTTTCATTTTTTACCTGTTCATCTACTTTTTGTTGTGACATGGGTATAGTATTTTAACACACACAATACTTCCTACTTTGACTTTCCTTTATTCCAAAACTGGAGTTTCTTACTATTTATATATCATTTTTTCTCAGAACTTTTTTCTCATTGTCACCACTTTTTTTTATTGTCAGAACTATTTTGTTGGTCTACACATTCAATTTTGCTATGAGAAACATAGTTTTCATGCCTAAAGAAGTAAACTTTTCTTCATATTCTGTAACTACATTTTCGCTGAAATCTGCTTCATGCAAATCATAAGTTAAATACTTTATTTCAAAACCGCTCTCTTTAAAATATTCTTGGGAAGCTTCAAAAAGATCTTTATCATCAGTCTTAAACCATATTTCTGTTTCTGGTTTTATGAAAGTTTTATATTTTTCTAGGAACCTATTATGGGTTAACCTTCTTTTATTATGACTCTTCTTTGGCCATGGGTTACAGAAATTTATATATATTCTGCTTATTTCATCCTCATCAAATACTTCAGTTATAAAAGCTATTTCAAGAGGTATAAGTTTTACATTATTAACCTCTGACTCTTCAACTTTTCTTAGGGCACATACTAATACTTCATCTTTTAAATCTATTCCTATAAAGTTTATATTTGGATTTTCTTTAGCTCTAGTGCTTATAAATCTGCCTTTTCCACATCCAAGCTCTAAATATATAGGATTGTCATTACCAAAGATTTCTCTCCACTTTCCTTTACTTTCAGATGGATTTATTATAACTTTATTGTTTTGCTCTAATTCTGGTCTTGCCCACCATTTTTTCCTTAGTCTCATGTTACCCTCCAAATTTCATGCTGTTTTTTATATTCCAAATATTTTTAAAGATATTGTCATTAATAATCTTGATAAATTTCCAGCTGGAACTCCCACTACCCAATAGGATAAGTTAGATACTATAAAAACAATTAGTATAATAGTTTGATATCTATATAAGCTATCTGAAATCTTATAAAATACTTGAGGAAAAATATCTCTTAATATATGAAATCCATCTAATCCTGGAAGTGGTATCATGTTAAAGAAAAATACTACTGCATTCATATATAAGATTTCCTCTAATATCAAGTATATTATCCTTGCTACTTCGCTATAAGGTATATAATTCATAAATTTTAAAAATAGGCCTATTATTATAGATGTAATGATGGCTATAACTAAGTTTGACAGCGGGCCTGCCAAAGATACCTTTAAATCATCTTTATAATAATGCCTATAAGCACTAGGATTAGTTTCTACAGGTTTTGCCCAACCAAAACCTATCAAAAGTATCATTACAAATCCAATTATATCTATATGAACAAAAGGATTTAATGTTAGTCTTCCCTGAAATCTTGGTGTTTTATCACCTAATCTATCTGCCATAGCAGCATGAGCATACTCATGAAATGTAAAAGCCACCAATATAGCAGGTATGGATATTATTATATCAAATGCACTTCTTCCAAACACACCTTTTCCCCCTAAAATCACGACTGCAAAGTCTTAATATATTTTATTTGAAAATACTTTACAAAAAATATTTATTTAAATTCTGTTTTTACTAAATTACCTTGGCTTAAACTCACTATACCATTATTATATATTTGAACAAATTTTCCTGGATAGTCTGTGGTCTTGTCTGTTATTATATTTTTCATTTGCCCTTTGAGAACATCATGTACATATATTTCACCTTTAGCGGTTATTTTTAAATTTTCTTCTTCTACCGTTTCTTTTAGTGACATCCATTTCCAACTTTCTAAATTCTCATTCATTAAGCCATAATATATTCCAGATACTTTTTCTTCTTCAAATTTTCCAATATAAATTTCATCTTCTTCATCAACACATAACAGGGACACCTTATCCCCTTTCTTAAAAGTAAATTTCTTATCTATATTGGATACATATAATTTATTATCCATTGAATCTTCATATATTATTTTATCTTCATGAGGAACTACTTTAATTTTGCCTATAGCAGTACTTTTTGTTTCTAATTTTTCTAACTCATTTTGGGCATTTATTTTATATATATTAGCTCTACTACTATTATAAGCGCATTTAATGTATACTAAATTTTTAAGTGGAGAACATTCAATAGCAGTTATTTTTGTGTTTTTTCTTATTACACCATTATCTTTTATTTTAATTTTATCTCCATTCTTCAAATTATAATAATACAAATTAAAAGGTTTTTCCTGTTCTTTATCCTTATTTTTTTCTATAACTAAAACCATGTCTTCCTTTAAAAATGAATATTCTTCTACTATACCACTATCCTTACTATTCTGAATAGATTTTTTATTAGCTTCTTTAGTATCAATTACATTTAAAGCATTATCTAGTAAATACCCCACGTATCTGCCATCAGAAGATACTTTTAGCTTATCTACACCATCTGGTATACTTATATCAATTTTAGCCTTTTCTGTCATAGAAGGTGTTTTGTCCACCTGCTTATCCTTATTATTAGCAGTATAGGGAGTTTTCACTGAGTCATAAGCCAATTTGTATCTATCTACATAAAATAAAAAAGAAAACTGCATTAATATAGCTATAAAAATAAAAATTAAAAATTTTTTAAACTTTTTCATTAACTACTCTCCTTCAAGAATTGTTTTTAATGTACCACAAATTACAGTCATAGTTTCTATTAAAATCCGTTCTATTTTATTATAAATGCTGTAGGTATGTATCTTATACCATCTTTACTTGAAGGGTTATTTAGAACTTCACCATCTAAATACATAGTAGTAGAAGATCCTCCATCTAAGTTAGCAGCATTATAAGCACCATACTTTAACATGATATCTTGAACATCTTTCAAATAAGCTCCCATGCTACTTATCTGTCTGCCATCTATGACCAGCAGTATAATAGCTCCATCTTTTCTTTGACCTATAGAAGTTCTTGGTGCTATACCCCAACCTCCATTTCCAGTCTTTATAGTAGGTTCTCCATTTACTACTAAAAAAGGACTAAAAGAAACAGCTTCTTTTATATGAAGTTTTTCTATTTGTGACAAAGTATATTTTCCCATAACTAACACACCATTATAATTTATGCCTACAAGAGAATATTCTTCATTTTCATTACCAAATAGAACCTTGCCATTATGAATAACCATTCCTGTTGGAATACCTCCGTTGCCTTGACCTGACTCATCCTCAAAGCCACCGGCATTAATACCTCCAATAGCATCATATTCTTTGACTATATCATCTAGCTTCATTCCAAACTTCCCTAATTTATTTGTAACGCCCACTTCAACTCTTCTTGGATCTTTTACAATCAGCATATGCCCCTTAAAATTATTTTCATTTATGGTAATGTGCTCAATTCCTTCTTTAGATTTAGAAACAGCAGCATTATTACTTACAAATTTTATTCCACTTACATCTGAAAAAGCATTATCATTAATTTTATTTTTATTCATAATATCCTCAATTTCTTGTTTGCTCAAAAATAATGTAGCTATATATTGATGCCTTAAAGTAGTCATAGCTGAAGTTACTAGCACTTCTTTTATATTTTTAAAAGGTCCATAATAAACCATAGGAATACTGAAGACTCCACCTACTAATATATTTATTAATATAAAAACTATAATATTTGTAAAGAAAGTCATTCCCTTTCTTTTATTTTTTGCTGCACTTCTTCTATTTTCATGTAAATTACTTTCGGAAATTTGCATTTTATCCCATCCTATTTATATTTTAAACTTCATATATCATAATATAATATATAGTTTAACAAGTAAACAAAAATCAAAATATTATACTTTTTAAATTTTTTTTAATAAATAATATACAAACTTTATATGTTTACTATACGAAAAGCAATTTAAATCGTACTTAAAAAGAGAGATAAAAAATTTTCTTATCTCTCTTGAACTTACACATAGTTTTTACTACTATAACCTTCTAGCTCCCTCATAAGCCAGCTTAGATCTCTCACATTCATCATACTTCAGAGTAACTTGATAGCAAAGATGACTTCCTTTCATCTTTTCAGAAGCATAGCATAAACCATTAGATCTGGAATCCAAAAATGGCTGATCTATCTGATCTGGATCACCTATAAGTATAAGCTTGGTACCCTCCCCTACTCTAGTTACAATAGACTTAACCTGCTTTGGAGTTAAATTTTGAGCTTCATCTATTATAACCCAATTTTTTACTATAGATCTTCCTCTAAGATATGCCACAGCCTCTGTAGTTATTATTCTCCTTTGAAAAAGCTCATTTATTTTATCATCCAGTTCCTTTTCATCTTTATATCTTTCACTTTCATCCGAATCTATAAGTATTTGAAGATTATCATAAATTGGTCTCATAAAAGGTGCTATTTTTTCTTGTTCTGTACCAGGTAAAAATCCTATTTCTTCCTCCATAGTTACATTAGGCCTGCAAACTAAAATTCTTCTATATTCACTGCTTTCTTCTTCAATTATCTTATGTAATCCTGCTGCCAGTGAAAATAAAGTTTTAGCAGTACCTGCTGGTCCTTTAACTATTACCAAAGGTGCCTTATCTGCAGTCGTACAGAGACATTCTAACATAAATTTTTGTCCTACATTTTTGGGAGTTATACCTAATAAAGAACAGTCCCTATATTTAAGATTTACTATATTTTCTCCATCATATCTTCCTAAAGCACTTTGTCTTGGATTATCTATGGAATGCATTATAATGAACTGATTTACTTCCAATTGAGGTAAAGAATAGCTCTCATACTTTTCTGAATAATAATCTATTTCTTCTACTTTTAAATATTTTTTTTCATAAAATTTTTGTAGATTTTCATTAGATATATATATTTCTGTTCGTCCCGTATACTGACTATCATATTCAGGTACAACCTTTTCATAAAAATCTTCTACATTTATATCTACTGTATCCGCCTTTATTCTTTCAAATATATCTTTGGTTATAAGGTAAACATCTTCTCCTGAATTTTTAAGAGCTTTGCAAACCTGTATTATTCTATTGTCTGGTTTCATTTTATCCCAGGTTATGGGTATATCTTCATCATAATGATTGCTTTCAACCCTAAGAGTTCCTCCACCAGGCAGTTTTATACCTATGCTAAGCTTTCCTTCACCTCTAAGCCTATCTAATATTCTTGCTGCATGTCTTGCATTTGCACCTAAATCTGATTTATCCTTCTTGAAACCGTCAAGTTCTTCTAATACTACTTCTGGAATTACCACATCATTATTTCCAAAGGTCATTATAGAAGATGGAGAATACAAAATAACATTGGTGTCCAATACATATGTTCTCTTCAAAATAATACCCCCTTCCCTTGTTTATATAATATGTTTGTATTTTTATAAATATATTAACTATGTGTTAACATAAGCTATATAAATAACAAAATTAGTTGTTCAGTTAAATTTAAAAGAAATTTTATTATATTTATAAAAACACATTTATGTATGGAATAACAAAAAATTTTATATATTCAAAATTATTTAATTTATTGTTAAGAGAAAGAAGGAATTTTGAAAGAATTTATAGAATTTATACTTTAGAAAATATTGTTAATCAATTTTAAATACTTCTAGACCCGGGGGAATGGTTTATGAAAAAATATCATTTAGAGAAATATAGCCAGTTAGACAAAAAACTAAAGCAGGCTTATGAAATTATTGAAAGAAGTTCCATAATAATATTTGAATGGTCTATGGGTATTGGTACCCCTGTGAAATTTGTTACAGATAATATATCCTTATTCGGTTATACCAATGAAGACTTTTATTCTGGCAAAGTTGACTACTGGGACTTTGTGTATGAAAAAGATAAAAAAAAGACTATGGAGTTAGTATGGAATGCAAGAAATGAAAATATAACGGAATATAAGCATGTATATAGAGTAGTTTGTAAAAATGGTGATATAAAATGGGTAGAAGAATGGACTTTACTAGAGAGAGATGAAGAAGGCAATGCCTTGTCTGAAAAAGGAATTTTAAGAGATATTACAGCTCAAAAAGAAGCAGAAGAAAAACTTTTATATTTAACTTACCATGACAAGCTTACAGAACTCTACAATAGAACATTTTTCGATGAAACTTTAAATGATATATATAATTCCAAAAAATTTCCCTTTAGCATTATCATAGGGGATGTAAACGGCTTAAAACTTACCAATGATGCTTTTGGTCATAAAGCTGGAGATATTCTTCTTAATAATATAGGTAAAGTACTTAAATATTCTTGCAGACCTATTGATATAATTTGCAGATTAGGTGGAGATGAGTTTGCTATAATATTACCTGATTCTTCGGAAAACGTTGCTGCAGAAGTATGTAACAAAATAAGAACTGCATGTAAAAATTCATCAGATTCTCCTATAATACCAAGTATAGCCTTAGGATATACTGTAGCAATTAATGATGAAAAATCTTTAAGTGAAATAATAAAAGAAGCAGATGACCACATGTATAGAAATAAAATAAATGAAAGCAACAGCATAAGAAGTTCCATAGTATCCTCCCTACAGGCTACACTAGAAAAAAAGACCATGGAAACAAAGGAACATGCTGAAAGAATACGTGAATTATGTTTGAAACTGGGAAAAGAACTTAATTTAAGTGACAGTGAACTGGATGAATTATCTATAGCTGCAATTATGCATGATATAGGTAAAGTAGCTATACCTGATAATGTTCTTTTAAAGCCAGATAAGCTATCAGAAGATGAATGGAATATAATGAAAAAGCATACTGAAATAGGATATCATATAATACTATCCTCTCAAAATCTTATACCTATTGCCCAATATGTTCTTTGTCATCATGAAAGATGGGATGGTAATGGGTATCCTAATAAACTTAGAGGAGAAGAGATTCCAATAGTCTCTAGAATAATTTCTATAGTAGATTCTTATGATGTAATGCTTCATGATAGACCTTACAAAAAAGCTATTACCAAAGCTGATGCTATTGAAGAAATAAAGCACTGTTCTGGAACTCAATTTGACCCTAGTATTGCCAAAATATTTTTAGAACTTATATACTAATTAGCAATAATAGATGAAAATTTTTAAACATGATATAATAATACGTAATAGAAAGCTCTAGAAATAAATTTTTAGAGCTTTTATCCTTAATTAAAATTAGTAGAAAGAAGGATAAACTTTGAAACATAAGATAATGGAGTTTTTAAAAAACAGTGAAGGTTATATTTCTGGAGAAGAAATAAGCAATAAATTAGGTGTAAGTCGTGCCTCTATTTGGAAACATATAAATGCACTAAAAGATGAAGGTTACGAAATTGAATCTTCTCCAAAAAAGGGTTATAGATTAGTTAATAGTGCAGATATATTAAATTATGAAGAAATAAAACGTTACTTGAATACAAAATATATTGGCAGAACATTTTATCATTTCCACCATATAGATTCTACCAATACTAAAGCAAAGGAATTATCTAGGCAGGGAGAAATAGAAGGTACAGTTATATTAAGTGAAAGTCAAAGTGCTGGAAGAGGAAGACTTGGAAGAGTTTGGTGCTCACCTGAAAGAAAAGGTATTTGGTTTTCTATTATATTACGCCCGGACATAGATCCAGTTCAAGCTTCTAAGATTACACTTATGGGTGCTGCTTCTGTGTATAAAGCTTTAGAATCCATGGGCTTTAGAGAGTGTAAAATAAAATGGCCAAATGATTTGATTATTAATAATAAAAAAGTCTGTGGTATATTAACAGAAATGAGTGGAGAACTAAATAAAGTTAACTACATAGTTATGGGAATAGGTCTAAATGTAAATATAGATCAAAATGATTTTCCAGAAGAATTAAAACACATAGCCACATCTTTAAAAATAGAAAAAGGTGAAATGATAGACAGGAAAAAGCTTCTAGGGGAAATTTTAAATAATCTTGAAACATATTATGATGAATTCATTCATAGCAATTCCATAGATACTACCATTGACATATGCAAAAAAAATTCTATCCTTCTAGGTTCAGAAATCCAATGTATAGATAGAAATAATATATTTAATGCAAAGGCTATAGATATTAATCCCGAAGGCGAGCTAGTAATTCAGCTTAAAGATGGCAGCATAAAAAATATTATTTCAGGTGAAGTTTCTATAAGAGGACTTTACGGATATGTAGAATAAGTGAATTAACCTCCGAAAAACGGAGGTTTTCACAAATTTTCCATAAAAAATCTTAATAATACTTATAAAAGCTGTATACCATTTTCTTTACAAATTCTTATAGTCTCATCATCCCATAAAGTGGCTTGTACCTCTCCTATGTGAGCTTTTCTTAAAAAATACATACATATTCTAGACTGCCCTATTCCTCCACCCATGGTATATGGAAGTTTTCCTTCTAAAAGCATTTTATGAAATTCCATTTCCTTTCTATCTTCACATCCTGCTATCTTTAATTGTCTCTCTAAAGCTTCTTCATCTACTCTTATTCCCATAGATGATAATTCAAAAGATCTTTCAAGCACAGGATACCAAAAAAGAATGTCCCCATTTAAAGTCCAATCATCATAATCTGGAGATCTTCCATCATGTTTTTCTCCTGACTTAAGCGCTCCTCCTATCTGCATTAAAAATACTGCTCCTTTATCCTTACATATAGCATTTTCTCTTTCCTTAGCAGTCATATTTGGATACATATCTTCAAGCTCTTGAGTGGTTACAAAATGAATTTTTTCTGGAAGAATTGGATTTATACATTCATAATCATCACTTATAAATTTTTCTGTAGCCCTAAAAGCTTCATATATTTTTTTAACAGTATCTTTTAATGTTTGTTCTGTTCTTTGCTCTTTTAATATGACTTTTTCCCAATCCCATTGATCCACATATATAGAATGAAGGTTGTCTAAATTCTCATCTCTTCTTATAGCATTCATATCTGTGTATAGTCCTTCTCCATCCTTAAAGCCATATCTGTATAAGGCCATCCTCTTCCACTTAGCTAAAGAATGCACTATTTCTGCCTTATCTTCATTTAGGGCTTTAACAGCAAAGCTTACCGGTCTTTCTGTACCATTTAAATTATCATTTAATCCTGTTTCAGGTCTTACAAAAAGTGGTGCAGATACCCTTGTAAGATTTAAAACTTCTGCTATTCTTCTTTCAAAAAAATCTTTAACCTTTTTTATAGCAACTTCTGTTTCTCTTAAATCTAATTCTGTTTTATAATCTTTTGGAACTATTACTTCTGAACCTATCATTTTTTATCCTCCGTTTATTATAAATTAATATTTAAGCTTGGCCATACACTTAAATTTTAAAAATAAAAAAGCCTTTCATCCTAAAAAACTAGGACGAAAGGCATAACTTCCGCGGTACCACCTAAATTGACTTAAATAAATAAGTCCATCTTATATCAGTACGGAAATAACAAGTAAATTTCGATACTGTCCTATGCATAACGGTTAGGCTCCGTTCAAGACTACTCTCTAAAAAGATTTCGGTTGAAAACTCCAGGATGTTCTTCATTATAAGCTTCGTATAGGCCTTTCACTATCACCTACTCGCTAAGACTACATCTTATAAGTACTCTTCCTATCAAAGTTTTTTATTGTTCATTTTTTATAATTATACACACTTACACATAGGTTGTCAATGCTATATATCAGACTTAGATATATACTCCTTCATCAATGCAGCAGATTCAGTTAGTTTATTCTGTTCTTCTTCACTTAATGGAACTTCTAATATGTTCCTTGCACCTTCCTTACCCACTACTGTAGGGATACCCAAATATACATCCTCTATACCATATTGCCCTTTAAACAAACTTGAAACTGTAAGTATAGCATTTTCATCTCTTAATATTGCTTCTACAATTCTTCTTATGGCCAAAGCTACAGCATAATTAGTATAGCCTTTTCTATTTAATATTTCATAGGCAGCATTTTTTACATCCTCTGGAATCTTATATTTAAATCCCTTATCGCAGCCATTGCATATATTTTCACAATATTGTTCTGCATTCATACCTGCTATACCAGTTAAGCTCCAAGCAGCTATTTCAGAATCACCATGTTCTCCTATGATGTAAGTATGAATGTTTCTAGCATCCACTTTAAAATGCTCACTTAACATATATCTGAATCTTGATGTATCTAGTACTGTACCCGATCCAATAACCCTCTCAGCAGGAAATCCTGATAATTTATAAGTAATATATGTTAAAACATCTACTGGATTAGATACCACAAGTAAAATAGACTTAGGACTATATTTAACTACTTCTGGTACTATGCTACTAAAAACTTTTATATTCTTGTTTATTATATCTAACCTAGTTTCTCCCGGTTTAGGACCAACTCCTGCAGTTATTATCACTATATCTGAATTCTCTGTATCCTTATAGTCTCCAGCCCTTATATCAACAGGTTTTACAAAAGCAGCACCATGAGATAAATCCATAGCTTCTGCTATAGCTTTTTCCTTATTTATATCTACAATTACTATTTCAGAGGCTAAACCTTCAAGCATTAGTGCATAAGCAGTAGTTGAACCTACAAATCCTGCTCCTATTATTGAAATTTTAGAATTCTTTATATTCATCAATTATCACTCCTAATATTAAGTTTATTGCATATAAATCTATTATTTCCTAGATTATAATTATTATGTTTATAATAATATTTTATATCAACTAATATAATTTATCAAGTGATATTAATTATATATTTTTTATTTATATTAATAAATAGGTATATAAAAAAATTCAACCAGTCCATTAGGATGGTTGAATTTTAGCAAACTCTATTTTAATATAAAATCTATGCTTACTTATTTTTTATTTGAGACCATATCAAATCATAATCTTTAACTGAATCTCCTATATCTTTAAGGTATTCTCCCTTTCTAAGTTCTTTCTCTGGAGGGAATATAGATATATCCTTTAATATTTTTTCATCCGTCATAGGATAAGTAGCTTCATTACAGTTAGCATAAGGATACGCTTTAGTAAACTCCAAGCTCACATCTGGTTCCAATATAAAATTCAAAAAAAGTTCTGCTTCTTTTTTATGCTTTGAATCCTTAGGTATTACAAAATTATCCTGCTGAAGAAACAATCCTTCTTCAGGTAAAACAACTTTTAAATTAGGATTATCTACCTTTGCAAAAGCTGCTTCCGCTGCCCAAGCTATACCTATTTTAGCCTCTCCGCTGGTAAGAAGGGACTTAGCATTATCGCTATCATAAGCCTTTATATTTGGCTGAAGCTTTAAAAGCTGATTTTTTGCATTATTTAATGCTGTTTTATCCGTTTCATTTAAAGAATATCCAAGCATTTTAAGAGTTATTCCAATAACTCCCCTAGGGTCCTCAAGCATCACTATAGAATCCTTGAATTCTGGTTTCCACATATCCTTATAGCTTTTAACCTCTCCATCTTTTACCTTTGTAGTATCTACTACCATAACTGCTGCAGATCTCATATAAGGAACACTATATTCATCCTTTGGGTCATAATAAAGACCTAGATATTGCTTTCCTATATTATCAATATTAGTTAAAGACTGCTTATCCAGTTTATATAATAAATCCTGTTTTTTCATAATATCTACCATATAATCCGCAGCCACTACCACATCATATTGTGAGCCTCCAGCCATTATTTTAGCTAACATTTCTTCATTAGAAGAAAATGTACTATAATTTACTTTTATATTATATCTTCTTTCAAATTCTTCTATTACAGTTTTAGGTACATAATCTGACCAATTAAATATATTTAATTCCCCTGCTGGTTGTGCTTGTCCTTTGCTAGCTTTCCATACACCACCTGTAAATAATAATATGACAGCCAAAAAGGATACAAAAGCTATCTTCATTTTTTTATCTTTAATATTACTCAATCTTACTTTTTCAGAAATAATAACTACTAGTATTGTAAGCACTATAAGTACCGTAGATAAAGCATTTATTTCAGGGGTTACCCCAAATTTAACCATAGAAAAAATCTTTAAAGGCAGTGTAGTACTATTAGGACCTGCTACAAAAAAACTTATGATTACATCATCTATTGATAATGTAAAAGCCAGCAATCCTCCGGCTACTACTCCTGGCATTATATTAGGTAAAGTTACTTTTAAAAATGTCTGCATAGGTGTAGCACCTAAATCCATGGCAGCTTCTTCTATAGACTTATCAAAGCCTTCTAATCTAGCTCTTACTACTACTACCACATAAGATATACTAAAAGTTATATGTGCAAGTATAAGAGTGAGCATACCCATAGGAATCTTCATCTGTGCAAAAAAAGCAAGAAGTGCAATACCTAAAACTATTTCAGGAATTACTATGGGCACATAAAGCATTCCATCTATAACACGTTTTCCTTTAAATTCACATTTATATATACCAACTGCAGTTAAAGTTCCTATAATCACTGACACTAAACTGCTTAAGAAAGCAATAATCAAACTATTCTTAAGAGCTGTAAGCAAACTATAATTGGTTAATAGTTTTGCATACCATTTAAAACTAAATCCTGTCCAAATTGCATTGAGTTTTGAACTATTAAAAGAAAATATTATCAAAACCACAATAGGTATATAGAGAAATATAAATATGAGAATAGAATAAATTTTGCCAATCAGTTTAGCTTTCCCATCTTTCATCCCTATATCACCTGACCTTTTTCTTTATTTTTAAGCCCTTTAAAATATAATCCTATAAGTATCAGCATTACAATAATCAATATTACAGAGATAGCAGAACCAAAAGGCCAATCTCTAGCTGTTAAATACTGATTCTTTATCAGATTGCTAAGGAGCACTACCTTACTTCCTCCCATAAGATCTGGAATGAAAAAATAACCTAAGGTAGGCACGAATACAAGAAGGCATCCTGCCATTATGCCTGGCATAGTTAAGGGCAATATTACTTTAATAAAGCTCTTAATAGGTGTAGCTCCTAAGTCAAAAGCCGCTTCAATATAAGATTTATCTAACTTTTCTATAGATGAATAAAGAGGCAGCACCATAAATGGAAACATCATATAAACCATACCTATAAGCACCGAAGCATTATTATAAAGTAATTTTAAAGGTTCACTTATTATGTGAAACTTAATTAGATATGTGTTTATTATGCCTTCTGTCCTTAAAAGTATTATCCATGCATAAGTTCTTATTAAAGAATTAGTCCAAAAAGGTAGCATTATAAGTAATAACAGAATGCCTCTAATTTTTTTAGGAGCTCTTCCCACAAAATATGCAAAAGGATATCCTAATATCAAGCATATAATTGTAGTAATCAATGCAATCACAATGGATCTAATAAATATATTTATATATAATGGATCTAAAAATCTTATATAATTATTTGTATTGAATTTATATATTACTTCACCATACTCTCCTCTAGTACAAAAGCTAACAAGCATCATGAGAAATACAGGTACAACAAAAAAACAAGTCATCCATATTAGTACAGGTGATAAAAGTTTAACAGCAGTTTTCTTATTTTTCATGCTCTAACTACCACTGCACTATCTGGTTTCCAAGTTACAAAAACCTGATCATTACATCTATTAAAGTCAAATCTATCACCAGCAACTTCATTTATCACTACTTCTCCCCCGCTATTTAGCTCAATCACTGTTTTTAATGCTGACCCTACATAAATTCTTTCTTTAAGCTTTCCAGAAAGCCATTCATCATCCTTGTCTGGAGAATACTTTATTTTAAGCCTTTCCGGTCTAACAGCAATACACACTTTTTCTCCAATATTTAAACCAGAGTTATCAACTTTTATTTTTGTACCTGCTTCTAATTCCAATAGTGCATTTTTTTCTCCTATAGATGAAACCATAGCTTCTATAAGATTTGTCTCACCAATAAAATCTGCTACAAATTTTGTTTTAGGCTTTTCATATATTTCTTCAGGAGAGGCAATCTGCTCAATTTTTCCTTCATTCATAACCGCTATTCTGTCAGACATAGTAAGCGCCTCTTCTTGGTCATGAGTTACATATATGAATGTTATCCCTAATTTCTTTTGAAGATGTTTAAGTTCAAGCTGCATCTGTTTTCTTAATTTTAAGTCTAGAGCTCCTAAAGGTTCATCCAAAAGTAAAACTTTAGGATTATTTATTATAGCTCTTGCAATAGCTACTCTCTGCTTTTGCCCTCCACTCAGCTGTGAAGGCATCCTATTTTCATAACCTTCTAATCTTACTACTTTTAACATTTCCATTACTCTTTCTTTTATTTCAGTTCTAGAAATTTTTTTCATAGTAAGTCCAAAAGCTACATTATCAAAAACATTCATATGAGGAAATAAAGCATAATTTTGAAAAACAGTATTAACACTTCTTTCATAGGGAGCTTTATGAGATACATTTTCATCATCTATATATATATCACCACTAGTCAGCTGCTCAAAACCTGCTATCATCCTCAAAGTAGTAGTTTTTCCACATCCACTTGGACCTAATATGGTAAGGAATTCTCCCTTTTTGATATCTAAGGAAATACCTTTAACTACCGCATTTCCACCTTTTTCATAGCACTTTACTGTGTTAACAAGTTTAACAATTGCCTTTTTTGTCAATTCATTCCCAACTCCTCACTTAAATTATTTTAACTAAAAAATAAACCTTCCCCACCAGTCTTTTGGCAAAGAAGATACTATTATAGATAAAAAAATTCTTAAAAGAAATTTTAATTTTCGAATAAAAATATATCACAAATACTTTTGATATACAAGTCTTTTCCGTAGATTTTTATATAAAAATCATTATATTTTGTCATAACTCACTAAATTTCAATAAAAATCAGTAAAACTTACAAGAAACTTAATGTTTTCTCTTTAATTCACCTAAAAATCTTTAATTCCTCTCTTTAATTTTTTTGCCTTGATTATATTGTTTTTTTCCTATACCATAGTTGTTAGAGCACTTTATATTGTACTTTGTATACCACATACTAATAGGAGGTTATTTTTTAATATGAAACTTGTTTTTTTTGATACAGAAACTACAGATTTAAAGCCAGGAAGTATATGCCAGCTAAGCTATATTCTTGTTGATACCTCAACTAAACCAAATACAACTGTAGGCAAAAATATATTTTTTGCTGTAGAATACATAGAACCAAGTGCTGAGAAAATCCATGGCTTTTCTGTGGAAGATTTATATGAATTAAGTAATGGTCTATATTTTGAAGATCAATTTGAATCTTTTATACAGGATTTTTATGAAGCTGATGTAATAATTGGACATAATGTTAACTTCGATATAAAATTTTTAACGCATGAATTAGAAGGCTGTGGAGAAGAGTTTGAACCCAAAAGTATATTTTGTACTATGAATTATTATAAAAACATCTGCAAACTAAGAAATGGAAGAGGAGAAGTTAAGAATCCTAAATTAGAAGAAGTAGTAACTTTTCTAGGTATAGATAAAGAAAAAATTAAGTCTACCAGTCAAAAGTATTTTGAAGGCAGCGGTAATTTTCACGATGCAAGGTTCGATACCACAGCTACCTATTTGATAGTTACTGAAGGAATTAAGAAAGGATATATTCCAAGAGGTTATTTTTCAAATAAAGTTAACTAGATATAAAGCGAACTCCAGTTAAGAGTTCGCTTTACTTATCTAGGCTATATTCACTTAAAAAATATTATCAACTATATTTCTAACCCATTTTTTAGGATGAATTATTTTTTTCTAAAATACTCCTGGTATTTCATAGGTTCATTATTTTCCCAAGGCTTATAACTATTAGAGAATTCTATCCTTTCTTTCGGCATTGGATGATCATATCTCCATAGCTTATACAAAGTTCCTACTTCAGGCATGGATATATTGTTTTTTAAAAACTTAACTTCTACAGCAGCATTAGAATAATTATCTTCTGTCAATTCAATAGCAAATCTATCTGCTTCCATCTCGTGATATCTTGAATATCCATTAGGTATAGGCGCTAATAAAAATGTTACTAAATTTACCATAAGTATTAAGATAGGAATGGCGGCCAAATCGGAAATACTATAAATTTTAATTTTACTGCTAAATATCTTTATAAAATAATTACTTAAAAATTTTGATAAAAATAATACTATAGTGATAAAAACACTATTAAACACAATAGATTTTGGTATATGCTTTAATACGTAATGACCAATCTCATGAGCTGCTACTACTGCAATTTCATTTTCATTTAAATTATTCAGCATATTATCCCATATAACTATCCTTTTAGTATTTAAAATTCCTGTCATATAAGCATTCATGGCTTTTGTTTCTTTACTCTTATCTATTTCATACAGCTTGCAATTATCTATTCCCGCTTTTTTAGTCAGCTCTTCTATTCTCTTTTCAACTTTTTTATCAGTTAAAGGTTTAAAATCATTAAATATAGGATCAATGTAAACAGGAGTTATCATATATGCTATAAACATAATTGGTATAGACAGCACTCCTAGAATCAGCGGCCAATAATTTTTATTATGATTGATTACAGTATATATAAAAATACCTGAAATTACATAGATAACTAAATTCATAAAAAAATATTTAATATTTTGAGCTATCCAATTTGACAGAGATTGATTGGATAAATTAATTAAATGACCTTTATAAAAACCTGCAAAAAAATCTAAAGGTATGCTCAATACATAATAAATTGTATATAATAAAATAATATATAAAGCTACTATAAAAATATAATGTTTACCTATGTTTTTAGACCAGTTTTTAATTTTACCTGAAACACCAGTATAGATTATAAAAAATGGAATAACAAACGAAGCAATAATACTTATAATCCAATAAAATCTACCTAGTTTATAATTGAAAACAGCTATATTAGAAGCTTCAGGTATTTTTATTTGGTTAATATTATCTAGTTTAATATTAATACTCTCTCTATTATCCACCAATAAGTCTCTATTATTAATTTCTATTATTTTTGTAGATATATAAAGAGATAAAGTAATAAATAATAGTATACATAAAAAAGAACAAATTATTGTTTTAGCTTTATTCAAACTAACACCCTCTTAAATTATTTTTACTACTAATTTATTCTATATTATCTAATGAAATACTTGTAAAAAGCATTAAATTTGGTTATAATATATTCATTAAATATTATTAAATATATTTTTTCGTTGGATATTAATTATTAATATTAAGGAGGAATAGTAATGCAAAAATATATTTGTACAGTGTGCGGTTATGTTTATGATCCTGCTGTAGGTGATGAAGATAATGGAGTCGCTCCTGGAACTTCTTTCGAAAACATTCCTGAAGATTGGGTTTGCCCACTATGTGGTGTAAGTAAAGACCAGTTTGAGCCAACTGAATAATCTACAGTATATCATAAAGCTGTATATTAGCTATTTTAATATACAGCTTTTATTTCATCAATTATATTTTAATAAATTATTAAAATTATATTAAATTTTCAAAATATTTAGTTTTTTATGTGTTTTTTACGTATCAATAGTATATAGGTATTGTACTCTATAACCTTATTTGTTATTATTTATCATAAATAATAATATTGGGTAAAGGAGAGGATTAAATGAATAAGGTTCTTGAGACTATTGATATGTTAAAGGTTCTTAAAGAAAATCCAACATTTAAAGCTATCAATTCTAAAGGCTGTATAGTAGGAACAGAAGGTGACGAAAAGTACATCAATGTTAAAAATACAGGCTACGATAGAATGAGCTTAAACGATAAATGGAGTATTATTTCCCCTATAAGTTACGAAAAGGCTAATGAATTGTTTAAGCATGGAAGAATGATTGAATGCATATTTCAAGATGGAACAAGAAAACAATATAGAAAAATGCCCATAGACAGTAATGTTATAATAGAAAGCGGAATTCCCATTTTAGAAAATTGTCTATATTATTGCTATTGGGAATAAAATTTATTAATAAAATCAATGCTGACAACGCTCCATATTTGGAGTATTGCCAGCATTGATCATCTTTTATATATAATTAAATCGTCCATTATCATTTATTTAATATATCTATTAATTTTTGTTCTAAATATTTACATATATTTTTATCCATAGGCTCCACGCCTTCTAGCCTATACTTTATACCCATCACTTCATATTTATTTATTCCTAAAACATGATAAGGAAGCAGCTCTACTTTTTCTATATTTTCTATATTTTTTAATATACTTCCAAGCTTTTCAATATGATGTTCTCCATCAGTTATACCCGGTACTACTACATGCCTAATCCAAAGCTTTGTGTCATATTTTTCGGCACACTCTAGAAATCTCAAACTTTCACTTCCGTCTTTACCTACTAAATCTGTGTATCCTTCCTTTGATATATGCTTCATATCAAAAATTACTAGATCCGTATATTTCAAGATTTCATCATAATTGCCCTTACCATATCCTGCCGTATCAATTGTAGTGTGAATGCCACTTTCTTTGCATAATTTTAATATTTCTATGAGAAATTCCGGTTGCATCAGCGGTTCACCGCCGGAAAAGGTTACTCCACCCTTTGACCTGTCAAAATAAGGCTTATATTTATATATTTTTTTAAATAGTTCTTCTGGGGTAATTTCTTTCCCATCTTTAAAAGCCCAAGTATCTGGATTATGGCAATAAGCACATCTTAAGCTGCATCCTTGAAAAAATACCACCACTCTTATGCCTGGTCCATCTACAAGTCCCATAGTTTCTATAGAGTGAATTCTGCCTTTCATTTTAATTCTCCTTACTGATTTTAAGGAAGGCTTCTAAAGAAGCCTTCTATATATTACATTTTTTCATGGAAAGTTCTATTTATAACTTCCATCTGCTGTTCTTTTGATAATCTATTGAAATTTACAGCATAACCAGATACTCTTATAGTTAAAGTTGGATATTTTTCTGGATGTTCCATAGCATCTAAAAGAGTTTCTCTTTGCAGCACATTTACATTTAAATGATGAGCTCCTTGGCTAAAATACCCATCTAACACTGCCGCTAAATTATCTATTTGAGTTTTTGATTCTTTTCCTAGCGCTTCTGGTACTATAGAGAAAGTATTTGAAACTCCATCTTCGCAGCATGGACTATATGGCACCTTAGCTACTGAATTTAGGGAAGCAAGAGCACCTTCTATATCTCTTCCATGCATTGGATTTGCTCCAGGTGCAAAAGGAACTCCTGTGCCTCTTCCATCAGGAGTAGCTCCAGTCTTCTTACCATATACAACATTTGAAGTTATAGTTAATACTGATAAAGTATGTTTAGCGTTTCTATAAGTAGGATGTTTCTTCAATTCTTTTGAGAATTTATCTACTATTTCTACAGCAATATCATCTACTCTATCATCATCATTTCCATACTTAGGGAAATCCCCTTCTATTTCAAAATCCACAGCTATTCCATTTTCCCTTATAGGCTTAACCTTTGCATATTTAATAGCACTTAATGAATCAGCAGCTACAGAAAGTCCTGCAATACCAAAAGCCATAAGCCTTCCTACTTCTGTATCATGAAGTGCCATTTGACCTGCTTCATAAGCATATTTATCGTGCATGTAATGAATTATATTCATGGTATTTACATATAAACCTGCTACATATTCCATTACTTTAAAGTAATTTTCTTTTACTTTATTATAATCTAGTACTTCATCTTCAATTTTTTCTATGCTAGGTACTACAAGTCTGCCTTTTTTCTCATCTACTCCACCATTTATAGAGTAAAGAAGAGCTTTTGCCAGGTTGCATCTTGCACCAAAGAACTGCATTTGCTTACCTACCTGCATAGCAGATACACAACATGCTATGGCATAGTCATCACCATATAATGGTCTCATTACATCATCATTCTCATACTGTATAGAGTCAGTTAATATAGACATTTCAGCACAGAACTTTTTGAAGTTTTCAGGAAGCTTCTCTGACCAAAGCACTGTCATATTTGGTTCTGGAGCTGATCCTAAACTTACTAAAGTGTGTAAAAATCTAAAGGAATTCTTTGTTACAAGTGGTTTGCCATTGGTGCTTACTCCTCCAATAGATTCTGTTACCCAAGTTGGATCTCCTGCAAACAAATCATTATATTCAGGAGTTCTCAGGTGTCTAACTAATCTTAATTTAATAACAAACTGATCTATAAGTTCTTGTGCTTCTTCTTCTGTCAAAATTCCCTTTTCTAAGTCCCTTTCAATATATATATCAAGGAATGTACTTGTTCTGCCTAATGACATAGCAGCTCCATTATTTTCTTTTACCGCTGCTAAATAACCCATATATACAGCTTGAACCGCTTCTTTAGCATTAGCTGCTGGCTTTCCGATATCTACTCCATACTTTGATGCCATAGATTTCATAGCTTCTAATGCTCTTATCTGTTCACTTACTTCTTCTCTTTTCTTTATTAGCTCTTCAAGCATATCACCTTTTAGTTCTTTTAAATCTTTTTTCTTTTGTTCAATTAAAAAGTCTACTCCGTATAAAGCTACTCTTCTATAGTCTCCTATGATTCTTCCTCTTCCATAAGCATCTGGCAATCCAGTTAAAAGGCCTACAGATCTAGCTGTCCTTATTTCTTCTGTATAAGCATCAAATACTCCATCATTATGAGTTTTTCTATACTTAGGAAAGTATTCTTCTATATTTTTATCTAACTCATATCCATAAGATTCCAAAGACTGTTCTACCATTCTCCAGCCACCCCAAGGATTTACTATTCTTTTAAGAGGAGCATCAGTCTGCAATCCTACTATAACTTCATTATCTTTATCGATATATCCAGGTTCATAATTATCAATACCTGATACTCTATCTACAGCTACATCTATTATTCCTTTTTTAATTTCTTCCATTATAAGTGAACTAGCTTTTTCCCATACCTTTTTAGTTTTTTCTGAAGGAACTGTTAAAAAGTTTTTATCACCTTCATATAACTTATAATTCTTCTGTATAAAATTTCTAACGTCTATCTTTTCTGTCCAAATACCTTTTTTAAAACCTTCCCATGAATTAAACATAAAATACCTCCTTAACTTATAATAATTAAAATTTAGCTACTTTTTTGTAAAAGTATAAATGTATCTTACAAATTTTATTATATATCATAAAATTAATTTTGTTAATACTTTAACCTTAATGTTGTAATATTAAAATTATTTTTTATTATTGTAAAATTATTATTATTCTTATTATTTATTTTTAATTTTATATATTATAACAGTTTATATATAAAATTATAACAGCTTATTGTAATATATATAAACTAATATAAATCTGTCATATATTATTATTCTTAATATTTCAACATAATACTACAAAGAATAATTTGTATGATTACTACATTAAGTATGTATTATTTTGTATTATATACATTCTTATACATAATTTTACGATTATTTTTGTTAAATATTTAACATTCCTTCTAGCTTTTATTACATTTTTCTTATTAAATGTTAAGGGACAGTTTTTACTTAATCTTAAGTAAAAAAATACCCTGTAAGTTAACACATTCTCTTTTCTATGTCTATCTTACAGGGTACAATTTACCTTTTTATAATTTCAATTTATAAACTTTATAAAAATTATTTAATATACAATACTTTTTGAAACAACTTCTAGCTATATATTTCTGCTGCCAGGTTTAATACAAGGTATATTTTTTTTGCAGAGAGGACATCCATCCTTTTCATAGCTTTCTATATTAAGTCTTACAGCACTGTAAATAGGTAGCTCTTCATTGATATGATTACTTCTATCTACTATGCATGCTATAGCTATTATCTCACCGCCCAATCTTTCTATAACCTCTTTTGTCTCTTTATAGGATTTTCCTGTAGTTATAACATCCTCTGTAATAATAACCTTCTGTCCCTGTTTAATCTCAAAGCCTCTTCTTAGGGACATATTACCATTTTCTCTTTCTGTAAATATAGCAGGCTTACCAAGCTGTCTTCCTAATTCGTAGGCCACTAAAATTCCTCCCATAGCAGGACCAACTACTATATCAAAATCTATTTCTTTAAGCTTATCAGCTACTTCTCTTAAAACTATTTCAGCTTTATCAGGATACTGAAGAAGTTTAGCGCACTGACAATATTTATCGCTATGCCTTCCTGAAGAAAGAAGGAAATGACCTTCTAAAATAGCTCCGCATTCTTTCATTATATCTATTATCAACAAAACCACTCCTTTTATTTCATGCTAAATTTACCAAGCTGCACCTTTTATTTCGTCAATACTCTTTATGCCCTGTTTTTTCATGTAATTTTCTAATCCTTCTACTATTTCTATACCTGATTTTATATTTGCAAAGTTTACTGTACCTATTTGAATAGCCGAAGCTCCTGCCATAATAA
The DNA here is from genome assembly GCA_946405135.1 of uncultured Clostridiaceae bacterium. Classification (GTDB taxonomy): domain Bacteria; phylum Bacillota; class Clostridia; order Clostridiales; family Clostridiaceae; genus CAMJGD01. The sequence continues at coordinate 101,657 of CAMJGD010000005.1, read as the reverse complement.
ACTCAATAGCATCTTCTGCAGTAGTTATGCCGCCAATTCCTACAACTGGAACCTTAACTGTTTTTGATACTTCATAAACCATCCTAAGAGCAACAGGTTTAATAGCCGCACCTGAAAGTCCAGCAAACACATTGTTAAATACAGGTCTTTTACTTTTTATATCTATAGCCATAGCTTTTATAGTATTTATAAGAGATAGACTGTCCGCTCCTGCCTCGCAGCATCTATATGCCATGTCTACAATATTTTCTGCATTAGGTGACAGTTTAACCATTAAAGGCTTTTTACTTAACTTTTTTGCTTTTGTTACCACTTCATAAGCAACATCTGACTTTATTCCAAAAGCCATTCCTCCAGATTTTACATTTGGACAAGATATATTGAGTTCAATAATATCTACTTCTGTATCATTTAGTTTGGTAATACTTTCCTCATATTCTTCTATGTCAGCTCCCCCTACATTAGCTATTATATTTGTATTAAACTTTTTCATCCTAGGAAGCTCATATTTTATAAATTTGTCTATTCCAGGATTCTGCAATCCTACGCTATTTAAAATTCCTGAAGGAGTCTCATAAATTCTTATCCCCTCATTACCTGCTCTCTCTTTTAAAGTAAGACCTTTAGTGCATATTCCTCCAAGTATACCTACATCGTAGTAGTCATTGTATTCTGTGCCAAATCCAAAGGTCCCTGAGGCAGCTATTACTGGGTTTTTAAATTCTATACCATTTAAAGTTATATTCATAGCTTTCCCCTTCCATAAAAACATACAATGTACAAGGCATTATAAAATACCATTCAATTATCTAAATATTTTTCTTTAAAAATTCAAATCATAACCTAAAAATACGGGACCATCTTTACACACCTGTTTACCGCCAAATTTTGTTTTACAAGTACATACAAGACATGCCCCTATACCACAGGCCATATGACTTTCCATAGAAACATAAACTTTGGTATTATAAGCTTTGCAGTTATTAACTATTTTTTTCATCATAATCTCTGGTCCGCAGCAAAAGATTACATCATATTTTGAAACATCTATATGATCCGTAATAAATCCTTTATAGCCCTTGTTTCCGTTATCTGTACTTATGATCAAGTCATTTATAAAAGGTTTTATTTCTTCTATCTCATAAACTTCATCTCTAAAACCTGCATATAAATCAATCTTTTTATTTCCTCTGCTGATCTTTATTCTCTTTATCAACTCATGCATAGGGGCTATGCCTATTCCGCCTGCTACTATCGCTATGGCTCCTTCTGCTTCATCTAAAGGAAATCCATTGCCTAAAGGTCCTAAAACCTCGATAGTATCTCCTTCACCCAATTCACTTATATAATTTGTTCCTTTTCCTACTGCTTCATACAAAAACTCTATTGCATGTCCTTCTACATCATATAAGCTTATAGGTCTTCCTAATGTAGCTCCTTTATTAAGAGTTTTAAGCATATAAAATTGCCCAGGCATAGCATTCTGATCTTCTTCTAATTTTTCTATAGAAAGCTTATATATATTTTCAGCAACTTTATGATTATGAAAGATTTTTCTTATGCAATAATCCCTTTTCATATTAATCCTCCATTACTTTCTTAACGCACATTCTATATCCTTTTTCATTCTTAACACTTCTTCCCTTGCACATAAAGAGAATTCTTTTTCTCTATTCTCATATTCTTTATAAGCTAAAAGTATCTTTCTTGAGGAATTTACAATTCCACCATTGCCCTGTTTAAGATAGGAAGCTACATCTTTAGCCGCTCCACCCTGAGCTCCATATCCTGGTATAAGGAAAAATGTACTATCATATTCTTTTCTTATTTTCTCAGCTTCTTCACTATGAGTACAGCCTACTACTGCACCTATATTGCTGTAACCTTTTGTGCCTAAATATTCTTTTCCCATACTATTTATTCTTTTACCCATAATATTATATATTCTATTTCCGCTTTCATCCTTTAGGTATTGTATATCCGAAGCTCCTTTATTAGAAGTTCTTAGCAGAATAAATACACCTTTTTGTCCATGCTTTATATAATCTTTATAAGGATCAATACTATCCAATCCCATGTAAGGATTTAAAGTTATAAAATCCGCTTCAAATTCTCCTTCAAAATGAGCTTTTGCATACATTTTAGCCGTATCTTTTATGTCTCCTCTTTTTATATCACCTATGGAAATTAAATCTCTATGCTTTAAATATTTTAATGTTTTAGCATAGGCTTTTAATCCTTGTATACCAAGGGCTTCATAATAAGCTATCTGCACCTTGTAGCAGGCTGCTTCATCCATAGTAGCATCTATAATTGCTTTATTATAGTTAAAGAGCAAGTCTTCTGCATTATTGAAATTATTTTTAAAACATTCAGGTATATAATCAATGGATGTATCCAATCCAACACATACCCATCCTTTACTCTCTACCCTGTCGTAGAGCTTATCCACTATATACATTAGATTCCTTCCTCCCTGTAAAGAATTTCTCCCCCTCTAATTGTAGCCATAACCTTTCCAAAACCTTTAAATCCGATAAAAGGAGTATTATGGCTTTTTGATACTATATATTCTTCCTTCATTTCATATTCTGTATCTGTATCAACTAATATAACATCTCCATCGTATCCTATACTTATTCTGCCTTTATTTAATCCCATTATCTTTCCAGGATTATAAGACATCATTTCAGAAAGTTTATTTATAGAAATATGACCTTCTTTAACTAATTTTGTATAACATACCATAAAAGAAGTTTGTAATCCTATCAATCCTGGTGCTCCCTGAATTTTATCCTCTTTGCTGTGAGGTGCATGATCTGTAGCTATAGCATCTACATATCCTTTTTTAATAGCTTCTATTAAAAATTGTCTGTCTTTTTCTTTGCGCAAAGGAGGATTTACTCTATAATAAGTTTCTTCTGTTAACGCTATATGATGAGGTGTTACTTCACAGGTAATATTTGCGCCTTCATTTTTTGCATCTATTATATATTTCATAGATTCTTCAGTGCTTACGTGAGCAATATGAAGTCTGCATCCACTACACTTTGATAATTCTATGTCTCTTAGAGTCATAATGTTTTCAGCAAGTCTCATAGATATTTCAGATAGTTCAGGATTTTCTTCATGACATATTATAGTTATATTTTTTTTCTTAGCTTTAATCATAGCCTCTAGCATTATTTTACTGCTTAGAACTCCCTTACCATCTTCAGAAATAAATCTTATATTATCCTCTTCTTTTATATCATCTAGATGATCTATGCTCTTACCTTCCATATTTTTTGTTATACTTAAACATTGATGAATATCTATAAGATTATTATCTTTAGCTTTTTTAAGTACATAATGAAGGACTTCTTTGTCACTACACACTGGATTAGTATTTGCCATAAGATTTACTGCAGTATAACCGCCTTTTAAGGCTGCTCTGCTTCCTGAATATATATCTTCTTTATAAGTAAAACCAGGATCTCTAAAATGACTATGCAGCTCTATAAAAGAGGGAAGAAGCTTATAGCTTTTCCCATCTAATATACTGCAATCTTTACAGATGTTTTGGCCTATTTCTTTTATCTTGCCATCCTCTATATAAATATCTCCATAAAAATTTTCACAGCAGTCTACAATATTTACATTCTTTATGAGTAAATTCATAATATTCCTCCTGTTTGTTTAAAATTGTAACTCTTCTATTTCAGCTACTTCATCACAATAGCAGCATCTATATTCTCCTTTTTCTTTATCCTTTAAATCAAACTTATGAGGAACATATTTTTCTTGAGTTGTAATACATCTGGGATTTTTACACTTTATTATATTTTCAACATTTTCAGGTAGTTCAAGTTTAACTTTATTTACTATAGTTTCATTATCAATGATATCTATGGTTATAGATGGATCTAATATTCCTAATACGGTATAGTCAATATCTAATTCATTTTCTATTTTTATTATGTCTTTTCTTCCAAGCTTTAAGCTTGGAGCATTCATTATTAAAGCTACAGTGTAATTTGCTTTATCTAGCCCTAAATATTTAAATATTTTTATTCCCATACCTGCATGTATGTGATCTATAACTATGCCTTTTTTTATACTATTTATAGTGACCATACTATTTCACCCCCAAAAGTTTAGATATTAAAGCCATTCTTACATACATTCCATACTTTGCCTGCTTAAAATAGCATGCTCTCTTATCTTCATCCACTTCATAATCTATTTCATTTACTCTTGGTAGTGGATGAAGCACCATAATATCTTCTTTTGCCAGGCTCATTTTTCCTTTATCTAAAATATAGCTGTCTTTAAGCCTTATATACTCTTCTTCATTGAAAAATCTTTCTCTCTGCACTCTTGTCATATAGAGTATATCCAGTTTTTCTATAACTTCTTCCAGCTTTTCTACTTCTAAGAACTCTATATTTTTCTTCATGAGCACCTCTTTAGTTATATAGTCTGGTACTTTTAATTCCTTTGGGGATATCAATATAAATTTATTATTATCGTATCTAGACATGGCTTTTATAAGGGAATGGACTGTTCTTCCAAACTTCAAATCTCCACAGACGCCTATGATATTATTATTTAAATTACCTTTTATGCTCTTTATGGTGAGCAAATCTGTAAGAGTTTGAGTTGGATGTTGATGACCACCATCCCCTGCATTAATTACAGGTATGGTAGAATATAAAGATGCTATTTTTGATGAGCCTTCTTTTGGGTGTCTCATAGCAGCTATATCTGCATAACAGCTAATGGTTCTTATAGTATCAGCAATACTTTCTCCTTTAGCTGTAGAGCTGGAGTTTGGTTCAGAAAATCCTATTACTCTTCCTCCAAGCCTTAACATAGCAGCTTCAAAACTAAATCTTGTTCTAGTACTTGGTTCATAAAAAAGTGTGGCTAAAATCTTTCCATCACACAAGTGGGTAAACTTTTCTGGATCCTTTGATATATCTTTTCCAAGTTCCAGTATTTCTTCAATTTCTTCTAAAGTAAAATCCATTGGGTCAATTAAATGTCTGCCTTTTAACATATACATCACTCCTTTTTAACCTCTCTGTGTTAAAATTAAAGGTATTAAAAAATGCCTTCCTTTAAAGGAAGGCATAGATATACACATATAGTTATACCATGTATAAAAATTATAGCTTCCTTAGCGATCTCACAGGATCAATTTAAAGGTATTTTTATAAGAATAACATGGGTAGAAGCTGTTGTCAAGGGTACAATTTTATTTCCAATCATTATCTATCATATCCCACATCATTTTACCTGCTTTAGCTAGGCTTACATTACCATAAACATTGTTAGGCACATTTTTAGATAACAGAGTAAAGGTAAAAGTTCCCTTAGGTATCTGAATTAAAATAGTATCATTTTCAGTACCTTCTAAATCTCCAGTTTTATTTGCCATATCTTTTCTAACACTTTCAGGTATATAAAAAGCTAGCTTATTTTTCATTTGTTGTCTTTTTAAAATATCAATAATCCTTTTACTGTGCTCTTCATTAAGAAAAGTCCTATGATGTAAGTGCTTCCAGCACATGCCTAAATCAAAACTGCTAGTTAAATTTTCAACTACATCTTTTACATTTCTTTCATCCATCGTTTTTCTGTTAAGTTCTGTATTTTTAAGTCCCATTTCTTTAATAATTTCATTAATTCTATTCATGCCAATTACATCAATGATTTTATTAGCAGCAGTGTTATCACTTTGGATAAGCATAGCTACCACTAACTCTAACAATGTGTATTCTCTTTCACAAAATTCATGTATTATCCCTGTGCCAGAAACCTTATCTTCACGGGATACCCTTAACTTTGTATTTAAATCTATACTATTATTTTCTATTTCTTTAAACAGTGCCATGGAAATAGGTAGTTTCATGCAACCTGCAGAAGTCATTTTAACGTTTTCATTATAACCGTAAATATATCCTCCATTTAGGTCTTCAAAATAAAAACTGTATTCCCCTATTCTAGACTCTAAATACCTTTTTATTTCCTTCATTTCTACCTCCAGATTTATACGAAAATTTAATCTTTTTTCCTATAATATCACAAATTCTTATAAGTTTAAAGAAGATTAAAGAATAATTTGTTAAAAAATTATTTTTTAATTATAAAAGCGCTGATTATTTTAAATCAGCGCTTTTTTATACATCTAATTAATCTCCTAAAGAAATACCAATCTTTCTAGCTACTTCTACTAATTCACTATCTGGCTCTATATTTTTAATCTTTCCTATAACATCCTCTAAACTTGCATAGGAAATTTTATTTCCATTTAGTGTAACCATATTCCCAAACTTACCAGCATCAATCAATTCTGCAGCAGCTACACCATATCTAGTTGAAAGTATTCTATCATAAGTAGATGTATTTCCGCCTCTTTGTAAATGACCTAACACTGTACTTCTTATTTCATTATCTTTTACTAGTTTTTCTAGATCACTAGCTAACTTATTAGCTATACCGCCTAGTCTTATAGGATCTGGACTATCCTCCACCACTTTGTTAACTACTACATCTCCGCCAAGTGGTTTTGCTCCTTCAGCTACAACAATTATGCTGAAAACCTTGCCTTGTTTCTGTCTGTCTTTTATCTTACCTACAATCTTATTGATATCATAAGGGATTTCTGGTATTAATATTACATCTGCAGATCCTGCTATTCCTGATTCTAAAGCTATCCAGCCTGCATTTCTTCCCATAACTTCAAGAATCATTATTCTATGATGGGATTCTGCAGTAGTATGCAATCTGTCTAAAGCTTCTGTAGCCACATCTATAGCCGTATTAAAACCAAAAGTTACATCTGTACAAGCTAAATCATTATCTATAGTTTTAGGTACGCCTATTACGTTTACTCCCTTTCTTGCAAAGTCTCTTGCACTAGTTAGTGTTCCATCTCCACCAATTACTACTAAAGCATCAACATTTTCTTTCTTTAAATTTTCTACAGCTACATCTGATACATCTTTTTTTACCATTTTCCCATTTTCTTCTACGGTATAATCAAATAAATTGTCTTTATTAGAGCTATAGAGTATAGTTCCTCCTCTATGCAATATACCTGATACTGTATCTAATGTAAGAGGAATAAAATCATTGTTGTATAATCCTCTATAACCGAACTTATATCCTATTACTTCATATCCATACTCTAAAATAGCTGTTCTAGTAACTCCTCTTATAACTGCATTTAACCCTGGGCAATCACCACCACCAGTTAAAAGTGCTATTTTCTTTATTTTTTGCGACATATAAAAATCCCTCCAAGCTCTGTTTTATTTAAATTATACACTCTATTTTGATGCTGTTAAACAGAGCATTAAGAATTCTGTAGTTTTTCTAAATATGCTTATTTATCATCTGTATAGAGTATATTATTTAATCTTTTGTCACATAATAGTATAACATATAATTTTATGGTTAAATTTTAAATATTTATTAACTATAGTAGATTTTATTAGATCTTTGTTTAATATTTTATATATTTTTTGCAATATTTTTAGCAAATATAATTAAATTACTAAACTTTTTAGTAAAACAAATTAGAAATTCTTCTAATATTATCCAAAACATAGTCTCCTAAAATTTCTAGCTATTTTATAACATTGGTTAATATTAAAATCATAAGAATTATACCTGCAAATATTCTATAGATAGCAAACACTCTCATAGGCTTTTTCTTTAAAAAGGCTATAAATCTATCCACTACTAATAATGCAGTTAAAAAGGCAACAATAAACCCTACAATAAGTGCTATCCATTCACTGGATACCATAGTAGCAAAGCCTTTATATTTTATTAGTTTTAAACCTGATGCTCCTATCATTACTGGAATAGCCAAGAAAAAAGAAAATTCCGCTGCTACAGGGGTGCTTAAACCTGATACCCATCCTCCCATTATAGTAGATGCAGATCTAGACATTCCCGGCCACATAGCTAAGCATTGGAAAAAACCTACTTTTATAGATTGACTATAACTCAAATCATCTATATCTCTTGTAACTTTAGCTCTTTTTGATCTTTGTCTAAAATTATTTTCTATAAAAATTAAAAGTATTCCACCTACAATAAATCCTATAGCCACTGTCTTTGCACTAAATAAATATTTGTCTATTAAATCGTCAAAAGCAAATCCTAATATCATGGCAGGTATGGTAGCTACTATTATATTAGCCCAAAATCTCAATCCTTTTTTTTCTCCACTAAACAGCGAAACTATCATATCTTTAATTTTATTCCAAAATAAGACCACTACTGCAAGTATAGCCCCAAGCTGTATAACTACTTCATACATTTTAGAAAAATCAGTTCCATTAAATTTTATTAAATCTCCTACTAGAATCATATGTCCTGTTGATGATATAGGCAAAAATTCTGTTATTCCTTCAACTATAGCAATTATTATTGCTTTTATCACTAGCCACATTATTATCCTCTCGCTTTCTAAATAATTTTACTATTTTATTATAAAAGGTATAATACCCCTTGTCTATAATATCTCTATATCTTTAAACAAAATTTCATTATTTATAAATTTCTTTTATCTAGTTCTTATTCTTTATATTTCGCCATATCATAGTATCTTTTTAAATTATAATTAAATTCTTCAGTATTTATGAATCTTGCCTCTCTTAATACTTCTTTACCTTCTATATAGACTATAATGGCAGGAAATGTAAATACCGAATACTTACCCATAGCAGATTTAACTTGTTCTATTTCTACATAGGCAAATTTCATATCTTCATACTCATGAACTATATTCCTAATTTTAGGTAAAAGTTCCCTGCAGACTCCGCAGTTTTTATCCCCAAAATATACTATGCTCATAAAATTATCCTTTATAAAATCATCTATAGATTCTAAAGAGCTTAGACTTATCATATTATCCCTCACAATTTTAATGATTTTTCATTATTTTATTAACTTCTTTTAATATATTGAAATTTGTTAAATCAAAGTGTAAAGGAGTAAGGGTCACATATTTTTGCTTTATATAATCTACATCATCTTCATTAAAATCCTTTGAAAGCATTTCACCTTTAATGTTATAACCTCTTTCATCTTTTTCTGACATGTATTCTAGATACGCATGTTCATATCTTGTTTTACCTATTTTACATACCTTTATGCCTTCTATCTCTTCTTCTTTAGCTATAGGTACATTTAAATTTAAAACCACATCTTCTCCTAAAGGTTTGTTTTTAAAAATATCTAATACTTTAAGAGCATATTTTGCAGCTATATCATAATTCTCTTCCTCATCTTTATTTATTTCTTGAGAAACTGCTAAAGAAGGTATGCCATATATGGCTGATTCTATGGCTGCAGATACAGTACCAGAATATATCACATCCGTACCCACATTAAGACCTCTATTAATACCAGAGACTACCATATCAATATTGCCATCTATAATTTTATCCATTCCAATTCTAACACAATCTGCAGGAGTTCCGCTTAAACTATAAGCTTTTACTTTTAATCCTTTAAGTTCTTCTTCTTTTACTATAACTGGTCTATCTATGGTTATGGAATGACCACAAGCACTTTTTTGAAGAGAAGGTGCTATTACTGTAACTTCATTATACATAGATAGTTCTCTAGCTAAAACATATATGCCTTTGGCATTTATTCCATCATCGTTAGTTAATAATATTTTCATATAATTCCTCCTCAACATTCCTATGTAAATAGTAAGCTTTATTTGATATATTTACAACCATAAAGTTTTTATTTACATGATATAGAGGAGACTGCCTAATCTATAACTTTGACAGTCTCCTCTATGATTTTATATTTTATTTCAACTTATGATACAATTATCTTTAGATTTAAAAAAACAAACTAAAAATACTTTTTATATTACTTTTTATATTCTATAACAACTTCATTAGTTATGTTTTTGCCATCTTCAGATAAAACCACAGTGTTTTTGCCAGGTTTAATGTCTAAATCAAAGTACTTATCTATTTTAGACAGTTCTCCACCATTTATTCCTACATAATATTCCTTAAGCATAACACTATTTTTAGATACACCAACTACAAAAGTTAACTTTCCATCTTTGTCCTTCTTAGGGTCCTTTTTCATAAAAACAAAAGTAGGCTCTTTATCGCTTTGATCATCTTTATATTCTTTTTCAGGAGATATATTAAATAGATCTTCCTTATTCACAAAAAGTGTAGGAGGTATATATCCGCTGCTTACTTTTATTTCCGGCATATCCTTTTCTGGTATATAGGTTATATACGTGTTGCTCTTTTTTATATCTCCCATATTATTAGCTATAGGTATGGAATAAGAATAAAGATATCTTTGCATATTAGATATATATTTTTTAGGTTTATCTATTCCAACTATTTTAACATTTTGTATGCCTTTATTTAAAACTTCCAAGGCACTAAGCGGAGTTCCCTTGTCTTCCATATAACAGTTATTAGCTACATCAAGCATAATCCATTTATTATGTTCTTTACTCCATATTTCACACACATATAAAGAAAAATCCTTTTGGATAAATTGGCTATCTTTTGCTCTAAATTCTCCCATTCTTGAATATAATCCTAAAGCTCTTGAAACTTCTGTATAAGTTATAGCAAAATCCTTATCGGAAGCTTTTTTAGAATCCTTTAAAGCCTCTAATATTTCTGCTGCATTCTCTTTTCCGCTTATGCTGCCCTTACTAAATTCTAAGGTATCATTAAGCCAATCTTTAAGCTTAAGTGCTTTATTTAGGTCATCTTTTTCACCTTTAACCACATCATTAAGCTTATGCTTGGACACTAAATCCTTCATATATTGGCTTTCTGGATCATCGTAATAAAATTTAATATTATGTCCTTGATAAATATTTTTCCATTGAGTTACAAATAGTCCCTTGTTTTTATTTTCTTTTGCTCTAATTCCAAAAGTTATACCAAATATAGCAATGATTATGACAAAAAATATTATAAATCTTTTAGCAGCACCTTTCATAACACAACCTCTTTCTATAAATATTATATTTTTTTTAACTAAATTAAATTTATTATATATAGTAAAATTATACATCATTTCCTAGGAAATTTAAATAGATGCTCATATAAAAATATGTAGCTTAAATCTTGTATATATATAAATGAGCGAATCTCTGTAAAGACTCGCTCATTTTAAAATGCAATCATTTGCCATAAATTATTTCTATTCTTATTTATGTGTAACTGAACTTTTGCCTATAACTTTAGGACCAGCCATAGCAATTGCTTCAGGCACATTTTTAAATTTTTTGAAATTATCATTGAACTTTTGAGCTAGTTCTAAGGCTTTTACTGTGTACTGCTCCTTATCTTCCCATAGATTCATAGGATTAAGTACTTCTGAAGGAACGCCTTCACATTCTGAAGGAATCATTATTTTAAATATAGGATGCTCTGTCCATTTAGCATCTTTAAGCTTACCTTCAATAGCTGCTGTTACCATAGCTCTTGTATAAGAAAGGTTTATTCGTTTTCCTACTCCATAACCGCCGCCTATCCATCCTGTGTTAATTAGATATACATCAGTATGGTGCTTGTCAATCTTTTCTCCTAATAGCTCTGCATATACAGAAGGATTCATTAGCATAAATGGTTCTCCAAAGCAAGCAGAAAATGTAGCTTGAGGTTCCTTTATTCCTCTCTCTGTTCCTGCTAACTTGCTAGTGTATCCAGACATGAAATGATACATAGCAGCTTCTTTTGATAATTTAGCTATAGGAGGCAAAACTCCAAAAGCATCTGCAGTAAGGAATATTACTGTAGAAGGATTTTCCCCTTTACCATCAGTTTTAATATTATCTATATGATAAAGTGGATATGCAGCTCTTGTATTTTCAGTTAAAGACCCATCATCATAATCTGGTACTCTTTTATCATCCAATACTACATTTTCAAGTAATGTTCCAAATCTTATGGCATTATATATGTCCTTCTCTTTTTCTTTATCTAAATTAATAGTCTTGGCATAACATCCGCCTTCAAAATTAAACACTCCGCCTTCCCACCAGCCATGTTCGTCATCTCCTATAAGTCTTCTATTAGGATCTGCAGATAATGTGGTCTTTCCAGTACCAGATAATCCAAAGAATATTGCTACATCATCATCTTCTCCTACGTTAGCAGAGCAATGCATTGGGAATACTCCCTTAGCTGGTAATAAAAAATTCATTACAGAGAACATAGATTTTTTTATTTCTCCAGCATACTGTGTACCACCAATCAGTACTATCTTTTTATCAAAATTTATTATTATAAATGCTTCTGAATTTATACCATCTTTTTTCCCTTCAGCTTTAAACCCAGGTGCTGAAATAATTGTAAACTCTGGTACAAACTCTTTATCTTCTTTTTTTTCTTCTGCTTTTCTTCTTCTAAAAAGCTGATTTGCAAAAAGAGCCTGAGAAGCATATTCACTCACAGCCTTTACAGAAAGCCTGTACTTTTCTTCTGCTCCTATAAATCCATCAAAAACATATACTTCCTTATGCTGCAAGTAATTTATCATTTTATCGTAAAGCTTATCATAAATCTCCTCAGATATGGGCAAATTTACATCTCCCCAGTTTATGCTTTTATCTATACTATCCTGTCTTACAATAAATCTATCTTTAGGTGACCTGCCTGTATACTTTCCTGTATTAACTACCAATGCACCCTTTTCTGACAAAATACCTTCGCCTTTTAAAATAGCATGCTCTACTAATTCAGCTTCAGAAAGATTATCATAAATTTTATTTGATTTTAAATTAATATAACTTAAATCTTTAAAACTCATTTTTATACCCCCTGCAAAACTTATTTTTTAAGTGCTACGTTTTTATATCTTACTTTACACTATAAATCATAATATAATTCAATTAAATTATTACATATTGTACTGAAAATTGCAAGAAAAGATTTATTTATATTTCTAATGTGAATAAATATGAAACTCCAAAATCATTATTATACTCTTTTTATATAATTAGCATATATTATTTATACTTATTTGCAATAAAAAGATTTTTCTATACTTTGAAAACTGCATATTAGCTAGTAACTCCATTTAAAGAGGGTATGAAAATGAATAAAAATTTTCATACCCTCATTGTCTTTCAATGCTATATTAAGTTACAATCTTTCCATCACACATGCATATTTTTTTATGCTAATGCGACAGCGCCTTTTAAAAAGTATAAAATCACTTTTCTATAATATTTAATATTTCTCTTTCTACCTTTACCATATCTGGAACATAGCTTTTGAGAAGTTTTAACTTTCCTTTTATCTCATATTCCCCTAAAGCTGCTGGCACTAATATGCTGTCACCTTTATTAATTTTTTCTATACCGTTTTTATAGACTATTTCTCCTTTGCCCTCTACGCAGGTAAATATAAAAAATCTTTCTTCATCGCTGTGTTCCTTTACGCAGTTTTCTATTTCATATCCCTCTAATGAAAAATGTTCACATAAACAGTAATAAGTCTTTGTATATCCTTCCTTTTCTGTCTTTATTCCTAGACTTTTTTCTCCCTTTAAATTAAAATCAATTACATCTAAAGCTTTATCTATATGAAGCTCTCTTCCCCTATTATAATCATATACCCTATAGGTGGTATCGCTGTTTTGCTGTATTTCGGCTATTATTACTCCTTCTCCTATAGCATGAACCAAACCGCTCTTTACAAAGTATACATCACCTTTTTTTACATTTATCTTATTTAAGTATCTATCAAAATCTCCAGTTTTAATAGCTTCTTCAAATTGTTCTTTTGAACAGTCTTTTGTACCTACTACTAGATTAGCCCCCTCAAAAGCCTCTACCACATACCATACTTCTGTCTTTCCAAGCTCTCCTTCCACCCTATTTGCATACTCATCTTCAGGATGCACTTGTACTGATAATTTATCCTTAGCATTAATGAGTTTAACCAAGAGTGGAAATCTTTCTTTTGATATTTTAGTGCCTAAAACTTCATCACCTTTAATTTCTATGAGTTTATCAAAAGCCATGCCTTTAAATTCCCCATTTATTACTTTACCAGTACCATGTGGGTGACAAGCTATGTCCCAGCTTTCTCCAATGCTGCCTTCAGGTAAATTGTCTCTAAAGATTTTAAGGTCTCTTCCTCCCCATATCTTTTCGTAATATAAATTTTCAAATTTTAAGGGATACATAGTCATTCCTCCTAAAGTATATTAATTTTAGTTTTATAATATTATATGCAGGATTTTTATTCAATGTAACCATTTGAATAATTGGAAATATGTGTAGTATAAATTAATAATTTTTATATTTAATTATTTGTGATATACTTAATAAGAAATCTCTATATGTATATAACATTCAAGAGGTGGCTATATTGAAAAAGAAAAATAAAAAAAAGTTTAATAAAATTTTAATAGGATTTTTTTCTATCATAGTTGCACTAGGATTTTTTATATTAGGTTTAGGACATAGACTTACTTTTATTTCTAATACTTTAGATTATTTGGAGCTAAAAACTTATGACCTTTTATACTTTATAAAGTTAAAACCTTTATGTACAAAAAAAAGTTCTTTAAATAAAAATACACCTATTGAAGAAGTAATTGTAACTGTTGGCGGAGAAACCTTTATAAATGAAACCGAAGAAAATTTTAATAACCTTGATAAAAAGGTACATCCTTTAAGTTTTTCTGCTTTAAATACATTGGTGGAAAATGATGATATAACTTTGCTTAAGCTTAAATATTCAAAGCAAGACAGCCATAACTCTAAAGAGGCATCTTATCCATATAAAACCCTTAAATCATCATCTATAGAACTTGTTAATCTTTGCAGCTATAATTCAGAATCAAAATATAACTTTTATTCTGATTATACCAATTGCTTAAACTATGATTCTTGCTGGCTAGCAGATATAAAAGGCAACAAAATCACCTTTTTAGTTATAGATATTTCTAAAAAAAATATGAAAGAGCTTAAATCTTTAAGAAATAAAATTTTTTCTTATAAAAAAGAAAATTGTGTAGTAATTGTGAATTTGGATGGAGATTATAAAAAAGCAAATGATGGATATATAGAGTTTTTATCTCATTTTATAATAAATTCTGGAGCGAATGTAGTAATAAACAACAAAAAAGCTATTGCTCCTACAGAAAAATACAAAAAAGGTTTTATAATTCATGGATTAAACGGTCTATGTTCAAAAGAAGATAATAAACTGAATGGCTTTATATATCAATTCAGTTTTGTATTTTCTGAAAGAAATCTATTCACTATGGGAATAAAGGCAATACCTTATGAGTGCAGCTATAATAAAAATACAAGTACCTATACTCCTTCTTTGATTGAGGGAAATAAAAAAAATGAAATGTTAAAAAATTTAAATCAAGTATCTAAAAATCTAGATTTTAAAATCAGTGATAAATTCACCTTTTTAGATATGCCCAATTGATTTATTATACGTAATATTTATAGATTTAAGGTGGTGTCTAAAATTAAAATAAAGTCATTTATCAGCATAATAATATCTAAATTAGTATCAAAACTTTCAAAAACCTTTTTTAAAGGAGGAAGTAACTTTCCAGGTAAAGTTGCTTTAAAGATAGATAAAGATATTTTAAAAATTGTAAGCAAAAACTATAGAACCATACTTATAACTGGCACAAATGGGAAAACCACTACCACTAGTATGCTTTATAATATGATAAAAGAAAACGGCTTTGATGCCATAACCAATAATACTGGAGCTAATATGCTTCCTGGCATAGTAGCCTGTTTTATAGATAATTATAAGTTCAAAAATAGAAGTCAATGCTTTGCAGTTATTGAAGTAGATGAAGCTAATTTAAAATATATAACTGAATACATAAATCCAGAAGTTATTACCATAACAAATCTTTTTAGAGATCAATTAGATAGATATGGTGAAGTGTACACTACTTTAAATAAAATAATGGAAGGCATAACCAGTGTGCCTAATAGTACATTAATTTTAAATGGCGATGAATCACTACTTGGCCAATTACCTATAAAAAATACCATATATTATTATGGTTTTAATAATTCTATAAATCACAATAAAGTAGTAGACATAAATGCAGATGCTAAATTTTGTAAACTGTGCAAACATCCTTATGAATATAATTTTATAACTTATAATCACCTGGGTGATTTTTTCTGCAGTAATTGCGGATATAAAAGACCAAAATTAACTTATGCTGTAGAAGAAATATGTCATGTAGATGCTGATAGCTCTGAGGTGATTATAAATAATCATAAATTTTTAATAAATCAATCTGGTATCTATAATGTATACAATGCTTTATGTGCTTATTCTATAGCAAAATTTTTTGGCATAGAGGATTTAGTAATAGAAAAATCTCTTCTAAACCAAAATTCCAGCTTTGGACGACAAGAAATCATCCACATAGATGGTAAGGAAGTAAAGATAATATTAGTTAAAAATCCTGCTGGTTATAACCAAGCTATAGATACTCTCTGTCTAAATGATAAAGAAGTGTCTTTTGCATTTTTACTCAATGATAATTATGCAGATGGAAAAGATGTATCGTGGATTTGGGATGTAGAATTTGAGAGAATTAAAAAATTAAAAATAAAGGAAATCTTTATAGGAGGCCTAAGATTATATGACATGGCTATAAGACTTAAAATAGCTGGTCTTAATGAAGATAAATTTATATTGTGTGAAGACTTTGATAGATTGTTAAATACCATAAAATACTCTAATAATACTGAAATAACTATTTTAGCTACCTATACAGCTATGATAAATTGGAGAAAATATCTTCATACCAAAGGTTATATAGATAAGCTTTGGTAACTAAGGAGTTGATTTGCTTGGAAATAAACATATGTCACTTATATCCAGATTTACTAAATGTATATGGAGATTTAGGAAATATATTAATACTAAAATATAGAGCAGAAAAAAGGAATATAAAAGTTAAAATTCATAACCTATCTTTAGGTGATAACTTTATAGGTGAGGATTATGATATAGTTTTCTTTGGAGGCGGTCAAGATTATGAGCAATCCATAGTTTCAGAAGATCTTAAAGGCTCTAAAAATGAAAATTTAAGAAAATACATAGAAGATGAAAAAGTACTTCTTTCTATTTGCGGAGGTTATCAGCTTTTAGGCAAATATTATACAACCCCTGAAGGTGAAAAGCTTGAAGGTCTAGGAATACTAAATATATATACTGAGGGCGGAAACGGAAGATTCATAGGTAATACAGCTATTTTTAATGAGGAATATAATGAAACCTATGTAGGTTTTGAAAATCATTCTGGCAGGACTTATATTGGTTCTTTAAAACCTTTAGGAAAGTGCCTCTATGGTTATGGTAACAATGGAGAAGATGGAATGGAAGGCTGTATATATAAAAACACTTATTGCAGTTACTTTCATGGATCATTACTTTCCAAAAATCCAGAACTTGCAGATAGACTTCTAACTAAGGCTCTTGAAAAAAAATATGGAAAAATAGAGTTATCTCCTTTAAATGATGAATTAGAAATTAAAGCAAAAGAAAATATATTAAAGATTATGAAGGATAAAAAATAAATCAGCTTTGAAGCTGGTTTATTTTATCTATTGAGTATTTTATATTTTATCATTCTGTTTATCTCTTCAGAATCTGTATCCTTAAAAGTTTTGAAGGTATAACCATCTTCTTTAAGATACTTTATTATTTCAGGTAATGCCTCTACAGTACTTCTTTTTCCTTCAGAATCATGCATTAATACTACTGAAACATCCCAATATTTACACTGACTTATCACATTATCTCTTATCGTATCTGAAGAAACTTTATAAGGTGTAGCATCTGCAGAACTTACATTCCAATCTATATATTTAACATTATTACTTTTTAAGTATTGCCTTATATCATTCATTACCATATCTTTGCTGACTTTATTATAAGAACCACCAGGAAGTCTCACAAAATCATAAGACTTTTCGCCTGTAATATTGCTTATAACAGAGTTACAGGCAGAAAAATCTTCTATGTATGCTTCTTTGCTTTTATATATCTTTTCATATTCATGAGAATAGCTGTGAGAAAATATGCACATTCCACTACTATAAAGATTTTTTACAATATCTTTATTTAATTCTGCCTTTTTGCCAATTAAGAAAAATGATGCCTTTACATTGTTTTTATTAAGTATATCTAAAATTTCTGGAGTATTATTTTTAGAAGGTCCATCATCAAAAGTTAAATATACCACCTTTTTGTGAGTAGAATTTTCTGAAACATCCCCGTAAACTTTTTGAGGAATTAATTCTTTCTCAGGGTTTTTGTTTGTAGTAACGCTTTCATCATAAGCATAAGCATTAACTTGCATCATAAATGGTACAAGAAATACTAAAAAAATCATCTCAATTAATATAAAATTTTTCTCTTTCAAATCTAACCCTCCTTATTCATATTTTTATATTTATATTGTCCAGTTTTTCTATTTTTAAATATAGTTGTGGAAAATTTATTTGTAAATTATTAAAAATCATTTGCCAAAATAGACAAATAAACCCAGTAGGATTTAATTATCTCTACTGGGTTTAAAAAAATATATATTATTTGTTATTTACTAATGAATCAGGAACATTTTCCTTTCCTTGACCATAATAATCAAATACTCTTACTGCCTGCTCAATTTGATCATCAGTCATCATTGCAACATCATTACTCATAGATTTAGCTATACAGTAAGTTTTTGCAGCCTCTTCTAAGTAAATACAAGAATATAGAGCCTGCTTTAATGAATTGCCTACTGCAATTACTCCATGATGCTTTAAAATTACAGCAAGTTTTCCTTCTAGGTTTTCCACTGCTTCTATACCCATTTGTTCACTTGCAGCTGAGGAAAAAGGGCATACATTAACTGAACCTTTTGTTGCATTAGCAAGAGTAGTTAAATTACATTTAAACTCATCCTGAACTAAGCCTAATGCAGTTGCATATGGTTGATGTGTATGGATAACAGCCTTAACCTCTGGCATATTATTGTATATATATAGAAGTGCCTTTGTATCCACTGATGCCTTTCTATTTCCCTCAATAACCTTACCAGATAAGTCCATTAAAATGATATCATCTGCAACTAAGTCCTCATATATCATTCCTGACGGAGTGACTAGAATTTTATCTTCATCAACCTTACAACTTACATTTCCTCCTGAAAGTGCAATTAGTCCATACCTATCAAGTTTCATGCCTGCCTTGATAACTTCTTCTTTTTCCTTCTTATACATTTTTCCTTTTCCTTTCTTCATACATGGCATTGTTCTTCTTAATCTTTGCCTTCAAAGAGTTAGGGTGGATAGTTTCTTCAATTTCCAAAAGAATTTTACCTAATTCTTTATAGTCATTGTATGCTTTTAAATCTATCCAGTACCTCCCTCTAAATAATGAAGGCTTATTCACTCTTATATACATTTTTCCTGCCATTTGTTGTTCTTTAATCTTAAAACTCTTTAGTTCTTTTCTGGAATAAACATGAGACTTATTAAAAGCTGAAAAGCTTATTTCATTACTGCTTATTACTATCTTTTTAGGATAACTAATAGATATAAAATTAGTAATTACTGTATACACACATAAAAAGCATATTAAAATCCATAGGTACTTCATAGATGAGCCTTTGCTTATACTATAAATTCCAAATACAAATACAATTGCTGCTAAAATTCCACCATAAATCACTCTGACTAAAAACGCTTTTTTATTAAATAAATATTCTTTACTCATGTTTCCTCCAATATTTTTTAATACTAATCTGTTTTATTATTCAGCCTGCTTTAATTCTGCAGCTTCTTTTATGATTCTTCTTCTGTTCATTAATGCTAATCCTATTGCAACAACTGCAACTATAACCATTCCAATCCATCCTAAGTCATTTAAACGTACGATTGCCCAAGTTAATGGATTTGCACCATCACAAATACTTGAAATCTGTGTAGCATTTGTAGGCATTGTGTATTTAGCATTAATAGCTGCAGTAGTTATTAATGGAGCTAAGTTAGTAGAAATCAATAAACCAAATGCTATTACAACAATTCCGTTTATTAAAGCTCTGAAACCATTACCATTAACTACAGGTGTAATTAAAACGAACATCCAAGGTATAACTGCTAAGTCTGCAAATGGAAGAACCTTATTTCCAGGTAAAATTACAGCCATAAATACTGTTAGAGGTACTAATATAAGTGATACAGAAAGTGTTAAAGGATGTCCTACACCAACTGCTGAATCAAGACCTATATACATCTTTCCTCTATTAGAAAATCTCTTATTTATAAATTCAGAAGCAGCATCAGAAATTGGAAGTAAGCCTTCCATTAATAGAGACGCCATTCTAGGAATAAGAACTAATACACCGCCCATAGTTATTCCAAGTCTAAGTACATCACCAAAACCATAACCTGCTACAATACCAATGATAATTCCTAAAACTGATCCTATGATTATTGGTTCTCCAAATACACCGAATTTTTCCTGTGCTCTTTCCATATTAATATCTATATCTCTAACACCAGGAATTAAATCAATAATCTTATTTATTACTATAGCTATTGGTGCATATGCTCCAGTAAATCCATGAGGAAGTGATACGCCTGGTAATCCTAGAGTTTTCTCAACTCCTGGTGCTGTATAGTCACCAATTACCATAATTATTACCATATTTAAAACCGCTGCCACTAAACCAATAGCCTGACTTCCAGTTACTATAGCAACAAGTGCTCCAGTAAATGCAAAATGCCAATAATCCCAAATATCAACATCTACTGTCTGTGTTGTATTAGTTAATAACATTACGATGTTTACAAGCAAGCAAACTGGTATTATTACCATACCTACAGTTGATGCAAATGCAATAGCTGCTGCTGCTGGCCAACCAACATCAATTACGGATAATGACAATCCAAAACGTTTAATCATCTGTTCTACTGCTGGTCCTAAATTAGAAGATAGTGCTCCAATTACTAGATTCAGTCCTATGAATCCAACACCTACTGTTAATCCAGCTCTTAATGATTTACCTTTTTCTGTACCTAAAATTATTCCAAAAATACAAATTATAATAGGCATCATAACTGTAGGCCCTAAGCCCTGTATAAAACTAAAAAACTTTAATATATATGCCATAACTTTCACCTCATTTAATTATTTTGATTAATAAAATCTTAATTATTTCATGAGTTCTAATATTTCTTTTGTTGTTTTGTCAACACCTACACCTGTTAAGAAGCATACACCATTTATAAATGGACACTTAACTCCATCTGGTTTCATAGTTGTTGCAATAACAAAATCAAAATTAGCTGATCTAGATGGTACTTCAGCTATCTTACACTGGTCTACTTTATACTGTCCTTTATAACCATTAGCATCCAATATTTTTTCAACCTTTACTCTTGCTGCTGTAGAAGTACAAACTCCTGCTCCACAAGCCAATAATATTCTTTTCATTTACTACCACTTTCCTTTCTTTTTACTTGTTTTATATGATAAAATTGGGTATACATTTAAGTATTAGTTCATTTAAAATCACATAATCGTTTTCAAAATTCTGATAAGTAAACTTTCTTCAATTATCTTTTGTTTAAATTATTAACTTTAATATAATACTTTTATTTAAAATAATCCGCGGACTAAATTTAACAATTAATTAATAAAATGATTTATGAGCTATTCACCTAATACAATGATTTTACATTTACGAGTTCTAGATCTTGTACGATCAAAATCTACAAAATAAATGTAACCTGTTGTTCCAACTCCTAATTTTCCATTATCAACCTCGAATACCTGGCTGGAACCAAGTAGTGTTGATTTTAAATGCGCATCACAGTTTAATAGGGCCGAACGATCCCCATTTGGTAGATAGGCTTCTACATCTGGCCATGATGCGACAGCTTCGTAATGCTTTTCGCCAGGATAGTTGTATTGCCCTTCTGCAATATTGTCTGGAATGATTTTTTGAAGCACATTATTTAAATCTACTTGAAGAAATTCATCACCATCTTCAGTATAATCATGAACGAATTCTTCAAAGAATACAGAACATGTAGTATGAGGAGAAATGACAACACAGATACCATTTTGAACTTTACTTTTTTCGATTATTTCTTTTACAGAAGGAGTTATATCAAAAAAACTTGGAGTTCCTCCATGAGATGTTAAATTAATTTGTTCTTTATAAATATTCATACTATGACCTCCAATCTCCTTTGTACTATTTTTCATTTTTAGCTTTAACAATTGCCTGTATCATTTCTTCTAGTCTTTTTGCTCTGTCTGGAGCATTAAGTATTCCACTTGTTGCACCAGTTCCATCAGCACCATGAACTATTGTCTGATAAACATCTTCACCAGTACTTATTCCTGAAGCCTGCATAACTAAAATATTTTCATCAACTTCTTTTATCTTAGTTGTAGTTTCAATTATGTAATCGAAACTGCTGGTCTTTCCAGTCCCAATTAAAGCAGTAGGTTCACATAGCAATATATCAGGGCCTAACTTAGCAATAGCTACAGCTTCTTCTAAACAATCTGCACAAACAACAGTTATAATTCCTAATTCTTTTGCTCTATTAATTGTCTTTACCAAGTCAGTTAATGTCATAGAATGCTCTGCATGATTTAAAAATACTGCTTCAGCTCCAGCTGCCTTTAATGATTCAGGTAACACATGTCCCATTCCACGTCCTGGAACTAATGGATCCATATGCTGAGCTGTTACTCTAAGATTTTTTGTATGAGCCTTGATATTAGCCAAGTCTGCAAAAGGTGCAGTAAAGAATATCTCTACATCGTACTTCTCAGCGAGTTTGTCTGCAACCAATGCTAGCTGCAAACTTTCTTCTCCATATAAATATGATTTTGGATTAACTATAAAAAATGGTGTTCCTATCTTTTTCATTTTCTCACCTCCTTATATAAATTTTTTTGTCTGAAATACATTATAATAATGTTCTAAACATTCTTTCATGCCATCCATTTGTGCATCTCGTAAATCATAATAATCCTCGAATTTAGTATTTTTTGCTTTATTAGATGCAGCAGTAACTAAATCAGTATAGATATTTATTTTACTTATTCCTTCAGTAGCACATCTTCCAAGATTATCATCACCTGATGATGAACCTCCGTGAAGTACTAAAGGAGTATCTATGGCATTTCTAATTTCTTTTAATCTATCAAAATCTATAACAGGTGTTCCTTTGTAAGCTCCATGAGCAGTTCCTATAGATATTGCCAAAGAATCTACGTTTGTAAGTTCAACAAATTTCTTTGCTTCTTCAACAGTAGTATAAATACTATCGCTAACATCATAGCTTTTGAAGTCTTCGCCATTACCAACATGACCTATTTCAGCTTCAACAACTACTCCTCTCAAATGAGCATACTCAACAATTTCTCTTGTCTTTTTAACATTATCTTCAAAAGAATCCATAGAAGCATCTATCATTACTGATTTAAAGCCTTCATTTATAGCTCTTATTATCAATTCTTTAGTAGTACCATGATCAAAATGTAATACTGCTGGAACCTTGGCCTTTTCGCCATAATATTTACCTAAATATAATGCCTCATCAAAGGACAAATAATTTTTGTGTGCTTCTGCATAAGCTAAAATAACTGGCAAATTTAATTTTTCTGCAACCTCTATATAAGCTTTTATGGAATTTTGATCCACAAAATTTGGTGCTGGTATAGCAAAATTATTTTTTCTTGCTACTTTAAATAACTCTTTTGATGAAACTAACAAAAAAATCATCTCCTTAATAATTAATTATTACTCTATATTAGCTTCTTTCATTATGCCTTTAAACTCATCAATATTTTTACACTCTATAAGTCTTTTTAATAATGCTTCATCTTGAAATAATTCAACAAGTTTCTGAAGCATTTCAATTTGCTGCTCTGATTTTAATAATCCAAGCATAAAAATGATACTTACTTCTATTTCATGCTTATCATCTACCATATCTTTAAAAATTACAGGTTCTTTTAAAGACATAAATCCAATTTGAGGCTTAACTATATGAATTCCATCAGTATGAGGTATAGCTACGCCTATTCCATTTATACTTAACCCTGTTGGATATTCCTTTTCTCTATCAAGAACCGCTTGTAAAAATGTATCCTTCACAAGATCTCTTGCTAAAAATTCATCTCCTAATTTTTTTAGGGCTTCTTCTTTGTTATTGCAACTTTGATTAAAGAAAGCAATTTCTTCACTAAAATACATATTTTAATACCTCCAAATTTTATTAAATCCTTCTTTCAAACATTTCAATTACCTTTGTCATATCTTTGCTACTTTCTGCCCTATTTAGGGCTTCTTTAAATTCACAAATCTGAAGTAAATTAACTAAATTAAATAATGCTTTTAAATGTTTTTCTTTATCTACAGCACTTATAACGCATACATATTTAATAGGATCATAAATGCCCGCATTAAAGGATACAGGTTTTTTTAATCTGATTAAATTAAATCCTAGTCTCTTACTTCCTTCATCAATAGCTGAATGAGGAATTGCAAATCCTTCTGAAATTACAATATAAGGACCATTTTGCTCAACATTTTCAATCATAGATTGTATGTAATTATCATTTATGTATCCTTTATCCAGTAAATTTTGTGAAGCCTTCTCTATTGCTTGCTGCCACGTATCTGCTTCTACATCTACCTGAATGAATTCTTCTGTTAATAAATTTGAAAGGCTCAACACCATCTTATTCTTTTTGAAAAAATAATTATTTAGACCTTCTTTAATTATCTCAAGTAACTCATCATTGTATTTTACTATGGGCTTTATTTTGCTAATAATATCTGAATAATCATTTTTAACAGCTCTTATAGGGCTAATACGACCATAATCATCAATCATTTTTCTCATTCTAAGAAAATCGCTATCAGCCAATTGAGGTGAAATCTTAATATATGGGACATCAATATCCTCTAAGTCTACAGTGGAAATAACAAAATCTACTTCGCAACTTAGCGAATCTCTTAATCTGTGTTTAGGCATAACACTTATTATATTAAAATCAAATCTTTCAAGTAATTTTGATTTTAATAACTGGCTTGTACCTATGCCACTGTTACATATTAAAATCACATTGCACATAGTTGTTTGAGTTTTCATTTTTTCAATAGAAGCACATATATACACAACGATATATGAAATTTCTTCATTAGTAATAGTTCTATTTGCATATTGTTCTAGAACTTCTATGTTTTCAGTAACAACTTTCTTAATATCACTATATTTTTCTATAATAACACTAATCTCATCATCTTCAGTTGAACTAGTAAATCCTTCATTAAATATCCTTTCTAAATGATTAGATAAGCTTTGAAAAAGTTCATAGTCCCTGTATAATGGGAGATTTAAGGATTTAGATACATCCATAATAAATAATCTTGTTATAGTTTGTATCTTTACTATCTCATTACTGGCATTCACACAGTTATTCTTTTTTATATATGTCAAATTAGCAGAAATTTTTTTTAAGTATGAAAGTTCATTTTCGTTAAGTGTAAGGTTAAAATGCTGACAAACAAGTTTATATAACCACTCAATTAACTTATTATTAGCATCTATATTATTTTGTTCATAATTTTTAAAAAGTTTGCCTGATTTTATTCTAAAAATTGCCATATATAAATAGTCTACTAACATGTTAAATGAGCCTTCAGTTAAATATAGCTCTGAATAACCTTCAGCTTCAGATGTCAAGTTTTGTAGAATTATCTTTCTTTCTCTAGCATTAGCTTTTGTTTCCCCATCATTTACATTTTTAAATCCTTCTTGATGACAAAACAGGCTATATAAATATCCATATTTAAGTAAAATATTTACAAATAAATTTCGTACATTTATTTCAGAGCCGCTAATGCAAATACCAGTGTTTGAACGTGCTTTTGTTTCAAGACCATATTCATCTAAACAATTATTTAAGTATTTTAAATCCCCAATAACTGTTGATCGGGATACATACATAAATTCAGCCATATCCGACAAAACCACGTTTTCAGAAGTAAATATAAGTAAAAGAGCTTCTATTATTAAGCGCTCATCCCTTGATAACTTATAATCATAGAAACTAAGTGTACTAAGTGTATCATATATAGATTTATTTACTTTTTTCACAGAAAATTTATTATCCTTTACTTCCAATGAAGCAATATGATTAGAAACAAAATATTCATCGATTTCCTGAATATCTGTTTGTATTGTTTTTGTACTGACACTTAATAAATGAGCTAACTCTTTAATATCATACTTGTTAGGTCTTTCATATATAATTTTTATAATCTCGCAAGTTCTTTTGTTCATATATAACGCCTACCTTAGTACTTATATTTTCTAATACTATTTTATCGCTATTTGTCTAAATATAAAAGTTTAAAACGTTTCCACGGGAAAGAAGAAATTTATTCTAATCTTTATTATAATTTAATCTGAATTATTATTAAAAAATAGAACATGCTTTACATAGATGACAAATAGGTTTATATAATTTTTAACTTTTACTTTCTTAATGCAACTGCTTAAGTTTTGCTTTAAGATTGTTGAATATTACTAAATTAACTTTTACAATATAACTATGTACTTACAATTATTACGAGGGGGATACTACATTGAATAAAAAAAGTATATTGGCCGATATTTCTTTACTCATAGTAGCTTTTGTATGGGGTGCTGGATTTGTTGCATCAAAGGAAGCATTAAATGTGGCAAAACCTTTTTATATGATGACTATAAGGTTTTCCATTTCTTTTTTCTTAATGATAATAGTTTTTCATAAAAAAATAAAAAAAGCTTCACTTAAAGATATAATGAATGGACTTATAATAGGTATTTTTTTATTTATTGCCTTTGCTGCCCAAACTGTGGGACTTCAGTATACTTCCGCTGGAAAGCAGGCATTTTTAACTGGTACTAATGTGGTTATAGTTCCTTTTCTATATTGGATTTTAACTAAAAAAAGACCAGATATGTATTCACTTTCATCTGCAGTTTTGTGCGTTATAGGCATAGCAATGTTAACTCTTCAAGATGGAAATATCTATATCAATTTTGGAGATTTTTTGACTTTAATCTGTGCTCTATTCTTTGCTTGCCATATAGTATCTGTTGGATATTTCACAGAAAGAACAGACCCCATTATCCTAACGGTATTTCAATTTGGCAGTGCTGCTTTGCTATCTTTTATTACTGCTATATTTTTTGAACCAGTGCCCGCTAATATAACTATGAGAGGTCTTATTGCCCTTGGATATCTTGGAATATTTAGTACTCTTATAGCTTTTCTGCTTCAAAATATGGCTCAGAAGCATACTTCTTCTACCCATGCAGCAATAATTATGTCTACTGAATCTGTATTTGGTTCACTACTATCAATGTTATTATTAAAGGAAGTTTTTACATTAAATATGGTTATAGGATGTTTAATAATATTTTTATCTATAATAATATCAGAAACCAAATTGAGCTTTCTGCCAATAAATAAAAAATAACTAAATAGAAACTTTATCTAAGAAAGCTAAAATTACAATAAAATACCCTATAGATAGATTTATATATTTCTATCCTATAGGGTATATTTTAACCAAATATATTAATGGTAACCGCCTTATCTAAAGCTTATTTTACCAGAGTATAATATTAAAATTTACTATCATCTATAGAATCTAGCCAGTGCTCTACAGTATCCACTACAGATTTTACACATCCATCCTTAAAAGGTGACTTAAGATTAGCATATTCAACTAATTCCAAAAAGGATTTACTCCCCCCTACTTTACATAGCCTTACATAGTCATTCCATGCTTCTTCCCTATTTTCTAAAGACTTCTTCCAAAACTGAAATGCACACAATTGAGCTAAAGTATAGTCTATATAATAGAAAGGACTTTCAAATATATGACGTTGTTGAATCCAGTATCCACCTCTTTCTAGATACTCATTGCCTTCATAATCTCTAAATGGAATATATTTTCTTTCAAGTTCTCTCCAAAACTTTTTTCTTTCCTCTGGTTTAGCTTCGGGATTTTCATATACATAATGCTGAAATTCATCTACAGCTACTCCATAAGGTATAAATATTAATGCATCACTCAAATGAGCAAATCTATATTTATCTGCATCTTCTTTAAAGAACAACTCCATCCAAGGCCAAGTAAATAGTTCCATACTCATAGAATGTATTTCACAAGCTTCATAGGTAGGAAAATTATATTCAGGAATCTCATAATTTCTGCTGGAATAAACCTGAAATGCATGCCCTGCCTCATGGGTTAATACATCTACATCACCAGAAGTACCATTAAAATTAGAAAATATGAAAGGAGATTTATATTCACTTATATAAGTACAATAGCCTCCGCTAGCTTTTCCTTTTTTAGTTACAAGATCCATAAGCTCATTGTTTATCATAAAATCAAAATATTCTTTAGTCTCTGGTGAAAGCTCTGAATACATGGTTTTCCCATTTTGTACTATCCAATCCGGTTCACCTTTTGGTGCTGCATTACCACTTAAAAAATTAAATTTCTCATCATAATATTTTATCTTATCTAAATTCAATCTATTTCTTTGTCTTTCCATAAGTTTAGTGGTAATAGGGACAATATACTGAAGTACCTGCTTTCTAAAATTATCTACCATTTCTGCATTGTAATCTGTTCTATTCATCCTGGCATATGCAAGTTCTACAAAATTATTAAATCCAAGTTTTTTTGCAATTCTAGTTCTTACCTTTACAAGTTCATCATATATTCTGTCAAATTCTTTTTCGTTTTCTTTAAAAAATTCATATCTCGCTTCATTAGCCTTCTTCCTTACATCTCTATCCTTTGAAATCTGAAAAGGCATAATAGAGGAAAGATTTCTTTCTTCTCCTTCAAACATTATTTTTGCAGAAGCTAACAGCTTAGTATATTCACTGGATAATTTATTTTCTAGCTGAAGATCTTCTATGACTTCGGGAGAAAAAGTTTTAAGTGTACATTCTGCTAATCTAAAAAGCTGTTTTCCCCATTTTTCTTCTAATTCTTTTCTAAATTTAGATTCTGTAATGCTCTTATAATATTTTGATATAATTCCTTCATACAAAGGCATTACCTTATCAAAATATTCCTGTTCTTCTTCATAATATTTATCTGTGGTATCTACGGTGTGTCTTATGGAAACAATGGTAAACATGGATTCAGCTTCACTTCTTAAAGCATTTATTTTTCTCATGATTTCATTCTGCTTTTCGAAACTATCTGCTTTATCAAATTGAGAAAGCAAAACTTCAAATTTCTCCTCTGTAGTTTTAATATCTGGCCTTTCATAATTAAAATCTTTAAATTTCATATTTACAGAGCCCCCCTTATTTTATTAAAGTATTAGCTTCAGCAGAAGCTGAAGCTAATACCAAATCATATATTAATTATATTATTTTTAATATCTATATTCAATGAATCAACTGCTGTTTCAATACAGATATTTAGTTATTTATGCCATCTTCTAAAAACTTCCACTGCACCTTATCTCCTTTTTTAAGGTAATAGGATCCTGCCCCTACTCCAGGCTTGTTCCCATTAACATAATAACACCATCCACTTGCCTTACCTTTAGATCTTTCTTTAAGTCCTGCAATACTAGAAAAATAACCTGCCCGTAGCTTAAAATCTATTCCTTTAGAATTTAATATACTTACTGTTACTTCTTCTACAGTCTTGCCTTCAATATCATAACTTGCACTGACTATTGTATCATTATTTATAGTATTAACTACTATAAAGTTTATTTCCTCTTTTTTTTCTGGTGGATTAGAAGGCTTTTTTTCTGGAGCTTCTGATTTAGGGGTTTCTTTGCTGTTACTAACTTTGCTGCTTGAAGATGACTTATTTTCTTTTGATTTTGAAGGCTTTTTAGTTTCTTCACTATTTTTTATTTTTTCTTTGCTTTTATCAGAATTCTCTTGTATCTTTTTTTCTTCTTTTTTTACTTCAGTTGTAACATTTTGCTCTTTATTTTTTTCCTCACCAGCTGTATCTTTTTTAGTACTTTCTTCATTTATGCTTTTTTCATTTTTTATATTCTCTTTTGTTTCAGCTGCATAGATATATTTTTGCTGAACAGTTTTAGTGAGAAATAGTGCTGCAATACATACTACTATTACTGATATTACAAGGGTTAATCTTTTTTTCAATTAGATCACCTTTTCTAATTACTTTTCTTATTTAATATTACTCCTGCAGACATTAAAGCTATGGATAAAGCTATCATAAAATCAAAGCCTATAGGAGATCCTGTCTTTGGTAAATTTCCTTTTTTATCTTGATTTTTTAAATTTTCTTTTTGTTTCATTTCAATTTCCTGTTTTGGTTTTTCTTCATTACTTGGCTTTTTAGTCTCTTCTGGAAGCTTATAAGCCTTTAATGAACTGATATCTATAGTGCTTGAATAATAATCATAAGTTCCTTTTTCTTTATATTCCTTTAAGCATATTAATGCTCTAAAAGCTTGTTCCGTAGCTAAATAATTATTCTTTGCTTCTGAATTGTGGTTAAATTGTCCATTATCTCCTTTGTAGGATAGTAATGCTGAAACCAAGTCGCCTTTGTTTTTTGTAAATTTGCTTCCCTCTGGATCAACTCCTAGAGATGTTAATCCTAATATTATAAAGGCATTAGTTTCACAGGATGGTCCATATTGTCCTACTATATCACCACTTTCATTTTGCATATAAGAAAGGGTATTTAAAGCTTCATCTACTGCAGCTTTTAATTTATTGTTATCAACACCTTTTACCTGCTTACCATTATAATAAGGAGCTAATGCATTTATAACTGCACCTGTCATATCTGGATCTATTTTATCTCCAAACCATGTCCAGCCTACTAAATTCTTGTCACCATTCTTATTAACTAACTTGCTGTCTAATAAAGAATTTATAAGTTTATCTTCTGTTATATTATAATTTTCTTTAACTTTAGCATAATCATAAGAAAATAATGCAAATACTATCTCATTATTATAAAAGTCCTCTATGTTTCTATTAAAAAGTTCTTTAACTAGATCTTGTCCTTGAAAATTATAAGGCGTATATCCCATAGCAGTTAATGACATGATTCTAGTTTCAAGTTCTGAAGGCGATAACTCTTTTATACCTTCCTTTTTAATCTGCTCTGCCCAAGATTTTATAAACTTTTCATCTGCTTTTATTGAAAGCTTGCTTAAAGAAATTGCAGCCCAAGGATTAGAAGAATTATTCTTCATAAAATTCAATGTGGTATCTAATTCCTTGTTTATATTTTTTTCTATCTTTGAATTATCTTTATCATTAAATTTTTTATCACTATGCTGTAAAACCGGTTTATTCACATTGTCTATAGTGAATAAACCTTTGTCCATTATAACTGTTGGAATACTATCTTTATTATATCCGCTAACTTTATAGCTGTGTTCTCCTTTGAAAAGTCCTTGTTTGATTTCTATATTTCCTTGTGCATCAGTTACATAATCTTTTTTATCTATGGAAACTTTAGCATTTTTTATAGGTAACACTACCGCTTTATTTTCAGTATAATCAAAAGTACTATAACTAAAGTTCATTTTAAAGCCTTCATTTTCCTTTACAATTTCAGGCTGAAAGCTTATAGAATTTACAATAGGAGTATCAAAGTTTCCATAATATACAACTAAGTTATCTCCATCTTTTGTATTATATTGGTATATAGAAGTTTGGCCACTTTCAATGGTACTGCCATTTTTTACATAGTACATCCATCCATCCCATCCACCAAATTTGCCTGCTTTTAAGTCTCCAATGGATTCTATATATTTGCCCCATTCACCATCTTTAGCTTCCATTTTTATATTTTTCTCTTTTAAAAGCTTATCCAAAGCTTCAAAACCATTAGAAGCCTGTTGAGGTCCTTCAGCTATGGTACCCTCAAGACTTTCAACTCTTACGTAAACTTCTTTTAATAAAGTATCTGCTTTTACATTAATCAATGCTCCGCTTTGCATTATGGAAAAGAACAAAGCAAAAATTATAAGCCAGGCCTTTCTTAATATTTTTTTATTTTTATTCATATATATTCCTCCCATCTATTTTATATAGGTGATTTTTAACCTATATTTAAACCGCTTAAGAACCTTATAAAAATTTTCATAAAACACTATGGAAAACAAAAAATTTCCAAGGGCATGCATTATGTCAAAACTTAATCCTGTAAGATATGCTAGCATTATAGTTTTTATATTTAGAGGATGAACAAAACCTAGTACATGCCAAATATTCATTATCCAGTCAAATAAAAATCCATATAGAAAACATACCATAGAAAAAGCTTCCACAGTCATCTTTTTTTCATTTTTTCCTAAAAGTCCTGAGATTGCTCCCACTATCCCCCAGGCAAACATCTGCCATGGAGTCCAAGGACCTTGACCTAAAAAAATATTAGATACAAAAGCAGCTGTAGAACCTACAAGAAACCCTTCATAGCTCCCAAAAACATATCCTGAAAGTGCTACAAGAAATGTAGTAGGCTGCACATTAGGTATTGCTGCAAAAGGCACTCTGCTTACTGCAGCAAAGGCACTTAAAGTAGCAATTAAAGCTATTTCTTTTGTTCCCATTTCATTTTTTTCAAAGTACAAATAACTCATAAGCAATATAAAAAATACGCCTAAAGTAATAATTAAAGATAATTTATGATACTCTTTAGTTCTAAAATTTATTAATATGAGTAAAATTATGGCAGCTGCAGAAAGAGTTGTATACAGTTTTTTCATTAAATTCTCTCCTCATATACTTTTAAAATGGATTTAAAATCCTTAAAAGTATATATGTTTTTATTCACATCTTTAAAAAGTTTATGGATAACAGTGTTATAGTATATTCCCCTGCTGAATATTTCTTTTCTATTTCCATCAGCTACTATACTTCCATCAAACATGAGTATAAACCTTTCTGCATATTCTGCTGCAAAGTCTACATCATGAGTTACAAGGATTATGGTACATCCCTTTTTATTTATTTTTAAAAGAGTATCCCCCAATCTTTTTTTGTTTTCTCCGTCTAATCCTCTAGTAGGTTCATCTAGCAATATCATGTCTGGATTTAATACAAGCATAGAAGCTATAGCTACCCTTTGTCTTTCTCCTCCGCTTATATCCCTTGGATTTTTATGTTTTAAATGAAGTATACCTAGTTCCTGTAAAACATCATCAATGACCTTTAACTCCTTTATATTATAGTTATCCAATGTAAATTTTAACTCCTTATGCACCGTTTCTTTTGAAATATAATCATTAGGATTTTGTGATACATAAGCAATACTTTTCCCTATATCTAGCCTATTCATCTTGCTTAAATCTTTATTAAAGCACTTTATGTTTCCATTAAAATCCAAAAGTTTCATTATACTCTTTAGCAGAGTGCTCTTTCCCGCACCATTGGGTCCTAAAATGCAGCAAAATTCTCCTTTATTTATAGATAAATTTAAATCTTTTAAAGCTTCTATGTGTCCATAATTAAAACCTACTCCTTGCAGCTTTAAAGCTGTATTCTCTTCTTTTTCTTTAGTAAATATGCTTTTTATAAAGTTTTTTTCAGAGGATTTTTTTTCTTTGCAGTTTTTTTCATAAATATCTTCAGTTTTAAATTTAGAATTTATAATATTTCTTGCTTCTTTTATGTTCTTAGGACAACTCTCTATATTTAAGTCTCTTATTACTTTTAAATACATGGGTATAAAATCAATAGATTTTTCTCTATATATTTCTTCCTTTGTTCCATAAAAAAGCATGCTGCCCTTATCCATGACTGCTATTTTTTCTGCCAGATCAAACCATTTTTCTATTCTCTGTTCAATAATTATTATAGTAATACCTAACTCTTCATTTATTTTTTTTACAAATGCCATTACCTCTTCTGCAGAAGCTGGATCCAGCTGCGACAAAGGTTCATCCATTATTATGCAGTTAGGCATAAAAGCTATGGCAGAAGCTATTGCTACCTTTTGCTTTTGTCCACCTGACAAAGAACTTATATCTCTATAAGCGATATCTAATATATTAGAAAATTGTAGTGCTTCCCAAACTCTTCTCTTTATTTCTTCTGAATTTACACCTACATTTTCTAGTCCAAAAGCTATCTCTCTATGAACTTTATTCATCATGAGCTGCTTTTCAGGATCTTGAAAAACCATAGTCACTTCTTTAGCCATTTCATATCTAGATAACTCTTTAATATTTTTCCCATTTATTCTTACTTCTCCACCTATAGTGCCTCCATAGAAATTGGGTATAGATGAAGATATGCACCTTCCTAAGGTAGACTTTCCAGAACCTGACTTACCTACTATAAGTATTATTTCTCCCTTTTCTACCTGCATATTTATATCTTTAAGCGCTTGAATTTCTTCACAAGGATAGCTGTAATTAAGATTTGAAATTTCTATATAAGCCATATTATTTATCCTTCCTAAAATTAGTAAAAATAATGTAAAGGCATATAAACAATGTGATAAACAGCATAAGACCACAAATAATCATAGATTGATTTGAAAATATATACTTTAAATTTAAAGAATCATATATCTCAAAATTCATGAAACCTTTATTTTTAAATATACTAAATAAAACTATAATTCCTATAGAATATATAATGATAAAAACATCCTTAATTTTAAGTTTCTGCTCGTCATATATGCTCCTTTTTCCGCTTAAAAACCCTTTTACATAAGCTGCTTCTGCAATATGAAAAGAGCTTTCTAAAGAGTCTTCTAAAAGTATAGATAATACCGGAATACGACTCTTTATTTTAGATTTTAGGCCTTTAGATTGGTAGTCAACTCCTCTTAAACTATATATATCCTCTAAATCTTTTACCCTATTTTTCATATTAGGAATAAGTTTGAAGGTTATAAGCATGGTAAGAGTTGATTTTGGCATTTTTGAAGAAAAGTATGAAACAGCTTTATCTGAATCTAACATAGAGCTAAAACCCATAAAAACATATATTATAATAAGTATCTTCAAACACATTATTATTGAATAAACTATAGATTCTAGTGTAACTTGCTTATTAAATATAGTAAACAACTGGTGACTGCCAGAGTTCACAAAAATAATGTTAATAATTGCTGTTACCATAGCAATTGGTATAAAATAAATGAAGCCTTTTTTTATCTTCTGCTTTTCTCCATAAACCCAAAGCAAAGATAATGACCAAACTAATGCAGATAAAATAATGGATGGATTATCATTTAAAAAAGCTATTATCATAAAAGCAATATTAATAGTTACTGCACTAAGCACATGAAAATCATCATTTCTATCCATAAAACCTCACCTTTTACATAAATGAAACACCTACTCCATTTCATTACGTAGGTGTAAGTTCGACTGACCAAATATAAAGTTTGGAGTCTCACTTAAACAAAAAACCGAACCTAAAGGTCCGGTAAAGATTCAAAATTAATGCAAACCCTCACCTTCCCTCCGAAGGTAGTCCACTTTCCATAAGATTATATAAGATATCCTGGCTTGCACTTCTTCCTCCTGATCACCTTCCCCAATGCTTTGTTTTCATTGAGTGGATTAACAATCATTTGTCCATGCCTACAGTAGCGGGGGCTGCTGCGGATTCTAACCGCATTCCCTCATATAATCCATGTTATTTAATTTTATTTCATTTATAGATTAACATTATTTATCAAAATATTCAACCTGCAAATATTTTATTATTTACATACTTTTTAAGACTACTAGCTAATATATATGCTTAATATCCTAAATTTTCTCCTACTACTATTATAGTCATATTTGAACGGGAAGGTCTTCTTTTTATTACTGAGTAAACTCTGCATATTCTGCTTTGAGACTTACAATCAACACAAACCCCAGCTTTTGTACATGGATTTGGTTTTTCTAATCTAATATTATTTTTAGGACAGGCAATTCGTTTAATTCTCTTAAAAGCTTCATCTTCATCCATAACTATTTTATTTATGCCTGCTACTATAATTACCTTTTCTGGTCCAAAAGTCATAGCAGCAACTCTATTTCCTGCTCCATCAATATTAACAAGTTCACCCTGTAAAGTTATCGCATTACTGCTACATAAAAAAACATCACTTATGAGTTCTTGCCTCATCACTTGTAATTTTTCTTGTGGTGTTAGAGAAGCTTCTCCATGGTCTAATATTACACACTTCTTTTTTGCAGCTTCCTCTTTTATCCCCATAGATTTTATGGTCATAGAACCTCCAAAGGCTACCTTCATACCTTGTTTCAGGTTATCTAATATATATTGTTTAGCCTGCAGTGAATCTTCAAAATATATCGCATCAAAATAATTTTCTTTTAAAGCCTCTACAACTTTATTTCCTAAAATTTCATTATGCATTTTATTAATATCCATAACTTTCCTCCATCTTACATAAATGTATTTGTTAATTCTTATTATATAATTTTAGCTTACTAATTACTATTTATAATTACATAATTTTAAAATAGATAAGCTAATTAAGATTATTGAAAGATTATCATTATTATAAAAAATAGTTTAATTAAAATAAATATATATGATTTAAAATGGATATACTAGGTTATGAAATTAAATTTTACCGGAGGTGCTGATGTTTTTATGTACATAACCAGTGTATCTTTATCTTATGCATTCTTGATTATAGGAGTTCTTTCTATAATTGCTGCATTATATTTTTATTTCATAGTAAATGGAACATCTAAAGGAAGCAAATATCGTGACCAAATAGTAGGAAATATGAAAGATGCAGAGACTTGGAGAAATTCTAACAAAAAAATGGCTTATCTATTTACATTTTGGGCAATACTGTCCATAGCAATTTTTATATATCTAAAATATTTTTATGGAGCAGCTCTCCTATCAATATTTGTGCCTTTTATATATGCTACTGTTATAATAATCAGTTCCTTTATATTTAGCTATAAAAGGTCAAAAGCTTAACTTATATAAAACAAAGAAAGGCTTGAATTTGAATATAATTCTATATCCAAATCCAAGCCTTTCTTTTTTGCTATATATTATAATACTTTAGTATATCTGTAAAAGCTTTAATGATTCTTGCAGTAAATCCCCATATAACATGATTCTTATAAATATAAAAATACTGATTTAAAACCCCTTTTGAAAATTTATACTCCTTACCGTTATTTATTAAATGGAAAGGAAAATCTTCTATAGAAATTGGTCCTATGTCCATAGCATAATATTTAGGTTCATACTCTAAGAAAAAGTTTATGGGAACCTTAAATATATGATCTACTTCATCTTTATTAGGAATCAAATTACTGATCTTTAATTTAGCGATAAAGGGGTAGATAATTGCTCCATAGGGGGTTACTAGATAATCCATTTCTCCTATATATTCAATATCTTCATAAGTTATATTAAGTTCTTCACAGGTTTCTCTAATAGCAGCTTCTTTAGGCGTTTCTCTTTCCTCAATTTTTCCACCAGGTAAACATATATCTCCAGGCTGATGTCTTAATTTTAATGACCTTACTTCAAATATTATATAAAGTTCATCTTGTTCTTCCTGTATCAGGATCATCACTGCGCTCTTTTTGTATTCACCTATAAGCTTAGGCTTTCTATGAAAAAACACATTTTTAACGTAATCACTTGTCAAAAAATCAGCTCCTCAAACACATTATTATAATCTAAAAATAATAAGGTAGTTGTCCTAAAAAACCTTTAATGATATACTAAAAATAGTTTGTTTATATCATAATTTTTATAAATTTATTATAACATTTTATAATAAATGAAAAAATAAATTATTAAAAGGTGGGGAAGTACATTTTGAAAAAGAGTAAAATTTTTTCTACAATAGCCTTAGCACTTTCTCTAACAGTGTTAAGTCCAACATTAATTAAAGCAAAAGCCGACGAAGTTAAATTACCAGATATAAATGGTAAAGCAGCCTTAACTATGGATCTATCAACGGGAGAAATAATCTATGCAAAAAGTGCAGATGAAAAAATGTACCCTGCAAGTACTACAAAACTTATGACTGCTATTCTTTTAGCTGAAAATAAGCAAAAAAATGATACGCTAAAATACACTGAAAGTGCAAAAAAGCAGCCTGAATATTCATTAAACACTAACATACATCCTATGCAGATAGGCGAAACTATGAGCGCTAATGATGTAATGAAAGCTTTACTTCTCTTTTCTGCAAATGACTGTGCTTATATGGTAGCAGACAATGTGGGAGGAAATGTGGATTCATTCATTAAAATGATGAATGATAAAGCTAAAAAGTTAAATTTAAAAAACACACATTTTGTCACAGCCAATGGGCTGCATGATCAAGAACACTATACCACAGCTTATGATCTATCAGTACTTGGAAAAACCGCTTACGAAAATCCTTGGGTAAAAGAAATAATGGGTACAAAAAAAGATACCATAAAAACCTCTGCTGGTACAATAATAATAGTGGAAAATAGAAATAAAATTCTTGGAAAAGATGGCTGCGTCGGAGGTAAAACAGGATATACAACTCCTGCAGGAAAATGCCTGGTTGCTATATTTGAAAGAAGCGGAAGACCTATGGTAGGCGTAGTTATGAAATCTATTTATGATCTAAATGATACTTTTGTATTTAATGATATGGAAAAAATAATTAACTGGAGTTATGAAGCTAAAAAGGTACCTCTTATAAAAAAAGATACAAAAGTAGAAACTCTTAATGCAAAATATAAATTATTTAAATTCTTTGGTCCTGAAAAGACTATAGAAGTACCTCTTATGGTAAAAGAAGACGTAGAATATTATGAAAATGAAATAAATAAAAAAGAAACTACTAAAAAAGTAAAAGCTGAAAATATCAATCCTTGGAAACTCCAAGCTAATGCTAAAGCTGGTACTTTAACAGTCAGTGAGAGAAATTACTCTAAATCCTATGATTTATATACTACAGTATCAAAAAATGATATAGTAAAAGCTAATACTCTAACTTATGTATTATCTGGAGTTATTTCAATAGCTGTTATTGCATTAATAATTTTTGTACTAGCTATGATAAGCAAAGCTTCCAAAAGAAAAAGAAGAAGATATTAAAATTAATGCACATATAGAAAATTAGGGAATCTTTTATAGATACCCTAATTTTTTTATATGCTTTCTTTAAATTTTTCTCTATCAAACTTTTCATCTAGGTTTACCAAAAATACCCCGCTTATTATTATTATGCTTCCTATTATCTGCCATATTGTTATATGTTCCTTAAGAATTAGAGCTGCTGCAATTAGACTTACTATTGGTTGAAGGTTTATGTATGTAGTTATAACCGTAGCACCTAATGCTTTTAAACAGTATATGTATATCACATAAGCAATAAAAGAGCAAAATACGGCTAAATATAATATATTGGCTATAGCTAAAGGTGAAGGCATGGCAGGCTTTCCCCAAATTAAAGAAGGACTTAAAAATATAGTTCCCCATATAGCCTGATAAGCAGTAATAGTAATACTTTTATAATTTCCTTTAAATTTGCTGGTAACAATATTGTAAAGTACCCAAGTCAAAGCAGCTCCTAAGGCCATAAGATCACCTAAAGTTCCTGAAGAAAAGAAGTTGACCTTATCTTTGGATGCTACCACAATTACTATACCTATAACACTTAATAAAGCTCCTATAAATTTAAATAAAGTAAGCTTTTCTTTAAAAACTATTCTTTGAGAAATCAGCGTAAATACAGGTATAGA
Organism: uncultured Clostridiaceae bacterium; assembly: GCA_946405135.1. Classification (GTDB taxonomy): domain Bacteria; phylum Bacillota; class Clostridia; order Clostridiales; family Clostridiaceae; genus CAMJGD01. Next base: position 61,843 of record CAMJGD010000005.1, on the reverse strand, counting down.
AGATATAAGTATAGAAACATTGGCTGCGGAAGTAAAAGCTACAGAGTAATTTTCAAAAAAGAAATACACCGCTACTCCTAATAATCCTCCAAGGGCCATTTTTAGTTTATCCTCTTTTAAAACCTTCTCTTTTGGGTATTTAACTTTTAAAAGCACATAGAGAATTATAGAGGCTATTAGGAACCTATAAAATGCACATAAGGTTGGCTCTACTTCATTTACTACTACTTTAATACTTAAATAGGAAATTCCCCACATAACCATTAATAAAATAGCTAAAATATGAGCTAATCTTTTTTCTTTCAAAATTTATCCCCCTTTTTTTTAAATTATAAGTCAGCATTAATTATATAATAGAAGCAAAAATAAATCACTATAACAGATGGTATTTATAAATAAATCTGTATACTTTTTAATAAATGAAACACCTACTCCATTTCATTACGTAGGTGTAAGTTCGACTGACCAAATATAAAATTTGGAGTCTCACTTAAATCAAAAAGCAAATCCTCTTTTGGGATTTGCTTTTATATACTTAAACTTAAATTACTTAAGTTTAAATTTTTCTATCTCATATTTTAGTTTTTCTGCCAATTCCTTAAGTTTTGATGCATAATTCATATAGGAATCTGTATTAGCATTTATTTCCTGGGTAGATGCAGATACCTCTTCTGTAGAGGCCGCAGTCTCCTCACTTACAGCAGATATATTAGTTATTTCTTCTACTACATTCTTTTTATAATCATCTACCACATTTATAGATGATACTATAACTTTAATTTTATTATTTAAAAGCTCTACAGAGGATAAGATTTTATCAAAGATTTCTTCTGCTTTATGCACAGCTTCTTGCTGACTGATTACTATCTTTTCTGTACTTTCTACAGATTTTACAGCTAATCCTGATTTAGACTGTATCTCTGATAATATATTTTCTATTTCTTTAGCTGACTCTCTAGATTTTTCTGCCAATTTTCTTATTTCTTCAGCTACCACTGAAAATCCCTTTCCTGCTTCTCCTGCTCTTGCTGCTTCTATAGCTGCATTTAAAGCTAGCAAATTAGTCTGTTCTGTTATCTCAGTTATAGTTCCTATTATAATACCTATTTTTTTTGTACTGCTATCAACTTCAGAAGTTATTTTTCCTACTTCGTAAGTAGCCGATTTTGTTCCTTCTGATTTTTTATTAATTTCTACTATCATATCTAATCCTCTATGGCTTAATTCATTAGCTTGAGAGGATATGGTACTTATTTCCCCTGTAGTACTCGATATGCTATCTATTTTCTCTGCCAGGCTGTTTATATTATTCACTCCTATTTCAGAGTTTTTAGCCTGTTCTACAGTACCTTTTGATATCTCCTCTACAGTTAAAGAAACTTGTTCTACAGCTACTGCAGTTTGTTTACTCATTTCCTCCAAAACTGAAGAAGATTCTAATACTTCCTTAGAGGATACTTCAACATTTTTAATAAGAGCAGATACATTATCTTGCATTATATTAAAATTATCTGCTAATTCTTTAAATTCATCTTTAGATTTAGTATGTATATACTCTGAAAAATCTCCTTGAGATACTTTAGCAAATGCATTCTTTAAATTTTTTACATTATTAGATATACCTTTACTAAACCATATTGAAACAATAACTGAAATCAATGAACAGACAATAACAAATACAAAAGTTAATAGCTTTATCACATTAGTATCTTTTAGCAATTCACTTTTATCTACACTAGCCACTACCTTCCATTGAGCTAGTCCATTAGTAGAAAATGTGTTGTAAACCTTTTTATTATCTACATTTATTTCCTCAAATCCAGTGTTATTTTGTGAAATCTTATTCCAATATTCCTGCTTACCTAATTCATCTTTTCCTATTTTATCTTTATCTTTATGTGCTATGATTACACCTTTTTTATCTGCTATGTACAGATATCCATTGTCTCCAACCTTTATATTTGATAGGTCATCAGAGAATTTTTCTAAATCCAAATCCATAGCCACTACACCAACCAATTTACCATCCTTTTCTACAGCCTTAGAAATTGAAACCATAGTTTTTTTAATAGCTGGATCTACATATACATCACTTATTGCAACTTTACCTTTATTTTGAACTGCTTTTTCATACCATGGTCTTGTAGTAGGATCATAGTCCTTTCCATTATCCTGTTTAGGATATGAGTACATCTTTTTAGAAGCAGTACCCATATATAGTGATATAGCATCTTCATTGCTTTCTTTTACCTCTTTCAATAAATTGCAAAGAAAAGGAGCATATTCCTGTTTTTCCTCTATATCTGTCACATTAATATTCTTAGACAGCATACTTACTTGTCTTTGCATCCCCTGAAAATAATTATCTATACTTATATTGACTGCTTCAATATTTTGCATAGAATCAGTTTTAAACTTTTGTTCAAATAAATCATAGGACTTATTATAGGAACCCAAACCCAAAACTAAAATTGGTACCACACTTAATAAAATAAATGTTAAAAAAAGCTTATTACCAATTTTGCCAGTAAATTTACCCTTTCTTTTCTCTTTAGTGTTCATAATATCACCCTTTCACTCATAAAAAATAAATTTTATTATTCACATTTTTTAAAAAATTTAAATATAATTATATATTTTTTAAAAAATCGTAACTTATATATGTATATATCAAACCATTATATCACTTATTATATATTGTTACAAATAAGTAAGAATATTTTTATATTTCATTTTTTTATTTAATTTAACCATTCACAAAATTCAAACTATGTTATAAAATTAGTTGATGAATCTTAAATTGAATCAGGTGATTTTTATGAAAAAGAGAGTTTTTATTACAGTAAAAGGTATAGTTCAAGGTGTTGGCTTTAGGCCCTTTATATATAATCTTGCTTCAGAATTTAAATTAGATGGATGGGTAAATAATAATTCTGAGGGAGTATATATAGATTTGCAAGGTGATAACAAAAATTTAAATGAATTTATTTGCAAACTTAAAAATTCAGCACCTCCCCTTTCAAAAATTGAAAGTATAGATATTAAGGAAAAAGCCTTAGAACACCATGAAGGATTCTATATAAAAGAAAGTGAAAAGCAATCGAATAGAATAACTTTGATTTCGCCAGATATATCTCTTTGCAAAGACTGTGAAGAAGATATATTAAATGTAAATAACAAGCGCTATTATTACCCCTTTACAAATTGCACCAATTGCGGTCCTAGATTCTCAATCATAAAGTCTATTCCTTATGATAGAGATAAAACCACTATGAAAAAATTTAAAATGTGCCTAGAATGTAAGAGGGAATATGAAAATCCTAGAAATAGAAGATTCCACGCACAGCCTAATGCTTGTAGTATGTGCGGTCCAAGTTTAACTCTTATGGATAACAAAGGTAACCTTATTAAGCCTGTGGCACTGGAAAAGGAAAATATAAATAAAGCTATTATTGATTTTACTAAACAGAAATTAAAAGAAGGATACATATTTGCTATAAAAGGTTTAACTGGTTTTCATTTAGTGTGCCATGGTAAAAATGAGGAAGCAATAAAGCTATTAAGAGAAAGGAAAAGAAGACCTCATAAACCCTTTGCTGTAATGATGAAAGATATAGATACTGTAAAAAAATACTGCAATATAAATAAAGATGAAGAAAAATTAATGAGTGGAATAAGGAAGCCCATAGTATTGCTAAAAAAGATTAGTGGATGCTCACTTCCTTTAAATTTAGCTCCTTCACAAATAAATTTAGGAGTAATGCTTCCATATACTCCTCTTCATAGACTCATATTCACAGAGAGCATTGAAGTTTTAGTGATGACTAGCGCCAATATAAGCGGTCTGCCTCTAGAATACAAAAATGATTCTGCTTTTAATAATTTAAAAGACATAGCAGACTTTTTTCTCATGCATGATAGAGATATATACATTCCTGTGGATGATTCTGTATCAAGAATATGCTGTAATCATGAAACTATAATAAGAAGAGCAAGAGGTTACGTGCCTGAGCCAATTAAATATAATGCTTGTAAATCCATACTTGCTTTAGGCGGAAATATGAAAAACACTTTTTGTATATCAAAAGAAAATTTTATATTCTTAAGTTCACATAATGGTGATCTAGAAAACATTGAAACTATTAATCATTTTAAAAAAAATATAGAACATTTTAATAATATATTTGATTTTCATGCTGATTATGTGGCATGCGACATGCACCCTGAATATAATTCTACTCATTATGCAGAATCTTTAGGATTACCTATTATAAAAGTACAGCATCATCATGCTCATATTGTAAGCTGTATGATGGAAAATAATATTAAAGATAAAGTAATCGGTGTGGCTTTTGATGGAACTGGATATGGTACAGATAATAATATATGGGGTGGAGAATTTTTAATATCTACATTAAAAGACTTTGAAAGGGCAGGGCATATAAATTATGTACCCATGGCTGGAGGAGATAAATCCATAGAAGAACCTTGGAGAATGGCTGTATCTTATATATACCACAGCTATGGCTGTAATAACTCTAATAAAGAAATGCTGAAAATTATAGATGAAAAGTTCGGAACCAAAGGTTTAAACCTCTTAACTATATTATCTAAAAATATAAATTCCATATACACTTCCAGTGCAGGAAGACTATTTGATGCAGTAGCTTCTATCATAGGATTTACTCATAATATAACCTATGAGGGGCAAGCTTCTATAGAACTTGAAAACTTATTATATAATGCACCAGAATTTGAAGACTTTTATAGTTTTAATATAAATTGTAAAGACTATCCTATAATAATAAATACTGAAAACTTGATTAAAGGAATAATTAAAGATTCCTTAAAAGGAGTTTCTCCTTCAATTATATCTAGAAAATTTCATAATACCATGGTTAGCATAATATGTGAAGCATGCTTAAAACTCAAAAAAGATACATTTATATCTAAAGTAGCCTTAAGCGGAGGGGTGTTTCAAAATAGATTTTTATTAGAATCCTGTATAGAACGCTTATCTTCTTTAGGTTTTGAAGTATTTTTTAATAATAAAATTCCTACCAATGATGGAGGTATCAGCGTAGGTCAGCTAATTGCAGCTGATAGTATACTTAAAAATTCTTAATCAAATGACACAACAATAAAGGTTAAAGGTTCATTTAGCAAATAAGTGAACCTTTAATCCTCTTTAAGGCTCTTTTGTTTTTCTAAAACTTTTGAATGTTTATCAAATATAAACTCTATAAGCTTATCACGAGTAACCTCATCCATATTTTTATACTCTAATGCTATCTTATATTTTCTATTTACCTTATGTATATCACATCTTACTACCCTGCACAATATATCAAATCTTTGAGGCATAAAGATGGACATTACAACTTGAGTATCTTCTTCAGCATATTGTGAACATAATATTTTTGCTCCTCCACCACTTATATCCATGGTTATAGCATTTTTAGGCTTACTTATTAATTTGCTAGGTATATCAAAAAGATTTTCATAATATCTGGTTTTAGGCAATATGGTGTATTTGATTCCTAGGCCCAAATTAATTCTATAGTATTTTCTTCTCTCTATTTTGTCCATTATCTTAGGAGGTGACAAAAGTAATACCTTTTTATAATTTTCTTCTTTAGTTCCTATAACTTTAGAAACACATTTATAAACTTTGTTATCAATACATAAATTAATATAAATCTCTTCGTTTTCTTCTGGGGCTAAATCATCATCTAATTCAATTTCTGCCAAAATGCAGTCTTTATATATTAATTTTATCATGCCTTCATATACTTTATCCTTCAAATATACAGCTATAGAGTTGCTGCATTTTACTTCATTAAAATCAATTCCTCCAGCATTATTCATAATTCTCATCCTCATCTTTGATATAATTGTAAATTTAATTTTATTGTATCAAATAAGGAAAAAACTATCAATAACTAAGGATAATTTTGCTTTTTTATCTATTTTTCATACTTTATTGGGTTTTATGATATAATATAACTACTTTAAATCATTAAAGGAGTAATGCAAAATGTCTAAAACTATATTTAAAGGAAGTGCCCTTTTAAATCCTGTACCCGTGGTGCTTATAACTTCATCAAATAAAGATTCCCTATGTAATGTATTTACTGTAGGCTGGGTTGGAATAGCATGCACTAGACCTCCTATGGTATCTATAGCCATAAGACCTGAAAGACTTTCTTATGAATATATTAAAGCTACCAAAAATTTTGTTATAAATATTCCTACCATAGATATGGCTAAGAAGGTTGATTTTTGTGGAGTTCGTTCCGGCAGAGATATAAATAAAATAGAGGCTATGGATTTCACTATAGAAAAAAGTAAAAAAGTATCTGCCCCTTCTCTAAAAGAATGTCCTATAAATATTGAATGTGAAATAAAGCAGATTATACCTTTAGGGAGCCATGATTTGTTTTTAGCTCAAATTTTATCTTCCTCGGTAGAAGAAAATCTTATAGACAAAAATGGAAAAATTCACTTTGAAAAGGCAAACTTAATGTGTTATTCACATGGAGAATATTTTCCTGTATTTAATAAGCCTCTTGGAAAGTTTGGATTTTCGGTACAAAAGAAAAAAAGCAAAAAATAAAAGGTTTATTGTAAGCTTGTATACTTTACAAGCTTACAATAAACCCTATTAAGTCTAGAATTTAATTTAAAATAGCTCTCCATTCCATCCCCAGCTTCCCTCAGGTATCTCTTCAAATATTACATATATATTATTTTTAGGTACTTGAAGTTCTTGTTCAAATATTTCACTTATTTTATTGGTAAATATGTCCTTATATCTTATCTCTAAATTTCCTAAAATTTTTACATCTATTACAGCAGCGTCTTCCTGCTTTTCACCTTTAAAATATATAACTTCATCATCTTGAAAATGTACCATAAGCCATTCTTCACTTTTACCTGGAAATCCATTTATAAGATCTCCTATGTGTACTTTTAATCTATTTTTAGTGTTATAATCAATTTTTTTAGTTACTAAAGAATTTACAAAAGGCACTTTTATCCTCTCCTTAAAATTAAACAACTTTCTCCTCTTTTGAGTTTTCTTTTTCTACTATATAGATTAACTCCCTAATATCATCTATAAAATAATCTGGATCATGCTTTTTTATTATTTCCACAGATAAAGATGTGTAACTAACTGCACAAGTTATACATCCTGCATTTCTGCCACATAATATATCATAGAAGCTATCTCCTACCATAATGGCTTCATTGGAAGATACCCCCAAAAGTTCACAAGCCTTTAATGCAGGTTCCCCGTCAGGTTTATGTTTATCCGTGTCTTCTGGAGTTACTACCGCATCCATATATTTCATTATATTAGCAAATTTAAGTCCTCGTTCTGCCATAAGTCTTCTTTTTGATGTTACTACCGCTAACTTCAATCCCTTACTTTTTAGTTCTACTAATGCTTCTTCTACTCCATTAAATTTTTTACAAAGCTTATCATGGTTCTTTTCATTAAATTCTCCATAAGTATTCATCAAAATATTTATATTATTTTCATCAAATCTAGACAAAGACTTCTTTAAAGGCTCTCCAAACAACATTCTTATTTCTTCATCAGTAACCTTAAAAGAAAGATGTTTATTAAAGGTATGCTGGAAGGATTTCAATACTAGTTCATTGGTATTTACAAGTGTTCCGTCTAAATCAAATAATATTGCTTTAATCATTCCTCTTTATCCTTTCTATACATTTTAAATATATTATAGCAAAAATATAATATATTTTCTATCTTTAGTATTTAGGGTATTTGGGAAAGAAATACGAATTCAATTCCTCTTTTTTTCATCTCTGGCATTTTGTTTTTTATAGCGTCTGCTGTAATCTTTCCCCCTTCAACTCCTACATGACCTATACCTATGGCATAACCATTTTTTAGAGCCACATCCGTAAGTTTATCTAGCTGTTTCTCTATAGATGCCACACTTTTCTCATTATCTAAAAATATATCTCTTTTATAATATTTTACTTTAGATTCACTGGCTATTCTACATGCTGTAGCATCAGAGGTAGTTTTGCTATCAAGAAAAAATCTATCTTTTTCTTTTAATATAGTAAAAATATTTTTCATAATTCTTTCATCCTTTATAGCTTTAGAGCCCATGTGATTATTCATGCCTTTAGCAGAAGGAATTATTTGAAAGGCTTCTTCTACCATAGACTTTATCTGGTCATCAGATAAATCTGTAGTGATACCTTTAGGCCCAAGCCAGCTTCTCTTTCCTACTTCTGGTTCCATAGGAAGATGTATTATAACTTCTTTTCCTTTTTCTAAGGCTTTCTTTTCATCTACCTGCGCTGAAGGCATAAAAGGCATAATAGCTGCTGTGAGAGGTATATCAATATTTAACATTTCATCTGTACCTGCACTATTATTGCCGAAATCATCTATGACAATAGCCACATAGGCTTTGTTCATACTGCTTATAGCAGTTTTGTCTTTACTTTTCATAGCAAAAAAACAAATTATCAATGAAACAATAAGTATTAATACAATTATAAATCCATATAATTTCTTTTTACTGATTAATATAAACATATCTATTCACCCCTTAATAAATAATATATTTAAATATAAGAGGTTTATTCTAAAATATTATAATATTTTAAACAAAAGGGAGCTTTTGCTCCATAGCGATTACTCACCTATTTTGCAAAAGCCCCTTAAAATAAAATTAAGCTGCTATATTGTTTTTCTTTCTGTATTTGTCATCTAAATATAGAGCTAATCCTAATAAAGATACTAAAGCTCCTAAAGCCACATATCCATCAAATCCTACTGTGGAACCTGTCTTTGGTAAGTCTTTACCTGCTACAGGCTTACTTGGTGTAGAAGGTTTACTTGGATTTTGTGGATTTGTTGGGTTTTCTGGGTTTTCTATAGCAGTATCGCTGCCAGCTATTAATGTTTCTTCGTACTTATAGGAAAGATTCTTTCCTTTTAACAATTCTATCATGGCATCTCTAATTGGTACTCCTGTATCTACAATATTTCTTGCCCCATCAAAATTATAATTATCGCCTCCGCTAACCATGAAATCATTAGTAACTACTTTGTAATATTTATCCATATCTACCTTTGTTCCATCTAATAATCTCATGGAAGTTATTCTTTCTCCTGATGGTTTATCTTTATCATAGTAAACTTTCACTCCATAGAATTGAACCCATCCATATTGTTCATTCATTATACCATGTTCTAATACTCTCTTTAAATCTGAACCTTTTAATTCCATAGTAACTAGAGTATTATCAAAAGGCATTACTTCATACATATCCCCTACAGTTATATTTCCTGCATTTAAAGATCTTCTTAAGCCTCCTCCATTAGTTATACCTATCTGGCTCTTTGAAGCTTCTGCCATTAACTTTGTAGTTAATTGTCCTAATATAGAAAGTTCTCCTTTGCTGTGAGTTAATTCTTTGTCTGTAGTTGCTACTACTACATCAAGTATTGGTTTAAGATCTTCATTATACTTGTCATATATAGCTTTAACTGTAGGATCTTCAACTAAATCTGTTCTTTCATAAAGTTTATCTACAGAATTCATAACCTCAGTTAGTTTTCCATCTTTGCCAAATACAAAGGTTAGGTTAGCTAAAGCTCTTCCATTATACATAGCCTGAACTACTGGTATTCCGTTTACTTTTCCATCTACAAATTGATGGGAATGAGCGCTTATTATAGCATCAATACCCTTGGAAGCTTTAGCTAAATCTGCTGCTTCTCCAGTAACTTCCTTGGTTTTAGCATCTTGGAAACTTCCTAAATGAGTTAATGCTACTACTGCATCAACCTTTTCATTATCCTTCAAATATTTTGCCCAATAATTAGCACTTTCTACAGGATCTCTAAACTGAAAATCTTTAACATTATCAGGTTTAGTTTTAGTTGCAGTTTCTGGGGTAGCAATACCTATAAATCCTATTTTCTTTCCATCCTTTTCTACTACTTTATAAGGTATAGCCCAATCAACAGGTTTTCCTGTTTTCTTATCATATATATTACTTGCTAAAAAGTCGAATCCGCCATCTTTAGCCCAATTAGGGATCTTATTCCATCCCCAGTCAAATTCATGATTACCTATAGCAGATGCCTCTAGACCTAAGTACTTTAATACATCTGTTACAGGAGCACCATACTTAAGATTAGACATAGCACTTCCTTGATAAAGATCTCCTGCACCTACTACTATGGTATTAGGATTTATGCCTTTAAATCTAACTATGTCTCCAGCTAATTTTGCTGCACCTACATTTTTTCCTTCAGATTTAAGTGCACCATGAAAATCATTAAAGGATAGTATATCTATTACTGTGCCATATTGCTTTGATACATCGTTCCATGTTACTGCCTTCACATTTGGTGTTCTTCCATCTTCAGATTTAGGTATCTGTATTTTTCCTTCTTTTATAAGTCTTAAAGCTAAAGCTCTCTTATTAGCATCAAACTTATATCCTGATAGTTTCCAATTATTATTAACTTCAGGAGTTATAACCCCACCTTTTTCTTCAACTATATATTTTCTTATTAAATCTCTTATCCTACCGTTGTCTCCCATTTCCTCAAAAGAATCATATAGTACCTTAACATTCTCTCCTTTAAATAATCCTGTCTCAGGATTTAAAAGAGTAGTATTGGCTCTATAGTTATTTACTGCAAGTTTAATTTTATCTTCATCTTTTATAGGCTTTCCATCCATATATGTTAAATTCTTTATCCTGTTACCTGCTTCTTTTGATATATCTATGTTATATTTAATACCAGAAAACATATCATAGTTATAGCTTCTTACGTTTTGGTTAAAGGATATAGTCAAATCTCCAGGCTTAAAAGTATTATAGTAACTTGCTGACCATTCCATATACTTTTTAAGTTGTTTACCAGTAACTTCAAGAGTCATTAAAGTATTATCATATTTATATATAGATGCTGTACCAGCCTTTGTTATAGGACCTTGTTTCATATTAGCATCATTTCTAAATACTGCTGCAGCTGCCACATCAGCTTTTCCATACTTCATCTGGACCTTATTTATAAGTTCTATCATTGCAGTAGGTTGAAGCTGTGCCTGTGGTATGTCTTTAATCTCTGATGCTGGAGCAAGATCTCCACCCTTAAGCTCTCCTATAACAGTTTTAGCATCAGCTAAGGCTCTTTCATGATAAGGATTTAATATAGTTTTAAGGTCTTCATCTGCTTTATAGGACTTAACTTCTATAACTTCAGACTTAACATGCTGCTTTCTATCAGCTATAACATATTTTCCATTCTGTTTTGTTAGCTTTATATCTACTTTTGATAGATATTTTGCTCCACTAGAAGGCTCTGTTATTACCACGTCTCCTTCTCTTACTTCTCCTACCTTAGAGTGAGCATGACCAGCAATTACTGCTGCAGCTTCAGGTACTTTTTGTGCTACTTCTCTTGCTGAATCTCCATTACCATACTCTGAATCAACTCCAGCATGTATAGTAACAATTATTACATCTACCTTATCTTTTATCTCGTCAGCAATTTTTCTTGACTCCTCTGCTGGATTCTTAACTGTATATCCTTTTAGGTTTGGCCCATCCCATTTAGTTATATGTGGAGTTACCACACCTATGATACCTATTTTTATACCATCTCTTTCAACTATGGTATAAGGTTTTCCAAGAGGTTTTCCAGCGGCATCAAATACGTTACCGCATAATGAAGCACCACTAAATTTTGCAGCTACCTTGTTAAGAGTTGGAATTCCATAATTAAATTCATGGTTTCCATAGCTCCATGCATCATAGCCCATTTGATTCATTGCAGCTATCATTGGATGTACTTCATCATTTAAGAATAATGCTGCTGAATTATCCTGTATAGTATCACCGTTATCTACTAAAACCGTATTATGATTTTTAGCTTTAAGGTCTTTAACCAATGTTGCTACTTGAGCTAAGCTTCCAGAAGTATCCTCTGAATCTGTAGCATAATCGTAAGGCATAAATCTGCCATGAGTATCTGAAGTAGCTAATATCTGCAAATCTACGGTTTCATTTTCAGCTGCAAATACTCTAGTTACATCAAAAGGTGTAATGATAGAAAATAACATCATTAATGTGACAAACCAAGCTGCTAATCTTCTAGACTTCAATTTTTTGTACAAAACCCTCTCCTCCTCTAATTTATTTGTAGTTTAGGGTATTAACCAAATATAAAACCGTTTACATATAGTGAGCTAATACCCTGTGGAAAATATTATAGTATATATATTATAATTTGTAAATATAAAACTATTATTTTTATTTATGTAAATTATATAAAATATATGTATATCTAAGCTTTCATAACATTTGTGTGCAATAATGGACCTATTAGTAAGATTTAGTATATTTGATTTCACGATAAATAAATTTTATAATAACTATAAAAAAGCTTGTTTATTATTTATAATATTACCATATTTTTATTAATGAGACAATATAACCCTTGTTAGGCTATTAACAATGTTTTAAATTAATAAAAATGTAATTTAACATACTCTTCATTTTGTAGTATAATAGTGTACATCTAAAATAACGTTTTGGAGGAATATTAATGAAAAATATGACAAAATTTATATTAGAATTTGCACTGGTAATGTTTCTAGCTGTATTTACTTTTAGTAAAAGCAGATTACTTGGAAATATTCTGCTTACTATTTATTTTGCCTATAAAGTTTATACTATGAGATATTTTATATACTCTATGAAAGGAAATCGATTATATGCTAATAACCAAACCAAAGAAGCTCTAATATGGTTTGAAAAGGCATCAAAGGTCAAGTCCTGTAGACCAAGAATTATAACAGGTTATGGCTACCTTCTATTAAAAGAAGGTAATATAGAAAAGTCTGAAGAGATAATAAATAAAGTTTTAAACCTTCCTCTAGATCCTCCAGACAAAATGAATACTAAAATGACTTTAGCTTTAATTCAGTGGAAAAAAGGTAAGTTAGATGAAGCTATAGAGACATTAGAAGAGGTATACAAATTTTATAAAAATTCAACTCTATATGAAAGCCTTGGATATATGTTAATTTTAAAAGGAGATTATGAAAAAGCTTTGAAATTCAATTTAGAAGCTTATGATTATAATAATTCTAGTGATGTTATATTAGATAATCTTGCAGAGTGCTATTACTTTTTAGAAAATTATGAAAAATCAGCTGAAATATATGAAAAATTAGTAGAGAAAAATGTTTACTTCCCTGAACCCTATTATTTTTATGGTCTCATATTTAAACATCAAAATGAAAAGGAAAAAGCCCTTCAGATGTTAAATAAAGCATTAAGCTGCAGAGAATCCTTTTTAAGCAACTTAAAACGTCCTATGATTCAAAAGGAAATAGATGAAATTAATTTTTAAGAATACATAAAAAAGAGCTTGCTAGAAATATGAAACAAGCTCTTTTTATTATAATTATAATGTTTTTGTAATAGCTAATTTTGCTATATCATATATTGACTTACTCTCTTCCTGTCTAAGTATCTGCTCAGCGCTTAATGAATGTTCTTTATTAAGTCCGAGCATAAAAGCTGCAGAATTCCTTATACTTTCGCTTTTATTAGGACTATCCACAAAATCTATTTCCATATATCTGTTTCTATCTATAAGATTTTTAATATCTATTATAGCATTTTCCACTTCATCTACATTTACAGCTTTAAGTGTACCTTTTAAAATACAAGATTTTAATGCTAGGAGAGTAATTATTGTTAATTTTTCATCAAACATTTTTTCATTTTCATTTAAATTTTTAATTACAAATTTCAATGCTTTATTAATCTGCTTTAAATATATATTTACATCTTCTTTACCTAAAGTAAATGCTAATAATGCAGTTGCTGTACCTTCTAACTTTCTATATAAACTAGCTTCATCATAGTTACAAAATGCTCCATCAGCAAACTGATTTTTAGCCAATATTCTCAATAGATTTTCTCTATCATACTTTATGGCAATTTTAGCTCTTTCTCTATCCATACCTTCCTCTATCATCTTTTCTGTTATATCCACCTTATAAAAGAAAGTAGGAGAATCTATAAAATAACCTTCTGATATATTTTTCATTGCTTCTTCAGTCATCTGAAGGGGAACTATTTTATTTATAGATATTCCAAGTACCGGCTCTTCAATCTGCTCAATTAAAATAAAAGTAGTTTCAGGGCTTATAATTCCAGAAGTTTTAGATATCTCAATTATTTTCTCCCTCATAGCTTCTTTTATCTTTCCTCTTTCGCCTCTCATCTTTTCTGACATAGATTCTATTCTATTCCGGCTCCATACTTTCTGAATAAGAGAAGCATTTTCTTCTAAATCTAATTTATCTAAATCAATATATTTTATATAATCTTCATCTCCTATTTTACCTTTAATACAAACTTTTCCTTCAATCTCTCCTATTACTTTAGCAAAAATAAAGAAAGGCTCTCTGTCATATAAATAATCTATAGTGCTTGGGTAAGTACTTTCCACATCTACAGCTCCCCAATCGATAGAAAGTACATCCACTTGAGGATTGGTTATCCTGTTAAACTGCCTCAATACCATATCATCAATTCTTTCTCCTGGATATATAAACTCTGTTTTACCATAGCCAACTTCCGCTAACTTATTGATAAAATAACTATTTACAGAAGTATCTATGCCAAAAGGAAATACTCTATTATCTCCAATATTTTCTTTCACATAATCCAATATTTCATCTTCATTTTCTACCATATCATCTGTAAAAAGAAGTATAGTACTTATACCTTCATTATTTTTCTCTTCCAAAGCATATTTTAATGCTTCAAATATATTAGCGCCTTTTCCTGCCTGAAGAGAGTTTATCCATGCAGAAGCTTTTCTCAAATTATCATCATTAATCTCTACTTTCCCTTCCTGAGAGAAAAATCTTAGTTTTTCATCAAAAGCTATAATATTAAATCTATCTCCATCTTCAAGATTTCTAAGACATAGCTGAAGTGCATTTTTGGCCTCTTCCAGCTTATCTCCTTGCATGGAGCCTGACATGTCTATTAAAAAGTCGTAATTTTGAGGTACATATTCAAAACTAGTATCTAATCTTGGTAATATTCTTAAATACAATATAGCTTTTTCTTCTCCATCTTTTTCATATCTATATACCATACCGCCATATTCTTGAGTTTTTTCTTCTTTAAGTATTAAAATAAAATCTTTATCTAATATCTGTCTTTCATCAAAACTTACTTTGCATAAAGTATCGTCCTCTTCTTCAATAACTATTTTATGAGTCGGTGAGATAATGTTAAGCTTTGTAAAAGATTCTACAAGTAAATTCATGCTAAGCTTATAAGAATCTCTTTCATATACTTCTTCAAGCTCTTCTTCCATAGGTCTGGGAGAAATTACTGCAGGAATCATAAGTTTTAAGCTATTATCTTCATAAACTAGATGATCCATATAAGATATTTTGATTTTTATAGTTTCATTAGGCAGTATATTGCCTATAGACATTCTTAAAACTCCATCTTCATCTTCTTCCAGGCTTAATAAGTTTATGCCATTTTCTAAAGCATCTTCATATAGTTTTTCTACATCATTTACGTCTTCTACTGCTGCTTTTAAGGATCTTCCCCCCAAGATAGCTTCAAATCCAGTTAAAACTGCTGTATCTGGTATGGGGAAAGTATATACAGCATCTATATTGCTTTCACTTATATTTTCATATAATTGAGACAAGGAAAACTCTACAAATTCACCGCAGATGTTTCCATTTATATTTACCTTTTTAAGTTTCACTGCGTTAGTGCTAAAATCTTTATCTGTTATTCCATACTTACGCAAAATGCTCTCTCCTTTCAAACTATAACAGAGTTATGCCTTATTATATTGTTTAATTTTTTAGAATATTATATACTGTATATTCTACAAATTTTTATACCTTCCTTTTATTTTTAGTAATTTTATTGGATTATTTATAAATTTTCTTTATATTTTATTTTTTCTATAAAATATACTTTTCCTATAAAAACATGATAAAGTATATATTATAGAAATTATTGAGGTGAAAAAATGAAACTAATAAAAGAATTATTAATAATAGTATCTTTATATTTTGTTGGTGAATTATTAAAAAACATCTTTTCCCTTCCTATACCCGGAAATATAATAGCCATGCTACTGCTGCTTCTATGCTTATGTTCAAATATAATAAAACTAAAAGACATAGAGAATATAAGTAATTTTCTATTGGATCATTTAGCTTTCTTTTTCGTTCCAGCGGGAGTTGGACTTATAACCTCTCTTGGTATTCTACAGACTACTTGGTATAAAATACTATTT
This sequence comes from uncultured Clostridiaceae bacterium, assembly GCA_946405135.1. Classification (GTDB taxonomy): domain Bacteria; phylum Bacillota; class Clostridia; order Clostridiales; family Clostridiaceae; genus CAMJGD01. The sequence continues at coordinate 45,471 of CAMJGD010000005.1, read as the reverse complement.
ATATGTCTCATAAGTACTATAGTGGTTATGATTGTATCTGGTAAAGTAGTTCAATTATTAAAAAAAGATAACTAATTTAAGATGGGATGTGTAAATATGAATCAAATACTGAATACCCCTCTTTTTGGTATATTTATATCTCTGCTTAGCTTTGAGATAGGAACTAGATTATACAAAAAATTTAAAAATCCATTTTTGAATCCGCTGCTTATAAGCCAGCTGATAATAATATTATTTCTTTTAAAATTCAATATAAGCTTTGAAGCATATAATAGAGGCGGAGAAATGATATCATTTTTTCTAGGTCCTGCTACCATAGTGCTGGCAGTACCCTTATATAAAAAACTAAAATTACTTAAAGAAAATGCTCTAGCAATTTTATCCGGTATAACCTTAGGAAGTTTTGTAGGAATTATATTCATTATTCTTCTTTCTCATGGATTAAAGCTAGACCCCCAAATTATAAATTCCCTTGCTCCTAAATCTGTAACTGTACCTATAGGAGTCGAAGTATGTAAGCAGCTTAATGGTATACCCTCTATAACCGTTGTATCCATAATACTTACAGGTATAATAGGTTCCATTATAGCTCCTACCATCTGCAAGCTTTTTAAAATAGAAGACAAAGTAGCTAGAGGTATTGCCATTGGTACTTCTTCCCACGCCCTAGGTACAACTAAAGCTCTGGAACTTGGAGAAGTTGAAGGTGCTATGAGCGGGCTTTCTATAGGGATTGCAGGTCTCATTACTGTTTTTTTAGCTCCTTTAGCAGTAAAGCTATTAAATATACTACTGAATATAAAATAATATTATTTTATTAAAACTCCCAAGAAAATCCTTGGGAGTTTTAGTAGATTTAAATATGTTTATAAACTATTTTCCCATCTATTATAGTGTATAAAGTATTAGTAAGAGTATTCATTGGGTTTCCATCAAATATAGCTAAATCTGCATCTTTACCCACTTCTAAACTTCCAACTCTATCGCTTATTCCTATTATTTCAGCTGCATTTATAGTTATTGCCTTAAGTCCATCTTCTATACTTAAACCTTCTTTTACTGCTAATCCTGCACAAATAGGAAGGTATTGTGCTTCTATAACAGGATGATCTGTCATTATAGCTATTTTAACTCCAGCTTCTTTAAGTACAGCAGGAGTAGCAAAAGATTTATTGCTTAACTCAATTTTGGAATTAAAGCTCATAGTTGGACCAACTATAGCTGGAAATCCAGATTTCTTTATCTTTTCCCCTATTAGATGTCCTTCTGTACAGTGATCAAGGGTCATTAGAACATCAAACTCTTTTGCAATTCTTATAGCTGTAAGTATATCATCAGCCCTATGAGCATGAGCCTTAAGAGGTATTTTCTTCTCTAATACAGGCATTAGAGCTTCCATATTTAAATTAGTTTCAAAATACTCTCCTTTTTTAGCCATCTGATTTTTCTTCTCTTTATAATTTTTAGCTTCCATAAGTGTCTGCCTTAAAAGCGCTGCAGTAGCCATTCTTGTAGAAGGCATCTTTCCTTTTCCATTATATACTCTTTTAGGATTTTCACCAAAAGCAATCTTCATAGCTGCCGGCTCTTTGATTACCATGTCATCTACACATTTACCATAAGTTTTCATGGCTACAAATTGGCCCCCTATTACATTTGCGCTGCCGGGACCAGTCATCACGGAAGTTATCCCCCCTTTTACAGCTTTTTTAAAAGCTTCATCCATAGGATTAACTGCATCTAATGCTCGTAATTGCGGTGTTATAGGATCCATAGTTTCATTTATATCGCTGCCTTCAAATCCCATATTAGCTTCTCTGGCTCCAATATGGCAATGAGCATCTATTATCCCTGGTAAAATCCAAGCTCCTTTTACATCAATAACCTCTTCTTCTTGAGCTTCTATATTTTCACCAATGGCCTCAATCTTGCCTCCTTTTATCAATATACATCCATTCTCATAAATCTTTCCTGCCATTGTAAATATTTTTCCATTCTTTATAAGCATATTATCCCGTTGTATAAAATCTACTAAAATCTAATATTTAGAGTATTTAAAGATTTATAGATTTAACACAGCAGTTCTTCACCTCTTTCCTTATTCATCTTATATAGTTTTTCTACATCTTTTTTCTTTTTCCTTTGTAAAATACATACATTAATTTAATTCTGTATGGTTATAGTCAATTACCACCCAGACAAGCAACGGTGGTTTCCTTGCCACAATTCTATGAAATAGTGTTATGCATTTCAATCTAATCTACATTTCATTCATATACCAAATATACAAATTAAGAACTGCTGCAAATCCTACCCAAATCAAATATGGTACCATAAGATATCCAGCTTTCTTATCAAGTTTAAAAAACTTTACAGTAGTTAGAAATATGAATATAAAAAGTATTATTATTTCAACAAATGCTAAACCATATAAGGAGAATTTAAAAAATAAAAATGGCCACAAAAAATTTAAAGCAAGTTGAAATAAATACAAGCCTATTGCTTTTTTTATATTTACATTCTTTCCTTTTAACATCCATATTCTATAAGCTGCCACTGCCATAAGAAAATATAGTATTACCCACACTATAGGAAATACATAAGCAGGAGGTGAAAAAAAAGGTTTCTTTATATCTATATATTTCATATTTTTTTGATTAAAGATTCCTGCTATAAATCCAACACCTTCAGACAATAGTATACTTATTATTAAATTTCCTATGTTCACTTTGCCATCTACTTTAAATATGCTGTTCACAGTCCTTCCCCCTAAAATCTATTACTAAATAATATGAAATTATTTTTAAATTAATTCAGATAATTAGGGATTTTTCTATAAATCTCTTTTTTACCTTCTATAAAGCAGCATCAATCCAGTCTATGGTGTCTTTCATAACTTCTTCTCTATTGGTTTCATTAAGCATTTCATGCCTTCCTTCTTTATAAAGCTTGTAAGAAACAGATTTCATACCAAGTTTTTTAAGGATATCTATAAGACTTAATATGCCTTTACCATTACTACCAACTGGATCCATATCCCCAGCAAAAATATATATAGGTAACGTTTTAGGTATTTTATTTAAATTTTCTTTATTATGTATTCTTTTTAAACCCTTTAAAAAATAGTAATAAAAAGAAGTAGTGAACACTGAACCACAGTAAGGATCCTTTATATATTTATCTACTTCTTCGCTATCCCTGCTTAACCAGTCAAATTCTGTTCTAGTAGGCATAAAAGCTTTATTAAAGCTTCCAAAAGACATAGAGTTAAGTCGAGGACTTTTGGCTTTAGAACCTTTTTTATTCATTTCCATTTTAGCTAACACTATGCCTAAATTTACTGCAGCCTGTGGTTTTCCATTAGTACCACATAATATTAAGCCTTGAATATCTTGTCCATAAATTTCTGCATATCTTTGGGATAGAAAAGAACCCATACTGTGACCAAACAAAAATACAGGTTTAAATTGGTTTTCTTTTTTTATTATATCGGTTAATTGATGCATATCCTCTACCATATCTTCAAATCCATCATTATCAGATATATAACCTAATTCTTCAATGCTTTTTGCTGTTAATCCATGACCCCTATGATCATTTGCATAAACTTTATATCCTCTCTCTGTTAACTTTTCAGCAAATCTTTCATATCTTAATGCAGTTTCAGCCATACCATGCGCTATCTGAATAATTCCTTTCACATCTATCTCTTTTTCAGGTTCCCATACATAGGTATTTATTTTCATACCGTCTTTATTTAAAAAATAGAAGCTATTTTTTCTCATCTTCTTCTCCCCCTGAATTACTAAATTGGTAATTTATATTATAATTAGTATACCACTATTCATATAATATTGAATATTTATAATTTTAATATATTATTAAATAATTTTTCAGTTGACTTATTAATATTCCACCATAGATCATGTGTTATTTATTTTACAATGCAGAGATAATATATTATTATAAGTATAGTTTTGGTAATATTATTTGGGTGAAAGGTGATGATTTCAGTGAATATTCTAATAGCAGAAGATGAACAGGATATAAGGGATCTTATAGGATTACATCTTGTAAAAGAAGGCTTTAAAGTAATTAAAGCAGAAGATGGTTTAAAAGCAATAGAAATTTTGAAAAATAATCCTGTAGACTTAGCTATATTGGATGTAATGATGCCAAACTTAGATGGCTTTTCAGTAATAAAGAAGTTAAGAGAATTTAGTGAAATACCTGTAATATTTTTAACAGCAAGAGCAGAAGATACAGATAAAATTTTAGGATTAGGACTAGGAGCTGATGACTATATAACAAAGCCCTTTAATCCTATAGAACTAATTGCCAGGATACAGGCTCAGTTAAGGAGATACTATAAATATACCAGTGGTAAAACAAAAGATACAGTAGTCGTAGGCGATTTATCCCTAGATAGAGAAAGCTGCTGTATTTATAAGAATGATAAAAAAATTGATTTAAATGCTAAAGAATATAAAATAATGGAATTGCTTATGGATAACCCTGGCAAGGTTTATACAAAAAAACAGCTTTACGAATTAGTTTGGCTTGACTCCTACTATGGTGACGATAATACCATAATGGTACATATAAGTCATATTAGAGATAAAATAGAAGATAACCCAAGGAACCCTAAATACCTTAAAACCATACGAGGCATAGGATATAAATTAGAAAAGGTGTAATGATCATGAAAAATAAAAGAAAAAAACTTGCCAATCTGCTTCTTAAAAACTATATTCTTCTATATGTAATAATGACTGTTATATTGATAATAAGTTTAATTACCACACTAATGTTAGGTATTATACTGTATTTAAACAATCAAAATTCAGTATTAGATAATCCCTATAGTATAATGAAAGATGATTATAGAGACATAAACACTACAGAAATAGAAAAACTTAATGGATTTATTGAAATTATTGATAACAATAACAAAGTAATATATACAAAAGGAAAACTTAAGGAAGATAAAACGAATCTTTCTTTAGAAGATTTTAATCTTATCATAGAAAATAATTATATTAACTATCCAGAAATAAGCAAGCCACATTTTTGTTCTGATTATATGTATAGAAGTGCTTATAACAAAGAAAAAGGCTTTATGATGATAATTGCTATTCCTAGGGAATCCGTAAAAGAAGTCTATTTAAAAGAAAGAAAGCTTAATCCAAAATACTTTACAATTCTGTCTATTTGTACTTGCACTTTTATATTATTTGTAGGATTCATCATATATTCAAGAGTATCTTCTAAAAATTTTGTAAGACCTCTTAAAATATTAATAGATGGCGCTCAAAAAATTTCGGAAGGAGATTATTCTGCAAGAATTTTTTTAAAGTCAAAAAATGAATTTGGAGAATTAAGAGATGCCTTTAATACTATGGCCGAAAGAATTGAACTTGAAAAGACACTAAAAGAAAAATCAGAAGAAGCTAGACGGCGTCTTATACTGGACATATCTCATGATTTAAAAAATCCTCTAGCAAATATAATAGGCTATTCTGATTTTTTGATAAAAAATCAAGAAATATCAAAAGAAGAAAGATTAATGTATTTAAATGTAATTCAAAGCAATAGTTTAAGAGCAAATAACCTTATAACCGATTTATTTGAATTTTCCAAGCTTCAAAGTATAGACTTTATGCTTACTATGGAAAATAAAGATATATGCGAATTTTTAAGATCTATTATAGCTTCATACATACCTCAAATGGAAGAAAAAGGTTTTCAATATGATTTTGATATCCCAGAAGAAAGTATTTTTTTAAATTTTGATGAAAAAAATTTAGATAGGGCTTTGAGTAATCTAATATTAAACAGTATAAAATATAATCCTCCAAACACACAAATATATATTTCTGTAAAGGCTATTAAAGATAAAGTTATCATAACATTACAAGATAATGGTATAGGCATACCTAAAGAACTGCAGAGAAACATATTTGATCCCTTTGTCAGAGTGGATGAAGCGAGAAATTCTAAAAGCGGTGGTACAGGTCTAGGATTAGCTATAACAAAAAGTATTATAGAAAAACATGGCGGTACTATAAGTATCGAAAGTGATACAGGTAAAGGCACGAAATTTACAATAGAATTAAATAACCTTTAGTTTAAGAAAAAAGAAGTAAACTATACACTGTAAGGCAACACAGCCTCTTTTCTGTGTCTATCTTACAGGATAAAGTTTACTTCAATCTTATTGCTTATGCTCATGATCTTTAAGATGTTTACTGCAATATTCATAATAACCATTGCACTTTGAGCAATATCTAAATTCCATATCAGGATCATCCTTTTCAGTTAAGCCGCAAACTGTGCATCTATGGATGGTATCCTTATATTGTATCTTACTTTCAAACTCTCTTCTTCTTTTATAAGATTTATTTCTATTTATTCCATTTACCATTATGTCTTTGCCAAAAAATATAAAATAGTTAATTATAACAACCACTGCAGCTATTTTATAAGAAATTTGAGGTACTGTTATTATAGAATAAATTATAATTGCCCAGTTAAAGTAGGCCATGTATTTTACCTTTATGGGTAAAATAAAAAATAATAATACTTCATAATCTGGATAAATCCTTGCAAAGGCAAGAAAAAGTGATAAATTTATGTAAGTTGCTGTAACACTAGCTCCAGATATAAAAGCAGACAATATAGTTCCAATTATTCCAAAAATGTAATATATATTAAACTTGAAACTTCCCCATTCCTGTTCAAGACCTCTTCCTGCAAGAAAATAAAAGTATAGAGCAATTATTATCCAAAAGGGACTCATAGGTTCAGGTACAAATATAAAGGTTATAAGTCTCCATACCTCTCCTTTCATAACTAAAGCTGGGTTTAACAATAATTTATTAATAAAAGTATTACTTTTATCAAAATACATCAATAAATAAGTAAAAAAATTTATTGTTACTATGTAGTACATTAAATTCCTTATAGCGTATTTTCCAAACTTTCTTTCTAACTTATCTAACCAGTTCAACTGCTACGCCTCCTTTTAAATTTAGTTATTTCAGCTCTTTTACTATTAAGATTATTAATAAATAGGCGGTACAAATTGTATTTTATGGGTAAAAATCGTAGCTTAATGACCAAAAACGTTCACTTATCTGTGAAGATATCAACTGTTACAGATACTAGTCTACCATATTATTTTATAAAATTATAGCCTTGTTCTAAATATTTCATGCAAACTATACAAAAGAAAAACTATGCAATTTTAAATTGCATAGTTTTATAATATTAAACCACTTATTTTATCTGCTTTAAAACTTCTAATAAGAAATCCCAGCAATTTTGTATTGAAGGTATGCTGGCATGTTCATTAGGAGTATGCACATCATACAAGTTAGGTCCAAAAGAAATCATATCAATGTCTCCAAATTTTTCTTTAAATAATCCGCATTCAACCCCTGCATGAATTGCAACAATTTCAGGTTCTTTTCCATACTTTTCTTCATAAACTCTTTGTAATAACTTCCTTAAATTTGAATCTGCATCGTATTGCCATTCTGGATAGGAAGATTCAGTTATTATCTCTGCTCCAAAGGTTTCTGCTATAGTTTTTGATTGAAGGAGAATATCTTCTTTTAAGCTCCCTATAGAGCTTCTTACCGCACTATCAAATAAAACTTCTTTATCTGTAGTAGTAACTACCCCTAAATTGGTTGAACTTTGAACAAGATCTTTTATTTCCATGCTCATACTCTGTATACCGCTAGGTATTAAATACATAAGTTTTACTGCTTTTTCTGTAGTATCTTTAGAAAATACTTTTGAGGATGCTATATGAGCTTTTTCAATCTGCAAATTTATATTAGGATCTGAAGCCTTTAACTCATTTTTAAATCTATCATTCATTATAGATATTCTATCTTTAATTAAAGACTCTTTGTCTTTTGAAACAATTATCTTTGCATCTGCTTCACGAGGTATGGCATTATTTTTAGAGCCGCCATTTATAGACACTATTCTCATATCTACATTATCCATTAAGTCCATGAGTATTCTTCCCATAAGTTTATTGGAATTACCTCTCTCTTTATTTATTTCCATACCAGAATGTCCGCCTTTTAGTCCTCTTACCTTTATCACATATTCACAAACATCTTTAGGACTTTCTTCCCATACTATCGGAAGTTTTATTTTATCTCTTAGCCCTCCTGCACAACTTACAAGGAGCTTTCCTTCCTCTTCTGAATCTATATTTATAAGCATCCTTCCTTTTATATTTTCAGGATCTAAATTTGTTGCTCCTCCCATTCCTGTCTCTTCTTCTGTAGTTAATAATACTTCCAAAGGAGGATGAGGTATATCTTCAGAGTCTAATAAAGCCATAGCATAAGCAACAGCAATTCCATTATCAGCACCTAAAGTAGTCCCATCTGCATAGATATAATTCCCTTCTACCCTAAGCTTTAAAGCATCTTTTTCAAAATCATGTTCTGTATCAATATTTTTTTCACAAACCATATCTAAATGACCTTGAATTATAACTGTAGGTGCATTTTCATAACCTTTTGTACCCTTTTTCTTTATTATTATATTAAGTGCTGAATCTTGAATAACTTCTAAATTAAGTTCTTTTGCAAAATTAACAAGATAATCACTAATAGCCTTTTCATTACCAGATCCTCTAGGAATCTTAGATATCTCTTCAAAATATTTAAATACTTTTTCAGGTCTTAATTCTTTTAGAACATTTCCCATATAATATACCTCCATATAAAACTATTTTCATTATATATATTCTATTTAATGAGATAAAATCCTCTCCTTAAATACATAAAAATTTATTTAAATATTTAAAATATTTAAAACTTATTGAAGATACTTGCTTTTATTATATATTTTCTCAATAGACTTTACAAAATAAAATAGTATTATGAAAACATAATTCACAATACTATTTTAAATCTAATTTAAATTTTTATTAGCTTTTTTACGTTTTTCCTTAATATTCTCCTGCATTTTTTCAGTAAGTCTATCTAAAAGTTCTTCTTTGTTTTTTCCTTCATTAGGAAATGTAACATACACATTATCAAAATAATAATCTCTAATTATACTATCATTTTCTTTTACTTTATTAAAATTTTCTATCATTTCTTTACTTAAATCTTTTACTTCAATTTCATTACACATAGGATATGCTCCAATAAAGGTACGGGAACCGTATTTAGAAAATTTTCCTGCATCCATAGCAGCATTCTTTATTTTATTATATATATAATCAGTCATTATTAAATTATCATTTTCTATATCTAAAGTTACATCCTTTAAAGATTTGAAAAATATGGACATAACTATAGATAACTTATACTTTCCAATTTCCGCCTTATGAATCTCTTCCTCTAAATAATCTTTAAAAGATATTTCTTTTTCAAAATTTTTATCTGGAATAGCCTGTATGGTCTTATCTCCTTCAGCATGTCGTACCACTCTGTCATAAAAAATTTTATCATCAAAGGGTTTTATAAAATAATCTATAGCTCCTTCTTTCACTGATTTTATAAATGCATCTCTAGTATTGAGAGAAGTCAATACCATAAAAGGAATATTTATATTTTTCCTTTTAAGCTTTTTTATTATATCTATACCATCTTCATCCTTTAAATTTATTTCTAATATCAATAAATCTACTTTATTCTTCAGCTCACTTAATTTATTATATAGCTGTGATGAATTAGAAACCTCATGAACCACCATACCATTTTTCTCTATGAGATCTTTTACTCTATATCTTATATAAGGCCTGTTATCTAATATAATGATATTTTTCATGCAAAAACACCTACTTAATATTTTAAAATATTTCTTAAAAATAATTGAATATTTTCAATTTAAACCCAACTATAAACTCTATTTAAATTTGAGGTCTTATATTTATTTTCGTCCTATATGAAAATTTCTTTAGCTTCCAAATAATAATTAATTTGTAAATATTAGAATTAAAAAGTTATGCAGGATTCTCACCTGCATAACTAACATACAATAATAAACTATTTATTGTTTTTATCTTTCTTCAAAAAGTCTTATAACATACAAAAATATGTTAATAAAATCAAGATATAACTGTAATGCAGCAACAACACTGTATTTAGATGCTTCTTCTGCATCTATGCTATAAGCATTATAATGTAACATTTTAACTTTCTGCATATCATAAGCAGTAAGTCCACAAAATATTATTATACCCACAAGGCTTAAAGCAAATCCAAGTCCAGGTATATTAAAAATCATTTTAAATACTGTAAGTAAAAGCAATCCTATGAGCATCATCAAGAAAAATTGTCCTAAAGTTGTCATATCTTTTTTTGTGGTTAATCCTATCATAGCACTGCATACAAACATGGCGGAACTTATCAAAAACACTACACTTAAAAATCCCAAATTGTATTGAACAAATATAGTACTTAATGTAAATCCATTTATAGCTGCATAAGCATAAAATGCTACTTTAGCTTGTGTTACACCCATCTTGCTAATTCTTGCCCCTAAATAGATTACAAGTATAAATTCTGTAATTATAGCTCCTACCATTATAGGTAAACTTATTATAGGTATAAAATTTGCGGTAGCTATAGCAACTAAAAATGTAATTAATAAGCCCAATCCCATAGTTACCATGGTTCTGCTTATAAAATTGCTTCTGCTCTTTTCAAAACTCTTTTCCAAAATATCACTCCTTTAATAAAGCTTTTCAATTTCATTCCATGTAAATTCCATAAGCTCTTTTATCATTCTTTCAGAAAAATCAAATTTTATTCCTGCAGCTTCATAAATCTCTTTAAGCGGTTTAGAAGAACCTAAAGCTAGAGCTTTTTTATAATTTTCTATAGCCTTTACTGGATCTTTTTTATATTCTCTCCATACTTGAAGTGCTCCAAGCTGAGATATAGCATACTCTATATAATAGAAAGGAACTTCATATATATGAAGCTGTGCTTTCCATCTATGCTTCAAAACTTCTTCATATCCACTCCAATCCACATAGGAGTATACAAAATCTTTTGCAATCTCTGCAAATTTTTTATTTCTCTCTTCTGCACTGCTCTTAGGATTCAAATATATCCAATGCTGAAATTTATCTACAGTCATAGCCCAAGGTAAAAACTTTATTATGCCTTCAAGATGCTCTCTTTTAGCTCTTTTTAAGTCCTCTTCATCCTTATATAGTTCATCCCATTTATCCATAGTAATTAGCTCCATACTCATGCTGGCAAGCTCTGCAGATTCACTAGGTACATTCTTATATTCTGAAACCTTTATCTTGAACTTTAACATATCATGAACTGAATGTCCACCTTCATGAGCAAGGGTAACCATATCATCATGACTATGAGCTCCATTCATAAATATAAAAGGAATATTTGATACTGGAAAATAGTCACAGAATCCGCCAGGTGATTTTGCCTTTCTGCTCTCTAGATCTAAAGTACCTCTTCTTTTCATATCCTTTAAAGTATCTGCAAAGAACTCATCCGTTCTTTCAAACATTCTTATAACACCATCAATTAAATCTTCTATTTTTTCATAAGGTTTAAGAGGCTTCTGCCCTAGTGGTACTGCATCCATATCCCAAGGCCTATAATCTTTTATATTTAATTCTTCTTCATGCTTCTTTTCTATTTTTTCTTTAAGTGGTACCACATATTTTCTTACAGCTTCATGAAATACTTCACAATCTTCTGGAGTGTAATCAAATCTTTCTAAGCTTTTAAACATATAATCTCTAAAATTTGATAGTCCTGCATTAGATGCTTTCTCATCTCTTATTTTAACCAAGCTATTCATTATTTCATCAAGCTTTTCTGCATCTTCCAGCCTTCTTCTCTGTACAAGTTTCCACGCCTCTTCACGAATATTTCTATCTCCATCTTTCATATAAACAGCCATCTGCTGAAGAGTTTTTTCTTCTCCCTTCCACATCACTGTCATATTACCTGTAATATCATAATAGGCAGTAGTCTGCTTATCTTCTTCTACTTCTAAAGCTATGTTTTCTTCTCTAAAAAGATCTATAGAATTCTTTTTTCTCTTTATGAGAAGATTATAGTAATCACCTAGCTGATCTTTATACTCATTATTATAAATAAATCTATCAAATTTATCGCTATAAGTTTTTATCAACGGTAGTAAAACTTCTTGGTCATAAGAAAATCTTCTTTTTATATTCTCATCATCATTATGGCACTGAAAATCAGCATAATCTCTTGAAGTTACTTCATTCACTTCATCATTTACCTTACCAAGTACTTCTATCCAATGTTCTAAATCTTCTTTTGAATTAATTTTACAGCAAAGCATAGTATCAAAAGACTTTTTAATTTTATCTATCCTCTCCATAGAATTTAAAGCAAGCCTTAAATCCATTATGTTTATAATATTATTTTTCATAGTAGCTCCCCCTTTTTTTCAAAATTATTTATGTAACTTTTCATTTAAATATTGACTTTTAGGAAAGACATTTAAAAGGTCATTATACACTTCTTTAGCCTTTTCCATATCACCTATATTTTCATAACATTCCCCTAGCTTTAATTGGATATCTATGTCATTTTTTATTTTTGCATCCTTGACACTGTCAATGTCTTTAACAAATTCTAAATAATTGCCTAAATGATAATTATTAAGTGCCCTTATTATAATAGCTTTATGATTATGCTCATTTATTGCTATAACTTTATTTATATCCTTCAAGCTGTCTTCGTAAAGCTCTTTTTTATATTCTTCAACAGCCTGAGATAAAATTATATTTTCTTCACTTCTCATAGCCTTGATTTCATAAAAAATATATATTACATAAGCTGCTAAAGCCGCTAAAAAGAATGGATTAGCTACAGAAAAAAGTATTAAAATTAATACTATAGCTATTTCCCTTTTTTTATTTAATTTAGGAACTTTAAAATAAAAAGGCTCTAACCTGGTAAAACTTTCAATATTCTTTTTAGAATTTTCATTGCTTATCATTTTATTAACACCTCGAAAAAGTTATATAATATATATTATCATATAATTATTGGGATTAAAATCTTTTATTAAAAATGCTTTTAGAAGTTATGATATGCTATATTTCTATAGAATACATTAAGATCCTATTAATATGAAATAATAAATATATGTTATATATAATAATTTGTAATACACTTTAATACTTGAAGTTTTTTATTAATAATTTTACAAAATTGAAAGGAAAATTTATGAGATACGTAATAGTCTGTTTAATAAGCGGAGATGCCCTAAAGTTTCATGAAAAATTAGTTACAGATGTATGCAATAAATTTAATGTTACCAGACAGAAACTTCCTGGTCATTTTACCATAAAAGCACCTTTTGAAACAGAAAACATTGAAGAAATTGAAAGTATGCTAGACAACTTTTCAAAAGTGAATAATAGTTTTCCCATGGATATTAAGGATTTTGGACATTTTAGAGATAGTGTAATATTTATGAATGTAAATCTTTCAGAAAAAGCAAAAAAAGTTCACAATGCTTTTATAGATGAGCTAAAGAATATTAAATGGTTAGACTGGAAACCTAATGAAAGGAAAAATAAAATATTTCACTGTACTATAGTAACAAAATTAAAGCATGAAAAATTTATTCCAATTTGGAGCTATACATCAGAATTACACTGTGACTTTAAATGTAATTTTGATAATATAACTATAATGAAATGGGATAAAAATAAATGGGTGGTGTATAAAAAATTTAATTTAATAAATATCAACTAAGATTAAAACATCATCCAATAAATAAGCATGATAAATATACCTATGTAGCTTCCTATTAAAAATGGTTTTAAAGTAGTCTTATCTAAAAAGATTACTTTCTTCTTTGAAAACATATAAAAAGTTGCAACAAAAAAAACTACAGAAAAATAAATACCTATTATATAAAGTTTAGTTACTAAAAAACTATAAAAGGGTATAAAAAATCCAAAATAAATTCCTACAGAAATTAGAATAAAATCGACCACCATGTCAATTCTTTTTCTATAAATCAAGAGAATTCCCCCTTTTCATAAAGAGTCTAAAAAAATAATACCTTATATTGCAGAAAAGGGGGTTACAAACTATTTTAAAAATTATTACAAAAGAGTAACATAGTTAATTAATCTAATTTTAATCCTTTAAGTTTATCTCCTAATAAATCTCCTAAGGTTAAGTTTGAAGATTCTTCATTATATTTATCATAGTCTTCTCCGCTTTGATTAGCATCTTTTATGCTTAAAGATATCTTTTTATTATCAAAGTCTATCTCCATAATCTTAACTTTTACTTTATCATCTAAATTTAAAACTTCTGAGGGTTTAGCTATTTTTTCTCCGCATATGTCTGATAAATGTACAAGGCCCTCTATCCCAGGAGCTATTTCAATAAAAGCTCCAAAGTTCAATAAATTAACCACTCTTCCTTCTATAATATCATTAACCTTATATTTATCTCTAATATTATTCCAAGGGTCATAGCTTACTTCTTTTAAAGCTAAAGAAATCCTTTCTTTTTTTCTATCAAAATCTAATACATATACTTCCACCTCATCTCCAACAGAAACAACCTCTGCCGGATCTGATACTCTCTTCCAAGCTAGGTCGGAAATATGTATAAGTCCTTGAAGTCCGCCTAAATCAACAAAAGCACCAAACTTTGCAAGTCTTACTATAGTTCCTTGCCTTTTTTCACCCTTTTTTAAGCTTTTCCAAATCCTTTCAGCTTCTACTTTTTCTTCTTGCTTTTCTACTTCTTTTCTTGATAGTACTACATTGTTCCTATCTCTATCTAATTCAATTACCTTTACTTCTAATTTTTTATTTAAATATTCTTTTGCATCTGTTACTCCCCTAATCGCTAGTTGAGATATAGGTATAAATGCTCTTATACCATTAACGGCACAAGTTACTCCGCCCTTTACTGCATCTTTTACTGTTACTTCAAAAGTTGATCCATTTTCTAAGGAATCTTGAAGCATATCCCAAGCTTTAATAGAATCCACTCTTTTTTTAGATAAAAGTACATTCCCTTCCCCATCATTATTACTTAAAATCATAACATCTATTTCATCTTCTGGATTTAATAATTCTTTTGGACTTAAGTTATAATCCTCTGACAGTTCTTCTTTTGGAATTATTCCATCAGCAATATAACCTATATTAACAAAGACTTCCTCTTCAGTAATCTTGATTACTTTCCCTTTTATTAAATCCCCTTCATGAATTCTTTTAAAGTCATATCCTTGTTCAAGGAATTCTTTCATGGATAAATCCTTTTCTTCATCTATTGACATAGAATCATCTCCTCATGTACTTATATTATAAGCTAATATTGTTACCAATTTTATTTTACATAACCATTGCTTTTAAAGCAAGTAACCTAAATTTTAATATTACTATATTTTTTTATTTTGCTTATATTTATATTATTCGTAGATTTTTTTCTTAAATTTTCTGTATAATATATATAAACTATATTAAATATATTTGGTTATATCACTTATTATTCAAACCAAACTATTTTTATAGGAATATATTAAAAACATGAAATCAAGAGATACAGTTAGATTTATTTAGATTAAAGCATTAAACGGTTAGTATTAGTATTATATAGGATTATTTATAATTTGTAATATAGTATATAATAACCTATAATATAAATCATAGTACATCATTATTTTAAATATAGTTCTTTAATAAGGGGTGATGAAAATAAATAAAAAGCGATTTTTACTATCCTTTGTCCTTGCTTTAATGTTCCTATTTACAGGCTTTTTTTACGACAATGATTTAAGCTTCAACCAAGGAATAAATAATGGGAATGTTGTTTATGCTTATGCTAAGGGAAGTTCCAGCAGTAAGGCTTCAGGAAGTTTTAAATCAGGTTCTTTTAGCAAGTCCAGTAAAGCTTCTCCATCGAAACCTTCGGGATGGTCTAAAGGTACTTCAAAATCTTCTTCTGGAAGTTTTAAGTCAGGCTCTTTTAGCAATAACAAAAGTAAACCATCTAATACAATGAAATCTTCACAGCCTTCTAAACCTTCAGGTTGGTCTAATAGTACCTCTAGCCAATCTAAAAAGCAGAATTCAAAGTCTTCCTCTGGGGGTTTTAAATCTGGAAGTTTTTCAAATACACCAGATCAAAGGGCAAAAGATTCTAATAACAAATCTGAAAAACAAACTTATAGAAATGATAATGACAGTAAAAATAGCTCCTGGATACCCATTCCTATTCCGTGGGGATCTAATAAAAGCTACAACCAGAGATATTATGGCAGGAGTCATTTCTCACCGCTTGGTATCTTAGGAACGGCTATAAAATATATAATAATTATGGCATTTATAATATTCATAATAAATTTAATAAAAAAAATTAAAAAATAAAATTTAGGAGGAAAAATTTATGGGAGTTTTTTCAAGAGTATCAAATATGTTTAAAGCAAAGGTTAATGACACTTTAGATGAAATGGAGAATCCAATAGAATTATTAAATCAAAAAATAAGAGATATGGAAGAAAGTTTAAACAAAGCTAAATTATCTTCAGCACAAATCCTTGGCAATGTTCACGAAATACAAAAGAAAATGGAAGATGCTTCAAGGGAATCAAAAGATTTTGATGAAAAAGTTAAATTAGCTATGGGTAAAGGTAATGAAGAACTAGCTAAAAAAGCACTTCAAAAGAAACTTGAAGCAGATAAAAAATATGATAGTCTAAAAGTCAGCTATGAAGAAGCTTCAAAAAAAGCAGAATTAATAAAAAACAGCCTAAAAGAACTTGAGGCAGAAATAGAAAAGACTAGAAGCTACAGAGATGAGGCTGTAGCAAGATACAATAATGCAGAAGCCAACAAAAAAGTTAATGAAATTTTAGCTAATGTTCAAACAAAAAACAATTCAATAAATCTAGATGATATTGAAAGAAAAATTCAGAAAAAAGAGTCTTTAGCAGAAGGTCTTGCTGAATTGAAAGAAGATGATTCTTTAGAAAAGGAATTTGAAAAATTAAAAGAAACTGATTTAGATGCAGAATTAGAAAAATATAGACAGAATTAGGTGATTTTTAATGAGTAAAGTACAAGATTTTATAGACGGCGAAAGAGATTATTATGGCAAAATGTATGTGGATATAAATTATGCTATTGATAATATATCCCCTTTCCTAGATAAAAAAACTTTTAATAACAGAAAATATACTGTAAAGCTGCCTGTACTAAAAAAGTATATGGAACTTCTTGATTCTGCTGAAGGTGAAAGCAAGAAAAATGGATTAATGAATATATTTAAAAGCGATAAGCAACTAGATTCACTTAATTCATATAAAAGGGATAATAAAGAATCTTTAAGTCAGCTTGAGAAATGCAGTAAATGCGCCTGCTTAAACTGTACTGTAGAATGCAAGTTTGACAGCTGTTTAGGCTGTAGGCCCCATTCAAAAATTGTTTTCTGTGATCATCAAAAAATAAATATAACATTTCATGACAACTTTATTCTAGACCTTACTAATAATAGAACTGGGAAAGCAGATAAATATAAAGTACTTGCTACTATTCAAGATTGTCTATTGGAAAGAAAATATATAATCATACAAAATATAGTAAGTGCTCAGGATAGATTCATACTTTACTACTATCCAGGCATATCTGAAGATGATTTTGGCGAAATAGAAGATGCTGAAGAATTTGACTATATAGCTTCAGTATATGAAAGTGTAAATATATAGCCTATTAAAATTTTGTGTAAATTAAATAAGAAATGCTCTTCCTCGGGATAATTTGGATAAATTAATTGTTAGATTATCCCATGGGAGAGTGTTTTTATATCAGCAAAAAAGATGTATCAAAACTACTTGATTAACTAGTTTTGACACATCCATTTTTGTACTTTTTATACAGTTTCTATTGAAACAACTTCATATCCAGCATCTTCTACTGCTAACTTTAGATTTTCATCTTTTACTTCTCCTTGAACTAAAGCAGACTTTGAAGCTAAATCCACTTCTACTGAAGTTACCCCCTCTACCTCTTTCAAAGCCTCTGTAACATGTTTTACGCAATGAGCACAACTCATTCCTTCTATGGACAATCTTTTTTCCATTTATAAAAACTCCTTTCAATTATATTTATAAATTATGATATAGGTTTAAATCTTTTCAATCTTAGCGCATTTAAAAGCACTGACACTGAACTAAAACTCATGGCTAGTGCAGCTATCATAGGATTTAATAATTTTCCTCCAAAAGCATACCATACTCCCATGGCAATAGGTATTCCTACGGTATTGTACCCAAAGGCCCAAAATAGATTTTCTTTTATATTTTTTATAGTCTTTTTACTTAAATCTATAGCAGTTGGAACATCTCTAAGATCGCTTCTCATAAGTACAATATCTGCTGATTCTATAGCTACATCAGTACCTGATCCTATGGCTATACCTATATCTGCCACTGCTAGAGCTGGAGCATCATTTATTCCATCTCCTACCATAGCCACCTTATTGCCATCTTTTTGAAGTTTCTTTATTTCTTTAGCTTTATCTCCTGGTAATACTTCTGAAATAACTATATCTATTCCCACTTGTCTTGCTATGGCATCTGCAGTCCTCTTGTTATCTCCTGTAAGCATAGCTACTTTTATATTCATAGCATGAAGCCTTTCTATGGCAATCTTACTGCTTTCTTTAATCGTATCAGCTACAGCTATTATTCCTAGCAATTTTCCTTCTGAAGCTATAAACATAGGAGTTTTTCCTTCCTCCGCTAAAAGATTTGATTCATGCTGAAAATCTTCTATGAATATACTCTGTTCCTCCATAAACTTCTTATTTCCAAGCAATAGATTTTTTCCTTCTAAGGTAGCTTCTATACCTTTTCCAGCTATAGCTTTAAAATTATCCACATCTTTAAGCTTTAAAGATTTTTCCTCTGCATACTTAATTACAGCCTCTCCTAAAGGATGCTCTGAAGCTTTTTCTGCACTAGCTGCTAAAATTAATAGTTCCTCTTTATCTATATCTTTTGTTACTATATCAGTAACCTTTGGTTTTCCTTCTGTTATGGTTCCAGTCTTATCAAATACTATGGCATTTATCTTATGTGCTGTCTCCAAAGCTTCACCGCTCTTAATAAGCACCCCATATTCAGCTCCTTTTCCGGTTCCAACCATTATAGCTGTAGGTGTTGCAAGACCTAAAGCACAAGGACAAGCTATTACAAGCACTGAAATAAATATAGTAAGTGAAAATAAAGCTGATTCACCTGAAATATACCATACCAAAGAAGATATTATAGCTAAGGATATAACTATAGGAACAAAATACCCTGATATAACATCTGCAAGTTTTGCTATAGGTGCCTTAGAACCTTGGGCTTCTTCAACCAATTTTATTATTTGAGCTAAAGCTGTATCTTTACCTACTTTGGTTGCTTTATATTTTATATATCCATTTTTGTTTATGCTTGCTCCAAAAATTTTATCCCCTACATTCTTTTCCACAGGAATGCTTTCTCCTGTAAGCATAGATTCATCTATAGATGTGGTACCTTCAACAATTTCACCATCCACTGGTAGTTTTTCTCCAGGCTTTACAACAATTATATCTCCTACCATTACTTCATCTATAGATATAGATATTTCTTTTCCATCTTTTATTATAACCGCCGTTTTAGGAGCTAATCCCATTAATTTTTTTATAGCTTCTGAAGTCTTTCCCTTAGTAACAGATTCTAAATATTTTCCTAAAGTTATAAGTGTAAGTATGGTGGCAGCAGATTCAAAATATAAATGAGATATATATTCCATATGTCCAAGTGATATCTGCATTATAGCAAAAATTCCATAAAGAAATGCTGCTGAACTTCCTATGGCTATAAGCGAATCCATATTAGGACTTTTCATATATAATGCTCTAAATCCTACTTTGAAAAATTTTCTTCCTTCAAACATCACTGGTAGTGTCAATAGCAATTGAACTAACGCAAAATTCATGGGGTTATGCATAGGATCAATGATACTTGGTAAATGATATCCAAACATATGACTCATAGATATAAATAGTAACGGTACTGCAAATATAGCAGAAATAACAAATCTTTTCCATAAAGCTTTAGTAGCCTGCTCTTTTTTTATTCTGTCAGTATCTGTAGTTTCTTCCTCTAGTGCCTTATATCCAGCTTTATATACTGCCTGCTTTATATCTGCTATTCTAAGCTTTGATGTTTCAAAGCTTACCACCAATTTTTCAGTGGCTAAATTCACATTAGCTTCCTCTACTCCATCTAACCTTTTTACAGATCTTTCTACAGCCCTAACACAAGCCGCACAAGTCATACCTTCTATTTTTAATACTGCTTTAACTGTTTCATTTACAGCTTTATATCCAGCTTTACTAATAGCATTTTGTATATCTTCAATTTTTACTTTATCTGTATCATAAGATATACTCAATTTTTCTGTAGCAAGATTTACGTTAGCCTCTTCTACTCCATCTAACTTTTTAGCAGCCCTTTCTACAGCCTTAACACAAGCTGCACAGGTCATGCCTTCTATTTTAAGGATTTTTTTATCCATAGCTTCCCTCCTACTTTTCTAATAGCTTTTCTAGTATACCCATTATCTCGTCAACTTTCTCCTCTCCTGTATCGTGAAGGAAAGCGTCTTTCACGCAGTGATTCATATGCTGCTTTAAAATAAGCATATTAGCTTTTTTTAAAAGTGCCTGAGCCGCGACAATCTGATTTGATATATCTATGCAATATCTACCATCTTCAATCATCTTTATTATTCCATCTATCTGTCCTCTAGATGTCTTTAATGCTTGAATGGCTTTACTTTTCTCTTCATTCATCTTATTACCTCCTAACCCCAGTGGGGTATTATATCTATATTATAATACTTTAATGAATAAAATCAATAGCAGCTAATAAAAAGGATTGTTTTGAATAAATATAATTTCATTATCAAAACAATCCTTCTATATATTTTTATCTTGTAAATATCCATTTATTATCTGAAGAAAGTTTCTCTGAATATTCATACCCTTCTTCACAAAACTTTTTAATATCCTTAACTCTATCAATTTTGTTTTTCACAATGTAGTTTGCCATAAGCCCTCTTGCTTTTTTAGCATATACGGCTATAACTCTATAGGTATTTCCTCTTTTTTCTTTAAAAATAGGTGTTATAACATTTATATCCTTATCTAAGCTTTTGAATACTACAGATTTAGAATACTCTTCAGATGCAAGATTCAATAAAACTTTATCCTCATGATGTTGAAGTTCACCATTTAAGTAATTGGCTATCTTATCTCCCCAAAATGCATAAAGGTTTTTACCTGCAGCATTTTTAAGTTTTACTCCCATTTCCAGCCTATAGGGTTTTATTATATCCAAAGGATTTAATATTCCATACAATCCTGATAAAATTTTAAGGTGCTTATTAGCAAATTCCAAGTCTTCATTATTAAAGTCTTTTGCTTTTAATCCTCTATAAACCTCTCCTGAAAAAATAAAAATAGCTTGTCTTGAATCCCTGTTAACATCTCTATTCCAATTTTGATATCTCTTAAAGTTAACTTCTGATAAAACTTCACTGATATTCATAAGATCCATTATTTGTTCAGGAATTAAGGATTTAAGTATATTTATTAGCTCTTCTGCTTCATCTAAAAATAAAGGCTCTGAAACTTTATACATGTCGATTTTGCTGTCTAAATCTAAAGTTTTAGCCGGAGAAATTATACTAATCATCTAATCCTCCCTTAGTTAAACATTATAAATTGCCACCTCTTTAAAAGTGGAACAAATAGTTTATAAAAATATCAGATATTTTTATTGATTTTCACACATGCTTTTATAACAATAGTTTATTATATCACTTCTTTTTATAATTCCAATAAAGATACCATTATCATCTACTATAGGTACAAAATTTTGACTAACTGCTAAAGATATGAGACTTTCTATATCTGCATTAATGGATACTGGTCTATGTTTTATTCTCCTTGGAATATCTCCTACTTTTACATTGCTGGTATTTTTAAAAGTTAA
This sequence comes from uncultured Clostridiaceae bacterium, assembly GCA_946405135.1. GTDB lineage: Bacteria > Bacillota > Clostridia > Clostridiales > Clostridiaceae > CAMJGD01. Next base: position 23,406 of record CAMJGD010000005.1, on the reverse strand, counting down.
ATCTGGAGTGTTTTTTAACTTCCAAAGAAGATCACCCTCTGTTAAGGTTCCTACATACTTACCTTTGGAATCAATAATAGGAATAGCGGTGTACCCATGATATTCCATTCTTTCTAGTACCTGTCGCATTGTTGATTCAACATTTTCGTATATAACCTCACTTTTGGGTGTAAGAAAAAACGCAATATTCATATTATATCCTTTCTTCGTACATTATTTTTTTAGATAATAAATACTATTCAATTTATATATCTAATTATATTTTAACATAATTGTATTTTAAATAATTATAGTATTTATAAAAATTCACAAATACTTTAAAAAGAAAGTAAAATATATTTTTAATTTTCACTCTTCATTCTTAGTCAAGGTCAGTTTTTGTAAATCCATGAATTAAAATGTTGTAGAATTTGTGGTATAATTATATAAAATAGTATTAAGCATGAAAAAGGGAGCATAAATTAATGGAGCAGTATAAATCTATTCAAATGCCCTTATTAGTTAAAAATTTTAATAACAGCAATATCTGTTATAATGAAGTTTTACCTGGAGATGAATTGAAGAATTATATTTCTTCCTATTGGTTTCTTTCTTCAAAAACACCCATAAAGAATTCTACATGTATTACACTTTTACCTGATGGATGCATAAACATTGCTTTTAACCTTATAGACTATAATATTGAAAAAAACACTTTTTTAATAGGATTATTAGATAAACCTTATAAATTTAAATTTAAAAATTCTATAAATATATTTGGTATAAGATTGCTTCCTGGAATAGGTTATGCATTTTTTAATCATCCTGCTAATACTTTCTTTAATAGGATAGATCTATTGATAAACTTTATACAAGGTTTCCAAGAATACATACCTTACCATATAAGTTTTGAAAAAAACTTGGAAGAAAATATCCCTAGCATAGATTTTTATATTAAAAAATATATCTTTGATATAAATCCAGTATCCTTGGATTGCATTGTGGAATCTTCTTTAGATTATATTATATATAAAAAGGGACAAGTTAACATAAATGAACTGGCTAGTCTTTGCTCTATTAGCGAAAAAATGCTCTTTAGAAAATATAATAAATGGGTAGGCATGAGTCCAAAACTTTTTTCAAGGATAATTAGATTTCAAAATACTCTTCTTTATATATACAATTCAGAAAATATAGATTGGACGGAAGTAGCAATTCTTAATGGATACTATGATCAAGCTCATTTTATAAAAGAATTTAAAGAATTTTCTGGGCAATGTCCTTCTTCATTAGTATATTTTTAAAACTAGCGTCCATTTTTTACAATACAAGTTTTTGTTTTTATTATATAAATATTAACATAATAAGACAAAATAATAGAATTATGTTGAATTTTGGGAGGTAATTGTATGAAATTAAAAGACTTATTAGAACAAAAAAAGAAGAAACAAGAAAGATTAAGAAAAAAGGAAAATGCAAAGAAAATAGCTGCAGGTACTGCAACAGGAATATTAGCTGGAATAGCTGGAGGTCTTTTGCTAGCACCTAAATCTGGGAAGGAAACTAGACAGGATATATCAAAGGCCGCTAAAGATATTAATGACACTGTAAAGAATAAAACTATAGAAGCAAAAAAATCTGTAGGAGACAAAGCTAAGGATACTAAAGAAAATTTTGTAGAAGCAAAACAAAAAATATCAGATTATTTAACTCAAAAGAAAAATTCAAGAAAAAACTGTGAAGATTCTGTTGAATGTATTGAGGAAGTTCCCTGTGAAGCTTGCAAGAATGATGAATGTGAAGATTCAATAGAAGACAACTAGGTGAAAAAATGTATATAAAGTTATCAACTTTAGGATATCTTTGTCTAGGTATTTTAGGTGCAGTAGCACTTGCATATTTGATATTAAGCCTCAACAAGCTATTTAAAGTACTCTCTAAAGTAGATAAAATAATTGATAGCAATGAGGAAAATATAAATGATCTTGTAAGCTCACTTCCAAAAGCTTCAGAAAATATAGTGTCTTTAACAGAGAATTTAAAAGATGTTAGTGAAGTAATCACTGAAACTACTGCAGATGCCATTGGCACTAAAGAGCAGATAAAAGAATATATATCTACTGGTAAAGATATTATTTCTATAATAAATAAAATATTCTTTAAAGATAAATAATAGTGTTTATGGGAAGTCACATGACTTCCCATAAAGTTTATTATAATATCAACATTATTTTGTTTTTTCTTTATAGCATTCTGCTTTATTTTTCTTGTCATTATTTATTATGGATACCAATGCAGCTACCGCTGCTAAAGTAACTAGTACTTTAGATTTCTTTTTCATGTTTTCATCCTCCCATTTTTAACAAATAAAGTATACTTATATTATAAAGTATTTTAGAATAACTCACAATAATACCTCATACTTAAAGTATTTGATTTGCATTGCTCATACAGGTTAACCTATTTGCTTAATTTTATCTGCATAATTCATGTACTCTATTTCATTGATTATAGTTTTATTCACTTTGTACACCATTTTCCCCTTAAGAGTTTTTTTGATTATTACTTCATGTAGTATTTTATTTTTGCACTTATCACAGTGAGATAGGGCTATAAATCTCCAATTAAAAAATTTTAGAGGATATTCTACTACTACATCGCTATTGCACTTTGGACATTTGATTTCTATAGAATTAGTGTCTATATCTATATTATCATCTTCTTTTACTACTATAGCAGGCATATCCAATATATCTTCTACTATATAATTTTTTAAAGCTCTATAATTATAAATTCTTCTAAAAACTTCTTTAGTATACTCTGCATCATTTAGAGCATCATGAAGATTTCCTTCATCCATTCTTATGTTAAGTTTTTCAATGGCTCTCTTTAAACTCATGGCCTTTTTTTCTCCCATGACCTTTGTGCAATATTCTTGTATATCAATGTAACCTTTTATCCAATCTATGTTATCACATCTATGATATTTTGCATTCCTTACGATTTCAGTTATATCATCCTTTGCCCAAGAGCATAAAGTATTATCCCCTACAAAATCCTTTAAAATATTTAGAGCCTCTTTAAAAGTAATGCCATGAGCTAATTCTTTTTCACTTATTCCTGTGATTTCTTTTATTTTTGGATTATATACATCATATATACAGGGCTTAACATATATTCTTAAACTATCTAATTCTTTTAAGTATTTGTCTAGCTTTACAGCCCCTATTTCAATTATTTCATTAGGACATTCTTTACACACCTTTATATTATTACTATCAAATCTGTTAAAATATTTTTCAATATCCATCATGTTGTTAAATTCAAGATCTAAAATAACATACCCCATCCTCATATCTCCCTTTATAACTTTAATTTTTCTTTATAACTCCAATGGCTACACCTATTAAAGAAGCATTTTCATCCAAAGTTATAGGAGAATACTTTGGATTTTCAGGTTTAAGTATGGCTTTATCTTTTTCTCTATGTAATCTTTTTAAAGTAGCATTTCCTTCAATTGCCACTGCCACAATATCACTTTCCTGAACAGCATATTGTTTTCTTATAAGCACAAAATCTCCATCATTTATTCCTGCTCCAATCATACTGTCACCTTTTATCTTAAGTATAAAACAATCTCTTACACCCTTCATCCAGTAATCAGGTAAATAGAAACTACCTTCAATCTCATCATTTATAAGTATGGGCTCTCCTGCAGCTATATCACTATATACTGGAATTTGCTTTAGATTTTCTTCTCCATAAATATCTTGTCCACAATCATTACTTACAATTATTTCTTTTGAAGAATTATAATCTTTCTGAAATTCATAACTTCTTTTATGCCTAATATCTATATATGTATACTTTTCTATAAAATTTTCCTTCAAATCATTTTTAATATATTCATTTATTTGAATCTTTTTAAATTCATCCTTTAAAAATGCAGTTTTAACTTTTTGATTAAAAGACTTCAAATAAAGTTTAGAGTTTTTTACAAACATTGTGTTTTTGCCTAAAACCTCTTCATTATTTATGGAAAAGGCTATGGTTGAGTAATCTTTATTATTACATAAAGCTTCAATAAAATTAAATTGTATTTTAGTAAGGTTTTCAGCATTATCTAATAATATATGGCAATATGCCTTAGGGCATATCAATGCTTCCTTTAAAGCTAATTTGCACATACCTTCATAATCTATGAAATGATTTTTTTCTAACATTTTATCATACAAATTAAGTATATCAAATATTATAGTCCTTGAAGAAGAATTTTTTTTAAGTCTCATTGGACCGTTTCCTCTTTTAACTCTTCTTCCGTTTCTTTCTATACTCTGATACTTTTTTAAATCTACAATATTTTGTTCTTTAATCCAAGCTATCTCGTCAGAAAAAAAATCAACATATTCTGCTTTTAATATCTTTGATGAATAGAATTTTTGTTTTATGGATACTATACACTCCCATAGAATTTTCTTTTTCTCATTCTCTTCTATTAATTCCAATTTCATATGGTTTCTTCTGCAATATGCATCATAATAATTTTTTATTAAATCATCTAACTCAAAAAAATCAATACGGGTATCTTTGCAAGATAGCAAACTCATATATCTATAATTATAATTCTTCAATTCTTCTTGATACAAAGAGTTTATATACTCCTTATCCTCATTCTTTAAAATCATTAAAATGCTATCATCTTCATAAAGACAATACTGATTTTTTAGATATAATAATCTATAAATAAGGGATGTGGTTTTCCCTGTATTTTTTTTACCTTTTATTATAGTATGAAAAAATGGCTTGGACTCAATTATACTCCTCTGCCTTGTAGTTAATTCCATAATACCTCCTCCGACTTTTACTGAATAAAAAAATATATATAATATATAAATTATATATTAAACTTTAAATAAAGTGAAATTTATTTAAGTTAAGGTGATAATATTTATAAATCTGTCTGTAAGACTTGCATACAATTAATCATTTTTAGTATTTATTATACCTGCATAATTTGATTTGTATATGCTATACATGTTATAATTTTATAGTAATTTAAAATATTTTAACTATTGGTATAAATTAAAAGGGGGGTCTTTTTATGCATATTCCTGACAATTATTTAAGTCCATCAACCTGTGCAGTATTTGGAGCTGCCATGATTCCTGTTTGGAAAAAGTCTGTAACAAAGGTAAAGGAAGAATTAACTCCTAAAAAAATACCTATGCTTGGAGTATGTTCTGCATTCTCATTTCTCATAATGATGTTTAATGTTCCTTTGCCAGGAGGAACTACTGGTCATGCAGTAGGTGCTGCTCTTTCAGCCATATTAATAGGTCCTTTTGCTTCCGTAATCAGTATAACTATGGCTTTAGTTGTACAAGCTTTATTTTTTGGGGATGGTGGTATACTAGCTTTAGGTGCCAATTGCTTTAATATGGCTTTTGTTATGCCTTTTGTTGCTTACTATGTTTATAATTTTATAAAAAATAAATTTAAAAATAAGCAAAGTGATTATATTGCTGTAGTTATAGCTTCCTATGTATCTTTAAATGCTGCAGCTCTACTAGCAGCTATAGAATTTGGTATTCAGCCAGCTTTGTTTAAATCAGCTAGCGGTGTTCCCCTTTACTGTCCTTATGGTTTAAATGTATCTATACCCGCTATGTTGATACCACATCTTCTAGTAGCTGGAGTAATAGAAGCTTTAGTAACTTTAGGAGTATATTATTATATAAAAAAAGCTTCTCCCGAAACTATATATGAAGGTTCATATAAAACCCCTAAAGCCATTACAAGACTATTAATCTTAATGGTAGTTTTAAGCCCTATTGGTCTACTAGCCAATGGCACTGCTTGGGGTGAGTGGGGAACAGATGAAATAAAAGAAGTTGTAGGATTTATTCCACAGGGTATCGAAAAAGGAATAAATTTTAACGCACTTATGCCTGATTATAGTGTGGCAAGTTTACCTGAATATGTAGGATATATATTGTCTGCTTTAGCAGGTATTGCTATAATAATAATAACTTTTAAAATTATAGGAACCAGAAAACAAAATAAAAAAGTGAATGCAGCACAATAAGGTGGTGTAATATTGCCAGAATGGTTGATGAGAGATGATAATTATATCCCTAGTGAAGATGATATTAGCTTTATAGACAAAAGCATTAAAGGAATATTAAAAATACTTTCTATAATAAAAATCAAAGACAATACTTTAAGTGGGTTTATATACGAAATAAACCCACTCCTTAAGCTTATAAGTGTAATAACAATTATTCTGCTAAGCAGTTTATCTAAAAACTTGTATTTCATTTTTTGCATATTAGTCTATTACATGTTAGTGTTAAGTTCTCTTCAAGCTGAGGATATAATAGATATATTAAAAGTAAGTATGGTAGTTCCTATATTTACTGCAATTATACTAATTCCTTCTATACTTATGGGTAACACCAAAAGCAGTATAGCCATTATAATAAAAGTTTTCACTGCAGTAATTTCTGTAAATATAATGTCCCATACTACTAAAAATGAATACATAATAAAAAGTTTTAAAGCATTATTCATACCCAATATATTTATATTGACTTTTCATATAACCATCAAGTACATACAGATATTAAGCAATGCATCTATAGAAATGCTTACTGCACTAAAATTAAAATCCATAGGAAAGAATGAAAATAAGTTTCGTTCATTGCATCAAATAATGGGTGTTTTATTTTTAAAGTCAAAGTATATGGCTGAAGATACCTATGAAGCCATGATATGCAGGGGCTTTACTGGAGAATATGATTACCCTATGAATTTTTCATGGTGTATTAAGGATTTTATATTTATTCTAGTCAATTTATTTTTTATAATAGTATTTTTTATGTGTTAAAAAATCTAAATATTAATTTTAAGGTGTACTCAATGATAGAATTTAAAAATGTATTTTTTAGTTATAATAATGTAGAAGCATTACAAAATATAAATTTAACTATAACTAGTGGAGAATCTGTAGCCATAATAGGTCCTAATGGCAGTGGTAAATCTACTTTTTTAAAAATAGTAAACGGAATACTTCTCCCAACCTCAGGAAGCTACTGCTTAAAGGGTGAAGAAATAACTAAAGATAAACTAGATAAACCTAAATATTCTAAAGCTTTTCATAAAAACATAGGATTTTTATTTCAAAATGTAGAGCATCAGCTGTTCTGCCCTAACGTTTACGAAGAGGTAGCTTTTGCACCAAAACAAATGGGTTTAAGAGAAGAAGATATACATAAAAGGGTTCAAGATTGCTTAGAGCTTTTAAGCATTACAGATATAAAGCATAGATCGCCTCTCAATTTAAGCGGTGGTGAAAAAAAGAAAGTTGCTCTAGCTAGCATATTATCAATGAATCCTGATATTTTAGTATTAGATGAACCCATGAATCAAATAGATCCTAAGGGCAAAAGATTTTTAAAAGAATTGATTTTAAATTTAAATAAAGCTGGAAAAACTATTATATGCTCTACTCATGATTTTGAATACGTAGAAGGCATTTTTGAAAGATGTATAGTGTTTTCTGAAAATCATACTATCATTAGAGATGATAAATATGATGACGTAATAAGTGATAATGAATTTTTAATAAAAAATAATATAAAATAAAGCAGATAGAAATAGAGCTTTTAACTTTTACTAAGTTAAAGCCCTATTTCTATTTTTGGGCAATTATTCTTAATGCAATTTTACATTGTTAAACCCTAATATCTGATTTTCTTCTATATCTGTATACTTTTTAAAGATTGCATAAGCTAAAACTCCTGATATTAGACCTATTATAATTGATATTATGCTGTTTGTTATTATACCAAATCTAAATATAAAATCGTAAACGCCTGTAAAGCTTTGAATGCTAACTACAGTATTATTTACCAAATGGCCAAAAATACATAAGTAAATAGAACCTGTTTTTAAATAAATTAATGCAAATATAATACCAAGAAAGAATGCATTTATACCCTGTTGTAAATTTAAATGCATTATTGCAAACAATAAAGCTGAAAATATTACAGCTTTTTTACTGCCATATTTTTTAAGCAGTCCATTAAATAGTATTCCTCTACAGAGTATCTCCTCAATAATTGGAGCAATTATGGAAGCACTTAAAGAAAAAGCTACAGGAAACTTATAAGCTTCTTCAAAAGCCTCTTCAATAAATTCTGGTGCAGGTAATATATCTATAAAGTGGCTTATAGTTCCGTCCATAATGTGAATATACGAAAGTACTATTAAGGCTATAAAAATAAAATACTTTTTGTCTATAGGTTTCTTAATAATATTTCTAGATTCCTCATAATAGTCTTCTGATATATCTTTATTTTTAGAATATATTTTTATTATAATTTTTAAAGTAATTATCTCTATAATAAATTTAACTATCAACTCCACATACGCTAATATTTCTTTCGATTTTATTGAATACTCAAAAACAATACTAGGTATTATACCTAAAGCTAATTCTAGTATACTCCATAATATAAGTATCCATATTCCCATCCAAAAACCTATAGGCATTGTATTAGTTATATTCTTTTCTATTTTTCTAAAAAAATTCATAGACTTCCACCTCAATTTATGAATTCACATTATCCTAATTTCTTTACACCCTATATATACATTTTTTATAATATGATGATACATCTTATTTTATGATAGTAAAAAGATTATACCATATTTTAGATATGTAATTATAACCTAATTTCTCCAATTTAAATATAATAAAAACTTTTAAGGTATATTTAAGATATATTTAAGAATATATAAGCAACCATTCTTTAAATTAGTGATATAATAAGTGTTATACGAATAAAGCATTATTTATAGAATACAATGTTACAAAAATGTAATATTAAAATGATATTTTGTAACATAGTTATATTGTAAATTAAAACTTGCTCTTTTATAATTAATATAAAATATCAAAGATGGATTTAAGGGGGATAAGATAAGTATGTCAAGTTTTAAAAAATCTATACCAAATATGTTAACTCTCACCAACTTGGGGTGTGGAATCATTTCTTTAGTGATGACTTATGAAGATAATTTTGCTTTGGCTAGTTTGTTTATACTACTTGCTGGACTTGCTGATAGATACGATGGAAGAGTTGCAAGAGCTTTAAATGTTTCCAGCGAAATAGGTAAGGAACTAGATTCTTTATGCGATTTAATATCTTTTGGTGTTGCGCCCGCATTTTTAATATTCAATCTATACGGATTACATGACATGGGACTATTGGGTTATTTAACTATTTTGGCTTTCCCTATAGCAGGAGCTTATAGATTAGCAAGATACAATATTTCCACCTTTGATGGAATATTTACTGGAATACCAATAACCTTTGCAGGTGGAATTCTTGCTTTATTTGCTCTAATTCCTGGCAGCAAAAATGTACACCCTATGATATCAGTTTTACTAGCTATATTTTTATCTTATTTAATGGTAAGCAATATAAAGATTCAAAAAAGATAAAACCCTTAAGGTTTTATCTTTTTTTACTTTATTTTAAATCAATCATACTATAAATTTAGATACCACTTCTGAAAGCTTGTGCATATTTTCTTTTGCTTTTTCTGATCCATCTATAACCTTTTTAGATTTTTCATTTACATATAATGTGCTTTGAACTATATTGCTTGTATTTTGTGCACCATGATAGGATGCTTGTGTTATTTCATTTATAACTTTTACCAAGTTTTCTGTAGCTGCAGCTATCTGCTCTGAAGTAGTACTAAATTCATTCACCAGATCATCAACAAAGTCTGCATCCCGTTTATAGCTCTCTCCTATACCTACAAGACTGTCATAATCTTCTATAACATTTTTGTTTATATATTCTAGCACTTTAAGAGATGAAGCTGAAAGTTCTTCCACCGCTAATACTACATCTGCTGTTACTTTCTTTATTTCTTCTACAGTATTATTAGACTGTTCTGCTAAAATTCTTATTTCATCTGCTACTACGGAAAATCCCTTGCCTGCTTCCCCTGCTCTTGCTGCTTCTATAGCTGCATTTAACGCCAAGAGATTCGTTTCTGAGGATATTTCCAGTATAGTTTCTGAAAATATATTTATTTGCTCTACTATTTTTGATTTTTCTATGGCACTTTCAAGTTTTGCTTTTGCATCTTCATATATACTTATAGATTCTTCTTTAGCCTTTAATGCGTTGCTTCGTACCATTTCTGCTCTATCCCTTATCTCTACCACTTGGTTAACCCCATTTTGGGCCTTTTGCGATGAAAACTTTATGGATTGAGATATCTCATCTGCTGTAGAGTTCATTTCTTCTGTAGAAGCTGCAGTCTCCTCCATGCTAGCCGATAATTCTTCTGTGGTTTTACTTACATTAGAAATATCAAAATTTAAATTTCCCATATCTAAAGCTATTTGATCTACCAGAGCTGCTGTTTCATGAGTATTTTCATTAACCTCTTGAATTATGTCTCTCATATTATTTAAGAATTCGTTTACAGAAGTTGCTAAAGCACCTATTTCATCTTTTGAATGAATATCTATATTTTTAGTTAAGTCTCCACCACTTGTTGCTAGCTCTTCTAGATTAATTTTAAGTTTATTCATAGGCTTAACTACTAAAGATGTTATGATATAAAGTATGGAAAAACAGATAGCTATAGAAACTATGGAACCGGTTACCATTATAGCAATAGTATTTCTCTTGGTTGCATCCATAGTCTCCCTTCTTAAATCTAGTAATCTTTTTTCTTCATCATCTATTTTCATTACTATTGCTTTTATATCATCCATATCCTTCTTGCCTTGTTTAGATGCTATAAAATAAGCTACCCTATCCTCTGTAAGCTCTCCTTTTTTAACTTTTTCTCTTAAATCTATAATTGAATTAGCTTCTCTTTCTATCCAAGTGTTTACAGAGCTATTAAGGGCCTTAATATTATTTTGCTGCACTTCATTATCTGCAGTCAATTTATTTATTTTATTATAATGAATTTTAAATTCTTCTTGTGCCTTTTTGAAGGGCTCTAAAAAATCATTATCCCCGGTTATTGCATATCCCCTTATGGAAGTTTCCATATTAAGAAGGTTAATAAGAAGACTATCTGACTCTTGCATAACTTCATAGGTATACAAATTCATATCTACAGCCTCAGTCTGCTTAACTAAACTTTTATAAGACATAGTTATAACTCCAAGCATAACCAGAAGAATCAAAGAAAATCCTAAAGCAATTTTATTTCTTATTTTCATATTCTTTAGCACATTACCACTCCTCTCATAAATAATTTTGTATAAAGCTCCAATAAAATTTACTTATGTAATACAATATTACTAATTTATTTAAAAGTTTGCAACAATATTTACAATTTTCCAAAATAATTTAAATTAAAGAGCTTATGCATAAGTTACCAAACATAGCTAAAACCATACTAAAAGGAGCCATTTTATAAAACAGCTCCTTTAAAATTAATTAATTCTATAAAATTTTTAGCAGTATATTACTTAATTTTACTCCCTCTTTTTAAAAGTTCTACTCCTGATAAGGATACTATTAATCCAAATAGGATAACAGCTTCTAATGGTGTTTCTCCTGTCTTTGGAAGATCCTTTTTAAGCTTATCCTTATTTTTATCAGAAACATTTTCTTTTGAAATAGTACTATGTTTAATGTCTTCATTTTCATTACTGATTTCAATTAAAGGCTTATCTGTTATAACATAATCACTGCAGTGAGTAATAGCAAATTCTATGTTTCCATCCTTGCACATAACCTCTTCAACAAGATTAGGATTTCCTGCTTTATCTATATAATACACATAGAGTTTTCTGCCATTATATTCTGAGTCAATTTTAACAGAGACCTTAACTTTTGAATTAAATTTACCCTCTAAAAGGTTATTCTCAATGTTCAATTCTTTAAATAAACCTGGTTTGAATTTATTTTTTAATATTTTTGCTGCTTCCTGATTTTGAATTTCGTCTTCTACTTTCAATATTAATCCTGTATTTCCTGATAACTTAATAGTTTGAAGCAATTCATCAGGATTTTCCACTGTGAAAGTAACGTTTCCTCTTCTTATTACAGGCTTAATATTGTTTTCTTTGCAAGCATTTATAATCTGGCTGCTTATTTCTTCAGGAATATTTGATATTAATGCTTCCTTTTGTCCTTTTTTAGCTGCTTCTTTGATATCTTTTACAAGCCCTTCATCAGTTTTTGGAGCCTTAGTATTTTTAACTATATATTTAGAATCATAAGCATCTTTAAGTCCTTCAACATTTACCTTGATTTCCTTATAATCACTTACAAGTACTACTCCACTTATGTCTTTTAGGTTCAATGTGATTTTACCTTGGGAAACAGTATAAGTTTCTCCAGTTAATGCATTTTTTAAACTTGAGCCATTTGCAATATTGCTTACATGAACATATACCTTTACAGGCTTTTCACTTCTGTTCATTACAACTAATGCCTCTTCATCATTTAAATATCTTTCATAAGCTAATACATCTTCACTGCCTTCTACTTTTGCAGGAGCTACTTTACCTGTTCTTAATACTTCATAGTTGTTTCTTAAATTAGCAAATTTGGCATAAGTCTCAACAGTTTCTTTGTCTCCTTTACCCCAAACCATAGCTCTTCTATTATCAGGGTCCTTTGCTCCTACCATACCAGCTTCATCACCATAATAAATACATGGTGCTCCTGCATAAGTCATCTGAATAAGAGGTACTAACTGCTGAAGTTTTTTTGCTTTTTCTGAAACCTCTTCTGCTATTATGTCATCATTTTTATCTTTAACTACTCCGTCTAAGGAAGTAAGTATTCTCTCTGTATCATGAGAATCCACAAGATTCATCATAGCATAGAAAGCTTCTTCAGGATACTGTTCCCTGATTAATTCAAGCTGATTCATTATTTCTTGAGCTGGCTTGTTATCTCTTAAATAACCTAAAACTGCTTCTCTAAATCTATAGTTCATTACAGAATCATACATATCTCCTAGCAAATACTTGGAGGCATCTGTCCATATCTCTCCTATAATTACATTGTCTCCTTCTTCCTTAACTGCAGTTCTAAAATGCTGCCAAGTCTCGTCAGATACTTCATTTGCCACATCAAGTCTCCATCCATTAGAGCCTTGTCTTAGCCAATATCTAGTATTTGAATCTTTTCCGTCTATTATTTCATCTGCCCAAGTTTCTACATTATATTCTGAACCCTTCAAATCTTGTATAACTGGCATGGAATCATATCCCCACCAGCCTTCATATTTGTAATGTTCTGTAGGCTTTCCTTCATCAACCTTTTCATTTTCAACTCTAAACCAATCTTTATAATGAAAATCTGTTATTCCTTTGGAAGCTAAATCTGACATCACTTGCTTTTCTGCTTCCTGCTGATTTACTCCTTTAAGATTCATAATGTCATAAACTCTTGACCAGTACTGGTAAGCTCCTAAAGGCTTATTTTTTGTCATATACTTACCATATCTATCAAAATATATAGAGTCATCTGAAACATGATTATAAACACCATCTAATATTACATGCATTCCTCTGATTTTTGCTTCTTTTGAAAGATTTACAAAGTCATCCATGTGTCCTAATAGTGGATCCACTTCTCTATAATCTGTAGTATCATATCTGTGATTAGATATGGATTTTGATATAGGATTTAAGTATAGTACATTTACTCCAAGAGATTGAAGGTAATCAAGTTTCTGATTTATACCTTTAAGGTCTCCGCCATACATTTCATTGCACCATATGTTTTTATATCCATCACCTACAGTACCTTTATAACCTTCTTTTACTACAGGTTTACCATCTTTATCTACCTTAAAGTTTCCATTTTCATTTCTTTCATAGGCCAAGTTTGGATTTTCAGGTATTGCATACCAATCTTCATAAAATTCATAAGGAGCAATTCCTCTTGCATATTTTTGTAAATAATCATTGCTATTATCTCCATTGAAGAATCTATCAGGGAATATCTGATATACTACTGCATGCTTCATCCAATCTGGAGTTTTAAAATCTGCCTTATATATATTAAATTCATAAGGCTTAACCTTTCCTAACTCGTCCCCTTTACCTTCTCCAAGGAATCCGTCATCATCACCATAAGCTTTTATATCTGAACCATTGGTTACTATAAAATAATATTTGTAGTTTCCTAATTTATCAAAACTCTGCTTTAATGTCCACCTATCATGGTCTGCATCAAAACTTCCATCTTTACTCATGTCTAAAACTTTTGTACCTTCTGGAGTATTTATAACCATTTTAGCTAAGGTTATTTTATCTTTGCCAGCTTTTAAATTAAATGCAATTTCTTCTCCTGATTTTACTGCACCAAAAGGTTTTTTATAATTTAATTCCTTTGAATTAAAATAGAGTTCATTAGTATTTATCTTTTCTGAAGAAGCATCGTTAAATCCCATTTCTGTTACAGGATCATAACTTAAAGTAACTAGCCTGCTGTCTTCTTTTATTTCTAATCTTGAAAGTTTAATTGTTTTTATTACTTTACTGCTATCGTCTCTTATCTCTAATATAAGGTCTTCATAAACACCTTTCTTCAAGTTAAGTTTAGCGGAATAAATACCTGTTAAACCATCATCTGTTAATTTAGTTTCTTCTATGCCGCTGCCTTTTAAAAATACATTTACTGTCTTATAGCTTATGGAATCTACTACAAGATGGCTATCATCATTGTAAAAAAAGGTTATATCCTGTGGTTTATCAACTACAAGTGAAATATTGTCTCCATAAAGCTTACCATTTAATCCATAGTTTTCTGGATCCCAAGAGCCCATAGCAACTTTATATTCGTATTTTCCTGCAGGCACATTTTTTATTAAAAGTTCATAAAGTCCTTTGCCTTTATAAGTCATTTTTGTTTTATCAGAGCTTGGTGTCCAGTTATTTTCACCTGCAACACCTTGAATAGTTCCTGCTATTACAACTTTTCTTCCCTCATATTTAGGGAATTTTAAAAGTGAATTATCATTAGAAGTTTTATCATTTAGTGGATCCTTTACCCACTTATCCCCTGCTATAAACTTATATTCATAACCTTTTTCTTCATCACCTAGTCTTAAGGTAATAGACCATACACCCTGCTTATCCTTTGTCATTAATTTTTTGCCATTTTGCCAATCTGTCATAGAACCTGCAAGGTAAACCTTTTCTGCAGACTCATCTTTATAATTAAAAGTTACGGTACCGTTTGCATTGATCACAGGACTTTTTAAAACTGAAGGTTTTTTCTGTAATCCTAAGGCTTCAGCCACATCTTCAGGATTATTCACAGAATCATATATTTTACCCCGTACTGCATCAACTACAAACACCACATACTTATCTTTATCAAGTTTTAAAGAAGCATTTCCATTTCCAGGTATGCCGCCTCCATCCCAACTATAGTTTACACAAGCCTTATAGCCATATTCTTTTGCTGATAAAAATTTTGTATATATGAATTTCCCGTGGCCTATATAATCAAGCTCATATCCTTTTGCAGCGGCTTCCCAAGTATCGTTATCTCTTACATCTCCTATTATAGAATAAGCATTTAGTATTTCCATATTATTTATAGAATCTACACATAGATTTAAATACGGATTTGCAAGTATGGTTACTTTTGAATCTTTATCAAGTTTAAATGCTATGTTAGAACCTATTTCTCCATTGTTCCAATCATGATTATAGGCAACTTTATATTCATAATTTCCTGCTTTTAAGTCAAATACTTTCTTATAAAAGCCATTACCAATGTAGTCTAAATCATAGCTTAATTCTGAAGGTACCCAATCTTTGCCTCCTGATTGTGCTAAGTTTCCTACAAGAGTAGCAGATTTTTTAAAATAATCTTTATTATTTATAGAATCAAAAATTTTTTTATTCTTATAGTCAAATAAAAAATTTACTTTTTGTGCCTTATCTACCTTTAATGAAATATTGTCTCCACCTTTAGATCCATCCTTGCCATAATTTTCATCCCAAGAGCCATTCATAGCAATTTTGTAACTAAAGTCTCCAGCTGACTTAAAATCTAATTCAGCCATATATACTCCATTATGAAACTCTTTCATCACAATATCATGTTTATCTGGAGCCCAGTCACTTCCTAATCCTTGAGCTTTAAGAAAGTCTCCTGTAAGTACCGCCATAGCATCAGACGCTATGCTGATATTTCCCTCTTCTGCCTTTGTTTTTATGCCAGGAACATTTATAAGAGTCAGCATAAATATAAAGGACATAAAATAAGATATAAATTTGTTTGTGCTTTTACGTTTTTTCATTTTACTCCTCCTTTATTCATAAGTGCAAACGGTTGCATTGCTATATACATATAGTATTCTTCACATTATAAATATTTCCTTTTGTGTGAAGTTATAAATTATACTGCATTTTTTTATAAAATATTACATTTAGATCTAACTAGATTAGTAATTTAGTACACTTAAATATCCTTAATCTATTTTCATTAATACTATAAATTGTTGTTAAAATATATTATAATTTAAATAAATGACAATTGAGAATTTTGAAATAAATTATATTTTTAGGGGAAAAATAAAGAATTAAAGCTAGATTAGGTTAACATTTTCCACATGTTGTTAAAATATATTAACTTTAATAATTTTAATCTTCGCTATTTGCAATACGTATATGAAGAAAAGAAAAATAAAAGATTAAAAATCTGCAATTCATATTAAAGAACTATTCCTAAATAACTAGTATTATGCGTATCAAAATACTAAAATTATGTAAGTCTTCATATTTTTTGAATGAGGTGGTTAAAATGAAACTAAAAACTTGGCATAAAAATGTATTGTCATTATTCATCATAGTGTTTGGAGGGTTTATCCTTTTCAATGCAGCATTTTTGCTTGCGGCATTTGTGATTAATGCTTCAATGAGTATTATGAGAATGCCTCAGAATGCAGCTCCACATTTCTTAAGCAGAGCTTTATATTTAATTCTGATTTTTATGATTTCATTTGGTATTTTCAACTCTAAACTTAATACTATAGTTAAGGCAACTTTTTTAACAATGCCTTTGATGGTTGTTCTTGTAATGATTGGATTGGTTTTATACCAGCAGTCTAAGTTTCTAATCACTTTAATTGGAGCGTTGATAGTAAGTGCCCTACTTTTATATCTGTATAAGAAAAAACTACCTTGGCAATATTATTTTGCAACATTTTATGTTGCTGTATTGGGACTTTGTATAATGATTTTTAATATAGAAATATGAAATATATCATAAGCATGAGTTATATTCTATCAACTTTTATTTGTGACATAGTCTTATATTGTGGTATAGCTATACAGAAGCGTTTTCCCATTATAATGATTATATACAAAAAACTGTATTGCAATTATGCTATAAAATAGATTGCAATACAGTTTGTATTTATTTAATTTTTCTATGATTTATCTAAATCACAAATGCTAGACTACTAGACTATATATTACTTATTGATAAAAAATCCTATCCTTATACTTTTCAAATAAAGTTTTATTGAACTCATCTCCACCATCTACATTAGCACTATGAAATACTGGAGGGGTTACTCCTCTTTCCAACAATTTTTCAACTACACCTATTACTATAGAATTTACTATAACTGCTCCTACCGATGTAGATGTAGGTGCCACCTTCTGTTCCATACCTTCTACTAAAATACTAGAATCCTCAAAATCTCCACAGTTATCTATAACCAAGTCTCCTACATCATAAAGCATCTTTCCTGAACTATGTCTTGAAGTAACTTTTTTTGAATAGGTTAAGTTTGTTATGACTATAACCTTAGCACCTAATTTTCTTGCTTCTATAGCCATTTCAATAGAAACAGAATTTCTTCCTGATACTGAATGAATAAGAAGTACATCCCCTTTTTTTATAGGTGTTTCTTTTAAAATTTCTGAACCAAATCCATTTAATCGCTCCATTTGAGACGTTAAGGTTACAGGACGAGTATTAAGCATAAGTGTAGGGTTGAATATAGGATTTATTAGCGCTAGTCCTCCCGTCCTATAAAATAGCTCTTCCGCTAATATTCCTGCATGAGAAGCTCCAAATACAAATATGGAATTTCCTTTTTCTATGGCTGTTGCAAACATTTCTGATGCCTTATATATATTGTCCTTTTGAGTTTCATAAACTTTATCCGTTATTTCATGTACATGATTAAAATACCATTCTATGTACTTACTCATTAAATGTATCTCCTCTTTCTATATTTTAATAATTTTATATATTTACATGAAATCTCACTTACATTCCGAAGATTTTACCTATTCCTCTAGCTATGATTGTCCATAATGAAAAATCATTTCCTCCAAATATTAATAACCAATCTGATACAGTATTTTTTAATAATGGTAAGGAAAAGCCTACTAGTAATATCATTAAAACTCCAGCTACAGCTGATCCTAATATAGCTCCCCTAAGTCCACCGGTTCCATTACCTATTACTGCTGCAGTACCTATCTCAAAGAAACAAGTTATAGTAAGAGGCAGCACTGCATATTGAAATACTCCTGCCTTTCCTAATAAGAATAAAGTTATTATTGATGTTATCATAGACACAAGGAAACCTATTATAACTGCATTAGGTGCGTAAGGGAATATTATAGGACAATCTAAAGCAGGTATAGCATTAGGTATTAGCTTATCAGATATACCTTTAAATGCTGGAATTATTTCTGCAAGCATCATTCTAACACCAGTTAATAATATAGTTAATCCTGCTCCAAATAAAACCCCCTGCATTATAGAAAATATAACTAAGTTCTTTTCAGCACTATAAACTTCAGCTACTTGCTCTCCTCCAAGAATTAATCCTACTACTAGATACACCATAAACATTACTAAAGATGAAGTTATAGTTATTTCTTTAAGGAAGTCTAATTGCTTAGGAAATTTTATATCTTCTGTTGACTTACTTTTATCTCCAAACGTTTTTCCTATAAAGCCTGAAACCAAAGATAGCCCAACAGTAGGATGTCCTAATGTAAATGAATTATCTCCAGTAACATTTTTTACAAAAGGTGTTATAAGTGCTGGGGAAACTATTATATAAATAGCTGTAGCTATAGTAGCAAACACTACAATAGAGGTCCCTTTTAATCCCATTTCTACTGCACATGCTACAAATATAAATGGGAACCAAAATAACATATGTCCTGTTAAAAATACATTTTTTATCTTTGTAAATCTAGCAACTATAAGATTTATTATAAAGGCTAGTACCATTGCTAATCCTATCTGTGTTCCATAGGTAGCAAGAAAAGTATCTGTACCCATAGACTTTATTTCTGCAGCTCCTGGAATTTTATACATTAAATTAAAAGCATTAGATAAAGGTAATATAGAATTTACAAGGATAGTAGTACCTTGAGATAAGATAACTACTCCTATAATAGTTTTAAGTGTACCTTTTATAATATCTGATGCAGATTTTTTTTGAATAAGCAATCCTACTAAAGCTATAATTCCTAAAAATATGGCTGGTTCTCTCAAAATTTGATTAATAATAAAATTAATAATTTTCATGTGTTTTCCTCCTTTGAATTATTTATCTATTTAAACTCCACAAAGTTCTTTAAGTATGGCTATTCCTTTTTCTTCAATTTCCTTTTTATTTATAAAGTTTTTAATTGCTATTACAGGTACTTTAACTGACTTTTTTAAACCATCTGCTAATTCTTCAGAAGTAAATATTACATCACAAGGAGTAGCTGCTGCAGTTCCCATATCTGCAGTAAAAGCATTTATTTCTAACCCATTTGCCTTAGCAATTTCATCTATTTTCATTTTTAATATCATGGAAGACCCAACTCCAAAACCACAAACTGCCATTACATTTATTTTCTTCATTACAATTACCTCCTACATGTTATTGTCATTCCTAATAATGGTTAAATCTATTTTTGATACGATAGACTTACCTTATCTCAAATTATTTAAACTATTTCTTAATAACTCACTTTAAGATATCCTGCCATTTATTATTTTATAAACCTCTTCTGCTTCTTCACTTCTTAATATAGCCTCTATTTTTTCTTCATCCTCTAATAATGCTGCAATATCAGTAAGTTTATTTAAATGTCCATCATTTTCTTTTGCAGAGAAAGCAAAAACTATACTAACAGGATCATTATCTTTATTCCCAAACTCTACTGGTTTCTCTAAAGTTATTATGCTTAAATCTGGCTTTATAACAGTATGATCTGGTCTTGAGTGAGCTATAGCTATGTGAGGTGCTATTACAATATAAGGACCAAGTTCCTTTACTGAAGTAATCATGTTCTCAATATACTTTTCATGTATACTTCCACTATTTAAAAGTAACTTTCCTGCCTCTTCTATCGCCTGCTCCCAATTAACTGCCTTAACCTTTACTGCTATGTTACCTTTAGTTATTATTTCTTTCATTTTATTCCTCCCATCCGGCAAGATATATAAAAATTCCTAATATGGTTGAGTATATATATCTAATTACTTAACTTGCCGATAGCTGTATATTCTAATGCATTTTTTATAACTTTTACATTATCATTTTTTTCTAGTATGCTTATTAATTGAGTAAGTATATTAGATTTGTTTTTATTTGTGGCAAATACTACAATCATCTTAACTTTCTCCTTATGTCTATCACCGAATAATATTTCTTCTTTTAATGTAATAAGGCTTATACCTTCCCCCTTAACGCCACTTTTGGGAGAAGCATGAGCAAAAGCTATACCAGGTATAAACACCATGTAAGGGCCTAATTCTTCTACAGCTTTAATCATAGCTGATACGTAAGAATTTTCTATTGTAGAAGCTTTAATTAAAGGCTTGGAAGCTATCCTTATTGCTTGCCTCCAATCTTTTTCTCCTACATTAAACTCTGCATTTTCTTTAGGTATTATTTCTTCTAGCAATAGCTTATCTCCCCTAACTATTTCATACCTTTTAGCTAAATATTCACTCTGCTTTTTATAGGTGTTTTTAAATATAAAATTTTTTATGTTATCGATATCATTAACATCTAATAGTGGATTTACTTTAATCACTTCAAGATTATCTACTTTTACATCTACAGTAGTAATAATAAAATCAATTTTATTATGTTTTAATTCTTTATTCATATCTTGAATAGCTATAGGGCCTATAAGTTTTAGCTCTGGAAGCATTATTTTTAATCTAGTACTTAGAATACCTGATGTAGCCATTCCACTTCCGCATATTACTAAAACTTCAGGCATAAAACCACTTTGAAGATTTTTTTCAAAAGCAGCACCTATATACATAGCAATATATGCTATTTCATTTTCTGGAAATTTACATTTGATATCTTCTTCATATTTAGCTAATATTTTCTTTGTTATTTCATATATAAATGTAATTCTATACTTTATTTGTTCTGTTAAAGGATTTTCAATTATAAGATTGTTTCTTAATCTGTACAGGGCTACTTTTAGATGAAGAGCTAAAGAATTTATAAACTCATAATCATTGGTAAAATCTACACCTATATATTCCTCTGAATCTTGAATAATTTTTCTAGCTAAAGTATTTGCTTCTTTATCCTCACTAGATATCTCAGAATTTTCAATATAGTACATTATCTTTGCTCCTAAAAACATCTTTGTTAAATAGCATAAGTCACTTACTTTGAGATTAAGGTAGTTTTTTTTGCTGTATATTATTTCTTTTAATAGTTTAAATTCTTTTTTTTCAAGATACTTGTTTATGATTTCTTCAGAATATCTTATTTCATTTTTTATAGAAGCCCTCTTTAAAGTAAATAGAAGGGATATGTGTAATTCATCTTTAGAATTATCTGAATAATTAATATTCATACTTTTTTCCATCTCGGTTATAATACTTGGTATTTTGGTTTTAGCTTCTAAATCAATAAGGTCTTCTACAATGTATCTATTTATTATTGATTTTTTAACTCCATACATGTACAAAGAGTAAAACCTGTCACGTATAAGTTCCTCTTCTCCAACCACAGCAAATCCAAAATGATTTTTTTCAATGGCAAGACCTTGATTTAAAAGCTCATGTTCAACTTCATTAAAATCAGAAATAATGGTGTTTTTACTTACATATAGTAGATTTGAAAGCTTTTCAAGAGTTAAGGGAGTACCTTCAATTAAAAGATACATAATTATAAGATAAACTCTCTCCTCTTTGGAAAATACTCTGTTACTAAAGTCTTGCAAAATATTATTTAAACTGTATTTAATCTTAGAACTATGTTCTATTTTTATTCCCAACCTGGGTTTTCTGATTAAAACTTCTCCAATACTTTTAATGTATTGTTCCACTACATCTAAATCATATCTTATGGTTCTTTCACTAACTTCAAAGTTACTAGCTATAGCTTTTATTTTTACAAAATCTTCTGACTTAAGAAGGTATCTGATTATATTTTTTTGTCTTTGGGTTAATGTAATCATATTCATCCCTCTCTTCAAAACCCTAGGAGTTTCTCTAATGCTATTATATAAAAGTATACTAATAAAAGAAATTCTAAACTCTTTCAATAAATGTGGCAATTTTATATTTTGATGCCTTTATGACTTAAAAAAGTTGCAAAATACTAAAGTTATGTCACAATAAAGAGTAGATGGTTAAACATAAGGAATCTTTAAACTTAATACATAATAGTAAGATGTGTGATATGTGTAAAACAATTCACTAAATTAATAATTTAAGATTGAGCAATATAATGGTACTTTCGGGTTGATTAGTGACGAGCAGATATGAAGAAAATATGTATTTGGTGAGGTGTGAATATGGAACTTTGGGATGTATATGATATTAATCGGAATAAAACAAATGAAACTATGGTTCGTGGGGAACCTTTTGAAAAAAATAATTATCATTTAGTTGTTCATATATGTGTTTTCAATTCTAATGGTGAAATGCTAATTCAACAAAGACAACCTTTCAAAGAAGGTTGGCCAAACATGTGGGATATAACAGTAGGTGGAAGTGCTATAAAAGATGATACAAGTCAATCTGCCGCTGAAAGAGAATTGTTTGAGGAAATTGGATTAAGAGTGGATTTGAAAAATATCAGACCTCACATTACCATCAATTTTAACAATGGATTTGATGATGTTTATCTAATTGAACAAGAGGTTGATATCAATGAACTGTTATTGCAGTATGAAGAAGTTCAGAAAGTTAAGTGGGCTTCTAAAGAAGAGATATTTTCAATGATGGAAAGTGGTGAATTTATTCCATACTATCATAGCTTGATACAGCTGTTTTTTGATATGCGAAAACAATACGGGTGCCACCAAACAAAATGAGCATATCCTGTTACTTAACAAATTCTAATTTGTAAATCTTAGGAAATATAACTTTACATTCAGTTATGCCATATCTTTCT